>NZ_JAPFRB010000061.1:0-229 GCF_035726885.1 Leucobacter sp. M11 | reverse complement strand
ATACCTGGTGCTGAACCGCTCGGTTTCTCCGCAATTGCGCAAGAACGCCGATTACGCGGCCTTGCTGGAGCAGATCGCCGGCTTCATGCGGCGCGGCAAGATCCTGTTTCCGGCGACGCGGAGCGATGCCGCCGCCCTGGCCGCGCTGCAGCAGGAGTTGAACGACATGTCGCCGGTGATCGCCGATTTGGTGATAGCCGCTCATCACGAAGAGGTCCGGCTGCGCGAT
>NZ_JAPFRB010000060.1:0-230 GCF_035726885.1 Leucobacter sp. M11 | reverse complement strand
AACCCCAGCCTCAGGCCGCCTGGCGGAAGGTACATGCTTGGGAGCCACAATATAGATATTAACGAGAAATACTTGAAGGAACATGGGGAATCGGAATTGATTGGCATTATCAAACATGAACTCTGCCATTATCACCTTCATATTGAAGGAAAGGGATACAAGCATAGAGACGCGGACTTCAAAAATCTTCTACATAAAGTCGGGGCCCCTAGACACTGCACCGCGTTATC
>NZ_JAPFRB010000059.1:0-231 GCF_035726885.1 Leucobacter sp. M11 | reverse complement strand
ATGCACAGGCCGCGTCCGTGCTCCCGGAGTGCGGAGCCGTCGGACGGGTTGAGCCGGGGCGCGTCGTCCCCGGGATCGGAGACGGTCAGCTTCAGCCGGCCGGAGCCCAGGGCGAGTCCGAGCCCGATCTCCGGCCCGCCGGCCACCGACGGCGGCACCGCGTGCGTCAGCGCGTTGGAGACGAGTTCGGTGATCACGAGGACCGCGTCGTCGCCGAGGTGGTCGAGCGAC
>NZ_JAPFRB010000058.1:0-232 GCF_035726885.1 Leucobacter sp. M11 | reverse complement strand
CTGTTTACGGGTATTGAGCAGGGCTCGCTGGCAAGCTTCAGAGGATTGGTCATACAGCCAGACGTGATGTCCGGCCTGAGCGGCAACCTGAGCAATACCGGCACCCATGGTTCCGGCACCGACTACGGCGATGATCATGCTTTCAGTCTGCTTTAGCATCGTTATCTCCCTGAAAAACGAGCGGGGCGTTTTTCGAAGAAGGCGGAAACTCCTTCCCGATAATCTTCGCTGC
>NZ_JAPFRB010000057.1:0-139 GCF_035726885.1 Leucobacter sp. M11 | reverse complement strand
AGGCAGTATTTATGATACTGCCTTAGGGAGAAAGAAAACTTAATTCAACAATAATGCCAAGCCTTGTAACACCAGGGTATCAGCTTCGCTATCCGCCAAGAGCGTAGTTGCGCTATCAGCCTGACTTCTCCATCGACTG
>NZ_JAPFRB010000056.1:0-233 GCF_035726885.1 Leucobacter sp. M11 | reverse complement strand
CCATGGCATGTCGATTTTCAATCAGTTCGATTTTATAACCATCGGGATCTTCAACAAAAGCGATGACTGTGTTACCGCCTTTAACAGGGCCTGCTTCGCGTGTAATTTTGCCACCAGCCTCGCGAATATGCTCACAGGTTACAGCAACATCATCCACACCGAGAGCTATATGCCCAAAGGCATTGCCTAGGTCGTAGGTTTCAACTCCCCAATTGTACGTGAGTTCAATCACA
>NZ_JAPFRB010000055.1:0-235 GCF_035726885.1 Leucobacter sp. M11 | reverse complement strand
CGTCCGCCTCGACGTCGAGGTCTACGGCGAGATCACCCAGCACGACGTGAAGGTGCTGGAGCTGTCCGCCCTCAAAGGCGTCTTCGAGGACGTCGTCGACGAGACGGTGTCGTACGTCAACGCCCCGCTGTTCGCCCAGGAGCGCGGCGTCGAGGTCCGGCTGACCACCAGCTCGGAATCCCCGGAGCACCGCAACGTCGTCATCGTGCGCGGCACCCTCTCGGACGGCGAGGAG
>NZ_JAPFRB010000054.1:0-237 GCF_035726885.1 Leucobacter sp. M11 | reverse complement strand
CCGTCCCGCCGGAGAACCTCAAGGCGCTGAAGAAGGTCGCCGAGAAGGTCGACATCCCGGTCGCCACCGGTGAGCGCATCCACGACCGGATCGAGTTCCGCGAGCTGTTCGAGGACCAGTCGGTGGACGTCATCCAGCCCGGCGTCGGCCACATCGGCGGCATCTGGGAGACCCGGAGGCTGGCCGCGACCGCCGAGACGCACTACACGCTGGTCGCCCCGCACAACGTCGGCGGGC
>NZ_JAPFRB010000053.1:0-237 GCF_035726885.1 Leucobacter sp. M11 | reverse complement strand
ACACTGCAGGCAATCGAAGCAGGAAAAACAATAGCTATCGCCAATAAAGAAACACTGGTGACTGCCGGTCACATTGTAATGGAGGCAGCCAGGAAGAGGGGTGTAGCGTTATTACCTGTAGACAGCGAGCATTCTGCCATTTTTCAAGCGCTTCAAGGGGAACAAGAAAAGAATATTGAAAAACTGATCATTACCGCTTCCGGGGGGAGCTTCAGAGACCGCAAAAGACATGAATTG
>NZ_JAPFRB010000052.1:0-245 GCF_035726885.1 Leucobacter sp. M11 | reverse complement strand
GGTGGCTTCGAAGACATCTGGCCGGCCAACCACAATTCGCCCCGTCAGACGGTGCTCTCAGGTTCGGCGGCGGCGGTCGAAAGGGCCAGGAGCGCCTTCTCGGCCGCGGGGATCGCCTCCCGCGGACTGTCCGCGTCGACCGCCTTCCACAGCCCGCTGGTCGCCCCGGCTGTTGAGCCGCTCGCCGCCCACCTGCGCACGGTGACGTTCTCGGAGCCCCGGATCGAGGTCTACGGCAACACGGA
>NZ_JAPFRB010000051.1:0-246 GCF_035726885.1 Leucobacter sp. M11 | reverse complement strand
AACCATCAATATGTCTATTTCGATACAGAATATCTCGCACCTACACAGGGTTGTCGAGAGAATCAAACAAATTTCTGATGTATATGCTGTTCGCAGAATTATGAACTAGGGGAGGTTTCTTTCATGAAAGTCGTCCTGCAGAGAAGTAAAGAAGCCTCTGTGACTGTCGGGGGAGAAGTGACCGGAAGGATTCAGTCAGGCTTTGTTCTGCTTGTGGGCATCACCCATGAAGATACAGAAGAAGAC
>NZ_JAPFRB010000050.1:0-247 GCF_035726885.1 Leucobacter sp. M11 | reverse complement strand
CTGGAAGCCGCCAAGCGCCAGGAAGAAACCGAGCTGCAAGCCGCCTATCGCCAGGCGGGTCTGGCGGGCGATCCTTGGCAATCGGTCGAGCAAGCCGTCGACTACCAGCGCGGCCATTTCCTGGAAAGCTATTTCGTCGGCTATGGCCACCGCACGCTGCTGTCCCGCGCCGGCGCGCTGGTGGAGCTGGCGGCCGAGCGGCAGCTGCCCGAAGGCGAACGGCTGAACGGCTATAGCGACAGCGACC
>NZ_JAPFRB010000049.1:0-155 GCF_035726885.1 Leucobacter sp. M11 | reverse complement strand
ACACGACCCACGCTCGTCGAGGTCCCCGTCACCGGGCCCTCGTCGTCCCCTCGCGGCGAATCGTCGCTACAAGCGTGAGCAAACGGTCACGATCCGTCAACCGGCAGGGGAGTTCTCCTCGTGCGGGTCCCGCTTCGCCGGGACGCGCACGGAAG
>NZ_JAPFRB010000048.1:0-248 GCF_035726885.1 Leucobacter sp. M11 | reverse complement strand
AGTTTTAGTATATGCATATAAAAAAAAAGCTATAAAATCCAATTGGATTTTATAGCTTAGCGGCCATTTCCGTATTAAAAATTCTCCAGTGCATGACTGTTCATTTTTTCAAGCTTGTGAGGAGGACATACTTTGATTAATCCATTTATGACTTTCTCATCTTCTTCATTTACTGCTGTCACTCTGATTGTGACGGTATGGGATACCGGTTCTACTTCTGTGACTTCAAAGAGGAACTGAATGGTTGC
>NZ_JAPFRB010000047.1:0-248 GCF_035726885.1 Leucobacter sp. M11 | reverse complement strand
TAAAGAACGAATCGGTTTAGAAGAAACCTCGTCGATGCCTTTCTTTTTTAGAGTCAGTACTCTTTCGATATCGCCTTTAAACGTTTCATTCAGCTCCAGTTCATTTAATATAATCCAAAGGTCATTAGGGGGAAAAGTGTTAGATTCCCACACCCATATACATGAGAGGAGTGGCCTTATGACATTTAAATATCTTTTCAGATCGACCAAAGGCTGCCGAGAGGCTAGATTCATATTCTTCTTCGCCA
>NZ_JAPFRB010000046.1:0-251 GCF_035726885.1 Leucobacter sp. M11 | reverse complement strand
CCGATCGCCACTGACTTTTTTTCGATTGCCGATGAATCGGGTACATATGTGAAGAATGTGGAGAAGTGGATGTTGAAGCCCCGATTTGTAGCAGACAAAGTGGTTGATTCACTCTTTACAAACAGAAGGGAAATCAATTTGCCGCGGTGGATGAATGCAGGCAGTGTGGTGTATCAACTATTTCCATCTTTTGTCGAAAAAGTAGGAAATAAACTTTTTTTCAAAAAATAGTGAAACCGAATAGTACTTTA
>NZ_JAPFRB010000045.1:98-251 GCF_035726885.1 Leucobacter sp. M11 | reverse complement strand
CTCGGGAAGGAAGGAACCGACCCCCAGGAGGCCGCCCTCGTCCGGGAGGAGGCCGCCGAGTACCTCCGTGGCCGCAGGCCGGTCCCGCCGCCGGTCTCCCCGGCCGAGCTGATCGCCCACGCCCGCAACCGGATCGAGGTACTCGGCCGCCTC
>NZ_JAPFRB010000044.1:0-252 GCF_035726885.1 Leucobacter sp. M11 | reverse complement strand
ATCACCTTTTGACCTGATTTTTTTCACAGGAAGCGGGGAGACCGGAAAACTCGTAGCCGAGCAGGCAGCGGGACAGCTTACACCGGTGATCCTGGAGCTCGGCGGGAAAAACCCCCGTATCCTCGATGAAACAGGTTTTTCGGAAGCGGCCATCCGGGACATCGTCTGGGGGAAATTCCTTAATGCGGGACAAACGTGCATTGCGCCCGACACCCTGTTTGTCCATGAGTCCATTTTTGAAAAAGCGCTGAA
>NZ_JAPFRB010000043.1:0-253 GCF_035726885.1 Leucobacter sp. M11 | reverse complement strand
CCCCGCACGCCGCCGCCACGACGACGCCCCCGACACCATGGTCCTCTTCGGGCGCCTGGCGGGGCTGGCGGACGGACCCGAACGCGACGCCGTCCGCGACGAACTCGTCACGGCATGGCTGCCCATGGCCCACCGCATCGCCGGACGGTTCCGGGACCGCGGGGAGTCCATCGAGGACCTCCGCCAGGTCGCGGCGCTCGGCCTGGTCAAGGCCATCGACCGCTTCGACCCCGAGCGGGGGGCCTTCGAGAGC
>NZ_JAPFRB010000042.1:0-255 GCF_035726885.1 Leucobacter sp. M11 | reverse complement strand
CCCAGAAAATGCTCACCCAGCAGCTGAGGGAGCTCGAAGCAGATGGCGTCCTAAACCGGATCATCTATAATCAGGTGCCGCCGAAAGTGGAATATGAACTGACTGATTACGGCACCTCTCTGGCTCCCGCCCTGCAGATGCTCTGTTCATGGGGAGAGCAGCATATTGAGAAAACGATATCCGAAGGCGAAGATGTATTGGTGATTTCTGGAGAAAACGAATGACTAAAAACGTAAAAAACACCCGGATCCATAA
>NZ_JAPFRB010000041.1:0-256 GCF_035726885.1 Leucobacter sp. M11 | reverse complement strand
AGGATGAATTTATCTCTCTCTTTTTAATTCAATAGTGGAAACTGATGACGGTATCTCAAACTCTGCTTGAAGAGGTTAATCGACAACTCGGTCAACGCCATAGATTGCTGGTGGCGTTGAGCGGTGGGCTTGACTCTTCAGTTCTTTTGCATATTTTGGTGAGCCTGAGGGCCACCTCTAGGCCGGATCTGGTTTTGCGAGCCATCTACATCCATCACGGTCTTAGCCGACATGCAGATCAGTGGAGTGAGCATTG
>NZ_JAPFRB010000040.1:0-256 GCF_035726885.1 Leucobacter sp. M11 | reverse complement strand
AAGCTAGAACAGGCAACGGCGATCGCCACGGCGACGGAAAAATTTTTACAGACCATGGCCCAACGGTTCCAGGTGACTATCCTGGCGGGGGGCTTTCCCTTTCCGGTGGCAGGGGAAGCAGGCAAAGCCTATAACACAGCTACTCTAATTGCCCCCAATGGGCAGGAATTGGCCCGGTACCACAAAGTGCATTTGTTTGATGTTAATGTGCCCGACGGCAATACCTACTGGGAATCGGCCACGGTGATGGCTGGGC
>NZ_JAPFRB010000039.1:0-257 GCF_035726885.1 Leucobacter sp. M11 | reverse complement strand
CTGCAGTACAAAAAAGATGAGCTGGGGATTCAGGTGAAGTTACAGGAAGCGGTCGAGGCAAAAGTAGACAGCATCCAGGAAAATGAGACACCGGATTCCGCCTCCCTGCAAAAGAAAATCCCTGTGGAACCATTAACCGAGCGTATCATATTGGATCTCGAAAAAGCAGAACTGCTCTCCGGGAGCACCATTCAGTCCATTAACTTTGAAAAAACCGACGGAGCCCTGGCTCCAGATGAAAGTGAAGAGACAGAAGC
>NZ_JAPFRB010000038.1:0-258 GCF_035726885.1 Leucobacter sp. M11 | reverse complement strand
AATCTGGTCTCTGGCGGTTTGGCACAGAAAACGCCTCATCTACATTGGAAAATGATGTGCGAGCTAGGCAGTAAAATGGATGAGTGATCCTACCAGCTAACTCAGCAGA
This sequence comes from Leucobacter sp. M11, assembly GCF_035726885.1. Classification (NCBI taxonomy): domain Bacteria; kingdom Bacillati; phylum Actinomycetota; class Actinomycetes; order Micrococcales; family Microbacteriaceae; genus Leucobacter; species Leucobacter sp. M11. Next base: position 149 of record NZ_JAPFRB010000038.1, on the reverse strand, counting down.
TGGTCTCTGAGATGAAAGAAGGGAGTTAACGCTCCACCCGCTCTCTAGGTTGCTTTTCGGTTTAGTCTACAAACGGGAGTCGGAGACTCAATGTTCATGTCAGCCTCATTTTATCTACAAAATGAGGCTGATTTTTTTACCTGGCTTCT
>NZ_JAPFRB010000037.1:0-259 GCF_035726885.1 Leucobacter sp. M11 | reverse complement strand
CAAACCGGGAGATAGCTGGTTCTCCCCGAAAGCTATTTAGGAAGCGCCTCGTGAATTTATCTTCGGGGGTAGAGCACTGTTTCGGCTAGGGGTCCATCCCGGATTACCAACCCGATGCAAACTCCGAATACCGAAGAATATTATCACGGGAGACACACGGCGGGTGCTAACGTTCGTCGTGAAGAGGGAAACAACCCAGACCGCCAGCTAAGGTCCCAAAGTCATGGTTAAGTGGGAAACGATGTGGGAAGGCTTAGAC
>NZ_JAPFRB010000036.1:0-260 GCF_035726885.1 Leucobacter sp. M11 | reverse complement strand
ATAACGATCAACAACGCAGCTATACCCGCCATACTCAGGATGAAAGGCTGCAGTTTATCTTTAATGGAATGTTTGTTTTTCTGCTTCTTTGTGAATTCCATTAAATTTTGATGTATTTTCTCCTGCGTATCTGGATGGAAGTGCTTTTCATAATTTGGTTGGGGCAAGGCTTTAATTTCACCGACTAATTGTTCAATTTGTGGATCCTTATGATCTTTTATCACACCAGCCCCTCCTTTTTCTTTTGGAGCGCTTTTAGC
>NZ_JAPFRB010000035.1:0-261 GCF_035726885.1 Leucobacter sp. M11 | reverse complement strand
CATGTAAATCCAAGCTCCATCAATTGGACCTTCTTGTTTGAAATTCTGTTTGACGCCGTGAAGAACAAGTTCTGCAGGTTTATATGGCTCTATTCTTTTTGCTGTTTCTCGAATTAAGAAACCTGCAGCAATTCCGGTCGAAAATCCTATTAAGAAATCTCGTGTTTTCATAAATCGAACCTCCAAAACAAATTTTATTTTTTTCAGTTTACCATAAGTTATGTTTTCAAACCGACTTTAAGAATGATGAGAAATAATTCG
>NZ_JAPFRB010000034.1:0-262 GCF_035726885.1 Leucobacter sp. M11 | reverse complement strand
AGGGTTGTTACCTTCTTTGACGAGCCTTTCCAGACTTCTTCGTCTACTCCGTTCCTTTGTAACTCCGTATAGAGTGTCCTACAACCCCAAGAGGCAAGCCTCTTGGTTTGGGCTACATCCCGTTTCGCTCGCCGCTACTCAGGGAATCGCATTTGCTTTCTCTTCCTCCAGGTACTTAGATGTTTCAGTTCCCTGGGTCTGCCTTCCATACTCTATGTATTCAAGTATGGATATTGTTCCATTACGAACAATGGGTTCCCCC
>NZ_JAPFRB010000033.1:0-262 GCF_035726885.1 Leucobacter sp. M11 | reverse complement strand
CGAGTGGCGCCGGGGGCCCGGTGGGCGTCAGGAGGGCAGGCCGGTCAGCCACTCGGTGAGCAGCCGGTTCGTCTCCTCGGGGCGCTCCTGCTGGAGCCAGTGGCCGCAGCCGTCGAGAAGGTGCGAGGCGCTCAGCCCGGGCAGGGTGACCGGATACGCCTCGATCGCGTCGGACAGCCAGGTGGTGGAGGCGTCCAGCGCGCCGCCGAGGAACAGGGACGGCTGGGTGATCGGGGCGCCCTCGTGCGCGGCCGGGTCGGCC
>NZ_JAPFRB010000032.1:0-263 GCF_035726885.1 Leucobacter sp. M11 | reverse complement strand
CGGTGCGTAAGTTCAGTCTGCCTGCCTGTTTAGGAAAAACACCCATTTTTAGTGGGAATAATCTGCCGTCAATTTCGATATTTGCCGACACCGCCGGATGTGTTTTCCATGGGCTTGGTTCCCGTTCTGGCAGTGTGAGGACAGCAGGATATTCACCGGCCCACTCGTTTTCCACCGTTTCCTTCCCTATGAAACTATGATTCACGACTTCCGTGGACATGCCCCAAAGGGAAACTTCGACTGGTGCATCCGTTTTGTTGACA
>NZ_JAPFRB010000031.1:0-264 GCF_035726885.1 Leucobacter sp. M11 | reverse complement strand
AAACGTTACGACATAGTAATTATGACGATATTAAGCAGGAAATGAGTGCCTTGGCTTGGAAAAAGGGATATTTCGATGCGGATTTAACCAAAAGCCAGTTAGGCGTGTCTAAAGCGCTTCATCAATCGGTGTGGGAGATTGAGTTCGAGAGTGGGCAGCGCTATCGCTTCGGTAAAGTCACCTTTTCAGGCTCCCAGATTCGGGAGGACTATTTGCAGAGTCTGGTGCCATTCGATGAAGGTGAAGCGTATCAAGCGGAAAAAC
>NZ_JAPFRB010000030.1:0-265 GCF_035726885.1 Leucobacter sp. M11 | reverse complement strand
CTCATTGCATCATGCGGCCCGCGCGGTCGACGCGGCTCGACGTGACGACGACACCGCGGATTGGGAGTGGTTCCCAGAGCACGCTGCCTTCTCCGGCCGGTGGGAACGCCGATCACCGTCGGGCTGGCTGTCGCCGAGCACGCCGAGAAGCGAGACCAGTTGGAGTTCCTGCTCCAGGTGATGTGGACAGACTTGGGCCAGTTCGCGGTCGATATGGCCTGCTGGTGCCAGACGAATCACGCCACTCATGACGTCGACGCCCTCA
>NZ_JAPFRB010000029.1:0-265 GCF_035726885.1 Leucobacter sp. M11 | reverse complement strand
ATCTGATTTTAATCCGTTAAGTCTCTTGATTTCTATGACAGTGGTTTGATGCTTCAAGGCTATCCCTGACAGAGTATCACCTGAGCGTACAGTGTAGCTTGCAGAACCTGTTACAGGACTTGGTTCCTGTGCCGGTTTATCCGGTTTTGGCTGATTGGTCTGTTTGGAGACGATCAGCTTTTGACCAGGATAAATCATGTGAGTGGAGAGGCTGTTCCAGCTTTTTAGTTCACCAAGGGTGATGGAATGCTTGTTTGCAATGTTA
>NZ_JAPFRB010000028.1:0-266 GCF_035726885.1 Leucobacter sp. M11 | reverse complement strand
AGAAGTGACGGGGGCTGGGGCGAGTCATGCTACAGCGATCAAAAAAACAAGTACGTTCCGCTTTCCTTCAGTACGGCCTCGCAGACAGCGTGGGCGCTTGATGCCCTCATCAGTATATCCGACCAAGCCGACGATGCCATTGAAAAAGGAATGAGAAGGCTCTTGGACCTCATCAATAATGAACAGACTTCCCCGGCAGATTCCTACCCGACAGGAGCAGGCCTTAAGGGGAAATTCTATATCCACTACCACAGCTACAAATGGAT
>NZ_JAPFRB010000027.1:0-268 GCF_035726885.1 Leucobacter sp. M11 | reverse complement strand
CAAAGGCTATTCGCTCGGAAAGTCCGGAAACTTTTTTTTTAGCATTTCTCTAAGCATCGTAACTTCAAGTTCCTTCTCACCGAGTAATTTCATGGCATGATCGTATTTCTTCTGGATATCACTTTCAGAAGAAGACTTGGATAGAGGAGTTACACCCTCTTTTTCCATCTCAGCTTCAATCTCATCACGATACTGCTTTACCCAATTACTAAGAGTGGACTGATTGACTCCTGTTTTCCTAGCGATAAAAGCCATATTACCTGATTCC
>NZ_JAPFRB010000026.1:0-268 GCF_035726885.1 Leucobacter sp. M11 | reverse complement strand
CCAGGTCGCTGTCGGGCCAGGCGTGGTGGAGCCGCCAGACGATGCCGAGGAGGTTGCCGAAGTCGAGGCTGCCCTGGACCAGGGTGCCGGGGATGCCCTTCAGCAGGTGCGCGTCCCTGATGACCACGCCCTCGTCGTTGCCGTCGCCGAGGAAGTGGTCGTTGCCCCAGTAGTGCGTGACGGTGCGGGCGAAGCCCATGCGGAAGTCCGGGTCCTGGTAGCGGGCGACCGAGCCGGGCGGCGCGGGGATGGTCGCCGTCTCCCAGTC
>NZ_JAPFRB010000025.1:0-269 GCF_035726885.1 Leucobacter sp. M11 | reverse complement strand
AGAGAAAAAATTGAAGAAACCTTGGTATTTATGAATGATCAATTGAGCATGTTTAATAAGCAGTCAGACTGGAAATCCGAGATGGAGAAGCTCGGTCTCGAAAGAATCGGGCATACCCTGATCGAATCGGTTCTTGATGTGGGAAACAGTATGATTGATGGTTTTATCATGAGAGATCCCGGAAGCTACGAGGACATAATCGATATATTGCTGGATGAAAAAGTCATCAATGATGAAATGAGCAAAGATTTAAAACGTTTGATCGAACA
>NZ_JAPFRB010000024.1:0-271 GCF_035726885.1 Leucobacter sp. M11 | reverse complement strand
CACCCCGGCGGTCCTCGGCTTCACGATGGCCGGGCACATCCTCGGTCGCGCGGTCCTGACCGCCACCGCCGAGACCCCGGCCTGACCCACCGCGTGTCCAGGCTCATCGACACCACGGAGATGTACCTCCGCACCGTCCTGGAACTCGAGGAGGAGGGCGTGGTCCCGCTGCGCGCCCGCATCGCCGAGCACCTGGACCAGAGCGGCCCCACCGTGAGCCAGACCGTCGCCCGCATGGAACGCGACGGCCTGCTGCGGATCGCCGCCGACC
>NZ_JAPFRB010000023.1:0-271 GCF_035726885.1 Leucobacter sp. M11 | reverse complement strand
ATCACTTCCTGGCCCACCCGTGGTATCGCGATATTACCGAACCCCGGGCCAGCCCAAGCCTGCACCACACGTATCCAGCATGAGCTGTTTTCGTTCTCTGGGTTGTAGCGATCCCAGTTGAATTTCACCCGCACACGGCCATACTCATCACAGAAGATCTCCTCTCCGGCCGGGCCTGTCACCACCGCACTCTGTGGGCCATCCACACTGGGCTTGGTACAGGGCGTCGGCCGCCACGTGCGATCGGCGGGAATGGCCTGAAACCGGTTGC
>NZ_JAPFRB010000022.1:0-271 GCF_035726885.1 Leucobacter sp. M11 | reverse complement strand
TGGCCGTGCCTTGATGAGCCAACCTAAACTGTTGCTATTGGATGAACCCTCATTGGGATTGGCTCCGATCATTATTGCGCAAATTTTTGACACCATTCAGCAGCTACGGGAAGAGGGCATGACCATCTTCCTCGTAGAGCAAAATGCCAATCAGGCCTTGAAGTTGGCCGACCGGGGTTATGTGCTGGAAAATGGGCGTGTTGTATTGGAAGATACAGGCGCTGCGTTGTTGGAAAATAGCGCGGTGAGAAATGCCTATCTCGGGGGATAA
>NZ_JAPFRB010000021.1:0-272 GCF_035726885.1 Leucobacter sp. M11 | reverse complement strand
CGGCTGCCCGGCACCACCGTCTCCACCAAGCGCCTGGCCGACCGGGCGGGCGGCGAGTGGGGCGCACCCAAACCGGACGTGCGATGGGTCGGCGGCGCGACCGACGGCGAGTACGCGGCCGTGGGCCAGCACCTCAAGGGGCTCGGCTCCACACTGGAGGCCCGCAAGTCCTGGTTCTTCCTCGACGACGCCGTGGTCTGCCTGGGCGCCGGCATCACGTGCGCGGACGGCGTACCGGTCGAGACGGTCGTGGACAACCGCAACCTGGGGGA
>NZ_JAPFRB010000020.1:0-275 GCF_035726885.1 Leucobacter sp. M11 | reverse complement strand
GGTTCGGTCCCCGTCGAACTCGCCCTGCACATCGACGGCTTCGCCGCCCTCGTCGCCGTCCTGGTCGGCACCGTCGCCACCTGCGTGCAGATCTACTCCACGGGATACCTGCGCGACGACCCGCGCTACGCCTCGTACGCCGCTCTCGTCTCCCTGTTCACCTCCGCCATGTTCCTCGTCGTCTACTCCGGCGACCTGATGGTGCTGCTGGTCGGGTGGGAAGTCATGGGCATCTGCTCGTACTTCCTCGTCGGCCACTACTGGGAGACCCCGGA
>NZ_JAPFRB010000019.1:0-275 GCF_035726885.1 Leucobacter sp. M11 | reverse complement strand
AAACAACCAGAACAACCGCAGCAATGGCGCTCCGAAGGCCAAGGTTGCTGGCATCTTGGACGATCCTGCTGAGCGCGCTAAGGCTGAGGCTAGAGCTGCGCGATTTGCTTCTTAAGAAAATCGGGAAATATATGTCAAAACAGAATATCATTATCCATTAGCAGAATCTGTACACAGAAGGAAACGCTTGGTCTCTGTTAAGCAGGATGCATTGGTTCCGCTCTACTTGGGAGAGCAGGGCGTAAAGGCATGGTTCTGACGAAGACGAGAAATAA
>NZ_JAPFRB010000018.1:0-277 GCF_035726885.1 Leucobacter sp. M11 | reverse complement strand
AGGGTATCTCCGCAGTCTGGGAGCAACAGTCAAGGAGGCTGACAGTGTGAAAAGTGGGCTAATGGCTATTGCAGAAAGCCCTCCTGACCTCTTATTGTGTGATTTACTCCTGCCTGACCGGAGGGGTATGGAACTTATTGAACGTTTGCATCTCGAAAGGTGCCGTTTTCCCGTTCTTGTTCTCTCCTCCACTGAAGAGATCAACGATATTGCACAAGCAATGCGACTAGGTGTTTATGATCTCCTGCTCAAGCCAATGGAGAGTATGGAGCAGTTA
>NZ_JAPFRB010000017.1:0-278 GCF_035726885.1 Leucobacter sp. M11 | reverse complement strand
CCGTCGTCGCCGGGCGTCAGCTCCACGTACCCGGCGGGCGTGCCGCGGTCGTACGCGACCCAGGTCTCCACGCCCGGCCGCTCCAGGTGCTCCCGCCACCGCGCGTGGCTCCAGCCGAGCCGGTCCGTCCAGCGGATGTCGCCGCCGACCGAGGCGTACAGGAAACGGCTGAACTCGGGGGAGGGCACCTCGGCGCGGACGATCCGGACGTCCCCCTCCGGTGCGGCGGCCGGCAGCAGATCGGTGGGCGCCGTCTGCTCCAGGGACCAGGTGGTCAC
>NZ_JAPFRB010000016.1:0-279 GCF_035726885.1 Leucobacter sp. M11 | reverse complement strand
ACCGGGGCGAGCTGTACGACATCGGTTTCGACAAGCCCGAGGCGCATGTGGTGGCGAAGGGCGCGACCCTGCACTACGCGTTCTACGCCGGGCGGTGGGACGGGACGGTCGAGCTGCGTGGCCTGGGCCGCGGCAGGTACCGCCTGACCGACCCGTTCAACGGCACCTCTCTCGGAACCGTCGACGCCCGGCACAACACCGTGGAGCTGGCCTTCGAGCGGTTCCAGCTCATCGTGGCCGAGCACATCGGCTGATCAGGGCCGGCGCGCGCCGGTCCCG
>NZ_JAPFRB010000015.1:0-261 GCF_035726885.1 Leucobacter sp. M11 | reverse complement strand
GCTCGCCCCGGTCACCGTCCCCGTGCCCGGCACGCGCGCAAACGCACCGCCCCGCGATGTGCGGGTTGCGATGTCGCCGGGTGCGACGGGAGTGAAAGTGACCATGCCCCAATTTTACCCGAATCGACCCGAAGAAAAGTGCTGTTCAAGCCTCATTTTCTATCGAAAGTGATATAGCCCGGCCCTGGATCATCGCAAGAAAATATGGCGCGTTTCAGCCCCACTCCTTGACAGCAAAACCCAATTCTGCCGGGCTCATAA
>NZ_JAPFRB010000014.1:0-350 GCF_035726885.1 Leucobacter sp. M11 | reverse complement strand
CGAAATATCATCGCGGAAGTTAAGGACGATGTATACCTTCATTATCATGATGAAAAACTCATCGATGTATTTATGATGGGCAATCCATCCATCTCAACCGGGGATATCCGTGAAGTCCTCTCTGAAAATCCTACCTCAATGCTGATCCATGCGGAAGAGAAGGATGTGAAAGACATCCGTGCACATCTTGATGAAGTTCATGCAGAAGTGATCGATCACCGCAGATGGGCTGCACCGTGGCATGTCATTGAAATTGTTAAAACAGGATTAAATAAAGCCGTCGGCATCGAAAAAGTCGCTTGATCGCATGAAAGCCCACAGGAGCGAATCATATCATTCGGTGATGTAGA
>NZ_JAPFRB010000013.1:0-440 GCF_035726885.1 Leucobacter sp. M11 | reverse complement strand
GAGGCCGACTCCGGCCCGAGCCAGCTCGCCCGGGCCCGGCACCGGCAGATCCTCGCCGACGCCGACCGCGTCGAGGGACTCGGCCGCCGCATCGACGCGGCCCGCATCGAGATCGCCGGCCGCCTCGCCCGAGCCTCACACCGCGCCCTCGGCTCCGACGGGCTCGCCCGCACGAGCGGCTTCCGCACCGCCCCCGAGCTCCTCGCCGCCCTGACCGGCACCAGCGCCGCGACCGCGGGCCGCCGCATCCGCCTCGCCGCGGTCACCCAGCCAGAAGAGACGCTCACCGGTGGCGCTACCCCGGCCCGGTTCCCCGCCGTGCACGAGGCCATGCGCCAGGGCGAGCTCGGCCTGGACGCCGCCCACGCGATCACCGGGGGCCTGGGCGCGGGGATGTCCCGGGTCGGGCACCTGCCCGAGTTCGCCGACGCCGAGCGCGC
>NZ_JAPFRB010000012.1:0-275 GCF_035726885.1 Leucobacter sp. M11 | reverse complement strand
CGCGATCTTCGCGGCGCTCGCCCCGGTCACCGTCCCCGTGCCCGGCACGCGCGCAAACGCACCGCCCCGCGATGTGCGGGTTGCGATGTCGCGGGGTGCGACGCGAGTGAAAGTGACCATGCCCCAATTTTACCCGAACTGACCCAAGGAAAAGTGCTGTTCACGCCTTATTTATGATCGAAAACGATATGCCCCAGCCCCGGATCATCGCAAGAAAATATGGCGCGTTTTCACCGCAACGCTTGACAGCAAAACCCAATTCTGGCGGACTCAAA
>NZ_JAPFRB010000011.1:0-464 GCF_035726885.1 Leucobacter sp. M11 | reverse complement strand
GTCCGGCGGTGACCTACTCTCCCACACCCTCCCGAGTGCAGTACCATCGGCGCAGAGAGCCTTAGCTTCCGGGTTCGGAATGAGACCGGGCGTTTCCCTCTCGCTATAACCACCGAGACGTTGATAGCTTATTGCCCGCTGACCGCCTGATGCAAATCGACGGGCGTGTCGCGGTCAATCGTCGTGAATCAGGCGCTTTCCCATCACGACCAGGCCGGGTTCTTCGGCAGAGCCCATGCCGGCGTAGGCGGCGATCACGCCGGTATTCTCGGGCCGCACCATGAGCATCACCTTCGGGCAGCCCCGCTCGCGCAGCGCATTCACGGCCTCTTCTCCATCCCCCTCTCCTGCCGCCTCTTCCCTCCCGCGACCCACGCTGCTTGCCCGGAAACGCAAAAAGCCCCGACCCCCTCAGGGGCCGGGGCAAAACGCCACGACACATCGTCCGTGAAAAACGGGGAGCC
>NZ_JAPFRB010000010.1:0-836 GCF_035726885.1 Leucobacter sp. M11 | reverse complement strand
CACGCGATCACCGGGGGCCTGGGCGCGGGGATGTCCCGGGTCGGGCACCTGCCCGAGTTCGCCGACGCCGAGCGCGCCCTCGTCACCGCCGCCACCGCCTCCCCGGCCGGGCTCCGGCACAGCGCCGACGAGGTGCGCGTGTTCGTGTCCCGCGCGCTCGCCCATCTCGACCCGGACGGGGCCGCGCCCACCCTGGCCGAGCAGCGCGCGAGCCGGGGGCTGCGCCTCACGGAGCTGTCCACCGGCATGACCCGGGTCAGCGGGCACCTCGACCCGGAGACCGCGGCGATCTGGCACGCGGTCCTCACTCCCACGAGGCGGCAGCTGGGCCGCGAGTTTGCGGAGACGGTCGCCGGGACCGATCCCGGGCCGCCCGCGTCCGGCAGGGTCGCCTTCCGCCCGGTCCGCGCCGACGCGGGCGCGGGGAACGGGGGCACGAACCGCGACGCTGACGCTGACGCTGACGGGAACGGGCCCACAGGCACAGGCACAGGGCCAGGCGTTGCCGACACCCGCACCCCCGCCCAGCGGCTCCTGGACCGCGCCACCGTCGCCCTCACCGCGAGCCTGACCGTCACCGACACCGACACCGGCACGAGCTCCCTCGTGCACGTGCACGTCCGCGCCGAGGACCTCCAGACCGGTCGCGGCATCGCCTGGCTCGACGGGGTCACCGCCCCGATCAGCGCCGGAGATGCCGAACGGATGCTCTGCGCCGGGGACGTCGCGGCGACCGTGTTCGGCGAGCACGGCGAAATCCTCGCCCAGGGCCGCACCCACCGCCTGTTCACGAAGCGGCAGGTCCTGGCCCTCCGCGCCCGGGACGGCGGCTGCCG
>NZ_JAPFRB010000009.1:165-5567 GCF_035726885.1 Leucobacter sp. M11 | reverse complement strand
CTTCGGAAGCCTTCGGGTGGTACGGCGGGTGTCTGGTCCTTGAGAACTCAATAGCGTGCACAATGTCAAATGCCAAATTATCCTCGGCATCGACCTTCTGGTTGATGCAGTGAGATTCCTTTGGATTAAAATTGAATGTCAGTAGATATTCGAAATTAGTCAGATTAAACTCGTGCCCTTCACGCCTTATTCCGGCGGTTGGGTACAACTTGATTTCACCGGGTTTGCTCGGTGAGTTATTCATTTACGGAGAGTTTGATCCTGGCTCAGGACGAACGCTGGCGGCGTGCTTAACACATGCAAGTCGAACGATGAAGCCGGAGCTTGCTCTGGTGGATTAGTGGCGAACGGGTGAGTAACACGTGAGTAACCTGCCCCAAACTTTGGGATAAGCGCTGGAAACGGCGTCTAATACCGAATGCGACCCATGACGGCATCGTCTGTGGGTGGAAAGATTTATCGGTTTGGGATGGACTCGCGGCCTATCAGCTTGTTGGTGAGGTAATGGCTCACCAAGGCGACGACGGGTAGCCGGCCTGAGAGGGTGACCGGCCACACTGGGACTGAGACACGGCCCAGACTCCTACGGGAGGCAGCAGTGGGGAATATTGCACAATGGGCGCAAGCCTGATGCAGCAACGCCGCGTGAGGGACGAAGGCCTTCGGGTTGTAAACCTCTTTTAGTAGGGAAGAAGCGAAAGTGACGGTACCTGCAGAAAAAGCACCGGCTAACTACGTGCCAGCAGCCGCGGTAATACGTAGGGTGCAAGCGTTGTCCGGAATTATTGGGCGTAAAGAGCTCGTAGGCGGCTTGTCGCGTCTGCTGTGAAATCCCGAGGCTCAACCTCGGGCTTGCAGTGGGTACGGGCAGGCTAGAGTGCGGTAGGGGAGATTGGAATTCCTGGTGTAGCGGTGGAATGCGCAGATATCAGGAGGAACACCGATGGCGAAGGCAGATCTCTGGGCCGCTACTGACGCTGAGGAGCGAAAGCATGGGGAGCGAACAGGATTAGATACCCTGGTAGTCCATGCCGTAAACGTTGGGAACTAGATGTAGGGACCATTCCACGGTTTCTGTGTCGTAGCTAACGCATTAAGTTCCCCGCCTGGGGAGTACGGCCGCAAGGCTAAAACTCAAAGGAATTGACGGGGGCCCGCACAAGCGGCGGAGCATGCGGATTAATTCGATGCAACGCGAAGAACCTTACCAAGGCTTGACATAGCCGAGAACGCTGTAGAGATACAGAACTCTTTGGACACTCGGTTACAGGTGGTGCATGGTTGTCGTCAGCTCGTGTCGTGAGATGTTCGGTTAAGTCCGGCAACGAGCGCAACCCTCGTCCTATGTTGCCAGCACGTAATGGTGGGAACTCATGGGATACTGCCGTGGTCAACACGGAGGAAGGTGGGGATGACGTCAAATCATCATGCCCCTTATGTCTTGGGCTTCACGCATGCTACAATGGCCGATACAAAGGGCTGCGATACCGCGAGGTGGAGCGAATCCCAGAAAGTCGGTCTCAGTTCGGATTGGGGTCTGCAACTCGACCCCATGAAGTCGGAGTCGCTAGTAATCGCAGATCAGCAACGCTGCGGTGAATACGTTCCCGGGCCTTGTACACACCGCCCGTCAAGTCATGAAAGTCGGTAACACCCGAAGCCGGTGGCCTAACCTTTTGGAGGGAGCCGTCGAAGGTGGGACTGGTGATTAGGACTAAGTCGTAACAAGGTAGCCGTACCGGAAGGTGCGGCTGGATCACCTCCTTTCTAAGGAGCATCTGGCACTGCCGTGAGGTGGTGTCCAGGCGCCAGATCAAACCCGAATGTGGTTTGCTGGTAGCTCATGGGTGGAACATTTGACATGTGATTTTGGAAGATGCTTTGTTGCTCAGTACGTCCTTCGGGATTGGAACGGTGGCGGGGTGGGAAGAAGAATCGTGCACGTTATTGGGTCCTGAGGGACCAGCCGGTGACCTTTGGGTTGCAGCTGGACTCTCGGACCTTCGCTGGGGCTCTTTCTTTTGGGAGTTTCGGGGTTGGTACCGACCGTACGTTGAGAACTACACAGTGGACGCGAGCATCTTATGAACAAGTAATTGTTCATGAATGTTTTGAAACATATTTCATGTTTCGATCATTGGTCAACAGAACTTTGGTTTTGTTGTCTTAACTCATGTGATTTCAAGTTAATAAGAGCAAACGGTGGATGCCTTGGCATCTGGAGCCGAAGAAGGACGTAGTAATCTGCGATAAGCCTCGGGGAGCTGATAAACGAGCTTTGATTCGAGGATTTCCGAATGGGGAAACCCCGCCAGGGGCTGCAAGGTTACCTGGTGACTCCCGCCTGAATATATAGGGCGGGTAGAGGGAACGTGGGGAAGTGAAACATCTCAGTACCCACAGGAAGAGAAAACAACAGTGATTCCGGTAGTAGTGGCGAGCGAACCCGGAAGAGGCTAAACCTGGCATGTGTGATACCCGGCAGGGGTTGCATGTTGGGGGTTGTGGGACTTTTCGTGACAGTCTGCCGGCTGTTGAACGTGACGGAAGCGTATAGGCGAACGACTTGGAACGGTCGATCTGAGAGGGTGAGAATCCCGTAGCCGAAATGCGCTGACGGCGTGAAGAGTATCCCAAGTAGCACGGGGCCCGAGAAATCCCGTGTGAATCTGTCAGGACCACCTGATAAGCCTAAATACTCCCAGATGACCGATAGCGGACAAGTACCGTGAGGGAAAGGTGAAAAGTACCCCGGGAGGGGAGTGAAATAGTACCTGAAACCGTTTGCTTACAAACCGTTGGAGCACCCTTGTTGGTGTGACAGCGTGCCTTTTGAAGAATGAGCCTGCGAGTTAGCGATATGTGGCGAGATTAACCCGTGAGGGGTAGTCGTAGCGAAAGCGAGTCTGAATAGGGCGATTCAGTCGCATGTCCTAGACCCGAAGCGAAGTGATCTATCCATGGCCAGGTTGAAGCGCGTGTAAGAGCGCGTGGAGGACCGAACCCACTTAGGTTGAAAACTGAGGGGATGAGCTGTGGATAGGGGTGAAAGGCCAATCAAACTTCGTGATAGCTGGTTCTCTCCGAAATGCATTTAGGTGCAGCGTTGCGTGTTTCTTACCGGAGGTAGAGCTACTGGATGGCCGATGGGCCCGAGAGGGTTACTGACGTCAGCTAAACTCCGAATGCCGGTCAGTGAGAGCGCAGCAGTGAGACTGTGGGGGATAAGCTTCATAGTCGAGAGGGAAACAACCCAGAACACCAATTAAGGTCCCAAAGCGTGTGCTAAGTGGAAAAGGATGTGGAGTTGCTGTGACAACCAGGAGGTTGGCTTAGAAGCAGCCACCCTTGAAAGAGTGCGTAATAGCTCACTGGTCAAGTGATTCCGCGCCGACAATGTAACGGGGCTCAAGCACACCACCGAAATTGTGTCATTCAACGTATAGGTAAGCCTTCGTGGTTCAGCCCGTTGGATGGGTAGGAGAGCGTCGTGTGGCCAGCGAAGCGGCGGTGTAAACCAGCCGTGGAGGCTACACGAGTGAGAATGCAGGCATGAGTAGCGAAAGACGGGTGAGAAACCCGTCCTCCGGAAGACCAAGGGTTCCAGGGTCAAGCTAATCTTCCCTGGGTAAGTCGGGACCTAAGGCGAGGCCGACAGGCGTAGTCGATGGACAACGGGTTGATATTCCCGTACCGGCGAAAAACCGCCCAAAATGAAGCAGTAAGTGCTAAGAGTTGGAAGCTTTGACGGATCCTTCGGGTGATGTTGTTGTGGAAGGCTCGAACCCGACGCTGTGGAGTTAGCGTATTAACAGGTGTGACGCAGGAAGGTAGATGGTGCCGGGCGATGGTTGTCCCGGTCTAAGGATGTAGGGCGAACAGTTGGCAAATCCGCTGTTCATGTGCCTGAGATCTGATGGGGAGCTCTTTGAGCGAAGTCATTGATCCTATGCTGCCAAGAAAAGCATCGACGCGAGGTTTTAGCCGCCCGTACCCCAAACCGACTCAGGTGGTCAGGTAGAGAATACTAAGGAGATCGAGAGAATCATAGTTAAGGAACTCGGCAAAATGCCCCCGTAACTTCGGGAGAAGGGGGGCCTCAGGCGTGAACGGACTTGCTCCGGGAAGCGTTTTGGGGCCGCAGAGACCAGTGGGAAGCGACTGTTTACTAAAAACACAGGTCCGTGCGAAGACGCAAGTCGATGTATACGGACTGACGCCTGCCCGGTGCTGGAAGGTTAAGAGGAGGGGTTAGCGTAAGCGAAGCTCTGAATTTAAGCCCCAGTAAACGGCGGTGGTAACTATAACCATCCTAAGGTAGCGAAATTCCTTGTCGGGTAAGTTCCGACCTGCACGAATGGCGTAACGACTTCCCAGCTGTCTCAACTATGAACTCGGCGAAATTGCATTACGAGTAAAGATGCTCGTTACGCGCAGCAGGACGGAAAGACCCCGTGACCTTTACTACAGTTTGGTATTGGTGTTCGGTGTGGCTTGTGTAGGATAGGTGGGAGACTGTGAAGCATGGACGCCAGTTCGTGTGGAGTCATTGTTGAAATACCACTCTGGTCATATTGGACATCTAACTTCGAACCCTAATCGGGTTCAGGGACAGTGCCTGATGGGTAGTTTAACTGGGGCGGTTGCCTCCTAAAGAGTAACGGAGGCGCCCAAAGGTTCCCTCAACCTGGTTGGCAATCAGGTGGCGAGTGTAAGTGCACAAGGGAGCTTGACTGTGAGACTGACAGGTCGAGCAGGGACGAAAGTCGGGACTAGTGATCCGGCAGTGGCTTGTGGAAGCGCTGTCGCTCAACGGATAAAAGGTACCTCGGGGATAACAGGCTGATCTTGCCCAAGAGTCCATATCGACGGCATGGTTTGGCACCTCGATGTCGGCTCGTCGCATCCTGGGGCTGGAGTAGGTCCCAAGGGTTGGGCTGTTCGCCCATTAAAGCGGTACGCGAGCTGGGTTTAGAACGTCGTGAGACAGTTCGGTCCCTATCCGCTGCGTGCGTTGGAAATTTGAGAAGATTTGACCCTAGTACGAGAGGACCGGGTTGAACGAACCTCTGGTGTGTCAGTTGTCCTGCCAAGGGCATGGCTGATTGGCTACGTTCGGGATGGATAACCGCTGAAAGCATCTAAGCGGGAAGCCGGCTTCAAGATGAGATTTCCATACCCCTTGTGGGTGAGAGGCTCCCAGTAGACTACTGGGTTGATAGGCTGGATGTGGAAGCGAGGACTAACGACTCGTGGAGCTGACCAGTACTAATAAGCCGATGACTTGATAATCATCCACCCTTTTGGGTGGGCATGAATGTCGTAACGAAACAATTGTTTGCGTCCACTTTGTGGTTCTTGATGTACGGTCAAGAGCCCATCCCACCACGGGATACCGCACT
>NZ_JAPFRB010000009.1:0-125 GCF_035726885.1 Leucobacter sp. M11 | reverse complement strand
ATATCAATAGTGTTTCGGTGGTTATAGCGAGAGGGAAACGCCCGGTTACATTCCGAACCCGGAAGCTAAGGCTCTCTGCGCCGATGGTACTGCACTCGGGAGGGTGTGGGAGAGTAGGTCACCGC
>NZ_JAPFRB010000008.1:68610-69176 GCF_035726885.1 Leucobacter sp. M11 | reverse complement strand
CTCTTGGCCACCCCTCGTGGCCAACCCCTCGTGGCCCACCCCTCCGGGCAGCCGCACATCACGCCCATTGCCACCCAACCATCGCGAGTTTCTGAAAAGTTCATCCACATGAATAGGTTGAAGCGTCGAGTTCTGCTAGAGTAATTCATTGAAGCATCAAGTAAGTGAACCACCGGGTTCGCATCACACCAAGAGGAGCACACCCCGCATGACAGCACTCGACATCCCCGGCTACAAGGCTGGTACCTGGGCCATCGACCCGACCCACTCCGAGGTCGGCTTCTCCATCCGCCACCTCGGCATCAGCAAGGTCAAGGGCACCTTCGACCAGTTCGACGCGACCTTCGTCACCGGCGAGAACCCGCTCGACTCCAGCGTGACCGCGACCGCCGACGTCGCCTCCGTCAACACCAACGAGCCCAACCGCGACGGCCACCTCCGCACCGGGGACTTCTTCGCCGCCGAAGAGTTCCCGAAGCTCAGCTTCGTCTCCACGGGCGCTCGCGAGCAGGACGGCGAGCTCTTCGTTGACGGCGACCTCACCATGCGCGGCGTGACCCAGCCGG
>NZ_JAPFRB010000008.1:65993-68578 GCF_035726885.1 Leucobacter sp. M11 | reverse complement strand
GAGGACGGCTACGGCCAGTACAAGGCCGGCTTCACGGCCACGACCGTCGTCAAGCGCGAGGACTTCGGCCTGACCTGGAACAACCCCCTCGGCAACGGCCGCTTCGTGCTCGGCCCGGACGTGACCATCAACCTGGACATCCAGGCGGTCCTGCAGCCGTAATCGCGAACCCGGAAGGCGGGCGGCCCGACCTCGGTCGGGCCGCCCGCCTTCGGTTAAGCCCGGCCGCGCGTGCGCACCGGGCGAATCGCCGCCCTGAGCCGAGTCAGCAGGCCCGGCCGGACCGGCCGGTTCGGCTCATCCTCGGTCGCCCGCACCCGGGTGATCGACTCGCGCGCCCGGCGCAGGTCCTCCATGAGCGAGCCGATCAACACCCAGTGCACGGGGTGCGGCCGCGGGATCGTGTACGGCTTCGTGAGCGCTGGCTCGCTGTCCTGGGGCAGGTCGTCGGGGGAGGGGGCCTGCACGGGATCGAGCAGGAGCATGAGGTCGTGCGCCGCGCGGCGCATCTCCTCGGCCATGCCCGCCACGCTCCGGTCCTCGACGAGGGTCTCGTCGTAGTTGTCGTAGAGCGCCCGGCTCATCCCCATCACCTGCGAGACGATCGGGTGCAGCCGCTCCATGAGGTCGGCGTCCGCAAACATCTGCCTGCGGTGCTTGCTGCCCCGCGGGTTGAGCCGGAGCGAGTCCGTTGCCCGGCGCAGCAGCACCTCGATCCGGCTGCGCTCCGCCCCGAGGTCGCGCGCCCGGAGCAGCATCTCCTCCAGCCAGGGCTCGTCCCGCGCCTCGGTGAGCGCGTCCGAGAGCCGGATGAGCGCCTCCGCGGTGTCGAAGCCGAGCCGGTTGATGGCCGAGCGTGCCGGGGTCGTGACCACGGGGGCGACGATCAGCGCGTTCAGCGCGATGCCGACGAAGGCCCCGATCAGCGTCTCCACGATCCGCTCCACGCCGTAGGCCGGGCTGAGCCCGCCCAGCGCGATCATGAGCAGGGCGGAGATCGCGATCTGGTTGGTCGAGCCGATGGTCATTTTCAGCGCCCAGCCGACGAGGATCGACACGAGGATCGCGACCGTGAACAGCCAGGCGGTGTCGCCGAAGACGAGCGCCGCGAGGATCGCGACGGTCACGCCGAGCACGACCCCAACGACGCGCTCCAGGCCACGGGTGAGCGAGGTCGTCACGTTCTCCTGCACGCAGAGCAGGGCGGCGATCGCGCCGAAGATGGGCGGCTGCTCCGGGAAGATCTGCGCGCAGATGAACCACGCGAGCAGCGCGGCCGCGGTCGACTTCAGGGGCTGGAGGAGCGGTCCGCGCTCGGAGGTCACAAAGCGCGAGGTCAGCATCCTCATAGTCTACCGAGGGCGTCCTCGGGGATCCCCGAGTTCACCGCGGCTGCCGGGGCAGCCGGGACCGCGTCAGTCGGCGGCTAGGTGCTCGGCGGCTCGGACTGGTCCTCGAACGTCAGCCCGAGCTTCAGCAGCTCGTGCTTCAGGGTGGCCCCGTCCGGGCCGTACACCCAGGGCACCCCGCTCACGCTCGTGTGCAGCTCGGCCTTGGAGCGCCCGCCCGCGAGCACGGCCTCGCCGACGCTGAGCTGCCGGATCGCCACGGCCGCCACGTGCTTCGGGAACTCCGTCGAAAACTCGTGATAGAGCGCCTCGTCGTGCTGCCCGTCGTCGCCGATGAGCAGCCAGCGCACGTCCGGGAACTCGCGCGCCAGGCGGCGCAGCTCCCGGTGCTTGTGCTCCTTGCCGCTGCGGAACCAGCGGTCGTGGGTGGGCCCCCAGTCGGTGAGCAGGAGCGGCCCGACGGGGTAGAGGTTGCGCGCCATGAAGCGCGTGAGCGCGGGCGCGGCGTTCCAGGCCCCCGTGGAGAGGTAGAGCATGGGTGCGCCCGGGTGGTCCTGGCGCAGGTGGTCGAGGAACACCGGCATGCCGGGGATCGCGGTGCGGGCCTGCTCGGCGACCACGAAGGAGTTCCAGGCGGCCACGAAGGGCTTCGGCAGCTTCGTCATCAGGATCGTGTCGTCCACGTCCGAGATCACGCCGAAGCGCGCGCTGGGATCGGCGACGTAGACGGGGGCCTGCGCCTGCTCGTGCTCGCCCGAGCCGAGCGTCACGGTGTGCCAGCCCGGCTCGAGGGGCACCGGGATGATCGCGTCCAGGACGCCGCCGCGGTCCGAGATGATCTCGGTGACGACCTCGCCGTCGATGCTGATCTGGACCCGGCTGTGCGCCGCGTGCAGGCTCGTGAAGCTGCGCCAGCCGCGCACGCGCGAGACCTGCTGCACGTGCGGCTGGAAGTGCTCGTTGCCCTTCTTCGCGTTCGGGTCCAGGTAGAGCACCCGCCCGAGCACGCGCACCCACTCGCCGTTGCCATAGCAGGTGTAGGGGATCACGCTGGGCTGCTGATTGCGCTTCTGTGCGCGTTTGATGCGGCGAACGTGGATCCAGTCCTCGATGCGCGCGGCCAATTTCGGGCGCGAGTCGGGACGATGGCCCGAGGCCGCTTCGGAGGGAGTCACAGTCAGTATCTTAGAGGCCAGCCGAGATCCGCTGGGGGCCGGTGCTCGGCCCGGAGGCCGA
>NZ_JAPFRB010000008.1:62654-65945 GCF_035726885.1 Leucobacter sp. M11 | reverse complement strand
GCTTGCCCCCAGGGGCCCCCGGTCGCCCGCCGCCGCCTCGGCCGCGAGCTCGGCGTTCCGGCCGAACTCCTGCTCGGTTTCGCTCATGTGTCGCCGCTCCAGGCGCAGCACAAGCTTCTTGCCGAGCCAGACCAGGGCGAGCACGACGATGCCCGCGGCGACCACGACGTAGCCCGCCCAGGACACCTTGCGGGACAGCTCCTCGAAGCTGAGGGCCGCCGAGTAGCCGATCGTCACGACCGTGAACGCCCAGATGAGGCAGGCCGGGATCGTCCAGGCGAGAAACTTGCGGTAGCGCATCCCGCTCATCGCGGCCGTGATCGGCACGAGGGAGTGCAGCACCGGCAGGAAGCGGGACAGGAACACGGCCGGGCCGCCGCGGCGGCCGAGGTAGCGCTCCGCGAGGCTCCAGTTGCGCTCGCCGAGCTTCGTGCCGAGCCGGGAGTGCCGGAGGCGCGGCCCGAAGGTCTTGCCGATGAAGAAGCCGAAGGACTCGCCGCCGAGGGCGCCGAGCACGAGGGCGGCGACGAGCCAGAAGTACTCCGGCATCGAGGACACGCCGACGCTGGACAGCAGCGCGATCGAGTCCCCGGGCACGATGAGGCCGATGAGAACGGAAGTTTCGAGGAACATGCCGAAGCCCGCGACGAGGGTGCGAAGCAGCGGGTCCAGGTCACGGATGATTCCCAGCAGGGTCTCCAGGAACTCGTTCACGACGCCGCCTCACGATAGTGCATAGTGCCATCGTAGAGAACCGGGTTGAGGGTTTTCTGGCAGACGGGCCGAAGTGCGGAATCGGTTGTCTCGACGTCAAGATACTTCGAAATTGCGTGAGGCCTCGGCGCGTCATTGCGGGTTCCGTCAGTATCTTGCCGAAAAAATGCGTTTTGAAGTCGCCGTTTTCGGCGACTTCGCTGTAGGCTGATTGCGCCGGGAAGCATTCTCGGTAGATCCGCAGGAATAACCATCCTGTTCCAGGAGCTCACTAAGGGAGTGCGTCCCTTATTTGGGGGCGTCTTCCATCCTTTGGAGTATGACGTGAACGAATTCTTGGATGCGTTGACGCTGGCCCGATGGCAATTCGGGCTCACGACGCTGTACCACTTCCTGTTCGTGCCGCTCACGATTGGGATGAGCCTGCTTGTGGCCATCCTCCAGACGTGCTGGGTGAAAACGGGCAACGTCAAGTATCTGCGCTTGACCAAGCTGTTCGGCAAGATCTTCCTCATCAACTTCGCCATGGGCGTCGTGACGGGCATCGTGCAAGAGTTCCAGTTCGGCATGAACTGGTCGAACTACTCGCGCTTCGTCGGGGACATCTTTGGCGCACCGCTTGCTATGGAGGGCCTCATCGCCTTCTTCCTTGAGGCCACCTTCATCGGCCTGTGGATCTTCGGCTGGGACAAGCTGCCAAAGGCCGCCCACCTGGCCACGATCTGGCTGACCTCCATCGCCTCGATCATCTCGGCCTACTTCATCCTCGCCGCCAACGCCTTCATGCAGAACCCCGTTGGCTTCGAGATCAACGAGGAGCGGGGTCGAGCCGAGCTCACCGACATCGGGGCCGTGCTCACGAACCCCGTGGCGCTCACCCAGTTCCCGCACACCATCTTCGCGGCGCTCATGTTCGCCGCCGCCGTGATGGTCGCCACCGCCGCCTGGCACCTGAAGCGCAAGCAGTACGTCACCGAGATGCGCACCGCGCTCCGCTTCGGGCTCTGGGCCAACATCCTCGGCTTCCTCGGCGTTGGCCTCACCGGTCACTCGCTCGGGCTCGTCATGACCGAGACCCAGCCCATGAAGATGGCGGCCGCGGAGGCGCACTACAACACCTCCTCGGGATACGACGCCTCCTTCTCGCTGTTCAGCCTCGGCACGCCCGACGGCCTGCACGAGATCTTCTCGGTGCGGGTGCCCTATCTGCTCTCCTTCCTCTCCACGGGGACCTTCGACGGCGAGGTGGAGGGCATCAACGACCTCCAGGCCGCCTACACGGAGATGTACTGTGGGGACGCCGCCAGCACGCTGAGCTGCCCGAGCGACGGGATGTTCACCCCGATCGTGTGGGTCACCTACTGGTCCTTCCGCTGGATGATCGGCCTCGGCCTGCTCTCCACGCTGATCGCCGTGGTCGGTCTGCTCGTGACCCGCAAGAAGGTCGACCTCGACCGGCTGCCCAACTGGGTCTGGGGCGTCGCGATCTGGTCCGCCCCGCTCGGCCTCATGGCCTCGCTCGTCGGCTGGGTCTTCACCGAGATGGGCCGACAACCCTGGATTGTGTTCGGGGTGATGACCACCGAATCGGCGGTGTCGCCAGGGGTGCCCGGCTGGGCCGTCCTGGTGTCGCTGATCGTGTTCACCCTCGTCTACGGCGGCCTCGCGGTGGTCGAGTTCAAGCTCATCACCAAGGCCGCCAAGGCCGGACCGCCCGAGATTGAGGAGCCCAAGCAGGGCGAAGACCTCGATCACGACCAACTCGCGGTTGTCTACTAGGAGGCGCGGACATGGATCTGACAATTCTTTGGTTCTTCATCGTCGGGGTCTTCCTGATCGGGTACTTCGTGCTCGACGGCTTCGACTTCGGCGTCGGCATGGCCATGCCCTTCATCTCGAAGGACGACACCGACCGCCGCGTCGTGATCAACACGATCGGCCCGGTCTGGGACATGAACGAGACCTGGCTGATCGTGGCGGGCGCCTGCCTGTTCGCGGCCTTCCCCGAGTGGTACGCCACGATGTTCAGCGGCTTCTACCTGGCGCTGCTGCTCATCCTCGTCGCGCTCATCCTGCGCGGGGTGTCCTTCGAGTACCGCCACCAGGGCAAGGGCCGCGACTGGACGAAGTGGTTTGACCGCTTCATCATCGTGGGTTCCTTCCTGCCGCCCTTCCTCTGGGGCGTCGCCTTCTCGAACCTCGTCCGCGGGGTGCCCATGGAGACGATGGACAACGGCGGCTGGCTCTACACGGGCACCCTGCTCGACCTGCTGAACCCGTACGGGATCCTCGGCGGCCTCACCCTGATGCTGCTGTGCTTCGTGCACGGGACCGTGTTCATCGCGCTCAAGACCGAGGGCTCGATCCGGGAGCGCGCGCGCTCGCTCGCGACCAAGGTCGGCTCGGTGACGATTATCGTTGGCGCGGTGTTCCTCGTCTGGACGATCATGCTGCACGTGTCGAACCCGATGCTGCCGTTCATCATCCTGTTCGCGGCGCTGACCGCGGTCGTGCTGATCGGCGCGTGGCTCGCGAACCTCAAGGGCCGCGAGGGCTGGGCCTTCGTGGGGAACCTGC
>NZ_JAPFRB010000008.1:58186-62625 GCF_035726885.1 Leucobacter sp. M11 | reverse complement strand
TTCATGGCGCTGTTCCCGAACGTGATGCTCTCGAGCGTCGGCCCGGAGCACCACATGTCCATCGCGGGGGCCGCCAGCTCCCAGATGACGCTGGAGTTCATGAGCTGGGTCGCCCTGTTCACCCTCCCGTTCATCCTCGCCTACCAGGCGTGGACGTTCTGGGTGTTCCGCAAGCGCGTCTCGCGCAAGCACATCCCGGGGGCGACCCCGGAGGCCGCCGTCCCGGCGACCGCGTAGGTGCCCGGGGGCGCGTCCTGGCAATCGTCAGGCGCGCCCCCGATATCCTGAACGAATCGCCCCGAGCCCGCGTGCTCGGGAACTCCCGGAACCCGGCCGCGGCCGCCAAGGATGTGACGAGTGAAACCCTTTGACCCGCGTCTGGCGGTGCACGCCAAGGCAATCCGCGGCACACTGGCCCTCGGCGGCCTGCTGGGCGTCCTGAAGACGCTCGCGATCGTCGGCTGGTGCTGGTTCCTCTCCCAATCGATCACGAGCCTGATCGAGGGCTCCGTTGCCGCGCTTCCCGGCCTCGCCGCCGGGGCCGCGGCGAGCGTGATCCTCCGCTCGGTCACCGCCTGGCTCATCGACGTGAACGCCGAGCGCGGCGCGAGCCGCGTGAAGGAGCAGCTGCGTCAGGCGAGCCTCGACAAGATCGACGAGCTCGGCCAGTCCTGGCTCGGCGGCCAGTCGCAGGCGGAGGTCACCGTCCGCGTCACCCGCGGGCTCGACGCCCTGGACCGGTACTTCTCCGGCTACCTGCCCCAGCTCGTGATGACCGTGATCGCGACGCCCGTGCTCGTGCTGCTCATCCTGATCGCAGACCTGCCCAGCGGCATCACCGTCATCATCGTCTTCCCCGTGATCCCGATGTTCATGATCCTCATCGGCCTCGCCACACAGGGCGTGCAGGACAAGCAGTGGACCGCGCTCACGGGCCTGTCCCGCTCCTTCCTCGACGTGATCCAGGGGCTGCCCACCCTCAAGATTTTCGGCCGCGAGCGCAAGCAGGTCGACCGGATCCGGGTGCTCACCGACGAGTACCGCTCCCGCACCATGAAGGTGCTGCGGGTGACCTTCCTGAGCGGCTTCGTCCTGGACCTCGCGGGGACCTTCTCCGTCGCGCTCGTCGCCGTCACGATCGGCACCCGGCTCGTCGACGGCTCCGTGCTGCTCGGCGTCGGCCTGTTCGTGCTCCTCCTCGTGCCCGAGGCCTTCGTGCCGATCCGGCAGGTGGGCGCGGGCTTCCACGCCTCCGCCGAGGGGCTCGCCGCCGCCGAGGACATCTTCGACATCCTGGAGACCCGCCCGCACCAGGACTCGGGCGCGATCCAGGTCACCGCGCGCGGCCAGGATCTCGTGTTGGACGGCGTCTCCGTGCGGCACCGCCCGAGCGCCGCGCCCGGAGCTGCCGCCGCCCTCGCGGCCCTCGACTCGGCGGACACCGGGGAGACCCGCATCGGCCCCGCCTCGATCCGCGTCGCGCCGGGGGAGATCGTCGCCCTCACCGGCCCCAGCGGGGTCGGCAAGTCCACCCTCGTCCAGGCCGCGGTTGGCCTGCTGCCCTTCGCGGGCGCGCTGAGCGTGCCCGGCGCGGTGTCCTGGGCGGGGCAGCGTCCCGCCCTGATCGCGGGCACGGTCGCCGAGAACGTCGCCCTCGGCGACGCGGAACCCGATGCCGAGCGGGTCCGGCGCGCCCTCGCGGCCGCCGACGCCGAGCAGATCGCGCCCGAGCGCGTCCTCGGCCCGGCGGGCTCCGGCCTTTCCGGGGGGCAGGCCCAGCGCGTGGCGATCGCCCGCTGCCTCTACCGGGCCTGGCGGCTCGACGCCGGGGCGCTCCTCCTCGACGAGCCGACCGCCGCGCTCGACCGCACGAGCGAGGCCCGCGTCTTCGAGGCGCTCCGGGCCGAGGCCGACGCCGGTCGCGCCGTGCTCATTGTGACTCACCGCGAGGCCCTCCGGGATCGCGCGGACCGCATCGTTCAGCTGGAAGGGGTGCTCGCGTGAGCGCAGAACCCGTGACCTCGGCCCGTCCCTCGGGCGTCCTCGGCGCGCTCCGCCAGGGCGTGCTCGCCTCGGCGCTGCCCTCGCGCAAGCGCTGGACGCCCGCGATCAGCTTCGGGGTGCTCGCCGACATCTGCGTCGTCGCCCTGCTCGGGCTCAGCATGTGGCTCATTGTGCGCGCGGGGGAGCAGCCCCCGATCCTGCACCTCACCTTCGCGATCGTGGGGGTGCGCGCCTTCGCGATCGGCCGGGCGGCCTTCCGCTACGCGGAGCGGCTCGCGAGCCACGACGCCGTGTTCCGGCAGCTCGCGACGGTGCGCGCCGACACCTTCGAGCGGCTCGTCCCGCTGACCCCCGGCACGCTCGACGAACAGTCTCGCGGGGAGGTGCTCACCCGGCTCGTTGACGACGTGGACGAGCTGCAAAACCTGCCACTGCGGGTCGTGCAGCCCCTGATTACCTCTGGGATCGTTGTCGGCCTGAGCATCGTCGTGGTCGCGATCCTGTCGCCCGTGAGCGGCCTGATTCTGCTGCTCAGCGTTCTGATCGGCGGCGGGCTCGCCGTGCTGGCGAGCAACCGGGTTGCCGCGCGCAGCGAGGAGCGCCTGGCGGGGCTCCGGGCCGCGCTCGCGGTCGAGGTCTCCGACCTGCTGGCCTCCGCGGACGTGCTGCGCGCCTTCGGGGCGCTCGACGCGAAGCGGGCGGCCGTGCGGGCCGCCGACGAGAAGCTCCGGCTCGCCCAGCGCCGCACCGTTTCGGGCGAGGGCCTCGCCGCGGGCGTGCTCTCCCTGTTCTCCGGGGTGGCGACGCTCGCCGTGCTCTGGTTCCTGGCCGCCGGGGGCGGGCCCGCCGCATCCGGGATGTCCGCGCCGCTCACCGCAGCGCTCATCGTCGTTCCGGCCGCGGTCTTCGAGGTCTTCGCGGCGACCCCCGTCGCCCTGCAGGCGATGCGCCGGGTGCGCGCGAGCGCCGAGCGGGTCGACGAGATCGCGCGGCCGGACCGTCCCGCCGAGATCCCGGACGAGGCCGCGGGCAGCGACCGCTGGGAGCCGGTGCCGGGGGAACCGCTCGTGGAGCTTTCGGGCGTCTCGGTGCGCCGCGTTGGCGCGGAGCGCGACACCGTCTCGGGAATCGACCTGCGCGTCGCCGCCGGGGACACGGTCGTGATCGCGGGGGAGAGCGGGGTGGGCAAGTCCACCCTCGCGCTCGCCCTTGTGCGTTTTCTGGAGTACACGG
This sequence comes from Leucobacter sp. M11, assembly GCF_035726885.1. Lineage (NCBI taxonomy): Bacteria > Bacillati > Actinomycetota > Actinomycetes > Micrococcales > Microbacteriaceae > Leucobacter > Leucobacter sp. M11. The sequence continues at coordinate 59,388 of NZ_JAPFRB010000008.1, read as the reverse complement.
GCAGCTACCGGCTCTCCGGGGTCGAGGCGAAGACGCTCACGGGCCGCGCGGTGCGCCGCGTCGTCGGCCTCTGCGAGCAGTCGCCGCACCTCTTCGACTCGGATCTGCGCCAGAACCTTCTCTTTGCGCGGGACACCGCGAGCGAAGCCGAGCTGCACGAGGTGCTGGACCGGGTCGGCCTCACGTCCTGGGCCGCGGAGCGAAACGGGCTCGACACCCGCGTCGGGGAGGAGGGCGCGCTCGTCTCGGGCGGCCAGGCCCAGCGCATCGCGCTCGCTCGGGCGCTCCTCGCGGACGTGCCCGTGCTCATCTTCGACGAGCCGACCGCGCACGTTGACCCCGAGCGCGCTCAGGCGCTGCTGCAGGACCTGCTGGGCGCGGTGCCCGCCGATCGCGCGGTCATCGTGATCAGCCACACCCCGGTGCCGGCGGAGCTCGTCCGTCAGCAGCTCACGCTCACGCCGACGGGGCTCGCCGCGGGCTGAGCGGTCCTGCCCCGTCGCTCGGGCTGCCGGGGGCGTCGGGCGCGCGCGTCACCGGCTGCCACGTGCGGTTCAGGAACTCGCGGAACAGGGCGAGCCGGGGCTCGTTGACCGGGATCATCCGGGTGCCGTCGAACTGCTCGACGGGGCGGATGCCGTGCAGGGCGTTGACCGCCCAGGTCTCGCGCCCGAGCAGCTCCTCCGGGGTGGCCCGGCCCGGGGCCGTCTCGATGCCGAGCTCGTCGGCGACGAGCCGGACGAGCTGCTCGGCAACCGAGCGCACCCGGGAGCCGTTCTCGACGAAGAAGAGGACGTCGTCGCGCCACCAGAGCAGGCTTGTGGTGCCGCCCTCGATGACCCCGCCCTGCGGGTCGAGCAGGATGGGCTCGGCCCCGAGCGCGGTCCCCAGGGTGCTCATCGCCGCGATGTTCGGTCCCTTCCGGGTGGGCGTGACCCGGGGGTCGGCCGCGGCGGTGCGCACGGCGACCTCTCCGGTGACCCGCGGGGCGGGACGGAGCCGGAGCGCGAGCGCGGGGCCCTCCGCGGCCGGGCAGAGCTCGAAGCGCGGGAAGCCGTTTTCGAGCTGCCAGAGGGGGCCAGCCGCCGCGGCGAAGAAAGTCGCCAGATCGGGCGGGGTCCGCCCCTGTTCGGCGAAGACCTCGGTAACCGTGTCGGCGAAGCGGGCGCGGTGCCGGTCATAGCCGCGGACGTGGCCGGCCT
>NZ_JAPFRB010000008.1:50473-58147 GCF_035726885.1 Leucobacter sp. M11 | reverse complement strand
GCGGCTCCGGCGCGACCGCGAGCGCGCCGTCAACGAAGCGCAGATACGCCACCTCAGCCCCTCCCTGTCGTGGCCGTGTGCGCAAAAGTCTAGGCTAGGGGGATGCCCATTGCCCCGTTCCGACACGCGCTGCCCCCGGAACTGTCCCTCCCCGTGCTCGCCCGGAGCCTCGCGGACACCGGCCGTCCGCTCGTCTGGTTGGACTCGGGCCCGGACGCGCGGGAGGGCGTGAGCGTGCTCGCCCTGGCCGACTCGGTGCTGCGCACCGGGGACGGCGTGGGCCCCGAGGAATTCTTGGACCGGCTCCGCGCGGCGCTGCGCCCGGGCGACGAGGAGCCAGCCCCGGCGGGGCCCTTCGGCGAGGCCCTGCCGCGGTTCCGGCTGGGCTGGGCGCTGCACCTCGACTACGAGTTCGGCCTGAGTCTGCTGGGCCTGCCCGCCGCCGCTCCGCGGGCGCTCGCCCTCCGCGTGACGGCCGCCGTGGAACTTGACCACGCGAGCGGGACGCTCACCCTCCTCGCCGAGAGCGAGGCGATCCGGGACAGCTGGCTGGCGACGCACGCGTCGGCCTTGCGCACAGCACCCCCGGTGGCACCGGCCGCGCCGAGCGAGCCGAGTGCGCCCTCCCCGCCGCCCGGCACCGTGACCGCCTGGCGGCACACGGACGACGCCTACCGCGACCGGATCCTCGCCTGCCAGGAGCGGATCCGGGCGGGCGACGCCTACGTCCTCTGCCTCACGAACGAGGCGGTGCGCCCCGCGCCCCGCGGCCCGGCCTCGGATCCGCTCGCGCTCTACCTGCGGCTGCGCGAGGTGAGCCCGGCGCACCACGGCGGGCTCATCTGGGTGCCGCCAGAGCCCGGTCCCGCGGGAACCGGCAACGCGGGAACCGGGCACGCGGCGGAGGCGCTTCTCAGCGCGAGCCCGGAGCGCTTCCTCGCGGTGACCGGCGACGGCCGCGTCAGCACGGTGCCGATCAAGGGCACCCGGCCCCGTTCGGCGGACCCCGCCCGGGACGCGGCCCTCGCGGCGGAGCTCGCCGCAAACGAGAAGGAGCGCGCCGAGAACCTGATGATCGTTGACCTCATGCGCAACGACCTGAGCCGGGTGTGCGCGCCGGGCAGCGTCCGGGTCGGGCGCTTCCTCGCGGTCGAGCCCTACCGGCACGTCTTCCAGCTCACGAGCACCGTGACCGGCGCGCTCGCCCCGGGCCTCGACGCGCTGGACGCGCTCCGCTCCTGCTTCCCGGCGGGCTCCATGACCGGGGCCCCCAAGCGCAGCGCCGCGCAGATCCTCGCGGGGCTGGAACAGGGGGACCGCGGCGGGTACTCGGGGTGCTTCGGGTACCTCTCCCACGGCGGCGACGCCGATCTGGCGATGGTGATCCGCAGCATCGTGCTCCGCGACGGCCTCGCCCGAGTGGGCGCGGGCGGCGGCATCACCGCGGATTCTGTGCCCGAGGAGGAGATGGCCGAGGTGCACCTGAAGGCGGCGGCCCTGCTCCGAGTACTCGGGGCCGAAATCGGGGAAAGCGCCCCGGAAAAGCGCGCTATTCTGGAGGCTTGGGTGCAAACGCAGCCGGAGAACGCTGAGAGGTGCGAGTGAACGAGCAGACCCCCGAGGAATCGGTGTACGACTTCAAGTCGATCCAGGAGCGGTGGCTTCCGCTCTGGGACAAGCTTCAGCCCTTCACCGCCGGCGGGCTCGGCCCCGATGCCCCGACCAAGTACGTGCTGGACATGTTCCCGTACCCCTCGGGCGACCTACACATGGGCCACGCCGAGGCCTTCTGCTTCGGCGACGTCCTCGCCCGCTACTGGCGCGGCCGCGGCTACGACGTGCTGCACCCGATCGGCTGGGACTCCTTCGGCCTGCCCGCCGAGAACGCGGCGATCAAGCGCGGCGTCGACCCCCGCGAGTGGACCTACGGCAACATCGAGCAGCAGAAGGTCAGCTTCCGCGCCTACGCGCCGTCCTTCGACTGGTCGCGCGTGCTGCACACGAGCGACCCCGAGTATTACAAGTGGAACCAGTGGCTGTTCCTGAAGATGTACGAGAAGGGCCTCGCGTACCGCAAGGCGAGCTGGGTGAACTGGGACCCGGTGGACCAGACCGTGCTCGCGAACGAGCAGGTGCTCGCCGACGGCACCTCCGAGCGCTCGGGCGCCGTGGTCGTCAAGAAGAAGCTGACGCAGTGGTACTTCAAGATCACGGACTACGCGGACCGGCTCATCGACGACCTCGACCAGCTTGAGGGCCTCTGGCCGAGCAAGGTGCTGAACATGCAGCGCAACTGGATCGGCCGCTCGATCGGGGCCGACGTGGACTTCGTGATCGAGGGCCGCGCGGAGCCCGTGACCGTGTTCACGACCCGTCCCGACACCCTCTTCGGCGCGACCTTCATGGTCGTCGCCCCGGACTCCGACCTCGCCTCCGAGCTCGTCGTGGATGCGAGCCCCGAGGCGCGGATGCGGTTCCAGGACTACCTGACCGAGATCCAGAAGTCCTCCGAGATCGACCGCCAGAACGCGGACCGCGAGAAGACCGGCGTGTTCCTGGAGCGCTACGCGCTGAACCCGATGACGGGGGAGCGGATCCCCGTCTGGGCCGCGGACTACGTCCTCGCGGACTACGGCCACGGCGCGGTCATGGCCGTGCCGGCGCACGATCAGCGCGACCTTGACTTCGCCCGGGCCTTTGACCTGCCCATCCGCCCCGTGCTCGAGCCCGTCGTGGCCGAGGGCGAGGAGACCCCTGGTGACCCCGCGGAGACGGGCGTCGCCACCTCGGGCAACGGCGTCCTCGTGAACTCCGGCGAGCTCGACGGCCTGGACAAGACCGCGGGCATCGCGAAGGCCATCGAGCTGCTGGAGGCCAAGGGCACCGGCCGGGCCGCGAAGACCTACCGCCTGCGCGACTGGCTGATCTCCCGCCAGCGCTACTGGGGGACGCCGATCCCGATCCTGCACGCCGAGGACGGCTCGCTGCACCCGCTCACGGAGGACCAGCTCCCCGTGGTGCTGCCCCCGAGCGAGGGCCTGGACCTGAAGCCGAAGGGTGCCTCGCCGCTCGGCGCGGCCACCGAGTGGGCCACGGTCACGGACCCCGCGACGGGCCAGACGATGCAGCGCGACCCGGACACGATGGACACCTTCGTCGACAGCTCCTGGTACTTCCTGCGCTTCCTGTCCGCCAACGACGACACGCAGGCCTTCGACCCGAAGGAGGCCGCGAAGTGGGCCCCCGTCGACCAGTACGTGGGCGGCGTCGAGCACGCCATCCTGCACCTGCTCTACTCGCGCTTCATCACGAAGGTGCTGCACGACCTCGGCTACCTGGACTTCACCGAGCCCTTCCGCGAGATGCTGAACCAGGGCATGGTGCTCCAGGACGGCGCGAAGATGAGCAAGTCGAAGGGCAACCTCGTCGAGTTCGCCGAGCAGCTGGAGGCGCACGGGGCCGACGCGCTCCGCGTCACCCTGGCCTTCGCCGGGCCGCCCGAGGACGACATCGACTGGGCCGACGTCTCGGTGCAGGGCTCCACGAAGTTCCTGGCCCGCGCCTGGCGCATCGCGCAGGACGTGGAGAGCCCCGCCGGGGTCGACTTCGCCACGGGTGACGTGGCGCTGCGCCGCCACACGCACCGGCTGCTCGCCGACGCGCCCACGCTCATCGAGGGCTACAAGTTCAACGTCGTCGTCGCCCGCCTGATGGAGCTCGTGAACGTGACCCGCAAGGCGATCGACTCGGGCGCGGGCAAGGCCGACCCGGCCGTGCGCGAGTCCGCCGAGGCGATCGCGATGATCCTCGACCTGTTCGCGCCCTACACGGCGGAGGACATGTGGGCGGCTCTCGGGCACGAGCCCACGGTCGCCCTCGTGGTGTGGCCGGAGGCCGATCCGGCCCTCCTCGTCGAGGACGAGATCACGGTCGTCGTGCAGGTGGACGGGAAGGTGCGCGCGAAGCTCGCCCTGCCCGCCGACATCGCCGAGGCCGACGCGGAGGCCCTGGCCCTCGCCAACGCCGATGTGCTGCGCTCGGTCGGGGACCGCCAGGTCGCGAAGGTCATCGTGCGCCTGCCGAAGATCATCAGCGTCGTGCTGGCCAAGTAGCCAGAGCCCCGAGCCTCACCGCCGCCCCGCGGGTTCTCCGGAACCCCGGGGCGGCGCTGTGTCCGCCGCCGGGTTTCCCGTGCCGTGAGCTCATCTCTCTTTCCGATTTTTTTGACGGTGCGTCCCCGGAGAACAGATCGAGGAGGGCGGAGGCGGGTCTCGTTGAGAAAGAGACCTATACTGATCCGCGTCAGCCACCCGCTCGTTCACCCCGAGCTGTCCTTGAGGTTCATGTCCGTGACCTGAGAGGCCCCGCACGATGACCGTCCGATCGCGCCGATCCCGCCGCGCCCTGCCACCGACCCTGGCGATTCTCCTCACGCTCACCCTGGGGGTGGGTGGATGCGCACGCCCCGACGCGCCGAGCGTCCTGGACACCGATCCAGCGGAGCTCACTGAATCTGAGATCGAGGCTGATCTCTCGGCCTATGAGTCGGTGACCGCGGATCTCGATTTTGCGCGCGCTGAGGCCCGGTTACCCCTCGACCGAGCCATCACCGAGGGCGTGGCCGAGATGCGTCTGCGCGAGCACCAGTTGCGCTTCGCGAAGCTGAACGCGTGCTTCGCAGCCCAGCAGCTCCCTCCCCGAACGGCCATCAGCGACTCTCGGGAGTTCGCCGAGGTCTTCCTGTTCCGGGAGTTTGGGTTCTGGGACGTGTCGGGGGCCGCTGTTCGCGGCTACGACCTCCCCAATGCCCCAGCGGCTGGTGTCGCCGACGACGGGAGCGCGCACGACACGATGTCCGAGGCGGAGCGCGCCTGCTGGGAGGCAGCTGACGAGGGCACCGAGCGCGAGGAACAGTCGGAGAACCTGTCGCTGGCAACGCAACTGCGGGACCGGGCCTGGTACGTGACGACGCAGCGGGCCGAGGTCCGCGCCGCGAACGACGCGGCCGCTGCCTGCATGCGTGAGCAGGGGCTGACCCTGGACGAGAACCAGGAGGTGATTCCCCCCGAACCAGACCAGGAGGGCATCCTGCGGACCGCGCTCACGGAGGCCCGCTGCCGGGTCGACACCGGACAGATCCGGGTCTCATTTGACACCCAGGCGCGGCTCGAGGCTTCGTACCTCGACGAGAACGAGGCGACCCTGGAGCAGGAAATCACCGACCGAAGCGACCGACTCGCGGAGCTCGATCGCGCCATCGCCGACGTCGGGTAGCGCCAACGCTCGACGCCCCACGCCGAATGCCTTCACCGCCGAATGCCCCCAACCGCCCGTCCCGCCCAGAGACGTACGCGTTTCGACCGACCGGAAGGAGCACCGTGACGCTCGCCCGTTTTCCCCAGGAACGAACGCCGCGTCGCCGCGCCCGCTGGCTCGCACTCGGGCTCTGGCCCGTGCTGCTCGTCGCGGGCTGCGCTGCCGCCGAACCCGCCCTGCCCCCGAGCGAATCCGCGCCATCGGCAGCACCCGGCCCCGCTGGGCCGACCGGGGCCGCTGATTCCGGTGAGGCATTCCCGCTTGACGCGTACGGCTTCGAGGGCGAAGAGGCCCTCGCCATGCTGCGCGCGGAGTGGCCCGGGGTACAGGAGTGCCTGATCGCGGCCGGGGTGCCCGGCGTGATCGAGGAGCCACCGGATTGGTCGCAGATCGCCCCGGTGGAACGCTCCAGCCTGGTCGGCATCTTTCTCCCGGAGGCCGCGCGGGCTGCCCTGGAACGAGCCCGTTCGGGCAACGAGCACGCCCCGCTCAGCGAGCCCGACTACACCCGCGGGAAGCCGGAAAACCAGGCCGATGCCGACACGATCCAGGGGTGCCGCACGAGCGCCGAATCGCCGGTGAGCGGCTGGCGGGCGCTCAGCGTCAGCTACGGGGGAGAGATCGAGCCGCAGTCGCTCATCGCCGAGCTCGACGCTCAGGCGTGGGACCGCTTCCACGCTGAGATCGGGGACCGCACCCCCGCGGTGGCCGCCTGGGCCGAGTGCCTGGGCGAGCGCGGCTATACGATGACCGTGTACGACGATGAACCACTGCCCGTCCCCGATCTGCCCCCCGACACGATCGCGGTCTTCGAAGCAAACCTTGCCCAGGCGGAGTGCGGCGAGGAGACCGGGGTTCGCGACGAGCTGGTCAGCCGGCTGCGGAGCGTGCAGGACGAGGTGATCCGAGAGAACGCCGCTCGGCTCGCCCCGATTGCCGCGGAACGGGCGCGCCTGCTCGAGGCTGCCGCGACGGCGGACGCGCGGTGACCCCGCCCGGGCGCGGGGAGCGCCGGAAGCGGGCCGGAGCCGAAGATGACCGAATCAGAGATCATGACGGCGGTTCCGCCCCCGATCTCCGCAGCGGCGCAGCGGACGATCACGACGGTGCTGCTCCGGGAACCGTCGAGGCACTGCTCGCTGAGGTTTCCGGCGAGCCGGACCCCCCGACGGAGGATCCGCGGCCGCTGCCGGTCTTGACCCGTCCCGGCTGGGTCATCGGCACCGTCGGGGTGCTCCTGGCGCTCCTGGTCGGGGCGTTTCTGGCGGGCCGTTGGGTATCCGGCCCGGATGACGCGGCCCGGGAGGCCGCGGAACAACCCATCCCGGTCATGGTCGCGGTCGAGCTGCGGCCGGAGGTTCCGGCCCTGACCCTGATCGGCGAAGTCACCGCCGCACAGACGCAGGCGGTCACGGTGCCCGCCTTCGAGAGTGCCGCACCCGTTCCCGCCGCCTCGAACCCCGGCACCGCCCCCGAGAAAACGGCGACGGGGTCGGCCCCGGATCCGGCGCAGACCGCGAAGCCAGACCCGGCCCCAAGCCCAGGTCCAGACTCCTCCCCGGCCCCGACGCCGACCGTACCCGCCCCTGCCCCCATCCAACGAAACATCGTCACCCTGAGCAGCCTCAGCGTCGACGATCGGGCCGCCCCCGGCGCTCTGCTGGGTGAGGTGTCCGGGTTGCCGGTGATCGCCGTGCCCACGGGGACCGCGCTGTATCGGGACCTCGTGGTCGGCACGGTCGGGCCCGACGCACTCGCGATCAAGCAGGTGCTCCGCGAGCTCGGCTACTGGGGCATCAGCGACGGCAACACCTTCGACCAGGACAGCCTGAACGCGGCGACCCGACTGCTCGCCGAGTACGGCTACCCGGCTCCGCTGGCCCAGGACGGGAGGCCAGGGCTCACCTGGCAGCGGCTGCTGCCCTTGCCGGCGGGGGCCAGCGCCGTGACGCGGGTCGCCGGGGTCGGTACGGTGCTGGACGAGGACACGCCGCTGGTGACCTTTGCCACGAGCGACGCGTCCATCGCGGTGCGCGCCTCGCTGCTGGAGCGGGAACGCGTGGAGATCGGAAGCGAGGTGAGCGTCCTGATTGGGGGCGTGACCTACGAGAGCACCGTGACGGCGATCGGTGCCTATGTCGAGGGGACCGGCGAGGAAGCCAGCGGGTACCCGGTGTCGATCGCCTTCCCGAGCGCGGCCGGGGCCGTGCCCTCCGCCGGGACCCCGATGCCCGTCACGATCCCGGAGAGCGGGGAGCTCGGCCCGAGCGTGCCCCTGATCGCCGTTCGCCAGGACGGCAGCGGGGCGAGCGTTCAGCTCGTTGGCGAAACCGGAGCGGGTGCCTCAGCGGCCCCCGA
>NZ_JAPFRB010000008.1:49290-50433 GCF_035726885.1 Leucobacter sp. M11 | reverse complement strand
ATCCCGGTCACCGTCACCGGCCAGGACGGCGGCTGGGTCCGGCTCGCCCCGGACGACCGCCTGGCGGAGGGGACGGCCCTGTATGTCTGGTGAGTTCGTGCCCGACCCGGCCGCCGAGCCCCTGATCGAGGTACGCGAGCTCACCCGGCGCTACGCGGGCGCGCACGGCGTCGAGGCCCTCAGCGGGGTATCCCTGACCGTGTACCCGGGGGAGTTCGTGGCGATCGTTGGCCCGTCCGGCACCGGAAAGTCGACGTTACTGAACATCCTCGGCCTCCTGGACCGGCCGAGCTCCGGCAGCTACCGCCTGCTCGGTCACGACACGACGACCCTGAACGAGCGAACCCGGGACCGCCTCCGGGCCACACAGATCGGTTTCGTGTTTCAGGATGCCCATCTCCTGCCCGACGCGAGCGCCGCGACAAACGCGGCGCTCGGGCTGAGCGTGCGCCGCGTGCCCAGGCGACTGCGTGCGGGCCGAACCGCGGCCGCGCTCAGGCGCTTCGGGCTCGGCGGTCGGTCCCGGGCACTCGGCAGACAGCTCTCCGGGGGAGAGCGGCAGCGCGTCGCCCTGGCGCGAGCCGTCTCGGGCCGCCCCGCGCTGGTCCTTGCCGACGAGCCGACCGGAGCGCTGGACCGGGCGAACGCGGCGAACACGGTCCGGGCGCTGAAGGAATTGCAGCGCGACGGGATCACGATCATCGTGATCACCCACGACCTGGAAATAGCCGCCTCCGCCGACCGGGTCCTCACGCTCGAGGACGGGTCCATCACCGAGGCGGGCACGGGGAGCGGCCGGGAAGCGCCCCCGCCCGAGGAGCGCACCGCCCAGGGGGCGGACGCCGCCGACGGCGCAGAGCCGAGCGACTGGCCGCGGCAGGGCTGGCTCGCCTCGGCGCGGGACGACCTCGCCGAAGCCGTGAACTCGCACACCGCCCACCTGGGGCGGGCGGCGCTGATCACCCTGGCGTTCTTCCTGGGCACCGGCGGGCTCGTCCTCGCGCTCGGACTGAACCAGAGCGTCGCGACGCAGATCGCCGATCGCTTCGGCTCGGCGGCGGGTCAGGAGCTGCGGGTCGCGCTCCCGGACACGACCGAACCGGGCGCGCCCCCCAGCTTCCCCGAGGTCTTTGCCGAGTCGGA
>NZ_JAPFRB010000008.1:47127-49248 GCF_035726885.1 Leucobacter sp. M11 | reverse complement strand
GGTCGCCGGGGGGCGCAGCGTGAGCGAGCGAATAACCGCGCTGCCCGGGGTGCGCTCCATCGGCAAGGAAGCACGCTCCTCGACCTCCCTGACGCTGTCCGCGCTCCCCCCGGGGGTCACGGACCGGGTGACCGTGTCCGCCCCCGATGTCCGCTTCCTGGACGCGGAGGCATTCGCGCACCTGGGAGCCCAGTGGCGCACCCCGGCGCAGTCCGCGTGGCTCGATCCGGATTCCCCGGCGCGGGTTGCGATGCTCGGCCCGAGGCTCGCCGAGGGGCTCGGCCTCACCGTTCCGGGCCCGGGGGCAACGATCTGGATTGAGAACCAACCGTTCGCCTGGCTCGAGGCTCCGCAGCGCCTCGGAGCAGACGCCCGCATGGAGGGGGCGCTCGTGCTCTCGCTGGACGGGGCCGCGGTGTTCCCCGCACAGGCGCTCACCCTCTCCGTGCGCGCCGAAGCCGGGTATGCGCTCCCGCTCGCGAACGCCATCCCTGCGGTCCTGAACCCGGGGGACCCGGGCGCCGTCTCCGTGAGCGCGGTCGCGGATCTGCGGCAACTCTCGCAGGGCGTCGCGGAGGACCTGAGCCAGCTCATCGCGCTCGTGTCCGTCGTGCTGCTCGTCATCGCGTCGCTCGGCTCGGCGACGTCCATGTACCTCTCGGTCCAGGCGCGCGCCCCGGAGGTGGCCCTGCGCCGCGCGCTCGGCGCATCGCGGGCGGTCATCTGGCGGCTGTTCATGCTGGAGGGGTTCCTCATCGGGGTGGTGGGCGGCACCGCAGGCACGGGCATCGGACTGATCGCGCTCGTCGGTGTCAGCGCCGCCCGGGGATGGACCCCGGTACTGGCCCCGGCGGTCGTGGCGGTCGGGATCACCGCCGGGGCCCTGGCCGGGGTGCTCTCGGCCGCGTATCCGGCGTGGGTCGCGGCACGGGCGGAGCCCGCCGAGGCCATCCGGAAATAGCGGGGGATGCCGTGCCCCGGCCCGGAACGGGCTCCCGGGTGCCGAGGCGAGCCGTCCGCCGGGGTTACCGCTCCGCGGCGGCCCCCGCGTCGTGGCCGGTGTCGGGGGAGCTGAGCCGAGAGATCAGCTCGTAGCGCGACTTCAGCCCGAGGCTCTGGTAGACCCCGGTCAGCCGGACCTCGACCGTGCGCACCGAGAGGAACAGCGCCTGCGCGATGTCCCGGTTCTTGTGCCCGGCGAGCACGAGCTCCACGACGTCCCGCTGGGGCTCCGTGAGGCGGGCGAGCAGCGGGTGCTCGCCGCTCGGGCCCCGCCCCGGCGCGGAGCCGCGCACCGCGGCGGCCCACTTCGGCAGACCGATGTCGCGGAAGCTCTGCTCGGCGGCGCGCAGGAGCTGCGTGGCCGGCGCGGCCTCGCCGAGCTCGGCGAGCCGGGCCCCGAACACGGCCTGCGTGTTGGCGTACTCGAAGCGCAGCTCATCCGAGCCAAACGCCTGTAGCACCTCGGCGAACACCCGTGCGGAGTCCGCGCCACCCGTCAGGAGGGCCTCGCTCCGCCGGAGCGTCAGCTCCGCCCAGCGCGAGGGGGTTCGCGCCGCACGCTCCCGGAACGCGTCGAGCGCCTCGGCGGCCCGCGCGGGCTCCCCGAGCGCGAACCAGGCCTCGACGAGGTTCGCGTCGTAGCGCAGCAGCTGCGGGTTGCGCAGCCCCGCGGTCGTCTCCTGGCAGCGGATGAGCGAGCGAAGCGCCTCCTCCGGGGCACCCGAGCGGAGCGCGTAGGCCCCGCGCAGGCTGTCCACGAGCCCGTTCACGCGCGGATTCACCCGCCCGCCGTTGAACTGGTGCGCGGCGCGCGACCACTCCTCGGCGACCTGCCCGAGCTCGACCTCCTGGGTGTACCAGGCGAGATTCATGCAGAGCGAGTGCCGGAGCACGTCCGGGGCCGGGGTCTTCGCGATCACGGACATGGCGGCGAGCGCCGCGCCGACGTTCCCGGAGCTCCGCTCCAGCTCGACGGTTTGCAGGCGGGCGACCGCCGCCCAGATGCGGCTTTGCCCGGCGGAGCCGCCGAGCACGGTGTCGAGGATTCGCCGCCCCTGCTCGTATTCTTCGGCGATCCCGTGCGCCTGGGCGAAGAGGATCTCGGTCATTGGGGCCCAG
>NZ_JAPFRB010000008.1:46822-47082 GCF_035726885.1 Leucobacter sp. M11 | reverse complement strand
GGCGTGCCGGATTCGAGGGCGGTGAGCAGCGCGGTGACGGCCGCGAACAGGGCCTGGTTTTCGGGGGCGGCGGTGCCGGGCAGGTGGGCGGCGGCGTCGAGGGCGGCGCGGGCGCGGTCGAGGTCCCAGCGACCGGCGCTGAAGGCCGCGAGGAGGATCTGGAGCAGCGCGGCCGCGACGGGGTGCTGGCCGCCGTGTTCGCGGATCGCGAGCTCGACGGGCCAGGAGTCGACGCGCTGGCTCAGGTGGTACTCGCCGGT
>NZ_JAPFRB010000008.1:45013-46790 GCF_035726885.1 Leucobacter sp. M11 | reverse complement strand
CGCCGTCGAGCCCGCCGTTCTGGTCGGCGTCCATCGCGTGCGCGCTGTAGTGCAGGGCGTGTTCGATCTCGCCCTGCCGGAAGAAGGCCTCGGCGATCTCGGTGAGGGCGAGGGCGTTGCCGGGCGCGGGGCTGTCGAGGGCATTTGCGCGTTCCGCGAGTTCGATCGCGGCGACGGTGTTGCCCTCCTGGATGAGGGTGAGGGCCCCCGCGCGGAGCCCGGGCGCGGTTTCCGGGGCGAAGTTCGCGAAGCTCGCGTGCCAGGCGCTCAGCGGGGGGAGCGTGGCGAGTTCGAGGACCCGGCCGATGTGGGATTTTTGTTCGGGGTCGAGGCTCCAGAACACGGCCGAGCGGAGCCGGGGGCGGCGGATGGAGACGCCGTTGGCGACGTGGCTGATGATGCCCGCGTTGATGAGCTCCGGGATGGCCTCCCGGGTTGGCGCGTCGGCGAAGGCGAGCGAGGCCAGGGAGACGAAGGGCGCGCTGCTGAGCCAGGCGAGGACCTCGTGCGCGGCCGGGGAGAGCGAGGCGACGGTGCCGAGGAGGATCGCGGACTCTGTGCTGCCGGGCCGGAAGGGCAGGCAGAGGGGTTCGGTGCCCTGGAGCTGCGCGGGGCGCAGGCCCCGGACGATGTCCACGGCGGCGGCCGGGTTGCCGTCGGCCCCGTCGGCGATGACCTTGAGCACGCTCGGGTCTGCGGTGGCGGGGGACTCCTCGGCGGCGAGTTCGATGAGCGCGGCCTCGGGGAAGCGGCCCAGGCTGAGGCGTTGCACGCCGGAGAAGGGGCTGCTGTCGGGCTGGGGTCCGGTGGTGCACACGAGCCGAATTCCGGTGCCCGTGAGCCTGGGGGCCAGGTATCCGATCACCTGTTGGCTGCTCTCGTCGAAGAAGTCGATGTCGTCGATGAGGATGAGCCGGGGGCGCTGTTTGCCGCCGCGCAGTCGGTCGAGGAGGACGAGGGCGAAGGCCTGCGCGTGCTGGGGGTCCTCGCGGTGGGGCGGCGCGGGCAGGTCGAGCGCTGGCACGCCGCGGGCGGCCATGAGGACCGAGACCCCGGAGAAGGGGGTTGCCGTCTCGACGCCGCTCGCGGCGACCCGGATCGCGGGGAGCGTTCCGGCGTCGGCGATGGCGCGCAGCAGCACGGATTTGCCGCTTCCTCGATCCCCCTCCAGGAGGAGCGCTGCCTCCTGGGTGCCTCGGACAGCGCCGAGTGCTTCGTGTAGCTCGAATCGGCGGGTGATGGCTCGCTCGCTCAATGTGGTTCCCCTCAGTGTGACCCGCAGGTGCTCCGGTCACGGTGATTCAGTTGTCGGGCGAAGGCGCTTGGTGGGCATTCGCGTTGCTCAGAACAATAATTGACGAATCTGGGCTGGGATCACCGTTCGCGTTCCGAAGCGCGGCGCGGGCGATGTTTCGCCGGTGCTGGCCCCGCGAACGGGCCGGGAAACCCGGGGCACAGCCCGGTGAATGTGGAAGTCCGCAGACTTTTCGGCCCCGGGGGCGCAGGAACCACAGCCCTGGTGTGGAACGCCGTCGCTGCGGTGCGGATCCCGCAGGGCGGCCGTGTCGGCCGGGCGGCGGTGTTTAGTGTCGAGCTGTATCGAAAGCGCTCCGGGTGAGCCGGGGCTCGATTGCAGTGCGGGGTGGGGGCCTGGTCCGATCGCTCCGCTTGTCTCACGGAAAGAATTGATCATTGACTGAAGCACGTGTCGCCCGCCCGAACCGAGTGTCCCTGCGCCGCCTGGTCCTCCCGACGCTGGGGGTGACGGCGCTTTTGT
>NZ_JAPFRB010000008.1:43332-44971 GCF_035726885.1 Leucobacter sp. M11 | reverse complement strand
AGCCCGTCGCGGTGACCGCGATTGCGGTGGAGCAGGCGGTGACGAGCACGGAGGATTCCCTGCGGATTGACTTTCAGTTCGCGGTGCCGGACGAGGTCCGGGCCGGGGAGCGCTTCGAGATCGTGCTCCCGGAGCAGATCCGCCCGCAGAGCACGGCCCCCTGGCAGATCCTGAGCGAGGCCGGGGAGCCCGTTGCCACGGCGGCCTGGCGCGGGAAGACGGTGGAGTTCACCCTGGGCGACTTCGTCGAGGGGCACGCCCGCGTCTCGGGGTCCGGGTCGTTCCTGTCCCGCTGGGACCGCACCGTGGTGGGGGACGGCCCCGGGGACTACGCCCTGGAGTTTGTGGGCAGCGGCACCCGCTTTGTCGAGGAGGTTCGCACGTCGGGGATGCCGAAGCCGCCGATCCCGCTCCATCGCGAGCTGTCGAAGTACGCCGGGTGGTCCGCCCTGGACGAGGGCGTCGTGACGCCCGCCGGGGCGCTGAGCTGGCGCGTGGGGCTGCCGACGGGGCCGCACGCCGGGCCCGTCACCCTCACGGACACGCCGGGCCCCGGCTGGTCGATCGACTGCGGGACGCTCGCCTTCTCCTCCGCGCGGGCGCTCACGAGCGCGCGCGACCTGCTCGAACCCGAGCCGCTCGCGGCCGAGCGCATCCTGGAGCAGCGCTGCTCGCCCGGGGGGTTCACCGTGGTGCTCGACCAGATCGGCGACGGGGAGTTCGTGAACCTGGACTACACGGGCACCGTGCTCAGCGCGACGCAGGAGCGCTTCGGCAACGCCGTCGCCCTCGCGGGCCCCGGCCTGACGCAGACGAGCGAGGCCGCGGCGACGCGGACGGAGAGCTCGGGTCGGGCCTCGGGGCTCGGCCCCGTCACCGTCGGGGACACCGTGTTCCTCGACGCGAACGGCGACGGGCTGCAGGACGACACGGATCGCCCCATCGCGGGCGTCAGACTTGTGCTCGACCGGACCGATGGTCTGGCCCCGAGCACCGTGAACGGCGCGTCGGTCGCCCCGGTCACCACGGACGGCTCCGGCGAATACCAGTTCGTCATGTTGGCCCCCCTGCCGTCCGGGGTGCACTACCGGGTCACGGTTGATTCCGGGGCTTCGGCCGACGCGCTGCGGGGGCTCGCCCCGAGCCCGGCACCCGCGGGGGCCGACCCGGAGCGGGACTCCTCGGTCGGCTTCGCGCTGACCCGGCTGGATCTCACCCGGGGCGGGGTCGCCGATCTCAGCCTGGACTTCGGTTACCGCGCCGAAGCGACGCCGCCCGTGACCCCGCCGGTGACCCCGCCCGTGACCCCGCCGGAGATCACGCCCCCGGGACCCCCGAACCCGGCCGGCCCCGCCGCCCCCGCGGCGCGGTCGCTCGCGGAGACCGGGCAGGCCCCCGGGGCCGGCCACGCCCTGCTGGGCGGGGGGCTGCTCCTGCTGGGCGCGAGCTGCGCAGCGCTGGCCCGGGCACGGCGGGTCTCCGCATGATCCTGAACCTCGTGTGCCTGCTGCTGAGCGCCCTCACCGGGCTGCTCCTCGTGAGCCGCCCCCTCGGCAACGCCTTCGCCCGGCACTTCCGGAACGGCCCGCGGCTGCGCCTGTGCTTCGGCATCGCCGCGGTGCTCCTGACCGTCGTGAAC
>NZ_JAPFRB010000008.1:39379-43298 GCF_035726885.1 Leucobacter sp. M11 | reverse complement strand
TGCACGAGCTGTGCGTGATCGTGACGCTGCTCGCGGCCTTCGTCGGGGCCAGCGTGCTCGTGCCCGCGCGGATTCAGCCGCCGCGGGACGCCCGGCACCGCGTGGTCCTCGCCATCGGCGCGCACCCGGACGACCTGGAGCTCGCCTGCGGCGGCACCCTGGCGAAGCTCATCGACCAGGGGCACGAGGTGCACGCCGTGGTGATGAGCCAGGGCACCCGGGGCGGCAACTCGGCGGAGCGCCCGAGCGAGGCGCGCCGTGCCGGGGCCTTCCTCGGCCTGACCCGGCTCAGCGTGCTCGACTACCCCGACACCGAGCTGCCGAGCCGGAACCGGGACATGGTGGCGAGCATCGAGGACGAGCTGCTGCGCGTCAACCCGGATATCGTGCTCACCCACTCCGCCTCCGATCAGCACCAGGACCACTTCGCGGTGCACCAGGCCACGCTCCGGGCGGCCCGGCACCACCCCTCGATCCTTTGCTACGAGAGCCCCTCGACGACCCGGGCCTTCAACCCCAGCATCTTCATCGACATCGCCCAGTACATCAACATCAAAGTGAAGGCGGTCGAGGCCCACACGGGCCAGACCGGGAAACCGTATATGAAATCGAAACACGTCCGAGGGATCGCCTCCTTCCGCGGGGCGCAGGCCAAGCGGGAATACGCCGAGGCTTTCGAAGCGGTCCGCCTGCTCGGCGCGGGATTCGGGGGGCTGTGATGCGGATCCTCGTGACCGGATCCGGGGGACCGGCCGGCATCGCCCTGGGCCAGCAGCTCCGCGGCCGGGGGCACCACGTCATCGGCGTGGACCTCGCTCCCGTGCCGGGCGAACACGTCTCCGAGCAGCACCGGGTGCCCGCGGCGAGCGACCCCGGCATGCTCGACGCGCTCCGCGAGATCGCCGGGCGCACCGCGGCCGAGCTGCTCATCCCCACGGTCAGCGAGGAGCTGCCGGGCCTCGCCCGGCAGGCGGGCACCTTTCCGCCCGCCGTCGCCGTGCTGATCGCCCCCCTCGCCGCGGTGCTCGACGCCGACGACAAGCTCCGCACGATGCAGCGGCTCGCCGCGGCCGGGCTCGCCGTGCCCGCCTTCGGCCGGCCGGACGACTTCGGCTCGCTCGGCGAGGCCCTCGACGACCTGGGCGCCCCCTTCATCGCGAAGCCGCGGGTGTCCCGCGGCGGCCGCGGGGTGCGCCTGCTCGACGCGGACGCCGCGGGGGCCTTCGCCGCGCTGGGCGAGGGGGAGCTCCTGCAACAGTTCGCGCCGGGGGAGGAGTACGCGCCGGTCGTCTTCGCGGGCGGGGGTAGCCGGAGCGCCGGGGAGCCCGGCGAGACCACGGTGCACCTGCTCCGGAAGACGGGCTGGCGAAACGGTCGGCTCGGCAACGCGACGGGGGTCGTCCCCGTCCCGAACCGGGCCGCCCCGCGCGTCGCCGAGCTCGCCCGGGACGCCGTCGACGCCCTCGGGCTGACGGGCCCGGTTGACCTGGACATCCGCCTGCTCCCGGACGGCACCCCCGTCGTGCTCGAGATCAACGCCCGCTTCGGCGCGAACAGCCGCGCCGCGCCGGAGCTGCTCGGGCGCGTGCTCGCCGAGTACGGCACGGCTGGGGCGAACCGGTGACCGGCCCGGTGGTCGACGCCCTCGTGGCCGGGCTCGCGGCGGCGGGGGTCGTGATCCTCCTCTTCGGGGCGCTCAAGCTGCTCGCGGTGCCGCTGAGCCTGCTCTTCGAGGTGCGCGCCGCGCACGAGCGCGCCCGCGGGGACTGGACCCTGCTCGACGCGACGCCCTCGGTCACGGTCGTGGTGCCGGGCTACAACGAGGGCCTCGTGATCGACAGCTGCGTCGCGTCGATCGCGCAGAGCCGCTACCCGGGCCTCGAGATCATCCTCGTCGACGACGGCTCGACCGACGACACGGCGGCCCGGATGGCCAGGCTGGCCGAGCGGCACGAGCGGGTGCGCTTCATCGGTCAGGAGAACGCGGGCAAGGGGGCGGCGCTGAACCGGGGCGCGGCGAGCGCGACCGGGGAGGTGCTCCTGTTCGTGGACGCGGACGGCATCTTCGGCCCGGACACGGTCGAGCACATCCTCGCCGGGTTCACCGACGCCGGGGTCGGCGCCGTGTGCGGCGACGACCGCCCGGTGAACCTGAACCGGGTGCAGACCCAGCTGCTCACCGTGATCAGCCACATCGGCACGGGCCTCGTCCGCCGGGCCCTCACCGTGCTCTGGTGCATGCCGATCGTCTCGGGCAACATCGGCGCGTTCCGCCGGGACGTGCTGGAGCAGACCGGCCCCCTCGACGAGCACACCCTCGGCGAGGACCTCGAACTGACCTGGCGGGTGTACCGGGCGGGGTACCGGGTGAACTTCACCCCGCGCGCGCTCGTCTACGCGGAGTCGCCCGCCACGATCGCTGGCCTGTGGAAGCAGCGCGTCCGCTGGGCGCGCGGCCTGCTGCAGACGATCCGGACGCACCGCGCGATGCTCGGCAACCCCCGCTACGGGGTCTTTGGCCTGTTCCTCGTCCTGAACCTCATCACGATGGTGCTGATCCCCGTGCTGCAGCTCGTGGTCCTCACCGGGATTCCCCTGTTACTCGCGGTGGACAGCCCCCTGCTGCCGCACGACCTGCTCGGGGTGATCGGCCTGCTCGGCCTCGTCACCGCGGCGGTGCTCGCGGTGTACGCGATGGGCCTGAACCGGGCCTGGGGCGACCTGCGCTACCTCTGGACGCTCCCGCTCTGGCCGATCTACTCGGTGTTCGTCGGCGCGACGA
This sequence comes from Leucobacter sp. M11, assembly GCF_035726885.1. Lineage (NCBI taxonomy): Bacteria > Bacillati > Actinomycetota > Actinomycetes > Micrococcales > Microbacteriaceae > Leucobacter > Leucobacter sp. M11. Next base: position 40,516 of record NZ_JAPFRB010000008.1, on the reverse strand, counting down.
TGCTGGTCGCGCTCATCCAGGAGGCAAGGGGCCGCCCCGGGCACTGGAACAAGCTCGACCGGACCGGCGTGGTGACGGTCCGGGAGGCCCGCCGTCTCGGCCCCGGTGACACCCGGGCCGCCCTGACCGGGGGGCGCGGATGAACCGCCCGGCCCGGTCCCTCATTCCCGGAGCCTTAGCGATCACCCTCGCGGCGCTCCTGACCGGCTGCGTCGCTCCGGATTCCCCACCGGAGCGGCGTATCAACTACGGCTTCGAGGACGTCGTCGTCCCCGAGGCCGACTGGGCGGCGGAGAGCGCCCGGCTGGCCCGGGTCGGGGCGACCTCGGCCAGCCTGTCCGTCGGCCGACTCGACTGGAGCGCCTTCCCCCGGCCAGAGGCCCCGGAGGCGGAGTCGGCGCTGGTCGCCGAGACGGGGGAGGACTTCGTCGCGCGGGCGGTCGAGGGGCTCCGCACGGACCCCAGCGGGGCTCCGCGCGAGATCACGCTTACGATCGACGCCCTCATCCCGGGGTGGATCGCCCGAGACGAATCCGTCGCGGGCGAGGGCGCGGACGGCCACCGCTCGGAGTCCTTCGCCTCGGCCGCGGCGTGGGAGAGCGGGCCGGTGGGCGAGCGGCTGCTCGACGTGGTCGCCCTGGTCGCCGAACGCTACGCCCCCGACCGAATCGCGCTGACCGAGTTCATGTTCGACGGGGCGACCTTCGGCGCGGCAGACCTCACCTCCTTTGCCGCGTTCTCGGGCCAGCACGACTGGCCGCGGGACCGGGACGGCGATATTCGGGAGGACGACCCCGAGCTCGGCCAGTGGCGCTCCTCGGTGCTGGCCGGGGTCGCGGCGGATGCCCGCCGGATCGCGGGGGAGCACGGGGCGCGGCTCGAAATCGATGTGCGCGCGCCCGAGGGCGATCTCTCGGGGGATCGCCCCGAGAGCGGGCACGACTACGACCGCCTGCTCGCCGCGGCGGATGAGCTGGTCGTCTGGGACTACTTCGCGCTGAGCGGGGCGGGCCCCGAGCGCAGCCGCGGGCTGGCCGAGGCGTTGCGCGCGCGGGACCCGGACCGGATCTCGCAGTCGATCGGGCTCTGGGGGAGCGACGACACGGTGTCGCCCGCCGAGCTCGGGGACGCCCTCGA
>NZ_JAPFRB010000008.1:37569-39344 GCF_035726885.1 Leucobacter sp. M11 | reverse complement strand
TGACCCCGGCGAGCCTGCTCACGGCGGAGCACTGGGCCGAGATCGAACGGGTCTGGACGCGCGACGGGCGTGCCGAACGGGCGGGCTGAGCGCGCCGCCCGAGCGCCTCGGCCCCGTTACTGCAGGGCCGAGGTGAGCCGGGCCAGGTTGTCGAGGATGCGGGGCCAGAGGCCCTGCTGCTGCCACTCGTCGAGGGTGAGCTCGCGGCTGATCGCCCGGTACTCGTCCTCGACCTCGCGCATCTGCCGCACGAAGGATTCCCCGCGGACGAGGAGCGAGACCTCCATGTTCAGCTCGAAGGAGCGCATGTCCATGTTGCTGGAGCCGATGAGGGCCACATCGTCGTCGATGGAGAAGTGCTTCGCGTGCAGGATGTAGGGCTCGGGGTAGAGGAAGATGCGCACCCCGTGCCGGAGCAGCTGCTCGTAGTAGGAGCGTTGGGCGTGGTAGACCATCGCCTGATCGCCGATCTCGGAGACGAAGAGGTCGACGGGGACCCCGCGCGCGACCGCGGAGGTGACGGCGTACATGATGGACTCATCGGGCACGAAGTAGGGGCTCGTGATGACGATGCGCTGCTGCGCGCCGTGGATCATGCCGAGGAAGAGGCGGAGGTTGTTCTCGTACTCGAAGCCGGGGCCGCTCGGCAGCACCTGCGCCTCGAGCGTGCCTGAGCCGATGGCTTGGATCGCCGACCCGGCGGATGTTGGCTCCTCGATGGCCCGGATCATGGGGGTGTCGAGGACCTCGCCGGTCTCCGAGTACCAGTCGCTGAGGAAGACCGCGTCGGCGGCGTACACGGCCGGTCCGGTGACGCGCGCGACCAGCTCCTGCCACTGCAGGCCCCGCTTCAGGTTCTTCGGGAGGTTGTAGGAGCGGTGCGTGAGGTTGAAGGAACCGAGGTAGGCAACCGTGCCGTCCACGACGAGGATCTTGCGGTGGTTGCGCAGATCGGGGCGCTGGAATTTGCCCTCCAGGGGCTTCAGGGGGAGCATCAGGTGCCACTCGACGCCGATGTCGGTGAGCTTCGCCTGGGTCTCCCGGTAGAAGGGCTTCCGGGAGCACGCCCAGTGATCCATGAGGACGTTCACCCGCACCCTGCGCGCCACGGCTCGCGCCATCGCGTCGAAGACGGGGGTGGTCGCCCGGTCGAAGACGAGGATGTAGAACTGGACGTGCACATAGGTCGTCGCGGTGTCGATCTCGGCGGCCATCCGGGCAATCGTCTCGTCGTAGTCGCCGATGAGCTCTGCCTCGTTCCCGCCCGTCAGGGGCAGCGCGCCGAGCCGCGTGTTCATCGTGATGAGGGAGTCCAGCCAGTGCGGTTCCCCGGGGGCGGTGGGCTCGGGGTGCGCGGCGAGCGTCTGCTCGATCACCTGGTTGATCTCCCGCTGGGTTTCGCGGCGCTTCCGCGGCAGCTTCGGGCTGCCGATGAGCAGGAAGACGATGATGCCGAGCACGGGGATGAAGAAGATCGCCATCAGCCAGGCCATGCCCGAGGTGGGGCGCCGGTTTGGCGGCACCACGATGATGGCCGTGACGCGGATCACGAGATCCAGTGCGATCGTGCCGATGAGTACCCAGCTGACGGTGGTGTCCACGTTTCTCCCTCGGAAAATCCTGTTCTCACCGTAGCGGCTCCGAGGCCGCGGCGGGGGACCGGCGGAGGACCGGCCGCACCCGCGCCCTCCGGCCCCCGTTTTCCCCAGTGTTGCCGCGCACCGCCCCCGCCCGGGCGCGGCCCGCCTACCGTGGGCCGCATGAACCCCACACAG
>NZ_JAPFRB010000008.1:36974-37530 GCF_035726885.1 Leucobacter sp. M11 | reverse complement strand
GTCGAGGACGCGCCGCCCGAGCGCGCCCCTGACCGGGCCACGCCCCCGGACCGGGCCACGCCCCTCGCCCGGGTGCGCTGGTGGGCGCTGACCCTCCGGGCGCGGGCGATGGACGCCGTTCGGGTCCCCGCGCTCGCCGGGACGCTGCTGGTGCTGGCCGTGCTCGGCGGCGCGGTCGCGGTGTCCCTGCTCCGCGGCGGGGTGCCCGGGGCCAACGCCCTGGCCGAGGCCGGGGCGGCCCCGGAAGCCGCCGTCGCCGAGCGCCGGGGGAGCCCGGAGGCTCCGGGGGATCCCGCGAACCCGGGCGCTCCTGGGGCGCTCGCCGGGCCCGCGCAGGACGACCCCGCCGCGGCCAACGGCGCGGTCTGGGTGCACGTGCTCGGCGAGGTGAACGAGCCGGGCGTGTATCGGCTGAACGCGGGGGAGCGCGTGATCGACGCCGTGCGCGCCGCCGGGGGCGCGAGCGAGGCAGCCGCCCTCGACGGGGTCAACCTCGCGCGCCCCGTGGCCGACGGCGAGCAGCTCCGGGTTCCCGACGCCGAGCTCGCCCGCGAGT
>NZ_JAPFRB010000008.1:33190-36887 GCF_035726885.1 Leucobacter sp. M11 | reverse complement strand
TCGTGAACCTCAACACGGCGAGCGCCGAGGAACTGCAAACGCTGCCGCGGGTGGGCCCCGCGCTGGCCGAGCGGATCCTGGCGCACGTCGCGGACCGCGGCGGCTTCGGGGCGGTCGAGGACCTGCTGCTCGTCTCCGGGATCGGGGAACGCACCCTCGCCGGCCTGCGCGACCTCGTCACGGTGTGATCCCGCCGATTGCGCAGCTTCGCAACCGGGGCGCGCGCTCCGACGCAACGGTTCCCGAGGGGCCCCCGTCGGGCGCGGCGCGGCCCGATCTCCGGCTCTTCGCGCCGGCGCTCCTGGGCTGGGCGGTCACCGCCGCCGCGCTCGCCCGTCCGGGCGCGGGGGCGCTGCTCTTCTGGCTGGGGCTCGGGGCGGGCGGGGGAGCGCTCGTCCTGTTCCTCCTCTGCCCCGCCGCGCGCCCGGCGCTTCGGCGGGCGGCGGGGGCCGGGGGCGTCACCCTGGCGGTGCTCGTCCTGCTCGGATTCGCCCTCCGCGCCGGGGAGGCGGCCCGATCCGGCCCCGTATTCGACGCGGTGCTTCGCGGGTCGGGCGTGGTCGAGTTCACCCTGGAGCTCACCGGATACCCGCGGATCAGCGAGCGGCCCGGCTCCGCGCTCGCCTGGGTGAGCGCGCGGAGCCAGACGGCCCGCCCGGGGGACGCCGCCGCGGAGCAGGCGCTGCGGGTGCCGCTCGCGGTCGCGCTCTCCCCGGAGCACGCCGAGGGGCTCGGCCCGGGGGCCCGGCTCCGCGTCACAGGCTCCGCGCGCGCGGCGGCCCCGGGGGACAGCGCCGCGCTCCTGCTCCAGGCCGAACGCGCGGAGCCCGAGCGGCTCCCGCTCGGCCCGGCGCAGGGGCTCGCGCAGCGGCTGCGCGGCACCCTCGCCCGGCTCGCCGCCGCCGTCCCGGGGGACCCGGGCCGCCTCATCCCGGGCCTCGCCGTGGGGGACACCCGCGCGGTCACGCCCGAGCTGGACGAACGGATGAAGCGCAGCTCGCTGACCCACCTCATCGCCGTCTCCGGGTCCAACTGCGCGGTCATCACGGGGCTCGTCACCGGCGCGCTCCGTCGGCTCGGCGTCGGTGGGGGGCTGCGCCTGCTCGCGGCCGCGGGCAGCCTGCTCGGCTTCGTCTTGGTCACGGGTCCAGAACCCAGCGTGCTCCGGGCCACCGTGATGGCCGTCGTTGTCCTCGTCGGGGTCTTCAGCGGGCGCAAATCCGCGGGGCTCCCGGCCCTCGGTGTCGCCGTCATCGCGCTGTTGGCCGCGGATCCCTGGCAGGCCCGGTCGGCGGGCTTCGCCCTCTCCGTGTTCGCGACCGCGGGCATCCTGCTGGGGGCCGTCCCGCTCGCGCGCTGGCTCGGCCGCTGGCTGCCCGGCTGGTTCGCCCCGGTGGTTGCGGTGCCCGTCGTCGCGCAGCTCGCCTGCCAGCCGCTGCTCATCCTGCTCGAACCCAGCATCCCGCTCACGGGCATCCCCGCGAATATCCTCGCCGCCCCGGCCGCGCCCGCGGCAACCGTGCTGGGGCTCCTCGCCTGCCTGCTCGGCGGGGTCGTCCCGGTCCTCGGCGAGGTCGCCGTCTGGCTCGCCGCCCTGCCCGCCGCGTGGATCGCGGGGGTCGCCCAGCAGCTGGGCTCCCTGCCGGGAGCCCAGCTGCCCTGGCCCGGGGGTTGGCCGGGCGCGCTCCTCCTCGCGGCGGTCGAGGGCGCCGTGCTCCTCGGCGCGGCGCTCCGGCGCGGCCGGGGCTCCCGGGGCGGGGGCACCCGCGTGCTCGCCGCCGGGCTCGCGCTCGGCGTCGCGATTGCGCTGCTGCCCGCCCTGAGCCGGCTCGCCGGGACAGGGGACTGGCGGATCGTCGCCTGCGACGTCGGGCAGGGCGACGCCGTGCTCGTGCGCGGCTCGGGCGGGGTCATCCTGATCGACGTGGGCGACGATGCGGCCGCCCTGCGGCGCTGCCTGCGCGAGACGGGCGTTGGTCGCATCGACCTGCTCGTGCTCAGCCACGACCACCTCGACCACATCGGCGCGCTCCCCGAGGTGGCCGATCGGGTGCGGGCGGCGCTCATCGCCCCCGAGCCGGTGGGGGCGCTCGTGGCGCGGGGCGAGCGGCCCGTGGCGCAGACCCTGCGCCGGGCCGGGGTCGAGCCCCGGATCGGCGGGGCCGGGGACGCGGGCACGCTGGGGGACCTGAGCTGGGAGATCCTGTTCCCCGCGGGGGATCGCCCGCCCGAGTCGGTCAACGCGGGGAGCCTCGTGCTCCGCGCGAGCGCGCCGGGCTGGGAACTGCTCGCCCTCGGCGACCTGGGCGCGCCCGAGCAGGCCCGCGTGCGCGCGGAACTCCCCGCGGCGGCGGCGGGGACCGTCCGCGTCGTGAAGGTCGCCCACCACGGCTCGGCCGATCAGGACCCCGAGCTGTACCGCCGCTACGCGGCGTCGCTTGGCCTGCTCAGCGTGGGCGCGGACAATCGCTACGGGCACCCCCGCCCGGAGGCGCTCCGAGCCCTCGCGGAGGCGGGCACGGAGCCGCTGCGCACCGATGAACTCGGCACCGTCTGGCTCGGCCGGGAGATCCTCGGCCAGGGGGCGCTGGGCCCGGGCACCCCGGGCGCGCCAGGCGATGCCCGGGCGGCCCGGGTGTGGGCGGGGCGCGGTAGACTGCGGGGGTGGCAGTCGCAGCGAAAAAACAACCGGCACGGGCTGGCGCGCGCGCCAAAATTGCGCAGCTGGCCTGGTCCGAGGCCCGGCCCGCGCCCGTGGTGCTCATCACCGGCCCCGAGACGCTCCTCGCGGACCGCGCCGGGCGCGCGGTGCGCGACGACCTGCTCGCCCAGGACCCGTCCCTTGAGGTGTCTGACGTGGACGCGGCGGGCTACGGCGCGGGGGAGCTGTTCACGCTCGCGAGCCCCTCCCTGTTCGGGGAGCCGCGGCTGATCCGCGTCTCCGCCGTCGAAAAGAGCAGCGACGACTTCCTCGCCGACATGAAGCGCTATCTCGCCGATCCGGCCGAGGGCACCACGGTGACCCTGCGCCACGGCGGCGGCCAGCGCGGCAAGGCCGTGCTCGACCTGATCCGCTCCGGCCAGGGCGGGGGCATCGAGGTCGTCTGCGCCGAGATCAAGAAGGACGCGGACCGCTTCTCCTTCGTGCAGGCCGAGTTTCGCCGCCTCGGCGCGCAGATCGCCCCGGGGGCCCTGCGGATGCTCGCGCAGGCCTTCACGGGAGAGCTCGCCGAGCTCGCCGCGGCCTGCGAGCAGCTCGTCGCCGACGCGGGCACCCGCATCGACGAGGGCACGGTCGAGCGCTACTACGCGGGGCAGGTGCAGACGAACGCCTTCAAGGTGGCCGACGCGGCCATCGCGGGCAAATCGGGCGACGCGCTCATCCTGCTCCGGCACGCGCTGGCCTCCGGCACGGACCCCATTCCGCTGCTCGCCGCCGTCAACATGAAGGTGCGCGCGATGGCCCGCACCTACGGCGCCAGGGGCGGCAGCGCCCAGCTTGCCAAAGAGCTCGGCATGGCCCCCTGGCAGGTGGACCGCGCGATGCAGGACAGCCGGGGCTGGCGCGAGGCCGACCTCGCCCGCGCCATCGAGGCCGCCGCCGAGACCGAGTGGCAACTCAAGGGCGGCGCCCGCGACCCCGAGTACGCCCTGGAGAGCTACCTGCTCCTCCTCGCGCGCAAGGGCCGCCCGCTGA
>NZ_JAPFRB010000008.1:32966-33133 GCF_035726885.1 Leucobacter sp. M11 | reverse complement strand
TCAAGAGGCCGCTGAGCGCACCCGCCGGTGCGCTGCGCGGACGGGCCTCGCCGGGAGACGGCTTACACTCGAAGGACCACACGCACCGACAGGGGCAGCCGTGGATCGAGCTGGGCGCTCCAGGAACCCCGGGCCCTCTGGAAGGGGACTGGCATGAACGAGTTCAC
>NZ_JAPFRB010000008.1:27553-32926 GCF_035726885.1 Leucobacter sp. M11 | reverse complement strand
GACATCCTCCGTAACATCGCCGAGCTGCCCGAGTGGAATCCCGCCCTCACGGCAATCGCGACCCGGGACGCCGTCGCCCGGCTGGAGCATCCCTACCCCGTCACCACCCGGCTCCCCGGGAGGGCGACCCTGAGCTACCTCAGCGTGGACGAGGACCGGATCTCCTGGGTGCTGCGCGTGGCGGGCAGCGTGGAGCGGGCCGAGTGGCTGCTCGCCCCCGAGGGCGCGGGAACCCGGGTCACCCACACGATGGCGCACTCCGGCACGGTGTTCTCGGTGTTGCGCCGAGCGATGGAGCAGACCCCGGGCCTCCGCCTCGACCGGCTCCGGGCGCGGGCCGAGCCAGCCTGAGCCCCGCGGGCACGAAAAAGCCCCCGTCCGAGGACGGGGGCTGATTGCTCGCGGAGCGAGATTAGATCTTGGCGGCCTTGGAAGCCAGAGCCGACTTGCGGTTCGCTGCCTGGTTCTTGTGGATGACGCCCTTGGAGGCGGCCTGGTCCAGCTTGCGGTTCGCGATGGCGACGTTCTTCACGGCGAGGTCCTTCTCACCGGCGGTGATGGCCTTGCGGGCGTTGCGGATCGCGGTGCGAAGCTCGCTCTTCACGGCGCGGTTGCGCTCGGTTGCCTTCTTGTTGGTGCCGATACGCTTGATCTGCGACTTAATGTTTGCCACGTTGTGTAAAACTTTCTTTCGAAATGGATTTCGGATAGTCCGTTCGGTGAGAGAGGGCACCTCGCGGATTTCGTATGGATAACACCACACGCAAGCCAACAACAAACTCTATCACCTCTGCCCAGCCCGCGGAACCGTTTTGGGCCGACCGGGCCGAGAAAGCTGCGGCTCGGGGGCGGCGATCCGCGAAATGTCGCGGGGAATCCGGCGAAACCCGCCGCGGATCCCGGAGCCGGTCGGCGCGCGCGGCTCGGCGAGGGTGGCGCGCGCGCCTAGGCGAGGGTGAGGAACAGCTTTTCGAGCTCGGCGACCGTGGGCGTGCCCTCGGGGCGGTCCTCCTCGGTGACGGTGACGCAGTCGCGCATCGCGTGGGCGATCATGAGGAACCCGGCCCGGTCCAGGGCGCGGGAGACCGCGGACAGCTGCGTCACGGCGTCCCGGCAGTCCGCCCCGTCGTCCACCGCGTCGATGAGGGCGGCGAGCTGACCTTGCGCGCGGCGGAGCCGGTTGCGCACCGCGCGACGCGTCTCCGCGTCGCTCTCGGGGGCCGGAACGGGAGCCAGCTCGGCAGCCGGGTCAGCAGTCAGGTCGGCAGCCTGCTCGGCAGCCAGCTCTGGGGTGTGCTCGGAGGAAACCACGCGTGCGTCCTTTCTCGGCGGCGCTTCGGAATCGGCCTGGGGGCCACGTCTGGGGCGGCGCGGGGGCCGACCCAGCAGGAGTGTACGCGCGCTGTCTGGGAGCGTTGGCCCCGCGAGAGCCCCGCGCATGGGATAATGGGCGGCAATGTCTCCACGCACTTTGAACCCACAGGTCCCCGCCGCGACCCCGCCGGCGTCGATCCGCAATTTCTGCATTATTGCGCACATCGACCACGGCAAGTCGACGCTCGCTGACCGCATGCTCCAGATCACCGGCTCCGTCCCCGACCGCGAGATGCGGGCGCAGTACCTGGACCGGATGGACATCGAGCGCGAGCGCGGCATCACCATCAAGTCGCAGGCCGTGCGGATGCCGTGGGAGGTCGACGGGAAGAGCTACGCGCTCAACATGATCGACACCCCCGGTCACGTCGACTTCAGCTACGAGGTCTCCCGGTCCCTCGCCGCCTGCGAGGGCGCGCTCCTCCTCGTGGACGCCGCGCAGGGCATCGAGGCGCAGACGCTCGCGAACCTCTACCTCGCGATGGAAAACGATCTGCAGATCATCCCCGTGCTGAACAAGATCGACCTGCCCGCGGCGGACCCCGAGAAGTACGCGCTGGAAATCGCGAACCTCATCGGCGGCAAGCCAGAGGACGTGCTGCGCGTCTCCGGGAAGACCGGAGTTGGCGTGGAGGAGCTCCTCGACTCGGTCGTGCAGAACGTGCCCGCCCCCGTCGGTGACGCCGACGCCCCGGCCCGCGCCATGATCTTCGACTCCGTCTACGATTCCTACCGCGGCGTGGTGACCTACGTTCGGATGATCGACGGCAACATCAAGCCGCGCGAGAAGATTCAGATGATGAGCACCGGCTCCAACCACGAGGCGCTCGAGGTTGGCGTGTCCTCGCCCGAGCCCGTGCCCTCCAAGGGGCTCGGCGTCGGCGAGGTCGGCTACCTGATCACCGGCGTGAAGGACGTGCGCCAGTCGAAGGTCGGCGACACGATCACGAGCGCGCAGAAGCCCGCCGAGCAGGCGCTGCCCGGCTACACGGACCCGAAGCCGATGGTGTTCTCCGGGCTCTACCCGATCGACGGCTCCGACTACCCGGTGCTCCGCGAGGCGCTCGACAAGCTGAAGCTCTCCGACGCGGCCCTGCAGTACGAGCCCGAGACCTCCGTGGCGCTCGGCTTCGGCTTCCGCTGTGGCTTCCTCGGCCTGCTGCACCTGGAGATCATCTCCGAGCGGCTGCTGCGCGAGTTCGGCCTCGACCTGATCGCCACCGCCCCCTCCGTGATCTACGAGGTCACGGGCGAGGACGGCAAGTCCGTGACCGTGACGAACCCGAGCGAGTTCCCCGGCGGCAAGATCATGAGCGTGCGCGAGCCCGTCGTGAAGGTCGCGATCCTCGCCCCGAAGGACTACGTCGGCACGATCATGGAGCTGTGCCAGAGCCGCCGCGGCAACCTGCTCGGCATGGAGTACCTCGGCGAAGACCGCGTGGAGCTGCGCTACACGATGCCCCTCGGCGAGATCGTCTTCGACTTCTTCGACCACCTGAAGAGCCGCACGCAGGGCTACGCGAGCCTCGACTACGAGCCGATGGGCGATCAGGAAGCCGATCTCGTGAAGGTCGACATCCTGCTCCAGGGCGAGCAGGTCGACGCCTTCAGTGCGATCGTGCACAAGGACAACGCCTACGCCTACGGCACGATGATGGCGGAGCGGCTGCGCAAGCTCATCCCGCGCCAGCAGTTCGAGGTGCCGATTCAGGCCGCGATCGGCGCGCGGATCATCGCGCGCGAGACCATCCGCGCGATCCGCAAGGACGTGCTCGCCAAGTGCTACGGCGGTGACATCAGCCGAAAGCGCAAGCTGCTCGAGAAGCAGAAGGAGGGCAAGAAGCGGATGAAGATGGTTGGCCGCGTCGAGGTGCCCCAGGAGGCGTTTATCGCCGCCCTGTCCGGGGACACCGAGACGAAGGACGCGGCGAAGAAGTGACCAAGCGCCGCGCCTCGCACGTCGACCTGGCCGTCAGCTACGGAGCTGTCGGCGCGTCAAACGACCCCAGCGTGCTCCGGTACCCGCCGGAGGGGTCGACGCCCTACGCGGAGGAGGTGCGGCTCGGCAGCGGGCAGGAGCGCTTCATCGCCGCCTCCAGCGCCCTGATGACCTGGGGTGCCCAGCGCGGCGCCGGCATCGAGGTGACCGAGCTGGTCGAGGGCGCGGGCTCCGAGTACCCCGGCATCGCCTTTAACGAGGCCGGCGACCCGGTGTCCGCTGGCGCCGTCGAGGAGACCCAGTACGCGCCGACCGGTGAGCGCTTCGTGACCGCGGGCACGTCGGCGACGCTCGTGTGGGCCGGGAAGCGCGAGCCCCGGCGCGTCCGCGTCGTCTACGTCGTGGACGAGAAGCACCGCGTCGGCTTTGCCATGGGCACCGCCGATGAGTCGGGCGCGGTCGGCGAGGAGCTCTTCCTCGTGGAGCGCCGCCCGGACGGCTCCGTGTGGGCCACGGTGCGCGGCTTCCTCACGGCCCCCAGCAACGGCCTGCTCGGCATCAAGGGCAAGGGCATCATCAAGGGCGCGCAGGCGAGCTCCCTGGAGCAGCTGCGGGCCCTGCTGCCCTTGCGGATGGTGGGCGACGTCGTCGACGCCGCGGAGACGCCTGCCCCGGAAGATGCCGCCGTGGCAGACCCCGCTGTGGCTGACCCAACCCTGGAAGACTCAATCCTGGAAGCCCCGGCCGTGGCAGATGCCGCCGAGGCAGCGCCCGGGCAGCCCGACGCCCCCGAGGACGGCGGGCGCTAGATGCCCAGCGTGACCCTCGCGGGCGATCCGGTTCCCACGGACGGCTCGCTCCCCGCCTCGGTGCTGCCCGGCGCCGAGGAGCGGGCGCTCGGCATCTACGTGCACGTGCCGTACTGCCTCGTGCGGTGCGGTTACTGCGACTTCAACACCTACACGGCGGAGGAGCTGCGCGGCACCAAGCGCGCCGACTTCGCGGGCCAGGCGGCCGAGGAACTGCGCTTCGGCGCGCGCGCCCTGCGCCGTGCCGAGCTCCCCGAGCGCCCCGTGAGCACGGTGTTTTTCGGCGGCGGCACCCCGACGCTGTTGCCCGCCGCCGACCTCGTGATGATGCTCGACACCATCCGCGAGGAGTGGGGGCTCGTCCCCGGCGCCGAGGTCACGACCGAGGCTAACCCGGACTCGGTTGACGCGGCGTACCTGCGGGAGCTTGCCGCGGGCGGCTTCACCCGGATCAGCTTCGGGATGCAGTCCGCGGTGCCGAGCGTGCTCGCGACCCTGGATCGCACGCACAGCCCGGAGCGGGTGCCGCTCGTGACCCGCTGGGCGCGCGAGGCGGGCCTGGAGTTCAGCCTCGACCTGATCTTCGGCACGCCGGGGGAGACGCGTGAGGACTGGGAGCGCTCCCTGGACGTTGCGCTCGCCTGCGAGCCCGATCACCTCTCCGCGTACGCGCTGATCGTCGAGGACGGTACGAAGCTCGCCGCCCGGATCCGCCGCGGCGAGATCGAGGCCCCGAGCGACGACCTGCACGCCGATATGTACGAGCTCGCGGACGCGAAGCTCGCGGCCGCGGGCTACGACTGGTACGAGATCAGCAACTGGTCCCGCGGAACCCAGCACCGCTCGCGGCACAACCTGTCCTACTGGACGGGGGAGGACTGGTGGGCGGCCGGGCCCGGGGCACACAGCCACGTGGGCGGGGTGCGCTGGTGGAACGTGAAGCACCCCGCGCCCTACGCCGAGCGCGTGAACCAGGGCATCTCCCCGGCGCACGCCCGCGAGGTCCTGGACGAGGAGACCCGCCGCGTGGAGCGCATCCTGCTCGGGGTGCGGCTCGCGGACGGCCTGCCGCTCAGCGAGCTCGACGCCGCCGGGCGCACCGAGGTCGCCGGGCTGATCGCCGACGGCCTCGCCGAGGGCGCCCCGGCGCTGCGCGGTCGCCTCGTGCTCACGCTGCGCGGCCGCCTCCTCGCCGACGCGGTCGTGCATCGCCTGCTCGGCACCTGACCGGACGCGGAACGCCTCGTCGAA
>NZ_JAPFRB010000008.1:27409-27508 GCF_035726885.1 Leucobacter sp. M11 | reverse complement strand
CTTCCTGAGAGACCGCCCTGCGCGGTCTCGGCTTGGGCACGATTTGGTGCGCTGGGCGCGGGGCTTGTCATACTCGAGGCATGCGCCCGATGAATCGAA
>NZ_JAPFRB010000008.1:27304-27378 GCF_035726885.1 Leucobacter sp. M11 | reverse complement strand
GCTGCTTGCCGCCTCGCTTGCCGGGTGCGCCCCGGAGCCCTCCGGTGACGGGAGCAAGCCGGCGCCGTCCACCC
>NZ_JAPFRB010000008.1:24334-27252 GCF_035726885.1 Leucobacter sp. M11 | reverse complement strand
TTTCACGGCCTCGGCGACGCTCACGGCGGACGGCGCGCTCGACCTCGTCACGTTCGGCAGCTCCAGCTGCGTGCCCGCCGTCGGAACGGTGACCGCGCCAGCTGCCGACGAGCTCCGAGTCGAGCTCAAGACCGCGCAGTTCCAGGTCTGCACGGCGGATTACGGGCCGCAGGAAAACTCCCTGGAGGTGCCGGAGGAGGCGAGCGGGCGGCCCCTGCGGGTCACCCTGGTCTGGGTGGACGAGGAGGAGACCGACGATCTCGTGCTCACCGCCGAGGAAGCCGGGGCCCGGGGCGGGTCGTTCGCCGAGGGCTGAGCCGCCGGGCGTGGCCTCCCGGGAAACGTCCCGGACCGTGCGCTAGACTTGGCACTCGCAATGTACGAGTGCCAGCCGAAGGGCGGCACGCTGAGTAGCCGGGAGGAAACGTGGTCACGGACCGGGGGCTTGACGTCCTGCGAGCGATCGTCAATGACTACGTGTCCTCGCACGAGCCGGTCGGCTCCAAGGCGATCGTGGACCGACACAACTTCGGCGTCTCCGCCGCCACGATCCGCAACGACATGGCGATGCTGGAGGACGAGGAGCTCATCGTGGCCCCGCACACCTCCTCCGGCCGGGTGCCCACGGACAAGGGCTACCGGCTCTACGTCGATACCCTCGCCGAGGTGCGCCCGCTGAGCGTGGCCCAGCGGCGCGCGATCGAGCGCTTCCTCGGCGAGTCCGAGGACCTCGACGATGCCCTGAGCCGCACCGTTCGGCTGCTCGCCCAGCTCACGAACCAGGTCGCCGTCGTGCAGTACCCCACGCTGCGTCGCGCCGTGATCCGGCACCTCGAACTCGTCCCGGTGGGCGAGAACCGCGTGCTGTGCGTCCTGATCACCGGCACCGGCGTCGTCGAGCAGCACGTCGCCCGGCTCCCCGCCGCCCGCGTCAGCGAGGCCTGGGTGAGCGGGCTCCGGGACCGGGTCATGGGCGAGATCATGGGGCACGACCTTGAGGCGGCCGCCACGCGGCTCGACGCGCTTGACGCCGACCTCGAAACCTGGGCGGACCCCGCCGACGGCACGATCATCCGCTCCGTGCTCGCGGTCATCGCCGAGCAGATCCGCTCCAACCGCTCCGACCGCATCGCGCTCGCGGGCACCGCGAACCTGCTCCGCAGCGGGCACGAGTTCGCGGCCAATGTCACGCCGGTGCTCGAGGCGATTGAGGAGCAGGTCGCCCTGCTCCGGCTCGTGTCCGAGCTCGTGACGGACGGCGAGATCGTGCGCGCCTCGATCGGCCGGGAAAACGCCCAGTACGGGCTCCCGGAGACCGCCGTGCTCGCGAGCCGCTACGAGGGCGGCGACGACTCCTCAGCGCGGCTCGCGGTGCTCGGGCCGATGCAGATGGACTACGCGGGGAACATCGCCTCGGTGCGCGCCGTGGCCCGCTACCTGAGCAAGCTCCTGGCCTCGAACGACTAAGCCGTGATCCCCCCACAGATTTTCCCCCACAACGTGAATCACCCCGAATACGAAGGAGTCACCGCACGTGGCTGACCACTACGGAGTCCTGGGCGTCGAGCGCGACGCAAGCCCGGAAGAAATCAAGAAGGCGTACCGGAAGCTCGCCCGCGAGCTGCACCCGGACGTGAACCCGAGCCCCGAGGCCTCGGAGAAGTTCAAGGACGTCACCCACGCCTACGACGTGCTCAGCGACCCGCAGCAGCGGCAGCAGTACGACCTGGGCGGCTCGGGCAACGGGCAGGGCGGCTTCGGCGGCTTTGGCGACATCTTCGAGACCTTCTTCGGCGGGCAGGGCGGCTTCGGCGGCCAGCAGGGGCCGCGCCCCCGCGCCGAGCAGGGCCAGGACGCCCTGATCCGGATCGACGTGAGCCTCGAAGACATCGTCTTCGGCACGAAGCGCGAGGTGCCCATCGACACCGCCGTGCGCTGCGCGACCTGCGACGGCAGCTGCTGCCAGCCCGGCACCTCGCCCTCGACCTGCGACATCTGCCACGGCTCTGGCTTCGTGCAGCGCCAGGTGCGCTCGATGTTCGGCAACGTCGTCACGAACCACCCCTGCGGCACCTGCCAGGGACACGGCACCGTGATCGAGAACCCCTGCGTCACCTGCGACGGCAAGGGCCGCGTGCGCGAGCGCAAGACCATTTCGCTGGACATCCCGTCCGGCATCGAGACCGGCACCCGGATGCAGATGCGCGGCGGCGGCGAGGCCGGACCCGCGGGCGGCCCCAACGGTGATCTCTTCATCGAGTTCCGCGTCAGCCACCACGACGTGTTCAGCCGCGAGGGCGACGACCTGCTGGCGACCCTCGAGGTCGCGATGACCGACGCCGTGCTCGGCACCGAGACCACGATCGAGGGCCTGGACGGCCCCGTTGAGCTCGAGATCCGGGCGGGCGTGCAGAGCGGCGATGTGCTCACGATCAAGAACCGCGGCATCACGAAGCTCCGCTCGAACGCGCGCGGCGACCTGAAGATCGCGGTGCACACGGTGATCCCGACGAAGCTCGGCAAGCGCGAGCAGGAGCTGGTCCGCCAGCTGCACGCGCTGCAGAAGCCGAAGCCGCCGCACCTGGGCGAGTTCCAGCAGGGCATGTTCGGCAAGATCCGCGACCGCTTCTTCCGCTAAGCCGTGGCGAATCTCTACTTCGCGGAGCCCGAGAGCCCGGAGGCCTTCGCCGACGGCGCGGAGCTGACGATCGGCGGTCCGGAGGGTCGGCACGCCGTAACCGTGAGCCGGATCCGCGCGGGCGAGACGATTCTGATCGGCGACGGCTCCGGCCGCCTCGCGGACGCCGAGGTCACGAGGGTCGCCGGGAAGGCGTTCACCGTTCGCCTCGGCGCGGTGCGCGCGGAGCCCGCTCCCGCGCCCCGGCTCCTGCTCGTCCAGGCGCTCGCGAAGGGGGACC
>NZ_JAPFRB010000008.1:20715-24301 GCF_035726885.1 Leucobacter sp. M11 | reverse complement strand
ACGGGGTCGACGGGGTGCTGCCCTGGCAGGCCACTCGCTCGGTGTCGCGCTGGAACGCGGAGAAGCGGGCGAAGGGCGTTGAGCGCTGGCGCGCGATCGTTCGGGAGGCGGCGAAGCAGTCGCTCCGGGCCCGGATCCCCGAGATCCTGACCCCCGTTGACTCGCGGGAGCTCGCCGCCTGGGCGGCCGGGCGCACGGTGCTTGTGCTGCACCCGGGCGCTGCCGAGCGCCTGTCCGCGCTGCCCCGCGAGGTGCTTGAGGGCGCTGCCGAGGTCGCGCTCGTGGTCGGCCCAGAGGGCGGGCTGAGCCCCGAGGAGCTCGACGCGCTGACGGCGGCGGGCGCGCGCACCGTGAGCCTCGGGGACACCGTCCTGCGCACCTCCAGCGCGGGACCGGCGGCCCTCGCCGTGCTCAACGTGCGGCTCGGCCGGTGGTGAGTCCCGCTCGATCCCGGTTCTCCGGCCGGATCACGGGTTAGACTGGCGATATGGCAGAAGAAACTGTTTTCGGCAAGATCGTCTCGGGCGAGATCCCGGTGACCCGGCTCGCGGAGACCGAACGCGTGATCGCGTTCCACGACATGGCCCCGCAGGCCCCCGTGCACATCCTGGTGATCCCGAAGAGCACGGCCTACGCGAACGTGACCGAGCTCGCCGCGGGCGACCCGGCGCTCCTCGCGGAGATGGTGGCCGTCGCCAAGCAGCTTGCCGAGGAGCACGCCAACGGCGAGTACCGCCTGGTGTTTAATAACGGCCCGACCGCGGGCCAGACCGTCTTCCACGTGCACGCCCATGTGCTCGCCGGTGGCCTTGAGGAGAGCGCCCTTCTTGGATCCTGAGCCAGTTTTCAGCCAAACCATCCACCTGACCGGGGTGAACCCGGTGCTCTTCCTCGGCCCAGAGGACCGGCTCATCGGCGAGCTCGAACGCGAGCACCCGGGCGTCGGTTTTCACCTGCGCGGGGAGGTGCTCACCCTGACGGGCGAGGCCACGCCCGTGCGCCGAGCGGACGCCGTGGTGCGCGAGCTGCTCGGGGTGGCGAGGGCCAACCGCGGCCTCGGACAGCACGATCTGCGCGAGGTGACCCGGCTCGTCGACGCGGGGCTGCCCGAGTCCGCGGCCCAGGCGCTGGGGGAGCCGATCCTCGCCGTGCGCGGCAAATCGATCCGGGCGCAGACCCAGGGGCAGCGCGACTACGTTCGGGCGATCGACGAGCACACGATCACCTTCGGCATCGGCCCGGCGGGCACCGGCAAGACCTACCTCGCGATGGCGAAGGCCGTGCAGGCCCTGCAGCGCCGCGAGGTCAACCGGATTGTGCTGACCCGCCCCGCCGTCGAGGCGGGGGAGCGGCTCGGCTTCCTGCCCGGCAGCCTCGAGGACAAGATTGACCCCTACCTGCGCCCGTTGTTTGACGCGGTCGGCGCGATGCTCGACACCGATGTCGTGCCGAAGCTGCTCGCCAACGGCACGATCGAGGTTGCGCCGCTCGCCTACATGCGCGGCCGCACCCTGAACGAATCCTTTGTCATCCTCGACGAGGCGCAGAACACGACGCCCGAGCAGATGAAGATGTTCCTGACCCGGCTCGGCTTCGGCTCGAAGATGGTCATCACGGGCGACATCACCCAGGTGGACCTGCCGTTGCCGGCGTCCGGCCTTCGGCTCGTGACCCGGGTGCTCGACGGCGTCGACGACATCCATTTTGCCCGGCTCACGAGCGACGACATCGTCCGGCACAGCCTGGTCGGTCGCATCGTCGATGCCTACTCCGAGTATGACGAGCAGCAGCTCGCCCGCCGGCGCGCAGCCGAGCGGGGCGAGGCCCAGAACCCCAGCACCGAACCACCCGAGAACCGCACGAGCGAGGACAGCGAAGCATGAGCGTCGAGATCAACAACGAGTCGGAGATGACGGTCGAGGAGGGCACCCTGCTGCGGCTGGCCGCCTTCGTCCTGCAGACCCTGCACGTCCACCCCGACGCCGACCTCGCCGTGATGCTCGTGGACGAGGCCGCGATGGAGCGCCTGCACGTGCAGTGGATGGACGAGCCCGGCGCGACCGACGTCCTGAGCTTCCCGATGGACGAGCTGCGCCCGGGCACCGAGGACCGCGAGACCCCCGCCGGGCTCCTCGGCGACATCGTGATCTGCCCGCAGGTCGCCGCGGTGCAGGCGGAGAACGCCGGGCACGCCCTGGAGCAGGAGGTGCAGGTGCTGCTCACGCACGGGATGCTGCACCTGCTTGGCTTCGACCACGCGGCCCCCGAGGAGGAGGCCGAAATGTTTGGGTTGCAGCGGGACATCCTGCTGTCCTTCGCGATGGCAGAGCGCGGCCGATGAGCCCGGCGGTGCTCTTCCTGTTCCTCGGAAGCGCCGCCGTGCTGCTGGCCGTCGGCGGCCTGCTCGCGGCGACCGACGCCGCGCTCAGCGTGCGGTCCCGGGCGGATCTGCTCGACCTGGAGGCAAAGAACCCGAAGGTGACCCGGTCGATCCGCGCGATCGCCGAGGACCTGCCGAGTCACATCAACGCCCTGAACTTTGTCCGGGTCATGGCCGAGACGATCGCCGCGGTGCTCGTCACGCTGAGCCTCGCGGAGACCGTGCAGACCCCGTGGCTCGTGCTCCTGATCGCCTCCGTGGTGATGATCGGCGTGACCTACGTGCTCGTCGGCTCCAGCCCGCGCAGCGTGGGCACGCACCACCCCGACGCCCTCATCCGCTTCACGGCGCGCTTCGTGCACGGCATCCGGGTCGTGATCGGTCCGCTCGCGACCGGCCTGATCCGCTTCGGGGACCGGGTCACGCCCGGCCGCGGCAGCGGGGAGCGGCTGCGCGATGAGCAGCAGCTGCTCAGCATCGTCGACCAGGCGGCCGAGCAGGAGCTGCTGGAGGAGGACGACCGGGAGTACATTCACTCGCTCCTGGAGTTCAGCGACACGGTCGTGCGCGAGGTCATGGTGCCCCGCACCGACATGGTCACGATCGAACCAGAGGCGACCGTCACCGAGGCGCTGGAGCTGCTGCTGACCTCCCGGCACTCGCGGATCCCCGTCGTGAGCGACGACGTGGACGACATCGCCGGGGTGCTCTACCTGCGCGACGTCGCGCGCTTCGTGCTGCGCCGCCCCGAGGAGGCCGAGGTCGAGCGCGTGACGCGGCTGATGAAGCCCGCCCAGTTCGTGCCCGACCTGCAGAAGACCGACTCCCTGCTGCGCGAGATGCAGCGCGAAGCGAACCACCTCGCGATGGTCGTGGACGAGTACGGCGGCATCGCCGGGCTCGTCACGATGGAGGACCTCATCGAGGAGCTGCTCGGCGAGATTAACGACGAGCACGACCGCGAGGAATCCGAGGTCGAGGTCCTGGACGGCGGCCTGTTCCGCGTGAACGCCCGCGTCGCGGTCGACGAGCTCGGCGAGCTCTTCGGCCTGGACCTGGACGACGAGGACGTCGACACCGTCGGCGGGCTCTTCACGAAGGCCCTCGGCCGGCTTGCCGAGCCGGGCGACGAGGTCACCGTCGAGGGCATCCGCCTCGTCGCGGAGCAGTTCGACCAGCGCCGCAAGAACCTGAGCGCGGTGATCG
>NZ_JAPFRB010000008.1:0-20656 GCF_035726885.1 Leucobacter sp. M11 | reverse complement strand
CACGAACGGGTGTCCACCGACCGCATCCCGCGCATCGATCGCAAGGACCGCGCCGAGCGCACCCCCCAGAACCCCAGCACCCCCCACCGAGGAGACTCCGCATGACCGAGCCCGACCAGACCCCCTTCCGCGCCGGATTCGTCTCCTTCGTCGGCCGCCCGAACGTGGGCAAGTCCACGCTCACGAACGCGCTCGTCGGCGAGAAGGTCGCGATCACGAGCCCGCAGCCGCAGACGACCCGGCGCACGATCCGCGGCATCGTGCACCGGCCGGAGGGTCAGCTCATCATCGTGGACACCCCCGGCATGCACCGCCCGCGGACCCTGCTCGGCGAGCGGCTGAACGCCCTCGTGAAGACGACCCTCGGCGACGTGGACGTGATCGGCTTCTGCGTGCCCGCGAACGAAAAGCTCGGCCCGGGCGACCGCTTCATCAACGACGAGCTCGACGGCTTCCCGCGCGCCAAGAAGGTCGCGATCGTGACCAAGATGGACGTCGCCAGCCGCGAGGAGGCCATTGATCAGCTCGCCCGGATCGGCGAGCTGCGCGACTGGGACGCCGTCATTCCGCTGTCTGCCGTCGCGGGGGAGCAGCTCGACGTGCTCACCGAGGTCGTGCTCGGGCTCATGCCGGTCTCGCCCGCGCTGTACCCCGAGGAGACGCTGACCGACGAGGGCGATGAGGACCGGGTCGCCGAGCTGATCCGCGAGGCCGCCCTGGACGGCGTGCGCGACGAACTCCCGCACTCCATCGCCGTCACGGTCGAGGACCGCGTCGAGCGCGAGGACGGGCTCATCGAAATCTACGCGAACATCTTCGTGGAGCGCGACAGCCAGAAGGGCATCATCATCGGCAAGGGCGGCTCCCGGCTGCGCTCGGTGGGGGAGCGGGCCCGCGCGGGCATCGAGCCGCTGCTCGGCCAGCGCGTGTTTCTCTCGCTCCGCGTGAAGGTCCTCAAGGACTGGCAGCGCGACCCGAAGTCCCTCGGCAAGCTCGGCTTCTAGGCCGGACCCACCGGTTGGTATCCCACGCGGCCGAGCGGGATGGTACAGTGGACGTGTGCTGAACGGTCTGCTTCTCCTTAGCTGCCGCGACGAGGCCTAATTCTCAGGCCTTCCTCGTCGCGGAGTTTGTGCTTGGCTGAACCAAGAACCCCTCGTAAGGAAGATCATGCAGAACCACCAGAAGCCCTCCGCAATGCCGATCCACCGGTACCGCCCCTTCAGCGAGATCATCGCCGTAGACCTGCCGGACCGGACCTGGCCCACGAAGACCATCACCGAGGCCCCGCGCTGGTGCGCGGTTGACCTCCGCGATGGCAACCAGGCCCTGATCGACCCGATGAGCCCCGAGCGCAAGCGGATCATGTTCGACCTGCTCGTGAAGATGGGCTACAAGGAGATCGAGGTCGGCTTCCCCTCCGCGAGCCAGACCGACTTCGACTTCGTGCGCCACCTGATCGAGGACGGCGCGATCCCCGACGACGTCACGATCCAGGTGCTCACCCAGGCGCGCGAGCACCTCATCACCCGCACCTACGAGTCGCTCGTCGGCGCGAAGCAGGCGATCGTGCACCTCTACAACTCGACCTCGATCCTGCAGCGCGACGTCGTGTTCCGCTCCGACCGGGAGGGCATCAAGCAGATCGCGGTCGAGGGCGCGAAGCTCTGCAAGGCGGCCGAGCCGATCGCCGCGGGCACCGAGATCTTCTACGAGTACTCGCCCGAGTCCTACACGGGCACCGAGCTGGAGTACGCCGCCGAGGTGTGCAACGCCGTGCTCGAGGTCTTCGAGCCGACCCCAGAGCGCAAGGTCATCATCAACCTGCCCGCCACGGTCGAGATGGCCACCCCGAACGTGTACGCCGACTCGATCGAGTGGATGGGGCGTAACCTGAACCACCGCGAGAACGTGATCCTCTCGCTGCACCCGCACAACGACCGCGGCACGGGCGTTGCCGCCGCCGAGCTGGGCTACCTGGCCGGCGCCGACCGCATCGAGGGCTGCCTCTTCGGCAACGGCGAGCGCACCGGAAACGTGGACCTCGTCGCGCTGGGCATCAACATGTTCACGCAGGGCATCGACCCCATGATCGACTTCTCCCAGCTGGACGAGGTGCGCCGCACCGCGGAGTACTGCACGCAGCTGCGGGTGCCCGAGCGCAGCCCCTGGGCGGGCGACCTCGTCTACACGGCGTTCTCTGGCTCGCACCAGGACGCGATCAAGAAGGGCTTCGAGCGGATGGCCGCCGACGCCGAGGCCGCGGGCAAGACGATCGACGAGATGGAGTGGGCCGTGCCTTACCTCCCCGTTGATCCGAAGGACCTGGGCCGCTCCTACGAGGCCGTGATCCGGGTGAACTCGCAGTCCGGCAAGGGCGGCGTCGCGTACCTGCTGAAGACCGATCACGCGCTGGACCTGCCGCGCCGCCTGCAGATCGAGTTCTCCGCGGTCGTCCAGGGCAAGACCGACTCCGAGGGTGGCGAGGTCTCCAGCGAGGCGATCTGGGCCTCTTTCCAGGACGAGTACCTGCCCGCGACCGGACCGGGCGCCGAGGAGAACCGCTGGGGCCGCTACGAGATCGCGCGCACCAGCTCGACCTCGGCCGGGGACGGCGTGACGGAGCTCACGGCGGCCCTGCGCATCGACGACGAGATCGCCGAGATCTCGGCCTCGGGCAACGGCCCCGTCGACGCCTTCCTCAACGCGCTCAAGGCGCAGGGGCACGAGATCACCCTCTTCGACTACGTCGAGCACGCGATGAGCTCGGGTGGCGACGCCGTGGCCGCGGCCTACGTCGACCTCGAGGTGGACGGCCAGCGCCTCTGGGGCGTGGGCATCGACCCCGACACGAGCCGCGCCACCCTGAAGGCGATCGTCTCCTCGGTCAACCGATCGGTCCGCAGCCGGGTGCCCGCCGCGGTGTAGCTCCCGGCTGCGTTCAGCGGGGCTCCGCCGTCGGCGGGGCCCCGCGCACGGCTTTCCCCGGGAAGAGGAACAGCGCGAACAGGAGCGCGGCCAGCGCGATGCCGATCGAGATACCCAGCCGGGTCTTCACGAGGGACGCAAGAACGCCGAGCCCCGGGACGTGCATCAGGTAGCGGCCCGCCTCCCGGACCAGATACGGCTGCGGGTCCTCGGTCTGGTTTGCGTCGCCCTGCATGCGCAGCTCGACGGCCCCGGGGGCGTCCGGAACGGGCGAGATCTCGATCACCCGGTGGGTGATGAGGCCGCGGTCGTTCGGGCGGTTCACCGTGATCACGTCGCCGATCTCAATGTCCGCCGCTTCGATCGGCGTGGTGAGCAGCAGCGACCCCGTCGGGATCTCGGGCTCCATTGAGCCGGAGAGGACGTTGAGCACGCGGACCTGAAACAGCATCGACAGGGCGAAGAGGACGATGCAGATCAGGCCGATTCCGGCGGCGAGGTTCAGCACCCCGGAACGAAAGCGACGATAGAAACGCTGCACGCGGTCCCCTCTCTTCGTTCCGGGGGACCGCACGCCCGGGTGCGCGGTCACGGGGCCGGCACGGAGGATGCCGCGAAGTGCACCCGGAAGGCGGACTGGCCTCCGTTATAGTCCACGGTTTCCGGCTCGTCAAGGTAGGTCACCGTGAGCACCAGGTCCCGCAGGCTCTCCGCCGCGCCGGGGACGAAGGCGTCGCCCTGCTGCAGGGGTTGATCGCCCCGCGCCGCGAGCGCGGAGATCGTGCCGGTCGCCTCATCCCAGGGCGCGTCCCGGAACAGCTCGGCGCCCGCGACCTCGGCGGTGAACCGCAAAAATCGGGTGATGTTCGGGCGATCGGTGACGGAGCCGTCCTCATTCAGCAGCTCGATGCTGACATCGAGGTCGGCGACGGTGCTGGGCGTGTTGTTGAACACGGGGATCGTGGTCTGCACGGACCCGCCGGGCACGAGCAGCTCCGCCCCCGGCACCGCCCAGTCGTAGCCGGCCGCGCTGTCGGCCTGCTCGACGGTCTGATCGGGCAGGACCACGGCGATGTCGAAGCGATCAGGGTTGCCCACCCCGCTGCCCTCCGCGCCCGTGCCGAGGTTCAGCCGGGCGAAGTCGGTGAACGCGGCTGCCGTGGCCAGCACCGCCACCAGCAGGATGGCGCCGCCGGCCAGGACGAGCCGTTTTCGCCCGGTGCGGGCGGGCGCGCTGTCCTCAGCGGGGTTCCCGAGTGCCTCTGGGACAGCTGCGGGGGACGATTCGTGACGCATTGTGTGCTCTTTCCGTGTGTGCGAACGCGCCGGCTCAGCCGAGCACGCTCATGTCGAGGGAGATGGGGCGCAGGGCTTGGTTCCGCGGGGTGCCAATGGCTCCGGCCGGGTTGTAGCCCTTGCCCCAGAATTGGCCGTCATCCGTTCGCCAGAGGTAAAACCCCTGGCCCGCGGTGTAGGTCGTCACCCGGTCCGCGATCCGGGTCGGGGTTTGCGGGTTGTTCCCGTAGTCATCGCTCGCACCGTAGCCGTGCAGCGTGCCGGAGGCGTCCAGGAACATCGTGCCGGTGAAGCCGCTGCGTGAGGAAACGATGTTGCTGAGACTCGATTCCGGGATGAGCCCGGGCACGGTGGGGGAGCCGGTGCCGGGACGACCCGTGCGCGACGAGTTGCTGCCCCAGCTGAGCACCCGCCCGGAGGACAGGATGGCGTGCCCCATGTTGATGCCGCTCTGGATCTGGGCCACATAGGGTTCCCCGGGCGCGACCCGGCTCTGGAACCAGGGCGCGAGCGCGCCGGACAGCCGAGCCGCCCCGGTGCTCGAGGGGTCGCCGTCGATGCCGGAGCTGCTGGTTCCCCAGTACCAGACCTCGCCGTTGTTGAGCAGCAGCCAGAAGGTCTGGTAGCCGCCGAACAGGGCGACCGGGAACCGCTCGGCCCCGTTCGCGTTCGGGTCGGGCAACCCGGGCACCTGACTCGCGCCCGTGCCGTTCATCCCGCCGTAGCGGGAACTGCCCCAGGCCCACACCGTGCCGTCGGATCGGATCCCCGCGCCGGCCATCTCCGTCGTGGCGAGCACGGCGATGTCCGTGAGGGGCGCCCCCGCGCCGGACCAGGAACTGCCAATTTTCAGGCGCTCCGCCCGGCTATCGGGCCGCTGCGATTCGGTGCCGTCTCGGTCAGGGTTAAATCCCCAACCCCAGACGGTCCCGTCGCTCTGCAACGCGTTGAAGCCGTAGATCTGCCCGGAGACGGAGGTCATGGTCCCCTCCGGGAGGCCGCCGATGCGGGTGAGCGGCTCGAAGACGCCGCCGCCCCTCGACCCCGCCATCGACATATTCGTTCTGCCCCAGACATACACGTTCCCGTCGGAGCCGAGCCCCACCCCGGTGTCCACGGAGCGAGCGGGGGAGAGCCCGGTGAGGAAGGGGATCTCGACCTTCGCCGTGAGGTCAACCGAGCGGGCGTGCGCCTCGTCGGTGTAGGCGGCCGAGGTGGGGCTCACCCCCGGATGCAGGGTGATGCCCAGGAGGACGATCAGCGCGAGCGCTCCGGGGCCGAAACGGCGGCGGGCAACTCCTCGGGTCCGGGTCATCGGGTGGGGTCCTCTCTGCGGGTGACGCCGGGGTGCCCGGCGGAAACGGTGGGGTGCGGAAGGCTGCTCAGGGGAGGCAGGTGCAGCGGGAGCGCACGCCTCGCGGCATCGCTGCGACGCCGGGCGCGGGTCACCGCGAGGATCCCCACGGCGACCAGCGTCAGCGCGGCGGCGATCAGGCCAAGCGCGGCCCCGCCCGTCTCCGAGAGTCGCCCCTCAGGACCGGGCGGGGGCGCGATGCCCGCCTCCCCCTGCATCGCGGTCACCTCGAAACGGAGCGACCCGGAGGCCTCCGCGTAGCGATTGTCCGCGGCCGAGGGCAGGCGGACGGTCCCGGTCATCGTGAACCGGTCGCCGCCGGGCAGCTCGGGCAACGCGGACACCACGGCGAGCAGATCCCCGCCGGGAACCTCGCTCAGGATCACCCGCCCGCTGGCGTCAGCGACGGACACCAGCAGCGGGGTGGGGCCGCGGAAAAGCACGGAATCCTCGTCGCCCGTCACGAGCAGCCCCAGAGGAACCGCCCGGTCGGTGACGTTCCGCACCGTGATCTGCCAGGAGGCGCTGTGGCCGGGCCCCGGCACGGGCACCGTGACAACGCTCGGGGAGACCTCGATCAGGCGCTGCTCTGGAGCGGCCTCCTCGGCGGAGGCCGCCGGGCCCGCCCACAGGGCGCTCAGCACGCCCACGAGCAGCGCGGCGATCGCCGCGAGCCCGAGCGCCGCGCGGCGTCCGGGTCGTCCGGGGCGAAGCGGGAAACGGGAAACGTCGGTGGTCATCAGTCGGTGATCCCTTCAAAAGTGACGCCAATCGCGGTCACGCCCCCGGACAGAATGAACGGGGTGTCCGGCTCGAGCACCGCGGAGATCTCCAGCAGGTGCTCCGCCCCCGGCACCACGCCCCGGTACGCGCGCCCGTCGAGCGCATTGAACTGCGCGGCGCTGAGCCCGGTTGCCAGGGGCGTGCCGTCCGCGGACACGTCGAAGAGCAGCCGGCCAAAGAGGGTGTCGCACTCGCTGCCGCACCCGGCGGGCACCCGCAGCGAGGGGGTGACATCGCCCCCGGGCGAATCCGGCTCCAGCCGCATCGTCACCCGGAAGCGCACGGGGGTGCTGGTCTGCACCACGGCCTCGGGCTCGACGGGAAGGACGACGGCCGCTTCCGGGGTGTCGGCGTCCTGCCAGACCCCCTCGCGATCGAGCACCTGTACCGCGAACTCGTGGGGATTGCCGACCCCAGCGGCCCCCGCGTTGAGGCGAGCCGAGTCGACGTAGGCGGCGGCCGTCGAGGCGATCGAGGCAGCCAGGACGACGCCCACCCCGGCGAGGGCCAGGCCGAGCAGGCCGCGAGAGCGTGGGGCGGTCATCGGCTGATCCCTTCAAAGCGGAATTGGACATCGGTTGAGGCGCGCTGCCAGCGGTTATCGAGGCTCTCCGGGAGGGCGATGCTGACATCCAGCACCCGGGAATCCCCGGGCGAGAGCGAGGCGGCCAGCGGCATCGTGATCAGATCCGGGGCGAGCACGCGCTCGGCGAGCACGCGCTCGCCGTCGCGGATCGTGAAGATGAGCTGGGGGAACAGCTCAACGAAATTCCCCGTCACCGGGTCACGCTCCTCGCCACGGTCCCGGGGGTCCTCGACCTCGAGCGAGACCTCCCCGGCGAGGCGAGGGCTGTCGTTTTTCACGGCGATGCGCAGGTCAAGGCGGGACCCCGGGCTCATGAGATAGCCGGAGCCATCGCCGGTCAGGGCGATCTGATACGGGCTCGGATTGCCCTGTGCCCAATCGGTTTTGGCCGGAGCCCAGCCCGGCTCGGGCGAGCCTGTCGTCACCAGGTCGAAGCGGTTCCCGCTCCCGTCGAGCAGGGCAAGGCTCTCCTGCGTATCGGTGACGGCTGCCGCGGTGACCAGCAGGCCAGCCGCGAGCAGCATCCCCGCGCCGAGGGAGAGGCGTGAGGCCCCAGGTCGTGCCAGCGTCATAATTCTCTTTCGGTCGGTCGGGGTGGGGGGCCGGATCCAGCCCCCCACCGCGAATGAGCGGATTACGGGGTGACGGAGGACGCGTCGAAGTGCGCCTGGACGTAGGAGACCTTCTCCTGCAGGGCGTTGTTGCTTTCCTCAGAGCCCTGGTCGGGGAGGGTGATGCTCAGCCCGAGCACGGAGTCAGTCTGCTTGGGGTAGAGCCCGAGGTTCAGGTCTTCGACCTGGTCCTGGGTCTGGTTGCCCGCGATGACGGTCCCGTCCAGGGTGACGGTGTAGCGCAGGAGATCGCGGAGCACGGGATCGGAGACCTTCCCCGGCCGGTCCTGCAGGGTGAACGAGACATCGGCTGAGAGGACCGGGCTCTCGTTCTGGAACGGGATCTCGACGGACACCGAGTCGCCGGGCGTGAGGGTGCTCGCGCCGGGAACATTGATGTTCACCCCCTCCGGGGTGTTTGCCTCTTGCCAGGTGCCCGGAACCGGGTTGCCGGCGGCATCCGTGCCGACCACCTGGATGTTGAAGCGGTTGTCGCCGCCGATCCCGGAGTCGTCGGTGCCGTTGCCGAGGTTCAGGTTCGCGAAGTCCGTGAACGCGGCCGCGGTTGCGAGTGCGGCGACGGCGAGGAGGGCTCCTCCGGCGAGCACCAGGCGCTTGCGCCCGGTGGTTTCGATCTGCTCGTGAGACATGGTGTCGCACTGTCCTTTCAACTGGAAGTGATGCGGGCGCGGGGCACGAACCCGGTGGCGGGCGGTGTCACGGTGCGTCGCAACGAACGGGCGGTTTTCGCCGTTCAGAAAGTACGTGCTGGAAAAGCGGAAAGTGTGACTGGAAAATGAAATATACATTGTGAAGATGTTCAATACGCCAAATGCCGCTAGAGTGCAGGTGCCCCACCGGGATCTCTTCGCTTGGGGAGCGACACCTGAATCCAGGATCCGAGCCCCGGCACGACCAGCGGGGGAAGAGTGAAATGGAACGTGTTGCAGAGCTGTTTCTCGAGGTCGGCCCCAGGCTCCGGGCGTATTTGCGTCGGCTGGGCGGGACCTCCGAGGAAATCGAGGAGGCCGTGTCCGCCACCTTTGAGGTGCTGGTGGTCGCCGTCGCCGAGGGCGATGCCCCGCACACGAACGCGGCGGGATACCTCTACACGGTCGCGAAGCGGAGTCTCTACGCGATCTGGAGCGCGCGGGTCACGATGGGCAACGTCGAGCAGCTGGAGGAGGAGGTCGCGCGGGAGGACCCGGACCAGCTGGTCCACGACCTGGAACTCTCGCTGACGGCGAAGGCATTCCTCGCGCTGGAGGAGGACGAGCAGCGCCTGCTCTGGGCGGTCGTCGCCGAGGGGAAGACGCAGGCGGCGCTCTCCGCCGAGTACGGCGTGCCCCCGGCGACCCTCCGCAAGCGGGTCAGCCGGGCCACGCACCAGTTCAAGGAGCGCTATCTGGCCGCGTTCTCCGCCGGCAGCGTTCCCGCGGGATGCGAAGCGACCTTCCCGCTGCTGTCCAGGCGCGCCTTTGGCAGCCTGAGCGCGCGGCAGGAACGTCTCCTCGACGAGCACCTGCTGCGCTGCGAACTCTGTCAGCACCTCCTGGCGGAGCTGCGCGACGAGGCCAGAACCATCAGGCGGCTGCCCGCGGCGATCACCGGCATCGGGGTCGCGGGGATCTCGGGGAACCTCCTCGCTCAGTCGCTCCGGGGCGGCGATCCCGCGGCGGCCCGGGCGGTGCGCACCGGGCGCTTCCTGCTCACCGCGGGCGGTGTGGCTGCGCTCGTCGCCCTGCTCGTGGCGATCCTGCCCTCCTACGGAACCGAGGGGATCGTGCTCTCCGAGCCCGTGACGACCGAGGAAACGCTTTCGGCGGACCCGGACGCCTCAGGCGCGGAGCCGGCGTCGCCCCGGCCGGAGCCCGCCCCGGGCCGCCCGGGAGCCCCGGGTGTCACGGGGGACCCGCGTCGCCCGGGGCTCCCGGGCAGCTCGGGGACCGGGGCTGCCCGGGACAGCACCCCGCTGGGCCTCGGGGTCGCCCCGTCCCGGCTCGAACTCGGGATGCCGGCCCCGGGCCGCCAGATCACGTGGCAGGTGATGATGCGCAACACCTCGGCGACGAAGACGCTGGAACTCGGGGTGGCGCTCGTCGGCGCGCAGGCTCCCAGCGCGGAAAGCCCCCGGGTCAGCCTGTGGGACGGGGACACGGAACTGTTCCGGGACCGGGACTTGCGCGACCTGGATGAGCGCTCGGTCTCGGTGCTCGGGCTCGCGCCGGGGGCCGAACGGCCGCTCACCGTGCGGGTCGTTCGTGATCCGGAGGACGCGGATCAGTCGCTCGAGGGGCGGGTCGAGATACGGGTGACGGGCGCGGAGGGCACCGGCGCCGCCGATGCGGACGCGGATGCCACCGATGCACGCGATGCGACGGATGCCGGTGCGGTCGGGGACGCCGTCGACGCCGACGGCGCACCCCGGTGGGGCGCGCACCTCGACGGCGACGACTCCGGCCTGCGCGGCCTGCTCGGCGCGGAGCGGGGTCCCGTGCTCGCCGCGACCGGCGGGGCCGCGGTCGGCCTCTTCGCCGCGGGTGCCGCGTGCCTCGCCGCCGCGGGCATCCTCCGCGCGGGCAGCTCCCGGCGCGACCCCGCTAGGCGCTCGGCAGGTCCTCGGGCGGGACGATGTTGATCGCGCGGGTTTGGATGGCCTCGATCGTGGCCTCCGCCTCGCGGGCCTTGCGGCGGCGCAGGCGGCTGAGCGCCCGCTGCTCGGGCAGCGACCAGCCGAAGCGGATCGCGAGCAAGCGGATCACCGCGGTCACGACCACGCAGACCCCGGCCGCGATCAGCACGTCCACGCGGAGGGCGAGCAGCCCCACGAGGACCCCGGAGCCCACGAGGCTCGCCACCGCGTAGAGCGAGCCGACGTGCATGAGCGCGATCGGGATGTTCAGCATCATGTCGCGCAGCACCCCGCCGCCGACGGCGGAGACGGTGCCGATGAACAGCGCGGGCACCACCGGCAGCCCGAAGGACAGCGCCTTGGTCGTGCCGATCGCCCCAAAGAGCCCGATCGTGATCGCGTCGAAGAGGGTGATGATCGGATCCACCCGGGACTGGATCCGCTGCAGGAGCATCCCGAGCAGCGCCGAGCCGGTCGCGACCAGCAGGAAGTAGTTGTTCGTGAACACCACGGGCGTGATCCCGAGGAGCAGGTCGCGGAGCAGACCCCCGCCGAACCCCGTCATGATGCCGATCAGCGCCACCCCGAGCAGATCGAGTCGCTTGAAGCCCGCCGCGAACATGGCGCCCTGGAAACTCCCGATGCCAACGGCGATCAGGTCGATATAGAGCGGAGTCTGGAAGGTTTCGTCAAGCACACTCACTATTCTCTCGCACCGGGGCGGGATAATGGAGCCATGCGACTGTATCGGGACGAGGGCGTGGTGCTGCGCACCCACAACCTGGGGGAGGCCGACCGGATCGTGACCCTGCTGACCCGGGAACACGGCCAGGTGCGCGCGGTTGCGAAGGGCGTGCGCCGCACCACCTCCAAGTTCGGCGCGCGGCTGGAGCCCTTCATGGTCGCCGACCTGCAGTGCTACGAGGGCCGAAACCTCGACACGATCACCCAGGCCGTGAGCCTCGGCTCCTACGGGGCCCAGATCAGCGCCGATTACGACACGTACCGGGCGGGCAGCGCGATGCTGGAGGCCGCCGAAAAGCTGACCGACGCGGGTCCCTCGCACACCCAGTACGCCCTGCTCGTCGGCGCGCTCCGCGCCCTCGCGGCCGGGCAGCACCCGCGGGAGCTGATCCGGGACGCGTACCTGCTGCGCGCGCTGGGCCTCGCCGGGTGGGCCCCCGGCTTCGACGAGTGCGTCCGGTGCGGCGAGCCCGGCCCCCACACGAGGACCGCGGTGCAGCTCGGCGGCGTCGTCTGTGCGAACTGCCGGGTGCCCGGCTCTCCCGTGCTGAGCGCCGAGGGCATCGACCTCCTCGGCGCGCTGCTCAGCGGGGACTGGCCGCACGCCCTCGGCTCCGAGGAGCACGCCAGGGCCGAGGCCGCGGGCTTCGCCGCCGCCTACGCCGCGTTCCACCTGGAGCGCGGCCTCCGCTCGCTGAGCGAGGCGCCGCGCCACCGCCCCGGTCCCACCCTTCGCTAGACTTTGCTCTGCCCGGCACCCGCTGGCGCGCACACGAGTCCGGCCTGGCCCGGGGAACAGGAAGAGCCGATGAAGCACCCGGCGCAGGGCCTCGTGCCGCTCGACTGGCAGGGCGCGGAGCCGCCCGCGTTCCCGGGCGGCGCGCCCAAGCACATCGCCGTCGTCATGGACGGCAACGGCCGCTGGGCCAACCGCCGCGGACTGCCCCGGGTGGAGGGGCACCGGATGGGCGAGGAGGTGCTGCTCGACGTGGTCGCGGGCGCGATTCAGGCCGGGGTGACCCACCTGAGCGTCTACGCCTTCTCCACCGAGAACTGGCGGCGCTCCCCGGACGAGGTGCGCTTCCTGATGGGCTTCAACCGGGACGTGCTGCGCCGCCGCCGGGCCCAGCTGCACGCCTGGAACGTGCGGGTGCGCTGGGCGGGTCGCCGCCCCCGGCTCTGGGGCTCGGTCATCAAGGAACTCAAGGACACCGAGCGCGTCACGGCGCACAACACGGGCCTCACGCTCACGATGTGCGTCAACTACGGCGGCCGCAACGAGATCACGGACGCCGTCCGCCAGATCGCCGAGGAGGTCAAGGCGGGCAAGCTGAAGCCCTCCGGGATCACCGAGCGCACGATCGAGCGGCACCTCTACGTGCCCGAGCTGCCCGAGGTTGACCTCTTCGTGCGGTCCTCGGGGGAGCAGCGCACGAGCAACTTCATGCTCTGGCAGTCCGCCTACGCCGAGATGGTCTTCCTCGACACGCTCTGGCCCGACTTTTCGCGGGCGGATCTCTGGCGGGCCATCGAGATCTATCGCTCGCGGGACCGCCGCTTCGGCGGGGCCGTTGACACTCCCGGCGCGGACGACGACGGCGAGCCCGACTACAGCAGCGACCCGCAGGACGACGAGCCGGGCCACTAAGCCCGTCGCGTCGCCCGGGGTCAGATTCGTCTGAGACAATAGGGGGGTGACCGCGACCACAGCATCTGCCCCAGCCCTCCGGATCGGACCCCTCGAGCTCGAGGTGCCGGTCGTGCTGGCCCCGATGGCGGGGATCACGAACACGGCCTTCCGGCGGCTCTGCCGCGAATCCGGGGCCGGGCTCTACGTCAGCGAGATGATCACGAGCCGCGCCCTGGTCGAGCGCACCCCCGAGTCGCTGCGCCTCATCACGCATCACGAGAGCGAGAAAACCCGCTCGATTCAGCTCTACGGCGTCGACCCGAAGACGGTTGCCGAGGCCGTCACCTTCCTCGTTGCTGAGGACCGCGCTGACCACATCGACCTGAACTTCGGCTGCCCCGTGCCCAAGGTCACCCGCAAGGGTGGCGGCTCGGCCCTGCCCTGGAAGCTCGACCTGTTCCGCGCGATCGTCGAGGGCGCGGTGAAAGCCGCGGGGGACATCCCGCTCACGATCAAGATGCGCAAGGGCATCGACGACGAGCACCTCACCTACCTGGAGGCGGCCCGGGCCGCCGAGGGCGCGGGCGTCGCGGCGATCGCCCTGCACGGCCGCACGGCGAACCAGTTCTACTCCGGCCAGGCCGACTGGTCCTCGATCGCGACGCTCAAGGAGACCATCACCTCAGTGCCGATCCTCGGCAACGGCGACATCTGGTCCGCCGAGGACGCGATCCGGATGGTGGACGAGACCGGCTGCGACGGCGTCGTGGTGGGTCGGGGCTGCCTCGGTCGCCCCTGGCTCTTCGGCGACCTGGACGCGGCCTTCCGCGCCCGGGCGGGCCAGATCAGCCAGGCCGAGGCCGAGGCCGCGTACACGAAGCCCCCGCTCGGCACCGTGATGAGCGCCCTGCGCCGCCACACGGAGCTCCTGACCGAGTTCAACGGCGACGAGGGCCGCGCCTGCCGCGACATCCGCAAGCACATCGCCTGGTACTTCAAGGGCTACGCGGTCGGCCACGAGGTGCGCCGCGCGCTCGCCCTGGTCGACTCGATCGCCGAGATGGACGAGCTGCTGGCGACGATGGACCCCCTGGAGCCCTACCCGGGCGAGGGGGCCGAGGGGCCCCGCGGCCGCGCCGGATCCCCGAAGCGGACCGTGCTGCCCCAGGGCTGGCTGGACAGCCGGAGCCTGGACGGCATCGACTACACCGAACTGGCCGAGGCCGAGCGGGACGATTCGGGTGGCTAGCCCCGTGCCCGGGTACACCCCGGAGGACGAGGAGCGCTTCCTGCCCGAGACCCACTCGGGGACCCGGCAGAACTTCGCGCGCGACCGCGCCCGCGTCCTGCACTCGGGCGGCTGGCGTCGCCTCGCCGCGAAGACGCAGGTGCTGAGCCCCACCGCGGGCATCGACTTCGCCCGAAACCGCCTGACGCACTCCCTCGAGGTGGCGCAGATCGGCCGGGAGCTCGCGCTCTCGCTCGATCTCTCCGCCGATGTCGTGGACACCGCCTGCCTCGCCCACGACCTCGGGCACCCGCCCTTTGGGCACAACGGCGAGAAGGCGCTGAACGAGTGGATGACGGGCTTTGGCGGCTTCGAGGGCAACGCGCAGACCCTGCGCGTGCTCACGCGGCTGGAGCCGAAGGTGATCGGGCGGGACGGCGTGAGCTTCGGGCTGAACCTGACCCGGGCGACCCTCGACGCGAGCTGCAAGTACCCGTGGGCCGCCGACGCCCCGGACCTCGACCCGGGCGGGCGGGCCAAGTTCGGCTTCTTCGAGAGCGACCGCGCCGTGTTCGAGTGGCTACGGGGCGACGCCCCCGTCCGGGTGCGCTGCGCCGAGGCCCAGGTCATGGACCTCTCGGACGACATCGCCTACTCGGTGCACGACTTCGAGGACGCGGTCGTGAGCGAGTACATCGACCCGCTGATCCTGTCCTCGCGCTCCGGTCACGTGGCCCTGATCCGTGCCGTCTCCGACTGGGCGGGGGACTCGTTCACGGATGACGAGCTCGCGGCCGCCTTCGACCGGATCGAGTCCGTGCCGACCTGGCTCACGAGCTGGTCCGGCAGCCGGGCGGATCAGGCGCAGCTGAAAAACTTCACGAGCGACATGATCGGACACTTCGCCCGCGCGAGCATCCGGGCGACCCGCGAGGCCGCGACCTCCGCCTCGCTCACCCGCTACCGGGCCGACGTCGTCGTGCCCCGCGAGATCCAGGCCGAGATCGCGGTACTGAAGGGCATCGTCGCGGCCTTCGTGATGGCCTCCGGACGCCGCCAGCCCACCTACCGCCGCCAGCGGGCCCTGCTCGCGGAGCTGCTGGAGGTGCTCTGGGACTCCGAGGGCGCGGAGCTGGAGCCCGCCTTCGCCGCCGACCTGGCGACCGCCCCGAACGAGGCCGAGGCGCGCCGCGCCGTCGTCGATCAGGTGGCGTCCCTCACCGACCAGTCCGCGATCGCCTGGCATAAGCGCCTGTGCGACGTCCCCCTCGTTTAGGATCGGGTCATGGCCGGACGGATTAAGCAGAGCGACATCGAAGAGGTCAAGTCGCGCACGAGCATCGTCGACATCGTCGGCGACCACGTCGCCCTGAAGTCGGCGGGCGTGGACTCCCGGAAGGGCCTCTGCCCCTTCCACGACGAACGCAGCCCGAGCTTCCACGTGCGCCCCTCGATGGGCTTCTACCACTGCTTCGGCTGCGGGGAATCGGGGGACGCGATCTCCTTCCTGCAGCGGATGGATCACCTGAGCTTCGCGGAGGCCGTGGAGCGGCTCGCCGCGCGGATCGGCTACGTCCTGCAGTACGAGGAGGGCGGCGCCGAGCGGCGGCAGGACGGCCCGAACCGGGCGAGGCTGCTGCAGGCGAACCAGGCGGCGGCGGACTTCTTCGTCGAGCAGCTGGCCACGCCGGAGGCGCAGCCCGCTCGCGACCTCCTGACCGGGCGCAACTTTGACCAGGCCGCGGCCGCGCACTTCGGCGTCGGCTTCGCGCCCCAGTCCTGGGACGCGCTCTCGAAGCACCTGGCGACGCTCGGGTACACGACCGAGGAGATGGTGACCGCGGGGTTGCTCTCGCAGGGGGAGCGCGGCAGCTACGACCGCTTCCGGGGGCGGCTCGTCTGGCCGATCCGGGACACGAGCGGGCAGACCATCGGCTTCGGCGCGCGCAAGCTCTTCGAGAGCGACCAGGGGCCGAAGTACCTGAACACCCCCGAGACGCCGGTGTACCACAAGTCTCAGGTGCTCTACGGGCTGGACCTGGCCAAGCGGGACATCTCCCGCTCGAAGCGGGTCGTCGTGGTCGAGGGCTACACCGACGTGATGGCGTGCCACCTCGCGGGGATCACGACCGCGGTGGCCACCTGCGGCACCGCCTTCGGCAAGGAGCACATCTCCGTCGTGCGCCGGATCATGGGCGACGACGCGGCGGGCGAGGTCATCTTCACCTTCGACCCGGATGAGGCCGGGCAGAAGGCCGCCCTGCGCGCCTTCAGTGAGGAGCGCCGCTTCAGCGCGCAGAGCTTCGTCGCCGTTGCCCCGGAGGGGCTTGACCCCTGCGACCTGCGCATCAAGCGCGGCGACGAGGCCGTTCGCGGGCTCTTCGAGCAGAAGACGCCCCTGTTCGAGTTCGCGCTCCGTCAGGCCGTGTCCCGGTTCAACCTGGACACGATCGAGGGCCGCGTCTCGGGCATCCGTGCGGCCGCGCCCATCGTGGCGGGGATCCGTGATTCCGCCCTGCGGCCCGCCTACACGCGGGAGCTGGCCCGGATGGTCGGGGCGGACCTGCCCGAGGTGCAGGGCGCGGTGCGCGCCGCCGCCCGTCAAAGCGAGGGGCGCGGCGACGCCGACGCCTTCCGCGAGGCCCCGCGGCACGGCGAGCCGGGGCCCGACGGGGAACCGCTGGAGCCCGCCCGTCGGCGCGCGAGCCTGAGCAGCCTGCCGAACAGCCCGGGGACCTGGCTGGAGCGCGACGCGCTCATGGCCATGATTCAGCAGCCGGGCGCGGTCGGCGAGGACATCCTCGTGCAGGCGGTCACGGCGCAGATCTTTGACGAGTCCCTGCGGGTCGTGCGCGACGTGCTCGGCGCGAATGTGCCCGCGGACGGGGGACCGGCATGGCTGGAGCGGACGATCGAGTCCGCGCCGGAGCCCTACCGGGACCTGATCCGGGAGCTCGCGGTTGCCCCGATGCCGCAGCGCAACCCGGAGATGCTGGCCGCCTACTCCCGCGACGTCGTGATCAGCCTGATCGAGCGCGACCTGCTCTCGCTCAAGTCGGAGCTGACCGCGAAGATGATCCGCACCCCGCACACCGAGGTGGAGCTGCGCCGTCAGCTCGCCGAGCAGCAGCAGCTCCTGGAACAGGCCCGGCGCGGCCTGCGCGACACCTAGGCGCGATCAGCTGCCCGCCCACGACGGCGCCCAGGTCTCGCTCGGCGCGGCGGCGTCGCGCGGCTGGGCCCGCTCGGCCTGCCCGCCCAGGAAGTCGAGAAACGCGGCGAGCGCGGGGTGCCGGTTGTCGGCGCGCCAGATAATCGAGTGCGGGTAGACCGGGGTCGGGGCGACGATCGGGATCCGGCGGAGGCCGGAGGCCTCGGGCCACAGGTAGCGGGTGCCCGCGCCGACGAGGGTCGCGAGCTCCGCCGACTCGGAGACCGCCTCGAGCAGGGCTTCGTCGCCGAAGCTCGGGCCGACCGAGTCAATGCGCAGGCCGAAGACGCGGCTCAGCTCCGCGTAGTACGCGTGCCACTCGGTGCCGGCTCGCATGCCCGGCATCCAGATCCGCTCGGTGCCGAGCTCCGCGAGCGTCAGCGAGGCCGCCCCGGCGAGCCGGTGCCGCGGACCCACGAGCAGCTCGTGCCGGTCGTCGATGACGCGGGCCGCGAGCAGCCCCGGCGGCAGGGCGTGGGCGGTCGGGGCGTGGGCGGGCAGGGCGTGGGTGGGCGAGGCGTGGGCGGGCGGTGCGTGGGCGGGCGGGGCGAAGAGCCGGAAGGTGGCATCGACGGAGCCGGTGTGCACGGCGGCGAGGGCCGCGTCGAGGCTCGCGTCGGGGAGCGCCACGACGTCGAGCGGCAGCTCGGGGCGGAGCCGGTGGAAGGCGCGGAGGGCGGTGCCGGGGGCGGTCTTCCGGTTGAGCACGTCCACGCGCAGCGCCCGCGTCTCGGGGTGCACCGCGTCGCGGGCGCGTGCGGCGGCGGCGAGGAGCGCTCGCGCGTGCGGCAGGAAGGCCTGGCCGTCCACGGTGAGTTGCGCGCCCCGCGGGGTTCTCGCGAAGAGGGACGCGCCGAGCTCGCGTTCGAGGGTGGCGATCCGCTTGGACACCGCCTGCTGGGAGATGCTGAGGTCGTCGGCGGCCGCCTGAAACTGGCCGTGCTCGGTCACGGCGACGAAGGTGCGTACCCCGGCGATATCCACCCGTTCACGCTAGCAGGGCAACCACTGTTTGTGGCTGGCGGGTGTGTCGGTTGTTTGTGGTCTGCCGCGAAAGCTGGTGGGCTGAGTCCCGACAAACAACGGTTGTGAGAAAGAGGAGCGCATGAGCGGACACGCGGAGCGAGACGGGCACACGGAGCGAACCGGACACACGGAGCAAGACGAGCACACCGCGCCTGCCGGAAGCACCGCGCCAGCCGGAGGCGCCGAACCTGCCGGAGGCACAGCCCCGGCCGGCTCCGACGGGATGACCTTCGGCGAGCGGGTTCAGCGGGCAATCGGCATCACCGAGCGCGTGAACGCGCTGGCGTATCCCGAGCAGGCGGCCATCCGGGCCGAGTGGAGCACGCTCACGAGGCAGGCCGTCGATGCGTCCTTCCACCTGATCCCGCCGGTGTTCTCGGATCACGGGGTGAACACCCGCGTGGGGGTGAATATTTTCGTGAACCAGGGGTGCCGCTTCAACGACATCGGCGGAATCGAGATCGGGGACGACGTCATGCTGGGGCCGAACGTGAGCCTGATTACCTCGGGGCACCCCCTCGACCCGGACGAGCGACGGTCCGGCATCACCTCCGCCCCGATCAAGATCGGCAACAACGTCTGGATCGGGGCCTCGGCGCTGATCATGCAGGGCGTGAGCATCGGGGCCGACGCGGTCGTTGCCGCGGGCTCGGTCGTGACGCGGGACGTCCCCGCGCGCACCGTCGTCGGCGGGGTGCCCGCCCGAGTCATCAAGACCCTCTGAGGGGATGCGCTCGCGGGGGACGGCGATGCGGTCAGGCCGTCTCCGGCGCGGCCGATGGTCGTTCGGGATGCGTTGTGGTGCGGCGGCCGCTCAGGGTCTCCCACTCCAGCACCCCGTTCACGTTATCGAGCAGGGTCCAGCCTTTGTGCGTTGTGCCCGGCCCGGTCGTGCCCGGGTCGCCGCGGCCCTTCATCGTGTGATGGGTGCGGCAGAGGAACGCGAGATTATCGTGACAGGTTTCGCCACCCGCATCCCACGGCACCGAGTGATCAAGATCACACCGGACCGCCGCCCGTTCACAGCCGGGGAAGCGACAGTGCTGGTCCCTGATTTCGGTGAATCTGCGGAGCGCTTTCGGCGGTGCGTAGCTGTCGCGGCCCACGTTGAGGATCGCGCCCCGGTCGTCGGTGAACAGCGCCCGGAAGGAACCAATCCCGAAGGCGACCCGCTCCGCGGTCTCATCGTCGAGCACGCCGTAGCCGTCGAGCTCGGCGAACTCCTTGCCGAGGATCGCCTCGGCGCTGGCCTCGGGGCCGAGGTCGTCGGAGAGTCCGGCGAGGATGCGGGTGGGCACGGTGACGAGGACCTGCCCGCGGACGCCGCGGGGCGGGGCCGTGCTGGCGCGGGGAGTCGTGTCGCCCTCGGTGGCGCTGAGGATTTCAGGCGTTTCCGTGTCGATCTCGCCGAGCGAGATCAGGTCCACGAGCACATCTGCGCGCATCTGGGCGATGCCACGGGGGAGCGGGAGCGCGGCAATGGCCGCGGCAAGCTCCTCCTCGGTGCCGGTGTGCGCGTCCTTCAGCGCGTCCACGCGGTCCTGGTGGTCTTGCTTCTCCATGATCGCGAGCTGTTTCGCAAGGGCGTCGCTCCGGTCGTACG
Organism: Leucobacter sp. M11; assembly: GCF_035726885.1. NCBI lineage: Bacteria > Bacillati > Actinomycetota > Actinomycetes > Micrococcales > Microbacteriaceae > Leucobacter > Leucobacter sp. M11. Next base: position 1,024 of record NZ_JAPFRB010000008.1, on the reverse strand, counting down.
CCGCGGTCAGTTCCACCGCGGAGTGCCGGATCGTCAGCTCCATCATCCCGTTACGGGCGGGCTCGTTCCAAGCCCCGCGACGCTGGAACGCATCCGCGTGCCGCGCCTCAGGAGACACAGGGTCCACCCGGTTCCGCAGGTCCTCGGCCACCCGCAACAGCTTCGCGGGAGTCAACGTCGGCGCAACCTCGGCCAACTGCTCATCGAGAATGGTGCGCGCCACGGGCGGCGCATCAGCGGTGACCCGCACAATCGCGGACACACGGGCCTGATCCAGTTCTCCGGACGAGAACGCGCCCCACACGTGAGGCAGATCGTCGGCGACCGCGAGCGCATCATTGAGCAAGCGAGCACCCGTGGGCTTCCCCACGGTGACCGCGAACGCGACCTCCTCGGCCAACTGCCCCATCCGCTGCGCCCGGTCCTCACCGGTCACGGTTTGCTCGATGACCTGCCCGGTCGAAGCGAGCACCCGTGCGGCGTCCTCCGCGGTCTCCCGGACAAAGCGCTCCTCGTTCAGGTCCGCCAGCTCGGCAATGAGCCTGGCCCGCTTTGCCTCCACCCGGTTCTTCTCCCGCGTCGCCTCGGAAATCGCCTCGCTCAGTTCGGCCTCGCGTGCGCGTAGTCCCTCGGCGTTGAGGTGCGCGCGGGCGCTCCTGGCTTCGATTCGGCGAGCGGCAAGGGGATGCTCGCGCTGATCAGCCGGGGTCACCCGGGACGCGGCAAAGGCATCGGCGGCGATCCGCGCCGCGATCTTCGCGGCGCTCGCCCCGGTCACCGTCCCCGTGCCCGCTACGCGCGCGAACGCACCGGCCCGCGATGTGCGGGTGGCGGTGTCGCCGGGTGCGACGGGAGTGAAAGTGACCATGCCCCAATTTTACCCGAAGCGACCCGAGGAAAAGTGCTGTTCAAGCCTCATTTCTGATCAGAAACGATATGGCCCAGGCCCGGGTGATCGCAAGAAAATATGGCGCGTTTTCACCGCAACGCTTGACAGTAAAACCCAACTCTGGCGGACTCATAA
>NZ_JAPFRB010000007.1:95698-111348 GCF_035726885.1 Leucobacter sp. M11 | reverse complement strand
GGGGCGAGCGCCGCGAAGATCGCGGCGCGGATCGCCGCCGATGCTTTTGCCGCGTCCCGGGTGACCCCGGATGATCAACGCGAACATCCGCTTGCCGCCGCCAAGGTGGCCGCGTCCGCGGCTCGCGCGCACCTCAACGCCGAGGCACTGCGCGCACGGGAGGCTGAGTTGAGCGAGGCGATCTCTGAGGCCACCCGGGAGAAGAACCGGGTCGAGGCCCGTCGCGCTCGCTTGATCGCGGAACTCGCGGACCTGAACGAGGAGCGCTTTGCCCGGGAGACCGCGGAGGACGCCGCACGGGTGCTCGCCGCGACGGGACAGGTCATCAACCAGACCGTTTCCGGCGAGGACCGGGCGCAGCGGATGGGCCAGTTGGCCGAGGAGATTGCGTTCGCCGTGACTGTGGGGAAGCCCACGGGGGCGCGGCTCTTGAACGACGCTCTTGCGGTTTCCGAGGATCTTCCTCACGTGTGGGAGGCGTTCTCCTCCGGTGCGCTCGACCAGACCCGGGTGTCCGCGATCGTGCGTGGCACCGCGGACGCCCCACCCGTGGCCCGCACGATTCTCGACGAGCAGCTCGCCGAGGTCGCCCCGACGCTCACTCCCGCGAAGCTGTTGCGTGTGGCTGAGGACCTGAGGAACCGGGTCGATCCCGTTTCTCCTGAGGCGCGGCACGCGGATGCGTTCCAGCGTCGCGGTGCGTGGAACGAGCCCGCCCGAAACGGGATGATGGAGCTGACGATCCGGCACTCCGCGGTGGAACTCACCGCGGCCTATGACCGGAGCGACGCCCTGGCCAAGCAGCTCGCCGTCATGGAGAAGCAGAACTACCAGGAGCAGATCGCCGCGATCAAACTGGCACACTCCGGCACCGAGGAGGAGCTTGATGTAGCCATTGCTGCGCTCCCGCTCCCCCGTGGCATCGCCCAGCTCCGCGCCGACGTGCTCGTGGACCTGATGTTCCTCGGTGAGATCGACACGGAAGCGCCAGCCGAGGGCGAAACGACTCCCCGGGCAACCACGGCCCCGCCCCGCGGGGTGCGCGGGCAGGTCCTCGTGACCGTGCCCACCCGCATCCTCGCCGGACTCACCGACGACCTCGGCCCCGAAGCCACAGCCGAGGCGATCCTCGGCAAGGAATTCGCCCAGCTCGACGGCTACGGCGTGCTCGACGACGACACCGCGGAGCGGGTCGCCTTCGGCATCGGCTCCTTCCGGGCCCTGTTCACCGACGACCGCGGAGCGATCCTCAACGTCGGCCGCGACAGCTACGCACCACCAAGGGCACTTCGCAGATTCACCGAAATTCGGGACCAGCACTGTCGTTTCCCCGGGTGCGAACGTGCGGCGGTCCGGTGTGATCTGGATCACTCAGTCCCGTGGGATGCGGGCGGGGAAACCTGCCACGACAACCTCGCGTTTCTCTGCCGCACCCACCATACGATGAAGGGCCGCGGCGACCCCGGCACGACCGGACCGGGCAAGACCCATAAGGGCTGGACGTTGCTCGATAACGTGAACGGGGTGCTGGAGTGGGAGACCCTGAGCGGACGGCGCGCGACGACGCACCCTGAACGACCGTCGGGCGCACCGGAGGCATCCTGACCGTGCGTGAGGGGCTGAGCAGGAGCGCTCGCCCGTCAAAGCTTCGCCTTCCGGACACTCACTGCCGAACACTCACTGCCGAACACTCCCTGCCGAGTCCTCGCCTGGCTGTTCCTCAGCCCTGCAGGCCTGGCTGCTGCCTGGGGCTGCTACCTAGGGCCGTTACCGGGGGCGGCGCTTCGCCGAGGCGCGGGCGCGCTCGGCGGTCGTGTCGTCGATCGCGGCGGGCACGAAGGAGCCGTAGCGGCGCTCGGCGGCGCGCCCGATCAGGAAGTCCGAGATGGCAGGGTTCTTCGGGAGCAGGGACCCGTGCAGGTAGCTGCCGATCACGGCGTCGCGGCGGGCGCCCTCGGCGCCGCTTGTCGCGTCGTTGCCGGAGCCCAGGGTGACAGTGCCGAGCGGGGTCGCATCCGGCCCGAGCGTCGTGTACCCGCTGTGGTTCTCGTAGCCGATGACCTCGCCGAACTCCTCCGAGTCCAGCACCACGTTCCCGATCAGCCGCTCCTCGGTGCCGCGGGTCTCCACGTCGAGCACGCCGATGCCCGGCAGCTCCCGCCCCGTGTTCGTCACGAAGCGGTGCCCGAACAGCTGATAGAGCCCGCAGATCAGCAGCATCGGGGTGCCCCCATCGGCCAGCTCACGGAGCCGCGGCCCGAGCTCCGCGAGCTCGGCAACCACGCGATCCTGCCCGGAGTCCTGCCCGCCGCCGCCGATGATCAGATCGGGGGCCTCGGGGAAGTCCGCGGCCCGGTTCACCTCGACCACGCGCGGCTCGAAGCCGTGCGCGCGGGCGCGACGCTCCAGGGCCAGCACGTTGCCGGAGTCCCCGTAGATGTTCATGTCGCGCGGGAACAGCGAAACGATCGTCAGCTCCCGCGGTGCGGGCGCGTTCGCCTGAGACTCGGTCACCAGATGTCCTCCACGTCGGTCAGGGTCGACAGTTCCTTGCGCAGCGCGAGCATCGCGGTGTACGTGCAGTACACGCGGCGCGGTTGCCCCGGAGTGCGCTCCCGGAACCCCGCGAGCGCCGCCGAGAGATCCTCCTCGACGCGGGCCACGGGCACGTCGTCGTGCTCCAGCCGCAGCGCCATGTCCCAGGCGCGCACGCCCGTGACGGTGTCCACGCCGGACTCGGCGAGGCTCGTGAAGTCCACGTCCCAGAGCCAGGACATGTCCCGCCCGTCGGCGTAGTTGTCGTTGATCGCGATCATCGCGGCCACCCCCGGCGCCGCGAAGGACGCGAGCGCGAGGCGGAACCCCGAGGGGTTCTTCACGAGGACCAGGTCGAAGGGCTGCCCGTCGAGCAGCAGCCGCTCCCCGCGCCCGAAAGCGGGCCGCACCCGGGAGAGAGCCTCAATGAGCTGGGCGTTGTCCGGCCGCTCGTCCCGAGGGAACGTCGGCCCCCCGAGCACGGCGCGCACCAGCGCGAGCGCCGCCGCCGCGTTGAAGGTGTTGTAGAGCCCCTCAAGCTCCAGCCCCGTCGTGAACTCCTCCCCGTCCATCAGGAAGGTGCCCTCGTGGTCGCCGATGCCGACGAGCGTGACGTCAGCGGGCCCGAGGTCCTCGGTCGCGAGCAGTTCCTCGCGGCGGTGCAGGTCCGCGTCGCTCGGGAAGGTCGCGAGCAGCTCGGCGCTCAGCCCGAAGCTGCGCACATCGAGGGTGCTCGCGAAACGCTCGCCGATCTGGCGGACCAGCGCGTCCTCGCGGTTCACGACGAGCAGCTCCGTCGTGGACTCCGCGATGCTGTGCAGGAGCCGGGCCGTCGTGTCGATCTCGCCGAAGCGGTCGAGCTGGTCGCGGAGCACGTTGAGCAGCAGCGTGATGCGCGGCTTGATCTGCTTGACGAAGTGCACGGCGTGCGCCTCGTCCAGCTCCAGCACCGCGATGTCGGCGTCCAGGCGGCCGCGCATGTCGCCCTCCTGGATCACGGCGGCGACGACCCCGCGGGAGAAATTGCTCCCCGTGCGGTTCGTGAACACGCGCAGCCCCTGGGCCTCAAGCATCTCCACGATCATCTTCGTCGTCGTGGTTTTCCCGTTGGTGCCGCTCACGGCGACGACGCCGTGCGGGAGGCGCCCGAGGGCGCGGGCCAGGAAACCGGGGTCGATTCGCTCGACGACGAGGCCGGGCAGAGCCGATCCCCCGCCGCGGAGTCTCGCGACCGTTCGCACGGTCTTCCCGATCAGCACCGTGACGAAATTACGCATGAGAAAAACCCTACCCCAGCGCCGTGGCGCTGAGGCTGTGCGCCACGAGTCGCGCGCCGATCACGATTTCAGCGCCCGGGAGAAGTCCTGGCATCCTGGGCACCAGTACAGCTTGCGGTTGCCGAACTCTTCGAGCACGATGTTCGCCCCGCAGCGCTTGCAGGGGGTGCCCTCCAGCTTGTACACCCAGTGCCGCTCGTCGCGCTCCTCAAGGGCCTTGGCGTAGGCCTCACCCTCCAGGTCGTCGATCGTCATCATCTGCCCGACCGTGATGCCCACGTCGAGCAGGTGCACCCAGTCGTCCCAGAGTTCGCGCAGCACGGCCTCCGGAACCTGCTTCGCCGGGATGTGCGGGTCGAGCTCCGCCCGGAACAGCATCTCGGCGCGGTACACGTTGCCGATGCCCGCAATCACGGACTGGTCCATGAGTACGAGCCCGATCGGGGTGCTCTTCTTCTTCGCCCGGGTCACGAAGCGCTCGCGCTCCTCTGGGGTGTTCTCGTTCGCCGGGTCGGGGCCGAGCCGGTCAAGAACCGCCTCGACCTCCTCCGGGGTGAGCACCTCGCACGCCGTCGGGCCGCGCAGGTCGGCGACCACGCGCTCGTTCAGCAGGCGCACGCGGACCTGGCCGACGGGCTCGGGCGGCCAGGCACCCTCGACCTCGGTGGTCTTTTCGCTCTCGGCCATTCGCAGCCGGGACCGGCGGGGCGCGCCGATCGAGGTCAGCGAGTCCTCGGCCTCCTGGTCAACGGGCCCGGCCATGCCGGTCTGGCCCATTCGGGACCCGTGCACCACGATGCTCGGGTCCAGCTCGATCTCACCGGCGAAGTCCCAGGCCCCGTAGATGCCGAGGTGCACGCGCAGCCACAGCTCGTCGTCGAACTCGAGGAACATCTGCTTGCCGACGGCGCGCGCGTCCGTCATCTCGCGCCCGGTGAGCACGGCCGCTCCCCCGGCGAATCTCCCCTGCGGGCTCGTCACCTCGGGGCGGGTGCCCACGAAGTTCCTCGCGAACTGGCGGGTGATGCGGTGTACGGAGTGGCCCTCGGGCACGTCACTCTCCTTCGGCTGGCAGGAACAAGCGGTCAGACGGGCTGGCGGGGGCTAGTCGCGGGGGTCGATGTCCTTGCCGGCGATCAGGCCGGTGGTCTCGTACTCGCCGAGCTGGGCCACGCGGCGCACGTGGCGCTCGTCGCCCGGGAACGGGGTCGCGATGAAGCGGTCGATGAAGGCGATGGCCTCCTCGACGGTGTGCTGGCGGGCGCCGATCGAGATCACGTTCGCGTTGTTGTGCTCGCGGGCCAGCTCGGCCGTGGACTCGTTCCAGACGAGGGCGGCGCGGATGCCCGCGACCTTGTTCGCGGCGATCTGCTCGCCGTTGCCGGAGCCGCCGAAGACGACGCCGAGCGCCTCGGTGCCCGCGCGCTGGTCCCGGGCGACGGCCTGGGCGGCGTTAATGCAGAACGAGGGGTAGTCGTCGAGGGCGTCGTACTCGGCGGGCCCGTGGTCGATGACCTCGTGCCCGGCCTCGGCCAGGTGGCGCTGCAGGGTCTGGCTGAACTCGAGTCCGGCGTGATCGGTGGCGATGTGAATGCGCATGGGTTCTCCGCGGTGGTGTGGGGTGTTGCAGGGGGAATGGGGGGGGTGAAGCGAGACGGTTAGAACTGGGGCTCGGCGGTGCGCGTGCGCTTCAGCTCAAAGAAGCCGGGCACGCTCGCGACGGCGACAACGCCGTCCCAGAGGGTCAGCGCCTGCTGGCCCGTCGGGGCGGGGGCCACGACCGGGCCGAAGAAGGCCACGCCGTCCACGGCGATGATCGGGGTGCCGACGTCCTGGCCGACGAGGCCGATGCCGCGGTCGTGGCTCGCGCGCAGCGAGGCGTCGTTGGCCTCGCTGTCGGCGAGCGCGGCGTCCTCGGCGGGCAGGCCGAGTTCCGCGAGGGACTCGGCGATGATCGCGTCCCAGTCCTCGCGGCCACCGGGGTGGATGCGGGAGCCGAGCGCGGTGTAGAGGGGGCCGATCAGCGCCTGCCCGTGCGTGTCGCGCACGCCGTTGACGAGGCGGGCCAGTCGCAGGGCGCGCGGGAAGAAGGCCGCGTACTCGTCGGCCACGTCCTCGTTCTCGTTCAGGATCGCGAGGGACATGATGTTCCACTGGATCTCAAAGCCGCGCGCCAGGCTGACCTCGGTCGCCCAGCGGCTCGTCATCCAGGCCCAGGGGCAGGACGGGTCAAACCAGAATTCGACGGACTGCGGGGACGGCGATACCTGTGTGGTCATGGCACCGAGTCTAGCCGGTCCCGACCCCGCGATCCCAGTGCTCCCGGGGTTAGACGGGCGCGACCTCGGGGGCCGGGAACAGCTCGTCGATGATCCGGAACTGCTCCGCGGTGGGCCGCCAGGCGGTCGCCGCCGCGGCGTTCTGCCGCACCTGCTCGGGGGTGGTCGCCCCGGCGATGACGCTCGCGATGGGCTCGTGCGCGAGCATCCAGCCGAAGGTCGCCTGGAGCATCGAGATGCCCCACTCCTCGCAGTGCGCCCGGTAGGCGTCGAGGGCGTCCCAGTCCGCGTTCTGCGCGATGTGCGGGCGCTGGCGCATGATGCGCCTGTCGGCCGGGAAGTCGTCGCGGCGGAACTTCCCGGTGAGGAGGCCGTTGGCGAGCGGGAAGAAGGGCAGCATGCCGAGGCCGAAGCGCTTGGCGGCCGGGAGCACCTCGGCGTCGTTGTGGCGGCGGATGAGGCTGAACTCGTTCTGGGCGGAGATGAACGCGGCGGAGCCGAGCTCCTTGGCGACGAAGTGCGCCTCGGCGATCTGCCACCCGGAGAGGTTCGAGTGCCCGATGTAGCGGATCTTGCCCTCGCGGACCAGCTCGTCGAGGGCGACGATGGTCTCGGCGATCGGCGTGATCGGGTCCGGCGCGTGCAGCTGGTACAGGTCGATCCAGTCCGTGCGCAGCCGGGTGAGCGAGCCCTCCACCGCCCGGCGGATGTAGCCGCGGTTTGCGCGGCTGCCCCACTCGGGGATCGGGGTGTCGATGCCGTAGTAGCCGAATTTCGTGGCGAGCACGATGTCGTTGCGGCGAGCGCCGAGGCTCGCCCCCATCAGTTCCTCGCTGCCGCCGAAGGCGGTGCCGTACATGTCGGCGGTGTCGAAGAGGGTGATGCCCGCGTCGATCGCGGCGCCGATGACGGCGTCGGTGCCGGCCTGGCCCTCGGTGGCGCTGCCGGGGCGGCCGAAGTTGTTGCAGCCGAGGCCGATCTCGGAGACCATGAGGCCGGAGTGGCCGAGGGGGCGGTAGCTCATCTCCGCGGAGCCGTCGGGGCTGGGCAGGATGCGAGCGGACGGGGACTGGGGGTGGAGGGACTGCGTCGTCGTGGATGCCATGTGTTCCAGGCTAGCCGGAGTTTGCCTCCCGGGGGACGGTGCGTTCGCGGGCGTTTCAGCGCATTTCCACTACGGTTTTTCCGCGGTGCCCACCGTTTTCGAGGCCAGTCAGCGCCGTGGCGGTGTCAGCGAAGGGCACAACTCGGCCGACGACGGGGCGAATCGCTCCGGTCTCGGTGAGCCGGGCGATGCGGGCGAGCTGGGCGCCGTCCGCGCGCATCATGAGAAAGCGGTAGGTGACACCGAGCCGACGGGCCCGGCGTCGGACCCCCGCACTCATGCCGGTCGTGGCTAGGCTGAGTACCCACCCGAGGCCCGCTTCGCGCGCGTATTCGGGGTCCGGGGGTCCGGTGAGCCCGATGACAGTGCCACCGGGCCGCAGGAGACGCAGGGAGGCGTCGAGGTCGCTCCCGCCCACACTGTCGAGGACGAGGTCTGCCCCGGCCGCAGCCAGTTCCACATTGTCTCTCCGGTAGTCGATGACCCGGTGAGCGCCCAACGCTTGCACAAAGGCACGGTTTTCCGAACGGACCGTGGTGGTCACCTCTGCGCCGAGAGATACCGCGAGCTGGATGGCGACCGAGCCGACCCCGCCCGCCCCTGCGGGGACGAGCACCCGGGCCCCGAGTCGGACGTCCCCGCTTTCCACGAACGCTTGCCAGGCGGTGAGCGTCACCAGCGGGAGTGCGGCCGCCTCCACCCAGCTGAGCCCCACCGGTTTTCGGGCGAGATCGCTTTCTGGGAGCGCGATGCGCTCGGCGAAGGAACCGCTCCTGCCCGCGCTGGCACAGCCGAAGACCTCGTCGCCGACCGCGAACGAGCGCACCGATTCACCCACGCGCAGCACGGTCCCGGCGACGTCGTGTCCGAGCTTCAGGGGGAAGCGGTGCCGCAGGAGCGGCCACAGGGCACCCCGGCGAATGCGTTCGTCCAGCCGGTTCAGGGAGGCGGCGCGAACCTCCACGAGGACGTCCCCATCCCCCAGCTCGGGTTCCGGGTGTGGGCCGAGGGTGAGTGGGGCACGATAGCGGCTGATGGCGAAGGCGAGCATGGGTGCCTTTCGGGTCTCGTGACGCTCCGGATCACGGTCGGCCCCAGTCCCCACAGACGATACCGTGGCGAAGCGCGTCCGCGAGCCAGTCGGGCAGCCCGGGGTCGACGGCGGCAACGATGTCACGCTGAAACCCGGGGGCGCGCAGCATTCGGGCAAAGCCAAGCAGTACCTCCGGCCCGGGGTCCCATGCGGGGGCCATCAGCGCACGGTACGCATCGACCAGCGGGCGCACCGCGGGGTCGCCCGGGAGGCGTCCGGAGCGCCGTGCGTCGTTGAGCCGCCGCAGGGCGGCCGCCCCCGCTTGGGTGGCGGCCGCGCGTTCCGCTGCCCCCCACCCCGCGGTTCGTGTGCGCTCTGCCGAGAAGGAGCGGGCAATGTGCGGGGCGGTGTCGCTCGGGGCGTAGCGTTCGATGATCTCGTCCCGGAGGACATCCCGGTCGATCGCGAAACCGCGGAAGAGCTCGGCATCGTCATCGCTGTTTGTCCCGTGCTCGCGGGCGAGCGTGCGGTCGATGGTGGCCACGAGCGTGGCGAGCCGGTCCTGCTCGTTGAGCAGGTGCGCGCGGTGGGTGAGCAGCGCGTCCCGCTCGGACCAGCGGTACCCGTTCGCGCCGGGAATGAGGAGACACGCGATGATCCCCACCGAATGGCGCACCGTGCACCGAGACGAGGACGACGAGCTGCTGGGCTTCCTCGCTCCCGCGGGCGACACCCCGGGTCTCGTGACCCCGATGACCGTGTTCGGGTACCCGCTCGGCGCAGCCCAACCTGACACCGATGCCCTTCGGGTGCTCGCGAGCACTGGGCTGAGCTACCTCGCGGAGCGGTGGACCCTGACCCTGGCGGCACACCCAGACCCCATTTCCGTGCAGATCGTGGAGGCCAGCCCGGATCGCCTCACGCTCCAGAGCGTGGACTACGGTCACCCGCTCGGCTATGGCACCCGCTTCGAGCTCCCCACCCCGGTCGATCACCGCCTCGCCCTCGGGTAACCCCGCACCGCCGATGAACCTGCTGTGCGACGGCTGACCGTGGCCGGTGAGCCACCCGAACGTTCCGTGCGTGTGCGGGAACGCCGAGTCGGGGTGCACAAATCACCCAGCAAAGGCGGGTTCGCGTGGATAGGCTGGGGTGAGCGGCGTATCCCGCCGCGTCATCGACACCCAGGAGACCCACGTGCCCGGAGAGAACCTCACCCACGCCGAAGCCCGCGAACGCGCCAGCGTGGTGCAGACCACACGCTACGAGGTCGAGCTCGACCTCACGACCGGACCCGAGGTGTTCCGCACCCGGACCACGGTGCGCTTCACCGGCACGCCCGGGGCCAGCACCTTCATCGACGCGATCACGCGAACGGTGCACTCGGTCGAGCTGAACGGTGTTTCCCTGGATCCGGCAACGGTGTCGGACGGGGTGCGCATCCAGCTGCCCGGCATCGCCGCCGACAACGTGCTCGTCATCGACGCCGACATGATCTACATGAACACCGGCGAGGGCCTGCACCGCTTCGAGGACCCCGCCGACGGCCAGGTCTACCTCTACTCGCAGTTCGAGGTGCCGGACTCGCGCCGCATGTTCCCCGTGTTCGAGCAGCCCGACCTCAAGGCCGAGTTCGTGTTCACCGTCACCGCGCCCGCCGACTGGAAGGTCGTCTCCAACCAGCCGACGCCCGAGCCCACCCCCGCGAGCGAGGGCAACGCCACCTGGGCCTTCGGCCCGACCCCCGTCATGAGCAGCTACATCACCGCGCTCATCGCCGGCCCCTACGCCGAGGTGCGCTCCGAGCTCACCAGCCGCGACGGCCGCACGATCCCCCTCGGCGTGTTCTGCCGGGCCTCCCTCTCCGAGTTCCTCGACGCCGACTACGTCTTCGACAAGACCCGCGAGGGCTTCGCGTTCTTCGAGGAGAAGTTCGACTACCCCTATCCCTTCGACAAGTACGACCAGCTCTTCGTGCCCGAGTACAACATGGGCGCGATGGAAAACATCGGGGCCGTGACCTTCACCGAGGCCTACGTCTTCCGCTCGAAGGTGCCCGACGCCATGCGTGAGCGCCGCGTCGTCACGATCCTGCACGAACTCGCCCACATGTGGTTCGGCGACCTCGTCACGATGCGCTGGTGGAACGACCTCTGGCTCAACGAGTCCTTCGCCGAGTACATGTCCGTGCTCGCCACCGCCGAGGCCACCGAGTGGACCGAATCCTGGACCACCTTCGCCGTCTCCGAGAAGGCCTGGGCCTACCGCCAGGACCAGCTCCCCTCCACCCACCCCATCGTCGCGCAGATCAACGACCTGGAGGATGTCCAGGTCAACTTCGACGGTATCACCTACGCCAAGGGCGCCTCCGTGCTCAAGCAGCTCGTCGCCTGGGTCGGCCAGGAGCCCTTCCTCGCCGGAGTGCACGACTACTTCGTGAAGCACGCCTACGGCAACACCGAGCTGCCCGACCTGCTCCGCGAGCTCGAGGCCACGAGCGGGCGCGAGCTCGGCGAGTGGTCCCAGATGTGGCTCGAAACCGCGGGCGTGAACACCCTCCGCGCCGAGTTCGACACCGACGAACAGGGCGCCTTCACCGCGTTCCGCATCGCGCAGACCACGCACCCCGACTACCCCACCCTGCGCCCGCACCGCCTCGCGGTCGGCCTCTACTCCCTCGTCGACGGCGCGCTCACCCGCGTGCACCGCGTCGAGCTCGACGTGGAGGGGGCCAGCACCGAGGTGCCCGAGCTCATCGGCCAGCTCCGCCCCGACCTGATCCTCCTGAACGACGACGACCTCAGCTACGCAAAGATCCGCCTCGACGAGCGCTCCCTCACCACCGTGCGCGAGCACCTCTCCGCGCTCGCCCCGCTCCCCCGCGCCCTCGTCTGGGGCAGCGTCTGGGACGCGACCCGCGACGCCGAGCGCCCCGCGAGCGAGTTCATCGACCTCGTCCTCGACCACATCGGGGCCGAAACCGAGTCAACGACCCTGCGCACCGTGCTCGGCCAGCTGCTCCTCTCCGCCCGCTCCTACGTCGCCCCCGAACGGCAGGCCGCGGCCGTCGAGCGCGTCGGCGACACCCTCTGGCAGCTCGCGATCGACGCCGACGAGGGAAGCGACGCCCAGTTCCAGTTCGTGAAGAGCTTCGCGCAGGTCGCCCACAGCGAGGACCACCTCGACTCCGTGCTCGCCCTCCTCGAGGAGCGCGTCACCCTCGAGGGCCTCGACGTGGACACCGACCTGGGCTGGGAGCTGCTCATCGCGCTCGCCGCCGGGGGCCGCGCCACCGCCGAGGAAATCGACGCGGCGCTCGCCAACGACCGCACCGCGACGGGGCAGCAGTCCGCCGCGCACGCGAAGGCCGCCCTGCCGGACGCCGCCGCGAAGGACGCCGCCTGGGTGGGCGTCGTCGAGAGCGACGGCGCGTCCAACGCGATCGTGCGCGCGACCGGCGCGGGGTTCCTCCGCGGCGACCGCGAGCTGCTGACGCCCTTCCTCGGGCGGTACTTCGCGCAGCTCACCCCCGTGTGGGAGGCGCGCAGCTACCACATCGCGAGCGAGGTCATCGAGGGCTTCTTCCCGACGCCGCTCATCGGCTCGGAGCTGCGCGACGCCAGCCAGGCCTGGCTCGACGAGAACGCGGACGCCTCCCCCGCGCTGCGCCGCATCGTGATCGAAAACCTCGCCGGGGTCGACCGGGCCCTCGCCGCGCAGCAGGCGGATCGGGGCTAACATGCGGCGCGCAGAAGTCTGGCCCTGGCTCCGGTCGTTTTGGGAAACCTACGACAGCATCGCCTGGATCCTCCTGATCATTCTCGGGGCGATCGTGGTGCGCTGGATCCTGCTTCTGCTCCTCGGCCGCACCGTGAACCGGGTCGTGACCGGCGTCAAGAAGACCCAGCAGGCGGCGAGTACGCGGGAGATGGTGCAGTCCCCGCTGCTCGCCGCCCGGGTGGTGCAGCGCACCCGCACCCTGGGCTCCGTCGGCGGCAACCTGCTCACCATCGTGATCGGGATGACCGCGATCGTGCTGATCCTGGCCCAGCTCGGGATCAACCCGGCCACGGTGCTCGCCTCGGCGGGCTTCGTGGCCGCAGGTCTCGCCTTCGGCGCGCAGAACATCGTCAAGGACGTGCTCAACGGCATCTTCATGGTGTTCGAGGATCAGCTCGGCGTGGGTGACACGGTGCAGATCGGCACCGTGACCGGCACGGTCGAGGCTGTGGGGATCCGCATCACGCAGGTCCGCTCGGTCGACGGCACCCTGTGGTTCATCCGCAACGGTGAGATCCTGCAGCTCGGGAACCAGTCTCACGACTGGGGCCGGGCACTGCTCGACGTGACGGTCGCGAGCGGCACCGATCTCGACCAGGCCACCGCCGAGATCCTGGAGGCCGCGCGCGAGGTGACGCGGTCCCGGGAACACGCCCGCAAGATCCTCTCCACCCCCGAGGTGTGGGGGCTCGAGTCGGTCTTCGCCGACCGGGCCACACTCCGGCTTACGGTGAAGACCCGGCCCGATGTGCAACCCGAGGTGTGCCGGGCGCTCCGTGCCGCGATCAAAACCCGCTTCGACGCGGCCGGGATCCGGCTCGCGCCCGAGGCCCCCATCACGGTGCTCGCGGCGAGCGCCGCCGCCTTCCCCGAGCCGCTCTCGACGGCGGACGCGGAGACGCTCGACGAGGTGCCTGAGGGCTACACGCAGGCCATGCCGAGCGCCGGGGAACGCACCGGCACCGTGCCGATCGCGCTCCCGCCCGACCTGCCAGCTGGGCAGGCGCAAGCTCCCGGCGCACCGGCTGCCGTGTCGTCGTCTCCCCCGGCGTCGTCTCCCCCGGTGTTCCGTAGCCCGGGCCCGACCGCGATCCCGGTGCAGCATCCCCCCGCCCCCCGCGCAGAAAGCAAAGATTCCGATGAGTGACCCGATGAGCTCCGACCCCGCGCCAGCCGCCGACCCCGGGCCGGGCCTGCCGCAGGGCCAGACCACCCCGCCGCCCCGGCTGACCCTCCGCCAGGGCGAACACGGCGACGCCGTGACCGAGACCTTCTATTCGCAGGTCGGCGGACGCCCCACCTTCGAAAAGCTCGTGCGCGGCTTCTACCGCGAGGTCGTGCAGGACCCCGGCCTCTGGTACATGTACCCGCAGGACGACCTGGAGGGTGCCATCCAGCGCCTCATGCTGTTCCTGGAGCAGTACTGGGGTGGCCCCGGCACCTACTCCGAGGAGCGGGGCCACCCCCGGCTCCGGATGCGACACAACGCCTTTCACGTGATCCCGGACGCGAAGGAGCGCTGGCTCCGGCACATGCGCACCTCGCTCGACGAGCTCGGGCTGTCACCCATGCACGAGACCGCGCTCTGGGACTACCTCGAACGCGCCGCCCAGGCGATGGTCAACACCTTCGAGGACACCCCGGAGCACTGAGCCCGTCAGCGACGCGCTGCCCCGCCCGGGCGGGCCGCGCGGGGTGCCTCGGCCCGGAACCCGCGCGTGACATAGGGCATGGGGATTCGTTCCCGGCCCGCGCTATCGGGATGCTCGGCGAGGAGCGTTCGGATCTCGCCGAGCGTCCGGGCCCGCTCGGGCTCCGGCATGGTGATGAGGAGGCTCCTCGACTCGGCCATCGCGATGATCTCGAGGACCGTCATCTGGCGAGTCCACTCCCAGCGCGCCGTCTCCGGCGGCGCGAAGGGGGCCTCGATGCGCGGCCCGCCGGAGCGGAGCAGCTGCTCCGCGTGTGACTCCCCCATGATCCGGGTGAGCTCCCGGACGAGGTCGCTCCGGTCGTCCCGGGTGTTCCAGATCAGCCCGAGCCGGCCGCCCGGGCGGAGCACCCGCGCCGCCTCGCGGGACCCCGCCGCCGGGTCCACCCAGTGCCAGGACTGGCCGAAGACGATCCCGTCGGCGCACGCCGAGGCAAGCCCGGTGGCCTCGCCCGTGCCCACTCGGGTGCTGACCTCGGGGCTGCGCCGGGCTAGCGCCGCGAGCATCTCCGGATCGGGGTCGACCGCGGTGACGCGGTGCCCGGCGGCGAGCACACCCCGGCTGAGCTTCCCGGTGCCCGCGCCGACGTCAACGACGTGCCCGGGCGACGCGGGCAGGAGCCAGGCGAGGGCGGCCGCGGGGTACTCCGGGCGGCCCAGCTCGTACGCGCCGTGGGCGCGGCCGAAGGAGGTCGCGGGATTGGTCTTTCCTCGCGCGGGCGCGGATTCGGCAGCGGGTTCGGGAACTACGGGTTCGGGAACTACGGGTTCGACGGCAGCGGGTTCCGGGGTCATGCCCCGAGTCTAAGCGGGCGTGCCGAGTCTCTGTTGCCCGGGTTCTGCTGTCCGGGTTCAGGAGGTTGCGGGCGGGCGGTAGCCGCGGAACAGCACGTGGCCGCGGCTCGTCGTGATTCGCGTCCACGCTCCCGAGCGGTACCAGGGCAGGCTCGGCTCCTCGCCGCCCAGGAAGCCGAGGGACTGCGCGGCGAAGGCCGCGGAGGCGGGAACGCCCGGGGCGATCTCCGCGCCCCACACCGAGCGGCGCACCTTCGTGACCAGGGCCTCGCCCGGATCCGTGGGCAGCGCCTCGGCGACGCGGGTGATGCCCGCCTCGGCGACGCTCGCGAGCGAGGCGGCGTCGATCGCGCCCGTGGGGGCCCAGCCGCCGCGCGGGGGCAGCACGCCCGCCCAGGCCGCGGTGGTCGTGACCTCGGGCAGCGGGAGCACCGGCTGGCTCGGGTCCAGGCGCGCGATCCGATCGAGCAGGGAACGCGGCGTCACCACGGTGTCCGCTTCGACCGACCCCTCGGCGAGCGCGAAGGTGCGCAGGCCGAGCACGGTCGCCGTGTCATCGAGGATGCCCACCGGCGTCTGCGTGGCCGTGTACACGGCCAGCACCCCGGCGTTCGCGATCACTCGCACGGCGCCGTCGCCGAAGCGCTCCGCCCGTTCGAGGAAGACCCGCAGGTCCTCCAGGCTGGCAGCGTCTCCGAGAATCACATTATTCGCCATAGACTGCCAACACTAACAAGCATTTGTGGGAGCAGTCTGAGGCAAAGGGGCCGGGGATGGAAACGGGCGACGCGATCATCGTTGGGGCGGGACTGTCCGGGCTGGTCGCCGCGGCCGAGCTCCTCGACGCGGGAAAACGGGTGCTCCTCCTCGACCAGGAGAACACCGCGAATCTGGGCGGGCAGGCCTGGTGGTCGTTCGGGGGCCTCTTCCTCGTGGACTCCCCCGAACAGCGTCGGCTCGGGGTGCGCGACAGCCTGGACCTCGCCCGGCGGGACTGGGCGGCCAGCGCGGGTTTCGACCGGCCGGAGGACGCGCTCCCCCGGCGCTGGGCCGACGCCTATCTGGAATTCGCGGCGGGCGAGAAACGGGCCTGGCTCCGCGAGCGCGGGGTGCGCTTCTTTCCCGCCGTGGGGTG
>NZ_JAPFRB010000007.1:95284-95647 GCF_035726885.1 Leucobacter sp. M11 | reverse complement strand
CTTTCACCTCACCTGGGGCACTGGCCCCGCGGTGCTCGACCCCTTCGTCCGCAGGCTCTGGCGCGGCGTCTCCTCCGGGCACGCGGTCTACCTCCCGCGGCACCGGGTGACCGAACTCGTCACGAGCGACGGCCGGGTGACCGGGGTGCGCGGCGAAAAACTCGTCCCGGATCACGCCGAGCGCGGCGTCGCGAGCAGCCGCGAGGTGGTCGCAGACTTCGAGTTCTCCGCGCAGGCGGTGCTCGTGACCTCGGGCGGGATCGGCGGCAACCACGATCTCGTTCGCCGGAACTGGCCCGAGCGGCTCGGCACCCCGCCGAACGAGATGCTCACCGGGGTCCCCGCGCACGTGGACGGGCTGAT
>NZ_JAPFRB010000007.1:94542-95255 GCF_035726885.1 Leucobacter sp. M11 | reverse complement strand
CCCAGATCAACGCCGACCGGATGTGGCACTACACGGAGGGCATCACGAATCACGATCCGGTCTGGCCGGGGCACGGCATCCGGATCCTGCCCGGCCCGTCCTCGCTCTGGTTGGACGCCACCGGCAGACGCCTGGAGGCCCCGAACTTCCCGGGCTTTGACACGCTGTCCTCCCTGCGGGCGCTGCGGGAGACGGGCTATGACCACTCCTGGTTCGTGCTGACCCAGCGGATCATCGAGAAAGAGTTCGCGCTCTCGGGGAGCGAGCAAAACCCGGATCTCACGGGCAAGAGCGTCCGCAAGCTGCTCGACCGGCTGGGCTCGGGCGCCCCGGCCCCGGTCCGAGCCTTCGTGGAGCGCGGCGCGGACTTCGTGACCGCGGACAGCGTGACCGAGTTGATCGAGCGGATGCGCGGCCTCTCGGATGCCCCGCTCGACGGGGACCGGGTGCGGGCGGAGATCGCCGCCCGCGATGGGGCGCTCGGCAACCGTTTCGGGAAGGATCTGCAGGTGCTCGCGATGCGCGCCGCCCGCGGCTACGTCGGCGATCGCCTCATCCGGGTCGCCGCCCCGCACCGGCTCACGGATCCCAAGGCCGGTCCGCTCATCGCGGTGAAGCTGCACGTTCTCACCCGCAAGAGCCTCGGCGGGCTGCACACGGACCTGAGCGGGGCCGTCCTGAGCGCGGCGGGCACCCCCGTCCCCGGCCTCTAC
>NZ_JAPFRB010000007.1:83496-94507 GCF_035726885.1 Leucobacter sp. M11 | reverse complement strand
AATGCACGGCTATCGCGCGCTCGAGGGCACCTTCCTCGGTGGCTGCCTGTTCAGCGGGCGCAGCGCGGGACGCGCCATCGCGGCCCAGCTCTGATCGGTGCTGAAGCCCGGCCACAACCCTAGACTGGGGTGAGAGACCCGTGAGAAGGAGCAACATGACCATGCCACCATCTGATCTGCAGGAACTGCTCGCGGTCGTCGACTCCGGCGCGCGCACCCGCTACGAGGTGTTCACGGGCCCCGCGCTGCCCACCCCGCACGGGCGGGCCTTCGGCGGGCACGTGCTCGGGCAGGCGCTCGTCGCGGCCGGGTTGACCGTGCCAGCGGGGCGCAACCTGCACTCGATGCACGGCTATTTCCTGCGCCCGGGCGACAGCACGCAGAAGATGACCTTCGAGGTCGCCGACCTCTACGACGGGCGATCCTTCTCCACGCGGCGCACCCAGGTCTATCAGGACGGCAACGCCCTGATGTCGATGATCTCCTCCTTCCAGAATGACGACGAGGGGCTTGAGCACCAGAGCGACTTCGACGTGGCCTCGGTCACGCCGCCCGAGGCCTTGCCCTCGGTGTGGGAGAAGTACGGGCACCTCGCCGACGAGGGCCGCGCCTCCTGGATCCTGAACCGCCCCTTCGACTTCCGCTACGTCGAGACCGACATCGTGCTGAGGGTCCCGGAGCGCACCGCGAAGCAGCTCGTCTGGATGCGGGCGCGCAACACCATGTCGGGCGGGGAGCTCATGCACCGCGCCGCGCTCGCCCTCGGCAGCGACTTCGTCCTGTTGGAGCCCATCGCCCGCAAGCACGGCTATCCCTGGGCGACCGCGGGCATGAAGATGGCGAGCCTCGACCACGCGATGTGGTTCCACCGTCCCTTCAGCGTGGACGAGTGGCTCCTCTTCGTCATGGACTCCCCCACCGCCCAGGGCGGGCGCGGCCTCGGCCGTGGCGAGTTCTACGACCAGGCGGGCCGCCTCGTCGCCTCGGTCGCGCAGGAGGGCACGATCCGGCCCCCGCGCGGCCGCGACGAGGCCTAAGCGCCGCGGAGCGCGGGCCCGGCTGCGCGGCCGGGCCCGCGGCGTGCCGCCTTTGAGAGCGGGAGCGTCTGAATCCGGGGGAAAACAGTATTTCTCTGCCGGAATCGTTCCGCCCTACGCTGGCCAGTGGGCACACCCCGTGCCGATGAACTGGGGGAATTTCTCGTGGCCGATCCGCAGACCTCGGCGGCGACGGAAGGACGTCCCGCGTGAAAATACTGCGCCTCGAAGCGATCCCCTACTCCATCCCCTACACGACCCCGCTCGCCTTTGCGAGCGGGCAGGTCGCCCACGCCGAACACGTCCTCGTGCGCATCCACACCGACGACGGCCTCGTCGGCGAGGCCGATGCGCCGCCGCGCCCCTTCACCTACGGGGAGACGCAGGCCTCGATGAAGGCGATCATCGACTCCGTTTTCGCCCCGCAGCTCATCGGGCTCGATCCCTTCGACCGGGGGAAGGTGCACGCGGTGCTCGGCCGAACCATGCACAACCAGGTCGCCAAGGGCGCCGTCGATATCGCGCTCTGGGATGTGCTGGGCAAGGCCCTGCGTACTCCGGTGCATAAGCTCCTCGGGGGGTTTCGCGATTCCATGCGGGTCTCGCACATGCTCGGGTTCCGTCCCGCGCAGGATTTGCTCGCGGAGGCGCAGCGTTTCCGCGAGGAGTACGGCATCAGCACGTTCAAGCTCAAGGTCGGCCGTCGACCCCTCGCGCTCGACATCGAGGCCTGCCACGTCCTGCGCGAGGGCCTGGGATCGGACGTGGAACTGTACCTCGACGCCAACCGGGGCTGGAGCGCCAACGAGGCGCTCGAGGTCCTGCGCCGCACCGCGGATGTGGGGCTCACCGCGCTTGAGGAGCCCTGCGATGCGAAGGAGGCGCTCAGCCGGCGCAGGCTGGTCCAGCAGTCGCCCATCCCGATCATCGGGGACGAGTCGGTGCCCACCGCGGGGGACGTGTCCCGCGAGCTCCTCTCCGGCGGCTGCTCCGCGGTCAGCCTGAAGACGGCGCGCAGCGGCTTCACCGAAGCCACCGAGATCCTGGGGCTCTGCTCCGGGCTCGGCGTCGACGTGACGATGGGCAATCAGATCGACACCCAAGTCGGCTCCGTCGCCACGGTCGTCTTCGGGGCGGCCCACGAGGCCACCTCGCGCCGCGCCGGGGAGCTCTCGAACTTCCTCGATATGTCGGACGACCTCCTCGCTGATCCCCTGCGGATCCGGGCCGGACGGATTCAGGTCCCGGCCCTCCCCGGCGTCGGCGCGGTCATCGACGAGGACAAGCTCGCCCACTACCGCCAGGACGCCACGTCCCCATCACCGCACTAGGAGGAGAATCGTGTTGTTTCTTGCCCGCATGGACGTCGCCTTCCCCGCGCACCTGAGCGCGGAGGAAATCGCAGAGTACCAGACCCGGGAGCGCGAGTACTCGGCCGTGCTGCAACGCCGGGGCACGTTGCGGCACCTCTGGCGCATCGTCGGGGAGTTCGCCAATCACTCCGTGTTCGAGGTGTCCTCCCACGAGGAGCTGCACCGGGTGCTCAGCGAATTCCCCATGTTTGCGTTCATGCGGATTCGCGTCACGCCGCTTGCCCAGCACCCGAACGCGCTCGAATAAGCGCGCTCGCCGCGACGAGGAACCGCGAGCGCGCCGCCCGGCGATTGCCGGGGGCGCGCTCGGGCGGGGCACACCCGTTACCGGGCGCGCCCGATCGAGAGGGGCTCATCCTGCCAGTCGGCGATCGAGTCGCGGCCCTCGGCGGACAGCCGCACCGGGCGGAGCGTCTCCCCGTCGACGAGCACCATCGTGCTGATGGCCTTCGCGAACACGGTGCGCGCGGCATCGTCCGCGCTCACGATCTCGTAGTGCACCTCGAGGCTGGAACCGCCGAGTCGGCCAATCCAGGCCTCGACCACGATCCGCGCCTCCGAGTAGTTCAGCACCGCGGTGAACTCGATCTGCTGGCTCGCCACCAGCATCTTCGGCCCCGCCGGGTCATCGGCCCGGAAGTGCTGCTCCAAACCGGTCGCCTCGCGGGCGGTGCCGAGCCAAAACAGCCGCACCCGCGCCTCTTCGAGGTACCGCGCGAAGGCCACGTTGTTCACGTGCCCGTAGGCGTCCTGGTCCCCCCAGCGCAACTCCAGGTCGATGTGTGCCCGCACGGCTTAGTCGCGGGTCAGCTTGCGGTACGTGGAACGCGACGGGTTCGCCGCGTCCGCGCCGAGGCGGTCGACCTTGTTCTGCTCGTAGGACTCGAAGTTCCCCTCGAACCAGTACCAGTTCGCCGGGTCCTCCTCGGTGCCCTCGTAGGACAGGATGTGGGTCGCGATCCGGTCCAGGAACCACCGGTCGTGCGTGATGACCACGGCGCAGCCGGGGAACTCGAGCAGCGCGTTCTCCAGGCTGGTCAGGGTCTCGATGTCGAGGTCGTTCGTGGGCTCATCGAGCAGCAGCAGGTTTCCGCCCTGCTTCAGGGTCAGCGCGAGGTTCAGGCGGTTCCGCTCACCGCCGGAGAGCACCCCGGCCTTCTTCTGCTGGTCCGGGCCCTTGAACCCGAAGGTGGAGACGTAGGCGCGCGAGCTGATCTCCTGGTTGCCGACCTGAATGTAGTCGAAGCCGTCCGAGACGACCTCCCACAGGGTCTTGTTCGGGTCGATCCCGCCGCGGGTCTGGTCCACGTAGCTGAGCTTCACGGTCTCGCCGATGCGCATGGTGCCGGCGTCCACGGGCTCCAGGCCCACGATCGTCTTGAACAGCGTGGTCTTTCCCACACCGTTCGGGCCGATGATGCCGACGATGCCGTTCTTCGGCAGCGTGAAGGACAGGTTGTCGATGAGCACGCGCTCCCCGAAGCCCTTCTTGATGTCCTTCGCCTCGAGCACCAGGTTGCCGAGTCGGGGACCGGCGGGGATCTGGATCTCCTCGAAGTCGAGCTTCTGGGTCCGCTCGGCCTCGGCGGCCATCTCCTCGTAGCGGTTCAGACGCGCCTTCGACTTGGCCTGGCGGCCCTTCGCGTTGGTGCGCACCCACTCGAGCTCGGACTCGAGGCGCTTCGCGAGCTTCTGGTCCTTCTTGCCCTGCACCTGCAGGCGCTCGGCCTTCTTCTCGAGGTAGGTGGTGTAGTTGCCCTCGTAGGGGAAGAGGCGACCGCGGTCGACCTCACAGATCCAGGTGGCGACGTGGTCGAGGAAGTACCGGTCGTGGGTGACGGCCATGACGGCGCCGGGGTACTTCGAGAGGTGCTGCTCCAGCCAGAGCACGCTCTCGGCGTCGAGGTGGTTCGTGGGCTCGTCGAGGAGGAGCAGGTCGGGCTTCTCCAGCAGCAGCTTGCAGAGCGCCACGCGGCGCTTCTCGCCGCCGGAGAGGTTCGAGACGATCGCGTCGGACGGCGGGCAACGCAGCGCGCCCATCGCCTGCTCCAGCTGCGAGTCGAGGTCCCAGCCGTCGACCGCGTCGATGGCCTCCTGCAGCTCCCCCATCTCGGGCAGCAGCACGTCGTAGTCGGCGTCGGGGTTCGCCATCTCGGCGGAGATCTCGTTGAAACGGTTGATCTTGCCCATGATCTCGCCGACGCCCTGCTGGACGTTCTCCAGGACAGTCTTGTCCTCGTCGAGCTCGGGCTCCTGCATGAGAATGCCCACCGAGTAGCCGGGGGTCAGCTTCGCCTCACCGTTGGAGGGCGTGTCGAGCCCCGCCATGATCTTCAGGATCGTGGACTTTCCCGCGCCGTTCGGGCCAACCACACCGATCTTGGCGCCGGGCAGGAAGGACATGGTGACGTCGTCGAGAATCACCTTGTCGCCGTGCGCCTTGCGCGCGCGGACCATCGAATAAATGTACTCAGCCATATTGTTTCCGGATGGTGCCCCAGGGCACGCCCGAACTCCTCTAACGTCTGCGGGTGGGAAAGCGGTTCAGCCCCCTATCCTATCCGGGATTCCTCAATCCTGGCGGTGTGCGAAAACGCTGTTTCTCACCGGATCCGTGTGCGAGCATGGACGCATGCCCAGCTCTCCGCTCGCCGCCATCCCGGACGGCCCCGTGCCCGTGCCCACCGCGATCCAGCGCATCGCCGGATCGGCGAGCATCACGCCGGTGTGGCGCAACGGCCTCGGCGGGCTCACCTTTCGCCTCGGCGAGGAGGGCGCCCCGGGCACCCGCTTCGCGAAGTGGGTGACGCACGGCACCCCGGAGCTCGATCTCGCCGCCGAGGCAGACCGCCTGCGCTGGGCCGGGCAGCACGGGGAGGGCACGATTCGCGTCCCCGAGGTGCTGGATCAGGGCAGCAACGAGGACGGTTCCTGGCTCGTGATGGCAGCGCTCCCCGGCCGCTCCGCGGTGCACCCGGACTGGGTCGCCGACCCGGCGACCGCGGCGCGCGGCATTGGGGCGGGGCTGCGGCTCTTTCACGACACGCTGCCCGTTGCCGAGTGCCCGTTCAGCTGGTCGATCGAGGAACGCCGCCGGGCCGCCCTGGAACACCTCGACGCCGGGTCCCAGCCCGCGGACTGGTCGCCGGAGCACCGGCACCTGACCGTCCCGGAGGCCCGGGAGCTGTTGGCCGACGCCCCGGAGATCGGCCGGCTCGTGGTCTGCCACGGGGACGCCTGCGCCCCGAACACCCTGCTCGCCGCGGACGGCAGCTACGCGGCCCACGTCGATCTGGACTCGCTCGGCGTCGCTGACGCCTGGGCCGATCTCGCGGTCGCCGCGTGGAGCACCGTCTGGAACTACGGCCCCGGCTACGAGGACGAGGTGTACTCCGGCTACGGCGTCGCGGCGGACCCGGAGCGGATCGCCTACTACCGGCTGCTCTGGGACCTCAGCTAGCGAGCTCCGGCCAGTCGGTCGTGAGGTACGCCTCGATCGCGCGGTGCTGAAAGCGGTACGCGGGCTTGCGCTGAATGACCGCGCGCGTGGTGTCGAGGCGCTGGGCAAAGGGGCCAGCGCTCGTGGCCCGCGGGTAGCCCATCTCCTGCGCGATCCGAGTCAGGTTTCGCTCCCGCTCCGGGAGGTGCGCCATCACCTCGACGAACTCGCGTTCCTTGCCCGAGAGCCGGTCGAGGATTCGTTCGACGTGCGCCGCCGCTTCCCCGGTCGCGGTCCCCCAGCCATGCAGGACTTCCTCGCGGGTGACCGTGTCACCCCGCCCGGCATTCCAGGCTTTTTCCCCGGCCAGCTGGAACAGGAACGGCTCCCCCTGGCACAGCTCGACGATCGTGCGGGCGGCGGCGTCATCGATCCTGACGAGCGCGGTCCCGCCGTCCTGCCCGGTCACCTCCCAGCCGCGCAGCACGAAGGACTGCAGGGCCAGGATGAGGTCGTCATCGGGGATCGGCGTCAGCACGGTGGTGTCGAAGCGGCGCGAGAAGGTCGCCCCGGTGCGGGAGCTGGCCGCCTCGCCAAACTCGGGAAGCCCGGTGAGGTAGACCGCGATGGGCAGGTGCCGCTCGTGCGGCACCCCGCCCGGCAGCATGATCCGTGTTCGGTAGGCGCTGGCGTCCCCGAGCGCGATGAGCAGCTGCGACAGCGCGTTTGCGTCCGTGATGTTCTGCACCTCGTCGAGGTGGATGAGCACCGTCTGATTCGCGGCGATCGCGGCCTCGCCCACCTCGACGAGGAGCTCCGTGAGCGCGACGTGCGGCACGACGCCCCCGTTCGGGTCGACCGAGAGCGACAACCCGCGAACCTCGACCTGGCGCACCCGGCCCAGGAGGTCAGCGATGCGGCGCTCCCGGGACGCGGCGAGCCCCGCGTGATCGGCGAGCCGGAGCACCGCGGCGGCCACGGCCTTCAACGGATCGGTTCCCGTGGGGATGCGCACCTGCGGGGTGACCCAGTCGCCGAGCGCGCGGGCCTGCTCCGCGATTCGGTTTACGAGCGTTGACTTGCCGAGCCCTGGCTCCCCCAGGATGGTCCGCCCCCGTACATAGAGCCCCGCGAGGAGGCGCGGGCGCACCTCGGAGGCCCAGTCGGTCAGCTGCTGGACTCGGCCCGCCCACACCTCGGGGACGGCATCGGCTCCGGGCATGAACGGGTTCGTAATCGGGGTGCGCATACGTTAAACTTAACAGATACGTGAACAAAATATTTAACTTTAACAATTTCCTGGTTCACGACTTTGGTCAGTTCTCCCGGAGAGAACCGCGCAGCTCCGCTGGGACGACGATTTTCTCAGGATTGACCTGAATGGCGATCTCACGGATCTTCCGCCCCGAGACCGCGATATCGATGACGCCGATGATCCCACCGCTGTCGCGGATCAGTAGCCCAGGCAGTCCGTTCACTCGGCAGGGGAGAAAACGCAGACCCTCGCGTCGTGTGCGTTGGATCGCCAGGAGTCCGAGCAGATACCCTGCCACTCGATCCGCCCCGACGATAGGGCGCAGGGCCGCCTTGACGGAGGCGCCACCGTCCGAACGCACCCGCGCTGAGGGGTCAAGGATACCGATCAGGGCGTCAAGGTTTCCCGTCGCGCTGGCCAGCACAAATGCCGCCCTGGCGTTCTCGTGTGCTTGGAGGTCTGGGGAGAGCTCCCGCGCACCCGCCATGCGCTTTCGGGCCGAGCGTGCGGCTTGCCGGCACGACTCGACGCTCCGGCCCACGGTCTCAGCAATCTCGACAAATGGCACCCCGAACGACTCGTGCAGGACAAAGCTCACCCGCTCGACCGGCGTCAGCGTCTCCATGGCCAGCACGAGGGCGAAACTCACGCCCTCCGCGCGTTCCGCAGCCTCCGCGGGAGTGTTCGGGGTGGCCCCCTCCGGGGACAGCATGGGTTCGGGGAGCCAGATTCCCCGGTACCGCTCTCGCTGCCGGGCTTGCCCCTTCATGACATCGAGACACCGGCGCACAACCACGGTCCGCAGCCAAGCAGCTGGCACACGAATCGCCCGTTGCTCATCAACGCTTAATCGAAACCAGCGTTCCGCCGTATCCTGCAGCACGTCCTCCGCGTCGTGCACCGATCCCAGCATTCCGTAGGCGACGCCGAACAGCACACGGTGCTCCGTGTTGCCCGGAGTGAGCCCCAGGGGCTGCCCTCGGTTCCGCCCCGCTCCGGCACCGCTCATCGCCAACGCGCCAATACGGGACCCGGCACTCGGGGAGAGGAGCCCGGGTGTCTCGCTTCCCCCACCGGCCACCGAAGCACGGCTTCGCAGATCCAGGCCCGATACCACCGCGCGAGCCTCCCCGTGAGCGTGACCCCCCAGGGGCGATCGTTGGCGAACACCGGAACGACGACACCGTTTCGCCGCCCCAGGCTCAGGCAACGGGTGATATATCCGATGCTCAGCGGCCGAGCCCTGCGCCCCCGCAGGTCAGCCAATAGCACCGAAGCGGCGTGACCGCCGAGGGGAATCGCGCTCGCACAGCTCATCCGGAGGTGGCGTCCACGGGGATCCTCAACGGTGGCCGCATCCCCCGCCGCGTAGAGCCTCGGACGTCCGGGGACCCGAAGAAACGCGTCCACGCGAACCCGTCCACTCGGGTCAGTTTCGATTCCCGAGTCCTTCGCCAGCGGCGACACGCGGAGTGAGCCCGCCCAGACGGTCACCTCGCGCTCCGAGGTGGGCAGGGTTCCGGGCTCCACCCGGTCACCGGTCTGGACACGCACCCCCAGTGCCTCGAGAAGCTCACGAATCCGACGCTGCCCCCGCGCAGGAACCCCGGCCAGCTGTGTGCTCGCACCCCGCAACGAGACCCGTTCCGCAGCCCCAGACTCGGCCAGCTCCGCGGCAAGTTCCACACCGGTTGCCCCGCCTCCGACGACGGTGATGTGCGTTGGCTTCCCCCGCCCGTCGTCTCCCCGAAGTGACGCCAGCACCTGCCGCAACCGATGCGCCTCCGCCCAGGTCTGCACCCCGTGCCAGTCTGGGTCAGGGGACGCCCCGACCGCGTCGCTCCCCACCGCAATCACCGCGGAATGATAGCCCAGGTGGCTTCGCCCGTGACCGGATTCGTCCCCGAGCTCGACGGTTCGAGCACCCGGATCAATCCGGTGAACCGTCGCGACAATCCGGTCGACCCCGGGGTGCAGCATCTCGCCCAGCGCGATCCGGACCTCGTCCCGTGTCCCCGCTGCGAGCTGATGCAGACGCAACCGATCCACGAGCTCCGCCCGTGGGCACACGAGCACGACCCGGAACCGCTCCGCCTCTGTCGGAGTCAGACTCGATCGGATTCGATTCGCCGCCGTCACCCCGGCATATCCCCCGCCGATCACCAGGAGTCTCCCCGACGAACCACCCGCTGTCGTTGTCTTCCGGTCAGTCATCGCAACGCCTCTCTGCTCAGGGAAACGGTGAGCACCGTTTCTGTGTCATCAGTACTGACGAAACAGAAACGAAAACGTGAGGCAGCATCGCGGGCAACGCAGTCCGGCAAGCACCATCGGATCAGCAACCTGTTGACAACGACACGGCGCACCGGGTCCGGTCGGGTCAGCCCAGCAAAGCCTGCGACCGCGGGCAACCACGCCCCATCGCAGCACCCGCGACACGGGAAACCGCCACACCGAGCCGCGCACGGAAGCACACCGGTTCCTCACTCCCCCGCAGCGACAGTGAGCACCAGGATAGGAACCATCTCGGCTCCAAGCAAGACCCTCGCCCCAGGCCGGTGCCGGCTACCAGTCGATCGCGCGCGTCTTGCCGATCAGGCAGAGGTTGGCCTCGGGGCCCACGACCGGCTCGACGGTCGCCGCGACCTCGCCCGTTTCCGTGACGACCTGGCCGAGCAGGCACTCCTGCCCCACGCGGACCGAGACGAAGATGTTGTCCGCTTTCAGGTTCGTCTTCGTCTCGTCGAAGGACACCTGCATCGCGGCCTTGTCGAATCCGGCGTCCACGAGCGTGTTCACGGTGAACTGACCCGTGATGTCGTCGTTCTCGCCCACGCGGTCCAGGGTGAACTCGAAGAAGGGCAGGTTCTCCTCGGCCGAGCCGCCCGCGACGAGCACGGGGTCCGGCGCGGCCGGGTCCTTGGTCGGCTTCGGGCGCTCCGCGGGCGGGGGCACGCAGGCCGTCAGGGTCAGGGCGAGGCCCAGTACCAGGGCGGATCCGAGGAAACGTTGAGTGCGCACCCCCGCAGTCTACGGGACGCCGCCCCCGCGGAGCCGGGAAGAACGCTCCGATGTCGGGAACGCACTGCCGAGGCCACAGCGACGCCGTTTCCTGCGCGTTTCGCCTCCTCGGCCGATCGGCGCGCACGGGGTACACTCGCCGCATGAGCCAGACTCGAGAACGCGGCAGCCCCAAAACCCGGCCCAACGATCAGGACCCGGCCGCGGTCATCGCGGCCCACCCGCACGAGGGTCGGCGCGCCGACGGCGAGCGCGTCCTCGCCCGCCTCGCTGAGATCACGGGGCAGCCCGCCGTGCTCTGGGGCGGGAGCATTCTCGGTTTCGGCGAGCAGAAGTATGACACCGCGGCGGGGATCCGGAGCACGACCCCCGTGATCGCCTTTGCGCTGCGGTCGACGGGGCTCGTGTTTTACGGGCTCCTCCCGGAGGCCCCGGACGCGGCGTGGCAGGCCCGTCTCGACGAGATCGGGAACGTGCGCGCCACGAAGGGGTGCGTGTACGTGACCCGGTTAGCCCGCGTGGACGAGGAGGCCCTGTTCCGGCTCGTCGCGGACGCCTATGCCCGGGAGACCGCGGCCGGCTGAACGTCCGGTTCGCCCGGGGTCGCTTGGCTGGGCTGCGTCCTCGGCAGGTGCCGGGGCGGCGGGACCGGTTGCGCCGCGTCGCTCGGGGCCTGCCCCGGCGCGCGGCGCAGGCTGCGTGCCTCCTGCCAGCGCAGGTCGTGACCGATGCTGACCGCGTCGACCTCGACGGTTACCCCGCCGCGTTCCCCGCCCGGGCGGGCGAGGAGCCGCAGGGTTCCCGTGAGGATCACGCGGTCTCCGGCGGCGAGGCTGCGTCGGGCGTGTTCGGCGAGCTGCCGCACCGCCGTGACCGTGTACCAGTT
>NZ_JAPFRB010000007.1:72025-83438 GCF_035726885.1 Leucobacter sp. M11 | reverse complement strand
AAGGAGCACACGGCGAGCCCCTCCGCGGTTTTCAGGAAGCGGGGCGGGTGTGCAACCCGGCCGAGTAGGGTGATCTGTTCGCTCATGCTGTGCTCCTCCACTGTGTGCCACGGTTCGCGTGCGGCGGTGTGCCACGGTTCGCGTGCGGCGCCGGTGCGGGGTGTGCCGCGCGGCGCCGCGGTTCCTCCGAGTGTTCCGGAGGGGCGCGCTCGGGTGGTGGCGGAGCGTCAGGCTGTGCAGAATTCGCGGATGCGCGTTTCGGTGTGCTGGGCTCACCCCGTCCCGGCGGTGAGCACGCTCGCGTAGTTCGCGATGCCGAGTCCGCCCATGTTCTGCACGAGGGCGGTGTGCGCTCGGGGCAGTTGCATCTCCCCCGCGGTGCCGGTGAGCTGCATCGCCGCGATGACGTGCTGGGACACCCCGGTGGCGCCCACCGGGTGTCCTTTGGATTTCAGGCCGCCAGAGACGTTGACGGGGAGCACCCCGTCGGGGGTGACCCAGCCCTCGCGGATCGCACGCCTCCCCTCGCCGCGCGGGGTGAGGCCGAGGAGTTCGTAGAGGATCAGCTCGGCGATCGTGAAGCAGTCGTGGACTTCGGCGAGATCGAGCTGTGCGCGGGTGACCCCGGCCCGGTCCAGGGCCCGGGTGATGGCGAGCTCGGTCGCGGCGAAGGCGAGGGGGTCCCGTTTGGCCGCGGGCAGGAAGTCGTTGGCCTGCCCCCAGCCGCTCACCACGACGGGCTCGGTCGCTGCCGTCCCCGAGGGCTCCGCGGAGAGCACGAGGGCGGCGGCGCCGTCCGAGACCGGGGAACAGTCGGTTCGGCGCAGGATCCCGGCAACCGTGGGGTTTCGCTCGGAGACGGTGCCGCAGAATTCCTCGCCCAGGTCTTTCCGGAGCTGGGCATAGGGGTTCCGCACCGCGTTGCGGTGGCTCTTGGCCGCGATCCGGGCCAGGTCGTCCTCGATGGGGCCGTGCCGATGCTGATACTCCTCGGCGACCTCGGCGAAGCGCCCAGCGAATCCGGTCGTGGAGGGGTGGCCCGCGACGTCGCCGTCCGCGCCGAGGAGCGCCGCACCCACCTGGGCGGCCGGGGCGTGGGTCATTTTTTCGGCCCCGACGACGAGGACGTGCCGGGCGTCGCCGGAACGGATTGCGCGCAGGCCCTGGTGGACCGCCGCGGAGCCGGAGGCGCAGGCGTTCTCGACCCGGGTGGCGGGCACCCCCCACAGCTCGGGTTCGCCCTCGAGCACGAGCGAGGAGGGGAAACCGAGCGGCAGCAGCCCGGAGTTGAAGTGGCCCAGGTACACCTCGTCGATGTCGCTCGGATCGACCCCGGAGCGGTCGAGGGCGTCCCGCACCACCGGCGCGATGAGCCCCGCCAGGGACGTTTCGGGATGCTTCCCGAACACCGAGTGGCCCCAGCCCGTGATGAGGGGGCGGGCGTGGCTCGCCGCGCGGGTCATCGCCCGGCCCCGTTCCGGGCCGCGGCGGTCCGGCGGGCGCGGCCGCGCTCGGGGACGACCTGGACCTGCCCGGTGAGCGCGCGCTCGCTCGCATCGGAGCTGCGGTGGAAATCGCTCGGGCGGAGGATGAGCAGCGCGATGATCGAGGCGATGCCGGTGCCGACGAAAAACAGCCAGGGCGAGGAGATGTCCCCGGTCGCGTTGATGAGGCCGGTTGCGATCATCGGGGCGCTCCCGCCGAAAATGGCCACGGGGAGGTTGTATGCCACGGCGATCCCGGTGGAGCGGATATGCGTGGGCAGCAGTTCCGTCATCAGGGCGTAGGTCGATGAGGCGTAGAGCCCGAACAGGATCGCGACCGCGAGAAACGGCGGGATCACCGCCGCCGGGGTGCCCACGAGGGCCGCCTGGAAGAACCAGTAGAGCGCTCCGGTGCCGAGGATCCCGATGACCAGCAGGAACGGCTTCCGGCCGTACCGATCCGTGAAGGTGCCGCCGAGGGGCATCACGATGGCCGAGAGCACGCTCCCGCTGAACACGGCGAGCAGGGTCGTCCCCGAGTCGAAGCTCAGGGTGTTCGCAAAGAACGTCGAGGCGTAGGTGAGGACGAGGTAGAACATGGAGCTGTGCAGCGCAATGATGAAAAACACGAGGGCCATCGAGCGCTTCCAGTGCATGACCTCGCGAAGCGGGGTCTTCGAGGTGGTGCCCTGCAGGACAAGCTGGCGGAACTCGGGGCTGTCCTCAAGCTTCATCCGAATGTAGAGCGCGATGAGCCCGAGGGGACCGGCGACGAGGAACGGAATCCGCCAGCCACCGTTGTGCATGGCCTCCGAGCCGAGCAGGAAAATCAGGGAGTTGGCGACGAGCCCGCCCAGGACGAGGCCGAGCACCGCGGTGACCATGAGCCAACTCGTCGAGTAGCCGCGGCGCCCGGGACCAGCGTATTCGGCGATGAAGCTCGTAATCGTCCCGATCTCACCGCCCGCGGAGAAGCCCTGCACGCACCGGATGAGGATCAGCAGGACCGGGGCAAGCCAGCCGATGCTCTGGCTGGTGGGGAGCAGGCCGATCGCGAAGGTTGAGCCGGCCATGAGGACGAGCACGATCAGCAGGGTCTGCTTGCGGCCAATCTTGTCGGCGAGCGGGCCGAAGAACAGGCCGCCGAGCGGGCGGACAAAAAAGCTGAGGGCGAAGACGGCGAAGCTGCTGAGCAGGTTGATCGCGGGGTCGTCGCTGTCAAAGAACGCCGTGCCGATGTAGACGGCCAGGAAGCCGTAAATCCCGTAGTCGTACCACTCGATGAGGTGGCCGGTGGTGGCCCCGAGGAAGGCTCGGCGCCGACCAGCCGGGTCCTGGGGTGGGACGGGGGCGCCGCCGGACCGGGTCGCGGCGTCAGTGCTGCGGAGGGAGTTGGACATGTGAGGCTGCCTTTCTGGGCTGGGTCCGAGACTGGCTGCTCGCGGCGAGCGCTCGCACCCGGAGGGCGAGTTGGCGTCGCATCGTGACGTCACTGTCACGCCAGTTTTCGGAGGTGAGGGTGTCGATTCTGCTGAGGCGCTGGTGCACGGTGTTCGCGTGCACGAACAGGGCGGGGGCCGCGGTCGTGACGTTACCCCCGTGGTCGTAGACCACGCGGAGGGTGCTGAGCAGTTCGGTGCCGTGGGCGTCGTCGTAGTCGATGATCGCGCCAAGCACATCGGAGACGAAGTCGGCGAGTTCTTCCGGGGTACTCCGCGCGAGGATGCTCGGCAGCGGGGCGATCTCGGTCCGGGTGACGCCCTCCCCGCTCCGGCCGAGCGCGACGAGGGCGCGGGCCGTGTCCTGCGCCGCGGCGAGCGCCGGGGCTAAGCGCTGCGGCGGCTGGCTCAGCGCGACGGCCCCGACCGTCACGGGGCTGCCGAGCGCCTGGCTGAGGTGCTGGGCGACGTCGCGGGCGGAGCCGCTCAGGTCGGTTCCGGGCAGCCAGAGCAGCGCGCCGTCCGTGATCGCGGTGCCGAGTCCGCCCCGGCGCTCGGCCGCGTCCTGGGCGGCACGGATGAGCGGGCCGCGGAGGGACTGTTCCTCGACCCGGGCGGCGAGGACCACGCTGAGCGTGTCCACGCGGACCGCGAGCCCCGCGCGCAGCAGGTGGGCGTGCTCGTCCTCCGGGTTGTGCAGGAGGGCGTGGACGTAATCGGAGGCCTGTTCGCGAGCCCCGGTCCGGCTGGCCTGCTGCCGGGACAGGATGAGGCCAGCAACCGTCGCCGCCCGGCTCAGGATCTGCTCACGCAGGGCCGGCTGCCCGGCGGCGTCAGGGGTGAGGCCCGGGGACTCCGGGGTCTCCGGTCGGTGACTCAGCCAGCCGAGGGGGGTGTCCGCGTCCCCGAGGAGCGCGAGGGATTCCTGGTCGCGCTCCGGGTCGCCCGGGTCGCGGAGCGGGCCCGGCGAGACCGCGATGGGGAACCCGGCCCGGTCCGTGATGAGGATCTGCCCGCCGACGGCCTCCCGGGTGAGCCTGGCGAGTTCCGCGGCCGTGCCGGTGGACATGAGCAGGGCGAGGAGCTGATCCTGGAAGCGGAGCAGCGAGCTGGTGCCCGCCTCGCTCGCCCGGTGTGATTCCAGGGAGGCCTCCAGGCGTTCCACCTCAGCCCGACCCTGCTCGTGCACGGTGGCGTTTTCGATGAGGATCCCGGCGTGCTGCGCCAGGGAGAACAGCAGGTCCACATCTTCCGGGCGGTAGTCGTGCACGCGACGGTCAGCGGCGAGGAGGACGCCAACGACGCGTCCCGAAAAGAGCACGGGCACCCCGAGGATCGCGCGGAGGCCCTCCTCGGTGGTCGCGTCATCGATGGTTCCGCTGTGTTGATAGACGGGGTCGCTCAGGTAGTCCGCGGTCCAGCTGGGTTTGCGGGTGCTCGCGATGTACCCCGCGATGCCCTCGCGGGGTTGCACACTGAGCCGGGCGAAGGCATCCGAGACGATTCCCTCGGAGACCACCATCGTTGCCCCCTCGGTCTCCGGGTCGAACCGGAGGAAGTAGGCGACGTCGGCCATGAGGAGCCGTCGGCTCCGGGCGACGATGGAACGCAGCACGGTGTCGACCGCGTCTAAGCCGGCCAGGTCTCGCGCGGAGCTGACGAGCTGGGTGAGGCTCTGCTCCCGCGCGCGGAGGTGGTCGAGGCTGTCCCGGAGCGCCAACGCCGCGGCGAGGCTCCGCTCCCCCGCCGGACCGCTCGGCCGTGCCGCGGCCAGCTCGGTCAGCTGGGCGGCGCTCGCCTCAGCGACCAGCGCTTCGAGGAGCGCGAGGGGAAGCTCGGTGTGCGTATCAGGGACCTGCGGGTGCGGTTCGGTCACGGGGTTCCTCCGCTCGGGGTCGTGCTGAGCGCCGGACTCAGCTTGAATCGCCGGACCTTCCCGACGCTCGTGCGGGGCAGATCCTCGATGAGGTGCCAGGCGCGCGGACGCGCCGAGGGTGCGAGGTGCTCTCCGGCCCAGGCGGCGAGCGCGTCCAGGTCGGGTGGGCTGGCGGGGTCCCGGGGCACGACGTAGGCGACGGGGACGGTGTCCCGCACCGGGTCGGCCTCGGCGAGCACGGCCACCTCGAAGACGCCGGGGGCCTGCGCGAGGACGGCTTCGATCTCGGTGAGGCTCACGTTCTCGCCCGAGACCTTGATCACGTCGTCCACACGGCCGACGAAGCGGTAGCTGCCGTCGGGGGTGCGCTGGGCCAGATCCCCGGTGCTGAACCAGGTGCGACCGTCGCGCACCTGGAACGCCGCCTCGGTTTTCACCGGATCGTCCAGGTAACCCTCGAAGAGGTCGATGCCGCGGGTCCCCGCCACCGTGATGATGCCCGGCTCGCCCTCGGCAACCTCCGCGCCGGTGTCGGGGTCGAGTAGGCGGACGGCCCGCGAGAGCACCGGTGTGCCGATCACATCCGGGCCCGGTTGCGCGGAGAGGTCCGCGGTGACCACGGCCAGGGTCTCGGTCATCCCGTAGAGCTGTCGGGGGGCGACTCCGATGAGCTCGGCGAAACGCTGGAAGTGTTCCTCCCCGAGGCTCTGCGCGAACCAGAGGTGCCGGAGCGCGAGCCGAGGCGCGTCCTCGGGGCGCCGGGCCAGGATCATCCGGATGGGCGCCGCGAAGAGGCTCGCGTGGGTCACGGCGAGGTCTCTGGCCTGTGTGAACCAGCCGGAGGCGGAAAAGGTCGAGGTGAGCGCCACGCTGCCGCCGACGGCAATCGCCGCGTTGAAGCAGTAGAACTGGGCGTTCGCGTGGAACAGCGGCAGGGTGACGAACCAGCGGTCCTCCGGGCCGAGCGCGATGATCTCGGACATGGCCCGGGCGCAGCTGTGGTAGTTCCCCTGGGTGAGGATGACCCCCTTGGGCGCCGAGGTCGTGCCCGAGGTGAACATGAGCGCGAGCCGGGTGTCGGCGGCGACCGGGACAGCGGCGGCGGGTGCGCCGAGCAGCGCTGCCCCGTCGAGAAGGTCGGTGGCGTCCTCGCGCAGCGCGAACGCCCGGTCCAGGGCGCCCTCGCTGCCCGCGCGGTATGCGGCGGCGCGTTCGGCGCCGTACACGCCGACCCGGGCGCCGGTCCGGCTGAGCTGGGAGGCGATGTCGCGGGCGGCCGAGGCGGGGTCGACCGAGACGATCCAGGCGCCCAGCCGTGCGGCGGCCAGCCAGATCGCGATAAAGGCGGGGCTGTTCTTCAGCGCGACGTGCACGGGGTCCCCCGCGCGAACCCCCGCCTGGGACAGCGCACCGGCGACCCGCTCCACCCGATCGTGGAAGCTCCCGTAGCTCCACTCGTTCCGGGTCCCTTGGGCGTCGAGGAAGACGAGGAAGGGCCGCTCGGCGTGCTCGCGGACGGCTCGCTCCCAGAGCGCGGAAAAGGTGCGGTGGGTGTCAGGCATGGGGGATTCTCCGGGTACGTCGGTGTACGTCCCTCTGCCTCGAGGGCTGGGTTCCCTCTAATCTATTGACGCGCCCCGGGAAGGGCGATGTGGACACTCCCCAGTGTCCTCGGGTTTCACCGGGGAGGGTGCCCCGCCCCGGCAGCGCGGTCCCACGGGCGCGCCGCGTGACGCGAGGGCGCGCCGTCGGCTCCCCTCCGCGAAGCGCGGGGGTTCAGCGCCGCGGCGCTCAGTCGATCAGGTAGTCGGCGAAGCCCGCGCGGACCTTGTTCACCTTCGGGACGGCGACCGCGAGGCAGTAGCCCTGGCCCGGGTTCTTCGCGAAGAAGTCCTGGTGGTACTCCTCCGCCTCGAAGAACTCGCCGAGCGGGCTGATCTCGGTGACGATCTCGCCGGGCCACCACTCGGCGGCGCGCTGCCGGGCGGCCTCGAAATCGGCGCGCTGGGCCTCGTCGGCGAAGTACATCGCAGAGCGGTACTGGGTGCCGATGTCATTGCCCTGCCGGTTCAGCTGGGTGGGGTCGTGCAGGGTGAAGAAGACGTTCAGGATGATGTCGGCCGGGATCTCGGCCTCGTCGAAGGTGACCGCGACGACCTCGGCGTGTCCCGTGCGCCCCGTGCAGATCTGCTCGTAGCTCGGGTTCGGCGTTTCCCCGCCCGTGTAGCCGGAGACCACCGAGCGAACCCCACGCAGCGTGCGGTACACCGCGTCCAAGCACCAGAAGCAACCCCCGCCAAGCACGTATGTCGTCGTCATGCGTCCAGGGTACCCCCGCCGCCTGGGCGCGGTCTCGGCGGATGTCGCTGGATTACGCGCGCCACCAGGTGTCGCCAGGGGCGACGGGCATCCGGCGCTTGTGCCGGCTCTTCCAAAAGTGCCGCTCGATGGTCTCCGCGGCGGCGTCCGCAACCTCGCGCCCCTCCAGGTAGGCGTCGATGTCGGCGTAGCTAACGCCGAGGCTGGACTCGTCCGTCTGGCCCGGCTCCCCGTCGAGGAGGTCCGCGGTCGGCACCTTCTGCCACAGCCGTTCTGGCGCGCCGAGCTCCGCGAGCATCGCCGCGCCCTGGTTCTTGGTCAGCCCGGCCAGCGGCAGCACGTCCGCCCCGCCGTCGCCGAACTTCGTGTAGAAGCCGGTCACGGCCTCGGCCGCGTGATCGGAGCCGATCACGAGCAGGCCCGCCCCGCCGCCGAGCGCGTACTGGGCGATCATCCGCGCGCGCGCCTTCACGTTGCCCTTGTGAAAGTCGCTGATGGGCTCCCCCACGGCCGCCCGGTATTCCTCGGCGAGCCCGTCGACGCTGCCGCGAATGTTCAGGGTCACGGCGCGATCGGGCAGGATGAATTTCAGGGCGAGCGCCGCGTCGTCCTCGTCGTGCTGCACCCCGTAGGGCAGTCGTACCGCGACGAACTCCGCCTCGCGCCCCTCGGCACGCAGGCGCTCAGCGGCGAGCTGAGCGAGCCGCCCGGCCAGGCTCGAGTCCTGCCCCCCGCTGATGCCGAGCACGAAGCCGCGAACCCCGGGGATCGACCGCAGGTAGTCGCAGAGGAAGGCAACGCGCGCGTCGATCTCGCCCCTCGGGTCGATCTCGGGAACCGAGCCCAGCTCGGCGATGATGGTTCGCTGCATCTCTCGCATGCCACCAGACTACCGGGGCGGGCCCCGCCGAACCAGGCCCGCGGCTCAGCGCCGGTAGCCGCGCAGCCAGTGCTCCAGGTGCCGGTAGGCGTGCTGGCGCACCGGGAGCCGGGAGAGGAAGATGTCGTGCATCGCGTTCGGCACGCGGACGACCGTGGTCTGCTCCCCCAGGTCAAGGGCGCGCCGGGCGATGCCCTCCACGTCGAGCACGATGTCGCTGCTGAGCATCGAGTCGTCCCAGTTCAGCGCGAAGACGCTGCGCTTCGCGAGCAGCACGAGCGTGGGCAGGCTCAGGTCGAGCCCGCGCGAGACCCGCTCGTGGCCGCGGACGATGGCCTGCAACCAGGCCGCGTAGATCGGGAAGCTGTGATCGGGCCGCCACTCGGCGTTCAGCTCCCACTCGCCCCGGAAACGCTTGGACACCGCCTGTACGTAGAACCCGGGGTCCGTGTTTTTCAGGTTCGTCTTGGGGTTGAGCCGCCCAACGGTGCTGATGAGCGGGCTGAGCGCCATCCGGCCCACCTCCCGCGTCTGCAGCTCCAACCAGGGGCTGTTCAGGATGAGGGCGTGCGTCCGGCCGGGGAAGCGCGCCGCGAACAGCGACAGCACGAGGCCCCCCGTCGAGTGCCCGAGGAGCACGAGGCGGCGCGGGCTCGGCGTCGGGCGGTGCCGCCCGTGGCCCATCTCGGTCAAAGCGGCCTCGATCTCCTCGTCGTACTCGCCGAGATCGGTGATGTAGCCGGGGCTCTGCCCGGGCCGGAGGCTCCGCCCGTACTTGCGCAGGTCGAGGGCGAAAAAGCGCGCGCCGCGCTCCCGCCAGAACTCGGCGAGCTCCGTCTGGAAGAAGTAGTCGCTCCAGCCGTGCACGTAGAGCACGTCGATCTCCGCGGCCAGGCCGAATCGGCCCGCCCAGTACGGGGGCCTGCCCGCGTCGACGAGGGTCGCCACGCAGGGCCCCTCGTCGTCGTCCGCGAGCGGCAGGGTTTTCGCCCGGAAGGGCGCGCCGAGCACGTCCGGCCGCCAGCCAAGATCCTCGGCGGCGCGGCGGGCTGCCCGCGCGGCGTCCTCCGGCGCGGGTGCCTCGCCCGGATCCCCCGTCTCAGTGCTCACGTCAGTCATCCTGCCAGCATCGCGTCCCGGGTGCCAGGGTCCGCTACTGCTCGTTCAGGCAGCGCGGTCCCAGGAGCCCCTTGAGCTCGCCGAAGAGATCCGGGGAGACGCGCACCCGATCCGGCAGCTCGAAGACGCGCACCACGGTGCTCGTGTGCAGGCGGATGCGCACCTCGTTCTGCCCCGGGTGCCGCTTCAGCGACTCCTTCAGCTCCCCCATGAGTTTCTCGGTCGCCCGGTGGTCGGGCACCGTGATGCTCAGCGGCGCGCCGACCTCCTGCTGCCCCGTCTCCAGGGCGCTGGCCCCGTAGGCGTGCATGGACATGCCGTCGTCGCGGGCGTTGATCTTGCCGCGCAGCGACACGATCGAGTCGGCGACGAGCATCGGCCCGAACTCCAGGTAGGACTTCCCCATGAACAGCGCGGTCATCTCGCCCGTGAAGTCCTCGATCGTCACCATGCCGTAGAGGTTGCCGGACTTCGCGGTGCGGTGCTGCACGCTCGTGATGAGCCCGGCGAGCGTGACGGTCTCCCCGTCAAAGTTCGCATCGGGGTTGTTCACCTGCTCCACGGTCGCGCTCGCGTGCTTGGCCAGCACAAGCTCCAGGCCCCGCAGGGGGTGATCCGAGACGTACAGGCCGAGCATGTCCCGCTCGAAGGCGAGCTTGTCCTTCTTCGACCACTCGGGGCGATCCGGGACGAGGCTCACCTCCTCGCCGCTGCCGCCGTTTTCCTCGTTGACCTCCGCGAAGAGCGAGTCGAAGTCGAAGCCGATCGCGCCGGTCTCCTCCGCGCGCTTGTCCTTGGCCGCGGAGTCCACCGCGCCCTCGTGGATCTCGACGAGCGCGCGGCGCACGGGCGAGACCGAGTCGAAGGCTCCCGCCTTGATCAGGGAGTCCACCGTGCGCTTGTTCAGCACGGTGAGCGGCACCTTCTTGAGGAAGTCGTGGAAGGACGTGAACGCGCCCTTCTCCTCGCGCGCCTGCCGGATGAGCGCCACGACGTTCTCGCCGACGTTGCGGATCGCGCCGAGCCCGAAGCTGATGTCCTCGCCGACGGCGGAGAAGTTCGCGAAGGACTTGTTCACGTCCGGCGGGAGCACCTGGATGCCCATCCGGCGGCACTCGTTCAGGTACACCGCGAGCTTGTCCTTCGAGTCACCGACCGAGGTGAGCAGCGCGGCCATGTACTCGGCCGGGTAGTGGTGCTTGAGGAAGGCGGTCCAGTAGCTGACGACGCCGTAGGCGGCGGAGTGCGCCTTGTTGAAGGCGTAGTCCGAGAAGGGCAGCAGGATGTCCCACAGCGCCTTGATCGCGGCGTCGGAGAAGCCGTTGTCCTTCATGCCCTGCGAGAAACCCGCGAACTGCTTGTCCAGCTCGCTCTTTTTCTTCTTGCCCATCGCGCGGCGCAGAATATCGGCCTGGCCGAGCGAGAAGTTCGCGACCTTCTGCGCGATCGACATCACCTGCTCCTGATAGATGATCAGGCCGTAGGTGCCGCCGAGCACCTCCTGCAGGGGCTCCTCAAGCTCGGGGTGGATCGGAGTGATCGGCTGCAGGCCGTTCTTGCGCAGCGCGTAGTTCGTGTGCGAGTCGGCCCCCATCGGGCCCGGCCGGTACAGGGCGAGGACGGCGGAGATATCCTCGAAGTTGTCCGGCTTCATGAGGCGCAGCAGGCCGCGCATGGGGCCGCCGTCGAGCTGGAACACCCCGAGGGTGTCGCCCCGGGCGAGCAGCTCGTAGGCCTTCGGGTCGTCGAGGGTGAGATCCTCCAGCACGAGGTCCACGTCGCGGTTAAGCTTGATGTTCTCGACCGCGTCGGTCACGATCGTGAGGTTGCGCAGGCCCAGGAAGTCCATCTTGATCAGGCCGAGGCCCTCGCAGGTGGGGTAGTCGAACTGGGTGACGATCTGCCCGTCCTGCTCCCGCTTCATGATCGGGATGATGTCGATCAACGGGTCAGAGGACATGATCACGCCGGCGGCGTGCACGCCCCACTGCCGCTTCAGCCCCTCCAGGCCGAGCGCGGTCTCGTAGACCGTGCGCGCCTCGGCGTCCAGCTCCATGAGCTGGCGGAACTCGGCGGCCTCCTTGTAGCGATCGTGCTTCGGGTCGGTGATCCCGGCAAGCGGGATGTCCTTCGCCATAACCGCGGGCGGCATCGCCTTCGTCAGCTTCTCCCCCATGCCGAAGGGGAAGCCGAGCACGCGCGAGGCGTCTTTCAGGGCCTGTTTGGACTTAATCGTGCCGTAGGTCACGATCTGGGCCACGCGCTCGTCGCCGTACTTCTCGGTCACATAGGTGAT
>NZ_JAPFRB010000007.1:71045-71982 GCF_035726885.1 Leucobacter sp. M11 | reverse complement strand
GGCATGGAGACGCGATCGGGGTTCAGGAAGCGCTCGAAGATCAGGCCGTGCTCGAGCGGGTCCAGCTCGGTGATGCCCATCGCGTAGGCGGCCATCGAGCCGGCTCCGGAACCGCGGCCGGGGCCGACGCGGATGCCGTTGTCCTTGGCCCAGTTGATGAAGTCGGCCACGACGAGGAAGTAGCCCGGGAAGCCCATCTGCACGATGACCCCGGCCTCGTAGTCGGCCTGCTTCCGGACCGCGTCGGAGAAGCCGTTCGGGTAGCGCTTGTGCAGCCCGGCCTCGACCTCCTTGATGAACCAGGAGTCCTCGGTTTCGCCCTGCGGCACCGGGAAGCGCGGCATGTAGTTCGCCTTGGTGTTGAACTCGGAGCTGCAGCGCTCCGCGATCAGCAGGGTGTTGTCGCAGGCCTCGGGGAGGTCGCGGAACAGGTGCCGCATCTCGGCGGCCGTCTTCAGGTAGTAGCCGCTGCCGGAGAACTGGAAGCGGTTCGGGTCGTCCAGGCGCGAGCCGGACTGCACGCACAAGAGCGCGGAGTGCGCCTCCGCGTCGGCCTCGTGCACGTAGTGCAGGTCGTTGGTCGCGACGAGCGGGATGTTCAGATCCCGGGACAGCTTGAGCAGGTCGTTCTGCACGCGCCGCTCGATCTCCAGGCCGTGATCCATGATCTCGGTGAAGAAGTTTTCCTTGCCGAAGATGTCCTGGAAGTCGGCGGCGGCCTTGCGGGCCTCGTCGTACTGGCCGAGCCGCAGCCGGGTCTGGATCTCCCCGGAGGGGCAGCCCGTCGTCGCGATGATGCCCTTGCCGTAGGTCTGGAGCAGCTCGCGGTCCATGCGGGGCTTGAAGTACTGGCCCTCGATCGAGGACAGGCTGGAGAGCCGGAACAGGTTGTGCATGCCCTCGGTGCTCTCCGAGAGCAGGGTCATGTGCGTGTACG
>NZ_JAPFRB010000007.1:67633-71008 GCF_035726885.1 Leucobacter sp. M11 | reverse complement strand
CCACTTCACGCGGGTGCGGTCCGAGCGGTGCGTGCCGGGCGTCAGGTACGCCTCGATGCCGATGATCGGCTTGATGCCCTTATCGGTCGCGGTCTTCCAGAAGTCGAAGGCGCCGAAGGTGTTGCCGTGGTCGGAGACCGCGATCGCGGGCATGCCCTGCTCGACGGCCGCGTCGATCAGGGGACCGACGCGCGCGGCGCCGTCCAGCATCGAGTACTCGCTATGGACATGCAGATGCACGAACGAATCTTTGGCGGACACACACGCTCCTGGGTCGACGGCCGGAGTGCCCAGTCTACCCGGTTGGCGCGCGAGCCACACCCGGGCGAGGCGACCCCGGGCGGGGGGCCGCCGGGGTCGCTAGGCGTTTTCGAGCACGTCCAGCGCGTGTTGCAGGTCCGCCGGGTAGGTGCTCTCGAAGCTCACGTATTCCTCCGTGGCCGGGTGCACGAAGCCGAGGCGCATCGCGTGCAGCCACTGCCGCTCCAGGCCGAGCTTCGCGGAGAGCGTCGGGTCAGCGCCGTACATGCTGTCGCCGACGCAGGGGTGCCGCTGGGCGGCCATGTGCACGCGGATCTGGTGGGTGCGGCCGGTCTCCAGCTGGATCTCCAGCAGGGTCGCGTACGGGAAGGCCTCCAGCGTCTCGTAGTGCGTCACCGAGGCCTTGCCGTCGCGGACGACCGCGAACTTCCACTCGGAGCCCGGGTGGCGGCCGATCGGGGCGTCGATCGTGCCCGCGAAGGGATCGGGGTGCCCCTGCACCACGGCGTGATAGATCTTGTCGACCGTGCGCTCCTTGAAGGCGCGCTTCAAATGGCTGTAGGCCTGCTCGCTCTTGGCGACGACCATGAGGCCGCTCGTGCCCACGTCGAGGCGGTGCACGATGCCCGCGCGCTCCTGCGCCCCGGAGGTCGCGATCGTGTACCCGGCCCCGGCGAGGGCTCCAAGCACGGTCGGCCCGGTCCAGCCAACGGAGGGGTGCGCGGCCACGCCGACGGGCTTGTCGACGACGACGATGTCCTCGTCGTCATAGATGATGCCCAGCTCGGGCAGCTCCACGGGCTCGATGCGGGGGGGCTGCTTCGACGCCCAGCTCACCTCGAGCAGCGAGCCGGCGGAGAGCCGGTCGCTCTTGCCCGCGGTGACGCCGTCGATCGTGACGCCGCCGGCCTGGATCACCTCGCTCGCGAAGGTCCGCGAAAAGCCGAGCATTTTTGCGAGGGCGGCGTCAACACGGCTGCCCTCGAGTCCCTCAGGGACGGGGAGCTGACGGTGTTCCATCGCTGCCTTCCGGATTGGTCGTGCGGGGGGTCCCGGGTTCGGGAATGGCGTCGGGGGTGGCCTCGGGCGCGGCTTCGGAGCCCGCAGCCGTGCTGGCGGCGTCGTCCGCGAGAGCTGCGTCGACCGTGGCATCCTCTGGCTCGGCGGCGGCGCGGCCGCCCTTCGGCGCGCGGGTGCCGTCCATCTGCACGCCGAGGAAGGTGATGAGCACGAAGAGGATCATGCTCGACACGATGGCGATGTCGGCGAGGTTGTAGATCGCGGGCATCATCCACGGGGTGTAGATGTAGTCGATGACGTGCCCCTCGGGGAAGCCGGGCTCCCGGGTGAGGCGGTCGATCAGGTTCCCGAGGGTGCCGCCGAGCAGGAGGCCGAGGAACAGGGCCCACGGCACCGAGCGGATCCGGCCCGAGAACCAAATAATCACGCCGACCACGGCCGAGGCGAGGATCGTGAAGATCCAGGTTGATCCGCTGGCCATCGAGAAGGCGGCGCCGGGGTTACGCACGAAGTGCCACTGGAGCGCCTCGCCAATGACGGGCACGCTCTGGCCCTCGGGCAGCTCGGCGACCACCCAGTTTTTGATCAGTTGATCGGCCAGCACAACGACGACAGCGACGCCGATGAGGAGAAGAACTCCCCACCAGCGCCGCTTGGTCGGCCGCTGAACCGATTCGTTCGCAGCTCGGGTCATTGTCGAGCTAGCTCAGGGGCGACGGGTCGCCCTCGGGCTCGGGCGAACCCTCCAGGCCGCGCAGCTGAGCCTGGATGTAGGAACGCAGCGTGCTGCGGTACTCACCCTCGAACTCGCGCAGGTCCTTGATCTTCTGCTGCAGGTCGGTGCGCTCGTGGTTGAGCTTCGCGAGCTCGTCCGCGCGCTGCTTCTGTGCGCCGGAGACGAGGTCGTGTGCAGTGGCTTCGCCGTCCTTGACGAGCTGCTCGCGCTTGAGCTCACCCTCGCGGATGTGCTTGTCGTGCAGTTCGAGCGCCAGCTGGAGCATGGCGGAGGACTTGATGGCCTCGCCCTGCGTGTAGGAGGCGGACTCGTCGGTGAACAGCGCGCTCTCGGCGAGCGAGGACGGAACGACGACCGTGTCGTCGGAGTCCTCGTCGGCGTCGGCCTCGTCGGCCTCGGCCGGGGTCGCAGCCGCGGGTGCGGCGACGGGCGCGCCGGACTCGGCCGCGGCGAGCTTCGCCTTCAGCTCCTCGTTCTCGGCCTTCAGCGCCTCGCGCTCGGCCTCGAGCTGACGAAGCTCCTCAACGATGGTGTCGAGGAAGTCGTCCACCTGGTCGAGGTCGTAACCGTCGCGGAACTTCGTGATCGTGAAACGTTTGTTGACAACGTCATCGGGTGTTAAAGCCATTCCTGAGTCTCTTTCGATCTGTCGCGACCACGGTTATGGCCCCTGGTCTACGGTAGCAAAAAGCTGGCCGCGCCGCTGGGAGATCCAGACTTGGCGGCCTGAGCGGGAGTTTATCGGAGAAAAGCCTGCAGTATCCAGCAGCAGAGCATCGTGAGCATCCAGCCGAGGTCGAGCTGCACCTGTCCGATCCGCAGGGGCGGCACAATTTTGCGGAACATCCGGATCGGCGGGTCGGTGATCACAAACACGGCCTCGAAGAGCACCGCGACGGCACCCTTCGGGCGGAAGGAAGGGTTGAGCACGCGCACCCAGTCCA
Organism: Leucobacter sp. M11; assembly: GCF_035726885.1. Classification (NCBI taxonomy): domain Bacteria; kingdom Bacillati; phylum Actinomycetota; class Actinomycetes; order Micrococcales; family Microbacteriaceae; genus Leucobacter; species Leucobacter sp. M11. Next base: position 68,047 of record NZ_JAPFRB010000007.1, on the reverse strand, counting down.
GGATGAAGCGCACCCAGAGCACTGCGACGTAGAGGCCGATCAGCGTGTACAGGACCGCCTTGATGACGGTAACAACACCCATTCCCTAGGAGTTCACGAAGAAGGAGCTGTCCTCAGCGTCCTGGCTGTCGCTCGACACCGCAATGTGCGACGGAGACAGCAGGAACACCTTGCTCGTGACGCGTTCGATCTTGCCGAACAGCCCGAGCGAGAGCCCGCTGGCGAAGTCGATGAGGCGCTTGGCCTCGGCCTCGTTCATCTGGGACAGGTTGATGATCACGGGGACCCCATCGCGGAAGGTCTCGGCAATCTGCTGAGCGTCTCGGTATTCGCGAGGGTGCACGGTCAGGATTTCATTCATTGCGGGGGTCTGTGCTCCACGAGTCGGGGTGACGCGGCGCAGGGGGGTGACCT
>NZ_JAPFRB010000007.1:57024-67560 GCF_035726885.1 Leucobacter sp. M11 | reverse complement strand
CTTCGGCTCCGCGTCGAACTCCTCCTCAGCAAGCCCCAGGTACACCATGGTCTTCTTCAGCGGGTTACTCATCGCTTCCTCCCTGCCTAGCGTTCTGTCACGAGGCTAACCCGTGACGGGCCTGTTTCCGGTGATTGCCGTGCCAATTCTGAGGTGTGTCGCACCCTCGGCAACGGCCTCGGCGTAGTCGTGCGTCATCCCGGCTGAGATGGCGGTGGCCTCCGGGGCGAGCGTCCGCACCCGCTCGGAGTAGCCGCGCAGGCGGGCAAACGCCGCGCGGGGGTCCTCGTCGAGGGGCGCGACCGCCATGACCCCGAGCAGCCGAAGCCGCGGGGAGATGAGGGTGCGCTCCACGAGCGCTTCGAGCTCTGCGGGCGCGACGCCGCCGCGGGCTGGGTCGTCCGTGAGGTTGACCTGCAGGAAGCAGTCGAGGTCTCGCTCGATCGGCTCGAGCGCCTCCACGAGCCGAATCCGGTCCACGGCGTGCAGCACGTCCGCGTAGCGGGCGACCTGACGGGCCTTTTTCGTCTGGATCTGGCCGAGGAAGTGCCAGGTGAGGTCCAGCGACCCGAGATCGGCGGCCTTCTGCTGCGCCTCCTGGTGCCGGTTCTCCCCCACGTCCCGCACGCCGAGGGCCGCGAGGTCCTCGATGAGCTGGTTCGGGTGGAACTTGGTCACCACGATCAGGGTCGGCTGGTCGCTGCGACCGGCGGCGCGGGTCGCCTCGGCGATCCCGCTGCGCACCGCGGCGAGACGATCGGCCAGCTGCGAGGTCATCGGCTGCCTACTTCAGGAAGTCGGGGATGTCGATGTCGTCGTCCTCGTGGAACGCGGGGTCCGGCAGCGAGGCCTCGACGGGCGGGGCGGTGATGCCCTCGCCGAAGGCGTCGGCGGCGCCGGCCTCGAGGGGCGCGGGCTCGGGGATGGGCTCCACGTAGCTCGCCCGGCGGCCGCGCTCGGCGATGGCGGGCTCCTGGCCCGGCTCGACGGGGTCGAAGCCCGCGGCGATCACGGTGACGCGCACCTCGTCGCCGAGGGTGTCGTCGATCACGGTTCCGAAGATAATGTTCGCCTCGGTGTGCACGACGTCCTGGACGAGCGAGGAGGCCTCGTAAATCTCCGAGAGGGCAAGGTTCGAGGATCCCTGGATCGACAGCAGAACGCCGTGCGCGCCCTCGATGCTCGCCTCAAGGAGCGGGCTGGCCACGGCCAGCTCGGCGGCCTTGATGGCGCGGTCGGCGCCCCGGGCGGAGCCGATTCCCATCAGCGCGGAGCCCGCGCCCTGCATGACCGACTTCACGTCGGCGAAGTCGAGGTTGATGAGGCCGGGGGTCGTGATCAGGTCGGTGATGCCCTGCACGCCCGCGAGGAGCACCTGGTCGGCGGAGGCGAAGGCCTCGATCATGCTGATGCCGGGGTCCGAGATCTCGAGCAGCCGGTCGTTCGGCACGACGATGAGCGTGTCGACCTCCTCGCGGAGGGTGTTGATGCCGGAGTCGGCCTGCGCCGCGCGGCGCTTGCCCTCGAAGCTGAAGGGGCGGGTCACGACACCGATGGTCAGCGCGCCGATCGACTTTGCGATCCGGGCCACGATGGGCGCGGCTCCGGTGCCCGTGCCACCGCCCTCGCCCGCGGTCACGAAGACCATGTCGGCGCCGGTCAGCGCCTCCTCGATCTCCTCCGCGTGGTCCTCGGCGGCCCGTCGCCCGACCTCGGGGTCGGCGCCCGCGCCGAGCCCGCGGGTGAGCTCGCGGCCCACGTCGAGCTTGACGTCGGCATCGCTGAGCAGGAGCGCCTGCGCGTCGGTGTTCACGGCGATGAACTCAACGCCGCGGAGGCCGAGCTCGATCATGCGGTTGACCGCGTTGACGCCGCCGCCGCCCACGCCGACGACCTTGATGACTGCGAGGTAGTTCTGGTTGTTTGACACGTCGGTCCTCCGCTTAACCTTAAACCTCTACCTGAGGATTAAAGTATATTCTGAGTATACATTTCCTAAGTGAAGACGTTACGGGGTTCGGCCTCCCGCGCGCCGCCGACACACCGCGGGGCGGCGCATCGGTCGTCTTTTCTCGGCGCGCCGGGGCGACGATCCCGGCCGGGACGGGCGACGCCCCGCGGCCCGGGCTATTCCTGCTCGGTGAACACGGGCGACTCGGTCGAGGACACGTCGATCACGGTCACGGCCCGGTTGGCGAGGGCCGTGCGCATCGAGGCGAGGATCACGGACTTCACGCCCGAGTCGTCCGGGCCGCCCCAGACCACATCGGGGCCGCCGTTCACCGTGAAGCGGATGTCCTCCCCCGTCGAGGCGGTGACCTGGTTGAAGCCCGCGAGCAGGTCCGGCGGCATCTGCTGCAACGCCGCGGCGACCGCGACAAACGCGGGGTGGCCGACCTCGGCGGCCTTGCCCGTCGCGAGCGGGAACCCCTCGGGGCGCGCCTCCCCCGTTTCGATGCGAATCCCGGCCTGGTCGAGCAGGGCGAAGCCCCCGTCGGCCTCGACCGCGAGCACGGGCCGACGCTCGGCCACGCGCACCACGAGGGTGTGCGGGGGCACCCGCTCGACCGCGTACTCCTGGATGAGGGTGAAGCCCGAGAGCGCCTCGCGCACCTGGCCGTCCTCGACGAGGGCGAGCGGGGTGCCGAGCTGCGGGGCGAGCGCCTCCTGGATCGCGGCCTCGTCCACGCGCTCGGTGCCCGCGACCTGGATCTCGCGCACCCCCATGATCGGGGTGAGCACGCCGATGCCGACGAAGAGGGCGAGCCCCGCGACCGCCGCGAGGCCGATCAGCCAGGGGCGGCGTCGGCGACGCAGGTGGGTGCCGAAGCGGCGGCGTTCCGTGCGCTCGCGCTTGCGACGCTCGCGGCGGGCGCGCCGCAGCTCGGCTCGGGCGCGCGCCTCGGGGCTCGGCAGCGGCTTCTCGCGGCGGGCGAGCCGCGAGCGCACGCCCGCGCCGCCCGGCACGATCGCCCCGGGGTCGTCGCCGGCCGCCTCGTGCTCGTCGCCGGGGTCGAGGCTCGGCAGCCCGGCAACGTCGGGAGCGCCGGACCCGGGCTCGATCACGTCCGTTGGCCGGGCATCCGGATCGATCACATCGGTGTCCTGCGCGTCGGCGGACCCGGTCTCGGCGGTCCCGGCAGCGCCTCCCTGAGTCGCCGCCCGCCCGGCTCCGGCCCGGCCACCGCCGCGGCGGAACCGGCCGCCGAGGCCCCTGCCCGGGGCGCGGCTCCGCCGCGGCGGGGCCTCGCCCGCGCCGAGCGCGGGCAGCCCGTCCAGGTCGTCGCGCTCGGTCGCCGACCGCTCGCGTTCCTCGCCCCCGACGAGGCTGTCCGAGAGGTCGATGGTGGCCGAGAAATCGGCGGTCTCGGCCAGGTCGGCGGGGCGGCCCTGGGCGGGCGCCGGGCGAGCCGCATGCGGCTCCGAGGCTGACTCCGAGGCTGGCTCCGAGACTGACTCCGGGGCGACCTCCGGGGCGGCCTGGCCGCGGCGGAGCACCCCCCGGGCGCGGCTGAGCCGCGGCTGGGCCGCCTCGGGCGGCGCAGCCGGGTTCGGGCGCTCGGCATCGACGGGGGCCGGTCGGGGCGCCCTGCGCTCCGGCTCCGGTCCCCGATCGAATCCGCTCGGCCGCTTCACCGTTAGTCCGTGCGGGCCTCGAGGGCGCCGATGATCTGCGGGATCATCCGGTAGACATCGCCGCAGCCCATCGTGATGACGTAGTCGCCGGGGCGGGAAATCTGCGCGATGTGCTCCGCGGCGGCCTGCCACTCGTCCACGTAGGCGACCTTCGCGGGGTCGCGGAAGCGCGAGGAAACCAGCTCGCCGGTCACCCCGGGGACGGGGTCCTCGCGCGCGCCGCACACCGCGAGCACGACGGTCTCGTCGGCGAGTTCCTCCAGGACCTCGGCAAACTCCCCCGCGAAGTGCTGGGTGCGGGAGTACAGGTGGGGCTGGTGCACCGCGATGAGGCGGCCGTCCCCGACCACGGTCCGGGCGGCGCGCAGCAGCGCGTCGACCTCGGTCGGGTGGTGCGCGTAGTCGTCGTAGACGCTGACGCCGTCGATCTCGGCGTGCAGCTCGAAGCGGCGCACGGTGCCGCCGAACGCAGCGATCGCGGCCAGCGCGTCGGCGGGGTCGAACCCGAGGGAGACGAGCACCGCGAACGCGCCCGCGGCGTTGACCGCGTTGACGTGCCCGGGGACCGTCATCTTCGCCTCGTAGCGCTGGCCCTCGTACTCCACCGCGAAGGCGACGCCGCCCTCGGTGACCACGTCGAGCAGGCGAATGTCAGCGTCCGCGGCCTCGCCGAAGGTGACCGTGCGCTCGGGGTCGAGCTGCGCCCGGACCTCCTGCGCGCCGGGGTCGTCGGCCGAGATCACGACGAGCTCGCTCGCGCCCTGCCCGAAGCGCACGAAGGCGTCGAAGAACTTCTCGCGGGAGCCGTAGAAGTCGAGGTGCTCGGGGTCAACGTTGGTGATCAGCGCGACCGAGGTGTCGTAGAGCAGGAAGGAGCCGTCAGACTCGTCCGCCTCGACCACGAAGAGCTCGCTCTCCCCCGCCTGGGCGTTGACGCCGATCGACTCGATCACGCCGCCGTTCACGAAGCTCGGGTCGGCGTTCAGGCCGAGCAGGCCCGTCACAATCATGCCGGTTGAGGTGGTCTTGCCGTGGGCACCCGCGACGGACACGAGCCGCTTGCCGCGCACGAGCCAGGCGAGCGCCTGGGAGCGGTGCAGCACGGGGAGGTTCTCGGCGAGCGCGCGCTGGTACTCCGGGTTGTCCTGCCAGAGGGCACCCGTCACGACGAGCGTGTCCGCGTCGCCGACGTTCTCGGCCGCGTGGCCGATCGCAATGGGGATGCCGAGCTCGCGCAGGGCGACGACGTTCGCGTTCTCGGCGGCGTCGGAGCCGGTGACCTCGACGCCCGCCTGGCGGAGCATCCGGGCGATGCCGCTCATCCCGGAGCCGCCGATCCCGACGAAGTGCACCCGGCCAAGCTCAGCGGGGATCTCCTGGGTGGGGTCGGGGTAAATCATGCGTGTCCTCCGCTTCGTGACCGTCTGGTCTGCATCGATGTAGGATATCGCGATCCGGCTGAGGAACGCGTGAAACCGCGCCGGGGCGGGGCGGCTCCGCTCCCCCTCGGCGCGTCGCCGCGGGCTAGGCCCGGGCGCTCAGGGCCTCGCGCACGAGCGCGTGCAGGCGCTCGGTGCCGTCGAGGACGCCGACGGAGCGAGCGGTGCGGGACAGCTCGGCCAGCCGCGCCTCGTCCGCGATGAGCGGGAGCACGTTGCCGCGCACCCAGTCCGGGGTGAGTTCGTGGTCCTCGACGAAGATCGCGCCCCCGGCCTCGACGACGCCCGCCGCGTTGAAGCGCTGCTCGCCGTTGCCGTGCGAGTACGGGGCGTAGATCGCGGGCAGCCCGAGGCCGGTCAGCTCGGACACCGTCGTGGAACCGGCCCGGGAGACGACGAGATCCGCGGCCGCGAAGGCGAGGTCCATCCGGTCGCAGTAGGGCAGCACGGAGTAGTGCTCGACGCCCGGGTCCACGAGCTCGTTGAGCCCGCCCCAGACGTGCAGCACCTGGTTGCCCGCGGCGACGAGCTCCCCCGCGGCTCCGGAGACGGCCTCGTTGATCTGCTTCGCGCCGAGGGAACCGCCCGTGACGAGCAGGGTGCGCCGGGCCGGGTCCAGGCCGAAGTGCGCGAGCGCCTCCTCGCGGGTCTCCGCGAGGTCCAGCTCGGCGACCTCGCGGCGCAGGGGCATGCCGACCACGCGGGCCCCGCGGATCGGGGTGCCCGCGAAGGTGACGCCGACGCGGGCCGCGGAGCGCGCGCCCAGCTTGTTCGCCAGTCCCGGCTTCGCGTTCGCCTCGTGGATGACCGAGGGGATACCCTCGGCCTTCGCCGCCCGGTAGGCGGGGGCCGAGGCGTAGCCGCCGAAGCCGACCACGATATCGATGTCGCGCTCGCGGATCAGCTCGCGGGTCTGCGCGATCGCCCGCCGATACCGCTGCGGAAAGGACAGGGCGTAGCCGTTCGGGCGGCGCGGGAAGGGGAGCCGCTCGATCGTGACGAGCTCATAGCCGCGCTCGGGCACGAGGCGGGCTTCGAGCCCCTCCTTCGTGCCCAGCACGACGATGACGCTGTCCGGCTCCGTGGCCCGGATTCGGTCGGCGAGGGCGAGGAGCGGGTTGACGTGGCCGGCGGTGCCGCCTCCGGCGAGGAGATAGCGGGTCATGAGGTCCTTCCGAGGTGCGGGTTCGCGGCGGAGTCGTCGTCGGCGGATTCCTCGGCCGCCGCGCGGCGCTCCGCGGTATCCCGGGTAATGGAGAGCACGACGCCGATCGCGAGCATGCATGATATGAGCGCGGTTCCGCCCGAGGAGAGGAGGGGCAACGGCACCCCGAGCACGGGGAGCAGCTTGAGCACCACCGCGATGTTGACGAAGGCCTGGCCGATGATCCAGACGAACACGCCGCCGATCACGGCCCGCCCAAAGAGGTCCTGACACTCGCGGATCGCGCGCAGCAGCGCGAAGGCGAGCACCACGTAGAGGCCGATCACGACGAGCGCGCCGACCATGCCGGTCTCCTCGCCGATGATCGCGAAGATGTAGTCGTTGTCCGCGGCGGGGAGCCAGGACCACTTGGTGCGGGAGTTGCCGAGGCCGACGCCGAACAGCCCCCCGCTCGCGAGCGCCCACTCGCCGTGCAGCGGCTGCCAGTCGCGGCCGCTGTAGTCCGTGACCTCGGACTCCAGGAAGCTCAGGATGCGGCCCATCCGGTTTTCGCTGAACAGGGCGAAGCCCAGGGCCATCACGACCCCGCCGATCAGCGGGATGGACAGCGCCTTCCAGCTGAGTCCGGCGAAGAAGAGCACCCCGATCACAATGGCCGCCATGATGATGACCGTACCGAGGTCGTGGCCGAGCAGCACGGTGCCGAGCACGAGGATGGCGCCCGGCAGCACGGGGATCAGGGCGTGGGCGACGTTCCCCAGGAGCTTGCGCTTCTGGTACAGCACCGTGCCCATCCACACGATCAGGGCGAGCTTGAGCGGCTCGGAGGGCTGCATCGTGACCCCGCCGATCTGGATCCAGTTGCGGTTGCCGTAGACGTCGATGCCGATGGGCGAGAAGACAAGCAGCTGCAGGACCACGCCGAGGCCGAGGAGCGGCCAGGCCCATTTCTTCCAGAAGGCGACCTTCCGGGTGCTCGCGATGAGCATGAGCGGCAGGCCGATCGCGGCGAACACGGCCTGCTTGGCGAACATGCCGAGGAAGCCCTGCTCGTCCAGGTAGCTGATGACCGACGACGAGGAGAGCACCATGATCAGGCCGATCAGCACCAGCAGGAGGGTGACCGAGAGGATCAGCGTCGAGGTGCGCGACCCCGTCCGCAGCATCGGGCCCAGGCTGATTCTGGTGTGGGTGGCCCGAGCACCGGGCTCAGCGCTGTGCGGCGGAGTCGTCATCCGCCTCACCTCCCAGGAATTCCTGTACGGCCGCCTGGAACCGGCGGCCCCGGTCACCGTAATCCGTGAACTGGTCCATCGACGCGGCCGCGGGGGCCAGGAGCACGGTGTCCCCGCGCTCCGCGATCGAGGCGGCGTACCGCACCGCCCGCAGCATCGTGTCCTCAGTGTCTCCCGGGTCAACGAGGAAGCGGGGCACGTCGGGGGCGTGTCGCTCGATCGCGGCGACCGCCTCGCTCTGGTCGACGCCGATCACGACGAGCCCGGCCAGCCGGGGTGCGTGCTCGCGAACCAGCTCGGCAATGTCGACGCCCTTGAAGAGCCCGCCGAGTACCCAGACCACGCGGGGGAAGGCGCGCAGCGAGGCCGTCGCCGCGTGGGCGTTCGTCGCCTTCGAGTCGTCCACCCAGGTGATGCCGTCGCGCACGAGCACCGTCTCGACCCGGTGCGCATCCATGCGGAACCCGAGCACGGCCTCCCGGATCGCGGCGGGCTCCACCCCCATCGACCGGGCAAGCGCCGCGGCCGCGAGGATGTTCTGCAGGAGGTGCGGCGCGGCGAGGCCGTGCTCGGCGAGCTCGTCCACCGTGACGAGTTCCAGCGCGGAGTTGCGCCGGTCCTCGTGGAAGCCGCGGTCGCAGAGGATGCCGTCCACGATGCCGAAGCCGCTCGGGCCGGGGGTGTCCAGGCCGAAGCTGATCGCGCGGGCCCCCTCGACGACGTCGGCCTCCTGCACCATCTGCTCGGTGGCGGCGTCCATCCGGTTGTAGACGCAGGCGACCTTCGTGTTCTCGTAGACCCGGGCCTTCGCGGTGCGGTAGCGCCGGGCATTGCCGTGCCAGTCGAGGTGGTCGTCGGCGACGTTCAGGACGACGCTCGCGTGCGGCGAGATGTCGCCCAGCCGGTGCAGCTGGAAGCTTGACAGCTCGACGACGAGCGCGTCGTAGCCCTGCGGGTCGCGCAGCGCGTCGAGCACGGGCACCCCGATGTTGCCCACCGGGGCGGCGCGCAGGCCCCCGGCGACGAGCATGTGCGCCGTGAGCTGGCTCGTAGTGGTCTTCCCGTTCGTGCCGGTGACCGAGATCCACTCGGCGATGCGCTCCGTCTTGTCGCGCAGTCGCCAGGCAAGCTGGATGTCGCCCCAGACGACGGTGCCGCGCTCCTCCGCCCAGCGGGTGAGCGGGTGGTCGGGGCGGTAGCCGGGCGAGACCACGACGAGCTCGGGGTCGAAGGCGATCAGATCGACCAGCTGCGCGTCCGTGTCGGGCTCGAGCAGCGACTCGCTGCCGATCACGTCGAGCAGGTTCTGGCGTTCCTCGTCGGCTTGGCCGAAGATGACCCGCACCCGCGCGCCGAGTTCGACGAGGGTGTCGGCGACCGAGAAACCGGTCACGCCGAGGCCGAGCACCGCGACGCGCAGGCCCGTCCAGTCGTCGTGCCAGCTGCCGAGCGCGAGGACCCGCTCGCGCGCCTCGGCGGTCACTGCGTGATCCACTCGGCGTAGAAGAGGCCGATGCCACCCAGCACGAACACCGCGGCGACGATCCAGAACCGGACGACGACGGTGACCTCGGCCCAGCCCTTGAGCTCGAAGTGGTGGTGGATGGGGCTCATCAGGAAGATGCGCTTGCCCTTGGTCACCTTGAAGTAGATGCGCTGCACGATCACGGAGCCGGTTTCGATGAGGAACAGGCCGCCGATGAGGACGAGCAGCAGCTCGGTGCGGCTCAGCACGGCGAGCGCGGCAATTGCGCCGCCGATGCCGAGGGAGCCCGTGTCGCCCATATAGATGTGCGCGGGGCTCGTGTTCCACCAGAGGAAGCCGATGAGGCCGCCAACGATGGCCGCGGCGATGACCGCGAGGTCGAGCGGGTCGCGCACCTCGTAGCAGCCGGCCTTGTCCGCGACGATCTGGCAGCTCTGGTTGAACTGCCAGAACGCGATGATGACGTAGGCGCCGATCGCGAGGATCGAGGCGCCCGTGGCGAGGCCGTCGAGGCCGTCGGTCACGTTCACGGCGTTCGAGGTCGCGGTGACGATGAGGACGATCCAGACGATGAAGGCGATGACCCCGGCGACCGCGCCGAGGGCCATGAAGTCGATGTTCAGGTCCCGAAACAGCGAGATCTTCGTCGAGGCCGGAGTCAGCCCGTGGTGGTTCGCGAAGCGCAGGCTGAGCACCGCGAACAGGACGGCGACGAGGACCTGGCCAAGGATCTTCGACCAGCCGCCGAGCCCGAGGCTCTGCTGCTTGCGGGTCTTCAGGAAATCATCGAGGAAGCCGACGGCGGCGAGGCCGACCATCATGAGGATCACGAGCAGCGCGGAGGCGCTCGGGGTCTCCCCCATGATGAGCTTCGCGAGGAAGTAGGACAGCACGGAGCCGGAGATGAAAATCAGCCCGCCCATTGTGGGCGTGCCCCGCTTGGCGAAGTGCGACTGTGGGCCGTCCTCGCGGATGAACTGGCCCCAGCGGAGCTTGCGGAAGCCGCGGATGAACAGCGGCGTCAGCAGCAAAGAGTAGAGCAGGGACAGCATCCCGGCAAGCAGCAGCGCAATCACGAGTAAAACTCCCCCAATCGGTCTCCGAGGAACCGAAGTCCCGCGGAGTTCGACGACTTGACGAGCACCGTGTCGCCGGGCTGCAGTTCCCCGGTGAGGTAGGCGTAGGCCTCGTCCTGCGTCTCGAAGAACACGCTCTCGCTGTCCCAGGATCCCTCGTTGATCGAGCTGATGTGCAGGCGGCGCGCCTCGGCGCCGACCACCACGATCTTCGAGATGTTCAGCCGGACGGCGTGCAAGCCGATCCGGTCGTGCTCCGCCCCGGAGAATTCGCCGAGCTCGCTCATCTCGCCGAGCACGGCGACGGAGCGGGCTCCGGGGGCCGTGATGAGGGCGAGCGTCTTGAGCGCCGCGGCCATCGAATCGGGGCTCGCGTTGTAGGCGTCGTTAATGACGGTGATCCCGTCACGGCCGCCCATCGGCTCCATCCGCCAGCGGGCGGGCTTGGTCATGGATTCGAGCGCGGCGACGATCTCCGTGAGGTCGAGGCCCAGCTCAT
>NZ_JAPFRB010000007.1:54826-57004 GCF_035726885.1 Leucobacter sp. M11 | reverse complement strand
AGGGCATTCATCACGTGGTGCTCGCCGAGCACCCGGAAGCGCACGGGGGCGCTCCGCTCGCCCAGGTGCAGGGTGAAGGTCGTGCCGGTGGCCGAGGCCACCACCTCGGAGGCGCGGACGTCGCTGTCGGGGCCGAGCCCGAAGAAGCGGACGCGGGCCCGGGAAAACTCCGCCATCGAGGCGACTCGCGGGTCGTCCCGGTTCAGGATCGCGACGGCGCCCTCCGGCAGCGCGCGAACCATCTCGCTCTTCGCGCGGAAGGTGGCCTCGATGCCGCCGAACTCGCCCGCGTGGGCGAGGCCGACCGAGAGCACAATGCCGATGTGGGGCGGGGCCATCCGGGTCAGGCGTTCGATCTCGCCCTCGGCGCTCGCGCCCATCTCGGCGACGAGGTAGCGGGTGTCCTCCGTGACGCGGAGCATCGTGATCGGGCCGCCGACCTCGTTGTTGAAGGACTTCTCGGAGGCGACCGTGCTGCCGAGGCGCTCGGTCATGGCGGCGAGCAGGTTCTTCGTCGTCGTCTTGCCGTTGGAGCCCGTGATCCCGACGATGCGCAGGGGGGCACCCTCGCCGCCGTCCCGGGCCAGGGCGCGCCGCACGACCTCGGTCGCGAGCGCGCCGAGCGCGTCGACGGAGTCGGCGACCACGATCTGCGGCACGCGGCCGGCGGCCTCCGGCACCTCGTGCTCGACAACGACCGCGGCCGCGCCCCGGTCGATCGCGGTGCCGACGAAGCGGTGCCCGTCGGTTTCCTCGCCGCGCTTGGCGAAGAAGAGCTGACCGTCGGTCACCTCGCGGGAATCGGTTTGGGAGTCGCCGGAGACGAGCGTCGCGGCGTCCTGCGTATCCGAGGCGAGCACCAGGCGTCCGGAGACGGCCTCGGCGAGCTCACGCAGGGAGAGAGAAATCACGGTAGTAGTCCTGACTCGCGGAGGGCCCCGCGCACTTCGTCCCGAGCCGAATACGGCAACATGTTGCCGGCCACCTCCTGGTGGTCCTCGTGGCCCGGGCCAGCATACAGAATAACGTCTCCGGACCCCGCCCGGGAAATGGCCGCGCGGATGGCCGCGCGCGGGTCCCCGATTTCGAGGATTTCGGCGCGGCCGCCGACCGCCCGGGCACCCGCCAGCAGCTGCGCGCGGATGTCAGCGGGGTCCTCGTCGCGGGGGTGGTAATCGCAGATGATCACGGTGTGCGCCCCGCGCGCGGCGACCGCGCCCATCTCGGCGCGCTTCGTGGTGTCCCGGTTCCCGTCGGCGCCGAACATCATGATGATCTTGCCGTCGACGACCTCGTTCAGGGCCTCGAGCATCGAGGCGAAGGCCCCGGCGGTGTGCCCGTAGTCCACGAAGAAGCGGGGGCCAGCACCGCCCGCGGTCATCTCTTCGAGCCGGCCAGGGATGTAGACGGGGATCTCGCCGGAGCGGGGCAGCCCCGCGGCGACCCGGTCCAGGGTGATCCCGGCCTCGTGCAGCATGATCAGCGCGAGGGCGGCGTTTTCCGCCATGAAGCGGCCGAAAACGGGCACGCGGCCGCGGAAGTAGGCGCTGTTGGGGCCCGTGAGCACGAAGGAGACGCCGTCAAGCGACTGCCGGGTGATCGCGAGGTGCCAGTCGGCCTTTTGGCCGTACTCGGTGGCGAGCGTGGTGACCGGGATCGCGGCCTCGGCGGCGATGCGGCGGCCGTGCTCGCCGTCCACCACGACGACGCCGCGCTCGGCGTGCTCGGGGGTGAACAGTCGCTGCTTGGCGGCGAAGTACTCCTCCATGCTGCCGAACTCGTCCAGGTGGTCCTGGGAGAAGTTGTTGAAGGCCGCGACGTCGAAGCGGACCCCGTCGACGCGGTGCCGGACGAGGGCCTGGGCGGACACCTCCAGGACGACGCCGCCGACGCCCTCCTCGCGCATCCGGGCGAGGAGCCCGTGCAGTTCCGAGGCCTCGGGGCTCGTCAGGGCGCTCTCGATCACGGTCTCGCCGATGCGACGCTCGGCGGTGGAGCTGAGGCCGGGGACGATGCCCGCCGCCTCCAGCAGGGCCGCGAGCAGGTAGACCACGCTCGTTTTCCCGTTGGTGCCCGTGATGGCGAAGGTCTTCGCCTCGCCGAGCTCCGTGCCGTAGACGAGCGCGGAGACCGCGCCGAGGACCGCCCGCGGGCTGGGGGTGGTGAGCACGGGGAGTC
>NZ_JAPFRB010000007.1:52750-54710 GCF_035726885.1 Leucobacter sp. M11 | reverse complement strand
ATGCCCACGTAGAGATCGCCGGGCTGCACGTCCCGGGAGTCCAGGGTCACCCCGGTCGCGGCGACCCCGGCGAGCTCGCCCACCGCCCCGAGGTCCAAACGCTCGGCCAGCTCCGCCAGGGAAAACGGGGTTGGCCGCGTGGGGCGGATGCTCAGCGAGTCTGCTTGGGTCACGGATATCTCTCTGCTTGGGTCTGCGTCGGTGCCTTGTGGGAGGACGCGAACACTACTCGGTCATGGTCTTCAGTGGCTCATAGGTCCCGGTCGAGGGGGGAATGCGGAACTCCTTGATGGTCGCAGCGGCCGCCTCGCGGAAGCCACCCAGCGCCGCAAGGGCGCCGTCACCCCCCTGAGGGTGCGCAATCGAGACTACCGCGACATAGCGAGGATCTTCTGCGGGGAAGATGCCCGCGAAGCTGTGCACGTAGGTTTCCCGATACCCGCCCTGGCCGTCGGATTGCTCCGCGGTTCCGGTTTTCCCGGCGATTCGGTAGCCGGGGATCCCGACGAACTCCTTCAGGTTGCTCTCCTGGACGACGGCCTCGAGCATGTGCATCGTCGTCTTCGCGGTCTCCGGCTTGAGCACCGTGACGTCGTCGCCCCCGTCGTGCGGGGTCACCGTGCCGTCCTCCGCGGTGCAACCGCTCACGAGGGTCGGCGGCACGCGGACGCCGCCGTTGGCAATCGCCTGGAACACGCCAGCGGTCTGCACGATGGTGGAGGACAGGCCCTGACCGAACATCGTCGCGTACTGGGTCTGCACGTCCCAGTCCTCGGGAGCGGCGAGCATGCCGGAGTCCTCGTAGGGCATCCCGCTCTGCGTGGCCTGCCCGATGCCGAACTTGGTCAGGTACTCGTAGCGCTGCTCGTTGCTGAGCTGCTGGCCGAGCAGCGAGATCCCGACGTTCGATGACTGCACGAGGATCCCCGTGAGCGTGAAGGGCAGCTCCCCGTGCTGAAAGGCGTCGCCGAAGCGGGCGCCGTCGGGCATCACGATGTAGTCGGGCGCGCGCTGGGGCGTGTCCGGGCTGGCCGTGCCCGTGTCGAGCAGGGCCGCGGTCGTGATCGTCTTGAAGGTCGAGCCGGGCTCGTAGGGCCAGGTGAAGGAGCGAGCCTCGCGGCGGTTCGCCTCGGTGCCGTCAACGTTGTTGGGGTCGACGGAGCCATCCTCAGCGACGGCCACCAGCTCCCCCGTTTTGACGTCCATGACGACGGCGAGTCCCCACTCGGCCCCCACGTCGGCGGTCTTGCGGTTCACGGTCTGCTGGAGTTGCCACTGCAGGTCCCGGCTGATCGTCGTGTTGACCGTGCCGCCGTTCTCGGTGGCCTGCATCACCACGGTGCTGTTGGGCAGCGCGACGCCGTCGGCCCCTCGCTCGTAGGTCTCGACCCCGTCGACCCCGGTGAGGCAGGTGTTCTGGGACATCTCGAGCCCCGCCTGGGGCTCGTTCTCGTTGCCAACGAAGCCGATCAGGCTGCCCCCGACCGCGCCGTTCGGGTACACCCGGCTCGGGTTCTGGTCAAAGGTCAGCCAGTGGATACCGAGCGACTTCAGCTCGTTGAGCGCCGCCAGGTCCACGGAGCGCTTGACGTAGGCGAAGTCGGACTTCGGGTCGACCTTGAGGGCATCCGAGACGATCGTCTGGATCTCCTCGGCGCTCTGCCCCGTGACCGAAGCGATTTCCGCGAAGGCCTGCTCCGGCGACACCTCGACCGTGCCTTTCCCGTCGGGGGCCGCACGGTAGAAGGCTTTCACGTTCTTCGGGGAGAGCTGCACGTCGTAGCGCTGGTCGGTGCTCGCGAGCACGTTCCCGGAACGGTCGACGATGTCGCCGCGCACCGCGGGCATCGTGACGGGCACGGAGCGCTTGTCCTTCGAGTCCTCGTTCAGCTGCGGGGCACGCACGACCTGAATGTCGAACAGGCGCAGGCCGAACACCGCCACGAGCCCGAGCATGACC
>NZ_JAPFRB010000007.1:52214-52723 GCF_035726885.1 Leucobacter sp. M11 | reverse complement strand
TTCCCGCGTTCGCTCATCTCTGGTCCCCCGACCGGTTACCGCGTGAGGGGAGCGGGCAGCTGCCCCTCCCAGATCACGGGCTTCGCGGGCGCGACGGGCGCCTGCGCCTGGACCGGCTTCGGGGTCTGCAGCTCGGCCGCGTTCACCGCGGGCAGCTCATCGAGGAGCTCATTTGGCACGGAATTCTCGGTCGGCTCGTGGGTCTTCATGGCGAGGTCGCCGAGGATCGTGGTGTCGCTGAGCCGAAGGTACGCGGGGCTGGAGTTCAGCACCATGCCGAGGTCCCCGGCCTCGGCCGCGAGGTTCTGCGGGGAGGCCAGCTTCTCGACGTTCTGGCTGAGGACGCGCTCCACGCGCATCAGGTCCCGCTCCTCGAGCTTGAGGCTCGCCGTCTCGTAGGCACCCTCCGAGGTCGCGATGCTCAGCCCGAGCTGCGTGATGAGCAGCACGGCCACGATCGCGAGGGAGACGATCGCGCCGATGAGGCGCTTCGAGCCGTCGCGGCGGGT
>NZ_JAPFRB010000007.1:49662-52132 GCF_035726885.1 Leucobacter sp. M11 | reverse complement strand
TCGCCGACGGCGCGCTCGGGAAAGGTCCAGAGCTCGGGGCTGATCGGCTGCGTTGACTGGCTCATGTCACGTCCTCACTCGCTCGGCAGCGCGCAGCCGCACCGGGGTCGCCCGGGGGTTGCGTTCGCGCTCTTCTTCGCTGGCGAGCTCGGCCCCTCGGGTGAGGAGCCGGAACTCGGGCCGGTGCTCAGGGAGCTCGACCGGCAGACCCGCGGGGGCGGTGGAACGGGTGCGCTCCGCGAGGGCGCGCTTCACGAGGCGATCCTCGAGGGACTGGTAACTCATCACGACGATGCGGCCGTCCGGGCCGAGCACGTCGAGCGCGGCCGGGATCGTGCGCTCCAGCACGCTCAGCTCCTCGTTGACCTCGATGCGCAGCGCCTGGAAGACGCGCTTGGCCGGGTGGCGGAGGTTGCGGACCGCCGCGGGGGTGGCCTCGTTGAGGATGTCCACGAGCTGCCCCGAGCGAACGATGGGCTCGACCTGCCGGGCGGCGATGATCGCGCGGGCGTAGCGGCCGGCGAGCTTCTCCTCGCCGTAGCGCTCGAAGATGCCGCGCAGCTTCCCCTCGCCGTAGCTCGCGAGGATGTCCGCGGCGGTCGTGCCCGCGTCCTGGTTCATGCGCATGTCGAGCGGGGCGTCCTGCGCGTAGGCGAAGCCGCGGTCGGCCTCGTCCAGCTGCAGGGAGGAGACCCCCAGGTCAAAGAGGACGCCGTCGACGTGCGCGAAGCCGCTCGCGGTCACGGCCTCGGCGATGCCGTCGTAGACCGTGTGGACCAGGTGGACGCGATCGCCGAAGGGCGCGAGCCGCTCCCCCGCGATGCGCAGGGCGTCGGGGTCGCGGTCCAGGCCGATCAGGCTCAGCTCCGGAAAGCGCTCCAGCATCGCGGCGCTGTGGCCGCCCATGCCGAGCGTGCCGTCAACGACGACCGCGCCGGGCCGGCTGATCGCCGGGGCCAACAGCTCGATGCAGCGCTCGAGGAGGACGGGAATGTGGATCTGGTGATCTTCGCTCATGTGCAACCGGGCTCCTCTCCCCTGAATCCCCTCCACACAGACCTGGCGCCGGGGAAGTGGCGTCAGGGCGGCTGGCGGGGAATCACGGGTGAGGCTCAAAAGAGTCCCGGGATCACCTCCTCTTCGATTTCGGCGAATGCGGTTTCTTGTTCGGTCAGGTACGCCTCCCACGCGGCGGCGTTCCAGATCTCGGCGCGGCTCCCCGCTCCGATGACCACGAGTTCCCGACCGAGGTCGGCGTACTCGCGCAGCCCAGCGGGCACGGTGACCCGGTTCTGCTTGTCGGGCGTTTCCGCGTGTGCCCCGGAGAGGAACACCCGCAGGTAGTCGCGGCCCTGCTTGCTCGTGATGGGGGCGGAACGGATGCGATCGTGCATCTCCGCGAACTCGCGCTCGCTAAAGACGTACAGGCATCGCTCCTGGCCCCGGGTAATCACCAGGCCATCGGCGAGCTCGTCTCGGAACTTGGCTGGCAGGATCACGCGCCCCTTCTCGTCCAACTTGGGTGTGAACGTGCCGAGGAACATGATCCCTCCCTTCTCTCCCGATCCGGCCCTGGCCACCCACTTTACTCCACTTTGATCCACAAATCCGGAAATAAGTCAAAATAATCAATATCGGCAACGATCTCTCCCTAGAAAACATTGGGATCGCCGAAGTGGAGGGAAATGGAGCGGTTTTGGGGAAAAGTGGGCACAAAAAAGGGCCGGTTTCCCGGCCCTGATTCCCCCTCGGGGGCGTCCCATTTCTGGACGTTGTCTGGACGACGCGCCTAGCGCTCGCCTTCCTGTCGTTCTTCCCAGCGGCGCGCGGCGCGCTCGCTCAGGGATTCGACGTTGCGTTTACGGTCGGCCTCGCCGCCCTGCCCACGGTTGGACGTCTCGGTGACGGTCTGGTTCCGGGGCGAAAAGATGTAGAGCACTCCGCCGAGCATGGCCGCGAAGCCAATGACGCCGAGCCACAGCATGTTCGCGATGACGCCGCCCAGCAGGATCCCGATGCCCAGGAGCACCAGCAGGATCCCGATGACGATCGCGCGATAGTTCGGCCGCCGCTGCACCCCCGGGGAGGTTTCCAGCACGTCGGACTCACTGCTGTAGAGGCTCCGCTCCATCTCTTCGAGCAGTCGTTGCTCGCGTTCAGAAAGCGCCATGACGGCCTCCTCCACTCAGTAATAGCTGCCCCTCCAGTCTAGCCCCCGGGAAGGCGGGTAGGCTAGGAACGTGCACGAAACCTCCCGAATCGCAGGGCTTCTTCAGGAACGCATCCATGATCACCTCGATCGCCACGCGAAAACGCTCATCCCACTCGGCCCCGACGCCGTCTCGCTCGTCGACGCGGCCCGGCAGTTCCAGCGCGGCGGAAAACGCTTCCGCGCGCAGTTCGCCCTCTGGGGGCACCACGCGGTCACCGGGCAGGCCGCCCCCTCCGCGGTCGAGCCCGTGGAAGACCG
>NZ_JAPFRB010000007.1:44667-49622 GCF_035726885.1 Leucobacter sp. M11 | reverse complement strand
TTCCACGCCGCGGCCCTCGTGCACGACGACATCATCGATAACTCGGACACCCGCCGGGGCGAGCCCGCGACGCACCGCGCCTTCGAGGCCGAGCACCGCGAGGGCGGCTGGCGCGGCTCCGCCGAGCGCTTCGGCGTCGCCGGGGCGATCCTGCTCGGCGACCTGCTGCAGTCCTGGAGTGACGAGGCGTTCCAGAGCGCCGCGACCCGGAGCGACACCGCGGAGCACGCCGCCCGCGCCCGGATGCACTTCAACCGGATGCGCACCGAGGTCGCCGCGGGCCAGTACCTCGACGTGCTCGAGGAGCAAATGGGCGTCTTCGCCCCCGAGGACGAACAGCTGGAGCGCTCCACCCGGGTCCTGATCTTCAAGTCCGCGAAGTACAGCGTCGAGGCCCCCCTGCTCATCGGCGCGGCCCTGGCCGGAGCCTCCCCCGCGCAAGAGACCCGCCTGGCGGAGTTCGGGCTGCCCATCGGCGTCGCCTTCCAGCTCCGCGACGACCTGCTCGGCGTCTTCGGCGACTCCGAGCTGACCGGAAAGCCCTCGGGCGATGACCTGCGCGAGGGCAAGCGCACCGTGCTCATCGCACTCACCCGCGCCGAGCTCAGCCACAGCACGCAGCGCCTCTTCGACGAGATGATCGGGGACCCCGAGCTGAGCGACGAGCAGATCGTGATGCTGCAGCGCACCATTCGCGACAGCGGCGCGGTGGACCGGGTCGAGCAGATGATCGCGCAGAACGTGGCGCTCGCCGAGCGCGCGCTCGAGGGCGAGGAGCTTGCCCCCACCGCGGTCACGGCGCTGCGCACCCTGGCCAAGCGGGCCACCGCGCGCAACGCCTAGGCCCCGCACGCACAAACGCCGCTGCCGCGATGCCCTGGGGCATCGCGGCAGCGGCGTTTCGAGGTCGGTGCTCGACGCGACGCGCTAGAAGCTCAGCGCCTGCGCGAGTCGGCGCACCTCGGCCTTGCGGCCGGCACGGAGGGAGTCGATCGGGCGGCCGCCGATGGCCTCGTTCTCCGTGAGGAGCCAGTCGATCACCTCGTCGTTGCTGTAGCCCGCGTCCCGGAGCACGACGATCGTGCCGTGCAGGGACGAGAGGGGGCCCTCTTCCGTCAGGAAGAGTTCGGGAATGCGGAGCACCCCGTCGATGCGGAGCGCTGCGAGCTGGTGGTTTTCCAGCATGCGGCGAACTTTGCTGGCGCTCAGATCGAGGCGCTCAGCGAGGTCGGGGACGGTTACGGTCTCTGAAATCAGCTGCTTAGACACGGACTCACTCTAAGCCAGCCGGGGCCTTGCCGCGAGGCCCGGGCGGCGATTTGGGCAGGATCTGGGCAACTTCGAAGCAAAACGCCCGGATTTGCCCGTTCCCCGCCCGCCACACCGGCTGGGATTCAGTCTCGGGCAGCCCTGGTTTCGTAGGATGAGGGCATGAGCTCTGCCCCCGTGGATCCGATGATCGGTCGCATTCTTGACGACCGCTACGTCGTGCGCTCCCGGATCGCTCGGGGCGGGATGGCAACCGTGTACGTCGCGAACGACACGCGCCTGGAGCGCCGCGTCGCCATCAAGATCATGCACGGGCACCTCGCCGACGATAACGCCTTCAAGAAGCGCTTCGTCCAGGAGGCCAGGAGCGCCGCCCGGCTGAGCCACCCGAACGTGGTGAACGTCTACGACCAGGGCCAGGACTCCGAGATGGCCTACCTCGTGATGGAGTACCTCCCGGGGATCACCCTGCGCGACCTGCTCCGCGCCCAGAAACGCCTCACGGCCGACCAGGCCTACGAGATCAGCGAGGCCGTGCTCGCCGGGCTGAGCGCGGCGCACCTCGCCGGGATCATGCACCGCGACCTCAAGCCAGAGAACGTGCTGCTCGCCGACGACGGCCGCATCAAGATCGGCGACTTCGGCCTCGCGCGTGCCGCGAGCGCGAACACGACCACGGGGCAGGCCCTGCTCGGCACGATCGCCTACCTCTCCCCCGAGCTCGTGACCCGCGGCATCGCCGACGCCCGCAGCGACGTCTATGCCTTCGGCATCATGCTCTTCGAGATGCTGACCGGGCAGCAGCCCTTCACGGGCGAGCAGCCCATGCAAATCGCGTATCAGCACGCGCACGACGATGTGCCCGCGCCGAGCACTCTGACCCCGGAGGCGACCCCGGAGCTCGACGAGCTCGTGCGGTGGACCACGATCCGCGACCCCGATGCGCGCCCCCGCGACGCGACCATCGTCCTGGAACGGCTCCGCCAGCTCCGGGCCGTGCCCGGCCACCCCGCCGGGCTGAACCCGACCCGGGTACTGACCGGCCACGTCTCCCTGACCCCGTCCACCTCGGTGCTCGACCAGACCCAGGTGCAGGGCCTGCGCAACGGCCCCCACACCACGGGCGAGCAGCCCCCCGGCGGCGAGGCCGAGGCCCCGGCGGAGACGCCCCTCTCCCGCGTGCACGCGGCCGGGCAACGCCGCACGGTCGTCGGGCGGGTCACCGCGGCGCTCGTCACCGCGGCCGCCGTCGCGCTCGCGGTTGGCGGCTGGTGGATCGGCCAGGGCCCGGGCGCGCTCGTCAGCGTCCCCGAGGTCGTCAACCTGAAGATCGATGCCGCCCAGGCGATGCTCGGCGAGCACGACCTGATCCCGCTCGTCACCGAGTGCCCGAGCGTGACCGTGCCGGTCGGCCATACGGTCTCGGCGAGCCCGGAGGTGGGCACCCGCGTGGAGCGCGAGTCCGAGATCACCCTCTGCTCCTCGACCGGGCCGCGCATCCTGCCCGTTCCCGAGCTGCTCGGCATCACTCTCGACGAGGCCAAGCAGCGCATCGCCGACGCCGACTTCCGCTTCGGCGCGGTCACCGAGGAGCGGTTCTCGGATCAGCCGAAGGGCGCCGTTCTGCAGACGCTCACCGCGGACCTGGAGGACCTGGGACCCGAGTACGCCGAGCAGGGCGAGATCAACCTGATCGTGTCCGCGGGGCCGCTGCCCGAGGTCATCGGCGCGTCCCTCGCCGAGGCCACCCGCGCG
Organism: Leucobacter sp. M11; assembly: GCF_035726885.1. Classification (NCBI taxonomy): domain Bacteria; kingdom Bacillati; phylum Actinomycetota; class Actinomycetes; order Micrococcales; family Microbacteriaceae; genus Leucobacter; species Leucobacter sp. M11. The sequence continues at coordinate 46,598 of NZ_JAPFRB010000007.1, read as the reverse complement.
CTGGAGGAGGCCGGGCTGACGATCGACACCGCCAAGCAGGCCGACTTCTTTTCGGCGGAGCAGCCCGCGGACCACGTGATTCGGCCCGTCTACGGCTCGGACACGGTCTCGGTGGGCGACGCGGTCAGCCTGGAGGTCTCCGCGGGCACCATTCCCGAGGTGAGCGGCGACAGCGTCGCCGACGCGACCAAGAAGCTCGAGGGGGTGGGCCTGACGGTGAACGCCGAGCTGCGCACCGAGGTCTTCCACCCGGACGTCGCCAAGGACCGGGCCATCCGCGCCCTGCCGCAGACCGACCCCGTCCGGGTGGGCGACCCCGTCGGCATCGAGGTCTCCCAGGGCCCCGAGCTGTTTCCCGTGCCGGACGTGTCCGGCATGACCGTGCGCGAGGCCGTGAACACGCTCACGGACGCCGGCTTCACCCCGAAGGTGGACGCGATCGTCCTGGAGGCGCTCTGGAACGCCGTCAAGGTGAACAACACCGATCCCCGGGCCGGGAGCAAGATCCCCGCGGGGGCCGAGGTCAAGGTCGGTTTCCCCCGCTAGCACGCGCAGCGATCAGGCCGCGCCGCGACCCCCGGCGAGGCTCGGCGCGTCGGGGTGGATGAGCACGCGCAGGGCCGCGGGCACCGTTTCCACCCGAACCGGCAGCGGGCCGATGCGTTCCCCGTCCGCGTAGACGTTCAGCTCCGGGCCGCTCCCCGGCGCGGCCGGGGCGATCGTCACGGTGCGGGCGGGCACGCTGCGGAATCCGGGCACCGCCCCGTGCCGCCCGCGGAAGGCGAGCAGGAAGGTGCGCGCCACCCGGACGACCGAGCCGCCCTCCAGCGTCGCGACGTCGAGGTGGCCGCTGTTGACCCGGGAGTTCGGGCTGATCGTGATGCCGCCGCCGTACTGGCCGTGGTTGCCGACCGCGACGAACCAGCCCCGGAAGGCGCGCGCGCTGCCGTCGACGGTCACCGCGAAGCGGGTGTTGCCGAAGCGCATGAGCGCGAGCGCGCCGCCGTAGAGGTAGGTGAGGGGGCCCAGGTTGAAGCGGGTGGCGTTGCCGAGCTCGTTCGCGAGCCCGTCGAAGCCGACGTTGCACACCCCGAGGAACACCCGGTCCTCGGGGCGGCCGAGCGCGGGGTCCGCCTCGGCGAGGATGCGGCCGACGTCGATCCGGGTCTCCCGGAGCTCCGCGAGGCGCTGCGCGCCCTCGACCGGGTCGACGGGGAGGCCGAAGCGGCGGACCGTGTCGTTGCCGCGCCCGCCGCCGAGGGGCACGAGGATCGCGCCGGAGGCGATGACCCCGTTCGCTGCCGCGCCGATGAGCCCGTCGCCGCCGAGGGCGAACACCGTCGACTCCGGGGGCTCGGCGGCGGCCAGCCGGGTCGCGTGGCTCAGGTTCGTACTCCGGTGCTCGGTGACCGCGTAGCCCGCGGCGCGCAGCGCGGCGGCAACGGGGGCCTGCTGCTTCGCGGCGCGGCCCCGGCCCGCGCTCGGATTCACGATGAGCAGGGCGCGGCGGCCCGGCGCGGGGAGCGGCTCAGCCGGGCTCATCCCACCGCCTCCCGGCCCCGCTCGAGGAGGGCCGCAACGCGCGCGCGAAGCTCCGCCGCCTCGGCCCCGGTCCCCCGCGCTCCCGCGGCGGTCAGGCCGAGTCTTGATCGCCGGTCCAAGACATCGTCGACGGTCGTGGCGCCCTCCGCGAGGGCCGCAAAGAGCACCTCGGCGGCGAGCACGTCGTGGCCGGGGAGCACGGGATCGAGCAGCGCGGGCTCGGCGACCCCGAGCGAGAGCAGCGTCCCCGCCTCGGCCCCGAAACGTTCGGCGAGGCGACGGCCCGCCGGGCGCGGCCCGCGGAAGTCGATGGCCCCGCCGGGCATACCGGGGCCGCCGGGCACGGGGGCCTGCGCCCCCACGAGCGGCAGATCCCGGGTCTTCGAGCG
>NZ_JAPFRB010000007.1:44387-44617 GCF_035726885.1 Leucobacter sp. M11 | reverse complement strand
CGTCCACCGCGTCCTCCGCCATCCGTCGGTACACCGTGAGCTTGCCGCCGACCACGGAGATCGGCGCGCCGGGCTCGTCCACGATGAGGTGGGTGCGGGAGGCGTCCGCGGTCGAGCCGCCCGCCACCCCGACGAGGGGGCGCAGGCCCGAGAAGCTCGCGGCGACGTCCTCCGCGCGGATCGGCTCCGCCAGGTGCTGGTTCAGGATGCCGAGCAGGAAGTCCCGGTCC
>NZ_JAPFRB010000007.1:41521-44343 GCF_035726885.1 Leucobacter sp. M11 | reverse complement strand
CTCGTCCGTGAGCCCGAAGTACACCGCGCCGTTTGCCTGGGGCAGGGCGAACAGGAAGCGACCGAAGGCACCGGGTACGGGCATCGTGACCGCGGCGAGGGGTCGGCCCACGCGCGCCGCGTCGAGCACGAGGTGGCTGCCCCGGCTCGGGGTGACCGTGATCGAGGGCTCCAGGTCCCCGGCCCAGACCCCCGTCGCGTTAATGACGATGCCCGCGCGGATCTCGCCGCTCTCCCCCGTGCGCTCATCGCGGAAGGAGACGCGGTCCGCGCTCGCGGCGGTGACGCGGCAGTCACGGATGATGCCCGCCCCGAGGCTGGCGGCGGTGCGGGCGACGGCGAGCACGAGCCGGGCGTCGTCCTCCACCTGGCCGTCCCAGTACACGAGGCCGCCCCGGAGGTGGTCCCGGCGGTGCGCGGGCGAGAGGGCGAGCACGCCGTCGCGGCCCACGGGCCGGGGGCCGGGCAGGCGCGTGCTGGACAGGCCGCTCGCGCGGCGAAGCACGTCCGCGAGGCCGACGCCGGCGGCGGACAGGGCGAAGCCCGCGCGGCCGGCGAGGCCCGGCTCGCCGTTCGGAATTAGAAAGCGGAGTGGGCGCACCAGGTGCGGCGCGATCGTCGTCATGAGGTGCTTGCGCTCGACGGCGGACTCCCAGGCCATCGCGATGTCGCCCTTGGCGAGGTAGCGCAGGCCGCCGTGCACGAGCTTCGAGCTGACCCCGCTCGTGCCCGCGGCGAGGTCGTTCGCTTCTAGGAGCACGGTGCGCAGGCCGCGGCTGGCGGCGTCGAGCGCGACGCCCGCGCCGGTGATGCCGCCGCCGATCACGAGCACGTCGATCGGCTCGCCGCCCGCGGTGGCGCGGTCCAGCCCGGCCCGGCGGCTCGCGTCGTTCAGGGAGGAGGGGGCCCCAGCGATCGCCCGCTCGTGCAGTCTGGCTTCCGGTGCCCTCATGTGTGACACTGTAGGCCATGGGCGCAGATATCACTGAAATCCTCCCGCCGTCGGTCTGGTGGGGCTGGGGTGACCCGGCCCGGGCGAAGCCGCTTCCCGAGCACGCGATCGCGCTGCTCCGGGATCGGCTCGGCACCGACCCCGCCGTGACCGCTCCCCCGGTCGCGCTCGACGAGGTCGAGCTGCCCGAGCCCGCGCTGGACGCCACGGCGCTCGACGCCATCGCCGCCATCGTCGGCGCGGACCGGGTCTCCACGGAGCGGCTCGATCGCGTCGAGCACGCGGGCGGGAAGAACACCCCAGATCTGCTCTCGCGCCGCGCGGGGGACGCCCGGCTCGCGCCCGACGCGGTGGTCCGGCCGAGCACGAGCGAGGCCGTGGGCGAGCTGCTCCGGCACTGCGTGACCGCTGACATCGCCGTGGTGCCCTTCGGCGGCGGCACGAGCGTCGTTGGCGGGGTGGAGCCGCTGCGCGGCGGACGCGCCGCCGTGATCGCGCTCGACCTGGGCGGCATGGCGCAGCTGCTCAGCCTGGACCCCGTCACCCGCACGGCCCGGGTGCAGGCCGGGATGCGCGGGCCCGCGCTGGAGGCCGCGCTCGCGAGCCGGGGCTTCACGATGGGGCACCTCCCGCAGAGCCACCAGGAGGCCACGATTGGCGGCTACGCCGCGACCCGCTCGGCGGGGCAGGCGTCCACGGGCTACGGGCGCAGCGACGAACTCATCACGGCGCTCCGGGTGGAGACGCCGCGCGGGCCGCTCCGCCTCGGCGACGGCGCGCCCGCGAGCGCGGCGGGGCCGGACCTGCGCCAGCTGTTCATCGGCAGCGAGGGGCTGCTGGGCATCATCACGGAGGTCACGATCAAGATCGTGCCCGCGCCGACAGCGAAGGCCTACGGGGCGTGGGCCTTCCCGAGCTTCGCGGCGGGGGTCGAGGCGCTCCGGATCCTCGCGCAGGAGGCGGTGCCGGGCGACGTGCCCGAGGTGTGCCGCCTGAGCGACGAGGAAGAGACCGAGCTGAACCTCGCCCTCGCCGGGGGCAAGGACGTCGAGCTGCTCACGAACTATCTCGGCAAGCGGGGGCTGAAGCGCCCCGCGCTCGCCCTGTTCGTCTGGGAGGGCGAGGGGCGCGAGCCCGCGGCGCGCCGGCGGCGCATCGCCCGCGTCCTGCGCCGGGCGGGGGGCGTGTCGGCGACGGCGGGGCCCGCGAAATCCTGGGACCGGGGGCGCTTCTCCGCCCCGTACCTGCGTGATGAGCTGCTGGGTCGCCGAATCTTCGTGGAGACGCTGGAGACCGCGGCGCTCTGGTCGAACCTGGAACAGACGCACGACGCGGTGCGGGACGCGATCCGCGCGGCGCTCGCGGGGAGCACGGGGGCGGACAGCGCGATCCAGTCGCACGTCTCGCACCTGTACCCCACGGGCGCTTCCCTTTATTACACGTTCATCGCGGCGATGGAGGACGACCCGCACGAGCAGTACCGCCGGGTGAAGGCCGCGGCCTCGGAGGCGATCGTGGCCTCGGGCGCAACGATCACGCACCACCACGCGGTGGGCACCGAGCACGCGCCCTACCTCGCCGCCGAGATCGGCGAGCTCGGGCTCGATGTGCTCGCCGCGGTCAAGCGCGAGCTGGACCCGACGGGCATCCTGAACCCGGGCAAGCTCCTCCCGGAGCCCCCGACCGCCTGATCCTCCCGCCCTCCGGGGGTGCGCGCCCCTGCATGGAGAGGGGGCGTGCTGGGTGGGTCGGGTTCCGGGTGGGGCGGGTTCGGGGTGGCTCGGGTTCGGGTGGCTCGGGTTCCGGTGTTGTTGGGTGTTGGGTCGCTGAGCCGTGAAGCGGTAATGATTTAAGACGCACAGACGCACAGA
>NZ_JAPFRB010000007.1:39597-41476 GCF_035726885.1 Leucobacter sp. M11 | reverse complement strand
TTATGAGCCCGGCAGAATTGGGTTTTGCTGTCAAAGAGTGGGGCTGAAACGCGCCATATTTTCTTGCGATGATCCGGGTCCGGGCTATATCGTTTCAGATCGAAATGAGGCGTGAACAGCACTTTTCCTCGGGTCACTTCGGGTAAAATTGGGGCATGGTCACTTTCACTCCCGTCGCACCCCGCGACACCGGCACCCGCACACCGCGGGCCGGTGCGTTTGCGCGCGTGCCGGGCACGGGAACGGTGACTGGGGCGAGCGCCGCGAAGATCGCGGCGCGGATCGCCGCCGATGCTTTTGCCGCGTCCCGGGTGACCCCGGATGAGCAGGCTCAGCACCCGCTTGCCGCCGCCAAGGTGGCCGCCTCCGAGGCCCGCGCGCACCTCACCGCCGAGGCACTGCGCGCACGCGAGGCCGAACTGAGCGAGGCGATCTCCGAGGCCACGCGGGAGAAGAACCGGGTTGAGGCGAAGCGGGCCAGGCTCATTGCCGAGCTGGCCGACCTCAACGAGGAGCGCTTTGCGCGGGAGACGAAGGAAGACGCCGCGCGGGTGCTCGCTTCGACCGGGCAGGTCATCGACCAGACCGTGACCGGCGAGGACCGGGCGCAGCGGATGGGGCAGTTGGCCGAGGAGATTGCGTTCGCCGTGACTGTGGGGAAGCCCACGGGGGCGCGCTTGCTCAATGATGCGCTCGCGGTCGCCGGGGATCTGCCTCACGTGTGGGAGGCGTTCTCGTCCGGTGAACTGGATCAGGCCCGTGTGTCCGCGATTGTGCGGGTCACCGCTGATGCGCCGCCCGTGGCCCGCGCCATTCTCGACGAGCAGCTTGCCGAGGTCGCCCCGACGTTGACTCCCGCGAAGCTGTTGCGGGTGGCCGAGGATCTTCGGAACCGGGTCGATCCCGTGTCTCCCGAGGCGCGGCACGCGGATGCGTTCCAGCGTCGCGGGGCGTGGAACGAGCCCGCCCGCAACGGGATGATGGAGCTGACGATCCGGCACTCCGCGGTGGAACTGACCGCGGCCTACGACCGGAGCGACGCGCTGGCGAAGCAGCTCGCCGTCATGGAGAAGCAGGACCACCAGGAGCGCGTGGACGCGCTGAAAGAGGCGCACACGGGTACCGAGGAGGAACTGGCCGCGGCACTTGCTGCGCTGCCGTTCCCCCGTGGCATCGCGCAGCTGCGCGCGGATGTGCTCGTGGACCTGATCTCGCTCGGCGAGATCGACACGGAAGCGCCAGCCGAGGGCGACACGACTCCCCAGGCCACCACGGCCCCGCCCCGCGGCGTCCGCGGACAGGTCCTCGTCACCGTACCCACCCGCATCCTCGCCGGGCTCACCGACGACCTGGGGCCCGAGGCCACCGCCGAGGCGATCCTCGGCAAGGAATTCGCCGAGCTGGAGGGCTACGGGGCCCTCGATGATGAGACCGCGGAGCGGGTCGCCTTCGGGATCGGCTCCTTCCGGGCCTTGTTCACCGACGACCGGGGCGCGATCCTCAACGTGGGCAGGGACAGCTACTCGCCACCGAAGGCCCTTCGCAGATTCACCGAAATTCGGGACCAGCACTGTCGCTTCCCCGGGTGTGAACGGGCCGCGGTCCGGTGTGATCTTGATCACTCGGTGCCCTGGGACTCGGGTGGGGAAACCTGCCACGACAATCTCGCGTTTCTCTGCCGGACCCATCACACGATGAAGGGGCGCGGCGACCCCGGGTCGACCGGGGCGGGGAAGACGCATCGGGGCTGGACGCTGCTCGACAACGTGAACGGGGTGCTGGAGTGGGAGACCCTGAGCGGCCGTCACACCACAACCCATCCCGAACGAGCGTCGGGCGCACCGCCGTCAGCCTGATCCGGTGTGCCCCCGGCCACCCG
>NZ_JAPFRB010000007.1:36098-39563 GCF_035726885.1 Leucobacter sp. M11 | reverse complement strand
GGGCAACACGATTGCCCGCCGGCGGCTCGCAGCTCCGGGGACGCAGAAACACCCAGCCGCGGGTGCGGGCTGGGTGTTTCTGTGTGCGCTTCGGCTGCTGGTGCGGCCTAGCGGTACGGGTGCGCCTTGAGCTCCTCCGCGACCTGGAACGCGAGCTCCAGGGACTGCATGTGGTTCAGCCGCGGGTCGCAGAGCGACTCGTAGCGGGTCGCCAGCGTCTCCTCGTCGATGTTCTCCGAGCCGCCGAGGCACTCGGTCACGTCGTCCCCGGTGAGCTCCACGTGGATGCCACCCGGGTAGGTGCCGACCTCGCGGTGCGCCTCAAAGAAGCCCTTCAGCTCGTTCATTACGTCGTCGAAGCGGCGGGTCTTGTAGCCGTTCGGGGTCGTGATGCCGTTGCCGTGCATCGGGTCGGTGACCCAGAGCGGGGTCGCCCCGCTGTCCTTGACGCCCTGCAACAGGCCGGGGAGCACGTCGCGAATCTTGGACGCGCCCATCCGGGTGATGAAGGTGAGCCGCCCCGGCTCGCGCTCCGGGTCGAGCTTGTCGATCAGGCGCAGCGCGTCGTCGGTCGTCGCCGTCGGCCCGAGCTTCACGCCGATCGGGTTGCGGACCCGAGACAGGAAGTCCACGTGCGCGCCGTCGATCTCGCGGGTGCGCTCCCCGATCCACAGGAAGTGCGAGGACGTGTTGTAGGCGTTCCCCGTCCGCGAGTCGATCCGGGTCATCGGCCGCTCGTAATCGAGCAGCAGCGACTCGTGGCTCACGTAGAACTCCGTCGTCTTCAGCGCGGAGAAGTCCGCGCCGCAGGCGATCATGAAGCGCACGGCGCGATCGATCTCCTCGGCGAGGGCCTCGTAGCGCTGGTTCGCCGGGTTCGACACGAAGCCCTTGTTCCAGGCATGCACCTGGCGCAGGTCGGCGAAGCCGCCCTGCGTGAAGGCGCGGATCAGGTTCAGCGTGCTCGCGGAGGTGTGGTAGCCGCGCACCAGCCGCGACGGGTCGGCCCGGCGCGACTCCGGCGTGAAGTCGTAGCCGTTGACGATGTCGCCGCGGTAGGCGGGCAGGGTCACGTCGCCGCGCGTCTCCGTCGTGCTCGACCGGGGCTTCGCGAACTGCCCCGCCATCCGTCCGAGCTTCACGACGGGCATGGAGGCACCGTAGGTGAGCACGACGGCCATCTGGAGCAGGGTCTTCACCCGGTCCTTGATCTGGTCGGCGGTCGCCCCGGCGAAGGTCTCGGCGCAGTCGCCGCCCTGCAGGAGGAAGGCCTCGCCGCGCGCGGCCTGGGCCAGGCGCTCGCGCAGCTGGTCCACCTCGCCAGCGAAGACGAGGGGCGGCTGCGACTGCAGCTCGGTCACGGCCTCCCGGACGGCGTCCGGGTCGGGCCACTCGGGCTGCTGCTTCGCCTCAAGCTCGCGGTAATAGTCGAGACCCGCCAGAACGCTCGCTTCGGTCTGGGTGCGGTGTTGGACGTCAAGAGTCACGGGTCACACACTTTCTGGGTTCGATCGAACGCCGAGATCACGGCGCTGGGCGCCACCCTCGCGGATGGCATACCAGACAGTTTAGCCCGCCGCGCTGACCTTTTTGGCCCGTACGCTGGAGGCGTAGATGTCCACGTACTCCTGGTTGCTCAGGCGGTGCAGCTCCGACATGATCTCGTCCGTCACGCTGCGCAGAACGAAGCGATCCGCGCTCATCCCGGCGAAGCGGCTGAAGTCGAGCGGCTTGCCGATGAGCGTGCCGATCCGGCGGATCTTGGGCACCGAGCGCCCGATGGGCATCGCCTTCTCCGTGTCCACCATCACCACGGGGCAGACCACCGCGCCGGACTCCAGAATCATCCGGGCCACGCCGGTGCGCCCGCGGTACATCCGCCCGTCGGGGCTGCGGGTGCCCTCGGGGTAGATGCCGAGCACCTGCCCGCGGTCGAGCACCCCGAGCGCCGTGTTCAGCGAGGCCTCAGAGGCCTTGCCGCCCGAGCGGTCGATGGGCAGCTGGCCCGTGGCCAGCATGAAGTTCTTCACGAGCCAGCCCTTGACGCCCTTGCCCGAGAAATAGTCGCTCTTCGCGAGGAAGTAGACCCGGCGCTCGATCATGAGCGGCAGGATCACCGAGTCGATCACCGAGAGGTGGTTGCTGGCGAGGATCACCGGACCCGTCCCCGGAATATTCTCCAGACCCGTCACCCAGGGTCGGAAGATCGTCTTCATCAACGGACCCGCGATGAGGTGTTTCATGATCCAGTAGAACATTGTGAACAGCCGAACCTTCCGATTTGTCCCTCTCAGGATACATCGCCCACAAATGCCGCGGGGAGCACCCAGTCTCCACCGATAGGATTGACACAGCACCGGCTGGCCACCGCCAGCCGCGGAACAGAGACGCCATCACGGCTCTCACGAGGTACCAAAGGAGCTACCGTGAAACTCGCCGAAACCCCAGCAGTGGTCCCGGAGCAGCCCCAGGACAACGCCAGCGATCTGCTCGCTCGCCGTGTTCAGGAAACGCCCGATCGACCGCTGTTCGCCCTGCCCAACGGGGACGAGTGGACCGAGCTGACCGCAGCCGAGTTCGAAAAGCGGGTGATTGCGCTGGCAAAGGGGCTGGCCGCATCCGGGATTAACCCCGGGGACAAGATCGGCTTCATCTGCCGCACGCGCTACGAGTGGTCGCTCGTTGACTTCGCCATCTGGTACGCCGGCGCGGTCATGGTGCCGGTCTACGAGACCAGCTCCCCCTCCCAGATCCACTGGATCATGGAGAACTCCGGCGCGGAGTCCATCATCATCGAGTCCCTGGAGCACTTCGACCGCTTCGACGAGGTGCACCCCGAGTTGCCCGCCGTGAAGACGGTGTGGCAGATGCACACGGGCGACCTCGACAAGCTGGTCCAGGCGGGCGTCGACATCCCCGACGAGGAGATCGAGCGCCGCCGCAACCTCGCCGTCGGCAGCGACATCGCGACCCTGATCTACACCTCCGGCTCCACCGGCCGCCCGCGCGGCGTGGTGCTCACGCACAGCAACTTCACCGAGCTGTCCCGAAACGCCGCCTTCGGCCTCTCCGAGGTCGTCCGCGAGCCGGGCGCGTCGACCCTGCTCTTTGTCACCCTCGCGCACGTGTTCGCCCGCTTCATCTCGGTGCTCGCGGTGCACTCCGGCGTGAAGGTCGGTCACCAGCCCGACACCTCGAAGCTCGTGCCCTCGATGGGCACCTTCAAGCCGACCTTCCTCCTCGCCGTCCCGCGCGTGTTCGAGAAGGTCTACAACTCGGCCGAGCAGAAGGCCGAGGGCGGGGGCAAGGGCAAGATCTTCCGCTGGGCCGCCAAGGTCGCCGTTGACCACTCCAAGGCGGTGCAGGAGGGTTCCGTGCCCTTCGGCCTGCAGATGAAGTTCAAGGTCGCCGAGTCGCTCGTGCTCAACAAGCTCAAGGTCGCCCTCGGCGGCCGCGTCAAGTACG
>NZ_JAPFRB010000007.1:30214-36059 GCF_035726885.1 Leucobacter sp. M11 | reverse complement strand
ACTTCTATCACAGCCTCGGCATCAAGATCCTCGAGGGCTACGGCCTGACTGAGACGACCGCCCCGGTGTCCGTGAACCTGCCCAGCAACTTCAAGATCGGGACGGTCGGCCCGCCGCTGCCCGGCCACACGGTCAAGATCGCCGACGACGGGGAACTGCTCGTCAAGGGCGTCGACGTCTTCAAGGAGTACTGGCAGGACCCCGAGGAGACCAAGAAGGCCTTCACGGAGGACGGCTTCTTCATGACGGGCGACCTCGCGAAGCTCGACGAGGAGGGCTACATCACGATCACGGGTCGCAAGAAGGAAATCCTCGTCACCGCGGGCGGCAAGAACGTCTCCCCCGCCGCGCTCGAGGACCCGATCCGCGCGAACCCGCTCATCAGCCAGGTCGTCGTGATCGGCGATCAGCGGCCGTTCATCGCCGCGCTGATCACCCTCGACCAGGAGATGTTGCCCGTCTGGCTGAACAACAACGGCGAGGACGCCTCAATGCCCCTCACCGAGGCCGTGAAGCACCCGAAGATCCTGGAGGAGGTGCAGCGGGCCGTCGATCTCGGCAACTCGCGGGTCTCCCGCGCCGAGTCGATCCGCAAGTTCGTGATCCTGCCGCTCGACTTCACCGAGGCGAACGGCCACCTCACCCCGAAGATGAGCATCAAGCGCGCAAACATCCTGCGCGACTTCTCGCACGAGGTCGAGGGCATCTACGGGAACAACCCGCCCGCGACCGAGGGCGTCTCCATCACCGGCGGCTAACCCCGCCCCCAGCACGGCGCACCCGCGATCCTTTCTGCAAGGGATTCCGGGTGCGCCGTTGCTGTGTCGCTGTGTTGCTCAGCGGCTCAGTTGCTCAGCCGCTCAGTTGCTCAGCGGCTCAGTCGCTGTGCTTAGAACCAGTCGGACTGCCGGATCTGCTTCATGGCCTCGCGGCGGTCCTCGCCCTCCAGGCGGTGGATGTAGAGCTTCCCGTCGAGGTGGTCGCACTCGTGCTGGAAGGCCTGGGCGAGGGTGCCCTCCCCGGTGAGCTCGATCACGTTGCCGTCGAGGTCGGTGCCGCGCACCGTGGCCCGCGGGTAGCGGAGCACGTCGAACCAGAGGCCGGGCACCGAGAGGCAGCCCTCCCCCGTCGGCACGGGCTCGCCCTCGACCGAGACGAGCTCGGGGTTCAGGAGGTAGCCCTCCTGGTCGTCCACCTTGTAGCTGAAGGCGCGCTGGGTGTGCCCGATCTGGGTCGCCGCGACCCCGGCCCGGCCATCGAGCTGCACCGTGTCCATGAGGTCCCGGACCAGCTGGCGCACGCCGTCATCGATCGAATCGATCGGGCTGCACACGGTGCGCAAAACGGGATCTCCGAAGAAGCGGATCTGGCGAACGGTCACGGGGGAACTCCTCAGGGCAATGGAAACGTGAAGCGGGGCCCGCCGCGTGGGCGAGCCCCGCTCCGAGCGTAGTCGAAACGCTCCGGGGTGTGCGGCCTGGCCGCCTAGCTGATCTCGACGATCAGGTCCCCGGCCTCGACCGGGGCCGTGCCGTCGAAGGCGAGGCGGCTCACGGTGCCCGCCACGGGGGCGGTGATCGCCGCCTCCATCTTCATGGCCTCGATCGTGGCGAGCGGCTGGCCCGCCTCGACCGCGGTGCCGGGCTCGACGCGGATCGTCACGGTGCCGGAGAACGGCGCGGCGACGTGGCCGGGCTTGGTCCGGTCCGCCTTCTCCGCGGCGACCGTCGTGACCTCGACCGAGCGATCCGTGACGAACACGGGGCGCAGCTGGCCGTTCACCCGCACCATGACGGTGCGCACGCCCTTGTCATCCGCCTCGCCGATGGCCTCGAGGCCCACGTAGAGCCGGACGCCCTTCGCGATGTCGACCTGGTGCTCCTCGCCCGGCACGAGGCCGTAGAGGTAGTCCTGGGTCTCCAGCGCGGAGAGGTCGCCGTACTCCTGGCGCATCCGCAGGAAGCTCTCGGTCGGCCCGGCGAACAGCAGGCGGTTCAGGGTGCCCCGCCGCTCCTCGCTCGTGCCGTCGAGCAGCGCCGAGTCCTCGTCGCTGACCGGGGTGACCTCGATGCTGACCGTGCGGCCCGCGAGCACCTTCGTGCGGAAGGGCTCGGGCCAGCCGCCGGGCAGGTCCCCGAGCTCGCCCGCCATGAAGCCCACGACGGAGTCCGGGATGTCGTAGTTGCCCGGGTTCTCCTCAAAGTCCGCCGGGTCCGCGTTCACCGCCGCGAGGTGCAGGGCGAGGTCGCCCACGACCTTCGAGGAGGGCGTCACCTTCGGCACGCGGCCCAGGATGCGATCGGCCGCGGCGTACATGTCCTCGACCCGCTCAAAGTCGTCGGCGAGGCCGAGCGCGATGGCCTGCTGGCGCAGGTTCGACAGCTGGCCGCCCGGGATCTCGTGCGTGTACACGCGCCCGGTCGGGCCGGGCAGGCCAGACTCGAAGGGCGCGTAGTTCTTGCGCACCTGCGCCCAGTACGGCTCCAGCGCGAAGACGGCGTCCTGGTCGATGCCCGTGTCGCGCTCCGTGTTCGCGAGCGCGGCGACGAGCGCCGACAGCGAGGGCTGGCTCGTGGTGCCGGACATGGGGGCGCTCGCCACGTCCACGGCGTCAACACCCGCGCGCGATGCCGCGAGCAGCGTCGCGAGCTGGCCGCCCGGGGTGTCGTGCGTGTGCAGGTGCACGGGCAGGTCGAAGCGCTCGCGGAGCGCGGTGACGAGCCGCTCGGCCGCGGCGGGGCGCAGCAGCCCGGCCATGTCCTTGATCGCGAGCACGTGCGCCCCGGCGTCGACGATCTGCTCGGCCAGCCGCAGGTAGTAGTCGAGCGTGTAGAGGTCTTCCTTCGGGTCGAGCAGGTTGCCCGTGTAGCAGAGGGTCACCTCCGCGACGGCCTGCCCGGTCTCGCGCACCGCGTCGATCGCGGAGCGCATCTGGGAGACGTCGTTCAGCGAGTCGAAGATCCGGAAGATGTCCACGCCCGTGGCCTGCGCCTCGCGGACGAAGGCCTCGGTCACCTGGCGCGGGTAGGGCGTGTAGCCGACCGTGTTCTGGCCGCGCAGCAGCATCTGCAGGTTCAGGTTCGGCGCGGCCTCGCGCAGGCTCGCCAGCCGTTCCCAGGGGTCCTCGCCGAGGAAGCGCAGGGCGACGTCGTAGGTCGCCCCGCCCCAGGCCTCGACCGAGAGCAGCTGCGGCGTCAGCCGCGACACGTAGGGGGCCACCTCGATGAGGTCGCGTGAGCGCACCCGCGTCGCGAGCAGCGACTGGTGCGCGTCCCGGAACGTGGTGTCGGTCACCGCGAGGGCGGTCTGCTCACGCAGCGCCCGCGCGAAGCCCTCGGGGCCCAGCTCCAGGAGCCGCTGGCGGCTCCCCGCCGGGGCGGGCTCGGCGAGCGAGAGCGCGGGCAGCTTCTCGGCGGAGCGCACCGCGCTGGGGCGCGCGCCGTGTGGCTGGTTCACGGTCACATCGGCGAGCCAGCCGAGCAGGCGGGTCGCGCGATCCTTCGGCTTGTTCAGGCTGAGCAGCTCGGGCCGCTCCTCGATGAACGCGGTGCTCAGGTCACCCGCGGCGAAGGCGGGGTCCTCGAGCACGGCCTGCAGGAAGGGGATGTTCGTGGCGACGCCGCGGATCCGGAACTCGGCGAGCGCTCGCTTGGACCGGCCAACGGCGGCCTCGAAGTCGCGGCCGCGGCAGGTGAGCTTGGCCAGCATCGAGTCGAAGTGGGGGCTGATGTAGGAGCCGGGGTTGATCGTGCCGCCGTCGAGGCGGACACCGCCGCCGCCCGGCGACCGGTACGTGGTGATCCGGCCGAGGTCGGGACGGAAGCCGTCGGCCGGGTCCTCGGTCGTGATGCGGCACTGCAGGGCGGCGCCGCGCAGCTGGATCTGATCCTGCACGAGCCCGATGTCCGCCAGGCTCGCGCCCGCAGCGATGCGGATCTGCGCCTGGACGAGGTCCACGTCGGTGACCTCCTCGGTCACGGTGTGCTCCACCTGGATCCGGGGGTTCATCTCGATGAAGACGTGCTCCCCGGCGCGCTCCCCCGCCGTGTCCAGCAGGAACTCCACGGTGCCCGCGTTCGCGTAGCCGATGGACTTCGCGAAGGCGATCGCGTCGCGGTACATGTCCGCGCGCTGCGCGTCCGAGAGGTTCGGGGCCGGCGCGATCTCGACTACCTTCTGGTGGCGGCGCTGCACGGAGCAGTCCCGCTCGAAGAGGTGGATCGTGTCGCCGAAGGTGTCCGCGAGGATCTGCACCTCGATGTGTCGGGGCCGCAGCACGGCCTGCTCGATGAACATCGTGGCATCGCCGAAGGCGCTCTCCGCCTCGCGCATGGCCGCCTCGAGTGCGCCGCGCAGATCCTCCGGACGGTCGACCCGGCGCATGCCGCGCCCGCCGCCGCCGGCCACGGCCTTGGCGAAGACCGGGAAGCCGATCTCGTCGGCCCCGGATATCAGGGCGTCAATGTCCTGAGAGGGGGGCGTGGAGCGCAGCACGGGAACCCCGGCCGCAATCGCGTGCTCCTTCGCGGAAACCTTGTTGCCGGCCATCTCCAGCGCGTTCGAACTCGGCCCGATGAAAGTGATGCCCTCAGCGGTGGCCGCGGCGGCCAGGTCGGGATTCTCCGAGAGGAATCCGTAGCCCGGGTAGATGGCGTCGGCGCCGGATTCCTTGGCCACGCGAATAATTTCCTCAACATCGAGGTACGCGCGGACGGGATGTCCAACCGATCCGATCTGGTAGGCCTCGTCAGCCTTCAGCCGGTGGAGCGAGTTCCGGTCCTCATACGGAAAAACCGCGACCGTCTTCGCTCCCAGTTCAAATGCTGCTCTGAATGCCCGAATGGCAATCTCGCCGCGGTTTGCGACAAGAATTTTCGAGAACATAGCTGCCCTTCGTGTCACTGCCCAGTGTACGTTGTGGTTCTCTAACCATAGTGAAGGTACGCTTAGTTATTGTGCATGTACTTAGCGTAAGTTCCCTGAAGGGCGGCGTCGGCAAGACGACGGTAACGCTCGGCCTCGCGTCGGCGGCGTTTTCGCGTGGTCTCCGGACGCTCGTCGTCGATCTCGATCCCCAGTCCGATGTGTCCACCGGTATGGATGTCGACCCCTCCGGCCACGGCAATATCGCCGATGTGCTGGAGAATCCGAAAGAGAAGGTCGTCCGCGACGCCATCGTGCCAAGCGGGTGGACGAAGCACCACGAGGGGGCCATTGATGTTCTCCTCGGGAGCCCGTCCGCGATCAACTTTGACGGACCGCATCCGAGCATCCGCGAGATCTGGAAGCTCGAGGAGGCCCTGGCCAACATCGAGGCCGAGTACGATCTCGTGCTCATCGACTGCGCCCCCTCGCTGAACGCACTGACGCGTACCGCGTGGGCCGCGAGCGACCGCGTGCTCGTCGTAACGGAGCCCGGCCTGTTCGCCGTGGCCGCCGCCGACCGCGCGCTGCGCGCGATCGAGGAGATCCGCCGCGGGCTCAGCCCCCGCCTGCAGCCGCTCGGCATCGTGATCAACCGCGCCCGAACCCAGTCGATGGAGCACCAGTTCCGCATCCGGGAGCTGCGCGAGATGTTCGGCCCGCTGGTGCTGAACCCGCAGCTGCCCGAGCGGACGAGCCTCCAGCAGGCCCAGGGCGCGGCCAAGCCCGTGCACATGTGGCCGGGCGAGACCGCGCAGGAGATGGCCGGGTACTTCGACCAGATCCTCGACCGCGTGCTCCGCTCCGCGAACATCGACGCCCCCGCCCGCGGCCCGATCCCGATGGAGACCGCCACGGTCGTCGCGGACGACTCCGCGGACGACACCGGCGAGCACTAAGCACCGGCGAGCACTCAGCACCG
>NZ_JAPFRB010000007.1:29726-30163 GCF_035726885.1 Leucobacter sp. M11 | reverse complement strand
TTCGGGGCGGTGTTGCCGTGCGGGGATCCGTCCCGCAGCACCCGGCGCTGCACAGCAAAACGCCCGCCTGCGCAGTGCGCAGCCGGGCGTCGAGGCGGGCGGGTCGCCCGGCCTAAGAAATCTTCTTGCGGGTGCGGCGCTGAGCGAGCTCGTCGCTGGGCTCGTCGCGGAGCGCCTGGATGTCCACGAGGGAGGTCTCGACCTCGCGGAGGACCTTGCCGACGGCGATGCCGAAGACGCCCTGCCCGCGGTTCACGAGGTCGATGACCTCGTCGTCGGAGGTGCACAGGTACACGCTCGCACCGTCGCTCATGAGCGTGGTCTGGGCGAGGTCGTGCACCCCGGCCTCGCGGAGCTGGTCCACGGCGGTGCGGATCTGCTGCAGGGAGATGCCGGTGTCGAGGAGGCGCTTCACGAGCTTGAGGACGAGGATGTCG
>NZ_JAPFRB010000007.1:24684-29690 GCF_035726885.1 Leucobacter sp. M11 | reverse complement strand
GCACCGCGGACGGTGGGCTCGACGAGCTCGGTGCGGGCCCAGTAGTCCAGCTGGCGGTAGCTGATCCCGGCGGCCCGGGCGGCCTCGGCGCCCTTGTATCCGATGTTCTGGTCAAGTTGCGGCAGCCCATCGGAGAACAGCAACTCGAAACCGGCCGAATCAACCGCTACCGGTGTGTTGTCCTTCATCACGACCCTCTCTTGTGGTCGGAAAGCCCGACTGCCTCAACGGTACCGAGCGGGGTGACCGGGTGCAATCACCGACGCGCCACAAGTTTTCGTGTCGCGGCCGTCGCCTGGCGCGCGCCCCGCTCCGGGAGCGGCGCTCAGCCCAGGAGCCGGGTGCGCAGCACCGAGGCGCGAACGCGATCCAACTCATCCGCGAGTTGCAGGGACTGCTCCGCGCGATGGGCGGGCACCTCGGAACCGCGGGCGGAGACGGAGCGTTCGATCAGCTCGGCGTCCCGCTCCGCCGCGAGCCGGAGGCTGCGCAGGTGATTCGGGGTGATGCCGCGGTCGGCCAGCGAGCGCAGCGAGGTCACGAGCTCGATCGATTGCCGGGGAAAGACCTCCGCCGCCGGCAGCAGCTTGGCGCTGATGATCTCGTTCAGGAACAGGGCGCTCACCCCGGTGAGCCGGAGCAGCTCGCCCCGGTCCAGCACGGTCTTCGGCCCCAGGATGGAGGCCGGGACGGCCTGCGCCGCGGCGGCCGTGCCCGGCACCTCGGGGCTCTGCCCCGCGTCGAGCGCCGCGAGGTGCTCCGAGATCACCCGGAGCGGCAGGTAGTGATCGCGCTGCAGCGTGAGCACGAGCCGGAGCCGCTCGATGTCGGCCTGGGAAAACTTCCGATACCCGGATTTCGTGCGGGCCGGGGTCACCAGGCCCTGCTCCTCCAGGAAGCGCAGCTTCGAGGGGGACAGCTCAGCGAAGTCGACGGACAGGCGATTGAGCACCTGCCCGATGCTGAGCAGGGTTTCGCCGTCCGCGCCCCTGGGGTGCGGAACGGCGACCACTACAGGGCCTCGCCGGCCAGGTCGAAGCGAGAGGCGAAGAAGGTGAACTTGAACTTGCCGACCTGCACCTCGGCGCCGTCCCCGAGGACGACCTCTTCCTCGATGCGGGAGCCGTTGCAGAAGGTGCCGTTCAGCGAGTTCAGATCGCGCACCGAGAACTGGGTGCCCGTGCGGACAAACTCGGCGTGCTTGCGGGAGACGGTCACGTCGTCGAGGAAGATGTCCACCTCGGGGTGACGCCCGGCGACCGTGAGGTTCTGGTCGAGCAGGAAGCGGGCACCCGTGTCGGGGCCGCGACGCACGACGAGCAGCGCCGCTCCGGAGGGCAGCGCCGTGATCGCTTCTTTCTCGTCAATCGAGAGGTCGGTGGCGCGGGCGTGGATCAGAGCGCCGAGCTCTTCTTTAAAGGCCTGCGTCGAGCGGACCTCAGTCTCGCCGTTGCGGTCAGTCCGTTGTTCTGCGTTCACGCCATCACCCGCTACTCACTCGATTACTGGAGGAAGATCCAGCACATCTCTACGGTAGCGCAGTTGCCCGCGCTCCCGCATCTCTTCCGGGGTGGCGGAATTAGCCGTTGGTCTCATAGCGGTCCAGGAACTCGTAGACCTCGGTGGTGTCCACCCCGGGGAAGGTTCCGGTCGGCAGGGCCGCGAGCAGGCTCGTGGGGGTGCGCGCCTCTGGCCAGGCCGCGGACTCCCACTTCTTCGTCAGCGCGGTCGACGCCCGGCGGCAGCAGGTCTCGTCCGGGCAGTTCGACACGGAACGGTGCTTCGTCTCGCGGCCGCGGAACCATTTCACGAGGTTGAAGGGCACCCCGACGCTGACCGAGTACTCCCCCTCTTTCGCCTTCTCGATGCGGGAGGTGCACCAGTAGGTGCCGCCGGAGCTCATGTCCGTGTACTGATACCAGGGGCTGAAGCGGTCCGCGGCCTCGAAGACCGTGCGGGCCGTCCAGTTGCGGCAGACCATCGCGCCCTCGATCGCGCCGAGCGCGTCCGAGGGGAAGGTCACGTCGTCGTTCTCGTAGCCCTTGATGAGCGTGCCGGACTCGTGCACCTTCATGAAGTGCACGGGCAGGTCGAGCCGCTCGGTCGCGAGGTTCGTGAAGCGGTGCGCGGCCATCTCGTAGGAGACCCCGAAGGCGTCGCGCAGATCCTCCATCGAGATCTGCCGCTGCTCCTTGGCCTCGCTGAGCAGGCTCACCGCGGCGTCCTCGGGCAGCAGGATCGCCCCGGCCAGGTAGTTCGCCTCGATGCGCTGCTTCAAAAAGTCCGCGTAGCTCGTCGGCTCGGCGTGGCCGCAGACGATCGCGGCGAGCGACTGCAGGATGGGCGCGCGGGCGTCCCGGATCTGGGTGCCCGTCGTGCCCAGATAGATGCGGCCGTTGCGCTTGTCGATGACGGAGCGCGTCGAGTGCGGCAGATCGGGCACGTAGTGCAGGGTGAAGCCGTGCTTGGCGGCCATGTCCGCGATGGTCTTCTGGGAGACCGGTCCCCCGCTGTAGCCGACGGAGGTCAGCAGCGTCTGCGCCTCGGCCTCCAGCTCGGCGAAGTAGTTGTTGCGGGCGCGCATGTCCTGGCGCAGCTGCGTGTTCGCGCGGCGCGCTTCCTCCGGAGTCGCCGCCCGCTCCTTGTGCAGGCGTTCGACCTCCTGGTGCAGGCCGAGGATCGCGCGCAGGGTCTCGTCGCTCGTGGCCTTCGATACCCGCACGGGCTGGATACCGAGGGAGGTGAACACGGCGCCGCGCTGCGCCCGCTCGACGGAGATCTCCAGCGCCGCCCGCTCGTTCGGGGCCTCGTCCGTGAGGAGGTCGTCCACGGTGGAGCCCAGCGCGACCGCGAGGGCCCGCAGGAGCGGCAGGCGCGGCTCCCGCTTGCCGTTTTCCAGGGCGGAGACCTGGGAGGGGGCGCGGTCGATGGCGGCGGCGAGCTGTTCGAGGGTCATCCCGATCTCGTTCCGGCGCTCACGGATGCGGCGGCCCAGGGTGAGGGCGTCCGCGGTGTCCTGTCGTGCTGCGTCGATCATCGTCATACCCCCATGCTCGCAGATCGGGGTATTTCTAGCAAACAGAACTTTCGCCATTCTTCACCCCGGAATCGGTCAAATAGTGCGCGAAATCCCGGACATTATTGAAACAAGCACCTCACGAGGCCCCGAACGCGGGGCGAGGGGCCCACGCACCACCCCACCGTTTCACCGACGCAACACCTTCACGAAGGACAGATCATGGACACCACACTCACGACCGAGATGACCAGGCAGGCGGATGGGGCCTCTGCCGGTCCCGCGACCACGGCTGCCCCCGGCCCGCGCATCGACGTCGTCGGTGCGATGCACCCCCGCTTCGCCGAGATCCTCACCGACGAGGCCCTCGAGTTCGTGACCGAGCTGCACCGCCTGTTCAGCGGCAGCCGCCACGACCGGCTGGCGGACCGGATGCGCAAGCGGTACGAGATCGGCAACGGCCGCGACCCGAAGTTCCGCGAGGACACCCGCCACATCCGCGAGGACACCTCCTGGACCGTCGCGGGCGCCGGCCCCGGCCTGGAGGACCGCCGCGTGGAGATCACGGGCCCGACGGACCCGAAGATGACCATCAACGCGCTGAACTCCGGCGCGAAGGTGTGGCTCGCCGACCAGGAAGACGCGACCAGCCCGACCTGGCGCAACGTCATCGGCGGCCAGCTCTCGCTGTTCGACGCGATCCGCGGCCAGCTCGAGTACACGAGCCCCGAGGGCAAGGAGTACCGGGTCACCGCCGAGGAGACCCCCACGATCGTGATGCGGCCCCGCGGCTGGCACCTGGTCGAGAAGCACCTGCGCTACGTGGACGACCACGGCCAGGCGATGGCGGCCTCCGGCAGCCTCGTGGACTTTGGCCTCTACGCGTTCCACAACGCGCAGGAGCTCGTGGCCCGCGGCCGCGGCCCGTACTTCTACATCGCGAAGCTGGAGTCCTCCGAGGAGGCGCAGCTCTGGGACGACATCTTCAGCTTCACGGAGCGCACCCTGGGCCTCACGCACGGCACGATCCGCGCGACCGTGCTCATCGAGACCCTGCCCGCCGCCTTCGAGATGGAGGAGATCCTCTACGTGATGCGGGACCACATCGCCGGGCTCAACGCCGGCCGCTGGGACTACATCTTCTCGATCATCAAGAACTACCGCGGCCGCGGCGCCCGCTTCGTGCTCCCGGACCGCAGCGAGGTCACCATGACGGTGCCCTTCATGCGGGCCTACACCGAGCTGCTCGTCAAGACCTGCCACAAGCGCGGCGCGCACGCCATCGGCGGCATGAGCGCGTTCATCCCGAACCGCCGGGACCCCGAGGTGACGAAGCTCGCCGAGGAGAAGGTGTCGGCGGACAAGCGCCGCGAGGCCGGGGACGGCTTCGACGGGACCTGGGTGGCGCACCCGGGCCTGATCGACGTGGCCAAGGCCGAGTTTGACGCCGTGCTCGGCGAGCGCCCGAACCAGGTGGACCGCCAGCGCGACGACGTGCACGTGACCGCCGCCGACCTGCTCAATGTCTCCATCGGCCGCGACATCACCGACGCGGGCGTGACCGAGAACGTCTCGATCGGGGTGCGCTACATCGAGTCCTGGCTGCGGGGCATCGGGGCCGCCGCCATCGACAACCTGATGGAGGACGCCGCGACGGCCGAGATCAGCCGCTCGATGATCTGGCAGTGGATCCACCAGGACCAGTCCACCGCCTCCGGCACCCGGATCACCCGCGAGTACGTCGAGCAGGTGCTCGCCGATGTGGTGGCCGGCCTCGACCGGTTCGCGGGCGACCGCTACGACGACGCCGCGGAGATCTTCGCGGACGTCGCCCTCGGCGAGACCTTCCCGACGTTCCTGACGGTGACGGCCTACAGCCGCTTCCTGGTGGAGCTCCCCTAGGGGGACACCGCCCACGATCCGACGCCGTCCGCGCGGGGAACTCTCCCGGTTCCCCGCGCGGGCGGCGTCTCCCATGCCGCCATGCCGA
>NZ_JAPFRB010000007.1:23394-24644 GCF_035726885.1 Leucobacter sp. M11 | reverse complement strand
CGGGACGAGGAAGGTTCGCCCGGCACGGCTGAGCAGGGTGCCGCCGCCGAGGGTGGCGACGTCGGCGAGGATCTGGTCCCAGTGCCGGTACTGCACGTCGTGCCCCTCCCCCGGGTAATCGCGCTGGGTCGCCGGGCCGGGGAGGGCGGCGAGCCAGCGGTCCCGGTGCGCGACGGGGACGAGCCGGTCGGCGAGCCCCCAGGAGGTGTGCACGGGGGCGCGGACCGCGCTCAGCTCGGGCAGGGGTGCCTCGCGCAGCAGCCGGATCGCCTGCGCGAGCCCCTCGGGCGGGGTGTCCCGGCCCCGGGCGAAGCGCCCGCGCAGTGCCTCCTCGATCACGCTGTCGGCGAAGCCGGGGATGCGGTGCACGGGGCTGTCCTCGGGAAAGGCCCACCACTGGGTGGGGTCGCGGGAGATTGCGTCGAGGTCGAAGCTCGCGGGGAGCGCGGGGCTCGTGCCGGGCTGGCTGAGGTCGGTGATCGCGCAGGCGAGGTGCATCGAGCGGATCCGCTCGGGGCGGGCGGCGGCGAGCCGCGCGGCGTAGGGACCGCCGCCCGAGATCGCGACGAGCGAGGGGCGGCTGATTCCGAGCCGGTCGAGGAGTGCCCAGACGTCGGCCGCGTGTTCGTCGAAGCCCGCGGCGGGGTCGTAGGCGCTCTGGCCGAGGCCGTTGCGTTCGACGCTGAGCAGGCGGACCCCGAGGGCGAGGCGGAGGCTCCGCGCGAACTCGAGGAGCCGGGCCGCGCGAACGCTCGTGCCCGCCCCGCCGAACAGGACGAGGGGGATGCCGCCGGGCTCGCCGTCGTCGAGGAAGGCGAGCTCACGCCCGGAGGGGGCCAGCCAGCGGCCCACGCTCGGGCCCAGGGGGTCGAAGTCGCCGGGGAGCCCGGCGGGATCCGCGGGAGCTCGTGTTTCCGGGGGTGTGGCAGGTTCGGTCACGGTTCCTGGTTCCTCTCGGGGGCAGTGCGCGGCTCGGGAGCAGTGCGCTCGGGGGCAGTGCGCTCGGGCATCGCGCCCGCGTCGCTTCGGTTCAGGGCGGCGTAGGCGAGCTGCTCGATGAGGAGCGAGGCGGACTCGGGCGCGTGCGTCGCGGCGTCGATCGCCGCCTTGGTCCAGGCCATCGCGAGCGCGGGCTTCGCGGCGAGGGCCCGCGCCGCGTCGAGCGCCGCCGCCTCCGCGCCCCCCGCGGGGACCACCTGGCGGAGGAGCCCGATCTCGTGGGCGCGCTGCGCCGTGATCGGCTCGCCGAA
>NZ_JAPFRB010000007.1:21986-23339 GCF_035726885.1 Leucobacter sp. M11 | reverse complement strand
CCCCCGGAGCTTGGCAGGATGCCGAGGGCGATCTCGGGGAAGCCGAGGCGCGCGGTGTCCGCGGCGATGCGGCTGTCGCAGGCGAGGGCGAGTTCGAGTCCCCCGCCGAGGCAGTAACCGGAGATCGCGGCGACGGTGGGCTGGGGCAGCGCGGCGACCTCGGCGTAGACCCGGCCGCTGGCGCGGTAGTACTCGGCGATGGCGGCCGGGGTCATCGACCGCAGCTCGCCCAGGTCGGCCCCCGCGGAGAAGGCGCGCTCGTCCCCGGTGAGGACGATCGCGCGGGCGGCGCGCACCGCCGGGGAGCGCAGCGCCTGGCGGATCTCCTGTTCCAGCCCGGTGCTGAGCGCGTTCCGCTTCCGGGGGCGGTTCAGGCGCAGGAGGGCGATGCGCGCGGGGTGCTCGCTCGCGCCCCCCGGCGGACCGCCGGGGGTCGCGTCGTGCATCTCGATGAGGACGGTGCCCGCCTCGGGCTCAGGGGGTTGGCGCATCGCGCTGGCCCTCCGGGGTGGGCACCGTACCGATGAGGGAGGCGGCGCCGCGCTTGCGGAGGTGGTTGCCGATGATGAGCTTTTGGATCTCGGAGGTGCCCTCCCAAATCCGGTCGACGCGGAGTTCGCGCCAGAGCCGCTCGACGGGGTACTCCCGCATGTAGCCGCGCCCGCCGAAGATCTGCACGGCGTTGTCGACGCAGCGGTTCGCGGCCTCGCTCGCGCTGAGCTTTGCGACGGCGGCCTGGGCGTTCAGCAGTTTCCGGTCGAGCCCCCGGTCGGCGTCCCAGGAGGTGCGGTACATGAGCGCTCGGTTCGTCAGGATGTCCACCACGTTTTTGGCGAGGAGATCCTGGATGAGCTGGTAGCCGATGATGGGCTCGCCGAACTGCTCCCGGTCGCTCGCCCACTCGGTGGCGAGCAGGGTGGCCCGCTCGGCGGCGCCGATCGTTCGGGCGGCGATCATGAGCCGCTCCTCCACGAACCAGTCGCGGGTGAGCTCATAGCCCTGGCCGATCTCGCCGAGGACCTTGTCGGGGCCGAGCCGGACGTCGTCGAAGCGGAACTCGGGGTGCTCGTAGACGAAGGTGTGGGTGTAGCGGGGCACCTTCGTGATGCTGACGCCGGGCAGGTCGGCGTCGACGAGGAACATCGTCGGCTGCTCGTCGACGAGGGCGAGCACGAGCAAGAAATCGGCAACGTCCCCGACGGTCACGAAGGTTTTCTCGCCGCTGAGGGCGTAGCCGTCGCCCGTCCGGGTGGCGACCGTGCGGATCGCCTTCGGGTCGGAGCCCGCGTGGGGCTCGGTCACGGCCACGGCGTCCCGGCGCTCCCCCCGGATCTCGGGGAGAAGGTATTCCTC
>NZ_JAPFRB010000007.1:19822-21946 GCF_035726885.1 Leucobacter sp. M11 | reverse complement strand
CGCCAGAGGGTGTCCCAGAGCGCGCCCGTGAGCCGACCGACCTGCTCCTGCACGATCGTGTGCTCCAGGGTGTTCAGCCCGGTGCCGCCCCACTCCGCCGGCATGTTCATGCCGCCGAGGCCGTGGCTGAGCACGAGGTCGTGCACCTCGCGGTGCTGCTCGGGGCTGAGCCCGTTATTCCGCTCGCAGTCATCCTCGAAGCGGTACATCTGCCGGGTCCAGGAGGCCGCTCGTTCGCGGAGCTCCTGTTGCCGAGGGGTGAGTGAGAAATCCATGCTGGTGATGCCTTTCTGTGCGTGGTGGCGGGAACCGGGGCTCGGCTGGGACTCAGCCGTTGCCGCGTTGCCGCTCGGTGTGCTGGGCGCTCGCCCAGACGGCGCGGGCGTCCAGGGCGATGGCCCCGTCCGGGGACACCTGAATCGGGTTGCACTCGACCTCGGCGAACTCGGGGTGGCTCGCGGCAAAGCGGGAGAGGTCTCGGACGGCGGCACTGGCGGCGTCGAGGTCAACGGGCGGGTTCCCCCGCACCCCGGAGAGCAGGGCGCTGCCGCGCAGGGAGCGCAGCATCTCGCGGGCGCGGGTGAGGTCCACGGGGCCGAGCGCGACGCGCACGTCCCGGAACACCTCCGCGTAGATGCCGCCGAGCCCGACGAGCGTCATGGGGCCGAAGCGGGGATCCCAGCGGGAGCCGACGATCAGCTCCACGGCGTGCGGCTGCGTCACCATCCGCTCGACGGAGCACGCCGCTGGGTCGAGCGCGGAGCGGATCTCGTTCCAGGCGCGCGCGAGGGCGTGCTCGGAGTCGATGAAGAGCTTGACCCCGCCCCGGTCGCTCTTGTGCTCGTCCCCGAGCGCCTTGAGCACGACGGGGTACCCGTGCTCCTCGGCGAAGGCGAGCGCCTCGCCGAGCCCGGTGACGCGGCGGGCCGCGGGGAAGCTCAGCCCCGAGGCGGCCAGGGCCGCGCGGATGTCGAGGTAGTCCCGGCTGGCCTCGGCGGGGGCGGGCTCGGGGACCGGCGGCACCCACGGGGTCTGGGCGGTCGTCCTCGTGCTGACCCGGGACAGCGCCCACGCGGCCTCCCGAATCCCCCCCGTACACCGGGATGCGTCCCTCCCGCAGGATCTGCGCGGCCGGGGACCCCGGGTGCATCGTCTGGACGAACAGCGGGTGCGGGCGCGTCTCCTGCGCTCGGACGATGCGCCGGGCGGTGTCGAGCTCCTGTGCGGCGAGCTGCTCCCCGTAGAGGGCGTAGCCGCCGAAGTAGCCGCTGAGCACCGTGGCGTCGCTCTCGGTGCCGTCCGCCAGGATGTCGAGCACGCGGGCGAAGCACGCGATGTCTTGCTCGCCGCCGCCGGCCACGTCGATCGGGTTCGCGACCGAGGCGGTGGGCGGCAGCTCGCGGGCGATCCGGTCCCGCAGCTCCGGGCTGAACTCATCTGTGTCGAGCCCGCGCTCCGCGAGCACGTCGCTCGCGATGGACGCGTGCCCGCCGCCGTCGGCAAGCACCGCGACCCGGTGGCCGCCCGGCGCGATCCGGGCGGCGAGCGCCACGAGGAGATCCGCGACCTGGGAGGGGGCGGTGACCTGCTCGATGCCCGCGGCCTCGCAGACGGCGGCGACGACCGAGGCCGAGGTGGCGAGCGCCCCGGTGTGCGAGCGGGCGTTGCGCGCGGAGGCGTCCGTGCCGCCCACCGTGAGCAGGACGAGGGCTTTGCCCGCCTCCCGGGCGTTCAGGGCCGCGCGGGCGAAGCGCCGGCCGTCCCGGAAGTCCTCGCAGTAGACCGCGATCGTGCCGGTGTTCGGGTCGGCGACGCAGGACTCGATGAGCTCCGCGGCGTCGATGTCCGCCTGGTTCCCGAGGCTGGCGAAGCGGGACAGGCCGAGCCCCGCGGCCTTCAGGTGCCCGGCGATCTCGAGCGCGATGTTGCCGCTCTGCGAGATGACGGCGATGTCGCCGACGGGAAAGGAGTTCGGGGCCAGGCGCACCCCGGCCGCGTGGTCCACGATCCCGAGGCAGTTTGGGCCGAGGAGCCGGGCCCCGGCGGCGAGCGCCCGCGCCGTGATGCGCCGCTCCAGCGCTTTGCCCTCCTCCCCCATTTCGCCCATGCCCCCGGTGATGGCGA
>NZ_JAPFRB010000007.1:19651-19762 GCF_035726885.1 Leucobacter sp. M11 | reverse complement strand
GGACGGTGAGCACGGCGAGGTCGATGCGCGCGCCGATGTCCACGGCTCGGGGGTAGGCGCGCTGGCCGAGCACCGTGCTCCGGCGGTGGTTGACGAGGTGCACGGGGGGAA
>NZ_JAPFRB010000007.1:16687-19613 GCF_035726885.1 Leucobacter sp. M11 | reverse complement strand
ACCGCCTGGACCGCGATCCAGTTCCCGTACTTGCTGGTGTCGTCGCTCGCGCCGATGATGGCCACGGAGTCTGGCCGGAACAGGGCGTCGAGTCCGCCCGGGTCCGGCGCGGATGGGCGGAGCCGGGGCACGTCGTCGCCCGCGGGGGTGTGCAGTTCATGGGTCATGGTCGGCTCCGTTCGGTTCTCCGGCGCGGGGCTCCGCGGCGCTGGGGTCAGGCAGGGTGGGGGCGGGGCGTCCGGCCCCCCAGGCGTCCGCGCCGCCGTCCACGGGCAGCGTGATTCCGGTGAGGTAGCGGGCGGCGTCCGTGGCGCAAAAGACGATGGCGTCGGCGACCTCTTCCGGGGTGCCGAGGCGGCCGAGCGGGACCGATGCCGTCCAGGCGGCCACGTCCGCGGCGGGGTATTGGGCGAGCGCCCGGGTGTCGATCATCCCCGGGGCGACGGCGATGCTGCGCACCCCGTACCGCCCCCACTCGGCCGCGAGGTCGGCGGCGAGCTGCCGGAGCGCGGCGCGGGCGGAGGTGGCGTGCACCATCCCGGAGATGCCCCGGCGGGGCGAGAAGGCGAGGAAGACGATCAGGCCGCGGCGCTGCGGGATGAGGCAGCGCGTCGCGACCTCCCGGCTCAGGGACCAGGCGGCCTCGACGCTCAGCCGGTACACGGCGGCCCAGCCGTTCGCGGTGATCGTCTCCGCGGGGGCCGCGAACTGCCCCCCGGCGTTGTTGATGAGCGTCGTGACGGGGCCGAAGCGTTCGGTCGCGGCGTCGACCAGCCGCTCGGCCGCGCCGGGCTCCCGCAGGTCCCCCGCGAGCGCGTCGGCCTCGCCGCCCGCGCGGCGGATCAGGGCGCAGCTCTCCGCAAGGAGTTCGGCGCGGCGTCCGGCGAGGAACACGCGGGCCCCCGCGGCGGCGAGCGCGAGCGCGGTGGCCCGGCCGATCCCGGTGCCCCCGCCGGTGACGAGCGCGACCTGCCCGGCCAGGGCCTCCGGATGGAAGACGGGGTGTTTTCGTTCGGGGGTGTGCACGGTCACGGGGTGTCCTTTCCTCGCGGGTGGGGCGCGCCGAGGCTTCGGGAGAAGTCGGGGGTCGCCTCGATCAGGCTCTGGGTGTACGGGTGCTCTGGGTGCGCGAACAGCGCCTCGGTGTCCTGCGTTTCGACGATGGTGCCGTGTTGCAGGATCGCGACGCGCTGGGCGATGTTGCGCACGAGCGCGATGTTGTGGGTGATGAACAGCAGGGTGAGGCCCTGCTCGCGCTGGAGCCGGGCGAGCAGCTCCACGATCGAGGCCTGCACGGACACGTCCAGTGCGGAGGTGATCTCGTCGCAGACCAGGATGTCGGGGCGGGTCACGAGCGCCCGGGCGATCGCGACCCGCTGCCGCTCGCCGCCGGAGAGCTGCTCCGGGAAGCGGTAGGCGTGGTCGGGGCGAAGCATGGCCTGTTCGAGGGCCTGGGCGACGCGGGCGTTGCGCTCGACCTCGCTCAGTTTCCGGCGTCCGCGTCGTTCGACGAGCGGCTGCGTGAGCAGCTCCCGGACGGTTCGGCGCGGGTTCAGGGAATCGTAGGGGTTCTGGAAGACGTACTGGATGCGCTGCCGCTGCTCGGCGGTGCGCCGGTAGCTGCCCGCCGCGAGGGGCCGCCCGCCGAGTTCGATGACGCCGCTGAGTTCCGTGTGCAGGCCGACGACGCAGCTGCTCAGGGTGGTCTTCCCGGAGCCGGACTCGCCGAGGAGCGCGAGGCACTCCCCCGGGAACAGGTCGAGGTCGATGCCGTGCAGGATCTCGGTGCGCCGGTACCCGGCCCGCAGGTCCCGGATGCGCAGGCTCGGCTGGGCGTCCGGCCCCGGCGCGCGGATCACGGCGGCGGCGGACGCCTCGCGGGGCTCGGGCAGGGGCAGTTCGGCCCGGTAGCAGCGGACGAGGTGCGCTGTGTCGCCTGTGTCTGCTGCGTGATCTGTGTGCGCTGTGTCATCTGTGTCAACTGTGTGATCTGTGTGCGCTGCGTGATCTGCATGCGCTGCGTCCCCTACGTGCGCTGCGTGCGCTGGCGGCTCGGGGCGGGCCCGCTCCTCGGGCGGGGCGCTGCGGCAGGACTCCACGGCGAGGGGGCAGCGCGGGGCGAAGGAGCAGCCCGGCGGGCGGGAGATCGGCGAGGGGGCGTTGCCCGGGATGCCCCGCATCCGGCGCGCCCCCGTGATCGCCGGGGTCGCCGCGAGCAGCAGCCGGGTGTAGGGGTGCGCGGGGGACGCGATCACCGCGGCGGTCGGCCCCTGCTCCACGACGCGGCCCGCGTAGAGCACCGCGATGCGATCCGAGAGGTCCGAGACGACGGCGAGGTCGTGGGAGATGTAGATTGCGGCGCTGCCGGAGTTCGTGCACAGCTCCCGCACCGTCTCCAGGACGTGCTTCTGGGTGGACACGTCCAGGCCGGTCGTTGGCTCGTCGAGCACGATGAGCGCGGGGCGGGCGATGAAGGCCATCGCGATGGCGACCCGCTGCTGTTGCCCGCCGGAGAGCTGGTGCGGGTATCGGCTCAGGAACTCCGCGTCGCCCGGCAGGGCGACCTCGGCCATGACCTCCGCGAGGCGGGCCAGGGTGTGATCGTGCTCGCCGTCCAGGCACTCGAGGAGCTGGGTGCGAATCCTGAGCGCCGGGTTCAGGGCGGAGGCCGGCGACTGCGGGATGTAGGCGACCGTGCGGCCGCGGAGGGCGCGCACTTCCCGGGCGCTGAGCGTCGCGAGATCCCGGTCGCCGACGAGGACGCGGCCCCCCTCAAGGACGGTACCGCCGCGCGCGTAGTTCAGCAGCGCGAGGCCCAGCGTGGTTTTTCCGGAGCCGGACTCGCCGACCACGCCGAGGATCTCCCCGGGCGCCACGCGGAGGGAGACCCCGTCCACGATGGGGGCGAGCGAGGGGGTGCCGATGA
>NZ_JAPFRB010000007.1:15636-16618 GCF_035726885.1 Leucobacter sp. M11 | reverse complement strand
TGGCGTCAACGGGAGCGTCAACGGGAGCGTCGGCGGTCATGCGCGCACCCCCTCGGCGGAGGCCATCGCGGCCTTCGCGAGTCCGTCGGTGATCAGGTTCGTGCCGACGGTGAGCACGGCGATCGCGGTCACCGGCAGGATCACGGCCCAGGGCGCGACCGTGAGCGCGATCCGGTTCTCGTTGATCATGAGCCCCCAGTCCGCGGACGGCGGCTGCATGCCGAGGCCGAGGAAGCTGAGCCCCGCGAGGATCCCGATCGAGTAGGTGAGGCGCAGGCCGAGCTCGACCGCGAGCGTGCTGCTCAGGTTTGGCAGGATCTCCCGCACCACAATCCGGCCGCGCGGGGTGCCCAGGACCTCGGCAGAGCGGACGAAGTCGCGGGTCACAATGCCGAGGGCGGCCCCCCGGACGACGCGGGCGACGCGCGGCAGGTGCCCGAAAGCGACGAGGGTCACGAGCAGCCAGGGCTGCGGGCCCAGCACGGAGAGAAAGAGGAGGGCCAGCACCAGCTGCGGGAAGGCGAGGGCGATGTCTCCGACGCGCATGAGCACCTCGTCGAGCCAGCCCGGGCGGTACGCGGCGATCACGCCGATGAGCGCGCCGAGCACGACCCCGGCGGTGCTCGCGAGGGCCGCGAGGACGATCAGGATGCGCCCGCCGTCGAGGAAGCGCGACAGCACGTCCCGCCCGAGATTATCGGTGCCGAAGACGCTGCCCTCCCCCGGCGGGCTGAACGGTGCCCCGGTGAACTCGGTCGGCGAGTACGGGGTCACGAGCGGCCCGACGAAGGCGACCAGGAGGATGAGGAGGGTCAGGACGAGCCCGATGACCGTCCCCGGGGAGCCGATCGCGCGCCGAACCAGGCTGCGGGGCTTGGGCTCGGTGACGGGGAGCAGGAGGGCGCGGGTGTCGGCCGAGGCGGCGGGGGCGGTCATGAGGCGGTCCGAACGCGGGGGTTGGCGAGGAGGGTCACGGCGTCGG
>NZ_JAPFRB010000007.1:13125-15578 GCF_035726885.1 Leucobacter sp. M11 | reverse complement strand
GGGCACGTCCCGGTTGGTGACCCCGTCGATCAGGAGGAAACCGATGCCCGGGTAGCGGAACAGGTACTCGATGATGACGACGCCGCCGACCAGCCACGCGAGTTGCAGGGCGATCACCTGGGCGACCGGGCCGATCGCGTTGGGGATCGCGTGCCGGGTGATCACGCGCCGCTCGGGCAGCCCCTTCAGCCGGGCCTGCTGGACGTAGGGGCTGTCGAGGACCTCAAGCATGGTCCCGCGCATGATCCGAATAATGTACGGCGACACGGCAAGCACGAGGGTGAGCACGGGCAGCACCAGCTGCTCGGGCGAGGACCAGACCGCCGCGCCCGGGGCGAGCACGACCACCGCGGGGAACAGTTGAAAGAGCCCGGTGGACAGCAGCAGGATGAGAAACACCCCGACCACGAACTCGGGCAGCGAGGCCAGCACCAGGGTGAGCACGCTCGTGAGGTGATCGCCCGCGCGGCCCTGCCGCAGGGCGCTCCAGGTGCCAACGCCGATCGCGACCGGAATCGCGATCAGGGCGGCAATCAGCATCAGCACGCCCGAGCTGACGAGGCTCGGCAGGAGAAGATCCGAGACGGGGATGCCCGCGGTGAGCGAGAGCCCGAGGTCCAGGCTCACCACCTTGACGATCCACGCCCCGTACTGCTGAAACCAGTTCCCGCCCAGGTCCAGCTGCTCGCGCAGCGCCGCGAGCCGCTCCGGGGTCGCCTCGCGGCCCAGAATCGCCTGCGCGGCGTCCCCGGGCAGGGCCTGCGTGGCGAGGAAAACGACAACCGAGACCGCGAGGAGCGTGAGCACCCCAAAGCCGAGCCGGCTGAGCAGCAGCCGGGGCACCGCCCCCAGGCGCCGCCGGGCGCTCCCCGGCGGGGCGGAGGGTGCCCGGCGCGGCGGTCGGCCCGGGCGCGCAGCGCCCGGACCGACCGCGAGTGAGGCGTCGGTCATGCCTGGTCCAGCCACACCAGGCGGAAGGCGAAGGAGGTGAGCGGGATCCCGCTCGGGTCCGGCACGAAGCCGTTCACGCCGACCCGGTACGCGTCAACCGTGTTCGGGAAGCCCCACACGATGTAGCCGCCCGTGTCGTACTCGATCTGCTGCGCCTCGCGGATGAGCTCGCAGCGGCGATCCTCGTCGAGTTCCCCGCGGGCCTCCAGCGCGATGCGCGTCCACTCCGGGTCGTTCCAGTGGGTTTCGTTGTACGGCGAGCTCTCGAAGCTCGAGACGTCGGTCTGCGGGAGGTAGTCCCGCGTAAACCAGAAGTCCTGCGCGAAGGTCCAGTCGAGGTAGCGCTCCCCGTAGAAGTCCCCCGTGTCGACCCGGTTGATCTCCACGGTGACCCCGGCCTCCGCGGCCTGCTGAGCAAAGACCTGCGCGGCCTCGACGATGCCCGCGGCCACCGGCGAGGTGACCAGCTCGACCGTGAGATCGCTCTGCCCAGCCTCGGCGAGGAGCCGCTTGGCCTCCTCGATGTCCTGCGTGCGCTGCGGGATATCGCTCGGGTAGCAGGCGTCGTATGGCGCGTACATGTCGTTGCCGATCTCGCCCCGGCCGTCGAGCACCTGGTCCACCATCTGCTGGCGGTCCACGATCAGGCGGAAGGCCTGCCGGACCCGCACATCGTCGAAGGGCGCGGTGTCCACGCGCATCGTGAACGGCAGCCAGGAGCCGCTCGGCGACTCCAGCACCTCGAAGCCGTCGTTGGCCTCGACCACGCTCGTCTGCCCGAGGGGCAGCTGATCGATCGCGTCCACCTGCCCGCCGAGCAGGGCATTCACCCGGGCGGTGTCGTCCGGGAAGTTGATGATCGTCACCTCGTCCAGGAAGGGCTCTCCCTCCCGGAAGTAGTTGGGGTTTTTCACGAACACGCTCTGCTGGCCCGGTTCGAATGACTGCGGCATGAAGGGGCCGGAAGACACCGGGTTCTCGGGGTCGTAGTCCGCCGGCACGATGCCGGAGGCGTACTGCGCGAGGGAGTCCGCGAACACCGTCGTTGGGTCGTTGAAGGGGAAGACCGCGGTCAGCTCGTCCACGGCCTCGACGGCGTCCCGGTCGAGGTCCGCGAGGGCCGTGGCCCCGGCCTTCGGGTCGTCCGGGTCCGTGATGCGCATGATCGAGGCGATCACGTCGGCGGAGGTGATGGGGCTGCCGTCGCTGAACTTCAGCCCCTCGCGAAGGGTCACGGTCCAGGTTCGGGCGTCCGCGGAGGGCTCAACGGACTCCGCGAGAGCCATCTGCAACTCGTGGTCCACGGAATAGTCGATCAGCGTGGAATAGAGCTGAATCACCCGGGCCTGATCCGGGTGGGTGACGGGGACGTGGGCGTCGAGGGTGTCCTTGATGGACCCGCCGACCACGCCAACGCTCAGGCTGCCGCCGGTGACGGGGTCGCCGGCCCCGGTGGTGCCGCCGGACGTGTCCGGGTCGCTGCTGCACCCGGTGAGGATCAG
>NZ_JAPFRB010000007.1:6560-13098 GCF_035726885.1 Leucobacter sp. M11 | reverse complement strand
GATGCGCGTTCGCTGTTTCTTCGGGGGGTTCGTCATGATCTGATCTCCTGCTCTCGTAGAAGGAAATGCTCTTGACTGATGCGTCAGTTACCTGAAACATAGGGGGCAAATTCCCAATCGTCAAGAACATTGCGTATCGGGTATCACCCTAGTCGGGGTGAGCTCCGATTCAGAACGGAGTGCCGTGATCGATACACAACAGTCGCCCCGGGCCTCGGCCCGGCGGCACGAAATCCTGGAGCACACCGCGACGCTCGTGGCGAGCCTCGGCTATCACCGCGTCCGCATCGCCGACATCGCCCGGCGCTGCGGCACGAGCACCGGCACGATTCACTACCACTTCCCGCGGCGGGAGGACCTGCTGCAGGCCGCGTTGGAACACTCCTTCGCGCGCGCCTATGCCAGGCAGCGGCAGACCCTGCGCGAGATCCCCAGCTCGCGCGACCGCTTCCACGCCCTGATCGAGCTGCAGTTACCCACGGCGGAGCGGGTCCGGGAGGAATGGGCGATCTGGGCGCAGATCTGGGCGGAGGCCGCGGTCTCCGCGGAGGTGCGCGCGGCGCACCGAAGCTACTACGAGCGCTGGTACCGCTCCGTCGTCGGCCTCGTCGAGCGGGGGCAGCGCTCGGGCGAGTTCCGCCCCGGCGACCCCCGGGAGCTCGCCCGCCTGTTTACCTCAGCGGCGGACGGGGCCGGTATCGGCATCCTCACGGGCACCTCCTCGATGAGCCCGGAGCAGATGCGCGCCCTGCTCCGGGGGATCGTCGCGGACGCGCTCGTCCCGGAGCCGACCGAGATCAGCGCCGCCCCGTGAACTGCTGCATGCTCCGGGTGACCCGCATCCAGTCGGCGAGCACGTCCCAGAGCGGCACGGGCAGCAGGCCGCGCAGCGCCCGGGCCAGCCACACGGGCCGCGGGGCGAAGCGAACGGCCTGCCCCCGGAGCATGGCGGTCCACGCCGCGTCGACGGCCTCGTCCGGTTCGAGCAGGGGCGTGAGGAACATGCCACGCGCCCCCTGGAACATGCCCGTTTTCACGTAGGAGGGGCAGAACGTCGTCACCCGGACGTGCTCGTGGCCCGCCTGACGCAGCTCCAGACGCAGCGAGTCGCTCCACCCCGTCATCGCCCACTTCGAGGCGGCGTACATGCTCATCCTCGGGTTCGCGAGGGTCGAGGCCGCCGAGGACACGTTCAGAATACGCTTCGCCCGGCCGCGGTCCGCAATCATGTCGGGCAGGAACTCGCGGGTCACGTAGCAGTGCGCGAGCGTGTTGATCTCGATCGTCGCCCGGGTCACCGCGTCGTTGTCGGTCTCCCAGAAGTAGGCGTTCCCCGCGACGATGCCCGCGTTGTTCACGAGGATATCGGGGACGCCGATCGCGACCGCGGTCTCGCGCGCCGCGGCCTCCACGGCCTCGCTCGAGCGCATGTCGAGGGCCCGGGTGTGCACCCGGGTCTGCGCGACGCCCCGCGGCCCGCGCAGCTGGGCGAGCTCGGCGGCAACCCGTTCGAGCCCGGCCTCGTCCAGGTCCCACAGCGACACGGCCGCGGCCCCCTCCCGGACGGCTCGGATCGCATAGAGCCGCCCCATCCCGGATGCTCCGCCGCTGATCATCAGTCTCGCCCCGCGAACACTGCGCATGCCGTCTCCTTCGACTTCCGATGCCCGGGCGGGGTGCCCGGCGCGTGATCCCAGCGTACTGGGCACCCACAGGCTACCCGGCGAAGCCGAAATCCCGGCGCGCGTGCGCGGATCCGCCAATGCCGGGCGCGCGGAGACGCCCAAAACTGGAGCCGGGCGCAGCCGGATGCCTCAGCCCGCGAATCCCGAATCGCGGCGATTGTCCGAGCTTGCCCGCTCCACGGCGGGGCCGAGCTCGTCGACGAGCAGGAACTCCTCGGAGAGGTCCCCCGCACGGTAGGCGGCACGGCCCACCATGTGCGCGGAGATCGGGGCGGTCAGGGCCTGGAAGACGAACACCGGGACGAGGGCGATGAGCGTGGAGAAGGAGCGCTGGTCAAGCGCGATCGCGGCGATGATGAGGAGCAGCCCGAAAATCTGCGGCTTCGTCGCCGCGTGCAGGCGGCTGAGCGCGTCCGGGAAGCGGAGCAGCCCGATGCCCGCGGCGAGCGAGAGCAGCGCCGCGAGGGCGACGCAGACGAGCGCGGTGATGTCCATGATCGTGTCAAGCATTGCGGGTGCCCTCCTCCGCTTCTGGGGCCGCGGCGTCCTCTTCTGGGCCGCCGTTGCCCTGCGCCTGCTGCGCCGCGTCCACGGCGTCCGTGCTCAGGATGCCCGTGTCCGCGCCGGTATCCGCGCCCCCGGAGGCCGCGGCCTCCGTGTTCGCCCAGGCAAAGGCGGGCGGCTGCTCGCTCGTCTTCGCGTGCCGAGACACGTAGCGGGCCACGGCGATCGTGGCGAACACCGCGGTGGCCGCGAGCACGGTCATCAGGGGAATCGAGTCGGTGTGATCGCGCAGCACCATGTCCACCCCGGCGACGAGGATGATCGTGGTGAGCAGGACGTCGGAGGCGATCATCCGGTCCAGAATGGTCGGACCGACCACGACCCGATACAGCGCGCACAGGGCGGTGCCGGTGAAGGCGATGAGGGCGACGATCAGCAGCGCATTCTCCAGGGTGGTCATCGGATCGCCTCCGCTTCCGGTCGGGAGCCGATCGCGAGGATCAGCATCCGCTCGATGTGCAGCACGTCCCGGCGCATCTGCGTCAGCTGCTTCTGCGTCGGCGTGTTCAGCACGTGCAGGTAGAGGGTGGAACCGAAGCGGTCCACCTCGGCCACGAGCGAGCCGGGAATCAGGGAGATCGTGATGCCGGTCACCGTGATGATGAAGTCGGAGCGGGTGCGCAGCCGGACCGCGATCACGGAGGAGACCGGCGGCGGCCCGGGCTTGACCGCCAGCCAGGCCACCTGGAAGGAGGCGATCGTGAGCTGGGCGAAGAAGAAGCCCAGGTAGCGAAGCGCGTACCAAACGTTGAAGCGCCCGGCGAGCTCCACGGGGGGCAGGTAGAACACGCGGGTCATCACGATGGCCAGGACGAGCCCGGAGAGGAACGACATGGGCGAGATCTCGCGCCACAGCATCATCCAGAGCAGAATCAGGCCAATCAACAGGGGCAGCTCGTGCAGCCGCAGTCGGCGCTCGATGCGGCGCTCGACCCGGCGCTCGCCCAGGGGCCCAAGGGGTCCTCGCTGGCTCATCCTGCGCTCCCTTCGCGCTCGGGGGCCTCGTCCTGCCCGGTGTCGCCCGAACCGCCCGCGGGGCCGGGCTGGGAGCCCAGCACCTGCTCGACGAGGCGCGCGGGCTGCTCCAGGGTCTCCCCGGCCCGGGTGGCGTACTCGTACAGCGGCCCGGCAAAGAAGGTGAGCAGCAGGCTAACCGTGACCATGCCCCCCGTGGCGACGAACATCGAGCGCGGGATCTCCTTGCGCTCGCGCAGCGGCTCCGCGTCGGGCGCGTCCTGCAGGGTCTGCCAGAGCTGCCCCTCGGGCTCCGCGATCTCCTCCTTGCGGCGCCAGAAGGCGAGAGTCCAGGCCCGGGCGAGCGCGTACAGGGTGAGCAGGGAGACGAGCGCGCCGATGCCCATGAGCCAGTACGCGCCGGGCGACGCCAGGTCGGCCGCGGCCTCGAAGAGCCCCAGCTTCCCGATGAACCCGGAGAACGGGGGGATGCCGCCGAGGTTCAGCATCGGGATAAAGAACAGCACCGCGATGATCGGCGCGGCCTTGAGGATCCCGCCGAGGCTGGCGAGGGAGGTGCTCCCCCCATGCCGCTCGATGAGCCCCACCGCGAGGAACAGGGTGGTCTGCACAATAATGTGGTGGGCGATATAGAAGATGGTCGCCGAGAAGCCCAGCTCCGTGCCCATCGCGATACCAAAGATCATGTACCCGATATGGCTGATCAGCGTGAAGGAGAGCAGCCGCTTGATATCGAGCTGGGCGACCGCGCCGAGGATCCCGACGATCAGGGTGAGCGCGGCGATCACCATGAGGAACTTGTCCACACTGCTCTCCGGGAACAGCAGCGTCTGGCTGCGGATGATCGCGTAGACGCCGACCTTCGTGAGCAGCCCCGCGAACACCGCGGTGACCGGGGCGGGCGCGGTCGGATAGGAGTCTGGCAGCCAGAAGGCCAGCGGGAAGATCGCCGCCTTGATCCCGAAGGCCACGAGCAGCGTCAGGTTCAGCATGAGCTGAATGTCGGGGTTCAGCTCCGCGATGCGCAACGAGAGCTGGGCCATGTTCACGGTTCCGGTGGCCCCGTAGATCAGGCCGATGGAGGCGAGGAAGAGGATCGAGGACACGAGCGACACGACCACGTAGGTCACCCCGGCGCGAATGCGCGGGCCGGTGCCGCCGAGCGTGATGAGCACGTAGCTCGCTACGAGCAGGATCTCGAAGCCGACGTAGAGGTTGAAGAGGTCACCGGCGATGAAGGCGTTGAACACGCCCGCGCCGAGCACGAGGTACGTCGGGTAGTAGATCGAGACCGGCGTCTCGTCGTCGTCATCGGCGAGCCCCTGCCCGATGGAGAACAGGAGCACCCCGAGCAGGACCACGGCGGACACGAGCACCATGAGGGCCGAGAGCCGATCCACGACGAGCGCGATGCCGAAGGGCGCGGCCCAGCCGCCGACCTCCATGACGAGGGTGCCGTGCTGGTCGACGATCACCATCATGATGCCGCCGAGGGCGACCACGGCGATGAGCACGCCGCTCGTGATGAGCTGCTGAGCACGGGGGTGCCGGGGCAGGATCAGGGCCACCGCGGCCCCGATCAGGGGCAGCAGCACGACCAGGGGCACGAGGGACACCGCGGAGAAGTCGATCATCGGGCGCTCCCGTCCTCGGGACGTCGAGCGACGCCGTCGCGCTCGTGCGCGTCCTCGTCGTGCTCGTCGAAGTCGGAGCTGTCGGCCACGTCCTCGTCCGTGATCTCCTCGGTGCCCAGCAGCACGGCCGTCTCCTCCTCGTCGTCCTGCGGCGAGTCCTCGACGGTGTCCGCGTTCGCGAGCCGCCAGGAGCGGTAGATCAGGGCGAGGAAGAAGGCGCTCACCCCGAAGGTGATGACGATCGCCGTCAGGATGAAGGCCTGGGGCAGGGGGTCGCTCATGTCCTGGGCGGTCGCCCCCTCCCGGGAGATTGGGGACTCACCGAAGGGGCCGCTCATCAGGAAGATCAGGAGGTTCGTTGCGTTGCCGACGAGCAGGAAGCCGAGGAGGACCCGGGTCAGGCTGCGGTCGAGCAGCAGATAGATCCCGCAGGCGTACATGACGGCCATCGCGATGACGAGGACGAGGGGCATGGTCACGGCGTGATCACCCCCGGCAGGGTCTGCCCGGACTGGCCGGAGGGGTCCGGGAGTGGGGCGGGGGCGGTCGAGTCGTCGGCGTTTGCCAGGTCGTCCTCCTGATCGCGGTCGATTTGTGCGCCGAGGCTCCGGAGCACGTCGAGGATGAGGCCGATCACGACGAGGTACACGCCAACGTCGAACAGCGTCGAGGTGACAAAGGAGATCTCGCCAAAGATGCCGAGGTCCAGTTCGAACCAGCTGGAGCTGAGCGCGGCCTGCCCGAAGAACATGGGGGCGAGCGCGGTGAGCGTCGCCAGCAGGAGTCCCGCGCCCAGGATCTTTCCGGCGTCGAGCTGCACGGTCGCGCCGAGCTCCTTGCGCCCGCCCGCGAGGTAGCGCGCCACGAGCGCCATCCCGGCGACGAGGCCGCCAGCGAAGCCGCCGCCCGGGGTATTGTGCCCGGTCAGCAGCAGGTACACCGAGAGGATCAGCAGGGCGTGGAACATGAGCCGCACGACGACCTCAAGGATGATCGAGCGTCGGCCCGGCTCCATCTCGCGGCCGGCGAGCAGCCAGGTGCCCCGCTCGGTCGCGTCGTTCGGGTCGGCGACGCGGAGCAGGTGCTGGCGAACCTGGCTCTGCGCGTCCCGTCGGGTGAGCCGGGGCAGCGTGTCCTGGCGGGTGCTCAGGAAGACGAGGCTCGCGACGCCCGTCGCCGCGGCGATGATGACGGACAGCTCGCCCATCGTGTCCCAGCCGCGGATGTCCACGAGCATGACGTTGACCACGTTCTTGCCGTGCCCACCGGAGTAGGCGAGATCGGGCAGCTGTAGGGAGATGGGCTCCGCGATCCGCGCGCCCAGGGCAATCACGGCGACGGCGGCCAGCCCGGCGCCGACCGCGACGCCCAGCAGAGCGCGGGCGATCTTCGCGGGGCGGGGCGAGGCATTGCCAATCCGGGCGGGCAGGCGGCGGATCACGAGCACGAAGGCGATCAGGGTGACGGTTTCGACGAGCCCCTGGGTCAGCGCGAGGTCGGGGGCACCGTGCAGGGCGAACATCGCCGCCATGCCGTACCCGGTGAAGCCGACGAGCACGATCGCCTGGAAACGCTTCTTGGCGCGCACCGCCGCGATCGAGGCGATGATCATCACGATCGCGATCGGCAGCTGGACGACGGAGCCCAGCCAGACCAGCTCCTCGGGCCAGGTCTGGTTGC
>NZ_JAPFRB010000007.1:3725-6518 GCF_035726885.1 Leucobacter sp. M11 | reverse complement strand
TCGCGGAAAGGTAGAACGGCAGCGAGCCGCGCTGCAACTGCCCCGTCAGGCCCACCGCGAAACGGTCAAGGCCCCGGGTGAGCTGCCAGTAGTTGCGGGCCGCGGTGAGCCGCTCCGGCCAGGCCGGGAGCCGGTGCACGAGGCTCTTCGTGCCGAGGAAGGCGAGCGCGCCGAGCGCGACGACGAGCGCGGACAGGCCGAGCGCGGGCGTGAAGCCGTGCCAGAGGGCGAGCGACTCTGGGCCCGCGGCGACCTCGGGGCTGAGGACCGGGCGGATGAGCGTGTCGACGAAGGGCGCGCCGAGCCCCGCAGACAGGGCAAGGGCAACGAGCACGAAGGGCGCGAGCATGATGTCCCCGTGCTGCCGGTGCGCGATGCCGCAGTCGGCGACGGACGGCTTGCTGCTGAACGCGCCCCAGAAGAAGCGCAGGCTGTAGCCGACCGTGAGCGCGCTGCCGAGGACCCCGACGACGAGCGTGATCCAGACGAGCGGGTCCCCCGCCGCCACGAGGTGGGTGAGCTCCGTGAAGAGGCTCTCTTTGGCCACGAAGCCGATCAGCGGCGGCAGGCCGATCATCGAGGCGCAGGCGATCGCGGCCAGCGTGGCCAGCGCGGGCGTCTGCGCCCCCAGGCCGCTGATCTTGCGCAGGTCACGGGTGCCGGTGCGGTGGTCGATGATGCCGACGATGAGGAAAAGCGGGGCTTTCGCCAGCGCGTGCGCGAACAGCAGGGCGATGCCCGCGAACTGTGCCCCGGGCAGGCCGAGCCCCAGCACCATCACGAGGAGCCCGAGCTGGCTGACGGTGCCGTAGGCGAGCACGAGCTTCAGGTCGAACTGGCGCAGTGCCCGGATCCCGCCGTGGATCATGGTGATCCCCCCGACGATGACCAGGCTCGCGGTGAGCCACGGCACGCTCTCCCCGTAGGCGGGCACCAGGCGGGCAATCAGGTAGACGCCGGCCTTCACCATCGCGGCGGCGTGCAGGTAGGCGCTGACCGGGGTGGGCGCGGCCATCGCCGAGGGCAGCCAGAAGTGGAAGGGGAAGATCGCGGACTTCGAGAGCGCGCCGACGACCAGCAGGTACACGGCGACCGTGACGCTGGGCCCGCTGAGCCCGGCGTCGAGGATCGCGGCGAGGCTTGAGGTCCCCGCCTCGGTGGCCAGAATCACGAAGCCGACGAGCATCGCGAGCCCGCCGAGGGTGGTCACGGTGAGCGCCTGCATGGCCGAGGCCCGGCTCATCCAACGGCTGCCGTAGTGGCCGATGAGGAGGAAGGAGAGCACCGTGGTGGCCTCCCAGAACACAAAGAGCAGGTAGACGTCATCGGCGACCACGAGGCCCAGCATGGCGCCGGCGAAGGCGAGGAAGGTTGCCCCGAAGCGGGCGACGCCGTCCTCGTCCTCTTCGAAGTAGCGACGGCAGTACCAGAGCACGAGCGCGCCGACCCCGGTGACGAGCAGGCTGAGCAGGGCGCTCAGGGTGTCCATCCGGAAGCCCAGGGTGACGCTGAGCTGCGGGATCCACTCGGCGGTCTCGGCGTGCGTGACCGCGCCGCCGGAGGTCAACACCGGGATCGCGAGCCAGAGCATCGCGGCGAAGGCGCCGACGAGCACCAGGGCGGGGAAGAGGAATCCGCGGGGGCCGAAGCGCCGCAGCACCGGATAGGCCAGCAGGGAGGCGATCACAGCACCGAACACGGTTGCTGTCATCACTCCCACAAGCGTTCTCCCTCGATGTCCGTATCCGCCAGGGCTGTGCCCCGACGCTCTGGAGGTAGTTTATCGGAAAGATGCGCGACAAAAGGTGCGACAAACGGAACGCCCCGAACTTTTTCGGGGCGTTCCGCGGCTCACGCCTGCGTGGGAGCGGGACTACCCCAGGAGCGAAATGGTCTCAGCGCCCGAGAACACGCCGCCGCTCACCTCGAGCGTCGTGGGCACCGCGCCCTCCGGCAGGTCGAACAGCACGCCGCCCTGCACGCTGTTGCCGGGGTTGATCTCGGTGGCCCAGGTGTTGGCCTCCGGGTCCTCCGTGATCGTCGCCATCGTGTCGGCGTTGAAGGAGCGGCCCTCCGCGTCCCGGATCGTGAACGAGCTGATCGTGAAGAGCTTCGGGTCCGTGCCGCTGTTGGCGACCTTCGCCTCAATCCGGACGTACCGCCCCTGCGCGGTCTCCTGCAGGTACTGTCCGCCGACGGTCGTGCCGACCTCCTCCAGCGAGACCACGGTGACCTCGAGCTTGCCGCTCGTGACCGTGTCCCCGATACCGGGCAGCTCCGCCGCGGCTTCCTCGGTGGCCGGTTCCTCGGCGGGCGCTTCGGTCGCGCCCGCCGCGTCGGCGGACTCGGCGGACGGCTGTGATGCCGGCGCGGCCGAACCCGCGCCGGCATCACCCGATCCCCCACCGTTGATCGCGGCGATCGCGATGAGCGCGATCACCGCAGCGCCGACCCCGGTGAGGATTTTGTGCCGCGCGAACCAGTTCCGCCGTGCGGGGGCCGTGTCGTGCGGGGGCTGGGGTGCCGGCGGCTGAGGCTGCTGCGTCTGCTGGGGCTGCTGGGGCTGAGTCGGGTGCTGTTCGGGCATCGTCATCTCGTTTCATGTTGTGCGCTGAGGGTGATCGGGGCGGGATTCCGCCGCACTCATCAGCCAAGCGGAGCGGCGGCTGCGGCGCTCCCTTCCTTCGGCTCGACGCGCCTGGCCGTTCGGCTCGTCCTGCCCACCCGCGGCCCACCGAACGGCGGGGGCGCAGCGCGAGCCGGGCTCATAGGATGAGGGGGTGACCCCGATTG
>NZ_JAPFRB010000007.1:2598-3664 GCF_035726885.1 Leucobacter sp. M11 | reverse complement strand
GGCGGGCACGATCGCGGTGGGCATCGCGAGCGGCTTCGGCGCGACGACCCAGCTCGGGGTGCAGGCCAACGCCGATCCGGACGGCGTCATCACGAACCTCGCGGGGCTCGCGGCCGTCCTCCTCATCGCGCTGAGCTGTGTGCTGTTCTGGCGCTGGCGCTCCCCCGTGCTGTTTACCTCGATCGCCGCCGGGCTCTGCCTCGTCCTGCCCGGCTCGCCGGTTCCCGCGCTCTTCGCGCTGGTTGCCGTGCTGCGGCTGCGCCGGGGCGGGACGGTGATCGGCATGGTCGCGCTCGTCACCGTGGCGACCGCCGTGAGCGTGCTCTGGGATCTCTCGGCCGGGACCCACGCGCTGTCCCGATCCTTTTTCCCGCCGCTGGCCGCCGAGACCGGGCTCACCGCGCACGCCCTCTGGGTCGTGCCGCTCGTGACGGGGGCGATGATGATCGCCCCCGTCGCACGGGGGCTGGTGCTCCGCGCCCGGGACGAGCGCGACGGGGCGCTCCTGCGCGCGGAGGCCAGCCAGGGTCGGGTCACTGCGCTCAGCGACGAGGTCGTGAGCGAGCAGGACCGCCGCGAGGTGGCCCGCGAGATCCACGACACGCTCTCGGCCCGGCTGTCCACGATCTCGCTCTACACGAGCGCCCTGGAGGCCCTGCCCACCTCGACGGCGGAGCAGCGTGAGCAGGCCCGGCTGATCCGGGGCACCGTGCAGGACTCGATGTCGGATGTCCGGCGGGTCGTCGACCACCTCCGGGATCCGGGTGCCGCCCGGGAGGCCGCTGGGCTCGGCCTCGGCGATCTGCACGAGCTCGTCGACCAGCTGTTCGCGGAGCACGATCGGGTGCGCGCGCGGATCACCGTGTCGGACGAGGCCGGCTGCGATCGTCGGGTCGCGCACGCCACGTACCGGATCGTGCAAGAGGCGCTGAGTAACTCGCGCAAGCACGCCCCCGGCTGCGCGGTCGAGCTCACGGTGCGCGGCGGCCCCGCAACGGGGGTCTCGATCACGGTGCTCAGCCGCGGCGCAGGCTCCCCCGGCGCGCCCGCCGGGGGCTCGCCCCTG
>NZ_JAPFRB010000007.1:234-2550 GCF_035726885.1 Leucobacter sp. M11 | reverse complement strand
CTCGGCGGCTCCGCGAGCATCGGCTTCGACCCCGAGGGCAATCACAGCGTTGCCGTGTGGCTGCCGTGGGTGCCCGGGGCTCCGCTGGTGGACGGACCGGACGCCGTAGACTGAGGGTATGGATTCGGCCGTTTCCCCCGCCCGCCCCGTGCGCGAGCGCATCCGGGTGCTCATCGCCGACGACGATCCCTTCGTCCGCCGCTTGCTCGCCCAGGTGC
This sequence comes from Leucobacter sp. M11, assembly GCF_035726885.1. NCBI lineage: Bacteria > Bacillati > Actinomycetota > Actinomycetes > Micrococcales > Microbacteriaceae > Leucobacter > Leucobacter sp. M11. The sequence goes on along the minus strand of NZ_JAPFRB010000007.1, from coordinate 2,332 downwards.
TCGCGCAGGCCGAGGACCTCACGGTCGTCGCCCAGTGCGCCGACGGGATCGAGGTGCCGGGGGCCCTCGCCCAGCACCCCGCGGACGTGCTCCTGCTTGACGTGCGCATGGGGCAGATGTCTGGGATCGACGTGGTACGGATCGTGCGCGGCTTTCCGCGCCCCCCGGCCTGCGTGATGATCACCGCCTTCGACGACGAGGGCTCCGTCCTCGAAGCGATCGGAGCCGGAGCCGATGGCTTCCTCCTGAAAGACGAGGACCCCGAGACCATGCTCGCGGCGGTGCGGAAGGCGGCGCAGGGGCAGTCCCCCATGTCGGCGCGGAGCACGGGCTACCTGCAGCGGTTGATCCGGGCCGGGACCCCGGACGAGCCCCGCCGGGAGGCGCAGCGGCTCGTCGCCGAGCTCACCGAGCGCGAGCGCAGCGTCGCGGTGGCCGTGGCCCGCGGCGCGATGGACAAGGAGATCGCGGAGCAGCTGTTCATCGGCGTGGCCACGGTCAAGTCCGCGCTGGCCGGGGTGCACGATCGCTGGGGCACCCGGAACCGCGCGCAGGTCGCAACGATCGTTGGCCGGTCCGGCCTCGACCTCGTGTCCGGCGTGCCCGAGGCTCGCTGAATCCAGAAACCCGCTGAGCGCCGAGACCCGCTGAGCACGCGCGGGTGGCTTAGCCGGGAAGGCTGACCACGCCCGTCACGACGCCGGCTGCCCAGACCGCGCCGAGGGCGAGCACGATGCCGATCGCGGCGTAGGGCAGGTTTCCGAGCACCATCGCCCGGTTGGAGACCCCGTAGCGCTGCGCGAGCACCACGGTCACCCCGGAGATGGGACCCACCGGGGCGGCGATCCCCCAGCCGAAGGCGATCGCGACGCCGAGCAGCGTCGGCTCCGGGTGCAGCGGCAGGACGAGGCCCGCAATCACGGAAATCGCGATGAGCGGGTGCAGCCCGACGAGGGAGCCGAGCACGATCGCGATGGTGACGCCCCAGGCGTGCCAGGGGGTAAATGCGGTCCCGGGAATGGACACGCCGAAGTACTCAATGAGCTGGGCGAGCCCGACCGAGAGCACCCCGGCGGAGACGAACAGGAGCGCCTCGTTCGCGGAGCGGGGCAACTGGCCGATGCCCTCGACGCGGAACCGGCGCAGCGCGGTGCGGGGGCCCTGGCCGACCAACAACACCGCGAGCGGCACGAGGATCGCCGCGAGGAGCACGAGCCGCGGCACCGGCGTCCCCGGAAGCACCGCATGCCCCGCGACGACCACGGCGCACAGCAGGGCGGGCACGATGAGGAGCCGAGCCGAGAAGGGGAAGCCTGGCTCGTCCCGGAGCTCTGGGCCGCGCGTGCGGGCGTTTTGCAGGGTGCTCAGCAGCAGGAAGAGCACCGCAGCTGCCGCCCCGATCACCCCGATGATGCCGAGGTTCGCGGCGGGGACGGTCGCCAAGATCACCGCGGACACCACCCAGAAGGGCGACCACAGCGCCGCAATGGCGTAGGAGCGGGCGACGAGGTTGGCGTCCGCCAGGCTAAGGGAGCCGCGCCTGGCGAGCCGGTCCCCCACGATCCCGAGGGCGACCATGTTCAGAATCGAGCCGAGCACCTGGGTGACGACCGCGGTGCGCACGAGCCCGGGGACACCGCGGAGCCGGACGGCCACGTTCGGCCCGTCCGTCTGCACGGCGAGGCGGACGAAGGCCACCCCGGTCATCATCGCGATCAGATCCTGGTTCAGGCGACCGAGGAGCGCCGGCTGGAGGGCATCCCGATCCAGCAGGCTCCCGGCGAGCATGGCCGCGCCGCCGAGGCTGAGCAGCAGCAGGCAGATGAGCCGGGTGCGGCGTTCGGCGACGCGCAGGGCGAAGGGAATCAACACGAGCGCGCAGACTCCCGCGAGCAGACTCCCCGGAGGCCACCAGATCGAGGCGATCGTCGCGGTCATGAGCCCGAGGAGGGCCACGGTGACTCCGCGTTCCGGGAAAGTCTTCATCACAGGTCCAGACGTCGTTGTGTGTTGCGGTGCTGCGGGGTGCTGCGGGGTGCTTTGGTCGGTGTGGCGTCCTGGGCCAGCAGCGACGCGGGCCCGGGGACCGCCGTCGCAC
>NZ_JAPFRB010000007.1:0-193 GCF_035726885.1 Leucobacter sp. M11 | reverse complement strand
CCCTCGTTCCGAGAACGAACCCGCAAACAACAAACACCCTGGAGCGGTGCTCCAGGGTGTGTGTTCGCGTCGTGCGCTGCCTGTGTTCTCGTCACTGGGAACCAGACCAAAAAGGTGTCCGGCGGTGACCTACTCTCCCACACCCTCCCGAGTGCAGTACCATCGGCGCAGAGAGCCTTAGCTTCCGGGTTCG
>NZ_JAPFRB010000006.1:166129-172580 GCF_035726885.1 Leucobacter sp. M11 | reverse complement strand
TTTGGCATTTGACATTGTGCACGCTATTGAGTTCTCAAGGACCAGACACCCGCCGTACCACCCGAAGGCTTCCGAAGAGTTCTTCTCTCGAAGTTTGGTCACACTGCTATTCATCCCTCCCGAGGGAGTTTTGAGAGTGTGTCTGTCTCGCTGTGACTGCCGGGCCGCTGTCCGCGTCCCGCACCGTCTTGCTGACAAGAGATAACTATACGCAGGCCCCAGCCCCGCCACAACTCCGCCCATCACCCCGGGCGTGTCTCTGCGGGCACCGTTCCCAAAACCCCAGCACTCCACAAAGATCACTCATTTCCGCCGGGAGATCCCCGATCCCGCCCTCCCCACAATCCGACCAGCGCGCGGTGATGCGATGTGCCCCGTGCGGGGCAAAACTGCCCCCTGCGCGGGTGCCCCGTGCGGAACATGCGCCGTGCGGGTTTCCCCTGGCGGTCGGTTCCGCGACCGTGACGTGCTGCCCAAACCCCGGGCAGCGTGGGGGTGCGCTCGCTTCGGATCGAAGGTACCGACTCCCGGCGTCCTCCCCCTACCCGCCCGGCCCCACCTCGATCAGCTCGGCGGACCAGTTCGCCTCCTGGATCGCGGTGTCCAGGTCCCGAAGCTCCGCGGAGAGTCGGTCCGCGTCTCGGCGGACCGCGGGCACCTCGACCGCGGAGACCCAGCGCAGCTCGCTCCGCTGCCCGCGCTCGGTGCGCTGGGAGGCCTGGTCCGCAACCCGGCGCAGCAGCTGCACCCGGCCGCGAAGCACGTCCCGCTTCGCGAGCGCCGCGGTCATCGTCGGGGTGACCCGGGTCGGCACCGTCAGGTTCGTCTGGTTGATGCGGAGGATGAGCTCCTCCAGCTCGGCCGAGAGCCGATCGTGCTCGGCGATCAGGGAGCGGGTGTCCTCGGCGGGCTCATCCCCCTCCTGGACGAGCACGTTCTGCTCGGCGCGGCTGGCCAGCTGAGCCAGTCGGGCGCTGAGGTCGGCACGGAGGGCTAACGCTTCGGCGAGTTTCATGGGCTCAGCTTAACCGCGTCGCGCCCCCGGGTCGAGGACCCGGGGGCGCGAATCTGCCGTCCCGTCGCATTGCGTCGCCCGGCGGGGCGAGCCGGGCTGCCTAACCCAGGAGGCGGAGCGCGCCGACGACCGCGGTCGCGAGCGCGAGCAGGCCGAGCACCACGTTCTTCGGGATGTCGGATCGCTCATCGTGGATGAGGTGGAATCGCGCGGCGAGCGCCATGACGCACACCAGCCCGAGCGCCGCGACGACCGAGATCCACGGCTGGATACCGAGCCACGCGGCCAGCCCAGTGCCCAAGCCGCCGAGCACCTCGGTCCAGCCGACGAAGCGAACCATCGCCGGGGTGTACTCCCGGGCGAAACTCATTTGTTCGCGGAGCTTCGGGATCGGCACCACCAGCTTGGCGCCGCCGGCCATCAGGAAGAGGAGACCGGTCACGGTGGCCAGGATGAGGTGAGCAATGATCATCAGGGATGTCCTTTCAGACAAAGTTAGTTACTCTGAGTGCGTGACGCACGAAACATCCGTTATACACGAACGCCGCCACGCCCTGCTCGGTGCGTCACGCACCCGGGCGTGCGTCAGGCCGCGATCCCCGGTCGTCCGTCGCCGCCGCTTCCTCCCCGACCCCGCTCCCCAAGAAAGATCAGCATGACTCTCGATTCCCGCCCCGCCTCCGCCCCCGATCCCTGCCGCGAACTCCGGGAGGGCATCGGACCCTGCCACGCGGAGCACGAGGACAGCCCCCTCATCCGGGATTTGCTCGCCCGGCTGGCCGATAAGTGGAGCCTGCTCGTGATCGGGGTGCTCTCCGAGGGACCGCTGCGCTTCGGCGAGGTGCAGCAGCAGGTCGCGGGCATCAGCCATCGGATGCTGACGCAAACCCTGCGGCACCTGGAACGCGACGGGATGGTCACGCGGACGAGCTTCCCGGAGATCCCCCCGCGGGTCGAGTACGAGGCAACGACCCTGGGCCGGCGGCTCAGCGTGCCCGTGCTCGCGCTCGCGCAGTGGGTGAGCGAGCACCGGACAGAAATCCTGGCCGCCCGTGCGGGCTACGACGAGCGACAGGAGCGGTCGAGCTCAGCGCCCTAGGCGCTCTCCTCGGGGAGGGCGGCCCGGATGAGATCGAGATTGATCCGGGCGGCAACCCGGGCCCCGCCACCCGCGGCGATGATGAGCTGCTGCGGCCCGGGGGGCACGATGTCCCCCACGGCGTAGATGCCGCGGACCGAGGTCTCGCCCCGCTCGCTCACGACGAGCAGTCCCCAGTCGTCCCGCTCGATCTCGGCGTCGGCCAGGAACTCGACAGGGGCGTGCCAGCGGGGCCGGACGAAGCCACCCACCCGCTCAATCACGGTTCCGTCGGCGAGCTGCACGCCGGTCATCTCCGCGCGCTCCCCCACCAGGTCGACGATCTCGCGGCGCTCGACGCGGATGCCGAGCGAGGCGAGCTGCGCCTCCTGCTCGGGTCGGACCGTGTCCGCGCCGTTCGTGAACACGATGAGGTCGGAGCTGAACCGGCTGATCAGGAGCGCCCGGGCGAAGACGTCCGTGGTCTCCCCGATCAGCGCGAGGGGCTTCTCGGACTTCTCGAAGCCGTCGCACTCGACGCAGCTGTGCAGCGCGGTGCCGTAAAAGGCGCGCATGAGCGGCAGCGGCGGCAGCTCCTCGGTCAGGCCAGCGGCGATCAGGACGCGCGAGGCGCGCACGTCGACGTTGGCGCCCCCGCGGATCCCGGCGGCGCGGACGCGGAAGCCGAGCGGATCCGCGTCAGCCGGCTGGCCCGGCTCGGCGGTGACCTCGGTCACCTTCGCCTGGGCGAAGCGGGCCGTCGGGTACGCTTCGAACTCCTCGCGCCCGAGCCGGCGCAGCTCCAGCGGGGAGGCCCCGTCCCGGGTCAGGAAGCCGTGCGATTGCAGCGTTGCGGAGTGCCGAGGCCGGTTACTGTCCACGATGAGCACGCTGCGGTTGGCCCGCACCAGGTTTAACCCGGCGGAGAGGCCCGCGGGGCCGCCCCCGATGATGACAACGTCGACAGTTTCGGTCACGGTTACGCCAACCGGCCGTTCAGCAGGGCGATGCGCTCGAGGCTGTCGGCGCGGCCGAGCAGCTCGAAGGACTCGAAGAGCGGGGGCGAGACGCGCCGGCCGGAGGCCGCGACGCGCAGCGGGCCAAAGGCGATGCGGGGCTTCAGGCCCAGCTCGTCAACGAGCGCGCCCTGCAGGGCGGCCTGAATTTTCTCGGTCGTCCAGTCGTCCTCGCCGAGGGCGGTGAGCGCCGCCGTCGAGGCGGTGAGCACCTCGGCCGCGTTCGCGGGCAGGGACGACATCGCGTCGTCCTCGATGACCAGCTCGGCGGTGGGCCGGAACAGGAAGCCCATCAGCCCGACGACCTCGCTGAGCACGGTCACCCGGCTCTGGACGAGGGGCACGGCCTTCGCGAGAATCTCTCGCTGGGCGGGGCTCGGCTCGACGGGGAGCACGCCGCCCGCGATCAGGTACGGCAGGATCCGCTCGCCGAAATCGGCCTCGTCCAGCATGCGGATGTGCTCCGCGTTGACCGAGTCGGCCTTCTTCTGGTCGAAGCGTGCCGGGTTCGGGTTCACGTCGGTCACGTCGAAGGCGGCGATCATCTCGTCGCTCGTGAAGATGTCGCGGTCGTGGCTGAGCGACCAGCCGAGCAGCGAGAGGTAGTTGAGCAGCCCCTCGGGGATGAACCCGCGGTCGCGGTGGTGCAGCAGGTTCGACTCGGGGTCGCGCTTGGACAGCTTCTTGTTGCCCTCGCCGAGCACGTAGGGCAGATGACCGAACTGGGGCACGAAGCTCGTCACGCCCACCTCGATGAGCGCCAGGTACAGCGCGATCTGGCGCGGGGTGCTCGAGAGCAGGTCCTCGCCGCGGAGGACGTGGGTGATGCCCATGAGCGCGTCGTCGACGGGGTTGACGAGCGTGTAGAGCGGGGCACCGTTCGGGCGGACGACGACGAAGTCGATCGTGGCACCCGCCGGGAAGGTGATGTCGCCGCGGACCAGGTCGGTGAAGGAGAGGTCTGTGTCGGGCACGCGCAGGCGCAGCGCGGGCTGGCGGCCCTCGGCGCGGAAGGCGGCCTTCTGCTCCTCGGTGAGGTCGCGGTCGTAGTTGTCGTAGCCGAGCTGCTTGGGTCGCCCGGCGGCCTCGTTGCGCGCGTCGATCTCCTCGGCGGTGGAGTAGCTCTCGTACAGGTGTCCGCCCGCGACGAGCTTCTCGATGACGCCCTGGTAGATGTCGCCGCGCTGGGACTGCCGGTAGGGGCCGTGCTCCCCGCCCGCGTCGATGCCCTCGTCCCAGTCCAGGCCGAGCCAGCGCAGGGAGTCGAGGATCTGGTGGTAGCTTTCCTCGCTGTCCCGGGCGGCGTCGGTGTCCTCGATCCGGAAGACGAAGGTGCCGCCGGTGTGCCGGGCGTAGGCCCAGTTGAACAGCGCCGTGCGCACCATGCCGACGTGCGGGGTGCCGGTCGGCGAGGGGCAGAAGCGGACGCGGACGTCCTGGCCGGTGGCGGAGGAGAACGGGGTGACAGTTTCGTGTGACATCCCCCCCAGCTTACTCGGTGCCCACCCGTTCCGTGGGGGCGCTGTCCGTTTCGGGCTTCGGGGTGACCGGTCCGAGGTCAAACAGGGGCAGGGCGATGTTGCAGAGGGGGCCAACGAGCCCCGCGAACAGGAGCGTGCCGAGGCCGACCGTGCCGCCCAGGAGCCAGCCGATCGCGAGCACGCTCACCTCGACCGAGGTGCGGGCGGCCCAGATCGGCCAGCCGAAGCGCTGGTGCAGGCCCGTCATGAGCCCGTCGCGCGGGCCGGGGCCCATCCGTGCGCCGATGTAGAGGCCCGTGGCCAGGGCAAGCAGGGCGATGCCGCCCAGGCACATGAGCAGGCCGATCCAGAACGAGGGGGCCTCGGGCAGGAACAGCATCCCGACGTCGATGAAGGGGCCGACGACGAGGATGTTGCCGACCGTGCCGAGGCCGGGACGCTGCCGGAGCGGGATCCAGGCGAGGAGCACGACCAGGCCGATCAGGGTCGTCAGGATGCCGATGGAGATCCCGATGCGCACGCTCAGCCCCTGGGAGAACACGGTCCAGGGGTCGTTGCCCACGCCGCCGCGGATGATGAGCGCGCAGGCGATGCCGAAGAGGACGTAGCCGACGAGCAGCTGCGCCCAGCGCCGGATGCCCCGCATCACCGGAGGACCTGGGCGCGCGTCAGGACCCGCACGCGAATGATGAAGACCACGAGCAGGATGAGGATCAGGGCCGCGACCCCGGAAACGAGCGAGAAGCCGCCCGCGGCGAAGAGGAGCCCGGCGCCGGCACCGGCTGCCGCCCCCGCGAGATTCATCGTGGTGTCGGACTGCCCCTGGCGCCGGGTCCGGGACTCGTGCGGGGTGACGCCGGTGAGCAGCGCGGCCCCCGCGACCGTTACCGCGCTCCAGCCGAGCCCGAGCAGGATCAGGCCGAGCTGGACGATCGTGCTGGAGTGGCCCCAGAGCCCGGTGCAGGCGACGGCGGCGAGCAGGACCGCGCCCCCGCCGAGCACGACGGGCACCGCGCCGAAGCGGCCCGTGAGCGAGCCAAAGACCGGCGAGAGGGCGTACATTCCCGCGATGTGCAGGCTGATGGTGAGGCCGATCACAGTGACGCCGTGCCCGCCGTGCATGAGGTGGAGCGGCGTCATCGCCATGACCCCGACCATGACCGCGTGCCCGAGCGCGATGATCGCGATCGCGAGGCGTTGCACCCGCGCTGCCCGCTCGGGGCTCAGCGGCACCGCGACGGACTCGGGGACGTGGCCCGTGGCGAGGTTCGCCGCGGCGAGCTCGCGCCCGAGCAGCAGCGGATCGGGGCGGAGGAAGAGCCAGATGGTCAGCGCCGAGGCGAGCTGGGCGACGACCGTGAAGGCGAACACCCCGGTGAGCTCGGGCAGCCCGAGCAGCGCCCCGATGCGCTCCCCCGGCCCGACCAGATTGGGGCCGAGCACCGCGCCGACCGTCGTCGACCAGACCACGAGGGAGAGGTCTCGGGCCCGGGAACGCCGGTCCGCAAGATCCGCCGCGGCAAAGCGGGACTGCAGCTGGACGGCGCTCGCGACGCCCAGGCAGGCCATCCCCGCGAAGAGGAGCCAGCCCGTCCCGGTGACGGCGGCGGTGACGACGAGGACCGCGCCGAGCACGGCGATCAGGTTGCCGAGCGACAGCGCGACGCGGCGGCCCCGGGTGACCGCGAGGCGGGCGAGCGGGATCCCCGCGATCGCCGCGCCGAGCGTGGAGGTGGTCGCGGCGAGCCCGCTCAGGGACTCGTTGCCCGTGACCTCGACGATGAGCAGGGAGCCGACCGAGAGGGTCGCCCCGACGCCGAGTCCGCCGAGGACCTGGGCGGCCATGAGGGTGCCGACGACG
>NZ_JAPFRB010000006.1:165928-166087 GCF_035726885.1 Leucobacter sp. M11 | reverse complement strand
CTCACCGCGTCGCTCCCTGGAGCGGCTGTGGGCCGGGGGCGGCGAGCTGCCAGCGGGAGCCGTCGATCGTCTGCAGGAGCCGCTTGGCGAGGCGGACCGTCGGGCTCTCGTTCGCGGTGTCCGCCGCGACGAGGCTGATCGTACGGAAGCGCGGCGTTT
>NZ_JAPFRB010000006.1:163204-165851 GCF_035726885.1 Leucobacter sp. M11 | reverse complement strand
CCCCCCGCGGCCACCATCGCGAGCATGGCCGGGACGTTGTCGGTTTCCTGGACGATCGTCGGGCTGAAGCCGTGTTCATCGGCGAGCCCCATAAGGTGCCCGCGGCACTTCGCGCAGCCTGCGATCCAGTGGTCGTTGCGGAACTGGCCGATGTCGGCGCCGAGCGCGCCGGGGTGCCGGTCCTCCTGCAGGACGAGCTTGATTTCCTCGCTCCAGAGCGGGGTCGCCGCGTTCCCGGGCGGGAGCTGCATCGAGCCGTCGTAGTCGAAGACGATGGCGCAGTCGACGAGCCCCTCGCGGAGCAGGGCCAAGCCCTCCGGCGGCTCCGCCTCGCGGTAGCTCAGGGTGACGTCGGGGGCAATGCCCTCCAGGGCGACCATCATCTCGGGCACGATCGTCGCGGAGGCCGACGGGAAGCCGACCAGGCGCAGGGCGCCCGCCCGATCCCCGCGCAGGTCCTCGATGGCCGCGATCGCGGCGTCGATCTCGGCGACGACGGCGCTGCCGTGCTCCGCGAGGATCTGGCCCGCTGGCGTGAGCCGGATGCCGCGCCCGCTGCGCTCGAGGAGGGGCACCTCGAGGCGGGATTCGACCCGCTTAATGCGCTGGCTGACGGCCGGCTGGCTCAGGCCAAGGGCCTGGGCGGTCGCGGTGAGCGAGCCGGTGGCTGCGAGGGTGTGCAGAATCCGAAGCTCGGTCGAGTCAATCGTGCCGAGAGGATCGCTGCTTCGTCGGGAATCCATCTCACCACTATAACTCCATCAACCGAAACACTTAACAATCATTGTGTTTCATTATGATTCCCGGGGCCCTAGCCTGGAGGGCATGACCATCGTTGATCTCGCCGCCCAGTTCACCGCCCAGCCCGGGTACCTCGCCGCCTGCACGGGTGGCTTGCCCAGCCTGCGCACCCAGGAGGCGATCCGGGAGGACCTGGCGCGCTGGTCGATCGGCGATCTGGACGCGGCCCGCTACGTGACCCACGTCGAGCGCTCGCGCGTGGCCTACGCCGAGCTCGTCGGCGTCGCCCCCGAGCGCGTCGCAATCGGTGCGCAGGTGTCCGGGATGGTGTCGCTGATCGCGGCCGCGGTGCCGGACGGGGCCGAGGTTCTCGCGGTTTCCGGCGAGTTCTCCTCGCTCACGCACCCCTTCGAGCGGCAGGCCCACCGCGGCGTCACCGTGCGCTACGTGGAGCTGGCCGAGCTGCCCGGGGAAATCACCCCCGAGACCTATCTCGTCGCGTACTCCCTCGTGCAGTCGGCCACCGGCGCGCTGGCCCCGCAGGCGGAGATTCTCCGGGCGGCGCGCGAAGCGGGGGCGCTCACGCTTGCGGACCTCACCCAGGCCACCGGCTGGCTGCCCGTGAACGCCGCGGAGAACGACGCCACGATCTGCCACGCCTACAAGTGGCTGTGCTCCCCGCGGGGCACCGCCTTTCTCACGCTGAGCCCCGAACTGACCGAGGCCGTGAATCCCACGCAGGCGGGCTGGGCCTCCGCCGACGACATCTGGGGCTCCTGCTACGCCGGCAACACCCCGCTCGGCTCGCACGCGAACCGCTTCGACGTCTCCCCCGCCTGGCAGGCCTGGGTCGGCACCGCCGCCGCGCTGGAACTGTTCGACCGGGAGACCGTCGAGCGCATCCACGAGCACGACCTGCGGCTCGCGAACGCCTTCCGCGCCGGGATCGGCAGTGCGCCGGGCGACTCGGCCATCGTGACCTGGGCGGACCCGGACGGCTCCGCCCTGGCCCAGATCAGCGCGGCCGGGATCACGGCCTCGGGACGGGCGGGCAACGCCCGGGTCGCCTTCCACATCTGGAACACCGACGCGGACGTCGCGGCGCTCCTCGCCGCCCTCGGGCGCGCGGCCGGCTAACCCGGTCGCGGGGCACGGAGCCGCGCGGGAACGCGCGAAAGATCCCCTTGCCGGGGAGTGCGGGCCGTGCGAGCATGCTGAGCGCGCCCACCCGCGCCAGCGTGCGCGGCCGCCCCCGCCGCAGAAACGAGTCCCGTGCCCCCCGTCGATCCCCCGCCCCCGTCCGCCCCGCCCACCCCCGGAGATCCGCTCCCGCAGGCAGCCCCCGACCCGGGGCCGACCCCGGCTTCGGCGGCGGTGCCCGGCCAGGTGCGGCTCATCCTGGGCATCGTGTTCCTGACCTATCTCGGTCAGATGACGCTCGTGCCAGTCATCGCCCCCTTCGCCCGCGAAACCGGTTTGGCGGAGTGGCAGGTGGGCCTGACCATCTCGCTCGCGGCCATCACCGTGGTCGTCACCAGCCAGTTCTGGGGCAGCCGGGCGCAGTCCTGGGGCCGGAAGCCGGTGCTGATTGCCGCGCTCACGCTCGCGACCGCCTCCATGACGCTGTTCGCGGTGCTCGCGAGCCTCGGCATCGCGGGAATCGTCCGCGGGGTCACGCTCTTTGTGCTGTTCCTGCTGTTGCGTGGCCTGTTCTTCGGGGCCGCGATCGCCGCGGTGCCGCCCACCGCGCAGGCCTTCGTCGCCGCCGTGACCGACTCTGAGGAGGCTCGGGTGCGCGGGCTCGCCGGCGTCGGCGCGGCGCAGAGCCTCTCCCTGATCGGCGGCTCCGTCTTCGGCGGTCTCCTCGCGGGCTTCGGCCTGCTCACCGCGATCTGGGCGGTGCCCG
>NZ_JAPFRB010000006.1:161704-163170 GCF_035726885.1 Leucobacter sp. M11 | reverse complement strand
CGGGCTGCGGCCCGAGCGACGCACGGAGCTCCTGGAACGCCCGGTGGCGGTCCGCGCGCGGGACCCGCGCGTCTTTCCCTACCTGGTCGCGGGCTTCGGCCTGTTCAGTGCGCTCGGGCTCATCCAGATCCTGATCGGTTTTCTGATCCAGGATCGCTTCGCGCTCACCGGCGAGCAGACCGGGATCGCCACCGGGGGCACGATGCTCGGCGCGGGGATCGGCATGGTGATCGCGCAGGCGGTGATCGTCCCCAAAATCCGATTCTCGCCCCCCGCGCTGATTCGGCTGGGGGCCCCGATCGCGATGCTCGGGTTCCTCGCGATCCTGGTCGATCTCCCCCTGTGGTCGCTCGTGACCGCGGTGTTCCTCGTCGGGGTCGGCATGGGTATCGCGACCCCGGGGTACATGGCCGGCCCCACGCTGCGCGTGCGCCCGGACGAACAGGGCGGGCTTGCCGGGCTCATCGGCGCGACGAACGGGCTGACCTTCGTGGTCACCCCCACCGCGGGCACGGCGCTGTACGCGCTCTGGCAGCCCCTGCCCATGATCGCCGGGGCCGCGCTGCTCGGCACGGTCGCCCTGCTCGCGTTCCTGCATCCCGCGTTTCGGACGAGCGCCGGGCCCGGCGTCCCCGCCGGGCCAGAGGCGCCAGACGAGGCCGCGCTGCCCTAGAGGATCTTGCCGATGGGCTCGCGCTTTTCGGCCTGGAAGCGGTCCTCGCTTCGCCCGTACGCCCAGTAGCCGGACAGCGAGAGCCGCTCGCGCGGGATCGCGCGCTCGCGCACCATCGGTCGGAGTGACTTCATGGCCTCGCGCTCGCCGTGCGCAAAGATGTGCGGCACCCCGGGGAGCCAGTCCAGCTCCGCGACCGCGTCGGCGAGGAGGGTCGTCGTGCCCGCCTCCGCGTCGCCCCGGTGCAGCCAGCGCACCTCGACCCCCGCGGGGGCGTTGAGCGCCAGCTCGTGCGTCTGATCCTGCACCTCGATCAGGGCGGTGCCGCGGGCCCCGGCGTCCAGCCGCTCGATGCCCGCCGCGATGGCGGGCAGCGCGGACTCGTCGCCGAGGAACAGGTGCCAGTCCGCCTCGGGGTCCGGCGCATAGGCACCGCCGGGCGAGGTCGCGACGAGGCGATCCCCGGGGCTCGCCTGGGCGGCCCAGGGTCCGGCGACTCCGGCGTCGCCGTGCGTGACGAAGTCGATCGCCATCTCGCCGCTGTCCGCGAGAAACTCGCGCAGGCTGTAGGTGCGCTGGGTCGGCACGGCCTCGGCCCCGCGGGTCTGGCGCAGGTCCTCGAGGTCGAGCGGGAAGGGCACGGGCTCGCCGTTCGTGGCGAAGTAGAGCTTCATGTAGCTGTCGCTGCTTGACCGACCCCCGTAGACCTCCGCGGGGCCGCCGGAGAAGAAGACCCGGACGAGCGAGGGGGTGAGCCGCTCAACCCGGGTGACGGTGAGCTCGTACATCTCGC
>NZ_JAPFRB010000006.1:161448-161663 GCF_035726885.1 Leucobacter sp. M11 | reverse complement strand
CTCTGCGACGACTGGGGGGTGACCATGCTGGGGTCCTTTCCTCAACGGGGCCGTCCGGCCCCCAGGTAAGCCTAGCCTTACCGAATCAAAGAGACCAGGGGCCCCGCAAGACGCGCACGCCGCTTCGCCCCTAGGCTGGACGCATGACCCCGAGCGCCGATCCTGCGATTGGCCCCCGGCTCCGCCCGGCGGACCTGCTCCTGGTCTTCTGCGGG
>NZ_JAPFRB010000006.1:161326-161402 GCF_035726885.1 Leucobacter sp. M11 | reverse complement strand
CGAGCGAGCTCCCCGTCGGGGTCTTCGCCGCAAACGTGCTGGGCGCGCTCGCGCTCGGTCTGCTGCTGGGGGTGCT
>NZ_JAPFRB010000006.1:159998-161282 GCF_035726885.1 Leucobacter sp. M11 | reverse complement strand
TGCTGCTTGGCGTTGGCCTGCTCGGAGGCTTCACGACGTTCAGCGCGGTCGCCGTGGACACCGTGCGCCTGAGCGAGCAGAGCCTCGCGCTCGGCCTGGGCACCGCGGCGGCGAACGTGGGCCTCGGTATCGCGGCCGCGGCGCTCGGGCTGGCCGGCGGGGCCCGGCTGGGCGCCCGGCGCGGGCCCGCTGCCCCGGGGGGACGCGCGTGACGCCCCCCTCCCCCGGCCTCCTCGCGCTCATCGCCCTCGGGGGCGGCGTCGGGGCCGTGTTGCGCTTCCTCGTCGATTCCGCGCTGACCGCCCGCGCCGCCGCTCCGGGCAGCCGCCCCTTCCCCCGGGGGATCGCCGTCGTCAACGTCACGGGATCCCTCTTGCTCGGCCTCGTCACGGGGGCGCTGGCCGGCATGCCGGGGGCGACGGACTGGCTCAGCGTGCTCGGCGTCGGCGTCCTGGGGGGCTACACGACGCTGAGTACGGCGAGCGTGGACAGCGCCCGCCTCATTGCCGCCGGTAGCCCCCGCGCCGCACTCGGCAACGCGCTCGGGGTCACCCTCCTGTGCGTCCTCGCGGCCTGGGGTGGCCTGGCCCTCGGGTCGCTGTTCGGCTGCGGGCCAGGCTGACCGCTCAGCTCACGGCTCGGCGCGAGCGACCGGGGGCTGCGACCCAGCCTCGCGAACGAGCGCCGCGATCTCGCCGAGCGCGCGGCGCAACCGGGTCACCGGCTCCGCCCCGTACCCGATCACGAGGGCGTTGCCGCCGCGGCCCGGGTCCGCGCTGAGGTCCGCCAGCGTCTCCAGGCGCACGCCGCGCCCGGCGAGGCGATGCTGGGCCGCCGCCGCGTCGATGCCGGGGCCGAGCTCGAGCACCGCGTGCAGGCCGCCGTCGACCGCGGTGAGCCGCGCCGCCGCCCCGAGCCCGCCGAGGGTGTCCAGCACGGCCTCCCGGCGGTGCCGATACTCGCGCCGGGTCCGGGCGACGTAGCGGCGGTATCCGCCGCTCGCGAGAAACTCCGCGAGGGTCGCCTGGGTCGCCGCCGAGACCGTCGGGCCGAGGCTGCCCCGGATCGCCCAGATCGCCTCGCGAAGCTCGCCGCGCCCCCGCAGAATCAGGTACCCGCAGCGCACCGAGGGCGAGAGCGTCTTGTTCAGACTGCCGATGTGGAGCACGCGGCTGGCCTCGTCCAGCGAGGCGATCGCGGGGAGCAGAGCGCCCGAGTACCGGTACTCGCTGTCGTAATCGTCCTCGAGGAGCACCGCCCCCGAGCGTTCGGCCCAGTCCAGGA
>NZ_JAPFRB010000006.1:159805-159959 GCF_035726885.1 Leucobacter sp. M11 | reverse complement strand
GATACTGATGGCTCGGCGTGACGAGCGCCGCATCCAGTCGCCCGCGGGCGGCCTCCTCGGTCGCGAGCCGCTCGGCGGTGAGGCCCTCGGCGCGAACCCCGATGTGCCGCACCCGGGCCCCGGCGGCCCGAAGCACGGCGTGCGCCGTGGGGTA
>NZ_JAPFRB010000006.1:159471-159758 GCF_035726885.1 Leucobacter sp. M11 | reverse complement strand
CGACATCCGCCGGGTCAGCGAGCGTCCGCAGGGCGAGCGCAATGATGAGCAGGGCTTCCGAGGTGCCCGCCGTGATGAGCACCTCGTCCGGCGTGCAGTGGATGCCGCGGGCCAGCCGCGCGTGCCGCGCCAACTCCGCGCGCAGCCGGGCATCCCCCGGGGGCTCTGGCGGATCCGAACGCAGGGGCAGCCGGGCCGCGATGGCCTGCGCCCGCCGCCAGTCCCGCGGCGGCTCGGGGTCCGCGTGCGGTCGGCCCGAGACCAGATCCACGGCCGCGGCGGCCGCG
>NZ_JAPFRB010000006.1:147474-159426 GCF_035726885.1 Leucobacter sp. M11 | reverse complement strand
GCACGATCCGCGCGGCGCGGATTCGACCGGTTCGGCTCTGCCAGGCCGTGCCGGACGACCCGGCTGGGCCCCGCCGCGACGGTCGTGCCGGAGCCGGGGCGCGCCTCCAGAAAGCCCTCGCCGAGGAGCTGTTCGTAGGCCGTCACGACGACCGACCGGGCGACGCCGAGCTGCTGGGCCAGGGCGCGGCTGCCCGGGACCCGCTCCCCCGTGCCCAGCTCACCGCGCAGAATGAGCTCGCGCAGTTGCGCCACCAGCTGGGCTGCCAGGGAGAGGTCGCGGTCGCGGCGCAGGCTGAGCTGGGGCAGGCGGTGCACGGGTCCTCCTCGGGGACGGGGAAGCAACGAGAGAAGCGGTCCGGTCAATCCTGCCAGAAACGGACTGTCCACCGGGCCGCTCCTCGGGGATGCTGGGAGTGCGGCCCCGCTGGGTCGCCCGCCGGCTTCGGCGGCACACCGTGAGATCAAGAGGAAGCCATGACCGCATCCCCCACCCCCGTTTCCGTCCGCCAGGCCACCGTCGACGACCTCGACGCGCTGACCCCGCTCTTTGACGCCTACCGCCAGTTCTACCTGCTGCCGAGCGACCCCGAGCTGGCCCGCGGTTACCTCGCCGACCGGATCGGGAACGGAGAGTCCACCGTCTTCCTCGCCCTCGACGGCGACGCCGTCATCGGTTTCACCCAGCTCTACCCGGCGTTCAACTCGCTCGACGCGACGCGCTGCTATGTCCTCTACGACCTGTTTGTTGACCCGAACGCCCGCCGTTCGGGAGCCGGGCGGGCGCTGCTGAACCGCGCGGCCGAGTTCGGTCGCGAGCGCGGCGCAACCCAGCTGGAGCTGTTCACGGCGCACACGAACACCCGGGCGCAGGCGCTGTACGAGTCGCAGGGCTGGCAGCAGGATCACGAGTTCCGCAGCTACGTGCTGCGCCTCGACGCCTAGGCGCTCGCGCGGTTCCGCGGGCGGCGGGGCGGGCGGCTAGGCTTTTTGGTGCCCTGCCCCTCCCTCCGCCGCGCGGGGGCCGACGAGACGAGTCCCCCGTGTTTGTGTCCCCGCATCCGGATCGCGAGCGCCGCCTCGCCCTGCCCGACGGCCGGGTGCTCGCGAGCGCCGAGTTCGGCCCCGCGGACGGTCGGCCCGTGCTCTTTGTGCCCGGGGCCGCTTCGGGCAGGCTCATGAGCTTCGGGCCGGAGCTGCTCGCGGACGCCGGGGTGCGTCTCGTCTCGGTGGATCGCCCCGGGCTCGGGGCGTCCTCCCCACACCCCGGGCACAGCCTGGGCTCCGTCGCGGACGACCTGGCCGCGCTCGCGCGCGAGCTGAGCGACGAGCCGATCCCCGTGGTGGCGAACTCGCAGGGCGCGCCCTTCGCCCTTGCCCTGGCGACCCGCTGGCCGCTGGCCCGGCTCGTGCTCGCCGCTCCCGCGGACGAGGTCGCGCTGCCCGCGACCCGTGCCCAGCTCCCCGAGGATTTCCGGGAACTGATCGACCGGGTGGCCGCCGACCCCCTCGGCAGCGAGGCCCTGTTTTCCGGCTTCACCGCGGGCGGCTTCTGTGATTTCGTCCTCGGGCAGGTGGCCCCGGAGGACGCAGCGGTCTACGAGGACCCGGATTTCCGGGCGGGCTTCCTTGCCGTCGTGCAGGATGCCCTGCGCGCCGGGGGCGCGGGCTACGCCCGCAACACGGTGCTCGCGATGAGCCCGTGGCGGCTCCCCCTCGCGGATCTCGAGCTGCCCGTCGAGCTCTGGTTCGGCGCGGCCGATACCGGGCACTCGCCCGACCTCGGCGAGACGCTGGCGAGCCGGATTCCCGGGGCGAGCCGCCGGATCGTGTCCGGCTCCGGCGGGGCGCTGCTCTGGCACCGCCCCGAGCTGATCCTCGGGGCGGCGCTGGAGTCCGCGGACTAGACCGTTTCGGAGCGTTTCTGCTTCATCGGGTAGGCAGGCTCGTTTTCGCCGTTCCAGACGGAGATGATGCCCCAGGCCACGGCTGCGATCGGCACGGAGAGCACCGCGCCGACGATGCCCGCGAGCACGGTGCCCGCGGTCAGCGCGAGCAGGATGACGAGCGCGTGCAGCTTCAGGGAGCGACCCATCACGATCGGCTGCAGGAAGTTGCCCTCCAGCTGGTTCACGAGGACCACGATGCCCACGACGATGACCGCGGCGACCGGGCCGTTCGCCACGAGGGCGACGAGGGCCGCGAGGATCCCGGCGAGCGTTGCGCCCACCATCGGGATAAAGGCCGTCATGAACACGATCACGGCGAGGGGCAGCGCCAGCGGGACCCCGAGGATCCAGAGGCCGACCCCGATACCGATCGCGTCGACCGCGGCCACGGTCGAGGTGCCGCGGACGTAGCCGCCGAGGGTCGTCACCGTCTTGTCGCCGATGCGGCGGGCCCGGGCGTAGCTTTCGCCGTGGAAGGGGCGGAGCAGGAACTCCCAGATCTTGGGGCCGTCCTTCAGGAAGAAGAACAGCACGACGACCATGAGGATCAGGCCGGTCACGAAGCTCGCGGTCGCGGAGATGCCCGCGATCGCGCCGCTGCCGAACTGGCTGCTCGTGAGGAAGTCGGTCGCGGTCTTGATGAGGTCGTCGAGCTGGTCCTCAGAGATCGAGAACGGCAGGTGCTTGACGAACTCCCAGAGGGTCTTGACGCCCTCGGTCGCGGACTCCGCGAGGTCCTCCCACTGGTTCTGCACCTGGGCGACGATCAGCCAGACGATGCCGCCGATGACCACCATCACCCCGATCAGGGTGGTCCAGGTCGCGAGGATCGAGGGCATCCCCTTCGAGCGCATCCACTCGACCACGGGGTGCATCGCCGAGGCGACGATGAGCGCGATCACGAGCGGGATGATGAGCAGGCTCAGCCGCGTCATCGCGAACACCCCGAGCGAGACGAGGGCGAGCACCGCGAGGATCTGGACGCTCCGGGTGCCCACGCGGCCGAAGCCATCGCTCCACAACCCGGGCTTCTTCGGCGCGTCAGCCGCATGCGGCAGACGCTCGGGCGGAACGGTCAGGTTGATGCGAAAGAGTCCCACAGCAGTTCTCCTTGGTGCGTTGAATCGGCGTCGTACTCACCGCGCCGGCGGTGGCCAGCGCATGGTTCAGCGTACACCGGCATCGAAAACCGGTTCATCTGTGTCACCGCCCGAGAGGGAACGACCACTGTGTTATTTCTGGCCGAACCTCATAATCGGGTACCCATACGACACCTTGTGAATTTTCAGTTCCATGTGGGTTTCAAAACTGAGTACCCCGTCGATTCCGGCAATCCGCTCGTGCAAGATCTCGTTCAGGTGATCGTTGTCTCGGCTGACAAACTGGAAGTAGATATCGGAAGTGCTCGCGAGGGAGGACACATAGGTGGCTTCATCCCACGTAGAGATTTCCTCAATCACACTTGCCTGTTTCCCTGGGGCCGACCGCAACAACACAAAGGCGAGGATCCGGTACCCCATCTGGAACGGGTCGGCGATCGCAATAATGGTGAGTGCGCCAGAGTCCTGGAGACGGTTCACCCGAAATCGGATTGTTCCCTCGGAAACATCAAGTTCGCGGGCAATCTTTCGGTATGACATCCGCCCATCAGTCTGGAGCAAACCCAAAATCTGCTGGTCCAGGGAATCCGGTGCCTGTCGGTCGTTGAGATGCTGAGGATCCCCGGCCGAACGGTCCGCTGATTCGGAGGACGGTGTGGGCAGATTGGGCATGTGGGTCCTGTGTTCTTCCTCCGGCGTCCACCCTTGGCGTGCCGGACTGTCGAAGGTTTCACACTATCGAACCAGCGCACCACCGGCAACGCTTGCGCGTGGTTTTCCCGAGCCCCCGACCGAGGCTTCCGGGGAGGAGCAGGCGAGTGCCCCTCCCCGGAAGCCTTGGACCGTGCTACGCATCCGGTACTAACACGGCCCGTCCAGATACCCGCCCCGAGTTCAAATCGTCGAAGGCCTGCTGAAACCCTGACATGGGGTATTTCACCGTGTGCAGGGTAACTTTCCCCTGCGCTGCCAACGCCATCAGTTCAACCAAATCGTTGTACGTCCCCACGAGATTTCCAATGATGTTCGTTTCAGCACTAATGATGTCGATCGTTTGCACCCGAAGCTCTCCGCCATAGCCGATCACGAAGTAGCTCCCGGCTCGTTTCAGCATGGCCGCACCTGCGGCGAGCGCCGTGCCCTCTCCAACGAAATCAAGGACGACTTCTGCTCCGGCACCGCCAGTGATCTGTTTGACGGTCTCGCTCTCCGTCCCCTCCGCAAGCACGGTGTCATCGGCGCCAATCTCCCGAGCAAGCGCCAATGCTTGCTCGGACTGATCAACCACAATCACTCGCGCTGCCGTGAGCGCTTTGAGAACTTGGATACCAATGTGCCCAAGCCCGCCAGCGCCGATCACCGCTACCGAGTGCCCCGGGCGAAGCATCGTGGAGGCTTTCCGCACGGCGTGGTATGCGGTGAGGCCCGCATCGGCGAGTGCGGCCACATCCGCCGGTTCCAGAGTGGGATCAAGTTTGACCACGCTTCGAGCTGAGGTTCGAAGATACTCAGCCATCCCCCCGTCCGCGTCGATTCCGGGAAACCGCGACCGTTCGCAGTGGACGTCGTCACCGGCTCTGCATGGCAAGCACAGACCACAGGTCGCCAAGGGGTGGAGGATCACTCGATCTCCTATCGCAACGTTCGTGACGTTGCTCCCCAGGGCGACGATCTCGCCGGCATTTTCGTGCCCAATCGTGTATGGAAGCTGTATTCCGCTCTTTTGTTGCCACTGCCCCTCCATGACGTGTAGGTCGGTGCGACAGACTCCAGCGCCCAGTACCCGGACAAGGACGTCAAGGGGATCTTGCACCCTCGGGGTAGGGACGTCGTCATACGAGAGAGTGTTGTCGTAGGCGTGGACCCGGATCGCTTTCATCGTTTCTTTTTGCGGAGCATTCGTCATCGCTTACATTCCTTTCAGGAGGGGGAGCCCCGCAGCAGCAAATCCGCCGTCAACGTACAGTGCTTGCCCGGTTGTCCAGCGAGCATTCGTCGCAAAGAACGAAACTGCCTCCGCGATGTCAGCGGGTTCTCCGAAGCGAGCGAGCGGAGTCCTGGCCATTTCGTGGTCGGCGATGGGCCCTCGATCCAGGTAGTCGCCACCCATGGCGGTTCCTACGGTTCCAGGGCCAACCCCGTTCACAGTGATTCCGTACTGGGCCAGTTCGAGTGCGATGGTACGAGTAAACAGGAGCGCCGCTCCCTTTGATGCGCAGTACGCGCTTTCGTAGGCAAAGCCCTGGAACGATGCGGTGGACAGAATGTTCACGATGCGTCCCCCGCCATTCTCTTTCATCCGACGCGCCGCTTCTTGAGACGCGAGGAACGGGCCCCGGGCGTTGACCGCCATTACCCGATCCCATATTTCAACCGTCGTCTCCAGAAACGGCTCGTCTGCAAAGATCCCTGCTGCATTGACCAGGGCGTACGCAGGCCCAAATGCCTCGTCCATCCGTTGAAATGCGGTAGCGACGCTCTCCGCGTCAGAGATATCAACCTGCGTCTGCCAGGCGTCCACCCCCATGCTCTTCAGTTGGTCGACCGTTTCCGTTGAGGTTTCACGATCAAGCACGGCGATTCGGTAGCCGTCCTGCGCGAGTCTGAGGGCAATTCCTTGGCCAATTCCTTGGCAGGCTCCGGTTACAACAGCGATGTTCCCCGTATGTGACATGGTTCTTCCTTTTTTCTCGGCGGGTCCGATGGAACGTACCCACTCATTGGGTCAGAGATTGGGTGCCCCCGTGAAGGGGCACCCGGGTGGGGTTATGGGTGGAGGAGATTATCGTCCTCATCACGGATTCGCCAACGAATTTTCTGTTTGTCTTGGAAACGCTGGCGATACCACCAGAGCACGCAAGCGAACATGAGAATGCCAATTCCCACGATGGTTTCCGTGATCCCGCCGTATCCGGTGAGCCCAGGATTGAGGATTCCCACGATGATGGCGAAGGTGTTGATGGTGACGAGGGCGCTCGCAATCCAGACCCAATACCCCGCCAGCCGCATTGGTCGATGGGCCTCTGGCATATCTCGCCGAAGGAGCACGAATGCCGCAACAGCGAGGGTCACCGCGGATAGGTAACCGAGATTGCTGGCAAGGAGGATAGCGATCGGTTCGCCGAGAACGATGAGCACAACGATGTTGATGACCATGTCGACGGTCAGTGCCCGTCCGGGGACCCCATATCGGTTCAGGACGCCGAGTTGTTTCAGCGTTCCTCCGGATCTCGCAATCCCATACAGTGATCGACCACCGTCGGCGGTAGCCGTCATCATCGCGATAACAAAAGCCGCCATGATCGGTAGCTGCCCCAACCAGGCAAAATCGCCGAGAATCAGTTCGAACGCTAGCCCAATGTAATTCACCGGGTTCGCTCCGATCACGGCTTCCCCCATCGCTCCGACCACCATAAACGGCACCAAGAAATAGATACCCATAATCATCAGTCCAGATCGGCGGAGCGCTTTCGATGCGTCTCGAGCCGGCTCACGATACTCAGCGGTAAAACTCGCAGTGACTTCTGTTCCATAGGTGGTCCACGCCGTGATGTAGAACCAGACCACAATGACTTTCCAGTCAAAAGGGGAGCTTTCTCCCGTGAAGGTCAGCCTGGAGATGTCAAAGTCTGCGGTGGTCGAGAGCAGCGGTCCGATGACAAGGATGATGATCCCGATCACGAGGAGGGCCCCGGTGATTTTTGAGACCCCCGCAGCGACCTTGATACCGAAGTAGTTGAGCGCCCATGCGGCGATGATTGCTCCGATTGCAATGAGATAGGGCAATCCGAGCTCTTTCCCGAAGGGGAGCTGAAGCGCAATCGTGTTCTGGGGGAAGAACGCTTGTTCCACCAAGTTGCCAAGCACAACGCCCTCCACAGAGAGCGAGAGCGACCAGCCCATCCAGTATCCGAACGCTGCGATTGCTCCCAACGGGGCAAAATGGCGTTTCCATCCTTCGTAGGCGTACACCGAAATTCCGCCAGATTTGTTGGGCATCATTGCCGCAAGCTCAGAGAAAATGTTGTTCTGCAGAAAACCAAAGAAGCACGCAACGGCCCAGATAATAATGGCCGTCCATCCGCCAATCGCCCCGATGGTGTATCCCAGCGTGAGGAAGAGTCCAATTGGCATGTTCAGAGCAAAAACCATCCCGTCACGCCAGGTGAGCGTCCGCCTCATTGCGGACTGATCATGGCGGGGTTGATCTGGTTCTGCGGGAGTCCTCCCCGCTGGTTCATGTGTTTTTGTCATTCCCAACCTTCGTTCCGTCGAATAAACGTGCGTTAAGAAACTGCAAGCACCTCCCCTCTCCACTCGGGGATCTGACGAACTGATGTGTTTTGCGCCACCCATCTGCGGCACTGAACCGCGAGACGGGGCTGGTCTACGATGCAGGCGCCAGTGAGGAACCCGTCCCGGGCATAGAGCACTGTGAGTGAGCCGTCCTTGGGGTGATGGACTGAAATCTGGTCATAGAGAGAGGTGTTTCCCACGATGGTGAGACGGTGGCCAAACTGATCCGACCAGATATAGTCGGCCGACTCGATTCGTCGGTGGCCACCGTCGAGGAGGTTCTTCACCACCACCTGCGCCTGTTGGTGTGCGTTGGTCCAGTGTTCGTGCCGCTCTGGTTCCCCTGCGTGGTTCTCCCAAGTACTCACGTCCCCGACGCCCCAGATGCGGTCAGCTGCACGCCCGTTGGCGTCACAGATGAGACCAAGTCGCTCGATGCGTAGCCCTGAGCCCTCGAGCCATTCTGTGTTTGGAATCGCGCCAATACCGAGGACTGCGAGGTCGCAGTCCACGACGCTGCCGTCGCTGAGCTGGAGACCGCTGAGGTGAGTTTCCCCAAGAAATCCCTGTACTCCGACGCCGCATCGAAGATGTACCCCGGCCCCTCGAGCGATATCCCCGACCCGGTGGGCGGCCTCAGGCCCGAGATTCCTGCCGAGCGGAATGTCTGCCGCTTCGATCACGGTGGTCTCCGCTCCGCGGCTTCGGACGGCCGAAGCTACTTCTAATCCGATAAACCCACCACCAATGACGGCGACATTCTGGGCACGGCCGAGCGCACTCCGAAGGTGGAGCGCATCGTCGAGGGTGCGCAGGGTGATCACGCCACTGGGAAGCGCGTCGAAGGGGTTCCGTGGCCGGGCACCCGTTGCAATGATCAACTCGTCATAGCGGATGTGTGTTTCCCCGACCAGAATCTCCTGCGCTTCGGGGTCGACTCCGGTTGCCGGTCGCCCAAGCATGAGGGTGATGCCGTGTTCCGAATACCATCCCGGGTCAGCAATGTCGACCGTGGGCAACACTTCGGCAGTCAGCACCTCTTTCGACAGGGGCGGTCGATCGTAGGGCAAGAGATCTTCCGCCCCGATCATGGTGATTTCTCCGTCGAACCCCTCGGCACGGAGGCCTTCAGCTGCCCGATACCCGGCGACAGAGGCGCCAACAATAACCACGTGCTTCATGATGTCTCCAGTTCTTTCTTCAACGCTGCAGCTGGGCAGGCGCGAATTGCTTCCTCCGCAAGCCCTAGTTCCCCGGCCTGGATCACGGGCTTGAGGATGAGGACTCGACCATCCGGGCCGAGATCGAAACGATCGGGATCCGTGATCACGCAGCTCGCGTAGCCCTGGCACCGTCCTGGCACGGAAACCACCCGCGTGTTGTCGTTCATTGCCGACTGCTAGTCAACGAGCCGCTTTAACGTTGCTTGCATAAAGGCCTGCAATGGGCTCTCGCTGTCGAGCATCAGCCTCCCAATGGGGACCCGTCCGCTCGCGTATCCTGCTTGCTGGATGTCTGTCGCCTGCTTATCTTCGATCAGGGTCTGATCCCACATCTCCACCCAGGCTTTAACAAGTTCGGGGTCCGTGCCCGGCTTCGAATACATATCCACATATGCGTAGCAGTGGTTCTCATCGATGGGTTGCACGGTGCCAATAAAACCCACGAAATCGTCCAGTGCGAAAAAAGACGAGGGGTACGTAAAGGCGAAGCGGAAACCTTTCAGGCCGGCCGGGTCGGCATCCATCGGGAGCCACTTGAGCGGGCCGGTGTGCCAGATGGTGTTCTCGCCCGATTCAATATCGTAATCATCGGGGCTGGTTTCGTATGTCTTCCCGAAACTCTGCTTGTGGATCGTCGGGCAGTGATAGCACTCGACCGCATTTTCGGCCCAGAGTTTCCAGTTGCAGTCCATGTTGTATTCCAGCCGGACCTCAAATTCGTAGTCACGCAGATCCTCGTTCAGCCCATCGGTCAGCTCCCGAATTTCGGCGGTCACGCTTGCGAGGGGTTCAGCTTGCGGATCTGGATTCACAAAAACCCATTGGTCCCAGCGCTCCACAGAGACCGGGACCAGGGAAATTTCTGAGCAGTCGAAATTTGGTTCCCGATCCATCCGCGGCGCGTTTTTCAATTGACCGTCGAGACCATAGGTCCAGCCGTGGTACGGGCATTGCAGCAGGGGTTTGTTCCCGCTTTCCTGAGCGATCGAGTGCAACCGGTGTCGGCACACGTTCACGAACGCTCGGAGCTCCCCGTCACGACCGTGCGTGATGATAATCGGCGTCGCTCCAGCTCTGGTTACGGCATAGTCTCCTGGCTTGGCCAGAAGCGACTCATGACAGGCATATTGCCACGTCCGAGAAAAGATTTTTTGCTCTTCCAAGTGCACCATCTCTGGGGCTGCATAAAACGCCGCGGGGAGGGTGAATCCTTGCTTCAGGGCCTCAAACATCTCCTCATCAGACGGGAGACCGTATTTGTCCCGGAGACTCTCCAGGGTCAGGGGAATAGGGGCAAGCTGCCGCACAGCACTCATGCAAATCTCCTTTGATTGCGAAAAGTATGAGGAATAAATCTACTCATTGCGCAATAGATTCCCACTTCGATTACGCAAAGTCAAGCAAGGGTTAGGGTCAGCGTCGAAACACGTAATATTGCTGACGGAAATCCAGGAACCGCATTCGGCTGGAGCAAAGCTCCTCAGAACCCGTGTGCCGCGTGCGCTCAGGAGCCGAGCGTGCCCGGCAGGTCGACGAAGCCCGCGTCGGCCAGTTCCAGCGCGAAGGGCGATTCGCGCCCGGCAACCGTGACGAGGATGACGCGGCTGCGCGCCCGGGTGAGCGCGACGTAGAACAGTCGGCGTTCCTCGGCGTGCGGGAATCGCTCGGCGGCCGGCATGACGAGGCTGAGCACGGGGTCGTCCTCGCGGTCGCTCGGGAACCCGCCGCGGGTGAGGCCCACGAGCACGACGGTGTCCGCGGCCTGGCCCTTGACCGAGTGCACGGTCGCGAAGCGGACGCTGAGGTGCGCGAAGGACGCCGCCAGGGTCTCCCGGAGCCGGTCGCGGTCCTTGCGGTAGCGCCCCAGCAGGAGCACCGTCTGGCGTCCGGCGGCCCCGGGCGCACGGTCGAGGTCCCGGAGCAGCTCCAGCACGGCCCGATCCGTCGCCCCCTCCGAGCCGAGCACCTCGAGCCGGAGCGCGGGCCCGCCGTCCGCGATCGCGCGCGGGGCCCCGCCCCCGGCCCCGGGGACCGCGAGCACCCGTTTCGGAAGCTGCTCGGGGTTCGCGGTGATGAAGGCGCTGGACGCGGCCGCGAGCTCGGCCCCGAAGCGGAAGGTGCGCTCCAGGAAGAGGCGCTGGCCCGCCCCGAAGACCTCCGCAAAGTGGGTCATGATCCCGAGGTCAGCCCCCGCGAAGCGGTTCACGGACTGCCAGTCGTCGCCGACCGCGGTCAACCGGACCCCGGGTTCCCGGGTGAGCGCGCGCACGAGCGCCGCGCGGGCCCGGCTCGTGTCCTGCACCTCGTCGACCAGCACCGAGCGGAACGGGCTCGACCAGCGGCCCGCCGCCACGAGGTCCGTCGCGGCGAGGATGAGATCCTCGAAGTCGAGCTCGCGCCGGGCGGCGAGGGCCCCGTTCCAGGCGGCGAAGACGGGGAGGAATACGCGGAGGAAGCGCTCGCCGCGCGCGCGGTGCTCGGGAGCCTGCCGGTCGAGAGCGCGGA
Source organism: Leucobacter sp. M11 (assembly GCF_035726885.1). Taxonomy (NCBI): domain Bacteria; kingdom Bacillati; phylum Actinomycetota; class Actinomycetes; order Micrococcales; family Microbacteriaceae; genus Leucobacter; species Leucobacter sp. M11. The sequence continues at coordinate 148,354 of NZ_JAPFRB010000006.1, read as the reverse complement.
TGATCGCCGCGCGGTCGAGCCGGTTGTTTTTGGCGTGCACGATGGCGGAGCGGATCAGGGACAACTCGGTGCCGGTGGGCCGCACCTCGGGCGGCACCTCGGGGGTTCCGGCCGCGGGGCGTCGGCCGGGCTCGCCGCGACGCCAGGCCTGCACGTCGGCGCGGAAGGCTTCGGAGCGGGCGGAGAGGCCACGGATGAGGTCGGCGAGGTGCTCCCGGTCCCCGTCGCTCACCCAGTCCGCGAGGCGGGCCTCGGCCCCGGTGGCCTCGGCGACGATGCGGAGGGCGAGCGCGTGGAAGGTGCTCGCGGTGACCCCGGTGGCGCTGAGCCCCACACGCGGGAAGCGGTCGCCGATGCGGTCCCGGATTTCGCTCGCGGCCTCGGCGTTGAAGGCGAGGAGGAGGGTTTCGGCGGGGCGAACGTCCCCGCGGGCGATGGCGACGGCGGCCCGAGCGACGAGGGTCGCGGTTTTCCCGGAGCCCGCGGCGGCGACCACGAGCAGCCGCGGCTCGCCGCTCAGGGCCGCGGCGGCCTGCTCGGGGGTGAGGGGGCTGTCTTCGAGGCCCGCGAGCAGCGCCTGGTGCCGCAGGGTTTCGCGGCGGAGGATCTCGGCGTTGACCTCGTCGGCGTATGCGGTGAGGTCGCTGTGCCAGAGCCGGACGGCGAGGCGGATTCGGTCGCTGGCCTGTGCGAGCACCTGGCCCAGGGCCTCGGGGTCGGCGCTGAGGGGGAAACCGGGTCGGGCCTCCCGCCAGGCGCGGATGCGGTCCTGGCTGACCCAGCCGGGGGCGCTGAGCTCGCGCAGGGCCTCCCCCGTGACGGTGCCCGCCCAGGCACCGACGCGGAGCAGGTCGCCCGCCCCGTCCCGGGCGAGGTCTTC
>NZ_JAPFRB010000006.1:147279-147400 GCF_035726885.1 Leucobacter sp. M11 | reverse complement strand
TGAGGGTGAGCTCCGGGGTTCCCTCGCCGCGGGGAACCCGGAGGGTGCCCCAGAAGCGGCCCGGCTGCCAGGTGGGGCGGCCGAGGGTAGCCCCGGCGATCGCCGTGCGGGTCCCGGCGCG
>NZ_JAPFRB010000006.1:144896-147243 GCF_035726885.1 Leucobacter sp. M11 | reverse complement strand
CCAGGCGGGGGTTCGGGTGAGGAAGCGACCAATCCGGCTCGGTTCCCAGCGCACGCACCCTCGTTTCTGGGCGATCCTGCTCCGCGATGCCCGTCCGCCAGTGTATCGTTCCGCGCTGGGCCGCGGCTCCCCGGGGGACCGGTCTCCCGGGGAGCGGCGGCTCGGCTCAGCGGATCTTCGCGGTGGCGGCGGAGGTGCGCACGGCGCTCGCGTAGCCGGCCTTCTGCCCCGTGACCTCGACGGCGATGGTCTTGCCCGTGTGCGCGCTCGTGAGGGTGAGGGTTGCGGACTTCGCGCCGGCGATGGGGGTGCTTCCGGCCCACCAGCGGTAGCTGAGGGTGACGCCGGTGCCCCAAGCGCCGGGCTTCGCGGTGAGGGTGCTGCCCGCCTTCGTCGTGCCGGTGATCGTCGGGGTGGGGGCCTGGGTTTGGGTGCCCAGTTGCACGGCTCGGGTACCGGAGGAGGTTTTGCTCACGGACTGGTGGCCGGGTTTTGCGCCGGTCACGGTGACGGTGATCTGGGCGGCGCGGTCCTCGGGCAGGAGGGTCCGGGTGGGCCCGGTCGCGCCGGGGATCGCCGCGCCGTTGCGTTGCCACTGGTAGCTGTGGCTCACGCCGGGGTCCCAGGTGCCGAGGGTGATACCGAGGGTCTGGCCGACCTGTGGGGTGCCGGTGAGGAAGGGCACGGGGGCCTTCCGGATCAGGTCGAGGGCGACGGTGACGTCTTGCGTGTGCTGGGCGAGCTCCGCCTCCTCGCCCGGGGTGCCGTGGCTGGAGTAGATGCTGATGCGGTGCGTGCCCGCGGGGAGGGTGAGCGCCGTGGTCTGCGTCCCGGCGGCGGTCGCGGTTCCGGCCCCGACCGGCGAGTAGCGGCCGTTCACGATGAGGCCGTGGGTGCCGGCGGATGCGCCGTTTTGGAGGTCGTAGCGGTAGGTGACCGTGACGCCGCCCGGGACGGGGGTCATCGTGATCGCGCTGAAGCTCAGGTGGGGGTGGTGTTCCTCGGGGGCGGTGGCTGACCCCGGGGCCTCCGTGGCCGAGGGGGGCTGCTGCGGGAGGGCGGTGGCCGGTGCGAGGCCGACCCCCAGGCTCAGGCTGAGCGCGGCCGCGGCGGTTGCTGCCGTGGTGAGTCGGAAAAACCGGTGTCGGTGCATGATCCGGTGTCGGTGCATGATGTTGTCCCCCTCGGTATTCGGTTGCTCTCGCGGACACCGAGACCGGGTGGACCCGTTCTGAACCGATGCCGCCTTGTGGTCAGCCTAGGCAGTGCCCCCGCCCGGAAACAGACTGATGTTTTCTCCGGGACTCGGCCACAATGGGCTGAGGTGCGGCGTTTCTGAACCAACCTTCCGGTTGGTATAGTTGTCGCGTGACCGACACCACCCGCACCCAGATCCTCACCGCGGCGCTCGGCGTGATCGCGGAGGGGGGCACCGTCTCTCTCGAGTCCGCCGCCCGCGCCGTCGGCCTCAGCAAACCGGGCCTCATGTATCACTTCCCCACCAAGCAGGCCCTCATGCTCGGCCTCGTCGACCACGTCGTCGAGGCCTGGCACCGCGAGATCACCTCGCGGCTGCCCGCCGCCGCGCCATCGCTGTCCGGCGCGCGCGCCCGGTTCTCCCCCGGCCCGCGCGCGCGGCTCTCGGCCTACCTCGACTGGTGCCTCACGGGCGAGTTCAGCAGCGCCGACCTCGTCATGCTGACCGACCCCCGCCTCCGCGAGCCGCTCACGGAGCGCTGGGCCGAGCGCATGGCCCCCTGGTTTGCGCTCCCCGAGCACACCCCGATCGAGACCCGCGCCCGGCTCAGCGCCGTGCGGGCCCTCGCCGATGGGCTCTGGTTCGCCGAGGCCGCCGGGCTCTTCCCCCTCCCCGCCGCCGAACGAGGCCCGGTCCGCGAACTCGCCGATGCCCTCCTCTCGGGGGTGCCCGAGTGAGGGCCTGGCTCTTCCTCGGCGTCGCCATCGTGGCCGAGGTCACCGGTTCGCTGTCCCTCAAGGCGGCCCTCCAGCACCCCGCCTGGTTCGCGCTCGTCGCCATCGGCTATCTCGTCTCCTTCGTCTGCCTCGCCCAGGTGCTCCGCGCCGGGATGGCGCTCGGCGTCGCCTACGGCATCTGGGGCGCCCTCGGGGTCGCCCTGACGGCGCTGGCCGCCGCGGCGCTGTTCGCGGAGCCGCTCACCCCGACGATGTTCGCGGGGATGGGCCTCATCATCCTCGGAGTGCTCACGGTCGAGCTGGGCTCCCAGCGGGCGAAGCGCCAGCGGCCCCCGCGCCGCCTCCCGGCCCGAGAGGTGCTCCCGTGATCGCCTGGCTCTTCCTGGCGGGGGCGATCCTGACGGAGGTCACG
>NZ_JAPFRB010000006.1:142515-144767 GCF_035726885.1 Leucobacter sp. M11 | reverse complement strand
TACGGGGTGTGGTCCGCGGCGGGGGTCGCCCTCACCGCGCTGCTCGGCAGCCTGCTCTTCTCGGAGCCCTTCAGCTGGGTCATGGCCGCGGGCATCGCACTCATCGTCGGCGGCGTGGTCCTCGTCCAGAGCGGGGCGGCGGGCTGAGGCGCGGCCGCGCAGTACGGGCGGCGCGCACTCGTTCGTTCGGGGCCGGGCTAGGCGGTCACGGCGAGGGCGAACGGCAGGACGGCGGTCGCGCCCGCCTCGCGGAGCAGGCCGCCCGCGACCGTCATGGTCCAGCGGGAATCGACGCGGTCGTCGACGAGCAGGATCGGGCCGCCGCCCTGCGCCGCGATCGCGGCGCTCAGCTCGGGGCCGACCGCGAAGGCCTCCCAGACGGAGGCGAGCCGGTAGCCGCTGTTGCCGCCCGAGCTGCCGCGCGGCCCCTCGCCGACGAGGTCCAGCTCGCCCAGGTAGGCGAGCCGCCCCACGCGGGCGAGGCCCTGCGCGAGCGAGCCAACGAGCTGCGGCCGGGAGCGGGAGGGCACGCTGACGACCGCGACCGGGCGCGTCGACCAGTCCCAGTCCGCGAGCACGCGGACGCAGGCGCCGAAGAGCCCCTCCGCGACGGGGCCGTCCGGGGTGTTCGGCGCGAAGAGATCGCGGAGGGTGTTGCCCCAGCCGAGGTCCGTGAGGCGGGCAACCGCCCGGCCGGGCTCGAGCTGGCGTTCCGGGCTGATCTTGCCCTTCACCGGGGTGCCGTGCAGGCGCACCCCGAGCTGGTCGGCGCCCGTCGGCCACTGTCGCCGCGGCTCGATCTCGACGGAGACCCGGTCGAGCGATTTCGCGGCGACCCCCGCCGCCTCGCCCGCCACGTCGCTCGGGTACCAGGGCTCCGTGCAGCGGTCGCAGCGGCCGCAGGGCGCGGCCGTGTCATCGTCGAGGTCGCGCTGCAGCGTCTCCATGCGGCACCGGTCCGTGCGCTGGTACTCGATCATCGCGTTCTGCTCGTCGATCCGGGCCTGCCGGATCCGCGCATACCGCTCCGCGTCATACACCCAGGGCTGGCCCGTGGCGACCCAGCCGCCCTGCACCCGGTGCACCGCCCCGTCGACGTCGAGCACCTTCAGCAGGAGCTCAAGGGGGCTGCGCCGGATATTCACCCGCGCCTCGAGCGCCGGGGTGGACAGCGGGGTGTCGCCGAGCGCGTCCAGCACCGCGGTCGCGCGCGCCTCGTCCGGCATGGAAGAGGTCGCAAAGTAGTGCCAGATCTCGCGGTCCTCGCTGCCGGGCAGCAGCAGCACATCGGCGCGATCGGTGCCGCGCCCCGCGCGCCCGACCTGCTGGTAATAGGCGACCGGCGACGACGGCGCGCCGAGGTGCACGACGAAGCCGAGGTCGGGCTTGTCAAAGCCCATGCCGAGCGCGCTCGTCGCCACGAGGGCCTTGAGCTCGTTGTCCTTGAGCATCCGCTCGGATTCCTCGCGCTCATCGGTGTCCGTGCGCCCGGTATAGGCGCGCACCGCGTGCCCCGCGTCCCGGAGCAGCCGCGCCGTGTCCTCGGCGGCGGACACCGTGAGGGCGTAGATGATGCCGCTGCCGGTCAGCTCGGCGAGGTGGCTGAGCAGCCAGCCGAGGCGGGCACGGGAGTCGGGCAACTCCAGCACGCCGAGGCGCAACGAGGCCCGGGCGAGGGAGCCGCGGATCGTGACCACGCCCGCCTCGTCGACGCGGAGCTGCTCCTCGATGTCGGTGACGACGCGGGCGTTGGCCGTCGCGGTCGTCGCGAGCACGGGCAGGTCCGCGGGCAGCTGCCGGATGAGCTCGGCGATCCGGCGGTAATCGGGCCGGAAATCGTGCCCCCAGTCCGAGATGCAGTGCGCCTCGTCGATCACGAGCATGCCGATCCGCCCGAGGAGCCCCGGGAGCTGCTCGTCGCGGAAGCGCGGGTTGTTCAGCCGCTCGGGTGAGACGAGCAGCACGTCAACCTCGTCGTTGGCGAGCGCCTGCTGCGCGGCGTCCCACTCGTGCGCGTTCGCCGAGTTGATCGCGACCGCACGCACCCCGGCGCGGGCCGCGGCGGAAACCTGATCGCGCATGAGCGAGAGCAGGGGCGAGACCAGCAGGGTCGGGCCGGAGCCGCGGCGGCGCAGCAGCAGGGTCGCGATGAAGTACACGGCGGACTTCCCCCACCCCGTGCGCTGGACGACGAGGGCGCGCCGACGCCCCTCGACGAGCGTCTCGATCGCCTCGTACTGGCCGTCGTGGAA
>NZ_JAPFRB010000006.1:142332-142486 GCF_035726885.1 Leucobacter sp. M11 | reverse complement strand
CGAGGATGCCAAGGGCTTCCGCGTGCAGCTCGGGCGAGGCGGGGATCGATGCATGGCTGGTCATGCCCCCATCCTCCCAGGTGCGGCTGACGAACGCCGGACCCCTTGTTCCCGGGCGCGGATTCCGGGAGCATGGAGCCATGACCGCTGACGT
>NZ_JAPFRB010000006.1:142163-142268 GCF_035726885.1 Leucobacter sp. M11 | reverse complement strand
GGCGCCGTGTATCGGGACCTGCACCGCCACCCCGAGCTGTCGCTTCGGGAACACCGCACCTCGGGCATCATCGCCGATGTCCTCACCCGCCTCGGCTACGAGGTC
>NZ_JAPFRB010000006.1:135969-142114 GCF_035726885.1 Leucobacter sp. M11 | reverse complement strand
GCCCCACGGTCCTGCTGCGCGCGGACACCGATGGCCTGCCCGTCCTCGAGCAGACCGGCCTCGACTACGCCTCGACCGACACGCAGCCGGACGCCGACGGGGCCCCCGTGCCCGTCATGCACGCCTGCGGCCACGACGTGCACATCACGGCGCTGCTCGGCGCGGCCGAGGCCCTCGTCGGCGACGAGGGCTGGGCGGGCACGCTGCTCGCGGTCTTCCAGCCCGCCGAGGAGGTCGGCGCGGGCGCCAAGGCGATGCTCGACGACGGGCTCTTCGAGCGCTTCGGCACCCCGGACGTCGTGCTCGGTCAGCACGTGGCCCCGCTCCCGGCCGGGGTGATCGGGCTGCACCCGGGCGCGGCCTTCGCCGCCTCGGACACGCTCCGGATCGTGGTGCACGGCGAGGGCGGGCACGGCTCACGCCCCGAGACGGCGGTGGACCCGGTCGTGCTGGCCGCCTCCCTCGTGATGCGCCTGCAGACGGTCGTCTCCCGCGAGATCGGCGGCGGGGACGTGGGCGTGCTGACGATCGGCTCCATCCACGGCGGCACCGCGCCGAATATCATCCCGGACCGGGTCGAACTCATGGTGAACATGCGCAGCTTCGACCCGACGGTGCGCGAGACCATGCTTGCCGCGATTGAGCGCATCACCCTCGCCGAGGCCCAAGCCTCGGGGGCCCCGCGGGACCCCGAGATCATCCACGAGGAACACTTCCCCCTCCTCTGGAACGATCCGGCCGCCGCCGAGCGCACCGGGGCTGCGCTGCACGCCGCCCTGGGCGCACCCGTGCTCGACTCCGGGGCCGTGACCGGCAGTGAGGATGTGGGCGAGTTCGCGATCGCGGCCGGGGCCCCGCTCGTGTACTGGATCCTGGGCGGCGGCGACCCGGCCCCGTTCCGGGCCGCGGCCGAGGAGATCACCGCCGCGGGCGGCACCCCCGACCCCCGCGAGCTGGCCCTGCGGGTGCTCGCGGAGCTGCCCTCGAACCACTCGCCGTTCTTCGCGCCGGTGCCGGAGCCGACCCTCGGCCTCGGGGTCACCGCGCTCGTGGCGGCGGCCCGGGAGTGGCTCGCGACGGCCACCCCCGCGGCCTCGCCGCGTTAGCGGCCGGCGGGGGCGTCCTCGCGGCTCAGCATCGGCGCGCAGATCACCGCGACGAGCGTGAGGACTCCGCCGACCACGAAGGCGAGGTGCGCCCCCGCGATCTGCGCCCCGCCGTCCGCGATCCCCGAGAGGGACGCGCCGATCGCGAGCGCTCCCACGAGCGCCGCGGTGCCCGCGGCCCCGCCCAGCTGCTGCAGGGTGTTGAAGATCGCGCTGCCGTGCCCGACCTGGTGCCGGGGCAGCGAACCCAGCGCGTGGGTCATCATCGGGGTCTGGATGAGCGCCATCCCGATGGAGAAGGTCACGTGCATCGCGGTGATCGTCCAGACCGGGGTGTCCGCCTGGATCGTGCTCAGCCACCACTGCGCGCCGCTCAGCAGGATCGCGCCGGGGACCACGAGCGGCTTCGGCCCGAAGCGGTCGTAGAGTCGACCCACGAACGGGGCGAGCACGCCCTGCACGATACCGCCCGGCAGCAGGAGCATGCCGGTGGCGAGCACGCTCAGCCCGAGGCCCGTCTGGGCCAGGATCGGGATGACGACAACGGTGCCGAGCAGGGCACCCTTCGCGACCATGATCACGATCACGGCGAGCCGGAAGTTGCGCACCTGGAAGGCGGACAAATCGAGCAGGGCCCGCCCGCCGTCCGCCTGCAGGCGGCGCTGCCGGACCACGAACAGCACAACGCCGATGATCCCGATCACGAGGCTGATGGGGGCGATGAACGACCCCCGGGAGAGATCGGTGAGGGTGGACACGGCGGTGACGAGCCCCCCGAAGCCGAAGAGGCTGAGGAACACCGAGGGGATATCGAGCCGGGCCCGGCCCCCGCCGCCGAGGGCGGGCATGAACCGGAGCCCGATGAGGAGCACGACGAGGGCGATCGGCACCATGAGCCCGAAGACCCAGCGCCAGCTGAGCAGGTCGATGATCGCGCCGGAGACGGTGGGCCCGATCGCCGGGCCGACCGAGATGACAATCGAGTTCAGCCCCATGACCGCCCCGCGCCGCTGCGGCGCGACGAGGGTCAGGGTCGTGGTCATGAGCAGCGGCATGATGATCGCGGTGCCCCCGGCCTGGAGCACGCGCGCGGCGAGCATCACCCCGAAGCTCGGGGCGAGGATGGCGAGCGTCGTGCCGAGGAGGAAGAGACTCAGCGCGACGATGAACAGGCGCCGCACCGTGTAGCGCTGCAACAGGTACCCGGTCGTGGGGATGACCACGGCCATCGTGAGCAGGAAGCCGGTCGTGAGCCACTGCACGGTCGTCTCGCCGACCGCGAAGTCCCGCATCAGCGGGGGCATCGCGATGCTCAGCACGGTCTCGTTCAGGATCATGACAAAGGCCGAGAACGCCAGGACGGCGATCGTGACGTTGACGGTTTTCTGGCTCGGCGGGGCCGGCTCGGCGGGCGGCTGGGCCCCGGGCAGGGGGATTCGGTCGGTCGCGGGGGTACTCACAGGGCAGTCTTCTTTCCGGGCGGCTTCGGGTGGCCGACGATAAATAATGACACACAGTGCCAGAATTTCACAGCCCAGGCGGCATGTCCGGTAGATTCGAGGCAGACGCATCGTCGCCGCCGCCCGCCAAGAAAGGTCCCGAGTGCCCGACCCAGAGTCCCCCGACGACCCTTCGTCTGCGCCGGAGGGCGTCCGCCAGCGCCGGAATCGCGAGACCCGGGAGGCGATCCACCGCGCCGCGATCGAGCTCGTGGGCACCTGCGACGTGCGCGAGGTCACCGTCGCGCAAATCGCCGAGCGGGCCGGGGTGTCCCGGCGCACCTTCTTCCGGTATTACGCGAACAAGGAGCAGGCGATCCTGCCCGGCCACCAGAACTATCTCACCGCGATCGGGAAGGCCGATCTTGTCGGGGCAACCCCGCACGAGCTGCTGCGCGCCATTGACGCGCTGGGCGATCGGGTGCTCGCGCAGGGCTCCAAGCCGGAGCTCGACGAGCACGAGCACGTCAACGGGCTCGTGCTGCGCGATCCCGGCCTGCGCGCCTACGCCGTCACCCAGGACCTCGCCATCAGCGAGCGGCTCACCGAACGCCTGACGGAGCTCAACCCGGGGCTCGACCCGCGGGAACTCGGCCTGCTCGCGGACCTCTCGGTCACGGTGTGGCGGCGGGGCTGGATCCGCTGGGCCTCGCAGCGGAGGGCGGTCGCCCCGGACGGGACGCCGCTCCCCCACGAGAGCCCCGCGGAGAGCCACCGGCGTACCAGGGCAAGCCTCGGCAGGATCGTCCGGCCCGGGGCCTAAGCCCGGGTCAGGCCCCGGGCGCGGCGGCCGCGCCGCGCGCGTGCTCGGCCAGGACCGCGTCGGAGAACGGCGGCCAGGCCTCGGCGGCCCACTCGCCGAAGTTGCGGTCGGTGAGCGTCACGCAGGCGAGCCCCGCCACGGGGTCCACCCAGACAAACGTGCCCGACTGGCCGAAGTGCCCGAAGGTCTCCGGCGAGTTCTGGGCGCCCGTCCAGTGCGGGTGTTTGCCGTCCTTGATCTCGAAGCCGAGCCCCCAGTCGTTCGGAGACTGCCGCCCAAAGCCGGGCAGCACCCCGTCGAGCCCGGGGAACACGACCCGCGTCGCCATCGCGACGGTGTCGGGGTGCAGGAGGCGGGGCCGCAACAGCTCCGCGGCGAAGCGGCTGAGATCGGCGACGGTCGAGACCCCGCCGGAGGCGGGCCGGCCCTCCAGGCGGGTGGCCGTCATCCCGAGCGGCGTCAGGATCCCCTCGCTGAGATAGTCCTCGAAGGGCATCCCGGTGCGCTCGACGAAGGTCTTCGCGAGCACGTTGATGCCGCGGTTCGAGTACACGCGGCGCTTCCCGGGCGCGGATCGGATGAGGTTCTCGGAGAAGTCGAGTCCCGAGGCGTGGGCGAGCAGGTGCCGAATCGTCGACCCCTCCGGACCCGCCGGATCGTCCAGCTCCAGCGCGCCCTCCTCGATGGCCAGGAGGATTGCCGCGGCGCTCAGCATTTTCGTGACCGACGCGAGCGGAAACTCCCGGCTCTGCTCCCCGTGGGTGCCGAGGATCGCGCCGTCCCGGGCGATCACCGCCGTTGCCGCGTGCTCGACCGGCCAGGATTCAATGACGCTGAGGCTCTGCATCGTTCCAGGCTAGCCCACCGTTTCTGACGATTCGGACACAATCCGGCCCCGGCCCGGCCGCAGTGTCTAGGCTGGAACGCATGCAACGCTTTCCAGGGCCGGGCCGCGCGCGTGACTCGACACGAAGCTTGGGGGAACGATGATCGAATTTTCGGGTGTCTCAAAGCGCTTCCCCGATGGCACGCTGGCCGTGGCCGACTTTTCCCTGGTGATCCCGTCCCGGCGCACGATCGCCCTGGTTGGCTCCTCCGGCAGCGGGAAGACCACGCTGCTCCGGATGATTAACCGGATGGTCGACCCGACCTCGGGCACCGTCTCGATCGACGGCGAAGACATCGCGGGCACGGACCCCGTGCGCCTGCGCCGCCGCATCGGCTACGTCATGCAGAACTCGGGGCTGCTCCCCCACCGCACGGTGCTGCAAAACATCGCCACGGTGCCCCTGCTCACCGGCGTCCCCAAGGACAGCGCCCGGGAACGGGCGCTGGAGCTCATGGACACGGTCGGCCTGGACCGCGCGCTCGCCTCGCGCTACCCCGCGCAGCTCTCGGGCGGACAGCAGCAGCGGGTGGGCGTGGCGCGCGGCCTGGCCGTGGACCCGAACATCCTCCTCATGGACGAACCCTTCGGCGCGGTGGACCCGATCGTTCGGCGCGAGCTGCAGAGCGAGCTGCTCCGGCTCCAGGCCGAACTCGGCAAGACCATCGTGTTCGTGACCCACGACATCGACGAGGCCTTCCTGCTCGGCGACGAGGTTGTGATCCTCGGCATCGGCGGCCAGATCTGCCAGCACGGCACCCCGGAGGCCATCCTGTCCGCGCCCGCGAGCGACTTCGTCGCCGATCTGGTCGGCGCGAACCGGGGCCGCCGGGCGCTCAGCCTGCGCCAGAGCGACGGCCGCACCCTCGTGATTGACGGGGAGGGGCGCATTGCCGGGGTCCTCCCGGAGGGCGTCGACGGGGGCGCGCGCCGGTGAGCTGGCTCCAGCAGAACTGGGCGGAGGTGTGGGGACTGTTCCTCACCCACGCGGGGATGAGCGCGCCGCCCATCCTGCTCGGCCTGCTCATCGCGGTGCCCCTGGGCTGGCTCGCCCACCGCTTCCGCTGGGGGCGCGGGGTGCTCCTGACCGTGGCGGGCCTGCTCTACACGATCCCCTCGCTCGCCCTGATCGTGGCGATGCCGCTCCTCCTCGGCACGAAGATCCTGAACCCGGTGAACCTCATCGTGGCGCTGACGCTCTACGCCGTCGCGCTGCTCGTGCGCACCGCGGCCGAGGCCTTCGACCAGGTCTCCCCCGCCGTCCTCGACGCCGCGACCGGGATGGGATACGGGCCCTGGCGGCGCTTTTGGGGCGTGCAGCTCCCGCTCGCCGGTCCCGTGATTCTCGCCGGGGTGCGCGTTGTGTCCAGCAGCACCGTGAGCCTCGTCACCCTGGGCGCGCTCGTGGGGATGAGCGGCCTCGGCTACCTCTTCACCGATGGCACCCAGCGGGGCTTCCCGACCGAAATCCTGATCGGCATCGTCGGCACGGTGCTCATCGCGCTCGTCTTCGACGTCCTCATCGTGGCCCTCGGCCGCCTCCTGATGCCCTGGACCCGCTCCCGGCGGCGGCACACCCCGAGCGGGCACGCACCCCAAGCGGGCGTCGCCCGGGCCGAGGCGGTGACGGCGTGAACGACGCGCTCGAGTGGCTCACCGACCCGGCGCACTGGTCCGGGCCGGCCGGGGTGCCCGCCCGCCTCGCGGAGCACCTCGTCATCACGGGGTGGGCGGTGCTCATCGCCGGGGTCATCGGCCTGGTCGCGGGGCTCGCAATCGGCCACACGGGGCGGGGGCGGGGCCTGGCCGTCGGACTCAGCGGTGCCCTGCGCGCCCTCCCGACGCTCGGCCTGCTCGTGTTCCTCGCGGTGCAGTTCGGCTTCGGCGTGCG
>NZ_JAPFRB010000006.1:135648-135932 GCF_035726885.1 Leucobacter sp. M11 | reverse complement strand
CTCGCGATCCCCCCGATCCTCGCGGGAGCCTACTCCGGGGTCGAGTCCGTCGACCGGGCCGCGGTGGACGCCTCCCGCGCCCTGGGCATGACCGAGTGGCAAATCCTCTGCCGCGTCGAGGTGCCCCTCGCCCTGCCCCTGATCGTCGGGGGCCTGCGTTCGGCCGTGCTCCAGGTCGTCGCCACCGCGACCGTCGCCGCGTATCTCCCCCTCGGCGGCCTGGGCCGCTACCTCTTCGATGCCCTCCCCGTGCAGGACTACGCGCAGATGCTCTCCGGGGCCAT
>NZ_JAPFRB010000006.1:134147-135615 GCF_035726885.1 Leucobacter sp. M11 | reverse complement strand
GTGCCTCATGCTGCTCGGCCGGGCCGTGACCCCCGCCGGGGTTCGCGCCACGAACGGTGCGCCCCGCCGCGCCGGCCGCGCCCGGGCCCCACAGCGGCAAGCGCCCCCGGGCGACCGCGCCCCGGACCCGACTGTTCCCCATCCCAACCGCTCCGCAGAGAGGACCCCAGCATGACCGTTACACCGCACGCGCGCGGCCTCCGCCGCGTCCTCAGCCTGACCCTCGTCACCGGCCTCGCCGCCGCGCTCGTGGCCTGCTCCTCCGGCAACCCCCTGGAGGCCGAGCCCGAGGCGTCCTCTGGCTCGGCCGGGGGCTCCTCGATGCTCCGCATCGGCTCGGCCGCCTTCGCCGAGAACGAGATCATCGCCCAGATCTACGCGCAGGCGCTCGCCGGCTCCGGCATCGACATCGACTTCGCCGGGCAGATCGGGCAGCGCGACGTGATCCTGAAGGGCCTCGACGACGGCTCGCTCGACATCGTGCCCGAGTACAGCGGCAATCTCCTGCAGGCCCTCGACCCGGATGCCGCGACCGGCTCCCCCGCCGAGGTGCTCGAGGCGCTGCCCGCGGCCCTCCCCGAGGGGCTTGCCGTCCTGGACGCGGCCGAGGCCGCGAACGCCGACAGCTACGTCGTCACCCCCGAGTTCGCGGCCGAGCACGACGTGTCGAGCCTCGCGGATCTCGCCGGTCTCTCGATTCCGCTCGCGGTCGGGGGCAACCCCGAGCTCGCCCAGCGCCCCTACGGCCCGCCCGGGCTGAGCGCGGTGTACGGGGTGGACGCGGCGACCCTCACGTTCACGCCCATCAGCGACTCGGGCGGCCCGCTCACGCTGGCGGCGCTGCTCGATGGCTCGGTGCAGCTCGCCGACATCTACAGCACCACCCCGTCCATCGCCGAGCATGACCTCGTCGTCCTCGACGATCCCGAGAACATGATCCTGGCGCAGCAGGTCGTCCCCCTGCTCAGCGAGCGCGCGAACACCCCCGAGGTGCAGCGGGTGCTGAACGAGGTGTCCGCCGAACTGACGACGGAGGACCTCATCGCGATGAACGCCCGCAGCCAGGGTGAGGAGAAGGCGAGCGCCCAGGTGATCGCCGCGGACTGGCTCCGCGAGCGCGGGCTGGGCTAGGCCCGCTGGGGGTCGCGGGTGCGCACCGGCAGACCCGCGACCCCCGCGGCGGCGAGCACCGCGGCGCACCCGCACGCGAGCTGGCCCGCGAGCAGGAGCATGGGGCCGTTCTCGGCCTGACCGATGAGGGCGAGCAGGAGCGCGAGCACCGCGAGCGCGCCCACGCCAACGCCGAGCCAGCCGAGCCAGCGCCCGGTGCGGGCCGCTCCGTCCGGCCGGGCCGCGGGGAGCAGGAGCGCGCCGATCGCCGCGGCGAAGGCCGCGAGTGTGATCCCCCCGATCACGTCGCTCGGGCGGTGCCAGCCGTAGGCGAGCAACTGCCAGGACACCCAGGCGA
>NZ_JAPFRB010000006.1:131010-134067 GCF_035726885.1 Leucobacter sp. M11 | reverse complement strand
ACCACGGTCGCGTGCCCGCTCGGGAAGGTGTTCCCGTCGTTGAGGTTGAGCAGATCCGGGCGTTCCAGCCAGCGGTGTTTGAGCAGCTGGCTCGCGAACACGGGCACCGCGACCGCCCCCGCCTGGACGAGGGTGCCGGGCCAGCCCCGGGTGCCGAGGGAGAGGAGCCCGATGAGTCCGGCGAGGATCAGTACGGTCGTCGGGGTGACCAGGCCGAGCGGCGCGGGCACGGTGAAGGCAAAGTCGCTGGCCTCGAGGAGCGCGTTCTCGGCGAGCTGGCCGCTGGGGTTGCGTACCCCAAGCACATAGGTGACGAGGAAGGCAACGGCGGTCACCACGGAGAGCTGAATCGCTGGCCGCCGAAACGTCGCCCGCATCGCTCCCTGTGTGGTTCTCGGCATGCGCCGCCCCCTTCCGTTCTGTGCCGCGCACGTCGCTCAGGCCCCGGTGAACCCGGGCGTGGAACCCGATCCTGACCCTGTTGCTGCTGTGCGCGCGTGTGCGTCGTGCGTCGTGCGCTGGCACCGTCCCGGTGATCACTGCCTCTCAGAAGCCTAGGGGCGGCAGCTTTGAGAGCGCTGATGCGGCCTCGCCTGGCGCGGCGCGGCAACCGTCAGTTCCCGCCCAGGCAACCTCGGTAGCGTGACTCCGTTGCGCTCCTCGCGCGTCGGGCCCGGCCCGACGCGCACGGGGCGCTGCCCGCCACCCCTGTTCGCCGCACCACATCCCCCCGATTGAAAGCGATGCCCATGAGAACCTTCCTCCGCCGAACCCTGAAAACGCTCGGGGTGCTGCTCGGCGTCCTCGTGCTCGCCCTCGGCGCAACGACCGTGTGGAACCAGATCGCCACCGCGAACGAGGCGAAACACCTTCCCGAGTACGGCCAGTTCGTCGAGGTTGACGGAAAGCGCATGAACGTCGTGGTGTCGGGATCCGGGCCGGAGACCATCGTGCTCATCCCCGGCTTCGGCACCGCCGCGCCCGCGCTCGACTTCGACCCGCTCATCCGGGAGCTGTCCGATGAGGCCCGCGTCATCGCCCTCGAACCGCTCGGCTTCGGTCTCAGCGACCCGACCGACGTCCCGCGCACCGCGGAGCACATCGTGACCGAGATGCACGAGGCCGTGTCCCAGCTGGGCGTCGAGGAGTACGCGCTCATGGGCCACTCCATCGGCGGGATCTACGGCCTGAAATGGGCCGAGCTCTTCGGCGATGAGCTGACCGCCTTTGTCGGCATCGACAGCAGCGTGCCCGAGCAGGCGAACATGGACACCCAGTTCCCCACCGGGCTGATGGCCGCCGCCCGCTTCACGGGGATCGCCCGGATCGCGGCGGGCCTCGGCGATGGCCTCGACGGCACCGCCTACAGCGACGAGATCCGACACGATATGACGGTGCTCGCGAACCAGAACTCGCTGTCCCCGACCTACCTGGACGAGATGGAGCACATCGCCCCGAACTTCCGCAACGCGCAGGGCACGACCTTCCCGAAGGACCTGCCCGTGCTCCTGTTCGCGCAGGCCGGGGAAAACCCGGGCCAGCCGGACTGGATCACCCTGCACGAGGAGCAGGCGGCCTCCGTGGACTACGGCAAGCTCGTGCTCCTCCCCGGCGAGCACTACCTGCATCACACGCACTCCCCGGAGATCGCCGAGCAGACCCTCGCGTTCCTAGACGGCAAGCCCGCGCGCTAGCGGCGAGGTGCCCCCGCCGACCGATCGGCGGGGGCACACAACGCCTTAGGGGGTGTCCCCCGCAAGCCGGAAGATATCCTCGGCGAGGCTGAACACGTCCCGTTGCGCCCGATTCATCGCGGCCAGGTCGTCCGCGTTCTCGGCGGCGACCGTGAGCACCGCGGTGAGCACGAGGCCGTCGGCGCGGATCGCGCGCCAGCTCAGCGAGGTCACGCCCGTGTTCCCGCCGCCCTTGAAGGCGATGTCGGGCCAGACCTTGCGGTCGAAGGCGAGCCCCTGGCCCGGGTTCTTGCCCAGGATCTCGCTCAGCTCGGGAAGTCGCTCGGCGCGCTCCGCGAGACCCCGGTGTGCGGCCGCGAGGTCCGCGGGGCTCGCGAACCACTCCAGGTCCCGGGTCCAGGCGGGCTCGGTGGTCTTCGCCATCGCGCCCGTGAGCTCGTCGATCGTGAGCGACAGCGGGATCGTGGCCACTCGGTCAAGCACGGTTCGCCGCTCGGCCTCGGAGCCGTCCGCCCAGGCGTCGCTGAGGGTGGCGAGCTCCGCCGCCCCCGACCCCGTCCCGGACGGCCCGTAGCTCAGCTGGAACATCTCCCGGGTCGTCAGCAGTGGCCGCATCCGGTCGGGCGTCGCGTGCCCCAGGTCGACGACGGCCTGCTCGACCCGCTCCCGCCCGACGAGGCCGATCAGGAGGTCGGTGGCCGTGTTATCGCTGATGGCGATCATCTGCTCGGCGGCCTGCCGCACGGTCACCTCGGTGCCGTCCGGCTGGTCCTGCAGGGTGCCTGACGGCAGGCTGCGCGTCTCGGCGGTGAGCGTGAGGGTGTCGTCCCAGGCGATTGCGCCCGCCTCGATCTCGTCCGCGACGGCGGCGAGCACGTAGAGCTTAAACGCGGAGCCGATCGGGGCGGCCTTGGTGTCCCGCACCGCGATGACGTCCTCGGTGTCGCCGTCCCGCTCGGTGGTGACCAGGGCCCCGACCACCCCGGGAAGCTCGTGGATCCGCTCCTCAACCTCGTCGAGTGAGAAGGCTCCCGTTCATGGCTCAGCGACCGGCCGGAGGAACATACCGACGACAGTGTCCGTCTCGTCCACGGTCAGCTCCAGCTCGAAGGGCGCTGCGATGGCCCCGGCGACGGTGACCGTGGCCGTCAGGCCCAACTCCTCGTAGGCCGTGGGCACGAAGGGCTTCGCGGGACGGAACTGCGCGTTGAGCTGCTCGGCCAGGTCCTTGGCCGGGACGGACTGCTGAAATTCTTCGCTCAGCACCGGCTCCAGGTCCGCCGCGGTCACGTCGTCCTCGCCGTTGAGCAGCTCCAAGAACCAGCGCACGCGCTCGCCCTGCGGGCTGCTGGGAATGTCCACC
>NZ_JAPFRB010000006.1:128178-130961 GCF_035726885.1 Leucobacter sp. M11 | reverse complement strand
GCGAGGAGCAGCCGCTCAGGACGAGGCCCGCGCTGAGGGCGAGGCCAAGCCCCGCTGCGAAGCGGCGCCCCCCGGTCCGTGTGGTGGTCGGGGTGAAGCGGTGCCGCATAGGTCCTCCTGAGGTCGTTCTCGGTGTCCAGCCCCGCCACCCTAACAGGATCCGGGCAGGGGCGGGGCGACCCAGCGCCCGGGGCGACCCAGCGCTCGGGGCGATTCAGCGGGCAGAGCAGCTCAGCGGGCCGGAGGCACCCGGACCGGACCGGTCACCGTCGCCTCGTCCTCCCAGCAGGTGATGCCGGAGACGTCGGGCATGAGGTCCCGGGTGAACACCGGGTCCCGCCCCGCGCGGCGCTGTCGGGTGTAGTCCCGCATGAGCCGGAAGACGAGCCCGGAGAGCAGCGCAATGGCGATGAGGTTCACGAGCGCCATGAGCCCCATGATGCCGTCGGCCGTGTTCCAGATCAGGTCGGCCGAGGCGATCGAGCCGACGAAGATCGCGAGCACGGCGAGGACCCGGTACCCCAGGAGCACGCGCGGGCTGCCGGAGATGAACTCGATGTTGGACTCCCCGTAGTAGTAATTGCCGAGGATGGAGCTGAAGGCGAGGAGGAAGATGATGACGCTGAGCAGCACGTTCGACCAGGGGCCCAGCGTCCCCACGATGGCCTCCTGCGTGAGGCCGATGCCCCGCGTCGCGTTCGCGAGGTCCGGCCCGGAAACGAGGATGATGAAGGCCGTGATCGAGCAGACCAGGAAGGTGTCGAAGTAGACCCCGAGCGTCTGGACGAGGCCCTGCTTGACGGGGTGGGTGACCGCGGCGCTCGCCCCGGCGTTCGGGGCCGAGCCCAGGCCGGCCTCGTTCGAGAACATGCCGCGCTTGATGCCCGTCATGAGGATCATGCCGAAGGTGGCGCCGACGACCTCGTTCAGGCCGAAGGCCTGCGTGTAGATCGAGGCGAACACGGCGGGGAGCTGCTCCAGGTTCAGGAACACGATGACGAGGCCGAGCAGCAGGTAGATGAGCGCCATCGCGGGCACGACGGCCTGCGTGACGCTCGCGATGCGGCGCACCCCGCCGAAGACGACGAGCGCGGTCAGGGCGGCCAGGAGTAGGCCGACGGCCACCGGGAGCCAGCCGGGGGCATCCCCCAGGCTGCTGGAGAGCGTCGCCTGGATCGTGTTGGCCTGCAGCGAGCTAAAGGCAAAGGGGAAGCAGACGATCAGGATCCCCGCAAACAGCGTGCCCATCCACTTCGATTTCAGGCCGTGCAGCATGTAGTAGGCGGGGCCGCCGCGGAAGCCGCTCGCGTCCTTGACCTTGAACAGCTGGCCCAGCGTCGACTCGACGAAGCTCGATGCGCCGCCGATGAAGGCCATCGTCCACATCCAGAAGATCGCGCCGGGGCCGCCGATGGCGATGGCCGTGCCCACCCCGGCGATGTTGCCGACGCCCACCCGGGACGCCGCCGAGATCGTGAAGGCTTGGAAGGCGGAGACGGACTGCGGGGTCCCATCCTCCCGCGTCGGCGTCTTATCGGTCAGCGTGCGAAACATCTCGGGGAGCCAGCGCAGCTGGACCACCCCGGAGCGCAGGGTGAAGTACAGCCCGAGCACGATGAGGATGGGTAACACCGCCCAGGTCCACAGCTTGTCCCCGGCACCCAGCACGACATCGTTGATACTCCCCAGCACGTCCATGCGCCCAGTATGTCAGCCGCAGCGGCTCCCGGGTACCCCCGGGCTCACCCCGCGTCGGTGCCCCGGTCCAGCCGGATCGCCTCCACGTTCCAGCCCAGGGTTTCGGAGCCGAGCCACCGCCATCCGGCCGACTCGGCGAGCCGACGAAGGCCGGTTCGCGACCGGGTGGCGACCCCGCTGCCGGCGAGCGCCACCAGCCGGTGCTCCGCAAATCCCGGCCCGGTCAAGCCCGGGCCCGCAATTTCTTCGAGCAGCAGCAGCGCGTTCCCGCGCCCGGCGAGGGCGGCGAGAAACACCCGTGCGTCCTCGTCGCTGCGGTGCTGCAGGGCCAGGGCGCTCACGACCAGGTCAGCGTCCCCGTCCGCCGACGCCTCCAGGGGCGGCGCCCCCTCCGGGGTTGCCGCGCGGAGCGCGTCGAGGAGGGTGGGCTCCCCGAACACGCTCAGCTCGCGGCCGTTGCCGAGCACCTGCGCCACGTGGTTGGCTCCGGGGCCGGTGAGCGCGAGGCTCTGCGCCGCCTCGAGGCCCGGCAGCCGGCGGAGCCCCCCGGCGACAAAGCCGAAGGAGACCGTGTCCTCGACCTGCTCCGCGGCCAGCTCGGGCTCCCGGTCGAAGGCGCGTTGCAGGCTGTGCCCGTGCCGCCGTTCGTAGGCGGAGGGTCCCCCGAACAGCGCGGGCGCGAGCTCGCCGAGGGCGAGCATGGCCCGGGCCTCGACCCCGTCCTCCAGGCTCTCGCGGAGGTGCTCGTCGCCGAGGGCGAGCTCGCCGACGGGGCCCAGCTCGACCGCCTCGCCGACCCGCGCCAGCACCCCGTATTCGACGAGCGCCGCGGCGAGGGTCGCCACCGGTGTGGGGTCGAGCCCGAGCCGCGTGGCGTGCTCGGACAGGGGCCTCGCCGGGGGCACGGCGATCGCATCGAGCAGCCCGATCTCGAGAGCCGCGCGGGCGGCGAACCAGGGCACCGGCGACAGCAGCAACCCGGCGTCCAACGCCGGGGCTGCCCCCGGGTCGCTGGCTGCGTCCGCGTGCCAGTACCCGGTGATATTCGTGTGGCTCTTGGGCACGTCCCGCTCCCGGCTGAGCAA
>NZ_JAPFRB010000006.1:127841-128139 GCF_035726885.1 Leucobacter sp. M11 | reverse complement strand
CCAGGCGTAGGGGCCGCCGGGCCACCAGTCGAGCGCGCGCACGGCATCCGCGAGGCGGGAGGCCTCCCCCGGGGCGGTGACCACCCACTCGATCGTGTCCCCGTCTCGGAGCGAGAGCTCCTGACGAGCGGCGGGGTCGCCGAGTTCGATCACGACCCTGACGGGGGCTGGCACGGGGCGTTCCTCGAGGAAGCGGGCGATGGCCGGCAGGGCCGTCTCGTCCCCCGCCAGGAGCACCCAGTCGATCTCGTCCGGGAGCACCACCGTGGATTTCGGCCCGGCAAGGTGGAGGTCGTCT
>NZ_JAPFRB010000006.1:126497-127798 GCF_035726885.1 Leucobacter sp. M11 | reverse complement strand
CGTGGAGCACAAAGTCCAGGTCCAGCTCACCCGCCACCGGGTCGAATCGCCTCGGCGTGTAGTCTCGCGTCTCCCGGTGCGGGGCCGCCGGCCAGTCGATCGTGTCGGCGAGCTGGCGGGGCAGCGCGGCGGCGAGGTCCCCGCCCGGGGCGAAGATGAGCTTGACATGGTCGTCGAAGCCCGGGCTGTCGAACGCGGCCAGGTCGAGCCCGTCGCGGGTGAAGCCCGTGAGTTCCTCGCCGCCGAGGGTCACCCGGAGCATGCGTGGGGTGACCCGGGCGACGCGGAGCACCGTGAGCCTGCGGTGGACGAGCGGGAGGGGGCGGAAGCGGTGCTGGGCCATGCGGGGGTCTCCTGGGGGCGGGGCGAGCGGATCGGGGCTTAGGAGAACTGGGTCTCGACCCAGTCGAGCAGTTCCATCGTGCGCAGGTAGTCGGCGCGGTAGCCCCAGTTCGGCAGGTCGACGGCGTGGCCGCCGGAGATGGCGGGCAGCGCGGCGTAGACGGGGTTTTTCGCGAGTTCGGCGAGCGAGACGGGGGTCGTGTTGAAGCCGAAGGCGAAGAGGGAGGGCGCGGTGAGGACCTCGGTGACCTGCTCGGTGCTCAGCTCGAAGGAGTCGCCGGTGCCGAAGGCGGTGAACTCGGGGTTGTCGGCGATCACGGGGGCGGGCTCGAAGCCGAGCTCGGCCAGGGTTTGCGGGAGGGCCGAGTCCTCGGGCAGGGAGTAGGGCACCCCGTCGGTGGTCATCACGAGGTAGGCGACGGGCAGCGGGGGCAGCGTGATGGCCTCGGCCACCTCGGCGACGCGGGCGTCGTAGGCATCAACGAGTTTTTTGCCGCCGGCCGCGTCGTCGAGCACGTCCTCGGCGATGAAGTCGAGCTGGCCCTGCCAGGTGAGCAGGTCCTTGCTGACGATCACCGTGGGGGCGATCTCGCTGAGCTGCTCGTAGGCCTCCGCGGCCTGGAAGGCGGGGAAGCCCTGACCGCCGCCGATGATGAGATCGGGCTTCTCGGCGAGGATCGCCTCGAAGTCGAAGCCGTCCTCGCCCCAGGGCAGGATGACGGTGCCGTCCTGCTTGGCGTCCGCGGCCCAGCTCTCCGGGTAGTCACCGCCGCCGGGGCCGGGGACCTCGGGGATCGTCGCGTGCACCGGGGTGTCGAGCGCGAAGAGGTACCCCGCGAGGTTGGAGTTCAGCACGACGATGCGCTCGGCCTCGGCGGGCACGGTGACGTCACCGAGGTCGGTGCTCACGGTGCGGGTGTCCCCCGCCGCGGTGCCGCCGGGCTCGGCGTTTCCGCTCT
>NZ_JAPFRB010000006.1:125062-126445 GCF_035726885.1 Leucobacter sp. M11 | reverse complement strand
CAGGAACGTCAGGGGGCGACGGGTCAGTGACATGGGGAGGGCTTTCTGGGTGAGGGGACGAACACGAACACGGTGGCGCACGACGACGCCGCTAAGTTAGGATAGCCTTGTCTTCGTCGGATCAGGCGCGCCCAAGGTGACACCGTCTCCACCAGGGCGACGGGATCCGACTGGCCCCCGTCCGCCCGATCCCGAGGACCCCCGTGAACTTTGCCGAGCTCGGCCGCAGCGTCGCCAGCACCCACGCCATCCGGTTCCACGGCCACGAGCCGCACCGGCACGAGTGGCCGCACCTGGTCTACGTCGTGTCCGGCACGGGCACGCTCACGCTCGACGGGCAGACGCTCACCCTGCGGGGCGGGCAGGCCGCTTGGCTGCCCGCGGACGTTCTGCACGGGCTTGCCCTGTCCGATGATGGCATGGCGCTCGGCCCGATGCTCAACCCCGGGGCGGTGCCGCCCGGGGGGCGCACGCGCGTGCTCGGGCCGCTGCCCGCCCTGACCGAGCTGATCACGGTGATGCTCTGCGCGGCCCCGGAGACGCAGGCCGAGCGCAACTCCTTCCGGCTCGCGATCGAGGAGCTGCTGCGCGCCACGACCGAGGAGTACTTCCCCCTGGCCCTCCCCCAGCACCCCACGGCGAACGCGATCGCGCTGGAGGCGGCCCGATTCGACGGCACGCTCGACGAGCTCGCGGAACGCCAGTTCACGAGCGTGCGCCACGTGCAGCGCCTCTTCCGCGAGGAGACCGGGCTCACCTTCGCCACCTGGCGGACCCGGGCGAGGCTCAACCTCGCGATCGTGTGCCTGCGTGCCGGGGACGGCCTGCAGGCGGCGATGCAGGGCTCCGGCTTCGCGACCCGGCACGGGCTGCTGAAGGCGCTGAGTCGCGAGTGCGGTTTCCCCCTGGAGCAGCTCATGGCGGACCCGGCCGCCCCGTTCACGAGCGCGTTGGCCCCCGCGTGAGGGCGACCCCCGGCTGGCCGCTGCGCTCGGTGCTGCTCGCCGCCTCCGCCGGACTGTTGCTCCTCGTCGCGTGTCTCAGCCTGACGATCGGCTCCCGAGTGCTGCCGCTGGGCGACGTCGTCGACGCCGTGTTCGCGCCGGACGGCTCCGCGGAGCAGCTCATCGTCACCGAGTTGCGCCTGCCACGCACCCTGCTCGGCGTGCTCGTCGGGGTCGCCCTCGGGGTGTCCGGGGCGCTGATGCAGGCCGTCACCCGCAACCCGCTCGCGGACCCGGGGATCCTCGGCGTGAACGCGGGCGCGGGCTTCGCGGTGGTGCTCGGCAGCGCCGCCTTTGGGCTCACGCGGATCGAGCAGTTCCTGCCCTTCGCCTTCGCCGGGGCCGTGCTCGCGACCCTGCTCGTGTACGGGATCGCCTC
>NZ_JAPFRB010000006.1:124796-125030 GCF_035726885.1 Leucobacter sp. M11 | reverse complement strand
TCACCCTGGTCGGGATCGCCCTCGGCGCGGTGCTCGGGGGCTTCTCCTCCGCCCTCGCCCTCATGAACCCGGACACCTTCGACCGGATGCGGTTCTGGGGCGCGGGCACGATCACCGACCGGCCGGAGGGCACCGTCACCGCCATCCTGCCCGTGATCGGACTCGGCCTCCTCGTCACGCTGCTCTGTCTGCGCTCGCTCAACGCGGTCGCGCTCGGCGACGAGCTCGCGACCA
>NZ_JAPFRB010000006.1:122891-124750 GCF_035726885.1 Leucobacter sp. M11 | reverse complement strand
GATCACCCTGCTGTGCGGGGCGGCGACCGCCGCGGCGGGACCGATCGCGTTCGTGGGGCTCATGGTGCCGCACGCGGTGCGCTGGCTCACCGGGCCGGATCAGCGCTGGATCCTCGCGTTCTCGCTCGTGCTCGCGCCCGTCTTGTTGCTCGTCTCCGACATCCTTGGGCGGCTGGTGGTGCACCCCGCCGAGCTGCAGGTGGGCATTGTCACCGCCTTCGTCGGGGCCCCCGTGCTGATCCTGCTCGTGCGGCGAACCCGGGCGAGCGCGCTGTGAGCGCCGCGACCCCGGCGCGCACCCTGCGCTTCGGGCGGGTCTCCTTCCGGGTCCGCCGCGGCACCCTGATCGCCTGCGCGGCGCTCATCGCCCTCACGGCGCTGTTCGCGCTGCTCGCGCTGTCCCTCGGGGCCTATACGGTGTCGGTGCCGGACATCGTCACGGCGCTGCTGGGCGGCGGCTCCGAGGAGGTGCGCCGCGTCGTGGTCGAGTGGCGGTTGCCGCGCGTGCTCGCGGCGGCGGTGTTCGGCGCGGCCCTCGGGATGAGCGGCTCGCTGTTCCAGTCGCTCACGAGAAACCCGCTCGGCAGCCCGGACGTCATCGGTTTCACGACGGGTTCCCTCTCCGGCGTGCTCATCGCCATGCTGCTGGGCGGCACCGGCTACCTCGCGACCGCGTCCGGGGCGCTGATCGGCGGGCTCGTCACCGCGCTCGGCGTGTACGCCCTGGCCTGGAAGCGTGGCGTGCAGGGATTCCGGCTGATCGTCGTCGGCATCGCCCTCGGCGCGATGCTCACCTCGCTGAACACGTGGATCATGGTGAAGGTCGACGTGGAGTTTGCGATGCGGGCGGCGGTCTGGGGCGCGGGCACCCTGAACGGGACGCGCTGGGAGCAACTCGCCCCCGCGCTGATCGCCGCCGCGGGGTTCGGGCTGGCCGCGGCCTGGCTCGGGCCCCGGGTCCGGCAGCTCGCCCTCGGCGACGACGCCGCCGCCGCCCTCGGGCTGCGCGTGGAGGCGACAAAGCTCGCCATGATCGTGGTGGGCATCGGGCTGACCGCGCTCGTCACCGCCGCGGCGGGCCCGATCGCGTTTGTCGCCCTCGCGGCCCCGCAGGTGGCCCGCCGCCTCCGGCCGGGCGGTGCCCCGCTCGACCTCGTCACCTCGGCGTGCGTGGGGGCCGCGCTGCTCAGCGGCGCCGACCTCATCGCCCAGCACGCGTTCCCCGGGATCAGCGTGCCCGTCGGCGCGGTCACGGTGTGCCTCGGCGGCGGGTATCTGATCTGGTTGCTCGCTCGGGAGACGAAGCGCGGGTAGCCGGGATTACGCGTGACCCAGCGCCGCCCGCAGCCGACGCGCTTTGCCGAGCGCCGCGCTGTTCCCGGTGCGGGCCGCGAGCTCGGCGAGCCCGGGCCACGCCGCCGCAGGTGCCGCGGCATCGCCAAGCAGGCCGCGCTGCTGTGCCGCCCGCAACAGCTCGGCGCGGGCCAGGGCCACGTCGAGGACCCGGTTCAGCCACCGCGGCGGTGTCGGCAGCTCAGCCGCGCGGCGCACGCCCTCGGTGAGCACGGGCCAGAGCGCGGCGATGGTGTCCGGCTCCTCCTCGATGATCTTCACGAGCTTGACCGGGCTGCAGTCCTCGTTGCTGAGCAGCCGCCGGGCGGCGATGCCGACGCCGGCCGCCCCGAACAGGCCCTTCCGCGCGGCCTCGACGGCGTAGAAGTCGGAGGCGTTGTCGTGGCAGTGGCTGCCCAGGAACACGGCGATCAGTCCGGTGGACAGCGGCGGCATGGGGCCGACGCGCTGCGCCGGTCCGGCGCTGCCCTCCCGCCAGTTTCGCGTCGGGGACACCACGATGGCCC
>NZ_JAPFRB010000006.1:118348-122818 GCF_035726885.1 Leucobacter sp. M11 | reverse complement strand
CCGGATCGCGGTCATCCCGCACTGGCCCTCTTCCGTGAGGTCGTAAAACCACGACGTGCGGGTGCGAAACACCGCGGTGTCCGCGCCGGACGGGGGCGCAGGAAAGCGCAGCTCGATCTCGAGCAGGCGCGTGCTCGCCGCCGGGTCCTGCCAGGCGGCGCGGACCTCGGCGCCGTCGTCGAGCGCGGGCCGGTCTCCGGCTTCGACCGGCCAGAGTGCGGCGAACCCAGCGTCGTCGAGTTCGGGCACGGTCGCGGGTTCCAGGGCCACGGCGGGCGTGTTCCCTGCCGCGACGGGCGGCAGGGCCGCACAGATCACCCGGGCCCGGGTCACCGCGCGGGAGGACCCCTTGCCCTCGGCGAGCAGGCGCACGCCGGGCAGGTCCAGGCTGTCGGCCGGGGCGAGCCCCTCGGCGACGGCTGCGGCCACCGCGGGCGCGAGGGCCTCGATCGTTTCCACAAGCTCTGCGGTGCCGGCCAGCAGTCGGGGCGACTGCACCGAGGCGAGCACGATCCCGTCGAGCATCGGCCAGACGGGCGCGAGCAGCCCCTCCTCGGCGAGCGCGCGAGCCGCGGTCGCGAAGGCGGCCACGCGATCCGGGGTCTCCGCCCAGTCCAGCAGCGCCGGGTCGGCGACGCCGGGGACGAGCAATCCGCGCTCCCAGGCCTCGTGGATCGCGCGGACGCCGTCTTCGGCGGCCACGCGGTGGAAGGCCCGCTGCGCCCCGATCAGGTTCGCGGCGAGCCCCGGGGTGAGCGGGGTGGCCCGGGTCACCGTTTGCCGGAGGCAGATCCCGAGGGTGTCGAGCTCGCTCGCGACCACCTCGCGCCCGGCCCCGTCTCCCCACCGGGGGAAGGTCGCGAGGTCCTGGCCACCGAAATAGCCCTCGTCTTTGAGCCGGGGCGGGAAGTCCGAGAGCGACGCGGGCAGGCGCAGCGGTTCCGGCCACCAGGCGTGGGTGCGCGCGTCGAGGAACAGCGCGGGTTCGAGGAGGGGGTCGTCGAGGTACCTGACGATCGCGGCTCCGGCGGGCAGGGGCATGGTGTCCCCGTCCTGGGTCAGCACCGGCACCGCGAGGTCGGCGAGGGCGTCGCGCTGTCCCGGGGTGACCCCGGTCCGGTCGAGCCGGAACAGGGCCAGCAGCAGATCGGCCTCGCTCGCGATCGCCCCCGCGTCGCGGTACCGACCCAGCCGGGCGACGAGCTCGGCCGGGTCGATGCTCAGGTCGTCCCGGCTCGGGGTTGACAGCAGGACGGGGACGGTGCCCAGCCGCTGGAACACCTGCGCTTCCCGGGCGGGCAGGGGCTGCCAGGTGGTGCCGGTCGCGCCCGCCCACTCGCGGTTGGGCGGGGTGTCCCGGGTGGGCGAGGGCTCCCCCGCCCGCCAGGCGACGACCTGGCGCAGCCCGGCCACCCAGCTTCGCCGCACCCCGCCGAGCGCGGTGCGGACGGCGGCTTCGTCGTCGCGGGCGACCGCGTTGGCGAGCGCCAGGAAGCGCTCCACCTCGAGGTCGACGACGCCCTCTGGGCGGCCCGTCAGCCTCGCGGCGGCCGCGGTGAGCCCCGCCGGGGTTTCCTCGCCCGCGTCGAATGGGGGCACCGTCCAGAGCGGCGGCACACTCCGCCA
Organism: Leucobacter sp. M11; assembly: GCF_035726885.1. NCBI lineage: Bacteria > Bacillati > Actinomycetota > Actinomycetes > Micrococcales > Microbacteriaceae > Leucobacter > Leucobacter sp. M11. The sequence goes on along the minus strand of NZ_JAPFRB010000006.1, from coordinate 121,192 downwards.
CTCGGGCAGCGGCCCCTCGGCTTCGGCGGGACCACCGGCTGCGCTCTCGGCGGGTTCTGTGACGCCCCAGGCGTCGAGGAGGGCCCGGGCGGGCTTGGCCAGCTGCGCATCGGTGCCCGCGGCGAGCGGGCGGAACAGCGCCGCCAGGTCCTCGCGGGCCGCGGCTGAAGGAGCGGAACGCGCCGCGGCGGCCAGCAGCAGGGCCCGCTTGGTTTTCTTGGGTTTCGCGGCCAGCCCGAGGACGAGGATTTCGCTGAGCAGCGCGTCGTCGGCACGGGCGATCAGCGCCGGAGCGAAGGCCTCGACGACGGCGGCGTCGCCCGTGGCGATGGCGGACAGGAGCGTCTCGGTCCGCGCGTCCAGCTCCGCCTCGTTTCCCGGCTCGGTGAGGCCGAGCGGGCCGGTGAGGAGGGTGGCCCAGACCTTGCGATCGCCGGGGCGCTGCGCGGCGTCGAGACCGGCGATGGCCAGGTCCATCGCCGCATCGCGGCTCAGCCAGCCCCGCTTGAGCGCGGCGGGCACCGACTCCCCAAAGGGTCCGGTGGCCGGGGTGCCGAGGGCGACCGCGGCGCGGGCGTGCTCGGGGTAGCGGGGCGCGAGCAGCTCGGCGGCAATCAGGCCGCGGTCGGCGGGCATCAGCTCACCGCCGCCGGTGAGCGCGCCGAGCGCGTACACGGCCCAGTCCTTGAGGTAGTCGGGGTGCTCCGGCAGGGGCAGGCCGAGCTCGGCCACAAGGCGCACCGCGGCCCCGGCATTGCGCGAGGTGGCGTGTTCCCAGGCGCGTCTGGCGGAGGCGGCGGCCTCGAGCACGAAGCGCTCGGCGTAGGCGGCCCCGCGGGAGGCCACGACCCGGGTCTCCAGCTCGTCGCCCGCGCCCCCGGCCGAGGTCAGGATGCGGACCGCGCGTTTGGCGGGCACGCCGCAGCGGATCCCGAACAGCGCGAAGAGCCCGCGATCCTCGATGGGCTGGATGCTGCTCAGCCAGCCGAAGCGGTTCGGCCCGGTCTCGCCCCATGCTCCCCAGTCGCCGCGGCTCATGCCGCTGACGACGGCGCGCTGTTGCTCGGCGGTGCCGAGCGGCAGGTCGAGCGCCCGGTCACGGTCGGCGCCGAGCCAGCCGAGGTCGACGAAGGCGCGCACCGCTGCGGCGAGCGCGGTGTCCGGCACTGGGGTGTCCGGCACGGGGGTGTCCGGCACAGATGCGTCGGGCAGGGACGTGTCAGGCATGGGTCTCCCGGGTGGTGAGTTGGACGGCGAGCAGGTGGGCGCAGGGGCCGCGGCCGGAGCCGTGGCGGAGGAACCAGGTGCAGGAGCAGCTGGCCGAGCCTGCGCCGGTTCGGACGGTTGCGTCGGAGGAGCCTCCGTCGCCGGTCACGGTCCACTCCCCCGGGCCGGTTGCGCGGACGAGGCCCGCGGCAACGAGTCGGCGCGCGCGGACCAGCCGAGGCTGGTCCCGGGTGGCCCGCTCGGGGTGATCGGGGAGTTCGCGGTGGAAGTGGGCCCCGTCGTGCAGGTCCCAGCCGACGCGGCCGGAGGCGGCGAGCACGGCGAGCGCACCGGTCGCCCGTTCCGCGCTGAGCCCTGATTCGCGCTGGAGGCGCCCGAGGTCGATCACGGGCTCGAAGGCGAGCAGTGCCCCGAGCAGTTCGGCGTCCGCGAGGCGCTCCGGGGCGGCGAGTTGGCCGAGCAGGGCGCCCTCCCCGGAGTGGCCCTGCCAGGCCTCCGCGGTGAGCCCGAGGGTGAGTCGGGCATCGGGGAGCCGGAACTCCACGGCGAGCGATCCGGCGTCTCCCGTGTAGAGCGCGGCTCCGCGCACGTGCGTGAGGAGGCGCTTGGCGGCGCTGAGTCGGTGGGGGCCGGGCAGCGAGATGCCGGTCGGGGTGGGCCGTGTCCCGAGGCGGAGGCCGGAGCGGGCTGGGGTCAGCCAGAGGGTTTTCCCGGCGGCGCTCGCGGCGGGCACCTCCGCGAGGAGGGCACGGGCGTCGGCGGCCCCGAGTTCGAGGGCCGGGGCGAGCGCGCGGTGGCCCTCGGCGAGGTTGCCGAGGGCGCGCACCCAGCGGTCGGGCATATTGACGGGCCGCTCGCTCGCCTGCGCCGCTGGGGTGGCGGCGTGGAGTCCGTCGCTGCCGACCCGCAGGCGCAGGAGTTCGGCGCGGCCGAGTCCCGCGAGGAGTGCGCGGATGTCGGGGCCCAGGTCCACGTTGGTGGTGCCGTGGGCGATGTCGCCGCCGTCGAAGCCGGGGGCGAGCAGGTCGAGCCGGGCGTAGACGCTGTTGCAGGCGGAGAAGCACTCGGCGCGCAGCCGGTCCCCGTTCGCGGTGAGCACGGGGTCGCGCTGGGAGCTCGGGGTGTATTGGAAGTAGCGGGAGGCGGTGATGTCGGCGAGGGTCAGGAGTCCGCGGGCGAGCACGATCGGGCGCACCGCGAATCCGGTGAAGAAGCTGGGGTCTTGGTCGAATCCCTGCGGGGTGAGCGCCGGGGCGAGGCCGAGGGCGAGCCCCTGCTCGTCGAGGACGGAGGGACCGGCGAAGCTGCGCTGACCGGACATGTGATCAGCGCTTCCCGCGGCCGCCGCGGCCCCGGTAGAGCGTGGCGAGGACGAAGACGAGCAGGGCGCCGCCGAGCGCCCAGACGGCGTAGGGCACGCCGGGGGCGTCCGTCTCGGCGACGAGGCGAAGGATCGTTGCGGGAGTCACCGTTTCATCGTAGGGCCTGCCGGTGACGGTGGCCCGGGGCGTCGCTTGCTCGGAGGACGGTTTGGGAGGAAAATGTCTGGCACAGGTCGACCGGGGTCCCGGGCGGCGCAGCCGGGGGCGACCCCGTGGACCCTGGGAGTATCGATGA
>NZ_JAPFRB010000006.1:115895-118300 GCF_035726885.1 Leucobacter sp. M11 | reverse complement strand
ATCGGCACGAGGTCATCCGGGTGCGCGGGGCCCGCGAGAACACGCTGCGCGAGGTGAGCGTTGACCTGCCCAAGCGCCGGCTGACCGTGTTCACGGGGGTGTCCGGCTCGGGGAAAAGCTCGCTCGTGTTCGGCACGATCGCCGCGGAGTCTCAGCGCATGATTAACGAGACGTACAGCACGTTTGTGCAGGGCTTTATGCCGACGCTGGCCCGCCCGGACGTGGATGTCTTGGAGGGCATCACCACCGCGATCATTGTGGATCAGGAGCGGATCGGGGCGAATCCGCGGTCGACGGTGGGCACGATCACCGACGCCACCGCGATGCTGCGGGTGGTGTTCAGCCGGGTGGGCGAGCCGCAGATCGGCTCTCCGAGCGCGTTCTCGTTCAACACGGCGACGGTGTCGGGCAGCGGCGCGATCACGGTCGAGAAGAACGCCCACAGCAAGGCCGTCAAGGCGAGCTATCACCGCGTCGGCGGCATGTGCCCGCGCTGCGAGGGCCTCGGCCGGGTCTCCGACATCGACCTCGCCGAGGTCATGGACGACTCGAAGTCGCTCAACGAGGGCGCGATTACGGTGCCCGGGTACGGCGTGGACGGCTGGAACGTGAAGATGTATTCCGGCTCCGGCTTCGTGGACCCGGACAAGGCGATCCGGGACTACTCCGAAAGGGAGCGACACGCGTTCCTGTACCACGAGCCGACGAAGGTCAAGGCGAACGGCATCAACCTCACCTACGAGGGGCTGGTGCTGCGCATCCAGAAGTCGATGCTGTCGAAGGATCGGGAGGCGCTGCAACCGCACATCCGGGCGTTCGTGGACCGCGCGGTCACGTTCCAGGTGTGCCCCGACTGCCAGGGCACCCGGCTGAGCGAACTGGCCCGCTCCTCGAAGGTCGCGGGAATCAGCATCGCGGATGCCTGCGCGATGCAGATCTCGGATCTCGCGGAGTGGGTGCGCGGGCTGGACCTGCCGCCCGTGGCCCCGCTGCTGGAAAACCTTCAGCTGGCGCTGGACTCCTTTGTCGGGATCGGGCTCGGATACCTGGCCCTGGAGCGTCCCACCGGGACCCTGTCCGGCGGCGAGGCGCAGCGGGTGAAGATGGTGCGGCACCTGAGTTCGTCCCTGACCGACATCACCTACGTGTTTGACGAGCCGACGGTGGGCCTGCATCCGCACGACATCCGGAAGATGAACACCCTGCTCACGCACCTGCGGGACAAGGGCAATACGGTGCTCGTGGTCGAGCACAAGCCGGAGACGATCGAGATTGCCGATCACGTTGTCGATCTCGGGCCGGGCGCGGGAGCCGCGGGCGGGCGGATCACCTATGAGGGTTCGGTTGCGGGCTTGCGTGCCAGCGACACGCTCACGGGGCGTCACCTGGACGACCGGGCGAGTCTGAAGCCCGCGGTGCTCCCGGCGACGGGGGTGATCGAGGTGCGCGGGGCGAACACGAATAACCTTCGGGACGTGAGCGTGGACGTGCCGACCGGGGTGCTGACGGTGGTGACCGGGGTCGCCGGTTCCGGGAAGAGTTCGCTCGTGCACGGTTCGATCGCGCGCCGCGACGGCGTCGTGGTCGTGGATCAGGGCGCGATCCGGGGTTCGCGGCGCAGCAACCCGGCCACGTACACGGGACTGTTGGAGCCGATCCGCAAGACGTTCGCGAAGGCGAACGGGGTGAAGCCCGCCCTGTTTTCCGCGAACTCGGAGGGCGCGTGCCCGGCGTGTAACGGCGCGGGGGTCGTGTTCACCGATCTGCAGATGATGGCTCCCGTTTCCTCCGTGTGCGAGGAGTGCGGCGGCAAGCGTTTCCAGGCCGCGGTCCTCGAGTATCGGGTGGCCGGGAAGAACATCAGCGAGGTGCTCGGTATGCCCGTCGCCGAGGCGCTCGAGTTTTTCCGGGACGGGGCGGCGAAGACCCCGGCTGCCGTGAAGATTCTTGAGCGGATGAACGATGTCGGCATCGGATACCTGAGCCTGGGCCAGCCGCTGACGACGCTCTCGGGCGGGGAACGGCAGCGGCTGAAGCTCGCCACGCAGATGGGCGACGGCGGCGAGGTGTACGTCCTGGACGAGCCGACGACGGGCCTGCACCTCGCCGATGTGCAACAGCTCCTCGGGGTGCTCGACCGGCTCGTGGACGCGGGCAAGACCGTGATCGTGATCGAGCACCATCAGGCCGTGATGGCGCACGCGGACTGGATCATCGACCTCGGGCCGGGTGCGGGGCACGACGGCGGCCAAATCGTGTTCGAGGGCACCCCGCGCGAGCTCGTCGCGGAGCCTGGGAACAGCCTGACCGGCCAGCACCTCGCGGAGGTTGTCGCCGGGTAGGCTCGTGGAAACTCCCCGCTCCCCGTAGGAAGGCGCGTCTGTGCTCCGCACCGTGTTCGTTCA
>NZ_JAPFRB010000006.1:104008-115871 GCF_035726885.1 Leucobacter sp. M11 | reverse complement strand
CTGGCTCGTCGCGCTCGGGGCCGCCACCGCGACCTTCCTCGTCGTGGCGATCCCCACCGACCTGATTGACACGCCCCTGTTCACCCGGGAGGTGCCGCCGACCTGGTGGTCCGTGCCCGTTCTCGCGCTGAGCGCCGCCCTCACCGGCCTGCTCGTGGCGACCTATGTGCGCTCCCCGCTCGCCGGTCAGCCGACGAAACCGAACCGTGCGGGATTCATCGGGGCCGTCGTCACGTTCTTCGCGGTGGGCTGCCCGGTGTGCAACAAGCTGGTCCTGCTCGCCCTGGGTTCCGCCGGGGCCATGCAGTTTTTCGAACCGGTGCAACCGTTCCTCGCGGCGCTGTCCCTCGGGCTCCTGCTCTGGGCACTGCTGCGCCGCATCTCCCAGGAGAACGCCTGCTCGCTGCCCGTTGCCGCGCCGGCGGAAAGCGTAGCGGCCGTCGCGGCGCAGCTACCCCGGTAGCGCTCCTGAGCGGCGAAAGCTCACCCCCTGCTTCGGGTGATGCGCCTGACGTTCGCCGGTACGCTGTGCACACCGCGGTCAGGACCCGCCGTCTGGCCTGAACGCTCTCAACGGGGGCTCGACAAATCGATTCCCCGTTTACGGGTGACGGATACCGAAGGGTTTAGGTGACATGAGCAGCACCAACACGAGAATTCGCACCCCCGCACGCGTGGAGGGTGTCGCCACGCTCGCGCTCGTTGCGCTGACCATTCTGTGCGCGATGCTCCTGGGGCCGCTCTGGCTCCTTGCCCCGCTCCTGCTCTCGGCGGTCATCGTGGGCAGCTGCGTTCGGAAGATCTGGCAGCACGGCCCAGATATTCTGCTGATCGCAACGACCGCGGTCAACTCCCTCGTGTTCGCCTTCGTCCTCACCTGGCTGATCGTCACCGGATTCACCGGGGTTCGCTAAGCCGTCTCCCTGCGGGGTGAGCGGGCAGGGGGTCCGCGCGGAGAACCAGCCAGAGCACCGGCAGAGGTGTCGCCAGAAGCACTTCCGCTAGCCCAGGAAGAACGGGATCGTGCCCGGATGGTGCGCGTTCACGATGGCGAGGAACACGATCGCGTCGAAGAGCAGGTGCACGATGAGCACGTAGCCGAGCGATTTCGTCTTATCGAAGAGGTACCCCTGCAAGAGCGCGAAGGGGAAGGTGAGCAGCGGGCCCCAGGACCGGTAGCCGAGCTCCCAGAGGAACGAGACGAAGATCACGGCGGTGAGCAGATTTGCCGGCCAGAGCGGCAGGTGCCGGCGCAGCAGCGCGAAGGTGATGCAGATGAAGAAGAGTTCGTCCCAGGTGCCCACCGCGTTCACCCCGACAAAGAATCGGGCGAGCTCTCCCCCATCCACGAGCGACGGCCAGTTTTGGTATGCCCCGGAGCTCACGAAGTAGAACGGCAGGATCAGCCAGCCGAGGACCGGCACGGCAATGAGGTACGCGATCTCGGCGCGACTCTTTTTCTGCCGACTGCGCCACGGGAAGCGGATGACGCGGCGGCGAAACACCAGCCGGTCGAGTGCGACGGGCACGATCACGGCGAGGGCGAGCACGGTGCCGATCCGGAAGAAACTCGGCCAGGACACGTCAGCGGCAACCGAGGTGAGCGAGACGACGCCGAGCCCGGCCCCGATCAGCAGGGTGTCCCGACCGAGCTCACGCGAGCCCGCGAAGCCGGTGAGGAGCGCCGCCGCCAACAGCGGATACCCGACGAGGTCGAGCTCGAAGCCGAAGAGGAACAGCGCGGCCCCCGCCAGGAGCGCGGCGGGCAGCAGGGCGGGCGGAGCGTTCCGGGCCGTTCCGGCCCCCGCGCTCGCGTCCGTGGTGTGCACGGGGCTATCCTACGGAGGATTTCCGTGAACGGTGGGGGCTACCTCCGTTACCCGCGAAGCGCCGCCACAACCTCCGCCAGGCTGGGTACCCCGCGGAGCCCGTCCGAGCTCGGATACACCCGGCAAGCAGGTTCGTGCACGCGCACGGTATCGGGGATGACATCTGAGCCGTTCACGAGCACCGTCGGTGAACCGCCGAAGGCACAGCGGGCATAGTCCGCCGGCTCCCGCATTTCCACGACCCGCAGCTCGGCGTCGACGATGCCCAGCTCGCGCAACGCGGCCCGCGCGACGGCTTCGGCCGGCCCGGCGTTCGGGCAGCCCTCGGTGATCAGGATCTCAACGCGCATGTCAGTACCCTGGCATCGCTGGCTGAGGGAACGCTACGCGGCCCGCGACACGATCTCGCCCGGGGCCGCCCCCTCGGCGTTGAACACGAGGGCGCGGTTGGCGACCTTGTCGGCGAAGAAGCGGTCGTGACTGACCACGACGACGGCGCCCGGGAAGTGCACAAGCGCGCGCTCCATGACCTGCGTGCTCGGCAGGTCCAGGTGGTTTGTCGGCTCGTCGAGCACGAGTACGGAGGCCCCGGAGAGCAGGCACTGCGCCATCGCGACGCGGGCGCGCTGCCCGCCCGAGAGCTCCCGGATGCGCTTCTTCTTGTCCGCCTCAGAAAACTGGAACATGTCGAGGAAGCGGCCAACCGACTTCTTCGTCGCGGTGAGCGCGAGCGAGTCCGGGTAGGCGTTGACCGCGTGGCTCACGGTGTCATCGACGTCCAGCTCCTCGAGAACCTGGTTGTAGGAGACCACCTTCGCGCCGCCCGCCCACGAGATATCGCCCGAGTCCTGGCGTTCCTCCCCCGTGAGCACCCGGAGCAGGGTGGACTTGCCCGAGCCGTTCGCGCCGAGCACCACGATCCGGTTGCCGCGGCGGATCTCGAAGCTCAGGTCGCGAAACAGGGTGCGCTCCCCGTAGGACTTCGTGAGGTCGTTCACCCGGCAGAGCACGTCCTTGACGTGCAGGCCGCGGTAAATCTCGGTGATGATTTCGTCGACCGGGCGCGGGGCGCGGCTCTTCTTGATGTTCGAGAGCTGTCTGCCGAGCCCCTTGCCGCGGTTCTTGGCCGCCTCGCGGCGATCCGCGATCCCCTCGGCCTCGAAGGCGAGCAGCTCGGACTCGTGCTTGAACTGCTGTTCCAGGTTCTTCAGCCGGAACTGTTTCTCGATCAGGTACGCGGCGAAGTTGCCCGAGTACTCGTGCAGGTGGAAGTTCTCCACCTCCACGATCCGGGTCGCGATCTGGTCGAGGAAGGTGCGGTCGTGCGAGACGATGATGGCCGCGCCGCGGAAGGTGCGGAACCAGGACTCCAGCCACTCGACGCCCGCCACGTCGAGGAAGTTCGTGGGCTCGTCGAGCAGCAGGATGTCCGGCTCCTCGAGGAGGATTTTGGCGAGGGCGGCGCGGTTGCGCCACCCCCCGGAGAGGTCGTCGATCGCGTTCACCCGGTGCGCTTCGGAGAAGCCGAGCACCGTGAGCGCCTGGTCGATCTTGCGCGGGTAATCCCAGCCGTCCAGCTGCTCCATCTCGGCGAACAGCTCCGCCTGGCGATTGATCAGCCGGTCCATCTCGTCGGCGTCCGGGCCGGCGGCGAGCGCCTGGTCGATCGCGTCGAGTTCGGCCTGGACGGCGTGTACGTCGGCGAAGAGCCCGTCGAGCACCTGGGTGATGGTGGCGGTGCCGTCGAGCTCGGAGAACTGGGAAAAGTAGCCGATCTTGAGCCCGTCTTCGACGGTGACGGTGCCGGAGTCGGGTTGGATCTGGTCGAGCACGAGCTTGAGGAGGGTGGTCTTTCCGGTGCCGTTGCGCCCGATCAGGCCGACGCGGTCGCCCGTTTCGAGGCGGAAGTGAGTCTCGCGCAGAATCTGCGCGTTCTCGTAGCGGACGGTGACGTCGTTCAGCCGGACCAGGCTCATGCGGGTGCCTCTCGAATTGCGTGCGGGAAGAGTTCCCCACCCGTTTATCTTCGCGCATCGGGGGCCGCAGCGCTGACGCGTCGTATGATGAGCTCAGCCGCACCTTCACCGACGAAGAAGAGAACTCTCATGGCAAAGCACACGCTGGACAACGCCACCGATACCGGACACATCCATGTGGGGAAGGGCCTAAACACGGGCACCCTGGGCGTGGTGGGGTCAACGGTGATCGGTTTGGCCTCCACCGCTCCCCTCTATTCCCTGGCGGCGACGCTGGGGTATGTGATTGTCGCGATCGGCGCCCAGGCTCCCGTGGCGTTCATCGCGGCCTGCGTGCCGATGGTGTTCGCGGCGCTCGCGTATCAGGAGCTGAACAAGGAGATGCCGGACTGCGGCACGACGTTCGTATGGGGCACAAAAGCATTCGGGCCCGTGACGGGGTGGATCGGGGGCTGGGCCGTTGCCGTGGCCTCGATCATGGTGCTCGCGAACGTCGGCGAGATCACGGGGCAGTACTTCTGGTATTTGCTCGGCAACGAGGAGTTCGCGCAGAACCGCACGATCGTGGTCGTCACGTCGGTGTGTTTCATGGCATTGATGACGTTTATCAGCACGGTGGGCGTGCAGATCGGCGCTCGCCTGCAGATGACGATGATGGCCATTCAGTACGCCGCGCTCATCGCGTTCGGGGTGCTGGCCACGGTCAACGCGCTCAACGGCTCGAATCCCGGTTCCGTCGCCTTCGACTGGAGCTGGTTCAACCCGGCGGAGATCGGTTCTTGGTCCGGCTTCATGCAGGCGGTGCTCTTGTGCCTGTTCATCTACTGGGGGTGGGACTCGTGCCTCGCGCTGAACGAGGAGACGAAGAACCCCCGGAAGACCCCGGGCCGGGCCGCGCTCACCAGCATCGCGATCCTCATCGTGACCTATGTGGGGGTGTCGGTTGCGGTCATGATGTTCGCCGGGTTCGGGGACACGGGGTTCGGGCTGACGAACGAGGCGAACCTGGACGATGTGTTCACGGTGCTCCGCGACGTCCTGTTCGGGCCGTGGGGCTGGTTCCTGATCCTCGCGGTGCTCGTCTCGGCGGCGTCCTCCACGCAGACCACGATCCTGCCGACGGCGCGCGGCACCCTCTCGATGGCCGTGTACCGGGCGCTGCCGGCGAAGTTCGCGAGCCTGCACCCGACGTTCAAGACCCCGTGGTTTTCGACCACGATGATGGGGGCCGCCGCGATTGTGTACTACGTCGCCATGTCGATCATCTCGGAGGACGTGCTCGCCGACTCCCTTACCTCGATGGGGCTCGCGGTGGCGCTCTACTACGCCATCACCTCCTTCGCCTGCGTCTGGTACTTCCGGGACACCCTGCGCGACAGCGCCCGGAACCTGTGGCTGCGCGGCATCCTCCCGGCGCTCGGCGGGCTGATGCTCGGCTACGCCTTCGTGCAGTCGGCGATCGACATGATCAGCGTGGACTACAGCTACACGGTGCTGCTCGGCGTCGGCGGGGCCTTCGTGATCGGCATCGGCGCGATCCTCTTTGGCTTCGTGCTGATGGGGATCTGGTGGCTGCGTCCCGCTTCGAAGCCGTTCTTCCGCGGGGAGACCCTGAACCGGGACACCCCCGTGCTCGTCCCCGACGAGTAGGGGCCTCGCCCGCGCCGCGAAGCCTGACGCGTTCTCCTGCCCGATACACTCGGGCGCACACCCTTGCCTGATTGGAATCTCGTGACTCACCTCGACACCCTCGTGATCGGGGCCGGCGTGTCCGGCCTCACCGCCGCCCGTCTGCTGACCCAGGCGGGTCAGGGCGTCACCGTCCTCGAAGCGCGCGAGCGCGTCGGCGGCCGAACCTGGACCGATCGGAGCGGGGCGCAGCCCCTCGACCGTGGTGCCTCCTGGATCCACGGCGTGACCGACAACCCCGTCGCCGAGGCGGTGCGCGCCTTCGGCATGGCCGAGGTCGAGTTCACGGTCGGCAGCTATCAGGCTGGCGGACGCCCCATCGCCTATTTCGGGCCGGACGGTGCCCGGCTGAGCGAGGCGGCGGCGGCTTCCTTCATCGCCGATGTCGAGACGTTCAGCGCCGAACTCGAGGACACCATCGCCGGTTCCGCTCGGGGTTCCTCCTACGGGGACGCCATCGAGGACACCCTGCTGCGCCTCGAGTGGGCTGAGCCGCGGGCCGATCGGGTCCGCGAGTTCCTGCGGCACCGCGCCGAGGAGCAGAACGGGGTGGACGCCGACCTGATGGACGCGCACGGGCTCGACGAGGACGCCATCGACGGCGACGAGGTCGTGTTCCCCGACGGCTACGACCGGCTCGCGGAACACCTCGCCGCGGGTCTGGATGTCCGCCTCGGGCATGTCGTGGAGCGGGTGCTCTGGGCGAAGGAGGGCGTCACCGTCCTCACGGGCGAGGGCCTGTTCACCGCGGCCCGGGTCGTGATCACGGTGCCCCTCGGGGTCTTGACCTCTCCGGAGTTTGTCCTCGAACCGGCGCTGCCCGCCTCGCACGCGAAGCCGCTCGCGAACCTCGAGATGAACGCCTTCGAGAAGATCTTCCTCACCTTCCCGGAGCGGTTCTGGGACGAGGGGGTGTACGCCATCCGCCACCAGGGAGCCGAGGCCGACTGGTGGCACTCCTGGTATGACCTGAGCCGTGTCAACGGGAAACCGACGCTCCTCACCTTCGCCGCCGGCGAGTGCGGCAAGGAGATCCGGGACTGGCCGGCCGAGCGCGTCGTCGCCTCCGTGCTCGAGCAGCTTCGCCGGCTGTACGGCCCGAACGTGCCGGAGCCCACCGAGGCGGTCATCACCGAGTGGCACCGCGACCCGTTCAGCCACGGCTCCTATTCCTATCTCGCCGTCGGGGGCGACGTCGGCGACCCGGACCGGCTCGCCGAACCCCTCGCCGAGGGGGCGCTGCACCTCGCGGGCGAGGCCACCTGGGGAGACGACCCCGCCACGGTCACCGGGGCGTTCTTCTCCGGGCACCGCGCCGCCGAGCTCGTCCTCGGCCGCCCCGTCCCGATCAGCGACGCCTGGGCACCCCTGCGCGACGCCCCCTCCGCGTGACGGGCAGGAGCCCCGTGAGCACGCAGCAATCGCCGCCACCGCCGGCCCCGGGCATGAGCGATTCCGGCTGGGAGGCAAGCGTCGCCGCCCCGTGGGCGGACGAGTCGCTGAGCGACGAGCAGCGCATGACCGGATGCGCGCCCTCGCCGAGGCCGCGCCGCACCCCGCGCTCGGCGCGTTCGAGCTGGGCGGTGCCTACGATTCGGCGGGCCGAGAGGCCGAGGCCGACGCGCAGTACGCCGCCGCAACCCAGGCGGGGTTGCACGAGAAAGACCCGGACCGCTCCGCGCAGCTGGTCATCCAGCACGCCTCGACGCTCCGAAACCTCGGCCGCGTCGACGAAGCCATCACCATGCTGCGGGACGCCCCCGAGCACCCCAGCACGGGCGCGGCGCCCGCCGTCTTCCTCGCGCTCGCCCTGCACAGCGCGGGCCGCCAGGCCGAGGCGCTCCGCGTGGCAATCGAGGCCCTCGAGCCGACGCTCCCCCGCTATCGGAAATCGGTCCTCGGCTACGCGGCGGAGCTCACCGAGAACGAGCCGTCGCCCCCTCCCGGATCGGCTGCGCGCGGCCCAGCCACATGACCGAGGAACGCGCCGGGGACCCACGCCCCAGACACGGAGGCACGGCATCCGGTAAAATCGCGGTCGGCACCCACTGCGCTCGGGACGGGGCAGGACGCCCACCGCTTCCAGACCCGGGTGCGGAACGAATCCGCGAAAGGCTTGGGTGTTCAGCATGATTGTTTGGCCAATCCTCGGCGCGATCCTCGCTCTCACCGGGTTCGTCCTCTGGGTGCACTGGCTCCTGAAGCCCTCTTCCGCTACCTGGCCCCAGGGGCACCTGCGGGCAACGTTCCTGCACGGCATCCCCGCTGCCCTCGGCGGCTGCGCGATCGTCTTGCTCATGAACATCGCGGAGCAGCTCGGGGTCCCAGAAACCCTTATCACGAACGTCGCGGCGCTCCCCGTGCTCCTGGTGATCGCGTTCGGTCTCCTCGTGATCCTGGTCACCGCCGGGGTGCCCGCCCCGCCCTTCCTCGTACCCGGCTGGATCCGCGCCCAGGACCGCGAATGGCGCGCCGCCCGCAAGACCGTCCGAGCGCAACGCAAGCGCGAGCGGCAGGCCGCACGCGCGGCTCAGCGTGCGGGCGCTGACCGAAGGGGCTGAGAACTCTGCGTCGGCATCGTTGATTTGGCAGTGGATCACCGGGTTTTATAGTTCGTTGCTCCGCTCTCGTGTCACAGCACAATGCGGTGTGCCTCCCAGTCGCGGGCCAAGGAATGGCAGCGAGGCCTGCGGTAGCCGCCGACCCGGCCTCCGAGTGTCAGGATCTGCCGCACTGTCATCCGGCTGTCCAGCAGACTGTTTCGCGTCAAGCCACCCGAAAGCCACCTCTTGGATCAGTCGTTGTATTTCCTCAGGACGTGAATATCCAGCCATGCCCCCGTTCCCTCAACTACATCCTGTCTGGCGCACTCGAAGAACACGAATCGGCGAGCAGAGCAATTGACCCCATCGCTTTCGCATGGAACGCGCCACATTTGTCACCGGAGTCGGTCGAGGCAAGGATCTCTGACCAGTGAGCGCTGACGGTCTTCTGCGAACCGTGTGGCCCGTGTACCGGTTCACCTGCCCCTCGTGATGCTCGAACCAGACGAGGCTCGCGGGCAGATTCCAGTGCACGCAAGAGAGACTCCACCAGTGAACGTTGATGCCCTTCTTCTCCAGGATCGTGAAAACCTTCACGAAGCCTCGAAAGAGCTGTTGAATGAGTGCTCCCCTCAGTCGGCCGCCCGTGTCTTCCTGGTCGTTCGAGGGTCGCCCTAGTACAGTGCGAAGCGTACCCGTAAGAGAGTCTCTTCCCGATCCAGCGTCACCTCGTTGGCACGAGACAGAGCCGGTCATCACGCGCGCAGCCTCATGGGCAATCCAACGAGGCAGCGCAACCTCTCATCGTCGGGAGCTCAAGGGTACTACCGATTTCAAGCGCATGACAACGACCAGCCCGTGTCCGCTCAACACGGGTTAGCAGCTGGCGGGTCCGTTCATCTTTCCCTGTCTCGCCTCGCTGGAAAACGGGCAGCTGACTCTGCCCGACGTCATGCGCTGAGGTAGTCGCCCAGCTCGGAGATCAGGGCTTTGAAGCCCTGCCGTTTCTCCTGGCTGATCCTTATGTGTTTACAGAACTCGGGGCGCCGTTTCCCCCGGCTCACGTATTTCGTATTCCTCCAGCTCATCGTCCCCGTGGGCAAGGGAGCCCTCGAGCAGCGTCGATGCGTCACCTTTCCAGGACACAGCAAGCACGTCGCGAGCTCGGCTCGCGGCCACGTAGAGCAGCGACCGCTCGCGTAACAGGAGGTCGTTCGCTTCTTCTCTGGCGAGGCGGTCGGTCAGCCAGGCCAGCGGCATCGAACTCTGGGAGACGTCGAAGAGCAACACGTGCGAGAACTCCATCCCCTTCGCGGTGTTCATCGTGAGCACCACAGGTCGCGACTCGTTCCGCTTCGCGGCGGTCAGCAGCACCGTTTCGACGCCCCGCTCGTCGAGTCGCTGCCGAACAAGCTGGGCGGTCTTGTTCGTACGCACAAGAATCGCGATTGTCCCCGGGTTGACACCGAGCTCGTCCCACTCGCAGATCAGCTCCGCGGCCTGGTCGTACTGCTCCGCATCTGTGGCCGCAGGGCGGAGAATTGGCCGTGGTCCCAGCCTCGCGGAGCGATATCCGTCGAGCCCTTCCCTCTCGGATTCGCTGTCCTGATACTCCGCACCATCGAGCACTCCGAGCGCGAAACGGAGATTCTGCTCGGTCGTACGGTAGTTCAAGGTGAGACGGCGCGAGCGTCCGACGATTCTGATCCCATAGCGCGACAGGATCACCTGGTGGCCATAGATACGCTGGTGACTGTCCTCAGCGATGAACAAATCGTTGGGCCCCTCGGGAACGATCGCGCGCAGCAGTTTCCAGTGCGACGGGGTGAGATCCTGTCCCTCGTCCACCAACACATGATCGGCAAGGCCCGTTCCTGCACCCGCGGCCGCATGTTCGCGCTCCAACCACGCGGCTCCGATCTCGGCGACCTCGGCGAAGCTCAGCCGCCCCAGAGCTCTCCCATTATCTCGGTAGTGCTGCACGATCGACCACACCTGGGCACGTTTCTTCCGGTCCAGTGCCACCCCACGGCCTGGACGGCGCACCGTGAGATACGCTTCCCGAGTGGTCAGCCGCAGCGGCAGGATGACCTGCAGGTACTCGGCTTCGAAGAACGTCGGATGCAAGATTTCCGTAGGCAGCTCGGTGTCTACGTCTTGCACAGCCTCCTTCCACCCGTCACTGTTCGGGCGGTAGGTCGCCCCGCGATCCACGCGATGGCCGAGCACCTGCTGGGCGACATCACCGAAGTCCACACCTGCGCGGTCACGTACCGATGCGGCGAGCGCATCGATACCGCGAACCTGGATGCCGGCGTCCCCCAGCCGGTCATTGAGTCGCACCTCAGGGTTCAATCGCTCGAGGTCCCGGCTCAGATTTGCGGCGAGGGCGCGAGTGAAGGTCGTCAGCAGGATCCGGGCTTGGGGGTGCTGGTGCTGCAGATGATTCGCGCGGTGCAGGAGCACCACAGTCTTGCCCGTCCCGGCCCCGCCGGAGAGCCGGAAGGCCCCGTTAAAGTTTCTGGTCGCATACTTCCGTTGCTCCGGGTGGAGAAACACACGCCAGGCCGAGAAATCTTGCCCCTCGATGGCGCGGCGAAGTTCGTCGGCCCCGTCGATGGGTTTGAACTGCATCTGTGAGGCGGGGTGGGCGAGCGAACGCACCAGTTCCTCGTCCTCACTGTGCTCCGTGCCCTCGGTGGTGCGCCCAGACTCCGTGTCAGCGTCAAAGCCGAGGTCTTGCCGGATCTGGTGCACCGCGTCGCCGACAGCGAGGCCGAGCAGCGCAGCGGACTGCCACTCGTTCTCCATCGTGTCCGCGAGCTCCAGGATGTCTTCGGCGGTCACCGCGGCCATGAGCTCGGCCGCCAACTGAGGCGTCAGTCCCAGCTCCTCGACCAGATCAGACTCACGGTACTCAAGCTCCACCAGCACCCGCTGGGCCGGAGCCTTCAATGCTTCGGCAGAACTCTCAGGGGCCCTCGAATATTGCGCAACACGCGCTGACATACTCGGCGCGCCCACTTCAATGAGCTCCGCGACCCCGTTGACGGGGTTCACACGAAGGACCCGATTCTTCGCTCGTGCAATCGCCTCGTCGTGTTCCCAGGTACCCGCATACACATAGGTTTTCTCGGTTTCCCCGGTCTCGAGCAGATATAGCACTGCGCGAAGCCCCAGGTCCACTCTCCCAGTGCGGGCGCGTTTATCCGCAGCATTCACCATCTTTTCGATGTGCAGCCCGACGCTCGTGTCATCCTCAGTGAGCTTCGTGAGAAAGCTGAGGATTTTCGCCCGCACATCTTTCTCATGATTCTGGTCCCGGACCTTGGTCATCACAATAGTTGGCACTAGCGTTCCGTCCCTTCAAGCGCGCTCATGATACTGTCCGGGTCCAGCCCGACCGCCACCCATCCCTGACTCGCAAGATCCTCGTGGTCTTCAGCGGAGAACTCACCCGCGCAGACGTGCTGCTCGGGCCACGAGAGCAGCACAGGAATCCCGTCGCCCAGTTCCGTCCCGACATCCGGAGCAGGAAGTGTGGGGATTGCAGCAAGCGAGCGCAGGAGCTGGCGCTCCTCTGGCGCCAAGGCATGCAGTTGCGCAAACTCCTCCGTCAGCATGGGACGCCACTCTGTCGGAGCGTCCGCGGTGGTTGGATCAGGCCCCAGCAGATCCAGGGGAGACTGCCCGACGACAGCGTCATCTCGGCGGGTGACCAGGGCGGAGTACACCCCGATGACGGGTTGATGGCTGCCGTGGGATACCCCGAGGACGTTGCTCAACCGCAGCCACAAACGCCACGAGTCGTCGAACTGCGCGGACT
>NZ_JAPFRB010000006.1:90072-103970 GCF_035726885.1 Leucobacter sp. M11 | reverse complement strand
GCGGTGCGGCTCATGCTCCCCGGTTGCATCACACTGACGAGAACCAGTGCCTCGCGCCGCAGTTGCCAACCAACGGGTTCACCGCTGCGCGCCCGGAAGTCGTCCAGGTCCGCAAGGCTTTCGACCGCGGCAAAGCTCGGGTTCCCAGGGACGGTGACGACCTCACACCCTCCGGAGGCAAGCAGGAGAGCTGCCAGGCCGGCGGCTACGCGCTCCCACCGGCTGAGGGCCGCTGCCGGGTCTTGCAGCCAGTCCATGAGCTGATCAATGGGGTTCGCGGAGATGTGGTCCAGGGACCCGAGCGAAATCCCCAGAGTGCCCGTCACCTCGGTCGCGGCTTCCGCAGCGAACCAGTCGACGGGGGGCTCCGAGGTCCCGGCGCTTGCTCGTTCGAGGTCCTGCCAGCTGACCCCGAACACCAGATACCCCGCGTCGCGGAGCGCACGCCGCTTCAGCGCGTCGTTTGCAAGGCGGTTGTGGGCCGGTGACGCGTGGTAGGCGAGCCCGTCGGTGAAAATCGCGATGCTTCGCGCGGAACCGCCCAGGGCTTGTAAGACAAAGTCCGGACGCGAGCCGGCGACATCGACCTGTGGCTGGAGCTCCCACACAAAGGAACTCCCCGGCATGCTCACCTGAATGCGGTTGCCGCGATCCCCGGCGATTTCCTTGACCGTGCCACCCAAGGAGCGTGCGCGGTCCATGAAGACCTTTCGAAAGAGCTGCTCGAGCACGGATTCAGAGGACACGAGACCTGGATCACGGGCGGTCCAATCCCAGGGCACCACCGTCTCGGAACGATCGTCCGCAACGCGGATCTGCAGCAGCGTCATCAGGCTTCGCTCGGCACTCGCCCGCGACACGAGTTTGTCCGCCCCACCGGGCGCGTACGGCAGAATACACAGGTGACACGCGGCGCGGTGTTCGCCGCGGCACGGGCAGGCCCGGATCACGCGCAGCGCGCTCTCGAGGATCTCGCGCACGCGCTCCGGGCGCGCCAACTCCGCAAGATATCCCGTCCCGCCGGGCACTGAATCGTGCAGCAGCAGCGAGGGGATGCTCTCCCCTCCGCTCTCCGGAACAGGGTCGGGCGCGGTCAGCACGCGAAGGTGGTCGGGGTCACCGCCGAGGGATTCTCGGAGCCCCAGCATGATGGCGGCCACCAGGCTCGGAATCGCCAAACTGTCGCCCAGCGTGATGCTCGTGGGAAGCCGGAGGAGCACGCCCTGGGTGCGCAGTGTCCGGCTCAGGGCGATCTGCAACGCGTGTTCTTCGCTGGAGTTTCGGTGCGGGCACCACGGCCGGTGTTCCCGCCGGCTGTTTTTCCGGGAGGAGGTGTCGAGTTTGCCGCACGAGCGGCACACCCGAAAGAGCGGTGCCGGAGTTTCCTCACCAGCGAGCATTCGCTGGGTGCTGAACCCTCCGAGCTTGCCCAGGTTGAGCCAGCGGACCGTCAGCCCGCGCAGGTATTTCACGCCAAACCCAGTCTCAGCGAGGTACCACTCGCGAAGGACCTCTGCGGCGTCGATATCGGCGAGCACCGGCACCGAGAACTGCACCCGAGTGCGCTCGTCTCGTCGGTCGCTGATCGTAGACTCGTCCCGCCGCACCTCCGCCGAGACCTGCCTGAGTTCAACCACGCTCAGGCGCTGCGCCGAATCCGCAATCCCCCGGGCCCCACAACGGGGGCACTGAGCACCGAGTTCCGTGAGCAGGTGTTCGTGCGCGTACCCGCAGGCTGGGCAGAAGCTCCACTCGCTGATCGCTTCGCCGTCGACGCCGAGGTCGACCGCATCGATCTCGATCTCCATGCCCTGCGCGTAAAAGGTGGCCCCGGGCGCGAGCTCCTGAATGGCAACGGCGGCACCCCGGTCATAGTTCACGCCCTCGTGCTGGAACTCCCTCGTCTCGGGGTCCACCCAGGACAGCGCCACGTCCAAACGAACCGTGTCATCCAACAGGGTGTAATTGGGCAGCAGGCCGAAGCGTTCAAGTGCGCTCACCCAGTGCTCGATCCGCTGGGCATTGATGAGACGGAGGATCATCCGGAGTGCGGCGTTCGCCGAGCGCAATGCCGATACATCGTCCTGGGTCTTCGCCGGCCGCTCCGCGGCGTCTTCAAGCTCGCCAAGTGATGCTTGAATCTCGTCCCTTCGGAATCGCAGCCGGTCGCGCTCTGCCCCCCAGCGATCCCCCGCCGCGCGCACCTCGCGGGCGAGCTCACTCCTCCCCGGCCCACGTTGAGGGGTTGCCCAGTCACGTAGACGCTTCTCTGTCTCTGGCTGCAGGTCGGCAAACTGAGCGAGGAACCGGTCCAGATACTCCGCGGCCTCCGTCTCCGCCGCGATCACGAGGTCTCCCAGGAAGCTGCCGGGGGCGACGGAACGCAGCACGTCCGGGGCGTGCTGCGGTGCCCGCTCGAGCGTGGCCGCGCGCGCATCGATCACCGACGCCAGGTACTGCCGCCGCAGGATCTCCTCCGCGTTGAGATACGCGGCCGGGGGGCGCACCTGCCCGTTGATGACGCTCAGCGGGTCGTGCACCTTTGGCAGTTGTTCCCCGCGTCCCGTCACGAAAGCGAGCGAGAGCGAGTTCCCGGTGAGCCGCCCCGCACGTCCGACGCGCTGGAGGTACGAAGCGACCGACTGCGGCAGGCCAGCCAGCATCACCGTGGAGAGGTCACCAATATCGATGCCCATCTCGAGCGTCGGAGTCGCGACCAGCACATTGGGGGCGTCCGGTTCCGCATCCGCCGCCTTAAACGCGTCTTCGTATCCGAGACGCACACGGTCCTCGAGGAGGCTGGTGTGCTCGCGTGCGACAACACGTCGAATGTCACCGTCGATGTACAGCCGCCGGTAGTAGTTGTCCGCACCAGCGCTCGCTTCCAGCATGCCCGGGCAGCGCGCCACCTGGCACGGTCCGTCCAGGAGCTGAGCGAACACCTGCCGTGTGACCGTGACCTGGGTCCGGCAGAGCGAACAGACCAGCAGATGTCCGGTCGCGGCCCACGAAGCTGTGTCGATCGGCTCGACCACGATCTGATCTGGATTGAGCAGGTACGCGGTGGCACCGGTCCCCCCGATGCTGGCCGCTTCGATCAGGCGCTGCTTCGCAAGTTCCGCGAGGAGCAGTTTGGAGAGCGTCGCACCATCGCCGGGGGTAACCCGGAGCACCTTCTTTGCCCACAGCGCGAACCAGCTCTGGGACGAGGTCACCACATCAAGGTGGGTGCGCTGGCTGTCCGTGCCTTCCCGGGCGCCCCCGCCGACGCGGGGGTATCCCGGCGCCTCGCGCCCCTTCGGAAACGCCGGCATGCCCTCTCCGCGTGGTCGGCCGCCCCAGACCTGCCACCGCGACCCGTCGTGTTGGATATAGCTATCGAACCAGGGATGCGCGATCGCGCCCCGCTCGCGCATTCGTTCGAGTACGCCGCGCACCCACCGCACCACGGTTTCGCTGCGGAGCTGCGGCGGTTCGTCATCTTCCAACATTGCGGAGCGGGTGAAGCCCTCGAGAACGGTGCGCGCGACGGTCTCGAGCGAGGCCGGTGGGCCCGCGTCGACCTGCGCCGCGACGCTGCCCGTCATTTCCAGGGTGCGCCCGACCCGGGATTGCAGTCCGAACTCCATCGCGAGGTCGAAGAGCAGGCGCTTCTTCACCAGCCGCATCGTCGCGGGAGGAACGCGCCGCAGCGTCTCCTGCTCCCAGAATGGTCTGAAGGCTTCCCGCTCGGGAAGCTCGGGCGCAAGCAGCCGATACCGCCGAAACACGTCATCCCCGGCCCGGGCGAGGAGCTGGTCGAGTACGGTCTCCAGCGTCGCAGCGTCGGTCCCGATCGCGTCACGGATCGCGTTGCGCAAGCTGAACACGTGCGAGCGGCTCTGCACGAACCCGGCGCGGTGCGCGGCATCCTGCACGCTGTCGGTGAAGACGAGCGCCTTCTTCTCGGCGCTGTCGAGCGCGGCGTCACCAAACACCGTGGTCACCGCGACCGACAGCGTCGTCGCGATCGCGCTGCCCAGGAAGCGTATGCCGTCGGCCTTTCCGCAGGAGGGACACTCGTCATCCCGCGAGCGATCGTCCGCGTGTTCTCCTCCGAGTGCGAGCACCGGTAGCACGTTGCCGTGCTGCACGTCAGGCCCATTCAGATCCGGCGTCTCGGCGAGCAGCTTCCGCTCCACCGGCCAGAACCACCGCAGCCCCTCGACCTCTTCAGGGGCTAGACGCGCGTCCGCCGGGTGCGCATAGTCCGCCTCCTGCGGAGCAAACAAGAGGGCGCGGAACCGCCCGTCCCCGCCAAGGTGGTTTGCGCGGATCGCGGTGTCGTCGGTGTCGAGATCAGTGCCGGTGGGGGCCAGCTGCACGCCCCACCCGCTACGACCGCAGTGGCGGCAATAGAGTGCCGGGAACTGCGGTCGCCCCTCGGCCTCGAACGGGTCGAGAACCTCGGTCTCTTCGGCGGGGCCATCATCGTCCCAAACAAATCGGGGTTCTGGTGCCGCGAAACGGTTCACGCGGGTCAGCGCCCGAGTCCACAGGTGTAGATCTACCGCGAGTGCCGCACGCCCGGCGGCGGCCCGCACCTGGCTGAGCGCGGCGAGCACGTGACTCACGAAGCTCTGCGCGAGTTCGTCCCGGTCCTCCTCCCCTGTGAGGTCGACCAGTTGCCGGGTCAGGAGTCGCTCTGCGAGGTCTCGCACTGCAACCGCTTGCTCGGCATCATCGGCGAGCTGCCGCACGATCGAGTGACCACGGCTCAGAAATACGCTGAAGTCGGCGGTTCCATTCCCTGCTCCGACTTTCAGCAAACGCGTGTGCTCCGTCGTCCAGCCCTCGTAGAGCGCGCCCCACACCAGCGCCCCTATCCCGTCAACCGAAGGACTCGCCGCGATGGTATCGGCCGCATCGTTCAGCTTCCGCACGTCTGCGACCGTCAGTGGCCGCTCCCGCAGTCCCTGCGCGGCAATCTGGGCTGATCCGTCGCCGGCCCACTCCGCGACCGACGTTCGTGTCTCCGTGACGACCGCGTCCGCACCAAAGGTTTCGCCGAACACCGTGTGTGCAAAACCGAGCATCGCCGCGGGGTCGCCCTTGTCACCGAGCGTCGCTGAGGTGGCCACGGGCGTCATCAGTCCGAGTGGCCGGGCGCGCGCAGCGTCGTCAATCAGAGGGTGTGCGTCTGGCCAGTGGCGCTTCAGCGCGAGTCCGAGCCGCCGCAGCAGCATCGCCACGTCCGTGCCCTGGGCACCGTCATACGTGTGAAACTCGTCGAGCACCAGGTAGCGCAGGCTCGTTGCGCTCTGTGCCCAGAGCTGCTGGTCCTGGGGCCGCAGCAGCAGCTGATCGAGCATCTTGTAGTTGGTGAGCAGGATGTCCGGGGCCTCCTCTCGGATCACCGCCCGGTCGGTGATCAGGCCGGCCTCGGTCACCCGAGAGCGTTCCGGCCCAGCCTGCCCGGTAAACAAGGCGGCCCTGATCCCGCCGAGTGCGGCCGAACCCGTGATCAACTCCGTCAGTCGCCGCGCCTGGTCGTTTGCCAGCGCATTCATGGGGTACAGGATCAGCGCCTTGATGCCCCGCTCTCCCGCGCGCTTGGTGCGCAGCACGTGATCCAGGATCGGCGCGAGGAAGGCCTCCGTCTTGCCCGACCCCGTGCCCGTCGTGACCAGGGTCGGCAGCGGCCGCGACTTCTCGGCGCTAAGGTTCGCACTGCTCAGCCGAGCGAACGCCTGCGCCTGGTGACCATACGGTGGGTGCCCCTCATACCACTCCATTTCCTCGCGCCAGCCGTCCGCAGCCGGCTCGAACGGGGTGCGCAACCGCACATAGGGGCCCCGGAAGATCCCCCGATCCGGGTGGGTCAGGAAACGCTCGAGTTCCTCGCGCTCAGGCCGACTCGACAGCGCAAACGCCGTGCCGAGGTAGTGGATCAGCCCCGCACGGATCCCGTCGGCCTGGGTGCTGGGCAGCAGCGCGCTCACGAGCGCTCCTCCAGCACCCGCTCGAAGTGCGCGTACGCCTGCTGCATATCGGCCTCCCGGTCTAGGGTGACAAACGGCAGCTCGTAAACGTAGGTGTTGCCGCTCGCGTTCGTCTCAGTGCGCTCCGTCTCGGTGATCACGTCGCCGCGCTTCTTCCAGATCGCCAGCACCCCCTTGGGCACCAACCGCCCGTTCGCGTCGTAGAAGTACGCGTTGCGGTCGTAGCCGTACAGCACGGGGAACTGAGTGCGATAGATGGCGCAGAGCTCGTCGGCGGTCAACCCGAGGGAGAGCGCCACCAGGGCGTCGATCTCAACCTGGGCCTGTCGGCGATCGGATGCACGACGGAGCGGGTATTCTTCGGACCAGGCCTCACCCAGAACCTCAAGTGGGAAGCGTGCCGGGTAGGACAAGCCGCCAGACCATGAACTCGTTGTCAGGCGCTGCTCAAGGAAATCATCAACAAGGCTGCCCCATGCGTGAGTCACAGAGGTAAGTCGAGCGTATCGGTAGGCGATCCCCTCTCGGAGCACTTCATTTACTTCGTTGAAGGGCAAACGGCGAATGGTGCTGAAGAGAATCTCTGATTTCGGCACCGCTCGAACGACGAAGTCGGCCACAAGGCTAGAAAGCGTTCCCCCCATAGCAAGAAAGGTAGCCGAATCGTGAGCCGGGGCCGCAACCGAATAGACGGGGTGAACGTGGGCAGCGCCAGGAGGAATCACAGCAGCAATGAGCGTCCGTACACCAGTGTTTGCAGCCATACGCCGCCAGGCGATCCGGTAGTGGTCGCGGGCGGGCACGCGGTCATCACCCCAGTGGGTGTACGCCACGTCGTAGCGCTGCCGTTCGGCGGCTGGCTTGTAGGCCGTCACCGGGAGCGCGTCCGGGGCCAAGGTTTCGAGATCGACCGCGGACCAGTCCTTGTTATTCTTCATGCTCGGGTTGGGAGCCTTATAAAACGGGTTTCCAACGAAGATATGTGGCCCCTGAAGGATTGCTTCGTTCCAGGACTGCGGAAGGCCCCACTCTTTCTTGAACAGTCCCGCTTTGAAATCAGTCGTCTCATTCCAGCCTTGCGACGTCTGGAGGTCGAGTTGCCCCAACCTCGGTGAGGCCGAAATCTTCTCGAGCACTTCTGCGGTCGAACGGTTAACCGCGTATACCATTCTCGATCGATCAACCGGCACGGATTCTTCTTCGAGGATGGCGTGCCAGGATTTCAGCACGCCTGCCTGTACCCGAATAATCCGAGCTCTGTGGGGACTGAGGTCCCAATTCCCGTTCTCGTCTTTCAGCCCGGGCTCTGCGCCCTCTCCGTTGTGCACGTATGACCGTTCCACCGTGTCTGGGTGATAGAGGGACGATGCCATATCGAATCCAATCTCACCCGATGTGCCATACACATGCACGCCGTAGGTCACCAAATGATGAATCTCAAACAGGCTCAGCTCATTCACAAACTGCCAGTGCCGTCTCAGCCGTCGGTAGGTGCTGCTACGCAGGAGGCCTGCCTTCTCGTCCGTGAAATGAGTCTCCGGGTGGATGAGCCCTATGATTCCTGATGCCGCGTTGTTTCGCCAGGTCTGCTCCATGAAGCAGCGATAGAGATCCGGTCGGAGCCCCGACAGCAGCGGAAACCGGGTGGTGTGGGACACAGATTCACGGGTCCCGATGACGCCGGTGAGATCATCCAAGAAAGCATTCTCGGCTGCGCCCTCTGTGAGCGTCTCCCGCTTTCGCGACACCGCTTTCTCTGTAGCAGGCTTGGGGTTCAGCGCCCACCACACATCGTGTTCCGCCAGCGAAGCTGTCTCGTCGAAGTCAGGCCGCACCCAGGGCGGGTTACCCACCTGCAGGTCGAAGCCGCCGCGGGCGAACACGGTCGCGAAATCGAGCTCCCAGTGGAAGAAGCCCTGCTGGGCGGCGATCCGCTCGGTGACCGCGAGCCACGGGTGTTCCCGCAGCGTCTGCGGAATTGATGAGGCGGCCGCGAACGCGAGGTCGTCAATCTCCTCGTCGTTCAGCTCTTCCCAGCCGCTGCTCTGGGTGGCGAAGGTGGTCTGGCCGTGTCTTTCCGCGGCACCCGTGCTCTCGGTGTGGTCCCCCAGCAGCGCTCGCAGTCCGGCCAACCACTCGTCCATGCTGGGCGGTGAGGCCCCGTCCGCGAGAGTGGCCGTGAGCGGCCAGAACCAGAGGGCGTTCCACGCGTCCATGACTCGGCGCAGGCGCTGATACGCCCCGGCCGGGTCGCCGAGCTTACGTTCGATGTCTTCCCGCGTCACGGCGGGTGTGTTACCCGCGGCGGCAGCCTGCTCCTGCCCCCAGAGCGGGATCGCGCGGCGCACCTCGTGCTCGGCGATTTCGAGCCTCCGAAGCGACAGCTGCCATAGCCGTTCGACGCGATAGCTGAGATTGAGGAGCTGCTTCAGCTGTTTGTTCGTCGGTTTGACGGCGGTGGAACGCTGCCAGGCCGTCAGTGCTTTTGCCGCATCCGGAGCCAGGGTCTTCGCTTCCTTTGCGCCCGCTGAGCTCCCCCACCCCGCGGCGGGGAGGAGAAAGTGGTGCACCGCACCGGAGGTCCCGCTGCTGAGCCGTCCCGAGGCCAGATTTTCGGCGAGCTCAACGACCGGCACATCCCGGGGGACGGCTTTCAGCCAGCTTTTGTCTTCGATCTGTTTCGTTGAATACACCGCTCGTCGCGCCCCGATGAGGGAGTTGCCACGCTTCAGATGCAGCCCGAACCAGGGGGCGTTCAGCCCCGCGACCATTGTGTCGAGCCAGAGCGAAATCTCGGCGAGCTCGACCGCGGTCGAGTTCAGGTCCACACCATACACCTGGTGCAGCGCGATCGAGGCCTTCACCCGCTGCAGCTCCTGCGGGTAGCTGTCGGGGTCGACCCGCTCCCCCGATTCGTCCTGCTTCCGGCTCAGGTACTCTGCCGCGAGCTGGCGCACGGCCTCGATAGCGAATGCCCCGGAGCCCAGCGCAGGCTCGCAGATGCGCAGTGTGAGGATGTCATCGGCGGTCGTCGTCTGACCGTCCTGGTCGAGAAGCTCAGCAAGCGCCTGCGACACGGTGAAGCGCGTCAGCACCTCGGGCGTGTAGTAGGACGCCGACTGCTGGCGTTCCCTGCCCGCAAGTCGGTATACGAAGCTGCCGACCGGGTGCAGCACGGGGCGGTCCTCGCCCGTGTCCGGGTCCCGTTCGCGGACAAAGTCATTCGGCTCGATATCGTGCGAGCGTGCGACGGGCACCACCCACGACCCCTTGCTCGCGTCCCCGCCCTTCGCGACTTCGTAGAGATCCGTCTCGGCGAAGAAGCCGGAGTACGACATCAGGCCCTCGTACACGGACCCCAGCTGGTTGATCCCGAGGTTCGCGTAGCTGATGTAGCCACGATCGCTGCCCGATTTCTGCTTTGTGAGCAGCAGGTTCGTGAGCACACTCTGCAGCTGAGCATCGCCCAAACCCACCTCGTCGATCAACGCGACCGCGGCCGGGCGAAAGAGGTCTGCGCGGAGGCTGTGAAAGGTCAGGCCCTCGTCGCTCGTCGCAGCCTCGTCCGTTTCGGGACGATATCCCTGTTCGACCAGCCGGAATAGCAGGCCGAGCGAGTCATACAGGTGCGTGCCCTGTGCGGCACCGTGGCTGAGCTCGACCTGCAGCACGCGGAGCCGGTCGAGACTGTAGCCCTGCTCGTAGGTGCTCGCCTGCGCCGGGAGTACGCCGAGCTCCGGAGAGGCCTCGGCAAACAGCAGGAACAGGATTCGGTAGAGATAGCGCAGGGTCTGGGTGGCCAGCGCCGGTGCCTGCTCTGCCGGGAGCGGTGCCAGCCCGAACTGCCGCCGGCGCGCGACGACCTCATTCGCGAGAATCTCGATCGATTCGCGCACCCCGTCGCGGAGATCCTGTGACACCCCGACGGTGTGCTTGATCGATTCTCCCAGCACGCGGGCCCACCAGGTCTCCCCATCCGCGCGTGGCAGCAGTGACTCCGCGCTCACGCAGACAATGAGGCGGTCGAGCTCGCCCGCACGCTTCATCTCATTGCGGTCGAGTACCAGCTGCAAATCAATCCCGAGGTAGCGCCCCTCCGCCCAGCGCTCACGCTCTGCCAGCAGCATGCGTCCGCCCGCGAACACCAGCGCGAACGCCGGGGCGTCATCGGCAACGAAGAGGTGGGAGAGCAGCCGCGCCACCGACTCGATGGGGTGGTTCTCGTCGTCGACCGGATGGTACGGTTCCCGAAGCGTCGGCTCGTGCTTTTCGAGCAGTTCTTCGACGGATGCCACCGGCCGTGCTTCGATCAGCGCGAGCACCGTGTGGTCCTCGCCTGCAGGACTCAACAACCTCAGCGGCCCCGAGACTCGTTCGCTCGCGCCGCCGCCAGCGTAGCCGAGCGCCACGCGAAGCGGTTCGTAGACAGATTCCCCTTCCGCCCTGACCCCGGCCCCCTCATCGAGCAGGGCCAGTGCCCGCACAAGCCGCTCCCGAATGCTGAGCACCGATTGACGAACGGAAGCGAGTCCTTCCCCAACGAGGCTGTCCCACTCTTTGCGCCGCGACAGCACTTCTGAGCCGAACGACTGCGACTTCGCATCCGTCGTGAAATAGTGCTCGCTGATCCAGTCTTCACCAATGATGAACGCGTCGGACACTTAGATCTCCTCCCCGGCGGAGCCCGCCGGAACCACTACAAGCAGGGGGCGCACCAGGGTTTGCCGTGGGCGCATCGATTCGGCAAGCTCCTGTTCCTCTGCCACCGTCACCCTCCGGCTTCGGAGGCCTTGCAGCTGGGTGAGTTCAGCTGCGGTGTCTTGCCAGGCGTCCACGCGCGCTGACCATTGACTCACTCGCGCATGTACGTCGTCCCCCGCGGCGCGCGCGAGAATCCCCATCTGCTGGGATGCATTGCGCACGGCGGGCGCAATCAAGCCCTGAATCAGTGGACCCGGCGCAGCGCTGCCACGATTGACGAGCGGGCCGGCGAGGCCGCATGCTGCAAGTGCATCTCGTGCATTCTCATGAACCTCGATGATTCCGAATGCGGGCGCTTCGGGGTCAGGATACTCGGCCGTCATGTAGGAGGCGGCAACGGTGCGGCCGCGGCCATCGGTCAGAGTACCAACAAGCAGCACGGTGACGGCCCCCACCTCGGCCTGCACGGAGAACACCTCATTGCGCCCGAGGCGACCGAGCGCCCGATCGGCCGCCCAGTCGAGCACCGGGTGCAGCGGCCCCAGGAAGTGCGCTTCGGGCCAGAGCGAGTGCTCCGCCGGGTCGTGGATCGCCTCGTGCAGCACGGCACGTGCGCGACGCTCGGTCGTTGCCAGCTGCAGTTTCTCACGCACCCGTCGCTCACTGAGGTAGCTTTGCGGAAGCACCGAAAGCCGCCGCATGAGGTCCGGTCGCGGTGCCAGCGAGACCGTGCCGTGGGCAAGCTGCTCGGACCAGTTGACGCCGCCTCCGCCGTCACTCTGCCCCCGCATTCCGGGTTCCGCGTAAACCTCGATCAGTGCCTCCCTCAGGAAGTCGACGCGTGCCCCAAAGAGGCCGGTCTCGTCCGCAGCACCACCGGCCAGCGACGACACTGGAGTCTCGCTGCCGGTCCCCGACTCGATGCGTGGTGCGGGTGCCGAGTCTCCGGACCGCTGGCCCGCAGCGAGACGCGCGAGCAGCCCGGCGACGCTGTCCTGGCCGGCGACCGCCTCCTCGATCGTCGGCACGATGTCATCGACGTCGGTTCCCCGGGCCAGGGCCCGCTTGATCGCGTCCTCCTCCGCATCGGCGCTGTACTTGCCCATCAGCGATGCAGCGTCGCCCAGGGCCGTGTGGGCTTCTTGCTCACGTTCAACGAGCCGTTTCAGCACGCGCAGGTCGCCCGAGAAATGCGCATTGCTGGGCTCGAGGAGCACCGTGGTGATCTGGGGTCGGTGCCGCTGCCCGTACCGATCGATCCGGCCATTGCGCTGCTCAATCCGGATCAAGCTCCACGGAATATCGAAGTGGATCAATTCGTGGCACTGCGTGTGCAGGTTGACTCCTTCGGAAGCCACGTCTCCGGTGATCAGGACCCGGATCTCCGATGATTGTTGCTTGAAGCTCTCGACGATCTCCTGCTGTTCGACGTCGCTCAGCCCGCCGTGCAGCACCGCGACCTGGCCGTCCTTGAGTTTTAGCGCCTCTTGCACGCGCTCGCGCAGCCATTTGAGAGTCGCGACCCGTTCGGAAAAGACCACCACGCGCTCCGGTGAGGTGCGCCCAATTTTGATCAGCTTCAGATACCGCAGCAGCTCTGCGAGTTTCGCCGAGGGCTCGGCGAGCGCGCGCTCCGCGAGCGCTTCGAGCCGGTCCAGGGCGTCGCGCTCACGACGCTGCTCGACGGAGAGATTCTCCCCCAGGCGCTTCCGCCGCTCCACCACAGTTTCCAGGAGCGCAACCGGGGAGGACAGGAATGCCTTGGCCAGCGTCCACGGGAACAGTCCCGAGTTTTCTCCGGAGTACGGGGAACCTGTTTCCCCCGGGTAGAGCCAGACACCCGCCAGTTCCTCCGCGACCGCGTCCTCCGCTGGAGACGCGGGAACGAGCAGGTGCTGGGGTTCAAGGCGCTCCGCCCAGTCTGCCCCCACTTCCCGGGCGACCTCGGGGCTGTGCCGGTGGCGGCGAATGATGAGTCGCCGGGCCTCCTCCTCGATGATGTCGCCCTCCGGCGTCACCGCAGTGGGCTCGAGTAGGCGGATGAGCTCTGCGAAGGACTCCGGCTTCCCGTTGTGCGGGGTCGCGGAGGCGAGGATCAACGCCTCGGTGTTGGGCGCGAGCGTGTTGGCGAGCCGGTTATTCAGCGTTTTCCCGGTGATATTGTGGGACTCGTCGATCACCACGGCGTCCCAACGCTGCTTCGCGAGGTGCGAGCGGTATTTCTCCTGTTTCAGCGTGTCGATGGAGATGATGGCCCGCTTGAACATGCTGAAGGGATTGCGCGTCGCCGGCAGCTGCTGTCGCACGCGCTGGATTCCCACTGAATCGAGACGCACAAAGGGCAGCGCGAACCGGGTCCACATCTCGTGTTGCATCTGCTCAAGCACGTGCCGGGGCGTGACGATCAGGATCCGGTCCCCGCGCCCCCGGCGCACCAGTTCCGAAAGGATCATCCCGATCTCGATGGTTTTGCCGAGCCCCACCGCGTCGGCGAGCAGAATGCGCGGACGCAGCATCTCCGGGCTGAGCGCCTGCCGCACCGCCGCCCGCTGATATCCCAGTGAATCCGTCAGCATTTGGGTCGACACGGTCAACGCGTCAGAGCCGAGCGGCACCGGGGTCTTCCTGAGTGTCGCCTCCAACCACAGCTTCGCCCGCCGATATCCGGGCGAATCGTCCGCCACCACCCGCGCATCAGCGGGTTCGAGCGGTTCGATACAGTCCAGGCCGGAATAGAAGGACGCGGTGGTGTCTCGCACGAGCTCAGAGAGTCCTTGAACGTGCACCAGCTGCCCCGCAGCACTCGGCTCAACGGCCGTGACCAGCCACTCCATGTCTCGAACCACCACTATCGAGCCGGGTGCTACCGAACGCTGTGCCGCGTTCAAGTCAGCCGGTGAATTCTGCGTCATCGTGCAGGGGTCCTTTCCGCGGGCCATCACCTGCCAAACCTATCGAGATTTCCGGCCGGCTCCAAGTGACACGGGCTGTGCCGGGAACCTCGGAGGCGGGCTAACCGACGAAGACTCACGATTCAGTCGGAAAGCATGCTGGATTCTGAGGTGTAGGGCCGACTGGTGCAGTTCGCCGAGGGCGTCAACATCCGCTGGGATAAGAGCCCCTACCCTCCCAACTCCACAATCTCCGCCTCCGTGAGCGGGCGGGGGTTGCGGCCGTGCAACAGCAGCGCGAGCTGGGCCGAGGCCTCGAGTTCTT
>NZ_JAPFRB010000006.1:89033-90027 GCF_035726885.1 Leucobacter sp. M11 | reverse complement strand
AGCCGTGGTTGGCGAGGATGACGCCGGGGCTGAGCTCGCCCGCGGCGCGGATGCCCTTGGCCATCGCCGGGTCGCCCGGGCGGTGATACGGGACCATGGGCACGGTGCGCCCGAGGCGCATCACGAAGTAGGGGGTGAGCGGGGGCAGGCCCTCGGTCTCGGCCTCGGGCAGGCAGCTCCACGCGGTGACGTAGGGCGAGTGCAGGTGCACGATGGCCTGCGCGTCCGGCCGTGCCTCGTACAGCGCGCGGTGCATGAACACCTCTTTGGAGGGGCGCTCTCCCCCGACGTGCTCCCACGCCTCGTTCAGCACCGACAGCTTCTCAGGGTCGAGCCGCCCGAGCGAGGAGTTCGTGGGCGTCATGAGATAGCCGCCCGGGATGCGGGCGCTCAGGTTCCCGGCGCTGCCCACGGAGAAGCCGCGGTCGAAGAGGCTTCGGCCGAGGGCGACGATCTCGTCCCGGAGCTGCTGGGTCTGATCCGACATGGCGGGAATCCTCCTACGGGGAATGCGTGGCAAAACGGGTACTGCGGTGCTGGGGTTGTCGTGGCGGGGCCTCGCGCCCCGGGAACCCGCCGGCAGGATGAAAGGGGGGATTCCTGCCGGCGGGCACCGGGGGCGCGAGGCCCGCGTTACCTAGAAGAAGATGTCGGCGACGATGATGGCCACGAGCGCAACGGCCCAGGCCAGCGTGGTCGGCACCGACCAGGTGAGGATCTGGTGCTTGGCGTTCTTCACGCCGAGCATCCGGTTGACGACCCAGAACAGCGAGTCGTTGAAGTAGCTGAACACCATGGCGCCGAGACAGGCGGCCTGCGCCGCGAGCGCGAGGTTCACGTCGGGCATCTCGGCCAGCAGCGGCGCGGACAGCGACGCCGCGGTGATGATCGACACGGTGCCCGAGCCCTGGACGAGGCGCACGAAGCTGGCAATCAGGAACGGAATCAGGATGGCGGGCAGCGGCAGCCCGGCGACCCACTCCCCCACGAGCTG
>NZ_JAPFRB010000006.1:88466-88978 GCF_035726885.1 Leucobacter sp. M11 | reverse complement strand
AGCAGGATGATGCCGGCGCTCTCGACGCCCTTCTCCATCTCGGCGAGGGTGTCGCCGCGCTTCTGGCCGCGGGTCAGCCCGTAGATCGCGAGCAGCAGGCCGAGGCCAACGGCGATGACCGGGTTGCCGACGAAGCTGGCGGTGGACACGAGCCAGGCGGGTAGCGTCTCGGGCATCGCGGTGTTCATGCCGGAGATGCCGGTGTTCGCGAAGATCAGGATGATCGGCATCAGGATCGGGGCCATCGCCACGGTCAGCGAGGGCAGCGTCTTCATGCGCTCTTCGGCGAGGGCGCTGAACTCGTCAAAGGCGGCCTTCGGGGTGAGCACCTCGCCCGTGTCGCGTTCGATCATGGCCTCGATCTTCGGGCCCATCACCTTGGCGTACAGGGTGACGGCGATCAGGGAGGGGATCGTGAGCACGAGGCCCCAGAGGATCATCTCGCCGATGCCGACGCCGAAGATCCCGGCCGCGCCCAGCGGGCCCGGGGTGGGCGGCACCGCGTGGTGGGT
>NZ_JAPFRB010000006.1:84660-88418 GCF_035726885.1 Leucobacter sp. M11 | reverse complement strand
GCCCGTGCTCCGGCTGAGCGCCTTCACGAGGGGCTGCAGGATCACGAACGCGGAGTCCACGAAGATCGGGATCGACACGATGAAGCCCGCGACGGCCATGGCCCACTCCTCGCGGTGCCGGCCGAGCCACTTCACGAGGGTGAGCGCGAGTTTCTCGGCGGCTCCCGAGGTTTCCAGGATCTTGCCCATCATCACGCCGAATCCGACGACGAGACCAATGGTGGCGAGGGTCGAGCCGAAGCCCGTGGTGATGGAGGCGATCGCCGCCTCCGGGGTCATCCCGGCCGCGAGGCCCGCGATGGACGCGGCCACCACGAGGGCGATGATCGCGTGCACCTTGGTGCGCAGCACCAGGAAGATCAGCACCGCGACGGCGAGCACGAGCCCGATGATCGCGATGACGCCCGATTCCGGGCTGAGGGTGTCCGGGGTCATGCGCCGGCTCCGTTCTGGTTCGGGGCGGCAACGGTGCCGCTCTGGGGGGTCTGTGCCGCCGGGCCCGTGGGCTCCGGGGCGAAGGCCGCGCGGTACTGCGCGATGATCTCGTCGATGCCGGCGTCGCGAACGAAGCCGAGCTCGAGCAGGCGGTCCACGGCGAAGTCGCCGGGCCAGGAGCAGACGATGTCCGCGACGCGGGCCTCGGGCGCATCGGTGACGAGGGCGCGTACCTCGGCTCCGGCGCTGCGCTCCAGCCCGGCGAGCATCTCGGCGACCGTGACGCTGATCCCGGGGATGTTCATGGCTCGCCAGCCCCCGATGGCCTGGCCGTCCACGCCGAGGGCGTGCACGAGGTTCTGGGCGGCGGCGTCAGGGGACGAGATCCACACCGGGGTGTCCTCGGGCACGGGGCAGCCCGCGGCGATGCCGTTCAGCGGCTCGCGAATGATCCCGCTCAGGAAGGAGGACGCGGCCGAGTTCGGCGTGCCCGGACGCACCGAGATGGTGGGCAGGCGGCAGATCCGGCCATCCACGAAGCCCTTGCGGCTGTACTCGTTCACGAGCAGCTCGCCGATGGCTTTCACCATGCCGTAGCTGGACTCGGGCTGGGCCGCCCAGGACTCGGGGACCTGCGCGGGCACGCCGCGGCCGAAGACCGCGAGGGAGCTCGTGAACACGAAGCGGGGCGTTGACCCGGCGGCGCGGGCGGCCTCCAGGATCGCGCGGGTGCCGTCCACGTTGACCCGCATGGCGAGGTCGAAGTCGGACTCCGCGCCGCCGGAGAGCACGGCGGCGAGGTGGTAGATCCCCACCGTATCCGCGGTGATCGCCTGGCGAAGCAGCTCGGGGTCGGTGATGTCCCCCACGATCGAACTGACCCGGTCGTCCTCGACCCGGCTCGGGGCGAGGTCGAGGGAGACGATCTCGGTGAACGGGATGGGGGCGGCGCCGGCGTTGGCCCGGGCAAGCAGCAGCTCGATAACTCGGGTGCCGAGGAAGCCGGCTCCGCCGGTGACGATGATGCGCATGGGCATCCTTTCTCGATGGTCTGGTTGAGGAAATAGTCGGGGAAATCGTGTGGCGCGCGGGGGAGGTGCCGCGTTTTTGCGCGGGCTCTGCCCTCGCCGACGGCGGCCGCCGGCGATGCGCGGAGGCGCTTAGCCGGTTTCGGGCTGCCCCGCTCCGGAGTCCGCGCCCGGGGCGGCACCCGGAGGCTCCGCGGTGTCGGGGGCGGCGAGGATCAGCGTCACGTCCTGTTCCCGGATGCCGTCGATGACGCTCTGCGGAAGCCCGGGGTCGGTGATGACGGTGTCGAAGCGGGCAAGCTCGACGGCGCGCAGCTGCGCCTTCTTGCCGTACTTCGAGCTGTCCGTGGCGAGCACGGCCTTCGCGGAGTGCCGCATGATCGCGTCCTTCACCGACTGCTTCGCGTCGTTCGGCACCGAGATCGCGCGCAGGTCGAAGGACGACGTGGACACGAACGCGATGTCGATGTTGTACGCGCCGATCGCGCCCGCCGCCATCGCGCCGTCGGAGGAGAGGTTGCGGCGGTCGATGCTGCCGCCGACGAAGGACAGCCCGCACTCGGAGTTCTGCGAGAGGAAGGTCGCGATGACCAGGTCGTTCGTGATGACCGAGACATCTGGGCGCTCGGCCAGCTCGTGGGCGATGGCGAGGGTCGTGGTGCCCGCGTCGAGGTAGACGAGGCTGCCCGGCTCCACGAGCGCGCACGCGGCCCGTGCGATCGCGGACTTCTCGGCGGGGCGCATTCCCGCCTTCACCTCGCGCTCCTGGTCCGCGCTGAGCTGGGCGGGCTGGCTGACGCCGCCCGAGACGGACACGACGCGGCCGGTCTCCTCGAGCACCGCGATGTCGCGGCGCACGGTCATGTGCGAGACGTCGAGCAGCTCGACGAGCTCGGGGATCGACACCGTGCCGCGCTCGCGGACGCGCTGCAGGATCGCGCGCTGGCGCTGCGCGGGGATCATCGGGCTGCCCGATCGCTGCGGTGCACGCGGTCGAGCCAGCCGAGCCCCGCGACGGTGCCCGCGGCGGGCACGTACTCGCAGCCGACCCAGCCCCGGTAGCCCGCCTCGGCGAGCCGGTCCATGAGGTAACCGAGGTTCGTCTCGCCGCCGTCGGGCTCGTTTCGCTCGGGGACGGACGCGATCTGCACGTGGCCGATGCGCTCCCCGAGGGCCGCGATGAGGCGGCTCAGGTCGCCGTCGGTGATCTGCGCGTGGAACAGGTCCAGCTGGATGTTCACGCCGGGGTGGTCGATCTCCTCGAGCAGTTCCCGCCCGAGCCGGACGCTGTTCAGGAAGTACCCGGGCATCCCGATCGGGTTGATCGGCTCGATGAGCAGGGTGCGGCCCGCCGCGTGCACGAGCTCGGCGGCCTGGCGCACCCGGGCGACGTAGCGCTCGCGGGCTCCCGGGTCGGCGGCGTCGCCGAGCCCGGCCATGAGGTGGAGTTTGGGGCAGCCGAGCGCCGCCGCGTAGTCGAGGGCGAGGGCCACGCCCGCGAGAAATTCTTCGTCGCGGCCGGGCAGGCAGGCGATGCCGCGCTCCCCCGCGGCCCAGTCGCCGGGCGGCAGGTTAAACAGGGCGAGCTCCAGCCCGTGCGCGTCCAGACGCTCACGAATTTCGGCGGCCTCCTCCTCGTAGGGGAAGAGGAATTCGACGGCCCCGAAGCCGGCCTCGGCGGCCGCGGCGAAGCGGTCGAGGAAGGGCAGCTCGGTGAAGAGCATGGACAGGTTCGCGGCAAACTTGGTCATCGGGCGTCCTTCGTCTCGTCCGTTGCGAGCCCCTGCGCGCGGGCGAAGAAGTCCTCGTCGCCGAAATTCCCGCTCTTGAGCGCCAGATCGAGCGCCCCGTCCAGGGAGCGAACCCAGGGCACCCCGGGGGCGATCTGGGGGCCGAGCGCGAAACCAGAGACCCCGAGCGCCTCGGTCACCGCTCCGGAGCTTTCGCCGCCCGCGACAATGAAGCGGCGGAAACCCCGCGCGGCAAGCTCGACCGCGAGCGCGCCGAAGAAGGCCTCGATCGCGGTCCTGGTGACCTCCGCGCCGTAGCGCTCCTGGAGGGCGCGCACCGCCTCGGGGGCGGCGGTCGCGAAGACGAGCGGGGCCGCGCCCGCCTCGGGCTGCTCGCGCACCCAGGCGAGCACCTCGGCCAGGGTGGCGGCGGGCTCGGCGAGAAGCCGGGCCACGTCGAGGGGCCGGGACGGGGCCGTTTCGCGGTACCGGGCAACCTGGCGGTTGGTCATCGAGGAACTGGAGCCGGAGAGCACGACGGCACGGCCGGGCAGGGGCTGCCACT
>NZ_JAPFRB010000006.1:83779-84639 GCF_035726885.1 Leucobacter sp. M11 | reverse complement strand
ATCGCGCGCTGACCGCGCGGGCGAGCCCGGCCCCGATCCCGGAACCGCCGGTCACGAGCGGGAGGTCGGTGACGGCCTCGCCGATGGCGTCGAGGTGGCGATCGGTGACGCAGTCGAGCACGGCGTAGCGCACGCCCTCGGCGCGCAGCTCGGCGAGGCGGGCGCGGATCGCGTCCGGCCCCGCCTCGATCGTCGCGAAGGGCACGAGGCCGGTCCGGCCCTCGGTCTGCGCCCCGAGGACGCGGAGCAGGTTCGCGTCCGTCATCGGGGTAACCGGGTGGTGGCGCATGCCGGACTCGTTGAGCGGCTGCTGCCAGACGAAGAGGGTGCCCTGGTAGACGGTGCGGCCGTTGACCGGCAGCGCCGGGCACACGACGGTGAAGTCGCTGTCCAGCTCGGCGAGCAGCGCGTCCGTGACGGGGCCGATGTTTCCGGCGGGGGTGCTGTCGAAGGTCGAGCAGTACTTGAACACGATGCGCTCGGCTCCCGCGGCGCGCAGCTCCGCGAGGGCGCTGCGGCTCATCGCGACCGCCTCGTCGACCGGCACGGAGCGGCTCTTGAGCCCGATCACGACCGCGTCCACCTCGGTGAGTGTGGCAGCCCGGCTCTCGTCGGCAGCGCCGTTGAGTTGCACGGTGCGCAGGCCGTTCGCGGCCAGGAAGCCCGCGATATCGGTCGCGCCGGTCAGGTCGTCCGCGATCACGCCGATGCGCACAGTCACGTCACACGCTCCTCGTTGAAACAGGGGAAGGGATGCGAGGAGCGTAACACGATTTCACACTTCATCACGAACTGATTGTGAATTTATGTGAACACGTGTGCGCGCGCCAGGGAACGCCGCAGCCCCGCCCCGGGGATCG
>NZ_JAPFRB010000006.1:78451-83715 GCF_035726885.1 Leucobacter sp. M11 | reverse complement strand
TTAGGCGGCGGGAGCCGGGTGCTTCCGCTCGATGCGTGCTCCCTCGACATCCACGTTCGGCAGGATGCGGTCGAGCCAGCGCGGCAGCCACCAGGCGGAGGCCCCGAGCAGGTGCATCACCGCGGGCATGAGCAGCATCCGGACGAGGAAGGCGTCGAGGAGCACGCCGACCGCGAGGCCCACCCCGAAGGACTTGATCATGACCGAGTCGGAGCTGATGAAGCCGCCGAACACGGCGATCATGATCAGCGCCGCGGCGATCACCACGCGCCGCCCCGCGCGGAAGCCCTCCGCGACCGCGAGCCGGGCGGGCGAGCCGTGCACGAAGGCCTCCCGCATGCCCGTGGAGAGGAACAGCTGGTAGTCCATCGCGAGCCCGAAGAGGATACCCACCAGGATGATCGGCAGGAAGCTCAGCAGCGGCCCCGGGGTATGAATGCCGAGCAGATCCCCGAACCAGCCCCACTGGAACACCGCGGTCGCGACCCCGAAGGTGGCGAACAGGGAGAGCACGAAGCCGGCGGTGGCGACGAGGGGCACGAGCAACGAGCGGAACACCATCAGCATGATGAGGAAGGACAGGCCCACCACCACGAGGAGATAGACCGGCAGCGCCTCCGCGAGGCCCTCGGAGATGTCAATGTTGATCGCGGCCTGACCGGCCACGCCCAGCGCGATCTCGCCGCCGACGGGCGGGAGGGCGCGCAGGTCCCGCACGAGGCGCTCGGTGGACTCGCTGTTCGGCCCCTCCGCGGGAATGACCTGGAAGGCGGCCAGCCGCTGGTCCTCGGAGACGGCGATGGGCGCGACGGCGACCACGTCATCGG
Organism: Leucobacter sp. M11; assembly: GCF_035726885.1. Classification (NCBI taxonomy): domain Bacteria; kingdom Bacillati; phylum Actinomycetota; class Actinomycetes; order Micrococcales; family Microbacteriaceae; genus Leucobacter; species Leucobacter sp. M11. The sequence goes on along the minus strand of NZ_JAPFRB010000006.1, from coordinate 82,888 downwards.
TGTCGGAGAGCACGCGCGCGACTTCGACCTGCGACTCGAGCACCGCGTCCTCATCGAGGCCCGCGGGCAGCGCCGCGGTGACGAGGATCGTGCCGGTTGCCCCCGCCCCGAACTGCTCCTCGGTCAGGGTGTGCGCGAGGTGGGAGGGAGAGCCCGCGGGCTCCGATTCGCCGCCCGGCAGGCCCATGCGCATGGACAGGGACGGAATCGCGATCACGAGCAGGGCGGCGACCACGCCAACGGCGGTCACGACCGCGCGCCAGGTGGGCATCGCTCGAATCGGCTTGGCGGCTCCGCCGCGAGCGGGCTCGGCGGTCACGGACGCGGGCGGGGCTCCCCCGTCGCGCCCGGGCAGTTGCGCGACGATCGCCCGCCCCGTTCGGCCGAGCACGCGGTCCCCGGCGAGGCCGAGGAGCGCGGGGATTGCGGAGATCGCGAGGAGCACCGCGATGAGGATGCTGAGCGCGCCCGCGGTGCCCATCAGGCCGAGGAAGGGAATCCCGGTGATGTTCAGGGCGAGCAGGGCCACGATCACGGTGGCCCCGGCGAAGACGACGGCGGTGCCGGCGGTGCCGTTCGCGAGCGCGATGGAGTCTCGCACCGGCATGCCCTCGAGGAGCTGCTTGCGGTGCCGGTTGATGATGAACAGGGCGTAGTCGATGCCGACGGCGAGGCCGAGCATCACCCCGAAGATGGGGGTGACGGAGGCCATCTGCACGACGCCGGAGAAGGCGAGCGTGGCGAGCGAGCCGATCCCGACGCCGACGATGGCCGTGATCAGCGGGAAGGTGGCGGCGAGCCAGGAGCCGAGCACGATGATGAGCACGACCGCGGCCACGAGCACGCCGATAACCTCGCCGATCCCGAGGATCTGCGGGATGCCCTGCGCGATGTCCGCGGAGAATCCGAGCTGGAGACCCGCGATCGGGGCGGATTCGAAGTGCTCGATCACGCCGTCTTTCGCGTCCTGGGAGAGGTCGAGCCGGGGCTCGGTGAAGGCGACGTTCACGATGGCGGTGCTGCCGTCTTCGGAGACCATTCGGATCCCGTCGGACATCGCGAGCAGCTCGCCGCCGAGCTCTAGCTTGGCCTGGCCCGCCGCCAGCGTCTCGGCCTGCGTCTCCAGCTCGGCGAGGCCGCCGGTGAGGCGTTCCTGCTGACGGTCCAGCTCGGCGCGCTGGGCGTCGAGCTGCGCCTGCTGCGCGTCGAGTTCAGCGGTCGGGAAGCCCGCGGCCTCGGCCTGGGCGCGTCCGGCGTCGAGCTGCTGCTGGCCGGAGTCGAGCTGCGCGCGGCCCGCGTCCAGCTGCTGCTGGCCCGAGTCGAGCTGCGCGCGCCCGGCATCGAGCTGCGTGCGCCCATCGGCGAGCTCGTGCCGACCGGCCGCCAGCTCCGCGGCCTGCTCGGCCCGGGTCGCTTCCGTGTCGAAGGGGTCGACGACCCCGGCGACGTCGGTGAGGCCGTCGGCGCTGGCGACCAGGGCGCTGATCTCCGCGCGCTGGGACTCGCTGAGGGCGCTGCCGTCCTCCGTCGCGTAGACGACGGTGCCCGCGGCGCCGCTGAACTCGGGAAGCTGCTGCTCGAGCTCCTCGATGACCTCGCCGGAGGCGGTGCCCGGCACATCGAAGCTTGAGGTGAGGGTCGCGAAGCCGACGAGGAAGCCCCCGACGGCGATGCCCAGGATCACGGCCCAGGCGGTGAGCACCGTCTTGGCTCGGCGGGCGGCGAAAAGCCCCAGTCGGTGTAAGAGCTCGGCCATGTGCGTCCCGTTTCTTGCGCGCTCGCGCGTCGTCCTGCGTGGAGACGGGGCGACAGCGGCCCGTCACGAGTGTTCGCCGCACGCTCCCCCAGCTCAGCCAACCTTGCTAGAATAAGACGGTACGTCTCGTCTAGACAAATCGCGCGCACTGTTTTCAGGAGGTTCCCATGTCCCCCACGCGGAGCGGCCCCGTGCGCAGCGAGGCGGCCAGGCAGAAGATCCTGCGGGCGACGGCCAGCCGATTCGCCGAGGTGGGCTTCGATCACCTCACGATCGAGGGCATCGCCGCCGATGCCGGCGTCGGCAAGCAGACCATTTATCGCTGGTGGGGCTCGAAGAGCGCGATCGTGGCCGAGTGCCTCGTCGAGGGCATGCTGCTCCCCCAGGCGCACCCGATCATCAACACGGGCGACATTCGCGCGGACCTCGCCGCCTGGCTCGACGGCGTCTTCGCCACCCTCGGCGACCCGGCCGGAGAGGGGCTGTTGCGGTCCCTGCTCGCCGCGGCCACCGACACCCCCGAGATCGCGCTCCGGGTCCGCACGAGCCTGATCGGCGAGCAGACCATGACCGGCCGCCTGGAAGCCGCCATCGGGCAGGCCCCCAACCTCACCGCGGACGCCCCGCTCGCGGAGATCGCCGAGGCCCTCGTCGGCACGATCATCCTCCGCGCGCTCGCCCGCAGCCCCATGTCCCCGGCGGAGTCGCTCCGCCTCGTGGACGCGGTGCTTGGCACGCGGGGCGATTCAGGCCCGCAGTAAGCACCGGCGGCAGCCGCACGGACGAAGCGGGGCCGGGTTCCCTCGCGTGCGAGCGGAACCCGGCCCCGGGACGGGCGCCGCGTGTTAGAGCGCCGCGAGGCACTCGCCGAGGATCGCCAGCGCCTCGTCGATCAGCTCGTCGGAGATGTTGATCGCGGGCAGCATCCGCAGGACCTGGCCGTCGCTGCCGCCGCCAAGCAGAAGGAGCCCGCGCTCGATCGCGGCCCGGCTCAGCGCGGCCTGGGCGGCGGCGTTGGGCGAGCCGTCAGCGTTCACCAGCTCGATGCCGTGCAGCGCGCCGAGTCCGCGCACGTCGCCGATGAGCGACGGGTACTGCGCCTGGAGCTCGCGCAGGCCCGCCTGGATCCGCTCGCCGACCGCGACGGCGCGGGACATGGCCCCCTCGGCCTCGAGCTGGTCCAGAATCTCGATCGCGGCGGCGCAGGCCACCGGGTTCCCGCTGAAGGTACCGCTCAGCCCGCCCGCGGGCATCGCGTCCATGATTTCCGCGCGTCCGGTCACGGCCGAGAGGGGGTACCCCGCGGCGATCGCCTTCGCGGTGGCGACGAGGTCCGGCTCGAAGCCGAAGTGCTCGCTCGCGAACAGGGCACCGGTGCGGCCGAGGCCGGTCTGGATCTCGTCGGCGATGATCACGATGCCCTGCTCCCGGCACCAGGCCTGCAGGGTTTCGAGGAAGCCCTCGGCCGGCAGGATGATCCCGCCCTCGCCCTGGATCGGCTCGATGAGGAGGCAGGCGAGGTTCTCAACGCCGGCCGTCTTCTCCCAGTACGCGATGGCGCGCTTGGCGGCCTCGACGCCGCTCAGCCCGTCCCGGAAGGGATAGGAGTTGACCGCGCGGTAGATCTCGCCGGGGCGCGGGCCGGCACCCGTGGAGTACGGCGAGGCCTTGAAGTTGAGGCCCAGCGTCAGGTTGGTGCGCCCGTGATACGCGTGGTCCACGACCGCGATGCCGTTGCGGCGCGTGTGGGAGCGGGCGATCTTGATGGCGTTCTCGATGGCCTCGGCCCCCGTGGAGCTCAGCACCGACTTCTTGGCAAAATTCCCCGGGGTGATCCCGGCCAGCCGCCGGGCCACCTGAACGTAGAGCTCATAGGGCGTGACCGAGAACAGGGTGTGCGTGAAGCGCTTGCTCTGCTCGATCGCGGCGGCGACGGCGGCCTCGTTCACGTGGCCGAGGGAGGTCACCCCGATCCCTGAGCCGAAGTCAATGAACTCGTTGCCGTCCACGTCGGTGAGCACGGAGCCCTCCGCCGAGGCGATGTACACCGGCAGCGCCGGACTCACGGAACGAGAGACGAACTCGGCTTTCAGCTCGGCGATCTCACGGGACCGGGGGCCGGGCACCTCAGTGATGATGCGGGTCTTCGTTGCAGCGGTCATTGCTGCCTCCTTCGGGGTTTCGATGGCTGAGGATCAGGCGCTCGTGCGCCGATCCGAGATCCCAGCGAGGCTGGGGTGGCGGGCCGGTTTGGGGCGGGAGGGTCCCGCCCCAAACCGGGGGAACTACACGGTGTCGCGGCGCGCGATGTTGTAGAAGCGAATCTCCTGGTATTCCTCCAGGCCCTCGCCGCTGCCCTCGCGGCCGAGGCCCGACTGCTTGACCCCGCCGAAGGGGGCGGCCACGTTCGAGGGCACGCCCTGGTTGATCCCGACGAGGCCGGTTTCCAGCTGATCGGCAACGTTCAGCGCCCGGTCCAGGTTCTCGGTGAACACGTAGCCGGCGAGCCCGAAGGGGGTGTCGTTTGCGGCGTGCAGCACCTCGGCCTGGGTGGAGAAGCGGCTGATCGCGGCGACCGGGCCGAAGATCTCCGTGTTGGCGATCTCGGCGTCCGCGGGCACCCGGTCCAGCACGGTGCCCTCGAAGAAGTACCCGGCGCCCTCGGGGGCACTGCCCCCGGC
>NZ_JAPFRB010000006.1:75918-78385 GCF_035726885.1 Leucobacter sp. M11 | reverse complement strand
GTCGATGACGGGGCCGAGGTCGACGCCGTCCGCCGTGGCGTGGCCGAGGACGACCTGGCTCATCCGCTCGCTGAAGGCCTCGACGAAGGCGTCCGCGATCCCGTCTTGCACGTAGATCCGGTTGGCCGCAACGCAGGACTGGCCGCCGTTGCGCAGCTTCGCGAGCATGGCGCCCTCGACGGCGCGGTCCAGGTCGGCATCGTCGAAGACGATGAGGGGGGCGTTTCCGCCCAGCTCCATCGAGCTCTTGACGATGTTTTTCGCCGCGAGGCCCATGAGGGTGCTGCCGACGCCGGTCGAGCCGGTGAAGGAGATTTTGCGGATCCGGGGGTCCGCGAGAACCGCCTCGCTGAAGCCGCCGGAGTCGGTCGTGGTCACGACGCGCATGAGCTCGCGTGGGACCCCGGCCTCGGCCATGAGCTCCACGGTCAGGAGCGTGGTGAGCGGTGTGAGGCCGGCCGGCTTGATGACCGAGCCGCAGCCGGCCGCAAGCGCCGGGGCGATCTTCCGGGTAATCATCGCCATCGGGAAGTTCCAGGGCGCGATCAGCACCGCGGTGCCGATCGGGGCGCGCTTCGTGAGGATCGTGGAGCCCCCAGCGGGGTTCTCCCGGTACCCGCCCGCGGGGCGGAGCAGCTCGTCCGCGTACCAGCGCACGTAGTCCGAGGCGTACTGCACCTCGCCGGAGGCTTCCGCCAGGGTCTTGCCCATCTCGCGGCTGATCACGGCGGCGAGCCGATCCCGGTTCGCCATGAGCACCGCGTACACGTTGTGCAGGGTGTCCGAGCGGTGCCGCGGGGTGGTCTTCGCCCAGGCGCGGCCCGCCTCGTCGGCGATCGCCACCTGCTCGATGGCGTAGGCCGTGTCGAAGCTCGGCAGCGTGGCAATGCGCTGCTCGGTTGACGGGTCGAGCACGGCGAACTCGTTCGCGCCGGGCTCGTGGTTGGCAAAGCCGGGCAGGCTGGCAAGCGCCCGGTCGGTGGTCGCCGTCTGCTCGGCGGTGGGGGTGGGCATCGTCATGAGGTGGTCATCCTTTGGGGGTCGAGGGGAAACAATCAGTTGCTGTGCCGGTCAAGCACCGTGCGGACCGCCGCGACGAGGTCGCCGAGCTCCTGATCGGTGGTGATGAAGGGCGGGCTGACCTGCACGGTGTTCCCGCGCAGCGGCCGGGTGATGAAGCCTAGGTCGAGCACGGCGTCCGTCACCGCCTCCGCGTTCACGGCGTCCGTGAGCTCGATTCCGCCGAGGAAGCCGCCGACGCGAGTCTCCGCGACCAGCTCGTGCGTGCCGAGGTCCGCGAGGAGCCCGGCCAGGACGGTCTCGAGTTCGGCTGCCCGCTCGACGAGGTGTTCGTCGCGCATGATCTCCAGGTTTTTCAGGGCGAGCGCCGCCGTCGTGGCGTGCCCGGAGTAGGTGGTGCCGTGCCGGAAGATCGGGCTGTCCTGGCCGCGCTCGAAGAAGGGCTGCCAGAGCCGGGGCGCCGCGTAGATGCCGCCCAGCTGGCCGTACCCCGAGGTCACCCCCTTGGCGAAGACCACGATGTCGGCCGGCAGCTCGTAGCGCGTGGTCGCAAACATCTGGCCCGTGCGCCCGAAGCCGGTGATGACCTCGTCGACAATGAACAGGATGTCGTGCTCCGCGCACAGCCGACGCACGCCCTCGAAGTACCCCTCCTGGGGCGGGTGCACCCCGCCGGTGCCCATCACGGGCTCGGCGACGAAGGCGGCGATGCGCCCGGGGCCGATGCGGTCAATCTCCGCCTCGAGGGCCGCCAGGTCGTGCTTCTCGACCCGCGCGGTGTCCGGGACGAGCGATTCCGTGCCGAAGCCCTCCCGGTTGAAGTCGAGCCCCGCAATGCTGGTGCCGTAGGCGTGCAGGCCGTGATAGGCGTGCTCCCGGCTCAGGATGACGGTCTTCTCCGGCTGACCCGCCAGCACCCAGTGCCGGCGAGCCAGCTTGCAGGCGAGGTCAATCGAGTCGGAGCCGCCGCTGTTCAGGATCACCTTGGCGTCGGCGATAGGGGAAATCTCGACGAGCGCCTCCGCCAGCTCGACCGCCTTGTCGTTGAGATAACGGCCAAAGACGTGATAGGTCTCCAGCTTCTTCATCTGTTCGAAGGCGGCCTGGGCCATTTCCTCGCGGCCGTGCCCGATGTTGGTGTGCCACAGGCCGGCGGTGCCGTCGAAGAGGCGCTGCCCGTCCGCGGTGGTGAGATACGAGCCCGACCCCTCCGTCATCACGAGCTGGCGGCCCTGAACGGAGGGCATGTGGGCCTGAGCGCTCCACAGTGCGGGGGAATTGGTCACGATTGACTCCTTTGGCAAGTGGGCGGCCGTCCGGCCGCCCGGTAATGAAAGACCCGAGACACCTCTCGACTGTCCACCTGTAGGACAATTTATCTTCTCACAATTGTCCCACAATCCTGCAAACTTTTTTCGCTTCGCCTCAACCGCACGGGTTTCGGCAG
>NZ_JAPFRB010000006.1:63040-75871 GCF_035726885.1 Leucobacter sp. M11 | reverse complement strand
TCGCGGGCCCTAGGTGGCCAGGTAGCCGCCCTCGACGGGAATCGAGGTCCCGGTCAGGTACGCCGCGTCCGGGGACGCCAGGAACGCCACCACGGCCGCAACGTCGGCGGGCTCGGCGATCCTGCCGAGCGGGATGGCGGCGGCTACCCGAGCGGCCTCTGCCTCCGGGTCCGGCAGCCCGTCGAGCCACTCCTGAAAGAGCGGGGTGCGGGTCATCCCGGGCGCAACCGCGTTCACGCGGATATTCTCCGGGGCCAGGTCCACGGCCGCAGCCCGCGTGAAGGCCAGCATGGCCCCCTTGCTCGCGCTGTAGATCCCCATGGTCGGCACCCCGATGCTGGCCAGCCGCGAGGTGACGTTAATAATCGAGCCCCCCTCGCCCTGCTCCCGCATCGCGGCCGCGGCGGCGATGAGCAGGTTCATCGGGGCCAGAGTGTTCACGGCAAAGGTGTCCCGCACCTCGTCCTCGGAGACCTCGGTGAGCACGCCCGTGTGGTCGATCGCCGCGTTGTTGACCAATACGTCGAGCCGCCCGAACTCCGCACGGACGGCGGCCACGAGCCGGGCGCCCTCCCCCGGATTCAGGGCGTCGCTCGGCACAAATCGCGCCGCGTCACCCAGTTCGTCGACCACGCGCTCCCCCCGCTCCCGCGAGCGCCCCGAGACCGCGACGCGGAACCCGTCCCCGACCAAGCGCCGAGCGATCTCCACCCCGATCCCCGACGTCGCACCCGTGACCAACGCAACCGCACCCTGCGCCATAGCAACTCCTTTGTCCTACAATTCCACATGTGAGCAATGGCTGATATTATGGCACAATAATGTCATCGCCAATTGATATCTCCCTGCACCGTATGAGCACGGCCGAGGTCGTCGCGGAAACCCTGATGCGCATGATCGTCGCCGGCGATCTCCAGGCGGGTGAGCCCCTTCGCGAGAGCAGCCTTGCCGGTCGACTCGGCATTTCCCGAAACTCGCTCCGCGAGGGCATTCGCCTCCTCGAGCAGAGCCGGCTCGTGAAATACGAGATTCACCGCGGCGCGGTGGTGAGCACGCCCACCGTCTCGGACCTGGAGGATCTCTACCGAGCCCGCACGCACATCGAGCTGCTTGCCGTTCAGCAGGAGCCGACCCCCGAGGAGCTCGAGCGAATCCATGCGGCGTTCCAGGCCCTCACGGAAAGCACCAAGTCCCAGCTCCCCGAGCCCATCGTTGCCGCGGACCTCGCCCTGCATCAGACCATCGTCGACCTGCTGCGCAGCGAGCGGCTCAGCGCCTTCTACGGTCAGATCCGCAAGGAGCTGGTCTTCTACTTCACGGTCCTGTCCTACGCGGACGAGGAGTACGTGAACCCGGAAGAACCCATCGTGGCCCGACACCAGGAGATCTACGACGCAATCGTGGCCGGTCGACGGACGGAGGCAGCGGCGCTCATGAGCGAGCATATCCAGGAGAACTTCGTCCGGCTTCGCGAAATCCTCGAGTCCCGCGATGCGGACACAGATCGCTAGAGGGGAAGAGCCAGCGCCACGATACTCAAGTCCCGGGGAACGGCCACGTCGTATCCGGTGAGCTCTCGGAATCTGGCGAGACGGGCAACCACGGTATTCCGGTGGCACCGGAGAGACGCAGCGGTCTCCTTGATTGTCCCGGATCGGAACCACGCGCTCAGCGTCTCCACGAGTCGTTCCCGCTCACCCTCAGGAATCTCAGCGAAGGCATGGCCGAGTTGCAACGTCGGCCGGGGCATGTGTTCCGTGGCGGTCGTCCTGGCAAACGCCAGCGTTGCCTCGTCGAATGAGACCACCCCGCGCCCGTCCAAGCGAAGAGGTTGCGCCAGACGAATCATCGCGCGACTGAGCTCAGGAATTTCCTCGAGCCACACGGGCTGCTCCGTGAAACAGCCGGAAAAATACTCGGCCAAACCGTTCGGATCAAATGGCTCTTCCCTGAGCTGAAAGGCACAGAGCACCCCGGCCCGGTCCGCACGGAACGGCCACCGCTCCAACAGTGGTCCGGCCGCGAGCAATTCCTCGTGCCCGCGCGAGTAGAGCACCGCAAGCCGATACTCGGCCCCGAGCGAGGCCCCCAACGCACCAGCCACCTCTCGAAGCTCTGCCGGGGACGGCTCAGTCGACCCCAAGAAATACGACAGGGTCCGCTCGATCGCCCGTTGCGAGTCCCGACTCATCCGTTCCTCCTCCCGGAGGTAGGCATGCTGCACCGTAGCGACATGACGCTCGACCATCTCCAGCAGGCCGTCCACCCGCCCGAGCAGCAGTTCCGGCTCGTCCGCTTCAGCTTCCTCGCGAAGTGCCTGCCAGAGCACCCGGAAGGTCGTGCGCACCCCCGCAATCAGTAACTCAAGATCGATGCCTTGCCGGTGACGACGAGAGCCGAGCCGCTCGGGCACCCCGCGCAGGTATTGCCCGGGCTCCTCCCCCGCCAGGACCAGCAGAAACAGATCCATCGTCTCAGCGACGACCTGCTGGACGTCGTCCTCGCTCAGCACGTTGGGCCCATAGCGATCGTCCACGGGGAACAGGGCAATAAACCGTTCAACGAGTTCGTCCCGCCTGCCTGACATGCGGTGCATGACCCGCCCCCATTCGGGCGAACTCTGCCACTGCGTCGGAGACATCGCTTGATCGCTCATCCCCTCACCATACTCGACACTGTGCACAGTTTTAGTGGGGAATCTGCAACATTTTCGCTCTTGAAACAGGCACCAAGTCAATTCAAGATGAGAGTGATCTACTTTTCAGCCAAGGGAGTCTCGTGATCGTTGATCTACTCATCACCAATGCTCGTGTCCTCACCCAGGACGCCGAGCACCCAATCGCCGAGCGTTTCGCCGTGCACCTGGGCCGCGTGGTGGCCGTCGACTCCGAAACCGAGGGGCTCCGGGCACAGCACACACTCGACGCCAAAGGCGCGACGATTGTGCCAGGATTCAACGATGCCCACGCCCACAGCGTCTGGTTTGGCCACACGCTCCTGGAGACGGACCTCTCTGCCCTGCGGTCCCTCGAAGACCTCGAACAGCGCATTGCGATGGCCGCAGCCGAGCTCGACCCCGATGCCTGGGTGATCGCCTCGGGCTTCAACCATATGGACACGGACGGGCAGTACCCCACTCCCCAACAGCTGGATCGCGCCGCAGGGGGCCGCCCGGTATGGATCAAGCACACCTCAGGTCACTCCTGCCTCATTAACGGAGTCGCACTCGACCTGCTCAGGGTCAGGGACCTGCTCGCCCCCGATGGGAGCGGTCTCCTGCCGACGGGTGGCAACATCGTGACCGTCGACGGCGAGCCAACCGGTCTCCTCGAAGAACAGGCAATGACCATCGTGCAGGATCACCTGCTCCCCGCCCCGCTTGAGACCATCGTCCTCGCACTCGAACACGCAACCCGACACTACGCAAGCGAGGGGCTCACCAGCGTCACGGACGCGGGGATCGGCGGCGGCTGGATCGGACACAGCCCGCAGGAGTTCCTCGCGTATCAGCGGGCGTCCGAGAGCGGCCTCCTCCGGACCCGGATGCAGGCAATGCTTGTGGGCGACGTCCTCGGCAGCACAGAACACAACAGCGCAGGCGTACCCCGAGCAGCCGGGCTCCCGGGTGGGATCCGTTCCGGGCTCGGGGACGAACGGCTCCAGCTCGGCCCGGTCAAGATCTTTCTCGACGGGTCCATCCTCGGCACCACCGCACGGCTGAGCGAGGAGTACAGCCACTGCGCTGGCCGACACGGTATGTTCCAGGGTGACGCGACGGAACTGCGGCAGAGCGCCCTCGACCTTGCCCGCGCCGGATGGGCACTCGCCATGCACGCAGTCGGGGATGCCGCAATCGACCTTGCCCTGGACATCCTGGGGACCCTCGACGCCGAAGGGGTATTGCCGCCGCTTCCGCACCGCCTCGAACACGGCGGCGTTGTGCGTCCGGAACAGCTGAGCGCACTCGCGAAACTGAACGTCAGCATCGTCGCGCAACCGCACTTTATGACGCTCTACGGTGATGGGTTTCACAGCTACATCGGTGCGGAACGATCCAACTGGTCATTCCGGATGAAAAGCCTGCTCGACGCCGGATTACCCGTCGCCGGAAGCTCTGACCGCCCCGTAGCACCGGGAGCCCCCCTCGCCGTGATCCAGTCGGCCGTGGAACGCCGGACCCGCTCCGGAGCCGTGTATGGCCCAGACGAGCGTCTGACCGCTGCCGAGGCGCTCGCCGCCTACACGGTGGGTTCCGCCGCGATCACCGGGTGGGCCGGTCGCAAGGGTCAAATTCGGGCCGGAATGCTCGCCGACTTTGTGCTGCTGGGGGATGATCCGCTCAGCGTGCCCAGCTCGGATATCTCGTCCATCCCCGTGCTCGTCACGGTGCTTGGCGGGCTGGCCACCTTTGACCCAGACGGGCGATTTCCTGCAGCGCTCACCATGCCGTGAACGCGTCCCCAGCCCCGTCCGGCGAGACCCGGCGCCTGTGAGACAGCGTTCAACACTCATTTCCTTCACCAACCCCGCTCAATGAGGAGACCCTATGTCAACCCGCACCCCCACTGATCACGCCCCCGCGAGGGGCAGCGCTGCAGCAAAGCAGGCGAGAACCGTTCGCGCAGCGGTCGTGGTCGGCACCAGCCTGGAACACTACGATTTTTTCCTGTTCGGCACCGCAGCCGCGCTCGTGTTCAACCACCAGTTCTTTGTCACCGAAAACCCGCTTGTGGCGACGCTCGCGTCCTTCGTGACGCTCGCCGTCGGCTTTGCGGCCCGCCCGCTGGGGGCGATCATCTTCGGTCACCTCGGTGACACCCTCGGCCGCCGAAAGACCCTGATCTTCACGCTCGTCTTGATCGGGTGTGCCACGGGAATGATCGGTTTACTCCCGAACTACCTGCAGATTGGGGTACTCGCCCCGATCCTGCTCACCCTGCTGCGAATCTTGCAGGGCCTGTCCTTCGGCGGAGAATGGGCCGGCGCGGTCACCCTGGCTCTTGAGCATGCCCCGAAGGGCAAAGAGTCTCGCTACGCGGTCCTCCCCCAGCTTGGCTCCCCGATCGGGAACATCATGAGCTCAGCCGCGTTTATCCTCGTGGGTTTCCTCCCCCACGAAGCCTTCAGCGCTTGGGGATGGCGTCTGCCCTTCCTCGCCGCGTTCCCGCTGCTCCTCATCGCCCTCTGGATCCGTGTCCGCTTGGAAGAGACCCCCGCGTTTGAGCGCGTCGCCGTGGAACAGAAGCAGGCGAAGGTTCCGCTGGCCCAGGTTTTCCGGCACTCCACACCCCAGGTCCTGATCGGCGCCGCTGTCGCGATGCTGTCCATTGGTGGATTCTTCCTCGTCACCACATTCACCATCAGCTACGGCACCGGGGTTCTGGGCTTGCCCTCCTCAGTGATGCTCACCGGAAGCCTGCTCGCGGCCGCACTGCAAATCGTGACCGTCTTCGTTTCCGGGGCTCTCGCCGAACGATATGGACCGACCAAGGTCGCGATCTGGGCATCAATCGTTTGCCTCGCGCTCGTCGTGCCGTTCTTCCTGCTGCTCGACACCGGGGTACCCGCACTCGTGATCCTCGCGATGGTTGTGATGGTGCAGCCGATGGGGGTGACCTACGCGGTGGGTGGTCAAATCCTGCCCTCACTGTTCCCGACGGCCTACCGCTACAGCGGAACCGCTATTTCCTTCAACATTGCCGGGATGCTGGGCGGCTTCGCCCCAATGATTGCCACCGGTTTGCTCCTCATGACGGACGAGAAGTCTTGGTCCCTCATGATCTTCCTTGCCGTGATCGTGATCACCACGCTGATCGGTTCTCTGCTCGCGAGTCGCCGCAGGGCGTACTCCTTCCGCGAGGATGAGGACGTGACCACCAGCCCCGCACGCTAGATTCGTTCCGCGCCGGCCAGACCGGCGCGGAACGAGCCTCCCCGTCCCCCAACGAAAGTTCCCCCAGGATGACCTCTCACGCCCCGTCCCAACCGCCCCGCAACGACCCGGCACCGCTGGGCAGCGCCATCGTGACCGGCGGGACCGCCGGAATCGGCCACGCCATCGCCTGTGCGCTGCACGCCCGGGGGTTCGGCGTGTGGGTGACCGGGAGGAATGTCCCTGAGGACCGCGTCCTCGCCGAGATCGGTTCTCGGAGTGCCTTCGTCGCGGTCGACCATTCTTCCTCGAGCGCAGGCGCTGCGACGGTTGCGGCAGTTGACGACCGCTTTGGTCCCCTCCGGGTTCTGGTCAACAACGCGGGTCGCCGACACGGTGCCACCGTTTCGGCGTTGGACGCGACTGAAATCCGAGCGACCCTCGATCTGAATGTGCTCGGCACCATGATGATGACCCAGGCGGTCGTCCCTCGGCTGACCGCTGCCGGGGGCGGCAGCATCATTAACATGAGCTCCCGACTCGCCGTCGTCGGAATGCCGGCGGTCAGCGCCTACTCCGCCTCGAAAGGAGCCATCAACGGTTTCACCGTGGCCACGGCGATCGAGCTGGCCCCGGCCGGTATCCGCGTGAACGCCGTTGCCCCCGGAATGACACGGACCCCGCTCATCGATGAGTGGATTGCAGAGCAACCCGATCCGGTCGCCGCAGAACAGGCGCAGAGCGCACTCGTCCCCCTGGGGCGACTCGGGACGCCCCAGGACGTTGCCGCCGTTGTCGCATTCCTCGCCTCCCCGGAGGCGGAATATCTCACGGGCATGATCCTCCCCGTCGATGGCGGATACACCGCAGCCTGATCTGAGGATCCGCCGACAGACGTGCGAGCCCACCCAGCCAATTGGCCGGGTGGGCTCGCATGATACGCCAAGCGTTCTCCGCTCAGACAGCGGCCTGTCCGGCGGTGATCCCCCCGTCGATGACGATCTCCGCTCCCGTCACGAAAGACGCCTCGTCGCTCGCCAGATAGACGACCAGTCCGGTGATTTCTTCGGGCCGGGCGAATCGAGAGAGGGTGCTCCCGACGGTATCCTCTTCGCTCAGCGTCCGGAAGGCCTCAATCAACGGCGTCGCGACCCCGCCCGGATGAATGGAGTTCACCCGAATACCGTCCTCCGCTAAATCGAGCGCAGCGGACCTGGTGAGACCGCGCAACCCCCATTTCGAAGCACTGTAGGCAGCCTGTCCTCCATAGCTTTCAATACCGGCCGTGGAAGAAACGTTGATGACCGAAGATGGCGTTCCCCGCTGCAACGCGGGAAGCGCCGCTTGGAGGCCGAGGAAGGCAGCGGTCAGGTTGATCGCCAGGGTCCGGTCCCACTGCTCCCGCGTGGTTTCAGCGATCGACCCCGCGTGGAAGATTCCCGCATTGTTCAGCAGAACGTTCAGCCCGCCAAACCGGGACACCGTCGCCTCGACCGCGGCTCGCCACTGTTCGGCGTCCGTGACATCCAGGGAAACAAACGCTGCCGAATCGCCGAGACTGGCCGCAAGGTCGCGCCCGCGCGCTTCGGCGATATCGGCGATCATCACCCGCGCCCCCTCAGCAACGAGTCCACGAACGTGCGCGGCACCCATCCCCATCGATCCCCCCGTGATCAGGGCTACCTTGCCGTCAAGTCGCCCCGGACGTGCTGTCTCGCTCATCGTGTTGCCTCCTCTGTTCTGTGTGTCCCGCCGACTGTGCCCGCGCTCTCGGGCACCAGCCCCGGCTGTGCGGAGAGGCGGAAGCCACGGTACCCATCAGCCGCGATGTCCTCGCATATCCCGCGGTACGTGCCAAGACCGCCGCAGTAAACGAGTGTTTGCCTTCGCTTTCCCGCCACATTCGCACCTCGATACCACGAGTCTGCGTGCCCATAGAGCGTGTATTGCAGTGCCTCGTCAACCTGCGATGACCACTGCTGCTCCGCTTCTGGTGTGGCTTCAATTTCGATCAATTCACGATCGCGCATCGTGACGATTGCCGACACAATCCAGTCAACGTGCTGCTCAACCGCCTGAAACATGTTGACCAGCACTGACGGGCTCTGCGGCCCGGTGATCGTAAAAAGATTCGGGAAGCCTGCCACCGCTAACCCGAGATAGGTGTGCGCCCCGTCCGCCCACGACTCACGCAAACCGATTCCGCCCCTGCCCCGAATATCCATCCGAGTCAGAGAACCGGTCAGGTTGTCATACCCGGTGGCGAATACGAGGACGTCCACGGGGTAGAACCCTCCTTCGGTCCGGATGCCCTCGGCCTCGATGCGCTGGAGGGGTTCTTCACGCAGACTCACGAGGCGCACATGATCCCGGTTAAACGTGGCAAAGAAGTCGGTGTCCGTGACGATGCGTTTGGCCCCAATGGGGTAGCTTCGGGGCGTGAGCCGTTCGGCGGTCACCGGGTTGCGCACGATGCTGTTGATTTTGTCCCGCACGAAGTCAGCCAAGATGTCGTTCGCGGCAAGATCAACACCGGTGTCGATGTAGGCCGAAAGGAACAGGTTGCCCCCGAGTTTCCAAGCCTTCTCGAGCGTCGGCAATCGTTGAGCATCGTCCTCATCAAGGATGCGCTGACCGGTGATCGGAAGATTGATTCCCGAATGAGACCACCGTGCCTGTTCCGCATCGCGACGATGATCCCGTCGTGCACGTTCTATCTCGTCAGCCCCGAGCGCTCGGTTCCGGGCCGGGATCGAGTAGGCGGGGGTCCGTTGAAACACGATCAACTCCTCCGCCGCGTCCGCCAGTTCTGGAATCAGCTGCACCCCAGAAGACCCCACTCCGATGACGCCAACGCGTTTCCCCGCGAGCTGAACGCCCACTGCTGGCCACTTCCCCGGGTGATACTGTTCCCCGGCAAAGTCCTCGATGCCCGGGAAATCGGGCACCATTGTGGCCGAGATCGAGCCGGCTGCGGTCACGAGGAACCGGCTCCGTACGGTCTCGCCCGCGTCCGTTGAGACAGACCACAGCGCGGTGTCTTCGTCGTACACGGCTTGGAGCACCTGCGTGTTGAGTTCGATGTTCCGTCGCAGGTCCAGCCGCTGAGCAACCCAATTGATATAAGAGAGAATCTCCGGCTGCGTCGCATAGCGCTCGCTCCAGGTCCACTCATCCACCAGGTCCTGGCTAAACGAGTATTGGTAGTCGAGGCTCTCGACATCGCACCGTGCCCCGGGATATCGGTTCCAATACCAGGTGCCCCCAACGTCAGGGCCGGCCTCGTAGGCGGTCACGCGAAGTCCGTGCTCCCGAAGGGCGTGCACCGCGTACAGCCCCCCGATTCCTGCGCCGACCACGATCACGTCCCGGTCGGCCCCCTGCTCACCGCCGAGGGGGGCTCCAGGCCGGGTCACGTCGTCTGCCCCAGGGTCTCAACGCGGACAGCTCTGCCGAGCGCGGCGAGCAGATCTGCGTTTTGCCGCGCAGAAACTCCCGCGCTCAACGCGATTCCTGCGGAGCCGTGAAACGTTCCCGGGTAGAGGTGGAGCTCGGTCGCAATTCCCTCATGAGCGAGTCGCCGGGCGAACTCGATCCCATCGTCGCGCAGCGGATCGTACTGGTTCACGCTGAGGAACGTCGGAGGGAGGCCCGCGAGGGAGTCGGCACGGGCTGGGGCGGCATACTCGGGAGCGGTGCCGTACCCCTCGCCCAGGTAGGCATCCCAACTCAGCTCCGCGTTGCTTCGGTGCCACACCGGGGTGTCGTGATAATCCCGGGCGGAGGGCGAATCTGTTCGATCCGTCACCACGGGGATGTCCAGAAGCTGGAATGCGAATCGGGGGCCGCCGGAGTCTCGAAGCTTCAGCGCGAGCCCTACGGCGTGAGCGGCGCCAGCACTTTGCCCGCCGACGAACAGTTGCTCTGGGTCGATCCCCAGTTCACCGCTCCGGTCGAGCACCCAGCGAAGCGCGGACTCACCGTCTGCAATGGGCGCGGGGTAGCGATGCTCGGGCGCCAAGCGATACTGCACGGAAACCCCGATCACCCCGTGTTCCCGAGCAGCGGCCGCAAGGAGGGGCACTCCCTCTTTGGCATCACCCAACACAAATCCCCCGCCGTGAAACCACAGCAGGGCGGGGGCGGCTCGTTCGGGAGCCGATGCCGGCCGCACCACGATCAGGTCCACTGCCGGCGCCCCAGCAACGCCCGGAGCCGAATGCGTGAGCACCGAGACGTCGGGGCCGGGATCGAATGCGGGAAACTGTTGCGCTGCTTCGGCCAACAACTGCCGCGTCCCCACGATGTTTCGCAAGTCGACGGGCGGCGCATACGGGACAACCGCGGCGACCTCAGGGTCAAATTCGTACGACATCATTGTCCTTCCGATTGCCGGACGCACGTCTGTGGGCGTCCGGTGTGTGGACCATGTGAACATTAACTAGACACAGTGTCAATCACCGGATCGAATTTCCCCGGATTCTTCCCAACTCTTGGTACAGTCAGCGCATGAGCGCGAGCACAAACACCCCGAAGGACCTCCGGGAAGCGGAGCGTCAGCCTCACGACGACACCGCATCTGCGCTGGCCGCACCTCCGCGGCGTTCACTCCGGACAGCGCAAAAGGCGATCACGAAACAGCTGCTCATCGACGCGGCAATCCGAGTCTTCCTCCGGACCGGCTACCACGCAGCGAGCATCGACCAGATCACCTCAGAAGCCGGAGCCAGCCGGGCCACCTTTTATCTCCATTTCGGCACGAAAGCCGATGTCCTCGAGGATTTCCTCGATCTCGCGACCGCACGGTTTGCCGAGCAGTACGCTGCGCTGACCGAGGTCCTCAAAGAGCCAGCGCCGGAGCAACTGCGCGGCTGGCTCCTGACGGCGATGGATCACTGGCCGCTGATCGCCGACGTGATGCGGCCCGTGTTCGAAGCTACGGCGGCGCACCCCGGCCTGTATGCCCGATTTTTCCCGGACGATCTCCCGGGCAACCAGGAAATGGCCCGCGCGCTTTGGCGGTCTGGGCTGGTCGTGGATCTCGCTGAGGCGACCGAGGTGGCCACCGTGATGTTCGCCCCGCTGTATCACTACATGCGAGTGTTTCTCCGCGGGGAGCCGTTCCCGCGCGAGCTCATTGCCGACCTGATCTCCGTCTCCTGGATGGCCCTCCTGAGCGCGCGCGGGAACGCCGAGGTCCCACGGCCGACCTAGCGCGCGGGGAGGATCTCCCCCGTTGCCGCGTCGACGTCGAGCTGCTGCTTGACGTTGCCGGTCACGAGCTCGGCCTCCCAGAGGGTCTTGCCGCGATCGCTGTCCAGCGAGAGCTCGGTGACCGTGGCGTCGGGCAGTTCGCCGAGCGCGGCGTCGACCGCCGCGGTCAGGTCGAGCTTCGCCCCGGCCAGCAGGGCGACGGTCTCCGCGAGGTCTTCTGGGTCGTCCTGCTCCACCCGGGGCGGGGTGACCACGCTCGTGCCGTCGGCCGAGATCTCGACCTCGGTCTCGGTGCCGTCGCCCGCGGCCACGGTGACCTCCCAGGTCCGGGCGCGGTCCTCGAGGTCGATGCTGATGACGGTGCCACCGCCGGCCTCCTCCTGGGCGAGCTTCGCCGCGGCGAGGAGCTGATCGCGGTCTGGCAGGGCCGTCGTCTCCACGCCGCCGGAGCTCTGCCCGTCCCCCGGGGTCTTGCTCGCCTCCGTGGGTGAGCCGTTCCCCGACCCGTTCGGATTGGCCGATCCCTCCGGGGCGCACGCGGTCAGCCCGGTCAGGCCAAGGCCGAGGGCGAGCCCGATCGGGATGATCCTCCGCGCGACCCCGCCTCCGAACGCGCGTCGCATGCTCTGGGTGTGCTCAGTCATGGTGTCCTCCCCACCCCCGCTCGCGCGGGGTACTCACGGCCGCCCGGCCCGGGAGCGGTGCGCACGGGCCGAAGCGCTGTGTCTGAAAACCTAACACCGCGGGCTCCGAAGCGGCCGGGGATCCCCGGCAAACTCGGAGCCGGCAACGCCCGAACACCCAGAAAAACGCCCCGCCCCCGACGTGACCGGTCGGGGGCGGGGCGAGCGATGCGGCGCTTAGTCGCCGAGGAGTGCGCGGGACGCCTGCGCGGCCTCGGGGTGCACGGTCGGCATCAGCCGACTCAGCTGCGTGACGTGCCGCGGCTCCAGCTCCTCCAGGGAGGACACCCCGAGCAGGGTCATCGTGCGGGTGATCTCGCTGCGCAGGATCTGGATCATGCGGTCGACGCCCTCGCGGCCACCGGCCATGAGCCCGTAGAGGTACGCGCGGCCCACGAGCGTGAACTTCGCGCCGAGCGCGACCGAGGCCACGATGTCCGCGCCGTTCATGATGCCGGTGTCGATCATCACGGTCGCGTCCGCGCCCACCTCGCGAACGACCTGCGGCAGCAGGTGGAACGGCACCGGGGCGCGGTCGAGCTGCCGACCGCCGTGGTTCGAGAGAATGATGCCGTCAACGCCGCGCTCGATGAGTTTGACCGAGTCGGCGACGTTCTGCACGCCCTTGACGACCAGCTTGCCGGGCCAGAGCTCGCGGATCACGTCGAGGTCCTCGTAGGAGATGGTCGGGTCCATCGCGGAGTTCAGCAGCTCGCCCACCGTCCCGCCCGTGGTCGAGAGCGAGGCAAACTCGAGCTTCGGGGTGGTCAGGAAGTCGAACCACCACCAGGGCCGGGGCAGGGCGTTCAGGATGGTGCCGGGGGTCAGCTGCGGGGGGATCGAGAAGCCGTTGCGGGTGTCGCGCATCCGGTACCCGGCGATGGGGGTGTCCACCGTGAACATCAGCGTGTCGAATCCGGCCGCTGCCGCCCGCTCGACGAGCCCGTACGAGATCTCGCGCTCCCGCATCACGTAGAGCTGGAACCAGTTGCGCCCGCTCGGGTTCGCCGCGCGGACGTTCTCGATCGAGGTCGTGCCGAGTGTGGACAGCGTAAAGGGAAT
>NZ_JAPFRB010000006.1:61801-63000 GCF_035726885.1 Leucobacter sp. M11 | reverse complement strand
TCCGTCTGCATGAGCCGGGTGAAGCCCGTCGGCGCGATGCCGAAGGGCATCGAGCTTGACCCGCCCAGGATCTCCGTCGAGGTGTCGACGTGCTCCGCGGGGCGCAGGATGTCCGGGTGGAAGGTGATGTCCTCGAAGGCCTCGCGGGAGCGACGCATCGAGAGCTCACCCTCGGCCCCGCCGTCGGTGTAGTCGAAGGCGGCGGTGGGCGTGCGGCGCTTGGCGATCGTCCGGAGGTCGTAGGTGGTGAGCGCCGCATCGAGGCGGCGCTTCTTCCCGTCGAGTTCTGGTTTCTTGAACTTCATCAAGTCGAAGAGCTCGGCGGGCCTGGGCAGTTGGCGCTTGACCATCGGGGTCCTTTCAGTCAGAGCGGGAACTCGGCCCCGGCGGTTGCGGACGGGGCAGCTCCGACGCTGTCCCCGGTCAAACCCGTGTGGTCCAACCACACGAAAGACTACTCCGCGACCGGGGTCGCGTCAACGCCAGGTCCGTCGCCGCGAGGTGGCTCAGTCGCTCGTTTCCAGGTAGTAGCCGCGAATGTGGTCGCGAAGCAGATCGCGCGCGGCAACGCGATCACCGCCGCGCAGCTTCGCCAGGATCTCCGCGTGCTCGGCCCGCAAGCGGACCGCGGTCGCCTCCCAGTCCACGAGCGTGCGCGCCCGACTCAGGGTGTGATCGGCGATGGACAGCCGGAGGGCCTCCATCAGGGTGCTGATGAGCGGGTTATCCGCGGATCGGGACAGCGCGACGTGGAATTCGGCGTCGAGGGCGTGGAACTGTTCGATGGGGGTGCCCGGCTCATTCATGCGGCTGAGCAGCCGCTCCGCCAGGTCCCAGTCACCGCGGGCCGGGTCCGATTGCTCCGCCGCCCAGGTTTCCAGCATCAACCGGGTCTCGAAGACGTGCTGGGGCGCCACCTGCTTGGTCGCCAGCTGCAGATCGAGCGCGAGCGCGAGCGCCTGCTGCGGGGCCGCCGTCACGACGGTGCCCGAGCGCGGGCCGGAGCCCGTCGAGGTGCGAATCGTGCCGAGGGCCTCGAGCACCCGCATCGCCTCCCGCAGAGAACCGCGGGAGACCCCGATGCTCTCGGCGAGGGCACGCTCCCCCGGCAGGTGGTCGCCGATGCGGAGCCTGCCACTCGACAGCTCCTCGGTGACCCACTGCATAACGACCTCGTGCGCCTTCATCCTCCCGAGTAT
>NZ_JAPFRB010000006.1:55766-61748 GCF_035726885.1 Leucobacter sp. M11 | reverse complement strand
TCGCCGATGCGGAAGGTTTCCGTGGCCCGATACCCGCAGGATTCGTAAAAGCGAACGAGGTCGCCGGAGCCGCCCGCGTAGCAGTCCACCCGGAGGAGGGACAGACCGCGTTCCCGGGCCCGCTCCGCGGCGAAGTCGAGCAACCGCCGCCCGGTTCCTTTTGCCCGGGGATCGCGGGAACCGATCAGGGTGCGAACGTAGAGTTCGGGCTCGCGCGCCGCCGGCACATACTCGACCGCGTCGCCGAGCACGAGCGCGCCCGAGACGCCCAGCTCGGGGTGCCAGGCGACCCAGGTATCGGCCCCGGCGCACCACTCGGCGGCCCGAGCCTCCCAACGCGGCTGCCCCGTGGCGGGCTCGGTCCCCCACTGCCCGGTGTTGCCGATGCGGACAAACCACTCGATCGCCGCATCGAAGAGGGCAAGGACGCCGGGGGCATCCTCGGGGACGGCCGGGCGGAGCGTGGGGAGTGCGGTCATCCCCCGAGCCTGCCCCATGCGCGCCGCCGCGGCCCGCCGCGACACCCCGAAGCGCGGATTGACCCCGCGACGCAGGGAACGACCGGACCTGCTCGCGGATCCGGGCCGACCTGGGTACACTGATTCCCGTGTATCGCCTGTCGTTCAACTAACGGGCCTGCGTCTCATCCGCGCAGGGTTCCCCAATGAGGGTGTCGTCGTCGACCCCTCCTGACCCCCGTTAGATTCGCACGAGCTTCCGCTCGTGGCACGACGCTCAGGAGCACCCGTGCACCGTGACACGTCTCGCCCTCCCGGGACAGCCGCCCAGCCGCGCGCCCGCGACCCCACTCGTCGCCCCGCCCCGGCTCCGCGCTGCCAGCGCCCGGAGCGACCCCCGCACCTCAACGGTCCACGCGGACCGGAAAGCAGAACACGCATGTCCCATCTCGAACTCACGGGCGTTTCCTACACACTCCCCGACGGCAGACCCTTACTCGCCGAGGTCGGCTTCCGGGTCGGCAACGGCCAGAAGCTGGCCCTGATCGGCGCGAACGGCGCCGGAAAAACAACCCTCCTCCGCATCGCCTCCGGCGACCTCGCTCCGGACGAGGGCACCGTCTCCCGCAGCGGATCCCTCGGCGTGATGCGCCAGTTCTTCGGCGAGGGCACGGTGCACGATCTGCTCCTCTCCTTCGCCGCGGAGCCCATCCGCCGCGCCGCCGAGCGCGTCAGCCACGCGGAAACCACGATGCTGCTCAACGAGGACCCCGAGGTGGAGGAGCGCGTGCAGATGGCCTATGCCACCGCGATCTCCGACTGGGGTGACGCGGGCGGCTACGACGCCGAGGTCCTGTGGGACACCTGCACGATCGCGGCGCTCGGCGTGCCCTATGACCGCTGCCGGGACCGGGAGGTCCGGACCCTCTCCGGCGGGGAACAGAAGCGGCTCGCGTTGGAGGCCCTGCTGCGCGGCTCGGATGAGGTGCTCATCCTTGACGAACCCGATAACTACCTCGACGTGCCCGGCAAGCGCTGGCTCGAGGACCGGCTCCGCGAAACCGAGAAGAGCGTCCTGTTCATCAGCCACGACCGAGAACTCCTCGCCCGGAGCGCCACCGCGATCGTGACCCTGGAGCTCGGGGCCGCCGGGAACACCGCCTGGACGCACCCCGGCTCCTTTGCCGGGTATCAGGAGGCCCGGACGCTGCGCTTCGCCCGCCTGGAGGAGCTGCGCAAGCGCTGGGACGAGGAGCGCGTGAAGCTCAAGGATCTCGTGCAGATGTATAAGCAAAAGGCGGCGTACAACTCGGACATGACCTCCCGCTACCGCGCGGCGCAGACGCGACTGGCGCGCTTCGAAGCCGCGGGGCCGCCAGAGGAGCAGCCCCGGGAGCAGGAGCTGGCGATGCGCCTGCAGGGCGGGCGGACCGGGAAGAAGGCGGTGATCTGCCGCGATCTCGAACTCGTTGGCCTCATGGACCCGTTCTCCCTGGAGGTCTGGTACGGGGACCGGGTGGCCATCCTGGGCTCAAACGGCTCCGGCAAGTCTCACCTGCTCCGGCTGCTCGCCGCCGGGGGCACCGACCCGGAGCCCGAGAACCGTCCGGGCACCGGGATCCCCATCGAGCCCGTGCTCCACGAGGGCGTCGCCCGCCTCGGCGCGCGGGTTCGCCCCGGCTGGTTCGCGCAGACGCAGGGGCGGCCCGACCTCGTCGGCCGCACCCTGCTGGAGGTACTGCACCGGGGCGACGAGCACCGGGGCGGGCTGCCCCGGGAGCAGGCGGCGCGCGCGCTGGCCCGCTACGAGCTCGCCCCGGCCGCCGAGCAGCACTTCGAGGCGCTCTCGGGCGGGCAGCAGGCCCGCTTCCAGATCCTGCTGCTCGAACTCGGCGGCGCGACCCTGCTCCTCCTGGATGAGCCAACCGACAACCTGGACCTGGTCTCCGCGGAGGCGCTGCAGCGCGCGCTCGCTGCCTTCGATGGCACGGTGCTCGCGGTCACGCACGACCGCTGGTTCGTGCGCGACTTTGATCGCTTCCTCGTCTTCGGGCAGGACGGGCGCGTCACCGAGTCCGATACGCCCGTCTGGGACGAGGGCCGGGTGATCCGGCAGCGCTGACTATCCGAGCCGCGGGCCGGTGAGAATCTCCGGCCCGCGCTCGGTGATTGCGACCGAGTGCTCGCTGTGCGCGGCGCGGCCCCCGGTGGCGCTGCGCAGGGTCCAGCCGTCCGCGTCGGTCACGAGCTCGGCGGTGCCCCGCATCGCCCACGGCTCGATCGCGAGCACGAGGCCGGGCCGGAGCCGGAAACCGCGATCGGGTCGGCCGATGTTCGCCACGTGCGGGTCCTGGTGCATCGTGCTGCCCACCCCGTGGCCACCGAACTCGGTGTTCACCTCGTAGCCCGCGTCGGTGAGCACGCGGCCGATCGCGAAGGAGATATCCCCGATCCGGGCCCCGGGTGAGGCGGCGGCAATCCCCGCGGCGAGCGCGGTCTCGGTCGCCTCGATGAGGCGCAGATCCTCCGGGTCTGCTCGCTCGCCGACGATGAAGCTGATCGCGGCGTCGGCCACCTTGCCCCGAACCGACACGGCGAAGTCGAGGGTCAGCAGGTCGCCGTCGCGGAGCCGGTAGTCGTGGGGCAATCCGTGTAGCACTGCGTCGTTCACGGCGGTGCAAATGACGTGGCCGAAGGGGCCGCGCCCGAACGAGGGCGCGTAGTCCACGTAGCAGGACACGGCCCCGGCCTGGGCGATGAGTTCCGCCGCCCAACGGTCGATGTCGAGCAGGTTGGTGCCGACGCGGGTCCGGGCGCGCAACTCGGCCAGGGTGTCGGCCACGAAGCGACCGGCTTCGCGGGCGCGGTCAAGTTCGGCGGGGGTCAGGATTTCAATCATGGGGGGCTTTCCGGGTCGCGGGCGAATGCCAATTACTATACCGGTAGAGAAATCCCGCTACACTGTGTTCATGGTCAGACTCCCCCTCTCCCCCCAGGAAATCGGCCGCGGTCGCCGTCTCGGCGATCTGCTCCGCGCGGCCCGGGGATCCCGGACGATGCTCGAGGTCGCCCTCGACGCGGGGATCTCCCCGGAGACGCTACGCAAGATCGAAACCGGCCGCCTCCCCACCCCGTCGTTCTCGACGGTCGCCCTGCTGGCCGCGACCCTCGGGCTGTCCCTGGATACGGTATGGCGGGCAATCCAGGTGGGCCACGATGCGGGTGACCCTGCCCTGGAGTCGCGGGCGAGCTGACTCGGGCGTGCCAGACCGGCACGCTTTGTTGTCGTTTCCCTGACGGGAGCGGAGCCTGGAACGGGCATCCGCCCCCACACCTCAGAGAAATGAGAACCCATGACCCCCGATGTCACTGCCGCCGAGCTCCAGACCCGCCTGCGGGAAGACGGCACCGTCCTGATCCAGTTCTGGGCCGAGTGGTGCGCCCCCTGCCGGGCAATGATCCCGGTCGTGGATGCCTTTGCGGCCGAGCAGGAGGGCCAGATCAGTGTCGTGCGGGTCGACCTGGACCAGGAGCCCGGGGTCGCCGCCGACTACCGAGTCATCGCGGTGCCCGCCTTCGCGGTCGCGACGAGCGCGGGCGTCGTCGACTCCTGGACGGGCGCGATGCCGCCGCGCGCATTCGCGGCGCGAGTGGCACAGGCCTTCGGCCGGGCCGCCTAGGCGAAGCAGGGCTCCTCCCCGCGCACCGCCGCGGCGACGTCCGCGGCGAGCAGCCAGCCGGTGATCGCGATCGCCGCGGAGGAGCCCTGCGCGGCCGCGTTAATCACCTGCGCCCGCGGGTCGCTCACGTTGCCCGCGGCCCAGACGCCGGGCACGCTCGTGCTCCCGCCCGCGTCCACGGCGACGAAGCCCCGCTCGTCCAGCGCAAGCCCGAGGTCGTGCACCCCGTCGAGCCGGGGCCGCGGGAACGGGGCGACGAACACGGCCCCGGCGTCGTAGGCGCGGTCGGCGGCCGCGATGCGGACCTCTCCTCCCGCCACCGCGTGCACGCGGGAGACGGGCCCCGGGGTGACCGTGACCCCGATGGCGGTCAATTCGGCGTGCTCAGCCTCGCTCAGCTCGATGCCGTTGGGGAAGAAACGGACGCGGTCGCTGAACCGGCGCATCAGCTGGGCCTGGTGCAGGCTCATCTCCCGCCAGGTGCCGCCGATCACCGCGAGCGAGCGCCCCCGGAGCTCCGCGCCGTGGCAGTGCGGGCAGTGGTGGACCTGCTCGCCCCACAGTTCCTCGAGTCCGGGCACGGGAGGGAGCTCGTCGCGCAGGCCGGTCGCGAGCACGAGGGCTCGGCTGAGCGCGCGGCTCACGTCGTCCAGCTCCGTGGCGAACGTGCCGTCCGGGGTGCGCTCGGTGCGCACGACGCTGGCCGCGAGGATCTTGCCGCCGAAGCGGACCACCTCGGCCCGCCCCTCCGCCAGGTAGTCGCTCGGGGAGAAGCCGTCGCGGGACAGCACCCCGTGCATCTCCTCGGCTGGCGTGTTTCGCGGGCTCCGGTTCTCGATGACGAGGACGCGCACCCCGGTCCTCGCGAGCACCAGCCCGGCGCTCAGCCCCGCGGCGCCGCCGCCGTGAATTGCCACATCCCACTCGGTCATTCTTGCCTCCTGTTGTTTGTGGCTTCCAGGGTCAACCAGGAACGTTCCCGCACGCGAAGATTGATGCCAAAACAGCACGAGTGATTGCCATGCTGTCCGGCGTCCCGGAGACTAGAGCCATGAACGAGCGCGTGATTATCGATGCCGCCCTCGCCCAGGTTCCCGGGCGGCTCCGTCGGGCCCGCGAGAAACGCAGCGTCACCCTCGCGGAGCTGTCCCGGCGCACGGGGATCTCCGCGAGCACCCTGTCGCGGCTGGAGTCGGGGCAGCGCAAGGCCACGCTGGAACTGCTGCTCCCGATCGCGGTGAAGCTGGACGTGCCGCTCAGCGAGTTGGTGCAGGCGCCCACGGTGCAGGACCCGCGGGTGCAGCTGCCCGAGATCCGCGACCGCGGTCGCGTGGTGCTGCCGCTCACGCGCCAGGAGCTGGAGCCGCGGGCCTATAAGCTCACGATCCCCAAAACCGAGAACCTGCCGCACCTGCGCAGCCATGCCGGCTACGAGTGGCTCTACGTGCTCTCCGGCCGAATGCGAGTGCTCCTCGGGCCGCACGACCTCGTGCTCGGCCCCGGCGAGGTAGCCGAGTTTGCCTGCGAGGTCCCGCACTGGTTCGGCTCAACCGGCCAGGGGCCGGTCGAAGCGCTGAGCCTGTTCGGCTCCGAGGGCGAGATGATGCACGTGCGCGCACACACCCGGATCAGCCCGCCTCCGCTGACCCCAGCGCTGCCCACCGAGCCACGCTGCGGGCAAGGGTCGCCGCAAGGGTAACCCCGGGGTGCGCGGCGAGCGCGAGGGCGCCCGCGTGCCCGGACAGGGGCTCGCAGAGGATCGCTCTTCCCGCGGGGATTGGCCGCCAGCCGACCGTGAGCTGCTCCGGCTCGGGCATGCTCGGGAGTCCGAAGGCGGCCCGAAC
>NZ_JAPFRB010000006.1:55604-55713 GCF_035726885.1 Leucobacter sp. M11 | reverse complement strand
GGGTGACGTCCTCGGCGGCGACAAAGCGGCCCGGCCCATCCGGGCGAATCTCGAACTCCGGGGTGGACACGACCGCGGCGAGGCGCAGCTCCGGCGCCGCAAAGGAGAA
>NZ_JAPFRB010000006.1:51519-55547 GCF_035726885.1 Leucobacter sp. M11 | reverse complement strand
CGGGATTCCGACCCCGCAGGCGAGCACGATGCGCTCGCTGTCGAGCTGCTCCCCCGAGGCGGTCGTCGCCCGGAAGCCACCGCCGGGCAGCGCCTCGATCCCGGTCACCCGGTCGTTCCGGAGCACCGCCCCCGAGCGAACGGCGTGGCCCAGGAGCGCGCGCCGGGTCGCCCAGGCGTCGAGCGCGGCCTCGTTCGGGGCCCAGGCGATCGCCTCCGGCGCGAGGCGGAGTCCGGGGAGCGCCCGGGCACGCCCCGCGGGGTCGAGCAGCTCGGCGTCCCCGCCGGATCCGGCGACAAAGGCGCGGGTCTGCTCGGGGGTCTCGGCCCAGCTGGCCGCGCCGCACCAGGCCACCTCGGGGGCCCGGTCGAGCCGGGCGAGGAGGGCGCGGGTGTCGCGCAGGGCGGAGGCCAGCTCCGGAATCTCGCGCCCGGGGCCCGCGGCGGCGCTGCCCGCCCGCGTGAGCCAGCCGAAGGCGGCGTCGCTCGCCGCGGGTGAGCCAGCGGGATCGTCAAGGACCGCGACGCGGTGGCCGCGCGAGGCCAATTCGACGGCCGCCGCGGCCCCCAGGATCCCCGCGCCGATCACGGTCACGCGGTGCTGGGTCTGCGTCACGGGTCCTCCGGAGGGCTCTGGGGTGTCGTTCCGTCGCGGCGACGGGCCGAGCCCATTCCATCACGATTCCTGCCCCGAGCGGGCGCACCGCGCGGGGTGCTATCCTCGCAAGCATGAGTTCACCCGAAGCATCGAGAGTCGGGCTGCCGCACCTCCGGTAGCCCGAGATGCCACACGCCGCACCGCGGCCGCGATGACCCGTACCCGGGATCGCCCACGGTGCGCTTGGAGCCTCAGCGGACCGGACGCGCACACGCATCCCGTTTCTCGCTTCGAAAGGCTCCGTCATGCCCACGATTTTGTATATTCTTGCCCTCGCCGTGTTCGCGCAGGGCACCTCCGAGTTCGTCTTCTCGGGGTTGCTCCCCCTGGTCGCTGAGGAGTTCGCGCTCTCGCTGACCACGGCGGGCTTGCTCACCTCCTGCTTCGCCGTCGGGATGGTCCTCGGCGCCCCCGCGATGGCCCTGCTGGGCCGTCGCCTTGCCCCGCGCTGGGCGCTGAGCGGCTTCCTGGTTCTCTTTGTGAGCGCCCACCTCATCGGGGCGCTGGCCGAGTCCTTCCCTGTGCTCCTGCTCACCCGGGTGCTCGCCGCGGTCGCCAACGCGGGCTTCCTCGCGGTCGCGCTCGGCGCGGCGGCCCGAATCGTCGCTCCGGACCGCCAGGCCCGGGGCCTGGCCCTGCTCATGAGCGGCACCACCCTGGCCCTGATCGCGGGAGTCCCACTCGGGGCTGCGATTGGCTCGGCCCTTGGCTGGCGGGCGACGCTGTGGGTCATCGCGGGTCTGTGCGTCCCGGCGCTCATCTCCCTCGCGCTCACCCCGAGTCGCCGCTTCGGCGCGAGTCTCGCGCAGGCCCAGGCCCCCGCGTCGCTGCGCACCGAACTCGCCGTACTGGGCGACCCGGCTCTGCGCCGGGTCCTCGTCCTCGCGGTGCTCGTGAATGCCGCGACGTTCGGGGCCTTCACCTTTCTCGCCCCCATCGCGATGACGCTCGCGGCGCTCAGCGCCGCGCAGGTGCCGTGGTTGCTCGCGGTCTTTGGCGCGGGCGCGTTTCTCGGGATGACGGCAGCTGGTCGGCTGGGCGACCGCCGCTGGCGGGGCGCGATCACCGCGGCGGGACCGCTCCTTGCCGTGGCCTGGTGGGCGCTCGCCTGGCTGGCCGGGGCCCCCGCCGTGCTCTGGGCGGGAGCGTTCGGGATCGGGGGCCTCTCGTTCCTGCTGGGCGGCCTGTTCATCTCCCGGATCATGGTGCTCGCCTCCGCGGCCCGGTCCCTCGGCGGAGCCTTCGCCACGGTTGCGCTCAACCTGGGAGCGATTGTGGGGCCCGTGCTCGCCGGAACCGCCTTCGACCGCTTCGGGCCAGCCGCGGCGCTCGTCGTCAGCGGCGCACTGGTCGCCGTCGCCGCCGCGGGCTGGGGCACGGGCCGGACGCCTGGCCGTCCGGCTTAGCGGTGCGCCGCGACCGCCTCGGCGACCGGGGTGTCCCCGTCCAGCAGGTCCAGTGTCACCCGGCTGAGTCCGGAGCCTGCGAGCACCTCGGCGAGCACCGCGGCGACGTTCTCCCGGCTCACCGGCCCCCGGGTCAGCTCGGCGGCGAGCGCCACGCGCCCGGAGCCGGGTTCGTCCGTGAGGGTGCCGGGGCGGATGATGGTCCAGTCGAGGTCGCTTGCGTGGAGGGCGAGATCGGCCGCGTGTTTGGCGCGCTGGTAGGCAAGAAAGTCGGCGCCGACGCTGTCGGGCGGGGTGGTGGCGACGCCGATATAGGAGATCTGGACGACGCGTGCGCCGAGGAGCTGGGCGGCGCGCTGGGTGGTGAGTGCCCCGAGGTGGTCCACGGTTTCCTTGCGGGCGGGGCCGGACCCGGGGCCAGCCCCGGCGGCAAAGAGGAGGGTGTCCGCGGCCCCGATGGCTGCGGCGAGCGCTTCCGGGGTGCTGCGTTCCAGGTCGGCGTGTACGGGGGTGGCTCCCGCGGCGGTGAGGTCGGCGGCGTGCTCGGGGTTGCGGATGACGCCGAGGACGCGGTGGCCGGCTTCGGCGAGCCGGGCGGAGGTGCGCCGGGCGATCTGGCCGTGGCCGCCGATGATGGCGATGGTGCGCGTCATGGGGTGTCCTCTCGGGTGGGGTCTGGGGTTCTGGGCGGTTCCGGGGCGGCCCGGCGGATCAGCTCGGCGATGGTTGCCCAGGCGGCCTCGTCGGGATCGATCAGCGCGTAGGCGGTGGGCCAGAGTCCGCCCGCGTCGTCGAGCTGGGCGAGGGCGCTGAAGCCGAAGGTCGAGTAGCGTTCCCCGTCCATGATGCCGCTCCGGAAGAAGCAGAGGACCTTGCCGGAGTGGGCGTACCCGGGCTGGCCGTAGTACAGCTTCGGGCTGAGGTGGGGCGCCGCCTCGGCGACGACCCGGTGGAGCTGTTCGGCGAGGGTTCGGTCGGCCTCGGGCATGCTGGCGATCTTCGCCAGGACGTCGGCGAGTTCGGCGGCGGCCCTGGCCCGGCCTTTCTCTCGGGTTGCCTCGGCGCGGAGTTCGGCGGCGCGCTCCTTGACGGCGCGGCGTTCCTGGGCGGAGAGGCTGTTTGCGCCCGTCTTTGTTGCGGCCATGCGATTCCCCTCGTGGTGCGTTCGGTCCGGATACGGCAGGGTGTGCCCGGGTGACTAGCGTACGGCGTTGTCGGCTGCGGCGGGGGTGCCCGAGAGATCGGCGACCTCGGCCCCGTAGGCTCGCACGAAGTCCTCGGCCTGGACGCGGGCGCCCATGCCGGGGCTCCCAGCACCGAGGAGCACCGTCTGTCCCGCGAGGCTGCGGTCCAGGATCACGGGCCAGGCGGTGCTGGACCCGAGCGGGGTGATCGTGCCGCGCCGGTACCCGGTTGCGGCGAAGGCGGCGTCCGCGTCGGGGAGCGAGAGCCGGTTGACGCCGAGGTGGGCGCGGAGCTTGGCCCAGCTGAACTGGGCGTGGAGGGGGGTGAGCACGAAGACGTAGCTGTCTCCGCGCTGCACGACGATGCTCTTCACGATGGGGAGGCCCGCGTGGTGGTCGTGGGTGGGTCGCCCGTCCTGGCCGCGGGTGAGGAAGGTCACGGCGAGCCCGCGGCTGGCCGCGTCCGCGGCGGCGCGGGACACCTCGCTCGGGGTGGCTGTGTCCGGCTCGGCGCCGGTGTCGGCGGGGGCGTCGGTGGGGTGCTCGGCGGCGTGCTCGGTCATGGCGGCTCGTTTCTGCTCGGTGTGGGGTCCCCGTGCGGCTGCGGGCGGGCCCGGGCACGGCGTCTGTCGGGGACAACGCGCGGAGGGTCGCGGCTATTTCCGGCCCGTGGCCGCGGTGTCAGGCTCCCCTCGGCCGGGGGGCGCGGGGGTGGCCCGGGTATCCAGCGCCGCATAGCAACGGAGGAGTTCCTCGGCGGAGGCCCGCCAGCTGTGCCGGA
>NZ_JAPFRB010000006.1:47465-51467 GCF_035726885.1 Leucobacter sp. M11 | reverse complement strand
CCGGAGCACTCCCAGGATCGCGCTGCCCCACTCGGCGGGGTCGTCGCCGCTCAGGAGGACGCCGGTTTCCCCGTTGCGAACCGCTTCCCGGAGCCCGCCCGTGTCCCGGGCGATCACGGGGACGCCGGACGCGGCGGCTTCGAGAGCGACGAGGCCGAAGGTCTCCGAGTGCGAGGGGATCACGACGAGGTCGGCTGCGCGGATGCGCGCGGCGAGATCCTCCCGGGTCAGGGCTCCCGCGATGTCGGTGCGCTCGGCCATTCCGGCGGCCGCGATGGCGGCGCGCAGGCTCCGCAGGTAGCCGTCGCCGTCGGGCGGGGGTGCGCCGATGATGCCGAGGGACGGGCGCTCGCGCTCGGGCAGGGCGGCGAGCGCGGCGACCGCCAGGTCGATGCCCTTGAGCGGGTGCAGGCGTCCGATCACGAGGACCTCGGGCCGGGCATCGGGCCGGGCGGCCTCCGCGCGTGCCGCGCGCTCCCGGTCGGACAGGGGGCGAAACACTGCCGGATCCACGCCCGGGGGCACGACCCGCACGCGGTCCGGATCCCCGGCGAGGCGGTCGATGACGGTGCGCCGCTCGGCCTCGCTGACCGTGATCACGAGATCGGCCGCGCGGGCGAGCCGTTCCTCGCCCGCGCGCCTCCCGGGCGATTCGGGTCGTTCGCCGTCCGCGAGCGGGCTGAGTGGGTCGGCGGCGATGCTATGAAAGCTCTGCACGAGGGGCACGCCGAGGGCGCGGGCACCGGGGAGCGCGGCGATGCCGGAGAACCAGTGGTGCGCGTGGAGCACGTCCGGGCGGTGCGCCGTCAGGTGCTCGGCGAGGGCCGTGCCGAAGGCGCCGATCAGCGCCTCGTGCTCGCCCTTGGCGAGGAGCCGGGGGTCCCCCGCGTCCAGGTGTCGAATCGTGAGGCCGGGCTCCAGCTCGCTCGCGGCGGGCTGCCCCGGATCGCTGCGTCGGGTGAGCAGCTCGACGCGGTGTCCGAGCCGCGCGAGTTCCCGGGCCTGGGCGAGCACCACCACGTTCATCCCGCCGGCGTCCTTGGTGCCGGGGGCGTCGAGTGGGGACGTGTGCAGGACGACGAAGGAAACGCTCAGGGGCGATGGGGCCATGCGTCGAGCGTCACCCGCACGGCCCCGACCCGGGCCCTAGACGGCCTGTGCGAATTCCCGGCGGTCCTCGGCGAGGCGGGCCAGGTGGGCGGGCAGCTCCCGCCCGTGGGCCCGCATGGTCTGGGCCCAGAGCCGACCGGCGCGGTAGGAGGAGCGCACGAGGGGCCCCGCGAGCACGCCGAGGAAGCCGATCGCTTCGGCCTCCTCCTTGAAGGCGACGAATTCCTCGGGGCGGACCCAGCGATCCACGGGCAGGTGCCGGGGCGTGGGGCGCAGGTACTGGGTGAGCGTGATGATGTCCGTGCCCGCCGCGTGGAGGTCCCGGAGCGCCTGGCTGACCTCCTCGTCCGTCTCGCCCATCCCGAGGATCAGGTTGGACTTGGTGATCATCCCGGCGTCTCGCGCCTGGGTGAGGACCCCGAGGGAGCGCTCGTAGCTGAACGCCGGGCGCACCCGCTTGAAGATCCGGGGCACCGTCTCCACGTTGTGCGCGAACACCTCGGGCTTCGCGTCGAAGACCTGCTGGAGGTGCTCCGGCCTGCCGGAGAGATCGGTCACCAGGATCTCGACGCCGGTCTCGGGGTTCAGCTCGTGAATTTTCCGCACGGTTTCGGCGTGCAGCCACGCCCCCTCGTCCGGGAGGTCGTCGCGGGCCACCCCGGTCACGGTGGCGTAGCGCAGCCCCATCGTCCGCACGGATTCGGCAACCCGCAGCGGCTCGCCCGTGTCGTAGTCGGCGGGTTTGCCGGTGCCGATCTGGCAGAAGTCGCAGCGTCTGGTGCACTCGGAGCCGCCGATGAGGAAGGTGGCCTCCCGGTCCTCCCAGCACTCGAAGATGTTGGGGCAGCCGGCCTGCTAGCACACCGTGTTGAGTTTCTGGGAGCGCACCAGGTCGCTGACCGCGCGATACTCGGGCCCCTGGCGGGCGCGGGTCTTGATCCACTCGGGTTTGCGCTCGATGGGCGTCTCCGCGTTGCGCACCTCCAGGCGGAGCAACTTTCGTCCGCCGGGCGCCCCGGGCGGCGCGGGCGCCGCGGCGCTGGGCCGGGAGCCGCAGCCGGCGGCTGGCCCGCATCCCGTGGCGGTGGCGGCGTGTGGGGCTTCGGTCATGACGGCGTCCTGTCGTGTTGGGGGTGGCGCGCGATGGGCTTCGTGCGCGATGGGGTCAGCTCGGGCACGGGCCCCGGCCGCGGGCTGAGGTCGCGCAGGACGCCGATTCCCGCGGCGACGAGCGCCGTGGAGAGCAGGTCTCGCACGGCGGGGGCGAACTCGGCCGGGGTGATCGTGCGCTCCGCCTCAACGGAGAGGGTCGTGATCCCCGCGTCCTCGATCCCGCAGGCGGTGATGTGCGCGTAGGGCTCCAGCTCATTCGAGCAGTTGATCGCGAACCCGTGCATCGTGACGCCGCTGGCGACCCGGAGGCCGATCGCGGCGATCTTGTTGTGCCGCCCGTCCGCCCCGACCCAGACCCCGGAGCGCCCGGCGATCCGCTCCCCCGTGATGCCAAAGTCGGCGAGGGCCGCAATGATCGCCCCCTCCAGGAGCCGGACGAAGGCCACCACCTGGCGGGGCTCGGGGAGACGCACGATGGGGTAGCCGATGAGCTGCCCGGGGCCGTGCCAGGTGATGCTGCCGCCGCGATCAACGTCAACGACGGGGGTGCTCCCCCCGGGTCGGTGCTCGGGCCGGGTGCGGGTCCCCGCCGTGTAGACGGGACGGTGCTCGCAGAGGATCAGGGTGTCGGGTCGGCTGCCCGCGACCACCCCCGCGTGGACGCTGCGCTGGAGCGCCCAACCCTCGGGGTACTCGAGGAAATCGGGCGCGTATCCGGGGGTGAGGATCGTGACCATGCGGCCACCCTAGCATTAAGTGGACGCTGACCATTTAATCCTTTACCGCGGACGAGTGTCCCCCGCCCGCCCCTCAAGATCCACCCCGAATCCGGGCCGGAAGGGCCCGCGGACGGGTAGCCTGTGGCCATGAGCCACCGCAGCGATCCCACGCCCCAGAGCCCGCCGCAGCCCGGACCTCCGGAGCCCGCGGACGACGCGAGCGCCCCGCTGACCCCCGACGAGCGCCGGGCGCAGGAGCACCGGAGCCGCCCGGTGCGGGACGCGGGCGATGCCTGGGTCACCGCCGCTGACGGCAAGCGCTACTGGGGCACCTTCGGGGCCGCGGGCCTGCTCGCGTATGACGCGGCGCGGGACGCGATCCTGTTGCAACACCGGGTGAGCTGGAGCGACCACGGGGGCACCTGGGGCGTGCCCGGCGGGGCTCGGCTCGCGGGCGAGAGCGCCGCGCACGCCGCGATCCGCGAGTCCGGCGAGGAGGCCGGCGTCCCCGAGGACGCGGTGCGACACCGCTTCACCCACCTCCTGGACCGGGGCGGCTGGACCTACGCGACCATCGTCGCCGAGGTCACGACCCCCTTCGAGCCCGAGATCACCGATCCCGAGAGCGTCGCGCTCGAGTGGGTGCCCCTCGCCGAGGTCGAGACGCACCCCCTGCACCCGGGCTTCGCGGCGGGGTGGCCCAGCCTGCGCGCTCTGCTGGGCGGCGTCCCCACCGTGCTCGTCGACGCGGCGAACGTTGTCGGCTCCGTGCCGAACGGCTGGTGGCGGGATCGGGCGGGAGCCGCCGAGCGCCTGAGGAACCGGCTCGCCCGGCTCGCGTCCACCCCCGTTGCCGCGCGCCTGCTCGGCTTCCCAGAGGCGCTCCCCGGCATCACCGAGGCCTCGCCCGAGTGGGTGCTGGTCACGGAGGGCCGGGCCAGAGGCCTAGCCGAGGCACCGGGCGTGCGCGAGGTGGCCGCCCCCGGCCCCGGCGACGACGCGATCGTTTCCGAGGCCGCTGCCCTCGTCGCGGGCGGCAGCCGGGTCGCGGTCATCACGA
>NZ_JAPFRB010000006.1:40062-47405 GCF_035726885.1 Leucobacter sp. M11 | reverse complement strand
GAACCCTCCTCGACCTCCTTGAGGCCGCCGAGGCGCGGGGCTGAGAATCCCCGCCCCACGCTCAGCTTGCCGGCCTATCCTGGCCGCATGAACGCCACCGAGGTACTCATCGACCTGGCCACCCGCCCGCTGATCGCCGCCGAGCAGCTCCGCCCGGCGCTCACCCCGGAACGCCTCAACGCGCATCCGCACCACGACAACTCCATCGCGTGGCTGCTCTGGCACGCGGCCCGGGAGATCGACGAACAGCTCTCCCAGCTCTCCGGCGCGGTGCCGCTCTGGACCGCGCAGGGCTTTGACGTCCGCTTTGACCTCGAGGTAGAGCCGCACCACATCGGCTACGGGCACAGCTCGGCGGAGGCCCGCGCAATCGTCGTCACGGACCCCGACCTCCTCGTGTCCTACCTGTCCGCGGTCGTCGGCGCGCAGGTCGAGTACCTCCGCTCGCTCTCCGAGACCGCCCTCGACGACGTGATCGACGCCCAGTGGGACCCACCCGTCACGCGCGGCGTCCGTCTCGTGAGCATCTCCGCCGATGCGCTCGCCCACGTGGAGCAGGCCGCCTACCTCGCGGGCATGGGCGCGGGCGCCTTCGAGCCCGCCCCGGGGGTCGGGGCCGCCTAGCCCCGCACCGCGATGAGGCGCTCGGCCTCGCGCGGCTCCGGACGAAAGCCACCGCTCAGGACGTCGCGGAAAAAGCGCTCCACCGCGGGAATCAGCGGGAAGCCGTCGTGCCCGATGCCTGGGATCACATCGGTTCGGCAGGGGACCCCGTTCGCCCGGAGATTCTCGCGGTAGGCGCGCATCCGCTCGATCCGAGTCATCCCCTGCCCTTCCAAGCCCGGCTTCCAGTAGCGGCTACTTCGGTCGTTAATCTCCCAGGTCTCAACATCGGCCCCGCCGATGACCAGCTGGATCGGGACCTCCCGGATGCTCGCCAGATCGGGCTCCGCGCCGAAACGCTCCCGCATGCCCGCCGTCCCCAGCCACCACTCCTGCGCGGGGTCGAGCATCGTGATCCGCCCGGGGGCTCCGATCGAGCACCCGAGCAACCGCTCGGGGTGCAGGTAGAGGAAGCGGTGCGCGAAGTGCCCGCCGCCGGAGAAGCCGTGCAGCAGGAAACGGTCCCCGTCGATGGGGAACCCCTCCGCGACCTCTCGAATCATTTCGAGCAGGATCAGATCAAATCTGATGCCCTGGTACTCCAGAAACTTGTAGTTATGCAGGTCGTCTGGGTCATGAATGCCCGCGGGGAAGAGGGGGGCGAGCAGGATGCATCGCTCCTCCTCACAGAAGCGGGCGAAGGCGTTCCGATACTCCGCGGCGTCCCGGTCCGTGCTGTGCTGCACGACGACGAGCGGGTACCGGTCGGGGTCCCCCAGCCGGCGGTCGGGGACATAGAGGCAATAGCTGAAGCGCTGGTCCACGCGAGCGGCAAAGAACGTCGTCGCGCCCTCCCGGTAGAGATTTCGGGATTCGATGTACACGTCCACGGTGTCCCTTTCTCCGCGATCCACCCTGGTCGCGAGCCGTGCTTGAGACGCTACGTCAGGCGCGGCGGAGGCACGGTACGATTACCGCATCATCGACAATCGTTCGGGGGTGTCGCCGTGCCAATCACGATTCGCTTTGCCGGGGTCGACCTGAGTCGAGTCATCGTCCGCCCCGACCCCCTCGCCGAGCTCGGCGCGCTCCTGCACGCGATGTCGTTCCGCGAGCACCACCCGCTCGCCGAGCCCCTCCTCAGCCACGCCCAACGCACCGACCGAGACGGCCTCCTCCACCAGCAACTCAACCGCTTCCTCCCGCTCTACGGACCGCTCCGCTCCCGATTTCTCTTCCCCCTAGACCCGGAACCGCAGCTCTCAACGACGATCTCCGCGCAGCTTGCCCTGCTCGCCCAGCTCCCCATCGAGCGCTTCATCGGCCTCGCAGCGGACAGCCTGACCGAGGACGCCGGGCGCCCGGTGAGCGCGGGGATCCGCACCTCACCCCAGGAGCAGGCGCAGTTCTTCCGCAGGGTCGAGCGGATCTCCCTGAGCCGACTCGAGTTGGCACGCGACCTCGTCCACTCCCCCGAGACCGTTCGCTGGCAACTGATCGGCTTCCTGCAGGACGCGTGGAAGGCCTGGATGCGCCCGGTGTGGGCCGCGTCCGCGCCGAAACTCGCCCGGCACGCCGAAGTCCTGGCCAACCGCCTGAGCGCCGATGGCCTCCTCGCCCTGGCGGAGCGAATCCCGGAGATTACGATCCCGGCCCCCGACACCGCGGTCGTGGACAAGGTCTACAACGACACCGTGACCCTGACCGAGGGTCACCTGATCATCGTCCCCTCGGCCCTCGTCTCCCCCCACCTGCACATTCAATTTGCGCCGGGGCTGCCCGTCGTTCTGCAGTTCGACGTAGACGCGCCGAGCGCACCCCGGGTCGCCGAGGTCTTTGAGCGCATCCAGACCCTTGCCGACCCGGTGCGCCTCGGCATCTGCCGGATGATCCTGCGCCGCCCCTCCACCACCCTGGACATCGCCGAGGAAATGCGGACCAGTTCCCCGCTCATCTCCCGCCACCTGCGCCGCCTCCGGGAGGCCGGGCTGGTCCGCACCCAGCGCCAGGGCAAGCACGTGTACTACTCCCTCAACACCGAAACTATCTCGGCCCTGGGGCCCCACTTCCTCACCACGCTGCGACGCTAGCCCCGGAGGGGACTCCGCGCGCAGGCTTGCACCATCGTGAATGTAGTGCGCTACTGTATACCCAAGCACTACACGCAAATCTCAATGATTCAGTGAGCACGCTCGCGGTTTCCGTAGTGTTCATTACAAGCGAAGCGTTTCGCTCGCCCCGACCGAAGGAGTCACCGTTGACCAACTCGCAGCACTTTTCCCTCCCCCTCATCGACATCAGCGGCGGCCCCCGGGAACGTGGCCTGCAGTACGGCGAGCAGGCCAAGACGCAGATTGCGGCCTCGATCGAGTTCTACCAGCGCGCCTTCAAACGTGCGTCGGGCCTGGACTGGGAACACATCTGCGCGCGAGCTGAGGCCTGGGTCGCCCCCGCAACCGCCTACGCGCCGGATCTCGTCGAGGAGCTCCGCGGGATCGCCGAGGGCTCGGGCTTTGACTTCCTCGAACTCATGGCCATCAACGCACGCGGGGAGATCATCTACGACAAGCGCTTCGCGGACCTACAGGGCGGGGAGTGCACGACCTACGCCCTCTCGCCGGAGGCCTCCGGCGACGGTCATTCCTACGCCGGGCAGAACTGGGACTACCTCTGCGGGGCGATGGACTCCATCATCATGCTCCGCATCCGGGGCGAGGGCGACCCGGACATCATCATGCAGATCGAAGCCGGGCAGCTTGGCCGCCACGGGGCCAACGGCGCGGGAATCGCCATGCAGGTCAACGGCCTCGGCGGCCGCTACGGCTACGAGGGCTACGGGGTGCCCCAGCCCTTCGTTCGCCGCCGCGTCCTGCAGGCGACCTCGCTGAACGACGCGATGGACCGCGTCTTCCAGGCCGATCAGCAGATCGGGGCGAACTACCTGCTCGCCACGCGCGAGGGCTTCTCGATCAGCCTGGAGACCACCCCGGCCGAGCGAACCGCGTGGAAGTACGCGACCGACGGCATCCTGGTGCACGGAAACCACCACGAGGTGCACATCCCGACGGGTCAGCCGGGCCCGTACAAGCCCATGGCCGTGGACTCGCTCTACCGGGTGCCCTTCGTTGAGGGCCGCCTGCGCGCGGTTCGCGACAGCGCCGGCACCGAGGAGGCCCGCGCGGGCATCCTGCGCGCGCTCGCCAACGAGACCTTTGCCCCAAACTCGGTCTGCGCGCTGCCGGACCTCTCCCTGCCGGAGACGAAGCAGTGGCAGACGGTGACCGCGTCGGTGGTCGACCTCACGACCGGCGAGTACCTCCTCGCGGACGGCCTGCCCTCGGAACGCACCCTCAAGGCGCTGCCGTGGAACCTCTACGAGGCCGCGGGGGCCTAGAGCTCGTAGAGCTCCTGACGGATCTGGCGGGCGCGATGCAGGTGCGCCGAGATGATCGCGACCGCCAGGTCCCCCTCGCGTCGATCAATCGCGTCCGTCAGATCCTCGTGCTGCTGCAGTGATTCCTCACGCCGCCCCGGGGCCGTCAGCGTCGTACCGTTCCAGCGGTCGAGCTGATCGCTCAGGAAGCGAACGAGGGAGATCAGCGTACGATCACCCGACGCCTTCCAGGTCGCCGCGTGGAAGCGACGGTTGCCGTCCGCGAGCACCTCGATCACGTCCGCCTCGTCGCCGAGGGCACGCATCTCCTGGTTAATGCGCCGCATGGCGAGCAGATCCGCTTCCTTGCGGTTCGCGCAGGCCTTCCGGACGAGCGCGCTGTTGAGCAGGATGTAGGCATCGTACTGCTCGATCATCTCATCCACCGTCTGCACCGGCACCGTAATTCCGCGATGATCGCGCACCACCAGCTGAGACTGCTCGAGCAGTCGCACCGCTTCGCGGATCGGCGTTCGGCTCACCCCGAATCGCTCGGCGAGCTCCGCCTCCGTCACGCGGACCCCGCTGGGCAACTCTCCCGTGAGGATCTGCCGCCGGAGCTCCTCGTGCACGTCCGACTGCGCGAGCCGAGAGCCAACCGTGACCCCCGTCGCCGCCAGACGCGCCGGTCGCCGCTGTTCAGACTCGGGTTTCCCGTTGCTCAGGTAGTCGCGGATCGCGTGCTTCATGTCGCGAAGCCCCGCGTAGCCCAGCTTGCTCGCCGTTCGAATGACGCTGGCGTCGCTCACGCCGGCGCCCTGACCGATCCGGATGGCCGATTCCATGATCGCCTGATCGGGGGCCGCGAGCACGTAGGCAACCACGCGCCCCTCGGCAGAGTGGGGCTTGAGATCGAGCAGGCGCACCCGTTCGAGGAGCGAACCACTCAGCTCAGCTGCATCAGTTTTCATTGTCACGCGCTTCCGTCTCGGGGCCACCCGCATCGCAGGCCTCTGGCCTGCACACTACCGGGTCTCGCCCCCAAAACCAGGGAACGACCCCGAAAAAGTAGTAATGAACACTACAAAATAACTGACTTCCCGCCACGAGTGCCGCGAACGCGCCGCGTGTAATTCCCTGATAAATCAAGGAAGTTTCACCGCAAAAGCTCTTCTTTCAAAGAAAAGTTGCCCTTGCATACATCGGTGTGATTTGATGGCACCACACGACCGGGATCTGGGAAGCGTCCGTCAATGACGAGGGCGACCACACCGCTCATCCCCGGTCGAATGACCCACGACAAAGGAGTACACCCATGCGGAAACCGTTCACCGGGCTCATCGCGATCGGCGCCACCGTCCTCGCGCTCACAGCCTGCTCCCCCGGCAGCGGAACGCCCGCCGACACCGATCGAAGCCTGACGATCGCACTGAACGCCCAGCCGCCGAACCTCGACCCGCACGTCTCCACCGCGACCGCGACCTCCTCCATCGCGCGCAATGTCCTGGAGACCCTGCTCACCACCGACAGCGAGCGCAACGTCGTGCCGATGCTCGCCGAATCCTTCACGACCAACGAGGCGGGCACGGTCTACACCTTTATGCTGCGCTCTGGGGTCACCTTCCACGATGGCAGCACGCTGGACTCCGAAGACGTCGTCGCCTCGATGGAGCGCTGGGACCGGCTCTCCGGGCCGGGGCAGAGCACCTTCGCCGACGCGACCTGGACCGCGCCGGACGAGCAGACCGTCGTGCTCACGCTCACCGCCCCGAGCTTCGCGGTGCCCCTCGCCCTGTCCAGCGGTCGCGAGCAGTTCCCCGGGATCTACCCCGCGGAGGTCATCGCGGCCGCGAGCGACGACGCAATCGAAGACGTCATCGGCACCGGCCCCTTCGCCCTGGAGGAGTGGGTGCCCGACCAGAAGCTCGTGCTGAGCAAATTCGAGGATTACGCCGCAACCGAGGGCCCTATCGACGGCCTGTCCGGCGACCGGACCGCGCAGACGGCCGGGCTCAATTACGTCTTCGTTGCGGACGCGTCAACCCGCATCCTCGGCCTCCAGACCGGCGAGTACGACGCCGTCCCGGAGATTCCCTACGACAACGCCGCCGACGTCCTGGCTGATCCGGCGCTCCGCGCCGGATCTACCCCGGGCACCCTGCTGAACCTCTACTACAACAAGGCCGAGGGACTGTTCAGCAACGTCACGGCACGCAAAGCGGTTGATACGCTGCTCGACCGGAAGAGCATCATGACCGCCGCGGTGGTTGACGAGGAGTTCTTTGCGCTGACTCCGCACATGATGATGGCGGACCAGGAGGGCCAGTGGTCCTCCTCCGTTGGCGCGGACACCTACAACCCCAACGACCCCGAGCGGGCGAAACAGCTGCTCACGGAGGCGGGCTACCAGGGCGAAACCATCCGCATGATCGTGACCCGCGATTACTCGGAGGCCTACAACGCCGCCGTCGTCATCCAGGAGGAGCTGCAGAGCATCGGGGCCACGGTCACG
Organism: Leucobacter sp. M11; assembly: GCF_035726885.1. Taxonomy (NCBI): domain Bacteria; kingdom Bacillati; phylum Actinomycetota; class Actinomycetes; order Micrococcales; family Microbacteriaceae; genus Leucobacter; species Leucobacter sp. M11. The sequence goes on along the minus strand of NZ_JAPFRB010000006.1, from coordinate 40,917 downwards.
CTGGACACCTATGACTGGCCAACCTTCAGCGAGATCCGAAACGACCCTTCGGCCTACGACCTGACGGTCATCCCGAATACCCCGAAGAACGACCCCGGTTCCCTGGTCTTCATGCGCAAGGACTTCGCGGGCTTCACCGACAGCCCCGAGTTGGATGCCCTGCTCGACACCTACCGGGCATCCGCAACGCTCGAGGAGGCGCAGTCGCACTACGACGAGCTCCAGCAGTGGTTCCTCGACTACCTCCCGGTCAGCAAGATCGGCGATGCCTACGGCGTCCACGCCACGACGCTCGAGGTCGAGCAGTTGCCCGTCGACGACAGCATCATCTGGTGGGGCGCGAGCTTCACGAAGTAGTCCCCGTGCGGGGTGATCGCGAACAGCGATCACCCCGCACCCCACTCCCCCGGAAGGATGCCTCCGTGCTCTCCTATGTTGGCAAACGACTCCTCGCGCTACTCCCGGTGCTCTTTGTCGTTTCGATCGTCATTTTCTCTCTCGTTCACATCACGCCGGGCGACCCGGCGATGACCATCCTGGGGCCAGAGGCGTCCCAGAAGCAGCTCGACGAACTGCGCGAGCAACTCGGCCTCAACCAGCCCCTGATCACCCAGTACCTCTCCTGGGTGGGCGGGATCCTCACCGGGGACTTCGGGGATTCCCTCTTCCTCAAAAAACCCGTACTCACGGCGATCTCCGACAACATCGTGCCCACGATCCAGCTGGCGCTGCTCGCCCAGATCATCACCGTGCTCGTCGCGGTCCCCCTCGGCACCCTCGCCGCGAAGCGCCGGGGCAGCTTCCTCGACAGCGGGGTCCAGGGCTTTACCCTCATCGGCATGGCGGTGCCGAGCT
>NZ_JAPFRB010000006.1:31930-40029 GCF_035726885.1 Leucobacter sp. M11 | reverse complement strand
CGGTCGCCCTGCGGATGCTCCCCGTCGCGGGATACGTGAATATCTTCGCCGACCCCGCGGAGGGCTTTCGCTACCTCATCCTCCCGGCCATCTCGCTCGGGACGGTCCAGGCCGCGTTCCTCACCCGCACCACGCGAGCCGCGGTGCTCGACGTCCTGGGCGCCGACTATATCGACGCGGCACGCTCCCGGGGCGTCAGCGAGCGACGGCTCCTGTTCCGGCACTCCCTCCGGAATGCGGGTCTCCCCATCCTCACCGTAATCGGACTCAGCTTCGGTGGGCTGGTGACCGGAGCCGTCGTGACCGAGACGATCTTCAATATCCCGGGGATCGGCTCTCTCCTGGTCAACTCCATCACCCGCCGGGACTACGCCGTGATCCAGGGCGTCGTCCTGTTCACCACCCTCGTGTACCTCACCGTCAACCTCGTCATCGATCTGCTGTACGGCCTCGTTGATCCCCGAGTGCGACTGACCGCTTCGAAGGGAGCTACCCGATGACCCCGCAACCGGTCCCCAGCACCGAACTCCTGAGCATCGCCCCCGCTCCGAGCACCGGGCTGCGCGCCCGTATCCTGTCAAACCGCCCGCTCCTGTTCGGCGGAGTGATCGTGCTCCTCGTGTTCGCGTGCGCCTTCCTCATCCCGCCCCTCGCCGGGCTCGACCCCTACGCCGTTGACTCCGCAAAGCGGCTCCAGCCCGCATCCGCGGCGCACCTCTTCGGCACCGACACCTTCGGGCGCGACCTGCTCGCCCGGATCCTCGTGGGGGCGTCGACCTCTCTCATCGTGGGCACGAGCGTGGCGATCCTGAGCTCTCTGCTCGGCACCGTGATCGGCGTGCTCTCCAGCTTCTTCCCCCGGCTTGACATGATCCTGATGCGGGTGTGCGACGGGCTGATGTCGATCCCCGCGATGCTCCTGGCGGTGGCCCTGGCCGCCTCGCTCGGGCCGAGCGTGCCGAACCTGATCATCGCGCTGACGATCGTGTTCACCCCGAACGTGGCCCGGCTCGTGCGGTCCAAGGCAATGTCGGTCAAGTCCGAGGTCTTCGTGGAGGCCAGCCTGGCCCAGGGGGCCGCGCCCCTGCACATTATGTGGCGCCATATCCTGCCCAACACGCTGTCCGTCCTCGCGGTGCAGTCCACGTTCATCTTCGCGGACTCGATCATCACGGAGGCCGCGTTGAGCTTCCTGGGCGCGGGGGTCCCCACCCCAGCCCCCAGCTGGGGCAACATCCTGTACGACGGCAAGGCCGTGATTTTGCAGGCCCCGCACATGGTGGTGCTGGGCAGCGTGACGCTGATCATCACCGTCATCGGGCTCAACCTGCTCGGCGACGGACTCCGCGACCTCGTCGACCGCCGCAGCACCTCGGCCAGCCCCGGAGGCGCGATCGCGCGACTCTTCGGCACCGCGAAGTCCACCACCCGGAAGAACGGAGCCTCCTCGTGAGCATTCCCCTGCGCATCGATGACCTCAGCGTCGACATCACCGGCCGGGCCGGCCACGTCCGACCGGTCGACGGGATCTCGCTCGAGGTCCACGACCGAGAGATCCTCGCGGTGGTCGGCGAGTCCGGATCCGGGAAGACGATTACCGCCCGGGCAATCCTCGGGCTCTTCCCGGCCGGGGCCAGCGCGACCGGGGCGATCCTGCTCAACGGCAGCGACGTCCTCACGGTGACCGCGAAGGAGCTCCGGGCCCTGCGCGGCAGCGACGCGGCCATGGTTTTCCAGGAGCCCTCGACCGCGCTGAACCCGGTGTACCCGATCGGCTGGCAGGTCGAGGAGGGCCTCCGCGCGCACGGCATGACCGATCGTGCCAAGCGGCGCGCCACGGCCATCGAGATGCTCCGTGCGGTGGGCATTCCCGAGCCGGAGCGTCGGATCGACTCGTATCCGCACCAGTTCTCCGGAGGCCAAAAACAGCGCATCGTCATTGCGATGGCGCTGGCGTTGGAGCCACGGGTGATTATCGCTGATGAGCCGACGACGGCGCTCGACGTCACCGTGCAGGCAGAGATTCTTGATCTGCTCCGGCGCTGCCGAGATGAGCTCGGGGCGTCAATCGTCCTCATCACCCACAACATGGGCGTCGTTGCGGACCTCGCGGATCGAGTCGCGGTCATGTACCGCGGGCAGATCGTCGAGGATGCCCCGGTTCGCGAGCTCTTCGAATCACCGAAGGACCCGTACACTCAGCGTCTCCTCAGCGCGGTTCCGAAGCTCGGCTCCGGACGGATTCGGCCGAAGACCGTGGCGGAGGCCACCGAAACGACCGGCGCCGCTGCGGCGGAGCCGATCCTGCAGGCGACGGACCTTGAGGTTTCGTATCCGGGCCAGTTCCGCAAGAGCGCCTTCGTCGCCGTCCGCGGAGTGAACATCACGATTCGCCCGGGCGAAGTGTACGGGCTGGTCGGGGAATCCGGCTCGGGCAAGAGCACCATCGGGAAGGCCCTCGCGGGGATCACCACGGTCACGGGCGGGTCGCTGCGGCTCCTCGGCACGAACGTCACCTCCCTGAAGCCTCGGGAGATGCGTGCCCTGCGGAAGCGGGTCGGCTTCGTGTTCCAGGACCCAGCGGCGTCATTCAACGCGTTCTTCTCGGTGTTTCAGTGCATTGCGGAACCGGCCATCATCCACCGCACCTTCAGCAGCCGGGCGGCGCTGCGCGACCGGGTCTTCGAGCTGCTCGACGCGGTCGAGCTGCCGCGAGCCATGGCCGAGCGGGCCCCGCACGAGCTCTCGGGCGGACAGCGGCAACGGGTCGGGCTCGCCCGCGCGTTGATCCTCAATCCCGAGTTCGTGATCGCCGACGAGCCGACGAGCGCGCTCGACGTGTCTGTCCAGGCCCGGGTGCTGGAGCTCTTTTCCTCCCTACAACAGGAGTTCGGTTTCGCATCGCTGTTCATCACGCACGACCTCGCGGTCGTGGAACAGTTGGCCGACACCGTCGGGGTGCTCCGCGCCGGGAAGCTCGTGGAGCAGGGCGACACCGCGCAGGTCCTGTTGGCACCCCAGCACGAGTACACCCAACGGCTCGTCGAGGCGGTGCCGATCCCAGACCCGGCCGAGCAGGCGGCGCGCCGGGCGCTCCGCGTCCGGGGGTGATCCCGGGGCCCGGGCGCTCACTATAGTTGAGAGCGTCTGGGCGCCCGGGCCGATTCCTGGCCCGGCTGCGCAGCTCCGCACCGGGCCCGCCCCAGCGGAGCACCCGGTCAGGGGCCCGCTCGCGGCCCACGCTCCGGGAGCACCCACGGCTCCCGGGGATCACCCGCTGTAAAGGAGTTTCTGGTGAGTTTTTTCATCGGCAAGGATCAGGCACATTCCGGTTTTTCCGCGGAGGACGAGCCCGCCCTCAGGATCGACCCGGGCACCGGGGAGCACATTCGCTTTGAGACCTCGGACTGCTCGTACGCGGAGTCCGCGGAGAAGGACTCGACCGACAACCTGACCTCGCTCATGAACCCGATCACCGGCCCCGTGTTTGTCACCGGGGCCGAGCCCGGCGACACGCTCGTCGTCGACATCGTCGACATCGAACTGGGCGACTTCGGCTGGTCCGGCTACTTCCGGGGCTCCGGGGCCCTCGCCGGGGTGATGGGCGACGAGCCCTACATGCGCAAAATCCCGATCGTGGACGGCCAGGTGCACCTCACCGACACGATCTCGGTGCCCGCGCGCCCGATGGTTGGCTGCTTCGGCACGGCCCCCGCCAGCGGCCGCAATTCCTCGACCGCGCCCGTCTACGCCGAGGGCGGCAACCTCGACCTCACGTACGCGACGATCGGCACCCGACTGTACCTCCCGGTCCGCGTCGCGGGTGCCTACCTGGGCCTCGGCGACATCCACGCCGTGATGGCCGAGGGCGAGGCCTCCGATGTCGCCGTCGAGGCCGCCGGGACCATCACGGCCACCGTGTCCCTGCGCAAAGACCTCGCCGTCACCGGGCCGATCCTGGAGACCGCGGACGAGATGATCTTCGTCGGCCTCGGCGACTCCCTGCAGGACTCGCTCACCAACGGCTACGAGCGCGCCTTCCGCTTCCTGGTCGAGGAGCACGGCTTTAGCCGCGGCGACGCCTTCACCGTGATGAGCGCGATGGTGAACTCCGCGCTCGGCGGCCCCGCCGGTTCCGCCGAGTCCCCCGCGGGCTCCCCGGTTGCCGCGGGCGCGATCACGACCCACCACGTGCCGAAGCGCATCCTGCCGACGCGGGCCTGACCCGGCCCGGGCCTGAGCCGCTGTGCGCTACCTCGCCGTGGCGCGACGCGACCGCAGCGCCGCTCCCCCGGCGAGGAGCCCGAGCGCCCCGAGCAGCCACGCCGCGGTCCTCGGTGCCCCGGTCTCAGCGAGGACCGGGGCGTCAGCGTGCCAGGGGGCGGGCGACGCCCCGGGCCCGGGAGGGTCCGGGGCCGTCGGAGCCGCTTCGCTGGGAAGCACCGCTGGCGGCTCCGTGGTCTCCTCCGCCGGGATCACCGGCACCGTGAGTTCCGCGGCCCCCGTCACCGGATAGTCCAGGAAGGGCTCACGGAGGCGAAACCCGCGCGGCAGGACGAGCGTGCCCTCCCGGATGACGGCCCCGAGCGGCAGCTGCTGATAGACCTGCATGCCCTCGACCGTGTCCCCGTGCCGGAACCACACGACGATCTCCACAAGCTCCGCGGGCTCCGCGATCACCTCGATATCGATCGTGACGGCAGCCGTCACGACGTGCGGGAGCATCGGGTGTGCCTGCACATAGCCCGCGGGCACCGTGAGGTCCTCGTCATGGATGACGAACAGCTCTGGGAGCTGCGCGAGGACCTCGCGGCCGACCTCGCGGCCGTCGAGGAGATAGCGCACGGTGATGTCGAAAGCGGGGTGCGGCGTATCCGTTTCCACCAGCTCAATCGTGATCATCTCGTTTCGAAACACGGTGTAGTCCGTAAAGGGCTGCGCCAGCCGAAAGCCCTCGGGCAGTTCCAGGTGCTGCTGACCGATCAGTGACCCGGCAGGCAGATCCGAGAACTGCTGCGTCCCCAGGAAGACGTCGTCCTGCATATACACGATGTCCAGGACGAAGCGGTCCTCCCGGACCGAGGGCTCGGCTGGAACCTCCGCGGGGGCAGGCCCCGGGGCGTTCGCGCTGTCCGGCCCGGGCAAAGCATCCGGCTCCGTCGCCACGGCCGACCCGGCATCAGCATCAGCATCGGCATCAGCCGTGGTGCCGGCCTCGGGAACCGTTTCGTCCGCGGTGCCCGATTCAGCGGGGAACGTCCCGCCCGCCTGTTCTCCGGACACCGTTTGTTCTCCGGACCCCGATTGCTCTCCGGACACCGCCTGGGCGGCGGACGGGGACAGGACGGCGCTGAGCAAAACAGCGCTGAGCAGCGCGGCGCGGAGACCCAGCGCCCCGAGCGTCGCGAAGACGCGCGACCGCGGTCGAACTCCGGCTCGGGCCCTTCGCCCGCGGCGATCCGTGTCCAGCAGTGCCAACATCAGCCCTCCCCCGAGTGCGCGGTGTCCCGCCCGTGTCTCGACCCTAGTTTGCCGGGGGACGCAGAGCAATCGTTTCGCGAAACAGGCTGTGCCGTGCGTGTGGGGAGGGACCTGCCGCCGCGCGTCGGGCCTAGCGGAACAGGTAGGTCGAGGCGCAGCCGGCGAAGAGCACGACGAAGGCCGCGAAGATCCCGAGCGTCACCCAGGAGTTGGCGGGCAGGGTCTCTGGCTCGGGATTCGCCTCGGCGTCCGGGTCCGCGGCCTCGACCGGCTCGCGCTCCGGGGCCGTCACGCGGGGACCACGATTCGGGCGATATCGGCGACCATCGCCATGAGCAGCACGACGAAGACGAAAGCGATAAACCAGGTATACATCCACTTGCCGCGGTGATCGCTCGCCCAGAAGCGGCGCACGCTCACCACGCCGTTCACCCCGGCCACCAGGCACAGCGCGATGCCGAGGGGCGCCGCGAGGACCCCGGCGAAGCCCACGATGGGCACCAGGATCGGGATGGCCAGGTAGGTGATCAGGCAGCGCACGCCGGACACGATAAGCGCGACGCGGAAGTTGCGGTGCGCGTCCCGGTCGAGGAACGGCGTTCGCGTCACCTCGGTGACGCGGAGCAGTCGGCGCATGAACCGGTCCGGGGCGGACCGGTGTTCGGCCCCGGCTTCTGTCTCGGCTTCGGCGGCTCCGACTCGGGGCGATACCCGGCTCGTGATCGTCATAGACCTTCCTGACCCAATTCTGTTCGGCGCGGGATCGCGCCTTCCGTCCCCGGCAATGATCCTAGCAAGGTTTTCTGGCTTCATCGGATGAAGTTCCCGGCATCGCTACCTCGTCCCCGGGGCCGAGAGCCGGGGACGTGACCTGCGCGGGTGTGACATTCGTCATGCGGTTTCGATCACGCAGTCACGCCCGCTCGTGACCGGCCGACACTGCCGCGTCCGGCGAGCCCCCGGCAGAGTGGAGGAAGCCGGGCGGAACGCCCGTTCCCCCGTTTCTTCTCCGAAAGGCCCCCATGCTCCCCAACATCCAGGAGTTTCTCGCCACGCTGCAGGACTTCACGAGTTCCCTGCCCGACGTGCTCCAGTGGCTCGGGGTCTTCCTGATCGCGGCGATCCCCTTCGTGGAGTCCTATTTCGGCTCCGCCATCGGGGTGCTCGCCGGGGTACCGCCGGTCATCGCGGTGGCCGCCGCCGTCATCGGCAACCTGCTCTCGATGCTCATCTTCGTGCTCACCGCCCACGGGGTGCGCACGAGGGCCACGCAGGGCCGGGAGGCCAAGCCGTTGACCCCGCGCCGCGCCAAGCTCAAGGAGCGCTTCGACCGCTACGGGGTGCCCGGGGTCAGCCTGCTCGGCCAGCTCTTCCTGCCGAGCCAGATCACCTCCGCCGCGATGGTGTCCTTCGGTGCATCGAAAAACCAGGTGATCTTCTGGCAGGTCATCTCCATCATCCTGTGGGGCGTGCTCTTCGGCGTGCTCGCCACCCTCGGGATCAGCGCGCTCGGCTTCGAGGCCGCGCCCCAGGGGTAGCGGCCGCGCCCCGGCCAGCGTCTCGGCCCCGCGTCCCCCGGCGCGGGGCCGAGGCCGTCCCTAAGATGGAGGGGTGACCGCTCATCGCTTCGACCTGACCGCGATCGGGGCCGGGCTCCCGGTCGCCGCCGCGCGCACCGAGCTGACGGCGGCCATCGCGACCGGGGCCGCCGTCATCACCGCGCCGCCCGGGACGGGCAAGACCACCTTCGTCCCGCCGCTCGTGGCCAATCTGCTCGCGGCGTCGGGCGGGGCCGGTCGGGTGCTGCTCAGCCAGCCCCGCCGGGTCGCGGTCCGGGCCGCCGCCCGCCGCCTCGCCGCGCTCGACGGCAGCGCGCTGGGCGGCCCCGTGGGTTTCACGGTCCGCGGCGAGCGCCAGGTGGGCCCCCACACGCGCGTGGAGGCGCTCACCCCGGGCGTGCTGCTGCGCCGCCTGCTCGCCGACCCCGAGCTGGACGGGGTCGGCGCGCTCATCCTGGACGAGGTCCACGAGCGCTCCGTGGACGGGGATCTCCTCCTCGCCCTGCTCGCCGAGGTGCGGCAGCTCCGGGAAGACCTCGTCGTGATCGCGATGTCCGCGACGCTCGACGCCGCCGGGACCGCGGAGCTGTTGGCCGCCCCGGTCGTGCACGTGCCCTCACCCCTGCACCCCCTCGGGATCGCGCACGCCCCGGGCGCGCACCCCCGGCTGGATGAGCGCGGCGTCACCCGCGAGTTCCTGCGCCACCTCGCCCAGCTCGCGGTGGCCGAGCAGCGCACCGCCGGCGCCGATGCGCTCGTCTTCGTGCCCGGCGCGTGGGAGGTGGATCGGGTCGTCCAGGAGGCCCGCGACATCCTGGGGGCCGGAGCGGCAGGCCCGGAGGTGCTCCCCCTGCACGGCCGGCTCTCGCCCGCGGAGCAGGACCGAGCGGTCTCCGGCGCGGCCCCCGGTGGCCCCGCCCGGATCGTCGTGAGCACCGCGCTCGCGGAGAGCTCGCTGACGGTGCCCGGGGTGCGGCTCGTCATCGACGCGGGCCTCACCCGCGAGGTGCGCCGGGATCGCGGTCGCGACATGACCGGGCTCATCACCGTGAGCGCCTC
>NZ_JAPFRB010000006.1:30006-31864 GCF_035726885.1 Leucobacter sp. M11 | reverse complement strand
CTACTCGGAGACCGAGTTTGCCCGGATGCCCGCCGCCGCGCCCCCGGAGATGCTGTCCGCCGATCTGCTCGATGCGGCGCTGCTGCTCGCCGCCTGGGGCACCCCCGGCGGGGCGGGGCTTCGGCTCCTGACGCCGCCGCCCGCCCCCGCGATCGCTCAGGCCGTGCGGGAGCTCTTCGCGCTGGGGCTGACCGACGCGGCGGGAACGCTCACCGGGCTCGGTCGCCGCGTCGCCGGCCTGCCCGTCGGGGTCCGCGAGGCGCGCGCCCTGCTCTCGGGCACCGCGGAGCTCGGCGATGCCCAGCTCGTCGCGGAGGTTGTTGCCGCGTTCTCGGGCGACTTCCGCGACCCCGGCGCAGATCTCACGCGGCTCCTCCGCGAGCTGCGCTCTGGGCGAGCCCCGGGGGCGCAGCGCTGGCGCGCGGAGGCGAAACGTCTCGCGCGGATCGCGGCATCCGATGCCGGGGCCACGAACCCGGACGCCGCCCGCGAGGATGCCGCCGGGATCGTCACGGCGATCGCGCGGCCCGAGTGGCTCGCGCGGCGCACCGGGGAGCATTCCCGAAGCTACCTGCTCGCCTCCGGCACCCGCGCGGCGCTCCCCGAGGGCAGCGCCCTCGGGTCGAGCGAGTGGATCGCGGTTCGCGAGGTCCAGCGGGCGGCGGGGCGGGCCACGGACGGCACGGGCGCGGTGATCCGGCTCGCCGCCCCGCTGAGCGAGGAGGATGCGCTCCGCATCGGGGAGCCGCTGCGGGCCGCGGAGCGGACGGCGCGGGTGGTCGGTGGCCGGGTGCGTGCCCAGGAGCGGCGCACGCTCGGCGCGATTGAGCTCTCCGCCACGCAGGTTCCCCCGCTCGCCTCAGACACCGGCCCCGCCTTCGCCGCGCACCTGCGCGACGCGGGGCTCGGCGCCCTGCGCTGGACCGAGGCCGCCGCTGGTCTCCGGGCCCGCCTCGGTCTGCTCCGCCGCGAACTCGGCGCCCCGTGGCCCGCGGTTGACGACGCCGCGCTGCTCGCGGACCTCGACGCGTGGCTCGGGCAGGACCTCGCCCGGCTCACCCCGCAGTCCGCACCCCAGAGCATCGATGTGACCCCGGCGCTGCGCCGCCTGCTCCCCTGGCCCGAGGCGGCGCAGCTCGACGCCCTCGTCCCCGAGCAGCTCGCAGTGCCCTCCGGCTCCCGGGTCCGAATCCAGTACCCGGACCCCGCCGAACCCACCGCGGAGCGCGCGGGCGGCGATGGGGCGAGCGCTGAGGGGGGCGGGAAGCCGGTCGTCGCGGTCAAGCTCCAGGAACTCTTCGGCTTCGCCGAGACGCCGCGCCTCGTGAACGGGCGCGTGCCGATCCTGTTCCATCTGCTGTCCCCCGCGCGCAAGCCACTCGCGATCACCGACGACCTCGCCTCGTTCTGGAACGGGCCGTATCAGGACGTGCGGCGCGAGATGCGCGGGCGCTACCCGAAGCACCCCTGGCCCGAGGATCCGTGGACCGCCGAGGCGACCGCGCGCACGAAGCGGGCGCTCGGGGGCGGAACCGGCGGAGGCCGCGGCTAGGGGCATTCCCCTCGCCGCGACCTCCGGTCCGCTCCGCTCGCTTAGAGCACGCTGTGCAGGAAGCCCTGCGTCCGCTCGTGCTGGGGGTTATCGATGAGTTCGGCAGGGGCGCCGCTCTCGACGACGACGCCGCCGTCCATGAAGACGACCTGGTCGGCAACCTCGCGGGCGAAGCCGACCTCGTGCGTGACCACGATCATCGTCATGCCCTCCCGCGCCAGCTCCTTCATCACGTCGAGCACCTCGCCGACCAGCTCGGGGTCGAGCGCGCTCGTCGGCTCGTCGAAGAGCATCAGCTTGGGCTTC
>NZ_JAPFRB010000006.1:29715-29966 GCF_035726885.1 Leucobacter sp. M11 | reverse complement strand
CGCCCGAGAGCTGCGAGGGGTAATGATTGGCCCAGGCCTGCAGGCCGACCCGGGCGAGCAGCTCCTGCGCCTCGGCGACCGCCGCGGCGCGGCCGCGCTTGGCGACGACCATCGGGGCCTCGATGATGTTCTCTAGGGCGGTCTTGTGCGGGAACAGGTTGAAGCGCTGGAAGACCATGCCGATGGAGCGGCGCTGCTTGGCCACCTCGCGCGGGTGCATCTCGCGCAGCCGGTCGCCGTAGTCGCGGTAG
>NZ_JAPFRB010000006.1:23979-29670 GCF_035726885.1 Leucobacter sp. M11 | reverse complement strand
TCCAGGTGGTTGATGCAGCGCAGCAGCGTCGATTTCCCAGACCCCGAGGGGCCGAGCAGCACCGAGACCTGGCCGGCGTGCACGTCCATCGAGATGCCCTTGAGCACTTCGAGGCTGCCGAAGCGCTTGCGCACCCCGCGGAGCTGGACGAGCGCGGAATCGCTGAGTTCGGTCATTTCCGGATTCCCTTCTTCTTCCCCTGGAACTGCACGGCGATCGCGCCCGTCATCTGCTTCGCACGCTCCAGCGGAGACGCGGGGGCGTTCCGCTCGATGCCCCGGGCGAAGTGCCGCTCGAGGAAGTACTGCGGGATCGACAGCAGCGAGACGATGAGCAGGTACCAGATGCTGACCACGATCAGGAGCTCGACCTGCTTCAGGTTCTGCGCCGAGATCTGCGTGGCCCGGGTGTAGACCTCCATGACCGCGATGAGCGACAGGAGTGAGGTGTTTTTGATCATCGAGATGAGTTCGTTGCCGAGGGGCGGGATGATCACGCGCATCGCCTGCGGCAGCAGGATCCGCACGAAGGTGTGGAAGGGGCTCATGCCGAGGGACGCCGCCGCCTCCTTCTGACCGGAGTCCACCGAGAGCATGCCGGAGCGGACGATCTCCGCGGAATAGGCGGCCTCGTTGAGCGTCAGCGCCAGGATGCCCGCGACAAAGGCCGTGAGCAGGACGTTCGTGTCCACCTCCCAGAACACGATGTCAGTGAAGGGGATGCCGAGGCGGATCTGCTCGAAGATGAGGCCGAAGTAGCCCCAGATCACGATCTGGACCAGCAGCGGGGTGCCCCGGAACAGCCACACGTAGAACGAGGAGAACACGACCGCGACCGGGTTCCCGGACAGCCGCATCGCGGCGAGCACCACGGCGAGCACCGTGGAAATGATCATCGCGATCGCGGTGATCAGCAGCGTCGTGCCGACGCCGGACACGATTTCGGGGTTGAACAGGTACTGGCCGACCACCGAGTAGTCGATGTTCTTGTTGGTCCAGAGCGCCTGGACAAACCAGGCGGCGATCAGGATCAGGACAGCGGCCCAGATCCAGCGCCCGGGGCGGCGCAGCGGCAGCGCCTCGATGTCGAAGCTCCGATCCTGCGCCGGGTTCGTGGTTGTTGCGGAGGTCATGGCTGTCGTTAGCCTTCCGTGGAGGCGCCGTTGACGATCGCGCGCTCGGTGGCGAGGTGGCCGAGGTTATGCGACTCCAGGATGTCCTGGTACACGCCCTCCTCGATGAGCGCCTGCATCGCGAGGCGCAGCGCCTCGGTCAGTTCGGTGTTTTCCTTCAGCGTGCCGATGCCCGTGTACACCGGGTTGATGCCGGCGGGGTGCTCCGGGTCCTCCACGTTTTCGAAGTCCTTGCCGTCGCCCGCGGTGGCCACGGTGTAGGCGGCGACCGGCGCGTCAACGGGGAAGGCAACGACCCGACCGGCTTTGAGCGCGGTCTGCGGGTCCTGGGCCGTCGGCAGCTGCTGGATGACCAGCTCGCCCTTGCCCTCGGCCGCGCAGGTGTCGGCGAGCTCCTCCAGCAGGGTGAGCTGCGCGCTCGCCTTCTGCACCGCAACCGGGTGGCCGCAGAGGTCTTCGAGCGTCTTGATGCCCTCGGGGTTGCCCTGCTTCACGACGATGGAGAAGCCGGCGTAGATCTCCTCGATGAAGTTCAGGGTGCCCTCGCGCTCCACCGTGTCGTTCATGCCCGACATGATGATGTCGAACTTCTTCGCCTGCAGCGAGGGGATGACGGTCTCGAAGGCCTGGTGGGAGATCTTGATCTCGACGCCGAGCTTCTCGCCGAGCGCCCGGGCGAGGTCGGGGTCGAGGCCGCTCTGCTCCTCGCCGTCGAGGAGGATGAACGGCGGGTAGGGGATGCCCGCGGCGGCGCGGATCACTCCGGCGTCGCGGATCGCGTCCGGCAGCGCCGCCTCGGCGGCCGCGTCCACGCCGGAGGTGACGGCGGCTTCGGGGGCCGGCGCGGGAGCCTCGGGGGCGCTGGAGCAGGCGGTGAGCCCGAACGCGGCGGCGAGCACCGCGGCGGCTGAGAGCTTCATGACGTTCTTCATGGTGGTTCCTCTTCCTTGGGGAATCGTGTCAAACAGGGGGAAAACGGGTGGTTCGGATCAGGGGGCGGTGGCCCAGGACTCCTCGTTGGGCCCGACGTGGTGCCCGAGGAATTCGGCGTAGCTCTGCCGACGCACGGCAAGCCGGCTGTGGCCGCCCGCGCAGAAGACGACGGCGGGTTTGAGCGCGCCGTTGTAGTTGTTGGAGAGCGTGTAGCCGTAGGCGCCGGTTGCGGCGAGGACGATCGTATCGCCCGGGGCGGGGGCGGCCAGTTCGGCGCGGTCGACGAGCAGGTCACCCGACTCGCACTGCCGGCCGACCAGCTGGGCGACGGTGTCGGGCTCCGCGTTCGCCCGGTCGGCGACGAGCGGCGTGAACTCCATGTTCATGAGCGCGACGTTCATCTGGTCGGCGAGCCCGCCGTCCACCGCGACGAAGGTCGCGCCCGTGCGCTTGACGTTGTTGACGCGGTAGGCGGTCATGCCGCTCCGGGCCACGAGCGAGCGGCCGGGCTCAATGATGAGGCGGCTGCCCTCCGGGAGCACCCGGCGGGCGGCGGCGGTGATCGCGTCGAGGTACTCGTCGAGGCTCGGGGCGTGATGCCGCACGTTGTAGTCCACGCCGAGGCCGCCGCCGATGTTATAGACGGCGAACTCGCCGAGCTCGCGGACGGCCTCGACCGCCCGCTCGAAGGGCTCGACCTCGAGGACCTGGGAGCCGATGTGCAGGTGCAGACCCACCACGTTGATGAAGGGATGCGCCGCCAGCCGGGCGATGAGCTCCTTGGCCTGCGGGATCGGCAGGCCAAACTTCGAGGTGGCTCCCCCGGTCGAGATCGCCTTGGGGACGCGGGGGTCCACGCCGGGGATGATCCGGATGAGCACGTCCTGGGGGCGGGTCAGGAGCGCGTCGAGGCGCTCGACGTCCGCGTCCCCGTCCAGCACAATCGCGCCGATCCCGGCGTCCACGGCCAGCACGAGCTCCTGCTGGCTCTTCGCGTTGCCGTGCAGGTGGATCAGCTCGGGCGGGGCGCCGGACTCCAGGGCGAGCAGCAGCTCCCCCGCTCCGGCGACGTCGATCGCGAGCCCCTCAGCGGCGGCGATTGCGTAGGCCGCGAGCACCGGAAACGACTTCGAGGCGAACGCGACCTGGCTGTTGGGCCAGCGAGCGGCGAGGCCCTCGCGGTAGGCCCGCATCCGGTCCCGGAGCCCCTGCTCGTCGATCACGTACAGCGGGGTGCCGTAGGTCTCGGCCAGCTCGGGCACCGAGCAGCCCCCGACCTCGAGGACGCCGTCGGCGCGCACCTGGGCATTCGGTGGAAAGATCCACTCAAACCGTGGATCGGTGAACCCGCTTGCTACCACTTCGCAACTCCTTTGTGTCGTCAGTACCGACTGTAGAAAGGAAAAGCACCAGAAAAGCTATCGGGATCGATAACCTTTACCCATGCCCTTATCAAAATCGATGAACTCATCGCTATTGCCCCTCTCGACCGGCCTGCCGCTGCGCAGCCTCGTCGAGCAGCTCGGGGAGGGCGTGCTCACCCAGGTGCACGGTTCGGAGCGCCCCCTGGCGCTCCTCGGGGTCACCTATTACGACACCGACCTCGGGTCGCACCCGCTCACCGGGCAGCTGCTCCTGCTGACCGCGCACGCGGAGCTCGGCCCGGATCGCCTCGAGCAGATCTGCGCGGCGCTCCGGCAGGGTCAGGCGAGCGGGGTCGTCGCCCGGTCCGCGCGGGGCGGGGACGAGCAGGCCCTCGCCCGCGCCTGCGCCCGGCACGACCTGCCGCTCCTGGAGCTCGCCCCTGGCGTGGGCTGGCGCGAATTCGATGCCCTCGTCAGCCGCCTCCTCGGGGAGCACGGGGCGGGGCTTCAGCTCGGCACAAACTCCAGCGATCGGCTGTTTTCCGTGGCCAATCACGTGGCGCAGGCCTTCGGGGGCTCGGTCGCGATCGAGGACCATCGGCGCAACATCCTCGCCTACTCCGCGCTCCCCGGGCAGGCCATCGACCCCCTGCGGGCGAGCGGCATCCTCACCCGGCGCACCCCGGACGGGCCGCTGAACGAGGTGCGCTATCGGCAGGTCTTCGCCGCGGACGGCATCTCCCGATTCCCGACCGAACACGAGTTCGCGCCGCGCGCCGCCCTGCCCCTGCGCGCGGGAAACATCCCGCTCGGCTCCATCTGGGTCATCGACCCGAACGGGGACGACCTCGGCACCCCGATTCCCCCGGAGAAGCGGGAGGTGCTCGTGCGCGCCGCGGAGCTGGCGGCCGGGTACATCGTGGACGCCTGGCGCTTCGACCACGGCGACGAGCGCTCGAAGGAGACCGCGCTGCGTCGGCTCTTCTCCGGGACGCCGCAGGAGAACGATTCGACGGTGCTCGGGATCCGTCCGGAGCAGAGCTGCCTCGTCCTCGCGATCGACAGCGGCCAGGCGCTGGAGGGCGATCTCAGCGAGCTGCGCTCCGCCGTCTCTCGGCACCTCTCCGTCTACGTCCCGGGCAGCATCTGCTCCGTCATGGACGGCAAGGTCGTCGCGCTCGTGCCGAGCACGGCCACGGCCCCCGTCGCCCGCTCGCTGGAGCGGCTCCTGCCGGAGTTGTTCCGACTCACGGGCCGGGAAAGCCACTGCGGGCTCAGCGACCCGAGGCGGCCGAGCAGCTCCCTCTCGGCCGACTACGAGCGGGCGGTCCGGGTGGCCGAGTGCGCCCGCTCGCTCCGCCTGCCCGTCGCCACCCCGGACACGGTGCAGCCCCAGCTGGTCCTGCTCGCGTGCGCCGACGCCCTCCGCGGCGGCGACCTGGTGCTGCCCGAGACCGCGGAGCTCCTCGCCGAGGGCCAGGAGGAGACGCGCGAGACGCTGCTCGCCTGGTTCGAGGAGCGCGGCAGCGCGCCCCGCGTCGCCGAGCGCCTGAGCGTGCACGAGCAGACCGTCCGCTACCGGATGCGCCAGGCAACCAGCCGCTTCGGCATCGACCTGAACGATCCCGACCGGACCCTGACGCTGTGGTTGCAGCTGCGCCTCGCGGGGCTGAGCGAGGGCGCGGCGGGGGGCCGCCTCAGCGTTTCCGAACCAGGATCGACAGGGTCAGGTACGCGCCGCCGAGGCTCACGGTGACGGCCCCGACGGGGACCTGGGTCGGCGCGAAGGCGTGCGCGGCGAGCCAGTCCGCCCCGCTCAGCAGCACCGCCCCCGTGAGGGCCGCGGCCAGGATCGGGGCGGACCGGGGCAGCAGGGTCCGCGCGAGGTGGGGCGCGGCGAGGGCGACGAACATGATCGGGCCCGCGGCCGCGGTCGTGATTGCGGTGAGCGCCACCGCGCAGAGCACGCAGAGGGCGCGCACCCGGGACGCCCGCATTCCGAGGGCGTTGGCGAGGTCGTCGCCGAGCGCCAGGATCCGGAGCTTCGGGGTAATGAGGCCCGTCACGAGCGCGACGACGGCCAGCGCCGCAAGCGCCGGGAACAGGTGCGCCCAGCGGGTGTTGTCGAGGGTGCCCGCGCCCCAGGCGGAGCCGACCGTCGCGGTGGCCGTGTCGGTCCGATAGACGAGCCAGCTGTTCGCGGAGGACAGGATCGCGCCGACGGCGATGCCGGTGAGGATGAAGGCCCGCCCGCCCACGCCC
>NZ_JAPFRB010000006.1:21969-23872 GCF_035726885.1 Leucobacter sp. M11 | reverse complement strand
GAGCACCCCCGTGTAGGCACCGGTGTTGAAGCCGATCACATCGGGGCTGCCCAGCGGGTTCCGGGTGAGCGCCTGAAAGATCGCCCCCGCGGCCCCGAGCGCGGCCCCGAAGGCGAGTGCGGCGAGTGCCCGCGGCAGCCGCCACGACAGCACCACGGTGCGGGTGAAGGGCTCGGCCTCGCCGGTGAGCGCGGCCCAGACCTCGCCGAGGCGGAGCGGCATGTCCCCGGCGGCCAGGGCGGCGAGCAGGATGCCGAAGCCCAGCGCCGCGGCCGCGGCCCACCGCCAGCGCCCGCCCCGGCGCGCGGCGGGGGTCTCGGGGGCCGCGGGCCCGGTGCTGGCGTCTTGCGGACGGGTGCCGCCGCCCGCGGTAGGGAGGCGGGGGCTCTGTCGCTGGGCGCTGTTCTGGGTCATGAGGCCTTCGGCTTTCTCCGGACGAGGACGAGGAGGAGTGGGGCGCCGAAGGCCGCCGCGACGATGCCGACGGGCAGCTCCCCGGGCCAGAGCACGACCCGGGCAACGATGTCGGCGGCCAGGACGAGCGCGGGGCCGGCCAGGACACTGGCGAGGAGCACCCGCCCGGTACCGACGCCGGTGAGGGGCCGCACGAGGTGCGGCACCATGAGGCCGACGAAGCCGATGGGGCCCGCGATCGCGGTCGCCCCGCCGACCAGGGCCGCCGTGGCGAGCCCCGTGCCGATCCGGGTGAGCGCCGGATGGGTGCCGAGACCGCGCGCGAGATCGTCGCCGAGCGCGAGGGCGTTCAGCGGCCCGGCCACGACGACCGCGAGCGCGCCCCCGACGGCGAGCACCGGGAGGCTCTGGGCGAGCACCTCCGGGTTCGGGCTGGCGAGGGAACCCGCGGACCAGGAGCGCATGGCGTCGAGCATCCTCGGGTTGAGCAGGGTGATCGCGGTCTGCACCCCGGAGATCGTCATGCTGAAGGCGATTCCGGCGAGGATGAGCTGGGAGCCGTCCCGCGTCCCGCGGAGGCCGAGGAGCAGCACGACCGCGGTGACGAGGCCCGCGCCGAGCACCGCGACGGCGGCGATCGAGGTCGCCGAGCGCAGCCCGAACAGGCTCATGCCGATGACGACGGCGAAGGCGGCCCCGGAGCTCACGCCGAGAAGCCCGGGGTCGGCGAGGGGGTTGCGGGTCATGCCCTGCATGAGGGCCCCGGCGGTGCCGAGGGCCGCCCCGACGAGCACGGCGGCGACGGTTCGCGGGGCGCGCACCTCCCCGACCAGGGTGCGCAGCTCATCCCCGCCGCGGCCCGCGAGGAGCTCGCCGAGTTCGTGCGGGGCGACGGGGCGGGAGCCGATCAGGAGGCTCAGGACAACGAGCGCCGCAAGCAGCGCGACGAGGAGCACACCCGCTCCGAGGAGGCGCGCTCCCGGCGCGGTGCCCCCGCGCGGCGGCGCCTCCCGGAGCGAGGCGGTCACGGGGCAGGGATCAGTTCGAGGCCCGGGCGCAGCTGCTCGAGCAGCCACGGCACGGCGACCACGTTCGGGTCTTGGAGCGCCGTTGCCGCTTCGAGCCCGACGGGGACGTAGCGCTCCCCCATGATCGGCTGCTTCGAAACGATCGGGTCCCGCTCGAATTTCTCGCGGAGCGCATCGGATTGGAAGGTCATGAAGAGCACGCCCGCGTCGTTGAAGCGGGGGGCCTGCTCCAGGCTGACATCGATAGCGCCGGGCACGGAGCCCGCCCCGCCGAGCTCGGTGACGGCGGGCAGCGAGACGAGGCCGAGGCGCTGCATGAAGCGGGCGGTCACGTTTTCCTCCTCGACGAGCATCACGACGACCCCGTCGCGGGCCTGGCCGTAGAGGAAGGTGCCGCCGTCGAGCGCCGGCACCTCCGTTTTCAGCGTGTCGATGGCCGCGTCGGCGTCCCGGATCAGGGT
>NZ_JAPFRB010000006.1:21098-21924 GCF_035726885.1 Leucobacter sp. M11 | reverse complement strand
GGACTCCTCGGAGGTGGCCTGGTACAGGCCCTCGCGGAAGGTGACGACGGGGGCGATGTCGCTGAGCTGCTGGTACAGCGCCTCGTCGAGGGTGAAGCCCGCGGTGGCGAGGATGACATCGGGCTTCGCGGCGGCGACCTGCTCGACGTTGACGCTCATCGGGTTGATCCAGGTCGTGTCCGCGGGCAGCGGCTCCACGTAGGGCAGGTTCTTCTCGTCGCCCGCCCCGGCGATGCTCGTGAAGGATTCCGGGGCGACGACGACGGTCGCGCCCATCGCGGAGGCGAGCGCGACATCCGCGTAGCCGAGGGCGGCGATCCGCTCGGGCTTCGCCGGGATCGTGGCGTCGCCGTAGGCGTTTTCCACGGTGAGGGGGAATCCCGCGCCCGAGGCGGCGTCGGGTGGCCCGGCGTCCCCGGCCGGGGCGGCGGAGCAGCCCCCGAGCAGGAGCGCGGCGCTGAGCAGCGCGGCGAGGGCGGGCAGTGCCCGGGCGGGGCGGGTGGGTGAGGGCATGGCGGTGCTTTCTGTTGAGGGTGGTGGGTCTGGGGTGTAGGTGCGGGGAGGAGATTTTGGGCTCGCCGGAGGGGCGCGCGGCAGAACCGGCGTTCGGCGGCGGGCAGGGGTTCGGCGGCTCAGGGGTTCGAGCGCCCAGGGGGTCGAGAGCTCAGGGGTTCAGGGCTCAGGGGCTCAGTGCTCAGGGGTTCGAGAGCTCAGGGCAGCGCCGCCCCCTTCGGCGAGCCGGGGGCCGCCGGGGTGCTCGGCAGGGTGCTCGCTACGGTGCGGAACAGGGCGCGCGGGCCCGCGTCCGCGTCGAGCTCCGCCCAGC
>NZ_JAPFRB010000006.1:20500-21019 GCF_035726885.1 Leucobacter sp. M11 | reverse complement strand
CGCCTGGGTGATCGTGGCCACACCGAGGACCGTCGCGAACATGGTCCGGTAGAACACAAAGCCGCGTTCCGGGTCGAGCCCGGCCTGTTCCGCGCAGCGCAGGAAGCCCTCGGGGAAGCGCAGGCCCGCCGGGCTGGCGAGCCGCCCCGTGGCGATGAGCCGGTTCATCCAGGGATGCCGGGCGAGCACGTCGTGCAGGCAGGCGGCCAGCTCCACCGCGGTCTCGACGGGGTCCGCCCCGGGCTCGGGGAACTCGATCTCGGCGGAGACCCGCTCGACGAGCGCGAGGAGCAGGGCGTCGCGGTCGGCGAAGTACCGGTAGAGCGCCATCGGGGTCACGCCGAGTCGGGCCGCGAGCGGGCGCATGGCCAGCGCGGCCTCCCCCTCGGTCACCATGATCCGCATCGCCTCATCGACGATGCGCTCGGGATCCAACCTGCTCATCACTTCCTCCGATCTTGATAAGGACAGCCTAACTATACGCGTATACTTTTCTCCGTGACAACCTCCAATCCTCTG
>NZ_JAPFRB010000006.1:19480-20443 GCF_035726885.1 Leucobacter sp. M11 | reverse complement strand
GTGACCGGGCAGACGCTCTCGGGCGTCGCCGCGCTCGCCGCGACCTGGGGCGTGGTCCGGATGATCGACTCGCCCTCCCCCGCCCGGACCGCCTGGGTCCTCGCCGCGCTCGGCCTTGCCGCGCTCCTGGCCGCCGGAGCCGCCTGGCTCGCCCACGCCGCGGAGGCCCGCTTCGAGGCGCGGCTGCGCCGCGCGGTCGCCGCGCGCGTGCTCCGGCTCCCCGCCTCCCGGGCCAGCGCCTATCCCAGCGATCACCTCCGCCGCCTCGTCTCCGACGACGTCGCGGCCCTGCACCACACGATCGCGCACCTCCCCGGCGAGATCGCCGCGCTGATCGTGATCCCCGCCTGTTCGGTCGCCCTCCTGCTCGCCCTCGCGGGGCCGACGGCGCTCGCGGCGCTGCTCCCCGGGGTCCTCGCCGCGCTCGCCTACCTCACGGTCATCCCCCGGCTCTCGGCCGCGCACGGTGCGGAACGGGGCCGGGTCATGGGAGAGATCACGACGGCGGTCGACGACTACGCCCGCGGCATCCACGTCTTCCGCAGCTTCGGCGGGGCGGAGGGGGCCCTGCGCGAGTACTCGGACGCGGCCGAGCGCTTCACCACGGGCATGGTCGCCTGGGTGCGCCGGGTCGCGACGCCCGCCGCGGTCGCCGTCGCCCTGCTCCAGGCCGCCGCCAGCTACGCCATTGCCTACGCGATCGGCTTCGCCGGGGACACCGCGACCCTCGCCGCAACCCTGCTGCTCAGCCTGGCCATCGTCACCCCCGCGCTCCGCCTCGGGCACGGGCTCGACTTCGTGGCGGGCGGCCGCCGAGCCGCCGCGCGGATCGGGGACCTCCTCCGCGAGCCTGCGCTCGCCGAGGGCTCCTTGACCGTCGCCGAGCCGCACCCCGCCGTCCGCGTCGAGGGGCTCGTCCTCGACGTCGACGGGCGGCGCATCATCGAGGGGCTGGACCTGCTG
>NZ_JAPFRB010000006.1:18653-19445 GCF_035726885.1 Leucobacter sp. M11 | reverse complement strand
GAGCGGAGCCGGCAAGAGCTCCCTGCTGCGCGTCCTCGCCGGGTGGGAGCCGCCCACCGCGGGCTCGGCACAGATCGGCGGGGTCCCGGTGACCGCGCTCAGCGAGCGCGGGCGAGCCGATGCGGTGTTCCTGATCCCCCAGGGCGCGGCACCGCTGCCCGGCACCGTCCTCGAAAACCTGCGGCTCGCCCGCCCCGAGGCCTCGCCGGAGTCCTGCCGGGCCGCCCTCGACCGCGCCCAACTCGCCACCCCGCTCGACGCGAACGCGAGCGTGCTCTCCGGCGGCGAGCGCCAGCGGCTGGCCATCGCGCGCGCCTTCCTGACCCCGGCCCGGGTGATCCTCGCGGATGAACCGACGAGCGCGCTCGACGAGCCGACGGCGGATCGGGTGTGGGCTGAGCTCGCCCGGCTCGCGCACGAGGGCGGCCGCACGGTGCTCGCGGTGACGCACGACCCGCGGCTCGTCGCCCGCGCAGACCACCTGAGCCGCGTCACTCCCGTGCCGCGGACCGCCTCCGACGAGGGAGTTCTCCGATGAACCCGAGCACCGCACCCGCCCCCTCCCGCCCGCGGCTCCCCCGGGCCGCGCGCGCCCGAATCGTCGCGGTTGGCCTCGGCTGGGTGCTCGTCGCCCTCGCCGAGTGCGGGGCCGCCTGGTGGCTTGCGCTCGCGATCCGAGACGGCGGGCGCCCCGGGCCGGTGCTGCTGGCCGCCGCGGTGTCGCTCGCGGTGACCGTGTTCGTCTCGCGCTCCGGCTACCTCGCCGGGGCCCGCCTCGCCGGTGACCTGTAT
>NZ_JAPFRB010000006.1:12256-18623 GCF_035726885.1 Leucobacter sp. M11 | reverse complement strand
AAGCTGTCCTGGTTCACCGCCGAGCATCGCGCCGAGGTGACCGCGGCCTCGGGCCGTGCGATCCCCGCGCTCATGGGGGTGCCCGCGCACCAGTTGCAGACGCTGATCCTCGCCCCGCTCGTCCCCCTCCTGCTGGTCGGGGTGATCGGCGCGGTGCTCGGGGCCGCCCCGGCCCTGTTCGTGGCGGGGGTGCTCGTCGTCGCGCTGGCGGCGCAGATTGCCTCGCAGCGGTGGCTGTCGGGGGTGGACACGGCCAGGCATCGGGCGGAGTCCGCGAGCACGGCGGCGACCCTGGAGCTGGTCGAGCACCGGGAGCTCCTGCGGGCGACCGCCGGGCCGAGCCGTTCCCTGGACCGGGCGGAGCTGGCCTGGGCCGAGCAGGAGCGGGCGATGGCGCGGACGAACCGGGCGGCGGCCCCCGCGACCCTGGTGTCGGGGCTGGCGAGCGCGCTCCCGCTGGCCGGGGCGCTCGTGTTTCTCCTCGTCTCCGGGGGGTTCGCCGAGCCCGCGGCGGCCCTGGCGCTGCTGGTGCTCACGATCCGGGCCGGTGCCCCGCTCGACGATGTGGCGCTCAGCGGCATCGCCGTGACCGAGGTGCGCGCGCACCTGGGCGCGTACCGGGCGGTGGCCGCCGCGCCCGCGCTGCCCCAGCCCGCCGTGGCGGGGCCCGAGCCGCTCGGGAACGGCTTCGACATCGAGTCGCTCCGCCGGGCTCCCGCGCTCGACGGGCTCAGCGCACGCATTCCCCCGGGCTCCCGGGTGCTCATCACCGGCCCGAGCGGCTCGGGCAAGAGCACCCTCCTCGGCCTGCTGCTGCGCTTCGACGACCCGGATGCCGGTCGCATCACGCTGGGCGGGGTGCCGCTCCCCGAGCTGAGCGAGGAGCAGCTGACCTCGCGCTTCGCCTTCGTGCCGCAGGATCCTGTGGTGTTCAGCGGCACGCTCGCCGAGAACCTGCGCATCGGCCGCCCGGACGCGGCCGAGGACGAGCTGCGCCACGCGGCCCGGCTCGCCCAGCTCGGCGCGCTGCTGGAGCGCGATCCACGCGGCATCCACCAGCCCGTCGGCCCCCACGGGCAGGCGCTTTCAGGGGGCGAGCGGCAGCGGGTCGCGATCGCGCGGGCGATCCTGAAGCGCGCGCCGGTGCTCGTCCTCGACGAGGCGACCTCCGCGCTCGACGCGGACACGGAACGGCGCATCGCGGCAGCGCTCAGGGAGCTCGACGCCACCATGATTGTGGTCACCCACCGCGACGCCGGGCTCTGGCACCCCGACCGAACGATCGAGCTGAGGGGCGGGTCCGCCGCATGACCGGCCCGGGGCTGAGCCCCGGCTCCGCGTCTCCCGGTCTTGATCGTTTCCCGGGCCAAGCGGCTCGACGATACGGCTCGCTCAGGGCCTTCGTCGGCACAGAACACAAGCCGCGATGCCTGCCATGAGCACAGTAACCAGTGCGAGTGTGTCCGCTCCGTTGCGCTCGGCCGGGGGAACCGCGAGCACCACGTGCGAGGGCATCGTGGATACGGCAGTTTCCGGAGGGTCATCCGAGACGGCAAGCGCCTGGGCCGTACCCCGGTCGTACTGCCCCAGCCGGCGAATGTCAGCATCGAGGAGTTGCTGTAGCCGCCTCCGTGCCAGGTGCCAGCCCGCTTGCTTCAAGGACCCTTTCGGCCAAGGCACCCCCAAGACAACAAGCGGGATCCCGACCACGAGCCCGAACAGCACCCACACCGTACCGCCCGCGCTGAGCAGGTGCGAAGCCACCAGCCACCACACCACTCCGTACAGCAGGAACCCAAGAACGAGGCAGGCAATCAGAAGACCAAACTTGGCTCGCCACAGGCCAAGCCCTGGGACAGAATCCGTCCCGGGCTTCGACGCAGTCGGCATCGCGCTCAGGTGGGACCAGACACCCGTCCACGTCAGCCAAACCAGGGCGCACACCCCTGAGCAAACGGTCAAGGACGCGCTCAGGAGCGGCGTCCGTTGTGCTTCAGGCAAGCCTGCCGATACCCAGGACGTGAGCGACAGCGACAGGACGAGGGCGAGCGCTGTCAAGGCGAGCGCGTGAACAACCGCTTGTCTGTGGGTGAGCTCATTGCGCGTTCCTTTCCATGGCGAGACCTTATTCACCGCTTCATTTTCGTTCTGAATGCGCTGCCACAAGCGCTCCCGCTCACCCTCAAGCACTGTCTCGTCGGCGCGCGGCCACATCTCAACAGCCCGCGCGAGCACGTGCCCCAGCACCAGAAACCCGATGCTCAGCGCACCGAGGAAGAACGTATCGAGCACGCTGGAGAGTAACGACACGGTGCTCTCGGAAAGTGCGGTGTTCCCTCCCCACGCCTCCAGGCTGCGCTCCAGTTCTGCCAGGAGCACGGGAGTGAGTATCGTTCCGAGCGCGACGAATGCCGCCCCGGTCATGGCAAGCAACAGCAGCCAACGGAGAACGTCCAAAATCGCGGACAGTTTCGGCGGCGACAGGGGTGCTTCGTTCCGGTAACCCACGATAGTGACGGCGGTCACCGCTGCCGCGATCAGGGCAAACACGATGCCCAGGATGGGAATACCCCGGGCAGTCAGAAACTCGGTGGCTGCCGTCACCACGACCCAGAGCACACCGCCGGGTTCCGCGTTCACCGCGAGCGCAACGAAAAACAGCATCACCGCCCAGAGCAGAGTGGCGAGAATGATCGGCACTGGGGTGGGAAACATCCGACGCTCGGATTCCTCGAGCTCGTAGGGAGGGTCTGCCAGGATGGTTTTTATGTCAGGAGGGTGAGGGGTCATCGCCTCAGTCTGACCGCTGCAACCGACAATACAATCCCCGTTTCTTTGCGGGTGGGAACGCGTGCATGAAAACGCTGTGCCTGCGGAGCACCTCAGAGAACCCATTGCCGGGTACGCCCCCAGGGTATTCTGGCAGCAGGTGCCCTGCTCGATCTGGGGCTCGTGTTGACACCGCACTTACCGATCATCGAGGAGAAGCATGCGACTGTTCCTGGACAAGATTGCCCCGGAGGCCTGGGCCGATGCGGAGCGTTTTTCCGCCGCTGTGAAGCGGACCACCGCGGAGTCGGGGCTGAGAGATCAGGAGGCCGAACTCATCAAGGTGCGTGCCTCGCAACTGAACGGCTGCGTCTTCTGCCTGGACCTGCACGCCAGGCAGGCCCGGCAGGCCGGCGTGACCCAGCAGCAGCTCGACGTGCTCGCCGCCTGGCGCGACGCCCCCATCTATTCCGAGCGGGAGCGCGCAGCGCTCGCCGTGGCCGAGGCGGCGACCGTGTTACCGCTGACCGAGGACAGCCGAGCGGACCTCTTCGCCGCGCACGCCGTGCTCGGCGAGCAGGACTTCGTCGCCGCCGAGTGGGTCGCGGCGGCCATCAACCTGTTCAACCGGGTCTCGATCCTGAGCGAGCACCCGATCCAGGCCCGCGACGCCGCCGGGAAGGTCGTGCGCTGACGCGGCGTTGTTGTCAAGGCACCGTTTTTCGCCACACCCCGAAGAAGGAGACCGTATGACCGAGAACCGTTTTTCCGTTGAGCACCGCCCGGCCGAGCACCGCTACGTCATCCTGGACACCGCGGCCGAGGGCGGGCCCGCCGTCGCCGGCGAGGAATCCTATGTCGACGTGACCGGGGCCGACGGGCGACGAGACCGCGTGCTGTTCCACACCGGCGTCGAGGACGCCTACGGCGGGCAGGGCCTTGCCGGTCAGCTCGTGCGTTTCGCGGTGGAGGACACGATCCACGCCGGACTCCGGGTTGCCCCGGTGTGCCCCTACGTCGTCTCCTGGTTGGAGAAGCACCCCGGTTTTGCGGAGCACACGGTCCCGGCCGGACCTCGGCACCTGCGCGCCGTGCAGCGCGGCTGAGCGCGGCTCGGGCCGAGCCGCCCGGAGACGGCCGTGGCCGCGGCGCGCACGGGGCGGGCCGCGGCCACGGGTCGATCGTGTCCGGCTCGGTTATGCGCCGACGGCGCGCAGCGACTCCCGGACGATGTCGAGGCCCGCGTCCAGCTCCTCGGCGGAGATGGTGAGCGCCGGCAGGAACTTCAGCACCTCGTCCAGTCCGCCTGAGGTCTCGATGACGAGGCCGCGCTCGAAGGCGGCCGCGGAGACGGCCCCCGCGAGCTCGGGGCGGCTGACGGAGGACAGCCCGTAGATGAGACCGCGGCCGCGCACCGTGAACCCGGCGTCCGGGAACTCCCCGGCAATGCCCTCCAGGGCGACCCGGAGCTGCTCGGAGCGCTCCGCGATCTGCTCGGTGAAGGCGTCGTCCGCCCAGAACAGCTCCAGGGCGGCGCGGGCGCTGACAAAGGCGAGGCTGTTGCCGCGGAACGTGCCGGTGTGTGCGCCGGGCTCCCAGACATCCACCTCGGGGCGGAGCAGGAGCAGCGACATCGGCAGGCCCGACGCCGAGATCGACTTCGACACCGTGACGAGGTCGGGCACGATGCCCGACTCCTCGAAGCTGAAGAACGCGCCCGTGCGGCCGACGCCCGCCTGGATGTCGTCGATGATGAGCAGGATGCCGTGCGCGGCGGTCAGCTCGCGCAGGCGGCGCAGCCACTCGGGGCTCGCGACGTTGATGCCGCCCTCGCCCTGCACGGCCTCCACGATCACGGCGGCGGGCAGGTCCAGGCCGGAGCCGGGGTCGCCGAGCATCTTCTCAAAGAGGTCGAGGGTGTCGAAGCCCGCGCCGAGGTAGCCGTCGTAGGGCAGGCGGGTGATGCCGCCGAGGTCGATGCCGCCCGCGCGGCGGTACTTGGCGTTCCCGGTTGCGGCGAGCGCGCCCAGGCTCAGGCCGTGGAAGCCGTTCGTGAACGCGACCACGTTCGAGCGGCCCGTGGCCTGGCGGGCGACCTTGAGGGCCGCCTCGACCGCGTTCGCGCCGGTGGGGCCGGTGAACTGGAGCTTGTAGTCGTAGCCGCGGGGTTCCAGGATGAACCGCTCGAAGGCCTCAATGAAGTCGCGCTTGGCCCCCGTGGCCATGTCGAGCCCGTGCAGGATACCGCCGCCGCGCAGGTAGTCCACGAGGGGCTCGGTCAGCTTCGGGTTGTTGTGGCCGTAGTTGAGCACCCCGGCCCCGGCAAAGAAGTCCAGGTAGTCGCGGCCGTCGGCCGTGGTCAGCACGGAGCCGCTCGCGCGCTCGAAGAGGACGGGGAAGGATCGGATGTACCCGCGAACCTCGGATTCCCGTCGGTCGAAGGCCTCAAGCTCACTCATGTGTGTTCCCCAGTTCGTCGCTGACGGCCGCGCCGGGCTGGTCTGCCCCGGCGCTGGCCGGTGTCTCGGCCGGCGGTTGCGCGGCCGCCCCGGCTTCTGGTGTGCGCCGGGATCCTCCCCAGGATACCGGGAGGGGCGGGTTCCCCGGGCAAGCCGCCCCGGGAATCGAGCAACGGCGGCCGCTGGCGCGGGCTGGCCGCCGACCCTGGCCTGCTGCGCGGGAACGGGGGTGCGCCGGGCGTCCCCGCGGGATGCCGTACAGCATTGTGCCGGAAAGAACCTCCCCGATAAGCTGCTGCCCACACACCATTCTGACCCACAGCACGCGCAGGAACCTCGCGCTCATCCCGAGGCCATCCGCGCCAAGGAGAGGAAGCATGGCCGTATCACTGACCGGGAAGCTCGCAGCCCTGACGGCGCTGTCCATGATGTTCGGGGGCATGCTCCTCGGGGCGCAGCCCGCGGCATCGCAGGCGCTCGCCCCCGAAGGGCCCCAGCCGAACGCCGAAGAAAACCTGGAACCCTGCCAGATGTGGCAGGTGACCGTGCAGTTCGAATACACCCACGAGGGCTCACTCAAGAAGATCCAGTGTTTCAGCCACGACAAAGGCGACTACATCGATTACTCCGAATACATGGTGCCCCCCGCGGGCTTCGTCATCTCCCCGGAGTGGGATGGCTCGCTGGTCGTGGATCCGAACAGCATCGGCCTCTATCCCAATGTCATTCCCGTGGTGCCGCTGAGCTACGCCGTGGACGTCTCCTACGTGTTCTCCGGCGATGAGATCGATCGGCAATCCTTCCCGAATCTCGCCCCCGGCTCGGTCATTGCGGAGCCCCAGCTCGAGGTGCCCGCGGGGTACCTGCTCGCGGAGCCCTTCGCTCCGCACGAGGTGACGGGCAACGCCACGCTCACCGTCGAGCTGGTGCGCGCCTTCTACGACGTCACCATCACGTACACCGAGGATGGCGACCGCGTCGGCTCGCAGGCCTTCACCGGGCTGTCCCTCGGCACCGTCCTCACCGCGTCCGAGCTGACGATTCCCGCGGGGTACGAGCTCGCCGAGCCCTTTGCCGACCACACGGTCTCGGGGCACGCCGATCTCGAGGTTCCGCTCATCAAGCAGGAGACCAGCCCC
>NZ_JAPFRB010000006.1:9146-12107 GCF_035726885.1 Leucobacter sp. M11 | reverse complement strand
TGGCTCGCCGATCGACGAGGGTCAGACCGTCACCGATCAGCCGAAGAAGCCCACGCCCACCCCGGCAGCCGCCCGTCCCGCGCTCGCGAACACCGGCGCGCCCGACACCGCCCTGCTCGTGCTCCTCGGTGGAGTGCTCACCGGGCTCGGTGCCCGAGCGCTGCTCGCGCACCGCAGCCGGAACCGCCGGGCGTAATACCGCCGCCGCCCGCTGCCCGGGCCCACCTCACCGTGGGCCCGGGCATCGGGCGGTATCCTGGGACGCATCGTCTTCCGGAGCCCCGCGGGCGGGCGGGCCTCCCGGTCGGCCCTCCTGGCGCTGCACCCCGAACAGGAACGAGGACCGCCGTGGCGTACGACCTGCAACACATGCTCGTGCTCGGGGTCGCCTCCAGCGCGCTGTTCGATCTCGCTGAGGCGGATGCGGTCTTCCAGGAGCAGGGCGAAGCACGGTACCGGGAGTATCAGGAGGCGCACCTCGATCATCCCCTCCAGCCGGGGGCTGCCTTCCCGTTCATCACGCGCCTGCTCTCGCTGAACGATCTCGCGCCCGACGACGCCCCGCTCGTCGAGGTCATCGTGCTCTCCCGGAACGACCCCGACACGGGGTTGCGGGTCATGCGCTCGATCGCTCACCACGATCTGCCGATCACGAGGGCGATCTTCATGCAGGGCCGATCGCCCTATGCGTACATGGGCGCGCTCAATATGTCACTGTTCCTGTCGCAGAACGAACACGATGTCCGTGTTGCGCTGGACCTGGGGTTCGCCGCGGGGCAGGTGATCGGCTCCCCCGCGATGGACCCGAAGGGCACGGATCTCAGGATCGCCTTCGACTTCGACGGGGTGCTCGCCGACGACTCCTCGGAGCGGGTCATGCAGGCCGGTGGCCTGTCGGCGTTCCACGCGAACGAACGCGCCCGGGCCGCGGAACCCCTCCCCGAGGGGAGGCTGTCGGAGTTCCTGCGCGGGATCAACCGCATCCAGGACATCGAGGAGGCGCTCCTCGCGGCGGACCCGGGCTACAACCGCCGCGTGCACGTGGCCATCGTCACCGCGAGGAATGCCCCGTCGCACGAGCGCGTCATCCGCACGCTCACCGCCTGGGGCGTGCGCGTCAATGACGCGTTTTTCCTCGGCGGCATCGACAAGGCGAGGGTGCTCCGCGTCCTCAAACCGCATGTGTTCTTTGATGACCAGATTGGGCACCTCGAGGGTGCCGCGGACGAGGTGCCCAGCGTGCACGTCCCCTTCGGGGTGATCAACGAGGCCGATGCTCCGCCCGGGGCCAACGCCGCGACGACGCGGCCCCGTCACGCTTAGACCGGCCGCACGCAGGCGCACTGCCCCGCCAGCAGGGTGCCCTCGGCGCTCGCGGCGGCGAGCGCCCGGCGGCGTTCCCCCGCGGTCGTGTCCGGGTCCGCGCTCGGCGTCCCGAGCGACCCGAGCGCCCCGGCGGGCACGGGTTCGGGTGCGGGCTCGGCCCCCGGCGCGGGGGCGTTCCCCGCGCCCGCTCCCCGGCTCGGCTCCGCCGCGCCGCCCGTCCCGGCGGGGTGCCCCGGCCCGGTTGGGCGACCCGGTTCCGGTGCTCGCGCCCGCTGGGGCTCCGGCCGCCACAGCGCGACGGCTCCGACGGCCCCCAGCACGGCGAGCCCCGCGAGAATCCACCAGGCCACGAGGAACCCGGCGCTCGTGGCGACCCATCCCGCGATCGGGTAGGTGATGAGCCAGGCGAGGTGCGACAGGGAGAACTGCGCGGCGAAGACCTCGGGGATCCCGTTCGGCTCGACCGAGCCGCGGAGCACCCGCCCGGTCGGAGTGATGATCATCGCCATCCCGCCGCCGATAATCACCCAGACCGCGGCGGTGAGCGGCCAGCTCGCGATCCCGACGAGCGCAATCCCGACCGCCGCGGCGACGGCGGCCACGAGCACCATCGCGCCCGTGAGCATCACCCGGCGGTCGTTGAGGCGTCCGAGGACCCGCGGGAGCACGAGCGCGACGACGAGCGTGCCGCTGCCGGAGGCCGCGAGCATCCAGGCAACGTCGGACTGCGTGCCGCCGAGTTCATCGCGCACGAGGTTCACGGTGTTGACGACGACGATCGAGCCCGCGGCCGCGACGACGAGGTTCAGCGCCATGAGGCCGCGCAGCCGCGCCGTGCTCGCGAAGGTCTTGACGCCGGAGGCGATACGATCCCAGGCCCCAGCGTGAGCGCTCGGCCGCGCGTTCGGGATCCGGGTCGAGAGCACCAG
This sequence comes from Leucobacter sp. M11, assembly GCF_035726885.1. NCBI lineage: Bacteria > Bacillati > Actinomycetota > Actinomycetes > Micrococcales > Microbacteriaceae > Leucobacter > Leucobacter sp. M11. Next base: position 9,852 of record NZ_JAPFRB010000006.1, on the reverse strand, counting down.
CACGGCGGAGAGGGCGAAGCCGACTGAGGTGCCGATGAACAACCAGTTGAAGGTCATGAAGCTCAGCGCGAGCGCCGCCAGCACCGGGCTCAGCAGGCTCTCCATCGTCGTCGCGACCTGCGAGGCGGAGAGCGCCTTCGTGTAGTTCTCCTCGTCGGTGACGATGTCCGGGATCACCGCCTGGAAGGTGGGCGTGAAGGCGGCGGAGGCGGACTGCAGGACCGCGATGAGGACGTAGATCTGCCAGATCTCGGTGACAAACGGCAGCACGAGCACGACCCCGGCCCGCACGATGTCGAGCACCATGAGGAACATGCGCCGCGGAAGCCGATCGACGTAGGCCGCGGCGAGGGGCGCGATCACGACGTACATCACCATCTTGATGGTCAGCGCCGTGCCGAGGACCGCCCCCGCGCTCGGTCCGGCCAGTTCGTAGGCGAGCAGGCCGAGCGCGACCGTCGCGAGCCCGGTGCCGAAGAGGGCAACGATCTGGGCCGAGAAGAGGCGCCGGAAGTCGCGGATTGCCAGGAGGCCCATGCGCAGTTCCTTTCGTGTGCGGAGGCGGGGCATCACCCGCCAGTCACAAACATATACCCCCAGGGGGTATGCTGCAAGAAACGTGACGCCGCATGACGCCCTTGCCTAGATACCCCATATGGGTATATGTTTCGAGCACTCGACCGGACTCCTCCCGAATCCGAGCGGG
>NZ_JAPFRB010000006.1:0-9096 GCF_035726885.1 Leucobacter sp. M11 | reverse complement strand
AACACCCACCGAACGTCACCCCGAAGGAGTCCCCATGAACACCGCACGCCACGACCCGCACGCCGAGCACCACGATCACGCTGAGCACCGCGGTCACCCTGAGCACACCGAGCACGCCGAGAGCGCTGCGCACGCCGGACACGACGTTCAGCCCGGGCACACCGAGCACGCCGGGCACGGGGGCGCTGCGGGACACGACCCGCACGCCGGGCACGGTGGCTCCGCGACCCTGGGCCTCGCACGGGCCGAGGGCGGCTATCAGCTCGGCGCGGTGCGCGCGCCGGGGAGCCCCGGGGAACCGGGCACGCTCGCCTTCGAAATCACCGGCCCCGACGGCGAAGCGGTCACCGACTTCGCCGAGCAGCACGACAAGCAGCTGCACCTCATTGTCGCCCGGAGCGACGGCGCACACTTCCGCCACGTGCATCCCGTCCTGGACGAGCAGGGCACCTGGTCCCTGCCGTGGGCGTGGGACGCGCCCGGCACCTACCGTGTCTTCGCGGACTTCATTCCGAGCGCCACGGGCGCGGGGCTCACCCTCTCCACCACGGTCGAGGCCACGGGCGAGGAGACCCCCCAGGCCGCGACGCCCCGAGCCGAGACCACCACGGGCGGCTACGACGTCGCGGTGCACGGAACCCTCACCCCGGGCCGGGGCAGCGAGCTGCGCTTCACGGTCAGCCGCGACGGCGAGCCAGTCACGAGTCTCGAACCCTACCTCGGCGCGTTCGGGCACCTCGTCGCCCTGCGCGACGGCGACCTCGCCTACCTGCACGCCCACCCGCACGGCGAGACACCCCAGCCCGGCGACACCTCGGGGCCGCTCATCACCTTCGAGGTCACCGCGCCCACTTCCGGCCGGTACCTGCTCTTCCTCGATTTCCAGGTCGCGGGCACGGTGTTCACCGCCCCGCTCGTCCTCGACACCGTCGGCTAAGCGGAGCCCGCCGCGCCATCGAGTCGCGGGAAGAAGCCTCCGCTCAGGCGGGCTCGTGCCGGGCCGGGCGCGACTCGGGTTCCGTGAGCGTGCTGGCCAGGAGCGCGAGGGCGTCTCGGCTGGGGCTCCCGGCCTCGGTCGTGTAGAACTCGATGCGCAGGTCCGGGGTGCGCGGCTGGGTGAGCACCTGATAGGTCAGTTCGATCCGGCCCACCTCGGGGTGCTCGAGCGCGCGCTGGCCCTCGGTGCACTCCCGGACGTTGCCGCTGGCCCAGAACCGCGCGAACTCGGGGCTGTTGATCGTGAGCTCCCCGATCAGCTCGGTGAGCAGCGCGTCGTCGGGGTACCGGCCGCTGACCATGCGCAGGTAGGCGACGTGGGTTTTTGCGTAGTGTTCCCAGTCCGCCTCCTGCGCCCGGGCGTGCGGGTCGAGGAACAGCATCCGGGTCGTTGAGGGTCGCTGCGCGGGGGTCTCGGGGCTGCCCACGTCGAGGTGGCTGGCGATGAGCCGGTGCCCGAGGGGGTTCCACGCCAGGACGTCGTTGCGCCGCCCGAGGACGAGCGCGGGCACCTCGGGCATGGCCGCGATCAGCTCCCGCATGGAGGCGGAGGCCTGTTCGCGGTGCGGGCGTCGGTTTCGCGGCTTCGTCGCGGAGCGGCTCAGGTTGAACAGGTGGGCGGTCTCGTCAGCGTCGAGGAGCAGCACCCGCGCGAGCGCGCTCAGCACCTGCTCGGAGGCGTTGACGCTGGTGCCCTGTTCCAGGCGGGTGTAGTAGGCGACGCTCACCCCGGTGAGGTGGGCGAGTTCTTCCCGGCGGAGACCGGCGACCCGCCTGCCGGGGTGCACGGGAATGTCATAGTGCTCTGGGGAAACGCTCGCGCGCCGCTGGGTCAGGTACGCGCCGAGCTGACTCGGTTCTGCCATGACCCCAGGGTACCCAGCCGGGGTGAAAAACCGGTGGGCGAGGGTGTCCCTGTCAGGGGCAGGAACGCCGGTCGTAGGAACGACCCGTGTCTGGCACACGCCGCCGGGGTCCGGTGGACTGAGGGGCGTCGTCGTTCGTCCATCGGCCCGCCCCGCGCTGGCCGAAGAAAGGGAGCGTTTCTCGCCATGCCTCTTGCCCTCCTGGTGCTTGCCGCGGGTGCCTTCGCCATCGGCTCCACCGAGTTCCTCACCAACGGTCTCCTCTCCCAGCTCTCGGCCGAGCTGGGGGTGTCGATCCCGCAGGCCGGGCTGGTCACCACCGCCTACGCGATTGGGCAGATGTGCGGCCCCCTGCTCGCGCTGGCGCTGCTGCGGATGCCCACGAAACGGGTGCTGCTGGTCCTGCTCGCGCTCTTCAGCGTCGGGAATCTCCTGGCGGCGCTCAGCCCAACCTTTGGCTTTCTGCTCGCCAGCCGCTTCGCGACCGCCTGGTCACACACGGCCTTTTTCGGGGTGGCCTCGGTGGCGGCCTCACAGCTCGTCCCCGCCACGCGGCAGGCCAGTGCGATCGCGCTGGTGTTTTCGGGGCTCACCCTGGCCATGCTGCTCGGGATGCCGCTGGGCACCCTCGTCGGGCAGGCGTGGGGGTGGCGGGCCGCGTTCCTCATCGTGACCGCGATCAGCGTGGCGAGCCTCGCCGGGATCGCCACCCTCATCCCGCGGGACCGGGAGTTCGCGCCGCCCTCCCTCCGGGAGAGCCTGCGCCCCTTCGCCCGGTTGCGGCTCTGGGTGGCGCTCGGCGCGACCGCGATCGGCTTCGGGGGGCTGTTCGCGTCCTTCACCTTTATCGAGCCGCTCCTCACCGGCGTGACCGGCTTCGCTAGCCAGGACGTGATCTGGCTGCTCGGGATCTACGGGGCCGGGCTCGTGGTGGGCAACTGGGCTGCCGGAAAGGCCGCCGACCGCGCGCTCGTCCCGACCACCATCACGCTCCTGATCGCGCTCACCCTCGCGCTGCTCGGCCTCGCGTGGGGCGCGGCCACCCCGGCCGCCGTGATCCCCCTGCTCTTTGTGCTCGGGGCCTGCGGCTTCGGCCTGCTCACGCCCCTGCAGACCTTCGTGCTCCGCTTCGCCGGCTCCGCGTCACCCCTCGTCGGCACGGCCAACACCGCGGCGCTCGGCGCGGGGATCACGATCGGCTCCCTGCTCGGCGGCATCGTCCTGGCGGCGAGCCACAGCTACAGCGCCGTCAACCTCGCCGCCGCGGGCATGACCCTGATCGGCCTCGTCGTCTACGTGGTGGCCGCCAGCACCGCGCGGCCAGCCGCGGTATCGCGCGGCTCCTGAGCGCCCGGAGACGCGGCACCCGCAGGACGGGCGGCATCAAATCGGACTCACCGTTCATCGCCTGGGGTGCCGGGGATCGGAAGCGCGGGGAACCCTTCCCGCTCAGGCACGACCGAGGGGCACCGCCCGCACCAGAACGGGCGATGTCCCCAGCGGTTCGTGCGCCCTCCTCGCGTGGGAGGCGATCCGGCGACGAGGAGGGCGGCGGAGTGTCACAGCTCCGGGTGCTTCGCGTGGTGATCCGTAACGTGTTGGAAGGCACTCGCGATCCGGATCAGCCGCTCTTCACTCTCCGGAGACCCAACGAGCTGCCCGGCAACGGGCAGGGTCTCCTCTGGCGTGAATCCGATCGGGAACGTGATCGTCGGTACCTGGCTCATCGTGAAGGGCACCGTGTACCGGTGCACCTCAGACAACTGTTGCTCTCCCATCTGCACGGTGTCCTTGGCGAGCGGGGCTTCATACGGGAGCCCGGGGATAAACATGGCGTCAACCGACTCGAGCAGACGCACCACCCGACCGGTGAAGTCAGCTCGTCGTTTGAGCACGCGCTGGTATTCCAGCGCGGAGGTGGCGCGCCCCAGTGTGATCAGCTCGCGAAGCGCGTTCCCGTACGTTTCTTCGTGCGTTTCGAACCATTCACCGTGCGCGAGGGCGGTCTGCACCCCGCACACCACGAACCAGTCCTCGTTGATCTGCTCCGGATCTGGGAACACAAGCGGCACGATCTGCGCGCCGAGGGCCTCAAAATCGCGCAGAGCACGAAGCATACTCGCCCGAACGGTTTCCGAAACATCCGTCAGTGCCCAGTCGACGTCAACGCCGATCCGCACGCCACTGAGATCAGCGGGCATACGATCGCCCAGCCCCGCGACGCTCGAGGTCAGCGAGGTCGGGTCAAGCGGATCGAAGCCGGCGATGGCTTCGAGGACGATTCCGGCGTCACGAGCTGACCGAGTAATCGGTCCGACATGGTCCAGGGTTCCGGCGAGTTCGAAGGCCCCGAAACGGCTGCAGCGGCCCCACGTCGGCTTCAGGCCGGTTGCGCCGTTCGCGGCAGAGGGCATCCGAATCGAGCCTCCGGTGTCCGATCCGAGCGTGGCGAAGGCGAGCCCACCGGCGGCGGCGGATGCGCTCCCGCTCGAGGAAACACCCACCCACCGGTCCAGGCCCCAGGGATTCCGTGGCGCCACGAACGGCGCGGTGTGTTCACCGTACACGCCCTCCGTCGTGTGCACCCGGCCAATGATAATTGCTCCAGCGCCCCGGAGCCGGTTGACCACCGTCGCCGTCTGATCAGCAATCAAGCCGATCCGGCTCGGCATCCCGACCTCAAACGGTTGTCCCTCATCCGCGTAGATGTCCTTGATCGCGACGGGGACTCCGTGCAACGGTCCCCGCCAGTTCCCCGCTGCAAGTTCCGCGTCACTGCGAGCAGCAGCGATTTGCGCGGCAGCCACGTCAACCGTCGAAAATGCCCCCAAGATCGGATCCACAGCGGAAATCCGATTCAGCATGAACTCGGTCAGTTCCACAGCGCTGAGCTCTCTGGCAACAATTTTTCCTGAGACCGAGGCGAGCGACTCGAACTCCATACCGTGAAGCGTCATGTCGGTTATTCCTTTCCCTGAGTAACGGTAGCGGGAATCGTGTCGGAGACCACCCGGTAAAAGCGACCCCGGGTTGCGACCGTCAACACCACGTGGATAATCGGCCCCACCAGCATGGCCACGAACGAGGCGTAGTACACGGGGTAGATCCCGATCACGCCTGCGGCGCCGACCAAGACGGCCACCAACATGGCAATAATGCCGCAGGGGTTCCACTTCCGGACCTCATGATCCTGGTACTCGATTTTTTCCACCGATGCGTACCGCAGCATCTTCCGGCAGACGAAGTAATCAGCGAGCAGGATGAAGATCCACGTGTTGGTCATAATTCCGGTGACCGCAAGGAAGGTCCCGGTGTACTGCAGAATGTTGATGGGATAGAGCACGATGCCGAGCGCGAGAATCCCGACCATCCACCAGCCCCGCCGGATCGGCCGCCGGGCGAACGCGTCCCAAGTATTTGCGAAGGCGAGTGAACCCGAGTACAAATTCATCACGTTGATTCTGATCTGGGTGATGATGGTAAACACCACCCCAATGAACCCCATGACCAGGGCAAAGACAAACCCCGGGTCGGTCGCCCAGAGTTGGGGGTTTTCCTGAGTGAGCGTCGGCAACAGGGTGTAGGCAAGCATTGAACCGAGAACCATCACGATTGCGATCATGATCATTTCGCCGAACATGATGCCGGCGGTACCCCGGTAGCCGATCTTGGGCCGGGAGAATCGTCCGTAGTCCGTCGCCAGCAGCGCTTGGAACACGATCTGGCCGTTGACGAGCGAGAACGCCTGCCACATCACCGTTGGGTCGTCCGGCGAAAGCGAGACCCACTCTCCGGGACCGGCTATGGCGTAGCCGTCGGCGAGCATAAACATGCCGACGATAAAGAGTCCGATGAAGATCGGCATCCCGAAGCGCTGCAGAATATTCATCGAGTGCATGCCGCGCCAGGCAAAGAACAGGGCAGCCGCACCCACCAGGGCGAAGATCACACTGGCGGTCCCGGAGCTCTGACCGATGCCGAAGTATTGGCTGAGGGCGTGCGAAACAATACTGCCCTCAAAAATGAAATAGAAGATGTAGTTAATGCCGTACACAAAGGAGGCAATCGCCGAGCCCTTGGCGCCAAACCCCAGCCCGCGAGTGAGGAGGACCAGGCTCAGCCCCTCTTTCGAGGCGATCCTCATCACGAGCGCTCCCAGAATAGTCGACATCACCACGAGGTATGTGAGTGGGAGCAGCATGTTCGGCCAGCCGACGAGGAAGCTAATTTGGCCACCGAGTGTGAACCAGAACATTGCGGTGACGTTCCCGGTCAAAATCAGCAGAATCGCGAAAGCTGGCCATCGCTGGGTCTGGGGCACACGCTTCGTCGCGTAGCTCTCCATTTGGTCGTCCAGCGACGTCGCTGGACTCTTGAACGCATCCTTGAATGCCATGGGTAGATCCCTTTCTTGGTCTGGCGTTCCGCGAGGTACCGGTTCAGCGTCCGGGAACGAGGCGAATCGCACGGGGTACACGTCTCTGTCTACCCCCGGGGGGAATACATGCTCAGGAAGAGCGCTTCGACGTCCTCCTGCGTCGGGATTCTGGGGTTGTTCGCTGGCGAACCGGAAGCGAGTGCTTGGGCAGCCATTTCTGGCACGGCTCGGTCCCAGTCCACGCGGGCGATGCCGAGTTGCTCCGGCGAGGGCACACCGAGTTCGTTCCGTAGCTTGTACAGCTCACGAACGAGCGCGGACGCCGCCGCCTCGTTCGAGTCCGCGGAATGACTTACCCCCAGGGCACGAGCGCAGTCCGCATATCTGGGCAGCGCACTGTCGAGCGAGTACTCGGTGACCTCCGCAAACAGCATCGCGTTCGCCATGCCATGCGCAATATGAAACTTCGCACCCAGGGGGCGGCTCATCCCATGCACCAGGGCAACGGAGGCGTTCGAGAAGGCGATCCCAGCGAGTGTAGCGGCCTCCATCATCTCGGCACGCGCGAGCGAATCTTCGCCGTCGTCCACGGCACGTCGCAGACTCCGACCGATCTGACGGATTGCGTGCAGCGCGAGCGCATCCGTGAATCCCATAGACCGGCTGCTCACGTAGGCTTCAACAGCGTGCGTCAACGCATCGAGCCCGGTGTCAGCAGTGAGCCGGCTCGGCATGCTGACCGTGAGCTCATAGTCAACGATCGCTGCTCTGGGCAGGTAGGAAGGGCCCCCGCAGAGCATTTTCTCCCCGGTCATGGCGTCCGTGATCACCGTGAACTGGGTGGCTTCCGATCCCGTGCCGGCCGTCGTGGGAATCGCGATAATCGGCAACGCCGGTCCCCGATACGAGATCGGCGCTTTCAAATCGCGCATCTCACCCCCGTGCAGACTGAGCACCGCCAGGGCCTTCGCGCTGTCGATCGGGCTCCCTCCCCCAAGCGCAATCAGCACATCAGCCCCGTGCTCTTGGATGGAACACAGGCCCGCCTCGAGTGAATCCGTCGTGGGGTCCGGGACGGTCCCGTCAAAGATCTCCGTGGGAATACCCGCGTCGCCCAACAGCCCGCGAATCCGCTCCGGAACCCCCGAGGTCGTCAGAAACCGATCGGTGACGATGAGCGCCCGTGCGGCGCCGACCTGAGCCACCACCTCACAGATGTCGTTGAGGGCTCCCCCACCGATTCTGAGGATCGGGGGGACACTAATGTGATGCACCATTGCTCGAGGGGCTCCTCTTTCATTCGCATCGGAGGAATCTCTCCGATGCCATCCGATTATGCTGGGATAAGAACACAGCTTCAACGGCCAATACCGCAGTGTTCACTGCAGAGTTGCAGTTATAAAATTTCGGGAGGGAAGCAGCGTTGCTTGACCACATCACGATCTTTCTCGAGCTTGTCCGAGCGGGAACCCTCAGAGGAGCGGCTTTGCGTCTTTCCCTTGACGAAACCACGGTGTCCCGCAGATTAAGCAAGCTTGAAGACTCCTTTGGCGCTCGTCTGTTTGACCGCGGGCGGGGCGGCTGGACGCTGACCGAGGCAGGCACCCGCTTGGTCCCCTACGCGGAATCCATCGACTCAGAGTTCATGACGGCTGTGGAAGAGGTTTCCTCGAAGCGAGGTGAGCTCTCCGGATCACTCCGGGTCATCACCACGGACGGTTTCGGGGCCTACCTGCTCTTACCCGGGCTACAAGCGTTTCATGAGGAGCACCCGACTCTTCGCCTTGAGGTCTCAACCTCGACTCGGCACTCAGCAACCCTGGAACGGGATTTTGACGCCGCGATTACGCTGGAGCGACCCTCGAGCGCGTCAGCGGAGGTCCAGCACCTCACCGATTACGAACTCAGGTGCTACGCAAGTCACTCTTACTTGGAGAAGCACGCTACTCCGGGCGGGCTCGAAGACCTCCGGAGGGACCACACCATCATTTGGTACATCGATGCGCTACTCGATGTGGAACCGCTGCGCTTGATCGATGCGCTCGTCCCAGGGTCTCGAGCCATGATCCAGACGAACAACATCTCGGGGCATCTCAGCGCGGTTCGAGCGGGACTCGGCATCGCGCTCCTCCCGACCTATATCGGCGAGGGCGAACCCGAGCTTCGCCAGGTGCTCCCGGACCAGATTTCGGTTCGGCGTAGCTACTGGCTCACGATTCCCCGCTCGACACGCTTACTCGCTAGGGTCACCGCTTTCAGAGCCGCCCTCGAGACAATTACCACGGAGCATCCGCACCTCTTTCCCCCGGAGCGGAACAAACACCGCTGAGCCTGAACCGCAATCGCTGCACGGCCACACACGCCGGATTGACAAGAACGCGAGTTCACCGCCCGAAAAGGCACCGGGACGCCTTGTGCGCAATAGACAGCCGTTCACTCGGGTATGCATTTTTCTTTGCCGGCACGACCTCGGACTCAAGCCCCGCAGAAACAGCGCCCAGGTCCTCGGTTCCTCCGAGGAGTTCCGACGGCTCCATGACCCCGCGGCCGGCCCCGGATTCGCGCGGCTCCTGAACCGCAGGGAAGCCGGGTCCCGGCTGGCCCGGGGCTCCGTACAGCACCGGATTTTTGGTAATGCTGCGTTGTCGGTGGTCCCCCTTACTCTGTGGGCATGAATCGGAAACCCGGCCACCCCCACCCCCCGCCCGCGGCACCCGCCGCGGGGTCCGCGGCGCCCGGGACCCCGGATGCGCACCAGCCCCACACCGCTGCCGTGGAGCACGCCGAGACGATCACGGTGCCCCTCACCTTCGCGGGCCTCCAACACGCCCTCGACACCCTCCTCACCGTCACCGC
>NZ_JAPFRB010000005.1:347782-347995 GCF_035726885.1 Leucobacter sp. M11 | reverse complement strand
GCGTCCCCCTTTCTGCTCCAAAACAGGCCACCCCGCGGGCAAGCAACCAGCAACCTACCCGCGGCCCGCGTCCGCACTGGCCGATTCGTCCCGAAGCTCAGCCTTCGGATCCTCGAAGGGCACGAAGCGAGCGATCATCAGGGAAAACCCTCGTTCGGGTTGGTCCCGGCCGGGCGGATCGGGTCAACATCTCGCGGCGCAAGGCAGGCTGTT
>NZ_JAPFRB010000005.1:335582-347744 GCF_035726885.1 Leucobacter sp. M11 | reverse complement strand
GATTAACGGCCTCGACCAACTTCCTCGACCAACAACTCAAGCGCCCCGACACGCGCTGTGTCACGCACTGTGTCACGCACCCGCGGAAGCACCCGCGGAAGCACCCGCGGAAGCACCTCACGGGTGCCCTGTGCCCCAACGAAACGGAGACATCCAGCGTCATGCCTCTTCGGAGGCCAGCCAGAGACTGACGCGATACACCGGGCTCAAGCTCGCGTCTCGCGATGCGCTGCGCCCCGTCGGGATTGCGTTCGCGAACGTGACGCTCCCGCGAGGCCACCGGAGCGTCATCCCGATCTGCCCCTGCGCCGTGCGCCGATGCGCCCCTGCGCCGCTTGGCGTGCGCCCCGCGATCAACCGCGGGTTGCGAGCCCCGCAACGGGCGGTTGCGCCGGACAACGACGCCTCTGGCGACAGAAGCGCGATCAAAACCTAAGCTCGGAGCGAGGAAAGGATCACCCATGAACACGAATGACGCAGCAGCGGCCCCCGCCCCGGACGGCACCGGCCCCGCGGCCGGGGCCTCATCCACGCTGGGCCAGCGCATCGGCGAGTCGCGCCGCCTCCGCGGCTGGACGCAGGACGACCTGGCCCGGAAACTGCGGGTCACCCCGCAGGCCGTCTCCAAGTGGGAAACGGATCAGTCGATCCCGGACCCGTCCCTCTTCGTCCCGCTCGCCGACGCGCTCGGCGTCGGCCTCGACGACCTCATGCGGGACCCCGCCTCTCCGGCCCCGCCCGTGACCGCGGTGATCACGAACGGGGGCGGGAGCGGAAGCCGGGTCGTGACCGGCGCGCGCGCCAAGAGCATGGTCATCGTGACGACGCCGATTGCCGGAGCCGAGCAGACGTCCGGGCACGCGCACAAGAAGCCGGCCCGCGTCACGGTGCCGCTGTGGCTGATCGGCGCGGGCATCGGCGCCGCCCAGGGCTTCCTCCCGGAGAGCCTGCGCGGCGACATCGACCTGACGCCGCTGCGCGACGCCATCACGAAGGGGGAGCCCGGCGTCTTCCTGGAGGTGGAGGAGGCGGACGTCCGGGTGACGATCAGCCTCGAGTGACCTCGCGGATCGGCCAAGTGCCGTCGGCGACGAAGGCGGGGTCCTTCGCCCGGCGCATGTACGCCTGGAAGTTCTCGGCCTGGGCGGCCGCCCAGTTCACCTGGGCGGCGTGCAGCTGCTCGAGTTCCGCGGGCAGGTCCGCGGCGTACTTCGTCGCCACCGCCTGCAGGACGCGCCCGGCGGCGATGGCGTCCGCCCCCGCGTCGTGCGCCTGGCTGAGGTCCACCCCGTAGTGCTCGCTGACCGCGATCAGCGTCCGCTTGCCCTTCCGGTAGCGGTCGAGCTGCTTGTCGAGGATGAGCGGGTCAAGCACCGGGGCGACCTCGGCGGGCCAGGCGACCCCGTAGCGCTCGGCCTCGGCCCGCAGCAGCGTCAGGTCAAAGGGGGCGTTGTAGGCAACGAGCGGGAAGCCCCGCTCCAACATCTCGGTCATGCGCCGCACGATCTGCTCGATGCCGCTCTGGGCATCCATGCCGGTGCGCTCCGCCATCTCCGTGGTGATCCCGTGCACGTTCGCCGCGGCCTCGGGGATCGGCACCCCGGGGTTCAGCACCCAGTCGTAGCGCTCGCTGACCGCGCCGTCGCCGCTCAGCAGGGCGATCGAGGCCGTCACGACCCGGGAGTTCGCGGGGTCGATGCCCGTGGTCTCGGTGTCGAACACGGCAAGGTTTTCGGCCCAGAGGGGGAGTCGCTGCGTCATGGGGTCCTTTCGGGTCCCTTCGACTCTACCGAGTTCCACGCCCCCGCAGGGCGCGGGCCGATAGACTCGTGCCGATGACTTCCGCACCCGCCTCCCCAGTCCCGCAGGCCGCCCCGCCGCTCAGCAGCCAGGTCACCGTGCTCGGCGCGCGCACCCACCTCTGGGAATACGGGGACCCGAGCGGCCCGCCGCTCCTCCTCGTGCACGGCTTCCGCGGCGACCACCACGGCCTGGAGCTGATCGCGCAGCGCCTGCCCGGCTTCCGGGTGATCGTGCCGGACCTTCCCGGCTTCGGCATCTCCGAGGCCTTCCCCGCGCACCAGCACGACCTGGCTGGCTACGCCGCCTGGCTCAACGCCCTCGTCGCCGAGCTGGGCCTCGGCCGCTTCTTCGTGCTCGGCCACTCCTTCGGGTCCCTCGTCGTCTCCGCAGCGATTTCCTCCGGGCTCAGCCCCGAGCGCACGGTCCTCATCAACCCGATCGCGGCACCCGCGCTTGCGGGCCCCAAGCGACTCATGACGAAGCTCGCCGTGCTGTACTACCGGGCCGGGGCCGCCCTGCCCGGCGCGCTCGGCAGTGCCCTGCTCGCCAATCCGCTCATCGTGCGCGTCATGAGCGAGACGATGGCGAAGACCCGAGAGCCCGAGCTGCGCGCCTGGATCCACGACCAGCACGATCGTTACTTCAGCCTGTTCTCGGACCGCAGGACGGTCTCCGACGCCTTCGACGCGTCGATCTCCGCCACGGTGCGCCAGTTCGCCCCGGCCCTGACCGCGCCCACCCTCATCATCGCCGCCGACCGGGACGACATCACGCCGCTCGCGGCGACGCTCGCCCTGCGCCGGGAGCTGGCGGACGCCGAGCTGCGCATCGTGCCCGGCGTGGGCCACCTGATCCACTACGAGGCCCCGGATGACGCCGCCGCCTGGATCACGGACTTCCTCGCGTGATCCGGATCGACATCACCGGGCTCGACGACCCGGCGCTGCGCGACTACACCCAGCTGACCGACGTGAAGCTGCGCAGCGCGCGGGAGCCCGCCGAGGGCCTGTTCCTCGCGGAGTCCGCCAAGGTCATCGACCGGGCCCTGCGGGCCGGGTTCCGCCCCCGCTCCCTGCTGCTCCTGGAACAGTGGCTGCCCGAGATCGAGCCCCTGCTCGCCGGGTTCCCCGAGGTGCCGGTGTACGTCGGCAGCTCGGCCCAGCTGGAGGAGATCACGGGTTTCCACATGCACCGGGGCGCGCTCGCCTCGATGCACCGCGGCACGGAGCGGGACGCGGCCACCCTGCTGGCCGCCTCGCGGCGCGTCGTCGTCCTGGAGGACATCACCGACCACACCAACGTTGGCGCGATCTTTCGCTCCGTCGCCGGGCTCGGCGCGGACGCGGTGCTGCTCAGTCCGCGCTGCGCGGACCCGCTCTACCGGCGCAGCGTCCGGGTGAGCATGGGGGCGGTGCTCCAGATCCCCTGGGCCCGGCTGCCCGAGTGGGACGAGGCCAAGCCGCTGTTCACCGAGGCCGGATTCACCCTCGCCGCCCTCGCGCTGTCCGACACCTCGGTGGAGCTCGCCGAGTTCGCGGCGCACCGGCCCGAGCGCGTCGCGCTCATGCTCGGCTCCGAGGGGCCGGGGCTGACCCGCGCGGCGCTCGCGCGGGCCGACGAGATCGTCACGATCCCGATGGACCGCGGCGTGGACTCGCTGAACGTGGCCACCGCCGCCGCGCTCGCGCTCTGGGCGCTGCGCGACGTGCCGCTGGCACCGGCCGCGCGCGGCTGAGACGCCGCGCGTCGCCCGCATCCATGAGCCCCGCTCATCGTGCGATTGCCGAATGATCGTTGTTCGGGGAGCGCCCGCTTGCTGTGATTGACAGCATGACGAAGAATGCACTGAGCCCGGAGACCGTGGCTCCCCGAACCCTGCTGCCCGTGCTTGCCGTGGCCGCCGCCACGTTCCTCGTGGTCACCTCCGAGATGATGCCGGTCGGGGTGCTGAGCCCGATGGCCGAGTCGCTGGGGGTATCGACCGGGCTCGCCGGCATGTCCCTCACGATTACCGGGGTGATCGCGGCGATCGTCTGCACCCTGGCTCCGGTGCTGGCCCGCGGCGTGGATCGGCGCACGATACTCGCGGGGTTCATGCTGCTGCTCGCGGCGGCGAATGCGATCACGGCTCTGGCCACGAGCTACGCGGCGCTGGCCGGGGCGCGGGCGTTGCTCGGCGTCGCGATGGGCATGGTGTGGGGGCTCGCGGCGGGGCTCGGTGCCCGGCTCAGCACCGGGAGGGGGGCCGCCCTCGCCACGACGATCATTTTCTCCGGGGTCTCGCTCGCCTCCGTCTTCGGCGTGCCGCTCGGGACCCTCGTCGCCGACCGCTTCGGATGGCGGACGGCCTTCTGGGCGCTGGCGGTGCTCGGGCTCGCCACGAGTGCGCTGTTGCTGACCCTGGTGCCGAGGCTCCCCGCGGCGGGCACCGCGAGCCTCGCCGGGGTCTTCGGGGTGCTCCGGAACCCGGGGGTGAGCATCGGGCTCAGCATCACCGGCCTCGTCGTCTTCGGGCACTTCACCGGATACACCTACGTGCGGCCCGTGCTGGAGGGCGGCTTTGGGCTGCCCGCCGTGCTCATCGCCGCGGCGTTGCTCGTGTATGGGCTGGCCGGGGTCGTCGGGAACGTGTGGCTCGGGCCCATCGCCGTTCGTGATCCGAAGCGTGGGGTGCTCGCCGCAATCGGCGGCGTGTTCCTCGCGACGACCCTGCTCGCCGCGGGCGTCGCGGCGTCCCCGGCCGCGGCCTTCCTCCTGCTCGCCATCTGGGGGCTGGGCTACGGCGGTGTGTCCGTCGCCACGCAGAGTTGGACGGCGAGCGCGGAGCCCGCACGGGTCGAGGCCTCCTCGGCGCTCTGGTCCGGGGTCTTCAACGCGAGCATCGCGCTGGGGTCGGTGACCGGCGGGCTCGCGCTGGAGGCGGGGGGCAGCGGCCAGGTGCTCTGGCTGGCGGCGGGGATCACCGCCCTTGCCGCGGGACTCGCGGCGCTGGCTCGACCGACCCGCCGACCCGCCGGGCCCCGGGAACGGCTCAGCGCGTGCCCGTCACGTCGCGCGTCTGCTCGGGGCCGGGCGGGTCGCTCAGGCGGCGGTTGCCTCCCGGAGCCGGGTCACGAACTCGGCCACGAGGGGGTGCTCCGGGTCGGCGTCTCGGGTGAGCGCCACCAGGGTGGTCGGCGGGAGCCCGTCGACGGGCACGAAGGAGACATCGGGCCGTGACAGGTATTCCGCGCTCGCCTCGCAGACCAGGACGCCGGCCGGTTGCGTGGTCACGAGCGACAGCGCTTCCGGCAGGGTGAGCGCGGTGGCGACGTAGCTGAGCGGGGTGCCGTCGCTCGTGACGCGCGGGGCGTTTGCCGCGAGCCAGGACTCGGGCGCGACGGGCTGGGGAGCCACGAGCGGCACCCGGCCAAGCTCCGCGGCGGTGAGCCGGTCTCGGGAGGCGAGCGGATGCGTCGTGGCGAGCGCGACCCACTGGGGCTGGGCGGAGAACTCGAGCAGCTGGCGCAGGCCGGGCTCGTGGCTGGGGGAGAGCACGAGGGCAAGATCGACCTCGCCACGATTGACCTTGCCAAAGGGGTCGGCCCACGGAAGCTCGACCAACTGAAACCTGCCCCGGGGCAGGGCGGCGAGCGCGCCGGTGACCGAGGCGTAGACGGCGCTTTGGAACCCGATGCGGAGCGGGCGCTCCGGGGATCCCGCGGCGGCCTGGGCGGCGGTGAATCCCGCGCGGAGCTGCGCGAGCGCGGGGAGGACCTGCGCGGCGAGTTGTTCGCCGAGCGCGCTCTGCCTGACGCTGCGACTGGTGCGCACGAATAACGCCGCTCCGACCCGGACTTCGAGGCGTTTGATCATTTGGGACACCCGGCCCTGGGAGACCCCGAGGGTCTCGGCGGCCCTGCCGAAGTGCAGGGTGTCGCTGACGACGGCGAAGCATTCGAGTTCGCGGAGGGGGAGGTCGGGCAACACCGGGTCGGGGAACACGGGCGGGGGTCCTTTCGCTGGCGGATCTGGGTGGGGACGCGCTGTGCGGGGGTGCGGCTCAGGAAAAGAACCGGAGGTCCTCGGGAAGCGTGCGGTTCCCCCGCTTGCCGGCGGCCCGGGCGCGGTGCCACCAGCGGACGCGGCGCAGCCCGCGTTGGAACCAGATGAGGGTCCCGGCGGCGATGAGGGCCGCGCCGAGCAGGCAGAGCAGGACCGCTCCGGCGATGCCGTCGGTCCGGTCGACGACGACCTGCGCGATGATGAGGCTGCCGAACCCGATGGCGAACGCCCCGATGAGCAGCTGGAGATAGGGGTTGTTGACGTGGAGCCGCCAGCCCGACTGCGCGAGGGGGAAGTCGGGGAGCCGGGCGGGTTCGGGTGCGCCCAGTGCGCGTTCGATTTCGAGCACCCGCACCCGGTCATCGAGTCTCGCGCGCGTGAGCGGGCGGATCTGGGTGACGGTGAGTATCCCAGCCCCGAGTTCGGGGGCGTCGAAGCCGTAGACGCCGCTCCGGGTGGTCAGGTTCGGGCGAAAGGGGCGCAGCCAGTCGATGACCGCATCCGTGCCGGTGTGCCCGAGTTTCGCCGGGAAAATATCGAGCAGCTCTCGCCCGGCGAGGCCGCCGCCCGCGGGTTGCCGGTCGCGGATGATCTCGACCCGGACCGGTCCGTTGCCCCATGCCGGCACGGGTGCGTCGCCTAGCGTTCTGTGGGCGGCTGTACGGGGACCGGTTCCGGGCGCTTCGCGGTGACGAAATCGCCCGAGGACTGATGCTTGATCCGGCGGATCACCCAGGGCATGAGGTGCTCCTTCGCCCAGACCAGGTCCTCCTTGCGGGCCTGACGCCAGGTGCGCACCGGAACGACCCCGGGGTCGACCGCGCCCAGCTCGTGGGGCACGTTCAGCGCGTTCAGCGCCGCGTTTGCGAGCACCTGGTGCCCGAGCGGGTTGTAGTGCAGCCGGTCGTCGGACCAGTACCGGCTGTCCTGGAGTTCCTCGACGGCCCAGAGGTCGACCACGATTGCGTCGTACTTCTGCGCGATCTTGCGGACGTTCTCGTTGTAGATCGCGACCTTGCCGCGAATGGACCGGAACACGGGGGAGAACCCGGTGTCGACCGAGGTGAGCATCATGATGGTCGCGCCGCTCGCGCTGAGCCTGGCGATGGCCCCCTCCAGCTTCGCGGTGACCTCGTCGGCGTCGCTGCCCGGTCGGATCACATCGTTTCCGCCCGCGCAGATGCTGATGAGGTCGGGGCGCAGATCGAGGGCGTGTTCCAGCTGCTCGTCGATGATCTGCTGGATGAGCTTGCCGCGCACGGCGAGGTTCGCGTAGGCGAAGCCCTCGCTCTGGGCGCTGAGTTCTTCGGCGACTCGGTCGGCCCAGCCCCGGTGCCCGCCCGGGCTGTCGGGGCTCGGGTCACCGATGCCCTCAGTCAGTGAATCGCCAATGGCGACAAATCGTGACCACGGGTGTTCCACGTGCGCACCTCCTCGGTATCAGGCCCGCCGCTCGGCAGGATCTTCACGCAGGGGATAGTCTAGAGCGTTGTGACGGAACCCGAATCGATTGAACATGCTCCGGGGACCAGCGCCGCTGAAATGCTCTCACCCGCGTATCCGGAGCGCGCGGCCTGGGGCACGGCGAATCGGCTTCGCGCCTGGCAGCGCGAGGCCATTGAGGCCTACCTGGAAAAGCACCCCCGCGACTTTCTGGCTTCCGCGACCCCCGGCGCCGGAAAGACCACCTTCGCCCTGCGACTCGCCGCGGAGCTGCGCGGCCGCGGCATTATCGACCAGATCACGGTCGTCGCGCCGACCGAGCACCTGAAGAGTCAGTGGGCCGACGCGGCCGCGAAGGCCGGCATTAAGCTCAACCCCGAGTTCAGCAACAGCAGCGGGGCCAGCTACGGGCGGCACTACCACGGCGCGGCGGTCACCTACGCGCAGATCGTCATGAAGCCCGTGCTGCACCGGATGATCACCGAGTCCGCCCGCACCCTCGTGATCCTTGACGAGGTGCACCACGGCGGGGACGCGCTGAGCTGGGGGGACGCGATCCGCGAGGCCTTCGGGCCGGCAACGCGCCGGCTCTCGCTCACCGGGACCCCGTTCCGCTCGGATGACGCGCCGATCCCCTTCGTGGAGTATGCCCCGCACCCCTCTGGCACCCGCGTTTCCCTCACCGACTACGACTACGGCTACGGGAAGGCCCTCGCCGACGGCATCGTCCGCCCCGTCGTCTTCCTCGTCTACGCGGGGAAGATGCGCTGGCAGACCTCCGCGGGTGAGGAGATGGAGGCCCGGCTCGGCGAGGGCAACACGAAGGACATCACGTCGCAGGCGTGGCGCACCGCCCTCGACCCCAACGGGGAGTGGATCTCCGCCGTGCTGCGGGCCGCCGACAAGCGGCTGAGCGAGGTGCGGCACACGGTGCCCGACGCGGGCGGGCTCGTAATCGCCACGGATCACGCGAGCGCCCGCGGCTACGCGGAGCAGCTGGAGCAGCTCACGGGCGAGAAGGTCGCGCTGATCCTCTCCGATGACTCGGGCGCGTCCCAGCGCATCGATGATTTCTCGAAGGGCGAGAGCCGCTGGATGGTCGCGGTGCGCATGGTGTCGGAGGGCGTTGACGTGCCCCGGCTCGCCGTCGGAGTCTATGCGACGAGCTCCGCCACGCCGCTGTTCTTTGCGCAGGCCATCGGTCGCTTCGTGCGGAGCCGACGCCGGGGCGAGGTGGCCTCGGTGTTCATCCCGAACGTGCCGACCCTCATGGCCCTCGCCTCCGAGCTGGAGAAGGAGCGCAATCACGTCCTCGACATGCCCGGGGCGAAATCCGAGTGGAACATGGAGGAGGCCGAGTTCAACGCGGCCGAGCAGGAGGATCGCGCCTCCGAGACGCTGACGGGAGAGTTCGTCTACCAGGCGCTATCCTCGGACGCGCACTTCGACCGGGCGGTCTTCGACGGGGCCGAGTTCGGCGGCTACGCCGAGGTGGAGAGCGAGGAGGAGCTCGACTTCCTCGGCTTCCCCGGCCTGCTGGAGCCCGAGCAGGTCAAGGAACTCCTCCAGCAGCGCCAGGCGAGGCAGGCCAAGCGCAGCGCTCAGAAGCAGGGCATCCTGGAGCATGCCCCGGAGAAGGCGGAGCCGGACCAGGCCCTGTTCCGCACGCTGGGGGAGCAGCGCAAACTCCTGAACAGCCTCGTGGGCATGTACTCGAAGGTCTCGGGCGAGCCCCACGGGATGGTGCACGCCGAGCTGCGCCGCGTCTGCGGCGGTCCCGCGGTCGGTCAGGCCTCGGTGACGCAGCTACAGAAGCGCGTCGAGCTGCTCCGCCGCCGGCTCGCCTCCTAAGCGGGCGCTTGCGGCGGTCGCCGCATCAGGGCGTGCTGAGGCGTGTGCTGCTCCCGTGCTCGATCCGGGTGCCGAGCGTGCCGTGGGCGCTCCGGGTGATCGTGGCCGTGCGGGTGACCCGCGCGCCGCGGGGCAAGGCTGACGCTCCGGGGTCCTGCGGTGCCCCCGCTGGCTCAGGACCCGACGGCGATGGCGCGCGGGGTTCCCGCGGGCAGGATGCCACTTCGGGGGAGAGCAGCCAGGGAGAGCCGCGCGGCCATCGCGCCTCTCAGCCAGGCCGCGATGCGGTCCAGGGCGGCCTGGAACTCGGGGCGCTGGGGACGGTCCAGGAAGCCGTGCAGGGCGTTCGGGACGACCTCGCGGTCGAGGCGCACGCCGTCCGCGCGCAGTTCCGCGGCGAAGGCGTCCCCGGAGGGGCGAATGAGGTCGCGCTCGGCGTCCAGCATGAGGGTGTCCGGGAAGCCGGTCAGGGCGTGTCCGCCCGGGAAGGCCCAGGGCTCGGCGAGGGCGGCCTCGGAGCCCGCGTAGTTGCGGTTCATGAGGCGCAGCGCGCCGGGTCCGTGCAGAACCCGAAACCGGCGCGGGACGCTGGCGCGCAGCGCCGGGGGTGCCTCGGGGGCGCGGGCGTGGAAGATGCCGTAGCCGAGGACGGTGCCGAGGACGGGGGAGCTGCCCGCTCGCGCGAGGCGAAGGCTCGCGGCGGCGGCGAGGCAGGCCCCCGCGCTTGCGCCGCCGAGAAAGATGCCGGGGCCGCCCTGCTCGGCGGCGAGGCCGAGGGCGCTGGCGATGACCTCGTTGACGGGCTCCGGGTAGCGGGGCACCGGCGCGTGAACGGCCCGCCGCGCCCAGGCGGTGCCGGGCCGCGGCACGAGCCGGTAGTCGATGGTGATGACGGGCCAGCCCCGCTTCGCGAGGCCGAGGGCGACCCGGTGCGCCTCGGCCTGCCGGAGGCCGCCGGAAAAGAAACCACCGCCGTGCAGCCAGAGCAACGGCGGTGGGGAAGTGTCGAGTCCGATCGGGTCGTAGCGCCTGATGGGGATGAAACTGCGGCGCGGTTCACGGGGGATCGCGCTGACCCGGTCGGCGGCGGCGGTGACCGCGTGCGGGTGTTCGTCAGGGTCCGGGTCGTTCACCCGGAGGGTGTCCGTCGCGTCGTGCATGCGGCCAGTGTATGCACCCCGGGAGCCGGGGTCCAGGGGCAGTTTCGCCGTGATCCTTCCGCGAACGGATGTTCTCTGGGGCAGCCGCGCTACTGCGTACCCTGGGGGATGAGGCGGACGCGGTCTCCGTTGATCTCGACGGTGCCAGCGAACTCCAGCCCGCGGAGCATTTCGGCCGCGTCGCGACCGTCTTCGGGGTGGAACTGTGCCCGGCCGTCCCGGGTGAGGTACACGGAGCCGCCGGCCTCGAACTGCACGGTGGGATAGTCGAGAATTTCCCAGGTGCCGGGCGCGGGCCCGGACTCAGCCAGGATCACGTGCAGCGGGCAGCCGTCGCGCGTGTCCCGGCTGAGGGTCGTCGAGGTCAGGGTGCTGGCCGCGCAGGCATCCACCATCGCGTTGATCTGCGTTTGGGCCTCGGCACGCAGGGCATCGGTCGGCGTGAACTCGAGGGTGACCGTGCTGTCGACCCCGGTCACGACGGCGGTGTCCTGCTCCAGGGCGAGCGTGTGCGGGGAGCCGGAGGCCAGCGGATACACCGCGGGGAAGAGGGTCTGGTTCGGGCTCTGCAGGGGCACCCCGCTCAGCAGGGGCGCGTCCTGAGGCAGCGGACGGTTGCTC
Source organism: Leucobacter sp. M11 (assembly GCF_035726885.1). Taxonomy (NCBI): domain Bacteria; kingdom Bacillati; phylum Actinomycetota; class Actinomycetes; order Micrococcales; family Microbacteriaceae; genus Leucobacter; species Leucobacter sp. M11. The sequence goes on along the minus strand of NZ_JAPFRB010000005.1, from coordinate 336,822 downwards.
TGGAACAGCACGCGCTCGGCGACGGGGCGGGCGAGCTGCCAGGTGCGGAGGAGCCCCCATTGCCGGGGCCCCTCGACGAGGTAAACGCTCACCGTGACGGTGTGGTCGGCGAGGGTGTACGTGACCTCGAGGTTCTGATTGGCGGAGTCGAGGGGGGTGTCCGCCGGGGTGACGGAGACCGCGCTGATGTGCTCGATGGCGTTGCCGAGGACCTCGTCGGTGAGGAGCCCCGCCTCGCCCGGCGTGCCCGGGGCCGGGGCGGTGAGCGCGTTGGCGGCGGTGGCGTCGCCCGCGGCCAGCGCGGCGAAGTATTTCTCGGCCGTGGCCTGCGGGGTGCGCGAGGCGTTCACGTCGGCGACGGTGATCGCTCCGCCGATGAGGAGGGCGGCGACGGCGAGGATCAGGGTGATGAGGAGCCGCCGTCGGGCGCGGCGGGCCTTCGGGGCGAGGAGGTGCGGCGAGGTCTCGCTCTGCTGTTCCACGGGTGTTCTTCCTCTCTGGCGCACGGCCACACCGGGGCTTTCGGCTCCTGCGCGCGCCACGGTCCCTCGAAGCCTAGCGCGCGAAGCGGGTGCGCGGGCGGCGGCGGGTGACCCCTGGCCCGGTCGCAGCGCCGCAGGGGGTCAGCCGGTGTGGGCGTCTCTGTTCCGGAACAGCGCCCACGCGATCCCGGTGAGGGTGAGCGCCCAGAGCGCCATGACGAGCCCCCCGGGGAGCGGATCGAGCAGGCCGATGCTGGGGTAGGCCATGAGGAGCTGGATGCCGGCCAGGTCGGGCAGGAAGCGCAGCAGCGGCACCGCGGGGAGCAGGGAGATCGTGAGCCCCAGCACCAGCGGGACGAGCAGGACCAGCGTGACGATGATGCGGCGGGAGATCACGGTGACCCCGGCCGCGACGAGCGCGATGAGCGCGTAGTTCGCGCTGACCCCGAGCAGGTTCCAGGCCATCCGCGGGGTGAACTCGCCGGGGGAGAGGCCGTGCTCGCCGAGCGCCCCGTGCTTGAGGAGCACGGCCGCGCCGACAGCGACCGCGCCGATGAGCGCAGCGAGCACCCCGATCACGAGGAGCTTCGCGCCGAGCACCTGGCCGCGCCGGGGTGTGGCCAGGAGGGAGGTGCGCAGCTGGCCATTCAGGAACTCGGTGCCCGTGATCAGGGCCGCGAGCAGCATGACGAGGGGCTGCCCGAAGCCGGCGGTCTCGAAGCCGTGCGTTTCAATCGGGAAGGGGGCGCCGCGCTCCG
>NZ_JAPFRB010000005.1:331242-335519 GCF_035726885.1 Leucobacter sp. M11 | reverse complement strand
TTGCCTGGATGCTGCGCAGGCTGAATGTTTTGGTGAGTTCGGAGCGGAGCGTGTGCCGGAAGGGTGTGTGGGTCACGGTGTGGGTCCTCACTGGTCTCGTCGGGCGAAGGTGATTCCAGCGGCGGTGGTGAGGGTGGCGGCCCAGGCGAGCAGCACGAGCGCGCCCGCTGCGGGTGGGAGGAAGATGCCGGTTGCGGGGTCGCTGTACAGCGCGGCTCCGGCGGCGGTGGGGAGGTAGCGGGCACCGGACCAGATCTGCGCGAGGAAGTCTCCGAGGCCGATGCTGAGTGGCACGATCAGGATGAGGGGGATGATTGCGCTGCGGGCGAGGGTGCCGATGGCGAAGCTGATGACGCCGCTGAGGGTCCAGGCGAGGCTGAGGCCGCCGATGAGTCCCCAGATTTCGGGGGTGAGGGTCCAGGGGGTGAGGGGGGAGTCCCCGGCGGCGTGCGAGATCATGATGCCGCCGCTCATCGTGAGGGTGGCGCTCACGGCGCAGGTCAGGGCGAGCAGCCCGATTTTCACGAGGAAGACGCGGCCGCGTTTCGGGGTGGCGAGCAGGGTGGTGCGGATCTGTTGTCCCGAGCCGTATTCGGAGCCCGCCCAGAGCGCGGCGAACGCGACGATCAGCGGGTGGCCGAAGGTTGCCATATCGAAGCCCGTGTACGCGAGGGGAACGGGGACGGTGGAGAACAGCAGGTCGCTGTCCGGGGGGAGTCCCGCGCTCGATGCTGCGTTCGTCCAGGACATGAGCCAGGTGCCGATGACCGTCACGAGGATGAGGATCCAGGAGGATCGGGCCGTGCTGATTTTGGTGGCTTCGGAGCGGATGAGGGCGAGCATCAGCGGGTCCCGTTGCGGTCGCCGGGGGTGTCGGGGTCAGCGGGAGCGCGGTAGTCGGCGTGTCCCTCCGTGAGGGCGAAGAACGCCGCTTCGAGGTTTTGATGGGCTCCGGTGATCTCGGCGCGGGTGCCGTCGGCGAGGATGTGGCCGCGGGCGATGACGATGAAGCGGTCGGCGGTGTCCTCCATCTCGCTCATGAGGTGGCTGGAGACGAGGACTGTTTTTCCGGCGTCGGCGAGGGAACGGAGGAGGCGGCGCATCCACCGGATCCCGTCCGGGTCGAGGCCGTTGGTGGGTTCGTCGAGCACGAGCACGTCGGGGTCGCCGATGAGGGCGGCGGCGATGCCGAGCCGCTGGCCCATGCCGAGCGAGAAGCTGCCGATGCGCTGCTTCGCCGCGTCCGTGAGGCCCGTGCGGTTGAGGACCTCGTGGACGCGCTCGGCGGGGATCGCGTTGGACTGGGCGACCCAGCGGAGGTGGGCTCCGGCGGTGCGGCCGGGGCCAGCTCCGGGGCCGTCGAGCATCGCGCCGACGCGGAGCAGGGGGCGGCTCAGGTTGCGGTAGGGGACGCCGTCGATGCGGGCGGTCCCGGAGCTGGCCCGGTCCAGGCCGAGGAGGATGCGCAGGGTGCTGGATTTGCCCGCCCCGTTCGGGCCGAGGAAGCCCGTGACCTGCCCCGGCTCCGCGGTGAAGCTCACATCGTCCACGACGGCGCGGCGGCCGTGGTGTTTGCTGAGGTGCGTGATCTCGATCATGACTCCCAGCCAAGCGGCTTTTCCCCGCGGGGTCAGTCTGCGAGGGTTGACATTCTCGGGCGTGTTACTCGGGGCGCGGCGGGGCGACGAGCCCGCTCTCGTAGGCGGCGACGACGAGCTGGGCCCGGTCGCGCGCGCCCAGTTTCGTGAGGATGCGGCTGACATAGGTGCGCACCGTTGTCGCGGTGAGGAACAGTGCCTCGGCGATCTCCGCGTTTGAGCGCCCCTCGGCGATGAGGAGGAGGGTTTCGCGCTCGCGCGCCGTCAGCGTGCCGAGGAGCGTCCCGGAGGCGGCCGGGGTGGGCGGGGGGCTCGCGAAGCGGGTGATGAGTCGCCGGGTGACCTCCGGCGCGAGGAGCGCGTCGCCGCTGACCGCGGCGCGGATCGCGCGGAGCACGTCGGTGGGCGGGCTGTTTTTGAGGAGGAAGCCTGAGGCCCCGAGCCGGAGCGCCTCGAAGACGTACTCGTCCAGGTCGAAGGTGGTGAGCACGATGATCCGGGGGTTGTCGGCGGCGAGCGCTCGGGTGGCGTCGAGGCCGGTCATGCGGGGCATCTGGATGTCCATCAGGATCGTGTCGGGGCGGAGCCGGCGGGCCTGCTCGACGGCCTCGACGCCGTCCCGCGCCTCTCCGGCGACGATCATCCCGGGTTCGTGTTCGATGAGGAGCCGGAGGGCGGCGCGGATGCGGGGCTCGTCGTCGGCGATCAGGACGCGGATGTCGGTCACGTGGGGTCCTCTGCGAGGGCGAGGGGGAGGCGGGCGTGCACGGAGAAGCCCTGCCCGGTGTTCGTGTGGGTGAGCTGCCCGCCGAGGAGTTCGGCGCGCTCGCGCATGCCCGTGAGGCCGTGCCCGGGGCGGGAATGCTGCTCGGGGCCGCACTCGGCGGTGCGCGCGGTGCCGGGTCCGTTGTCGCGGACGGTCAGGTGGACCTCGGTGCCCGTGCGGGCGACGTCGATGCTGAGCGTGGTGGCTTTGGCGTGCCGGATGGCGTTGGTCACCGCCTCCTGCGCGATGCGGTGCACGGTGGTGCGAAGCGCCGCGGGCAGGTGCTCGGCCTCGGGTGGGCAGGAGACAGTGGTGCGGAGCCCGGAGCGTTCCGCGGTGTCGGCGAGCTCGGTGAGGAGGGCGTGCAGCGGTGGCGCTGCGGGGGAGCGCGCAGGGTCGCGTTCGCGGTGGAGCAGGTCCTGGAGCTCCGCGAGCGAGTCGCGGGCCTGGCGCTCGACGTCGTGCAGGGTACTGCGCAGGTCCGGTTCGCCGAGCGCGGTGAGGTGCGCCGCGACTCCGGCGCTGACCCCGATCGCGCCGAGGGAGTGCGCGAGTACGTCGTGCACGTCCCGGGCCAGGCGGAGCCGCTCGTCGGCCCTGGCCCGCGCGCCGGCCTGGTCCCGGGCTTGGCGGGTACGCACCGCGAGCACCCAGGCCGTGGTCAGGACGACCGCGCCGAGGAAGGCCCCCCGGGCCCGGGGTGCGAAGGTCGGGTTCCCGGCGTCCCCGAAAAACAGCATCACGCAGACGAGGATGGCTCCCGCGGCGGCGAACCAGACGGGGAATCGTCGGGCGCCGCGGCCCTCCGCGTACCGGAATACGCCCACGCTTGCCAGGAGGAAGGGATCGGCGGTGAGCCCGAGCAGCCAGGCGGCGGCGGTGGCTGTCCCGGCGAGGGCTGCCCCGGCGAGGGGCCACCGGGTGCTCAGCGCTGCGCCGAGTGCCGCGGTGCCGCTGAGGGCCAGCTGAAGCTCGCGCTCGGCCGTGCCCGGGGTCACGGTGAGCCACAACCCGATGACGACCGCGACGGAGCCAGCGCTCACCCAAAGCAGTCGCCGCCACTGCGGGGACACCCTCCGTGGACTGGACACGCTCCCCAGTCTAGGAGGCTCCGGGGAACGCGCAGGGATGGCGGGGCGCTACGAGGCGAAGGACTGCGCGAGAGAATCGAGCAGGATCAGGGCCGAAAAGAAATCGAGCCGAAACGTTTCGCCGGGGGTGAAGAAGACGTTTCCCGCCTGGACCGCGGGAGCCGAGGTGTACGCCGGGTCGGTGTTCACCAGATCTTTCGCGGCGGCATCGGCGGCGATCATGATCCAGGTTTCCCCCGGCAGACCGCGTTGCAGGTTTTCCGCGGACAGGTTCACAATGTCTTTTCGTTCGGCACCGCCCATGGATTCGTCCCCCTTCACCTCATCCGGGATCTCCGCGAGGGTGAACCCGAGGTCGGCCAGGATCTGTGTGTGGGGTGAGAATTCGGTGGCCGCTCCCGCTCCCTCACCAGAGGCAAACGGGAAGAACGCAGAAACTGGGTGATCGGGGACGGTAATGCTGGCTTTCACTGCGGCAAGCTGCGCCTCGTACTGCATGATTGCCTGCATCGCTTGGTCCTCGGCCCCGGTTGCCTCGCCAAACAATGTCGTGATGTCTTGCCAGGATGAACCGGAGTAGTTCACCACCATCACCGGTGCGATTTTTCGCAGCTGATCGACGTTGTCCATGAGGGAGTCCCCACCCGTTTCCGCGACGACGATGAGATCGGGTTCGTATTCGATCACTTTTTCGACGTTCGGGGACGAATTCGAAAAGAGCAGCTCGGTGCCGGCTGTCTGCGCGGCGTCGCTCCACTGGAGGAAAAAGCCGAGCGAGTCGCTGAGGCCGGGGACATCCGCGGCGGTGCCGCTGCTTGCCAG
>NZ_JAPFRB010000005.1:323846-331191 GCF_035726885.1 Leucobacter sp. M11 | reverse complement strand
GACGATGCGTTTCGGGGCGGCCTCGAGGGTCAGCGTTCCGTCGGCGGTCTCCACCGTGCGCGGCCACGCGTCCTGGCCCGCGGATGGGCTGGTTGCTTCCTCGGCGGCGTCTCCGCCGGGTGCGCACGCGGTCAATGCCCCAGCAAACGAGACGACCGTGAGGAGCCCGAGGGCTCGGGCGAGGGCGCGTCTCTTCGGGTGAGGGCTACGGTTGATCAGCATTTTTGGCCTTTCTGGCTCTGCTTCGGGGGTCGTGTTCTTCCCCGTGGCGTTGTGCCGCGGTTTTCGAAACGGTCGGGATCACGAGCGGGGTGCCGGTGATCGGGTCTGGAATCACCAGCGCTGGCACGCCGAAGATGCGGAGCACATTGTCTGCGGTCACGACGGCGTCGGGAGTGCCGATGGCGTGAACCGATCCGTCGCGCATCGCGATGAGGTGTCCCGCGTATCGGGCCGCTTGATTGAGGTCGTGGAGCACCGCGACGATCGTTCGGCCTTCCTCCCGGTGCATGCGGCGGCACAGCTCCATGATGTCGAGTTGGTGCGCGAGATCTAAAAAGGTGGTTGGTTCGTCCAACAGGATTGTCTCGGTTTCCTGCGCCAGCACCAGGGCGAGCCACACCCGTTGGCGCTGGCCCCCGCTGAGCTCATCGACCGGGCGAGCGGCTAGTTCCGCGGTCCCGGTGAGCATGAGGGCGCGCTCGACGGCGTCGTGGTCACTGCGGCTCCACTGGCGGAAGAGGCCCTGATGGGGCGACCTGCCCCGCGCCACGAGGTCGCGGACGAGCATCCGTTCCGGGACAATGTTGCTCTGCGGGAGGAGGCCGACCCGCTTGGCGACCGCCTGCGTCGGGAGCCGGTGGATATCCCCTCCGTCTAACAGGATGGACCCCTGCGTGGGGAGGTGGAGCCGGGACAGGGCGCGCAGCAGGGTCGATTTCCCGCACGCGTTCGGCCCGACGATCACGGTGAATTCCTGCGCCGGAATGCTGACGTTCAGGCCCTGGGCCACCACGTGTTTCCCGTAGGACAGCTCCGCCTCCCGCACGCTCATCCGGGGCACCGCCGGATCTTGGCCGCGGGTCATCGGGTTCTCCTGCGCGATTGCATCAGGAGCAGGCCCATGAAGTAGAGGCCGCCGCCGGCCCCGGTGATGACCCCAACGGGAAGACTGTCGAGCATCGTTTGGCCGATCAGGTCAGCGCTGAGCAGGAGCGCTGCGCCGACGACGCCGGACAGGAACACGTTGGCTCCGCCCTGCTGGGTGAGCAGGCGCGCCAGGTGCGGGGCGATGAGCGCGACGAAGGCAATCGGGCCAGCCGCCATCGTCGCGAGGGCGACGAGCGCGGTGCCGAGGATGAGCAGGGAGATCTGGGTGCGGTTGACGGAGGTGCCGAGGGCTTGAGCGATATCCGGGCCCAGCTGGAACGAACGGAGCCCCCGGGACCGGGTCAGCACCACGAGCGTGACGAGCAGGATGCCCACGCTACACGGCACGGCAAGCGCCCAATCGGCGTTGGCGAGCGAGCCGGTCACCGCCCTCAGCGCCCCGAACGCGGTGTCCGGGTCCGCCTGCACGATGAGCCAGCGGTTCAGGGAACCGAGCATGGAGCTGAGGGCAATCCCGGCCAGGATGAGTCGGAATCCCCCGAAACCACCCCGGAGCGACAGGAGCGCAATCACCGCCCCGACGCTGAGTCCGCCCACCAGCGCCGAGATGGACACGGAGAGCAGGGTTCCGCCGAACACCAGAACGGCAAGCAAAATCCCCGTCTGCGCCCCCATCGTGAAGCCGATCAGATCGGGGCTTCCCAGGGGGTTTCGGGTGATCGCCTGGAACAGACTCCCGGCGATCCCGAGCGCCGAGCCGTCACTGATCGCGAGGATGATGCGGGGCAGTCGCCACTCGACGATGACGAGCTGCGCGGGCCCGGAACCGGTGCCCTGTAACACCTGGATGACGTCCGCGTAGGAGTACTGGCTCGCCCCGAGGCCGATCCCGACCACCGCGAGGGCGATGCAGACGCCAAGCAGGGCGAGTCCCACGCCGGAGGTCTTGCGGGGCAGGAGCACCGAGTGGCCGCGTCCCAGGCGGATCCACCAGGTCCCGGGAGGGGCAATGGAGGCCTTCTCGGTCACCGCGCATCACCCCGCAGCCGAAACACCATGAACAGCAGCACGGGGGAGCCCACGAACGCGGTGAGGAGGCCAACCTGCAGTTCCGAGGGGCGGGCCAGCAGCCTGCCCAGGATGTCTGCGCTCAAGACCAGCACCGGCCCGGCCACCGCGCTGACGGCGAGGATCCAGCCCCGCGCCGGTCCGAGCAGCCACGCGACGGCGAGCGGGACCATCAGCCCGACGAAACCGATGGGGCCGGCGATCGCGGTTGCTGAGGCGCACAGGAGCGTCAGCGCGAGAATGGACACGGCGCGCACTCGGGCCACCTTGGTGCCCAGGGCGGCCGCGATATCGTCCCCGAGCGCGATATTCGCGAGTCCCCGAGACACGATGAGCACGAGCGCGAGGCCGAGGAGCACCGGGATGACCACGTATCCCACCGTGCTATCGGAGCGCGTGAGGGCTCCCACGTCCCAGAAGCGGAAAGTGTCGAAGGCCTGGGGGTTGGTCAGCAGGATGGCCTGGATCAGCCCTCCGGCCGCGGCGGAAAACGCGACCCCCGCGAGCACCAAGCGCACGGGGGAGCCGTCCCCGGCCCAGGAGCCCACGCTGAAGACGAGAAAGGTCGCCACGAGCGCGCCGACCGCCGCGAGCAGGAACTGGGCTGGGAACGAGGTGAGGCCGCCAACGCTCGCCCCCAGCACCACGCCGAGCGCGGCCCCCGAATTCACCCCGAGCAGTCCCGGGTCGGCGAGGGGATTGCGCGTCACCGCCTGCATGACGGCCCCGGCCACGGCCAGGGACAGCCCGACGATGAACCCGATAAACGTGCGGGTGACCCGCAGCGTATTCACCACGTAGCTGTCGTAGGAGTCATCGGGGTGTTGCAGGAGCTCCCAGACCCGTCCGAGGGGAATGGCCGAGGACCCCACGAGGAGAGAGAGGACAAGGCAGCCGACGAGGGCGCAGCCGAGGAGGGCGAGCGTCGCCAGTCGACGACGCGGGGTCCGTCGCAACGGTGCCGGGGACTCAGCTTGCTGCCGGATGGGCGGGGTGACAATCATGTCCCTCTTCCTGTTTGCTCCCCAGCAGCCGGGTCGTTCGATCCGTCACGAGCGTAGCTGACCGAATCCAAAAAAGTAAGGCTATGCTTAGTTTCGTATGATGAATACCGGCAAGGAGACGTTTCGCTGATCCATTGGCGACGCTCCGTGCGGTGCCCATCTGCGTGTCCGAAGGGAAATCACCTACGAACGTGACGGCGGTGTGCCATGAACGACCGTGCTTTTCTCCCCCCGCTGCCCCGGCGCTCCAGCCCCGAGCAGCTGCGAGCGCGACTCGAGCGTCGTGCGCGGCAGGAGCCCGACCTGCTCGCGGGAATCGAGCGCGCCGGGGGCGTGCTCGTGGACGCCAGTGAGCGACCGGGTCACCGGATCGTGACGTTCCTCCGCCCGGTGTGCGACCCGGCGGAATCAGCGCTCGTGCTGATTGGCACCCTCACGCACCTGCTGCGTGAGCGGTTAGATCATTTTCTGCTCGACCGCGCGCACGTGCGCGGCGTTGCGGTGCACGCCGCGGCATTCGAACTGCCCAGTCGGTTTCGGGGCACGGTGTCCCTACTCATCCAGCCCGCCCTCGATCTCACGATCGGCGCGGACCGGGAACGTTGGCGAGCCGTCTACGGAAGAACCGTGCCGCTGAGCCGTGCCGTCGAGGTCATCCGGGCCGTGGAGGGCGGGCGGGCGACGGTACTCGCGCTCCCGGACGCGCCGGAGACGTTCCCCGCGGGCTCCGAGGCGACCGGGGCTGCGCGCCGCACCGCTCCCGAGCCCGGAGATCTCCCGCGGGTCCCCGCCGCCACGGTGCACCGCGCGAGCATTCGCTCCGCCGCGCTGGGCGTTGAGATGTCGGTGTGGGCGGCGGCGCCGCATCCCGCATACGGAGCGCCCGTCGGAGTGCTGATCTGCGCCGACGGCGACCGGCTGCAGCACGAGTATCCCGTGCTCCCTGGCCTGGACGCCCTGCACGCAAGCGGGCGGATCGCGCCGACGCTCGTCATCGGGTATGCGCCCGTGCGCCCAGCAGATCGCCCACTCGTGTTGGGCATGCACGACCGGCTGTCGGAGTTCCTCCTGGAGGAACTCCTGCCCTGGGCGGGCGCGCGAGTTCCCGTCCCCGCCGAGGCGCACCGTCGCGCGGTCGCTGGCGCGTCCCTGGGTGGTCTGGCGGCGGCGGACCTGGTCCGCCGGATCCCGGATCAGATTGCGAATGCGGCGGTTCAATCGGCGTCGTTCTGGTGGCCGATCGATCACCCCACGGAACCCGCGGGTCTGCAACTGCGGCTGTGGTCGGCTGCCGCCCCCGGGCTCGCGGGCCGCATCCGGATCTTTCATGAGGTCGGAGATACGGAGGGGGACATGGTGGTGTCGAATCGGGAGTTCCGGGACATCCTGCGCGGCGCTGGCATCGAACACCGGGCCCGGGAATATACGGGCGGTCACGATTTCGCCTGTTGGCGGGTGGGGCTCTTGGACGCGATCCAGTTCTTCTTCCCCGCGGAGTGACCGCCGCTGCGCGCCCGGGTCAGGCCAGGCCGACTGTTCGACGGCCCTGGCCGCCTGCCACCGAGACGATTCCGGCAGCCTCCTCGGCGCTCATGCCGGTCAGCTCCGCGCGAAAGCCCGGCAGCAACTCGTAGCGGCCATATCTGCCGCGCTCAGCGAAGACCGGAACCCCGGCGGACGATAACGCGTCGAAATCGCGCTGCACCGTCCGGACGGAGACCTCCAGCTCACGCGCAAGCGTGACCGCGGAGAGCCGTCCGCGTTGCCGCAGCAGCAGGATGAGGGCACCGCGGTCGCCCCCCGGGGGGCGAAGCGGCCGGTGGCAGCACCCCGGGAAACGCAAAACGGCCCGGTCACAAGGACCGGGCCGTTCTCATTCGCTGTGCGCGAGGGGGGACTTGAACCCCCACGTCCGATAAAGGACACTAGCACCTCAAGCTAGCGCGTCTGCCATTCCGCCACTCGCGCGAATGCTGTTCAGTCCTGCGTTTGTTTCTGTGTTTCTTGCGTTTTCCGAACAAGAGAAACAGTAGCACGGGACCGCTCCCGTGGAAAAATCATGCGCGAAAGCCGCGTGTGTCGCGGCGTCCGATAGCCTGAGATCATGACACTTGAACCGGGCACTGTGGCCAGCGACGACAGCATGAACCTCGACGAAACCGCGCGAATTGCGCGGGACCTGATCCGCATCGACACCACCAACTATGGGGAGGGCAACAGCAAGGGCGAGGCCGAAGCCGCCGCCTACGTCGTTGCCTTCCTCGAAAGCCTCGGCCTCGAGCCGCAGACGATCGAGTCTGCGCCCGGCCGCGCGAACGTCATCGTGCGCATCCCCGGCCAGATTCCCGAGCTGCCCGCCCTCGTCCTGCACGGCCACCTCGACGTGGTGCCCGCCGACCCCGAGAACTGGTCCGTTGACCCCTTCGGCGGCGTCGTCAAGGACGGCATGCTCTGGGGCCGCGGCGCGGTCGATATGAAAGACATGGACGCGATGATGCTCACCGCCGTCGCGGAGATCCTGCGCGCGGGGGAGCGGCCCCGCCGCGACGTGATCCTCACCTTCTTCGCGGACGAGGAGGCGGGCGGCGCGTACGGCTCGCACTACCTCGTCGAGCACCACCCCGAGTTGTTCGCGGGCGCGGGCACCGCCGTCAGCGAGGTCGGGGGCTACTCGATCGACATCGAGGGCACCCGCGCCTACCTCATCCAGACCGGCGAAAAGGGCATGCAGTGGCTGCGCCTGCGCGCCAGGGGCGTCGCCGCGCACGGCTCCCGGGTGATCGAGGACAACGCGCTCACGCACCTGGCCGAGGCGATCGCGAAGATCGGTCGGCACGACTGGCCGATTTCCCTGGGCGAGACCACGCGCGGGCTCGTGGACCGGATCGCGGAGATCCTCGGCGTCGACCCGGTCGAGGCCGACCCGGAGCAGATCATCCTGCGCACCGGCACGGGCGCGGGCTTCCTGCACGCGAGCCTGCGCAACACCACGAACCCCACCATGCTCAAGGCGGGCTACAAGCACAACGTCATCCCCGACGCCGCGGAGGCGCTCATCGACGTGCGCACCGTGCCCGGCCAGGCCGAGGAGGTGCTCGCCACGATCCGCGAGCTCGTCGGGCCGAACATCGAGATCGAGACGGTCGTGAGCGACGTCTCCCTGGAGGCGCCCTTCTCCGGGGAGATCGCGGACGCGATCCGCGCGAGCCTCGGCCGCTTCGACCCGGAGGCCGAGGTCATCCCCTACCTGCTCGCGGCGGGCACCGACAACAAGGCGCTGAGCAAGCTGGGAATTGCCGGGTACGGCTTCGCCCCGCTCCGACTCCCCGCTGAGCTGGATTTCCCGGGGATGTTCCACGGGGTCGACGAGCGCGTGCCGCTCGACGCGCTCAGCTTCGGCCACCGGGTGCTGACAGACTTCCTTCGGACGTACTAGCCTGAACGCTGGTCACGATTGCGGGCGACCCCGCGCTGAATTACGGAAAGCGAACCCCACATGGGCTTTATTGAGGCGATCATTCTCGGCATTGTGCAGGGACTGACCGAGTTTTTACCCATCTCATCGAGCGCCCATCTGCGGCTCGTTGGCGAGGTGCTCCCCGGCGGGGGTGATCCCGGAGCGGCGTTCACGGCGATCACCCAGCTGGGCACCGAGGCCGCGGTCGTGATCTTCTTCTGGAAGGACATCGTCCGGATCATCGGCAGTTGGTTCCAGCAGTTCAGCGGCAAGACCAAGCGCACCGACCCGGATGTCCTGCTCGGCTGGTGGATCATCCTCGGCAGCCTGCCGATTGTCATCCTCGGCCTGCTCTTCGAGGACCAGATCGAGACCACGTTCCGTTCCCTGTGGTTCGTGGCCTGCACCCTGATCGCCTTCGGCCTCCTGCTCGGCTTCGCCGACTGGGCGGGCAAGAAGGCGCTGACCCTGGACAAGCTCAGCTGGCAGCACGGGCTGATCTACGGCTTCGCGCAGGCGCTCGCGCTCATCCCCGGCGTGTCCCGCTCCGGCGGCACGATCACCGCCGGCCTGATGCTCGGCTACACGCGCGAGGCCGCGGCCCGGTACTCGTTCCTGCTCGCGATCCCCGCCGTCATCGGATCGGGCGGGTACCAGCTCGTGAAGACCTGGGGCGAGGTCACGGTCTTCGGCCCGGGCGAGACCC
>NZ_JAPFRB010000005.1:321158-323798 GCF_035726885.1 Leucobacter sp. M11 | reverse complement strand
TCTTCATGCGCTACATCTCCAAGCGCAGCTTCATGCCCTTCGTTATCTACCGGATCCTGCTCGGCACCGCGATCATCGTGCTGCTCGGCTCCGGCGTACTCAGCCCCGAAAGTGGTGCCCTGTGAGAACCTGGACCCCGCCCGATCTGCCGACCCTGCCGACCACGGGTCAGGCTCCGCGCCTGTTCAACACCGCCTCCGGCCGTCTGGAGCACCCGCCCCTCAACGAGGGCCGGGCCACGCTGTACGTCTGCGGCATCACCCCCTACGACGCGACCCACATCGGGCACGCCTTCACCTACCTCGCCTATGACACCCTGCAGCGCGCCTGGCGCGACGCCGGGCTCGAGGTCGAGTACGCGCAGAACATCACCGACATCGACGACCCGCTCCTGGAGCGCGCCGCCGCGACGAACGTCTCCTGGGAGTCGCTCGCGGAGAACCAGATCGCGCTGTTCCGCTCCGACATGTTCCGGCTCGGCCTGATCCCGCCCGACCACTTCGTCGCCGTGACCGAGCAGATCGACCTGATCGCCCAGTCCGTGCAGAAGCTGCGCCAGCTCGGCTTCGCCTACCCCGTCGCGACCGACGACGCCGCGGGCGACGACCTCTACTTCGACACGCAGGCCGCAAGCGAGCAGAGCCAGTGGCGGCTCGGCGACGTCGCCCCCTACGAGCGCGAGCTGATGCTCCTGCTCAGCGCCGAGCGCGGCGGCGACCCCGACCGGGTCGGCAAGCGCGACCCGCTCGACCCGCTGCTGTGGCGCGCGGCCCGCGCGGGGGAGCCCAGCTGGGGCACCGTCCTCGGCCTCGGCCGCCCCGGCTGGCACATCGAGTGCTCGGCGATCGCGGTGCACTTCCTCGGCAACGCCTTTACCGTGCAGGGCGGCGGCAACGACCTGATCTTCCCGCACCACGAGTTCAGCGCCGGGCACGCCACCGCGATGACGGGCACGCCGATGGCGCACATCTACAGCCACGTCGGGCTCGTGTCCTACCAGGGACACAAGATGAGCAAGTCGCGCGGGAACCTGGTGTTCGTCTCCAAGCTCCTCGACGGGGGCACGGAGCCCGCCGCGGTGCGGCTCGCCCTCCTCGCGCACCACTACCGCGAGGAGTGGGAGTGGTTCGAGGAGGACCTGATCACGGCCGAGCGCCGCCTGATCGCCTGGCGGATGGGTTCCTCGGGCTCCGGCACGCGCCACGAGGGCCAGGAGCCCGCGAGCGCGACCCAGGTCATCGAGCAGCTGCGCCAGGCGCTCGCGAACGACCTCGACACCCCGGTCATGCTCGCGGCGCTCGACGCCGCCTGGGACCGCGGCGTTGACCGCCCCGAGCTCCTCGTGGACGCGGTCGAGTCGCTCCTCGGCGTCACGCTGAAGCGCGCCGAGCGGCTCTGAGCGCGTGCGGTGACCGGGCCACGGCCCGGTCACCGCACGCGGCCCCGGCGGGAGACCTAGACCCCGGTCCCGGGCTCCCCGCCGTCGCCGGGCTCGCCGGACTCGGCCTGTTCCGCACGGTCCTGCGCCTCCGCGTCGTCGCGGGCGGGCTCCTGCAGGAACTTCTGGAACTCGTAGGCGATCGCGTCGCCCGTGGCCTCCGGGGCCTCCACGGCGTCGCGCGCCTCCTCCAGCCGCTGGATGTACTGGGCCATGTCCTCGTCCGCCTCGGCGATCCGGTTAATGTTGTGCTCCCAGTCGTTGGACTGCTCCACGAGCTCCCCGCGGGGAACGACGATGTCGAGCAGCTCCTCGAGCTGGTCGATGAGCGCGAGCGTGGCCTTCGGGGAGGGCGCGCTGTGCACGTAGTGCGGCACCTGGGCCCAGAGGGACACGACCGGCACGCCGGCCTCCTCGAGCGCGAGGCCGATCACGGTGCTCACGCCGATCGGGCCCTCGTAGTCGCTGCGCGAGGCGCCGATCTTGGCGCGAATCACGGGGTGCTCGCTCGTGACCTGCGTGGTGATCGGCCGACTGTGCGGGGAATCCGAGAACAGCGAGCCGAGCAAAATCACCGTGTCGATGGCCCAGCCCTCGGCGATCTCGACGACCTCCTCGGCGAAGGCCTGCCAGTTCCGGGAGGGCTCGACGCCCACGAGGAGGAAGAGATCGCTCGCGGGCTCGCCCGAGATTCGGTTGACGACGGGACGCAGGGCGGGGGTGTCCGCCTCGGCGTCGGGGGCCTCGCTCCCAGGCAGGTCGTGTACCACGGCGCTCTCGTCCAGGTCCGGGACGATGCCGGGGGCGTGCCGCAGCAGCTCGCTCCGGTCCGGGCGCGCCACGGGGCCGTACAGGTTCGTCTCCGGCCAGAGCACCTCGCGGGTGCCGTCATCGGTCAGCGCGATGCGCGGCCGATGCACCTGCAGGTCGATGTACCCGTCGGAGCCGATCGTGTGCAGCACGTCGACGTCCAGAAGCTCGCCCAGCCACTCCAGGGTCCCGGAGGCGGCGTTTCCCGCGTCGCTCCAGCCCTCGAAGGCGGCGAGCAGGATGCGCCCGCTCAGCGGCTCACTTGCGTTGCTCACGTGCTCGTTCCCGTCATACTCACAGGATAGCGAGCCCGGCCGGGTAAACTCCTGGCGTGACCTCAGACAGCCCCGTTTCCGCGCCCGATCTCACCGCCGACGTCCCCGCACCGCAGA
>NZ_JAPFRB010000005.1:318859-321107 GCF_035726885.1 Leucobacter sp. M11 | reverse complement strand
CGGCGGTGCTCTGGGACATGGACGGCACCCTCGTCGACACCGAAGCCCTCTGGGTGCGCGCCGAGACGGAGCTGCTCGCGAGCTACGGCCGGGAGCTGCCCGCCGACGCCCACGAGCTCCTGATCGGCTCCGGGCTCTGGGACGCCGCGGCGTACCTCCAGGGCCTCGGCGTCGACCTGCACCCCGACGAGATCGTCGCGCGGCTCGCCCGGACGGTCGGCGACGGGATCCGCGCCGGGGAATCGATTTGGCGTCCCGGCGCACGAGAGCTCCTCGCGGACCTCGGCCGGGCCGGGGTGCCCTGCGCCCTCGTCACGATGTCGGTTCGGTCCCTCGCGGAGCTGGTCCTCGCGAGCCTGCCAGCGGGCACCTTCCAGCTCATCGTGCCCGGCGACGAGGTCGAGCACGAGAAACCGCACCCCGCCCCGTATCTGCAGGGCGCGGCGCTGCTCGGCGTCCCCATTGCGGACTGCGTCGCGCTCGAGGACTCGCCGACGGGTCTGCGCTCCGCCGCCGCGTCCGGCGCGGTCACCCTCGGAATCCCGAATATGGTTGACCTGAGCGCCGCTCCGGCGCACCAGATCCTCCCCACCCTCGCCGGCATCGGTTCCGCCGAGCTCGGGGAGCTGTTCACCGCACACCACGGCTCCCAGCCGACGGAAGGCCCGCACACCCGATGACCCAGTCGCCCGACACCCCCGCCGCCCAGATCACGCGCCCCCAGAGCGGCCCGTTCCAGCTGGGCGACCGCGTCCAGCTGACCGGACCGAAGGGGCGCAAGAACACGATCACGCTGATCGCGGACGGTGAGTTTCACAGCCACCGCGGGGTGATCGCCCACGCCGCGATCGTCGGCCTGCCGGACGCCTCCGTCATCGAGAACTCCTCCGGCGAGGAGTACCTCGCGATCCGCCCCCTGCTCGCCGACTACGTGATGTCGATGCCGCGCGGCGCGGCGATCGTGTACCCGAAGGACGCGGCCCAGATCGTCTCCCTCGGTGACATCTTCCCCGGCGCGACCGTGGTCGAGGCCGGCGTCGGCTCGGGCGCGCTCACGCTGAACCTGCTCCGCGCGATCGGCCCAGAGGGCCGCCTCGCCTCCTTCGAGCGCCGGGAGGAGTTCGCCGAGATCGCGAGCGCCAACATCTCCGGCTTCCTCGGCCACGACCCCGCCAACTGGTCGGTCACGGTCGGCGACCTCCAGGACGAGCTCGAGGCCCGGTTCGCGGAGGGCGAGGTCGACCGCGTCGTGCTCGACATGCTCGCCCCCTGGGAGTGCGTGCCCGCCGTGGCCCGCGCCCTGAAGCCCGGCGGGGTCGTCATCTGCTACGTCGCCACCGCGACCCAGCTCTCCCGCACCGCGGAGGAGCTGCGCCGCAGCGGGCTGTTCACCCACCCGCAGTCCTCCGAGACGATGGTCCGCGGCTGGCACGTCGAGGGGCTTGCCGTGCGCCCGGACCACCGGATGGTCGCGCACACCGGCTTCCTGATCACCGCCCGCCGCCTGGCCCCCGGCGTGGTGCTCCCCGAGCTGAAGCGCCGCGCCTCGAAGGGCGATTTCTCTGAGGAGGACGTCGCCGCCTGGACCCCCGACCTCATCGGGGAGCGGCCCAAGAGCGAGAAGATTCTGCGCAAGAACCTGCGCCAGGCCCGGGAGATCTCCGAACGGGCGCGGGATCGCGCCGAGGACCCCACGCTCGACTAAGCTAATCCTGGCGCCCCCGGCGCCGACCGTCACCCTCGGGAAGGACCCCATGTCTGTTCGTCGCATCGCTACCGCCTCCGCCAGCGCGTCCGCGCTGTTGCTGACCCTCGGCCTGACTGCCTGCGGGCAGGCGCCCGCCGCGGAGGCGTGCTCTCCCGAGCTGACGTCCGGGTCCATCACGGACACCGTGACCGCGCTCGGGGAGTTCGGCACCGAGCCCGTCGTGAACATCCCGACCCCGGTCGGCTCCGCGACGAGCCAGCGGCTGGTCGCCCACGAGGCCGAGGACCGCAGCCAGGTTGCCCAGCTGGGCGGCATCGTCGGCTTCGACTTTGTCATGTACGAGGGCACGACCGGGCAGCTCATTCAGAGCACCCCCTTCGGCACGAAGAACGGCAGCTCCGCGATCCTGATGGACGAGGCGGCCACGCTGCCCGGCATGGTGAAGGGCTTCGCCTGCGCGGCCCCCGGCGACCGCGTCATCCTGTCCCTCGCCCCGCAGGACGCCTTCGGCGTCGAGCAGAACCTCATGCAGGGCCTGCC
>NZ_JAPFRB010000005.1:318496-318812 GCF_035726885.1 Leucobacter sp. M11 | reverse complement strand
AGCTGCACGCAAGCGGGAAGAACCGCAGCCTGCCCTCCGGCTTCCCCGCGGTCGTGAGCGACGAGACCGGCAAGCCCGGCGTCGTCCTGCCCCCGTCGAAGGCGCCGAGCGAGACGCGCACGGCCGTCGCGATCGAGGGCGACGGCGAGACCGTCGCGAAGGATGACGCCCTGATCGCCCAGGTCACCACGATCGACTGGGAGAGCGGCCGGGTTACCCGCTCCAGCTGGGACCAGGGTGTGCCTGAGCTGATGGACCGCACCGGCTCCGGCGAGCCGCTGCGCGGCTACCTGGACGGCAGCACCGTCGGCTCCCG
>NZ_JAPFRB010000005.1:317862-318437 GCF_035726885.1 Leucobacter sp. M11 | reverse complement strand
CTCTCTCCCTCTCGCAGAGCCAGTAGGCCGTGCCGGAGACCCCGCTTCCCCGCAGGCCGAGGGCTGTTCCCGGCGAGCAGCGCGTCTTCAGCGTGATTCTCGCGCTCGTCGCCGCCCCCCAGGGGCTGACGAAACGCGAGCTGCTGTCGAGCGTCTACGGCTACGCCGAGCGATTTGCCACGGCCGACCCCGCCTCGCTGGAGCGCCAGTTCGAGCGCGACAAGGACACGCTCCGCGAGCTCGGCGTCCCGCTCGAGGTGCTCGAGTCCCCGGACGCCGTCGGCAATAACCAGCTGCTGCGGTACCGCATCGCGAAGGACCGGCTGCAACTGCCGGAGGGCATCGCCTTCAGCGCCGACGAGGTGACACTGCTCAAGCTCGCATCACTCGCCTGGCAGGAGGGCAGCCTCTCGGATCAGTCCCGGCGCGCCACGATGAAGCTGGAGGCGCTGGGCGCGGCGCTCGACCCGCGCCACCTCGGCGTCGCCCCGCGGATCGGCTCGCCCGAGCCGGTCGCGCAGCGGCTGCACCAGGCGATCCAGGCGCGGCGTACGGTGCGCTTCGGGTACCGCCAT
>NZ_JAPFRB010000005.1:312756-317809 GCF_035726885.1 Leucobacter sp. M11 | reverse complement strand
GGCCGACGGCCGCTGGCACCTGCTCGCCTGGGACCGCGAGCGCGAGGCGGACCGCGTCTTCCTCCTCTCCCGCATCGAGGGCGCGATCAGCGTTGAGCGCGAGGAGTTCGACCCCGAGCTGCTGGACCGGGTTCCCGGCCAGGTCGCCCGCCTGCAGGAGCTGGAACGCAAGCAGACCGCCCTCATTGAGGCCCGGCCCGGCTCCGAGGCGGAGTCGCGGCTCCTGCCGCGCGGCGCCCGCGAGGGGGAGGGCCTCATCCGCTTCGGCTTCCTCGACGAGCCCGTGCTCGCCGAGGAGCTCGCGAGCTTCGGCGCGGATGTTCAGGTGCACGCCCCGCACACGCTGCGCACCGCGGTGATCGCCGCGCTCACCGCGATCCGGGAGGCACACAGCCAGCCGCTCACCGCATCCACCGAGCCGAGGGAGGAGACCCCGTGACGCGCGCCACACTGAACACTCCCGAACGGGTCACCCTGCTGCTCAGCCTCGTGCCGTACCTGCTGGACCGCGGCCCGACCCCGCTGGACGAGCTTGCTGAGACCTTCGACGTCAGCCCGGAGCTGTTGCGCACCCTCGTCACCTTCCTCGGCACCGCCGGGGTGCCGGGGGAGACCCGCACCTACCAGCACGACGACCTCTTTGACCTCGACTGGGCCGCCCTCGATGAGGGGGAGGTCTCCCTCATCAAGGCGGTCGCCGTCGACGACACCCCCCGGTTTTCGGCGGCGGAGACGTCGGCGCTCATGGCGGGCCTGCACTACCTCTCCGGGGTGCTCCCCGACAGCGACGCGGAGCTCATCGTGAGCACGCAGCGGAAGCTCTCGAGGATCCAATCGGTGGAGCGTTCCCCCATCTCCGTGAACGCGGGCACCGACGACCCGCGCCTGGCGCAGATTTCCCGGGCCATCGCCGAGGGGACGACCATCGGCTTCCGCTACCGCAACGGGCGGGGTGGGGTGACCGAGCGCTCCGCGGAGCCGCTGCTGCTGGAGCAGGAGGGCGAGCTCTGGTACCTGCGGGCCTGGTGCGTCCTCCGGGACGAGGAGCGCGTCTTCCGCGTGGACCGGATGAGCCAGCTCACGGCGGGCACCCGCCCCGTCACCCACCGGGCCTCCGCCGGGGTCGGGCCGCGTCCCCTGTTCGTGCCCGAGGAGGAACACGCGGCCGTGGTCTTCCGGGTCGCCCCGGAGGCGCTGGCCCGGCTGACGCCCTACGCGGCAACCGTGCTGGACCCCGGGAACCCGGTGCCCGGCAGTCGGGACCGCCTGGATTGGGCGCTCGTCCAGATCCAGCTGGCGCACCTGGGCACCGTGCCGCGGGTACTCGCGCTGGCCCCGGGGCGCATCTCGGTGCACGCCCCCGAGTCCGCGCGCGCCGCGGCCCGGGCCTGGGCGGACCGCGCCCTCGCCGCCTACGACGAGTAACGCGCCCAGAAAGCTGAAGAGCGGCGCAGGGGCCCCGGCCCGGCTGGGCTAGACTGGCACTGCGTCTACGAAAGGAAGCACCAATGCCCTTTGGAAATATGGGGGGACCCACCGCGATCGTGATTATTCTGATCGTGCTGCTCCTCTTCGGTGCGCCCAAGCTTCCGGCGCTCGCACGCAGCATCGGCCAGTCCATGAAGATTCTCCGCAAGGAGGTCTCCTCCGACTCGGGCGACACGACCGGAGCCGAGAAGGAGCCGACGGACCCGGCCGCTGAGGCCGGCCCGGACGACGCCCCCAAGAAGTAGGGAACCGTGGCGACAACCCGCACGGAGCGCAAGAAACGCCGCAGATCCGGCGGGAAGATGTCGCTCGGCGAACACCTGGTCGAGCTGCGCAAACGGCTCATCATCGCCGCGCTCGCGATCGTCGTGGCGATGGTGCTCGGCTGGATCCTCTCCGATTACGTCTGGGAGGTGCTTCGCCAGCCCATCCTGAAACTCGCCGAGGACGGGCGAAACGCCCAGATCAACTACGGTGACGTCACGAGCGCCTTCGACCTGCGCTTGCAGATCGCGCTGTTCCTCGGCGCGGTCATTGCCTGCCCGGTGTGGCTGTATCAAATTTGGGCCTTCCTCGCGCCCGGGCTGACCCGGCGCGAGAAGACCTACGGCGTGGTCTTCCTGGGCACCGCCGTGCCGCTGTTCCTCTCCGGCGCGTACGTCGCCTGGCTCCTGCTGCCGAACATCGTTCGCCTGCTGTCCAGCTTCGCCCCGCCCGAGGACGCCGCGTTCTATAACGCCCGCAACTACCTCGACCTCGCGCTGAAGCTGATGCTCGCGGTCGGGGTCGGCTTCGTGCTGCCCGTGCTCCTGGTCCTGCTGAACTTCCTCGGGGTGATCTCCGCGAAGTCGATCCTGAAGAGCTGGCGGATCGCCATCCTCGTGATCATCCTGTTCGCCGCGATCACGACCCCCGCCGCGGACCTGCTCAGCATGTTCCTGCTCGCGATCCCCATGATCATCCTGTACTTCATCGCCGGGGGGATCGCCTGGCTGCACGACCGCCGAAAACTGAAGGGCGAGGCCTCCATGCTCGCCGAATACGGCATCGACCCGAACGAACCGCTCCCAACAGAGGACTGATCCTATGGCCGAGGCCGCCCCCTCGCTGACGCCCGTACTCGACGACTTCGAGGCGGGGCTGGAATTCCCGCTCGACGCGTTCCAACGCGCCGCCTGCGAGAGCGTCGAAGCGGGCCGCGGCGTGCTCGTCGCCGCCCCGACCGGCGCGGGAAAGACCGTCATCGCCGAGTTCGCGATCGCGCTCGCGCAGCGTGACCTGCGCGAGCGCGTCTTCTACACCGCGCCGATCAAGGCCCTGAGCAACCAGAAGTTTCACGAACTGGTCGAGGAGTACGGGGCCGATCAGGTCGGGCTGCTCACGGGGGACACAAACATCAACGGGGACGCCCGCATCGTGGTGATGACCACCGAGGTGCTGCGGAACATGATCTACGCGGACAGCGACGCGCTCGACGCCCTCGCCTTCGTGATCCTGGACGAGGTGCACTTCCTCGGGGACCGCTTCCGCGGCGCCGTGTGGGAGGAGATCATCCTGCACCTGCCGCAGCGGATCAAGCTCGTCTCCCTGAGCGCGACCGTCTCCAACGCCGAGGAGTTCGGCGACTGGATGCACGTCGTGCGCGGCGACACCGATGTGATCGTGTCGGAGCACCGTCCCGTGCCGCTCTACCAGCACGTGCTGACGAAGCGGGCCCTGCACCCGCTGTTCCTCACCCCCGAGGGCGAGGCCGCCGGACGGGGCGGCACGCTCAACCCCGAGGTCATCCGGCTCGGCGGCACCCAGTACGGCGAGCCGCGCGGCCGGGGGCGCGGGCGGGGCGGCCCGCCCCGGCGGCACGGCAGCGGCCGCATCCCGCGCTCGGACATCGTGCGCGCGCTGGAGGAGACCCGCCTGCTGCCCGCGATCGTGTTCGTGTTCAGCCGGAACGGCTGCGACCAGGCAGTCCGCCAGTGCCTGTACGAGGGCATCCGGCTCACGACGCGCGAGGAGCGCGTCACGATCCGCCGCATCGTGGAGGAACACACGGGTGACATGAGCCCGGAGGACCTGCGCGTGCTCGGCTACAGCGAGTGGCTCGCGGGCCTGGAGCGCGGGGTCGCCGCGCACCACGCGGGGCTCCTGCCGCCCTTCAAGGCCGTCGTCGAGACGCTCTTTCAGCAGCGCCTGCTCCGGGTCGTGTTCGCGACCGAGACGCTCGCCCTCGGCATCAACATGCCCGCCCGCTGCGTCGTCGTGGAGAGCCTGGAGAAGTTCAACGGCGAGGCGCGCGTGCCGCTCACCTCGGGGGAGTACACGCAGCTGACGGGGCGCGCCGGGCGGCGCGGCATCGACGACGAGGGCCACGCCGTCGTCGTCTGGAACGACACGGTGGACGTCGAGGCCCTCGCCCACCTCGCAGCCAAGCGCAGCTACCCGCTGAACTCGACCTTCCGCCCGACCTACAACATGACGGTGAACCTGATCGACCGGGTGGGGCGCGAGCCCGCCCGCGAGCTCCTGGAGCGCTCCTTCGCGCAGTTCCAGGCCGACCGCGGCGTCGTGGACCTCGCCCGACAGGTGCGCGCCCAGGAGGAGTCGCTACGCGGCTACGAGGAGGCCATGCGCTGCCACCTCGGCGACTTTGGCGAGTATGCCCGCCTGGGCCGCCAGATCGCCGACATCGAGCGGGGCGCGGTGTCGGGCTCGCGCGCGCCGAAGGGCTCCGCGCAGGCGAAGGACGAGCGCCGCCGGGAGCTGGAGCGGCTCCAGAAGGCCCGCCGCGCGCACCCCTGCCACGGCTGCCCCGAACGGCAGGCGCACCAGCGCTGGGCCGACCGCTGGCTGAGCCTGCGCCGCCAAACGGATCGGGTGCTTCGCGAGATTCGCGGCCGCACCGGCACCATCGCCCGCGTCTTCGACCGCGTCACCGACGTGCTGCTCAGCCTCGATTACCTGACCCGGGACGAGGCGGGCGTCGTGACCGTGCAGCCCTGGGGGCGCACGCTGAAGCGGATCTACGGCGAGCGCGACCTGCTGGTCGCCGAGTCTCTGCGGGCCGGGATCTGGGCCGAGCTGAACCCGGCCGAGCTCGCGGCGCTGTGCTGCGCGCTCACCTACGAGCCGCGGCGCGACGACGAGCTCGCCGAGCAGCTGCCGGGCGGGGCCTTCGCCGAGGCCTTCTCCCGAACGCTGCAGCTCTGGGAACGCATCGACGGCATCGAGGAGCAGCACCGGATCCACCGTACCCAGCCGCCGCACCCGGGTCTCGCGCGCGCGATGCTGCTCTGGGCCCGTGGGGGCACGCTGGAGCGCGCGCTCGAGGTCGCGGACATCGGTGCCGGGGACTTCGTGCGCTGGTCGAAGCAGACGATCGACCTGCTCGATCAGATCGCGCAGGCGGCGGAGAAACCGCTGTCGTCCCGCGCCTATGAGGCGCTCGACCTGGTTCGCCGTGGGGTCATCGAATCCGCCACGGTGGCATGATCTCGCCGGCCACGCCCCTCGTCTCTCGCCGCTGGGTGGCGGCGCTGTTCGCCGTCGCCGGGGGGCTCCTCCTCGACGG
>NZ_JAPFRB010000005.1:297595-312647 GCF_035726885.1 Leucobacter sp. M11 | reverse complement strand
ACCGGGGCCGCCTTCTGGTTTCCGCACATCTCGTGGCTGACGCTCTACCTCGGCCTCATCCCGTGGCTCGCGCTCGGCACCGCCATGACGATCTGGGTGACGCTGCTCGGCCTTGCCATCGGCACGGTGACGCGCTGGCTGCCCGCCGTGCCCTGGCGCGGGGGAGCGCTGCCCCGCTGGCTGCGCGTCACGGGGCTCACGGTCGCCGTCGCGGCGCTCTGGACCGCGAAGGAACTGGGCCAGTCCACGCTGCCCTACGGCGGCTTCTCCTGGGGCCGGATCGCCCACACGCAGTCGACGGGGCCCTTCGCGACCCTCGCGGGCTGGCTGGGCTTCGCGGGGCTCAGCTGTCTGGTCGTTGCGCTCGTCGCGCTGCCGATTGCCCTGCTCGCCTCGCGCGCGGAGCCGTTCCGGCTGCGCGGCTGGCGGCGTGAGTTCCGCGCGCCGGGCACGCTGCGCGTCGGCGCCGCCTGGCTCCTCGCGGTCGCGCTGCTGATGGTGGTGCCCACCTACCCCCTGCCGCAGGTCGGCGAGACGACCGTGGCCGCCGTGCAGGGCAACGCGGACGCGGGGATCTTCGCGGACCGCAAGCCCGGGGACATCTTCGAGAAGCACGCCCTCGCCACGGAACGCATCGTGGCGCGGCAGCCCGATCTGATCGTTTGGCCCGAGAACGCGGGGGACCTGGACCTGCGCCGCGATCCCTTCGCCTCGTCCGTGCTCCGCTCCCTCTCCGAGCGCGCCGACGCCCCGATTCTCACGGGCACCATCCTGCGGGATCGAGACCGGGCCACGGGCGCAGAGGAGTACTTCAACTCGCTGCTGCTCTGGGAGCCGGGTCTGGGGCTCACCGAGCGCTACGACAAGCGCTTCCCGGTGCCGTTCGCCGAGTACATGCCCAATCGCGACTTTTTCCACGCGATCGTGCCCGACCTCGTAGACCTCGTGCGGCTGAACTACACGGCGGGCACCCGGAGCCCGGTGCTCACGATCGGCGGCCTGGCGGCCGGGGTCGCGATCTGCTTCGATATCGTGTTCGACGACCAGGCCCAGCAGATGATCGACGACGGCGCGCAGATCCTGCTGGCCCCGACGAATAACGCGGACTTTGGGCGCACGGATCAGAGCGCCCAGCAGCTCGAGATCGCCCGGCTGCGCGCGATCGAGACGGGGCGGGTGCTCGTGAACGTCTCGACGGTCGGCACGAGCGCCGTGGTGCTCCCGTCCGGGGTCTCCCTCGAGCAGCTGGAGCCGTTCACCGCGGACACGATGGTGCAGACCGTGCCGCTCTACGACGGCAAAACCCCCGCGATGCGATTCGGCGAGGGCATTGCGGGGGTCATCCTGGCGCTGGCGTTCGCGCTCCTGGCGGCGGCCACTGCGACCGCGCTGTCCGGGCGCGCGCGGATCCGCCGCGAGCGTCGGGCCGAGGCGGGCTCGGCTGCGTCGGCACCCGAACGTCCGGGTGCCGCGGACGGCAACGGCGGGGCGGCCTAGCTTTTGCTCTTCGGGGCGGCCGAGCCGCGGCGCTCGCGCAGGAGGCGCAGCCGCTCGTCCAGGAGCTCCTCGAGCTCCTCTCGGCTGCGGCGCTCCAGGAGCATGTCCCAGTGCGTGCGCTGCGCGGCGTCCTTCTCGGCCTGCTCCTCGCGGGCGGCCGTGCCGGCGGCGTCATCGATGTAGCCCATCTCGCCGGTGGGCTGGTCGAGCCACTCATCGGGCGGGGTGGCGTCAGCGTCGAACAGCACGCGGAAGCTGCGCCCGGAGTCGGTGCGGTACTCCACCGCCTGACGCGCCGAGAACTCGATTCCCTCTTCGCCCTGCAGGCTCGTGGTGCCAATGCGGGCACCGCGTAAGGTCCGTTCAGCCATAACACTTCCTTCCCTCGCTTGCAGGGTACAACCAGCGCGCCTCGGAAAACAGTCCCTCGGGGCGAACAAGTACAGCGAACGCACAGGGTGCGCCGAGGTTCGCGGCGGCGGGCCGCGAGGGTGTCAGCCGCGGAGCGCGGTCGCGAGGTCCGTGCGGTCCGTGATCAGCCCGTCGACCCCGGCGGCGATCCAGTGCCGCATCCGCTCGGGATCGTTGACCGTCCAGACGTGGACCTCGGTGTTCGTGGCGCGGATCCGCTCAATGACCAGGGGCGTGAGGAGCCTGCCGCCGACGCCGGTCTCGGGGAGCTGCACCGCGTCCATGCCGCGGGCAAGCCGCGCCAGCCCCGCGCCGCCCGCGGCGGCGGCGAGCAGGATCGCGACGGCCTCGGGAACCGAGGCGCTCGTGCGCGCCCCCGGCCCGATGCTCGCGAGCGTGCGTCGCCGCCGGGCGCTCGAAAAGGAGCTGATCAGGACCCGCTCCGCGGCCCCGGCGCGCAGCACCGCCGACGCGATGGGGCGTTCGGCCTGCGCCTCTTTCACGTCGAGGTTCCAGTGCGCCTCGGGGAAGGCGGCGAGGGCCTCCGCGAGGCCCGGCACGGTCGCGCCGCCGGGCAGGGGGAGCCCCGCGAGCTGCGCGAACGCCGTCGCGTGAATCGCCCGCGGGGTCCGCTCGCCCGCGGGCAGGAACTCGGCGTCGTGCAGCAGCACCGGCACCCCGTCTGCGGTGACCCGGACATCGCTCTCTAGGATGTCGGCCCCGGCGCGCAGCGCCTCGGCAAAGGCGGGGAGCGTGTTCTCGTCGCCGAGTCCGTGCGGGGCGGCGAACCCCCGGTGGGCGAGCACCCTGACCGCGGCGCGCGTGGAAGACATGCGACTCCGTTTCTGCTTCTCGACTACTCTAGTTCTGGCGCGTGCGCCGAACCACTGAACGCTATCGCAAGGAGACCCCGTGTCCAACCCCCTCGCCCCGAACCAGCTCACCGGAAAACGCGCCCTCGTGACGGGTTCCTCCCGCGGCATCGGCGCGGACACCGTGACCTACTTTGCCGAGGCCGGCGCTGACGTCGTCATCAACTACCGGAACAAGGCCGCCCGGGCGCAGAAGCTGGCCGACGGCCTCGCCGCGCACGGGGG
Organism: Leucobacter sp. M11; assembly: GCF_035726885.1. Lineage (NCBI taxonomy): Bacteria > Bacillati > Actinomycetota > Actinomycetes > Micrococcales > Microbacteriaceae > Leucobacter > Leucobacter sp. M11. The sequence goes on along the minus strand of NZ_JAPFRB010000005.1, from coordinate 309,642 downwards.
GCGCGTCCTCGTCGAGGGCGCCGACCTGACCGAGCAGGACTCGGTTGACGCGATGTTCGCCTCCGTCCAGGAGGCCTTCGGGGGGCTCGACGTGCTCGTCCTGAACGCCTCGGGCGGCATGGAGAGCGGGATGGGCGAGGACTACGCCCTCGTGCTGAACCGCGACTCGCAGCTGCGCGTGCTCGACGCCGCGCTGCCCCTGCTCGCCCCGGGCTCTCGGGTCGTGTTCGTCACGAGCCACCAGGCCCACTTCATCCGCACCGTCGAGACGATGCCGGAGTACCTCCCCGTCGCGCTGTCCAAGCGCGCGGGCGAGGACGCGCTGCGCGCCCGCATCCCGGAGCTCGCCGAGCGCGGCATCGAGTTCGTCGTGGTCTCGGGCGACATGATCGAGGGCACCATCACGGCGACCCTGCTGGAGCGCGCGAACCCCGGCGCGATCGGCGAGCGCAAGGAGGCCGCTGGTCGCCTGTACAACGTGTCCGAGTTTGCCGCCGAGGTGGCCCTGGCCGCCGTCGAGCCGGTGCCCGCGGAAAACACCCGCTACGTCGGCGACGTCACCGACTTCCTCGCACAGGGCCAGGCTTAGGCTCGGTCCGCGGTGGCGAAGCGGCGCGCTGAGCGCGGCGGCACCCCGGCGACGGCGGAGCTGGACCGGCTCGGCGTGCCCTACGCCGTGGAGCGGGTCGAGGTGGACGACGCGGGGCCGGAGGTCGGTCTCCGGGTCGCCGCGGCCCTGGGGGTGCCGCCTGGGCGCGTGTTCAAGACACTGCTCGTGACCGACGGGGCGCAGCAGTTCGTCGGCGTTGTGCCGGTCGCGGGCACCCTGAACCTCCGCGAGCTGGCGCGGGCGCTCGGCGTGAAATCCGTGGCGCTCGCCCCGCTCGACGTCGCGGAGCGGCGCACCGGCTACGTCCGGGGCGGGATGAGCCCGCTCGGGCAGCGCACCCGACACCGCACCGTGATCGATGCGAGCGCCCGAGCGGGCGCCGAGATGTACGTGTCCGGGGGTCGCCGGGGGCTGGAGCTGCGGCTCGCGCCCGAGGCGCTCGCGACGGCGCTCGGCGCGAGCTTTGCCCCGATCGCCTCCCCGAGCCCCCGAGCAGACGCGGGCTCCTGAGGAGACGCGGGCTCCTGAGGAGGCTGAGGGGGCGAGCCCGGCGTGCGGACCCGCCCCCTCAGCCGCGGTGAAGCTTCCGACTAGACGGAGAAGCGCACCTCGGCCCCCTGCAGGCCGCCGCCGGGCACCTGGCCCGCGCGGAGCACCCGGACGCGGCCACCGTGCGCGAGCACCTGCGCGACGATCCGATCGATCAGGCTCTCGCAGGGCTCCGGCTCCGTGTTGATCGTGCCGAACTCGCGGTCCAGGGTGCCCTCGGGGTGCGCGGCGAGGTCGAGGTACAGCGTCTGGATCGCCCCGGCCACCGCGGCGCGGGCGACGTCGCTCAGATCCGTCACGGCCCGGCCGGAGGCCTGCCGGTTCTGGAACTGCTCGGTCCACTCGGCGAGCGTCTCCTCGTAGTGCCGATCCAGGATGTCCCGGGCGGCCGCGTCGAGCTCGGCGGCGCTGCGCTCATCCGGGTTGCCCTCGATCGCCTCCGAGAGGAGCTTCGGCATCGTGCTCTGCGCCCGGAACTCGCCGAGCAGCGGCTGGGTCGCCGCGATGATGAGCGGTCGCCGCGTCGCGCGCACGACGGGGGCCACGGCCCGGTCGATCGAGCGGGCGTAGGCCCGGAGCCGCTCCGACTGGCCCTCGGGGCCGTGCAGGCGGCGCTGGTGCGACTGCGTGCCCGGATCGGACACGTTGAAGGTGTCCAGGATATCCGTGGGCAGGTCGGGAACCGGGATCTCGGTGCCCGGGTGGTCCGGGCCGATCGCGATGAGCCGCGTCGCCTTCTGGCTCAGGGCGAGCACGCTCGCCTCATGCGGGAAGGTGATCGTGCGCAGGAGCGGCACGATGCGGAAGTGCTTCCCCGCGAACCACTCGGAGTCGAGGGCGTTGGGAAGCCGGTAGCTCACGATCTGCTCGGGGGTCACGAAGACCACGAGGCTGTGCGATTGGAAGCGCCAGAACTCCTGGTCCTCGTGGAGCTCGCGCAGCAGGGCCTCAACCGCGTCCGCGGCCTCGCCGTTGGCCTTGCCCTCGGTGCGGGCGCGGAGGGCGGACACCGCTTCGGAGGCGAGGTTGTTGAACTCGATGCGGAGCCGCTCCGCCTCGGAGGTGACCGGACTGGACCGGAGCACGAGTGTGACGGAGTGCTCGTTCTCGGCGGCGGCCAGTCGCTCGATCTCTTCGCGCTGCGGAATATCGGTATACACGGATGGTTCCCCTCTCGATACGGCGGAACCGCGAGCGGCCCCGGCCTCAGCATCACCCCGACGGGTTCACTCACCCGGGGTGTGTGTCTCTACTCTGCCCACTTTGGGGGTGAAAAGATACTGGTTTTTCCTCGGGGAGTCCTGATATGCACCGCACGGTCAGGGAGCAACGCAGAAACGAGGACGCGCCGCCCGGAAACCGGGCGGCGCGTCCTCGTGGTGACGGGGGAGCGGCTTAGCGGCTCGCCGTCAGGGGGTTGTCGCGCAGGTCGTCCTCCGGGGGCATCAGCCCGCCGGGGCCCAGGTAGCGCTCCAGGCTGTCGTCCATCTCGGCGAGCCAGGTGGTGTGGTGCTCGGCGGCCATCGTGCCGGTCATCACGGAGCGGTACGCGTAGTCGCGGTAGCCGAGGATGTTCTCCTGCTTCGAGTGCTTCCAGGCGAGGAAGATCTCCACGACCTCGTCCAGGTCGAAGGGCGGGTAGTCGGTCTGCTCGATCAGGTCGCGGATGTAGTCGGCCTGGAAGCGGACCTCATCCTCGGCGGAGGCGATCGCGTCGAAGCGCTGCAGCCAGGCATCGATGTCGCGCTGGCGGGCCTCGGCGTCGGGCATCTCGGTGCGGCCCAGGATCAGGTCGCGGACGTACCACGCCTGCGCGTCGAACATGTTGAAGGTGAACCACTGGTCGTGTGCGCCGACGTAGAACAGCTTCGGGTTGCCCTGCCAGACGACGCCGCGGTACAGCCCGCCGGGGTACACCGAGTTGGGGGCGTCGAGCGCGAGGGTGCTCGGCAGGAAGGGGTAGTGGTGCGCGTAGCCGGTGCAGAGGATAACCACGTCGTAGTGGCCGCTCGTCCCGTCGGAGAAGTGCGCGGTCTGCCCGTCGAAGTGGGTGACGAGCGGGCGCTCGTCGATCTGGTCGGGCCACTCGACGCCGATCGGCTTGGTGCGGTAGCTCAGCGTGACGTGCTCGGCGCCCATCTTGAACGCCTGCACCCCGATGTCCTCGGCGGAGTAGCTGGCCCCGATGAGGAGCACGCGGCGGTCGCGCAGGCCCTCGGCCCCGCGGAAGTCGTGCGCGTGCATGATCTGACCGGTGAAGGTCTCGATGCCGTCGAAGTCGGGAGTCTTCGGGAACGAGAAGTGGCCCGTCGCGACGATGACCTCGTCGAAGACCTCGGTCTCGGTGGTGCCGTCGGGGAGGTGCTCGCTCGTGACGTGGAACTGTCCGGTCGCCTCGTCTTCGGTGACCCAGCGCACGATCGTGCTAAACCGGACGTACTTGCGCACATCGGAGCGCTCCACGCGACCGCTGATGTAGTCCCAGAGGACCTCGCGGGGCGGGTAGGAGCCAATGGGGCGGCCGAAGTGCTCGTCGAAGGAGTAGTCCGCGAACTCGAGGGCTTCCTTCGGGCCGTTCGACCAGAGGTTCCGGTACATGCTCGAGTGCACGGGCTCGCCGTGCTCGTCGATGCCGGTTCGCCAGCTGTAGTTCCACTGGCCGCCCCAGTCGGCCTGCTTCTCGAAGCAGACGATCTCGGGGATGTCCGCCCCGGCGCGCCGGGCGGATTCGAATGCCCGGAGCTGCGCCATTCCGCTCGGGCCGGATCCAATAATCGCAATTCGCTTCTGCTGCATATCTCTCAATTCACTCACGTATTCATCTCGCATCGGCGCCGGGACTCCCCAGCCTCGCGCGCGCCAGCGGGCGCGGCGCGGTCCGGGAAACGAACAGAGAATCGATCGAACGTGCCCGAGCGCCAGCCGGTGTCGCGGCGGCTCAGGGGCGGAGATTCTCTGGTTTTGGCCCGGAACCTACCACTCAAGACTATCAGGTGATGGTCATTGACTAATGTCAACGAAGCAAAGCGGCCGGATTGATATGTATTTGAGATAGAGGGCGTCTGCTTGCGACGCGGGGTTTTCTCGGTGAGTTTCCGGCTGCGCTGGGGGTGCTGGGGGAGCAGGGGGCGAGCGTCGCCGGGAAGGGGTCTGGATCCGATGGGGCGTGGCGGGCTGAGTGTTCGGACGCACCCGGTGTGAGGGGCGGCAGTGTGCCACCCGCTCGGCGGTGGCCGGGCCCCTGGCTCGCCGGTGACCGAGCAGGATCGATCGCCCACAGCCAGCCAGATGCGGGGCGTTCCGGACGCCCGGCGCCCTCGGAGCAGGTGCGGGGAGGCGGGGTGCGTGCGGCTCGAATAGACTGCAGAAATGTCGATCATTTATCAGGCGGAACTCACCCCGGGAAAGCGTGAGATCATTGCTGGCTGGCTTCCCGAGCAGCCCTGGCGTGACGGTGCGGGCGACGTCGTCCTCGTCGGCGCATACCGCTTCGACGACCCTGCGGGAGAGGTCGGCATCGAAGTGCACCTGGTGCGCTCCGGTTCCGGTCCCGTCCAACAGGTACCGCTCAGCTATCGCGGCGCAGCGGTGCCCGAGCTGCGTAACGTTCTCGTGGGCACGATGGAGCACTCGGTGCTCGGCACCCGGTACGTGTACGACGCGACCGGCGACCCCGTCTTCATCGCGGAACTGGAACGGGTGATCCGGGACGCGGACACGCAGACTCCGCTCATGGTCATTCAGGACGACGGCACGGAAGTCGAGCGCGCAGCCGGTGTCACCGTCCGCGGTTCCGGCGACGCAGCTCCCGAGACGGGATGGGCGATTCTGCGCACCCCACGCCCGCTCACCGACAGTGAGCACCCCAGCGGCCTCGTCGGTGACATCCGTACGCCCCTCGACGGTTCCGCTCCCGGGCGCTACGCCTTCGTCGCGGCCTCCGCCGAGGCCTAGGAAAAGCACAACGTTTTTCTCGCGCGCTCCCTCGCGCACAACGAAGAGCGGGCCCGAGGTTCCCCCCGGGCCCGCTCTCTCGTCTCTGGTGCGAGACGCGTCGTGACGTGCGTTACTTCGTCATCCCGTCCACGTACTCGCGGTTGTCTTCCATCCACTTCTGCACGATGGGACCGTAGTCGGTGCCGTCGTAGTCGATGAACATCGCGCGCTCCAGGTCATAGAGCATCTCGGTTTCCATCGTGAAGTTGCGCAGCCACTCGGTGGCCTGCGGGGCCTCCTCGACGAACTTCTTGCTGCCGACCGAGTTGATCGTCTCGGTTCCGCCCAGGGCACCCTTCGGGTCCTCAAGGTTCTTCACCGGGAACTGGCTGTAGGCGCGGTGCGGCTCCCAGAGCGTGACCACGATGTTCTCACCCTTGTCGGTGGCTGCCTTCAGCTCCGTGAGCATGGCCGCGGTGGAGGAGGTGATGAACTTCATGTCTTCCAGGCCGTACTCCGGGATGACCCGCTCGTTCATCGCGGCGGTGAGCCCGGCACCCGGCTCAATGCCGATGATGGTGTTGTTGAACTTGTCGGCGTTCGCCTTCAGCTCATCGATGGAGTCGATGGGCGCGTCCTCGTTCACCGCGAGGGTCAGCTTGGAGTCGCTGTTCCAGGCGCCGAGCAGTTCAACGTCCTCGCCGTACTTGTCCATGTACACCTTGTGGGTGTCGGGGAGCCAGATGTCGGTGGTGAAGTCGTAGTCGCCCGAGGCGAGGCCCTCGTAGACGGGCGCGACGTCGGCGTTCTTCAGCTCGACGGAGTAGCCCTCCTCCTCAAGCACCTCTTTCCACAGCCAGCTCGTGGCCACGCCCTCGTCCCAGCCGTTGAAGACGGCGAGGGTGAGGTCGGTGCGTTCGCCACCCGCTTCACCGCCGGAGTCGGACGGGGCAGAGCAAGCGGTGAGGCCGAGCGCGGCGATGCCGGCGACGGCGATGAGCTTCGTGAGTGTGCGTGCGTGTTTCATAATTCCCTCTCGTGTGAGCGATTGGTGCGTCGTACGGGTCTGCTGGGGGAGCTACGCGGCCGCGGCGGCCTGGGGCTCCGGCTGGGGCTCGGCGGAGCTTTTCCCGCGGAGCCCGAATTTCTTGGGTGAGGCGAGCGTGGCGCTCAACCGGTCGAGGATGATGGCGATCACGACGACCGACATTCCGGCTTCGAAGCCGAGGCCGACGTCGATCGTGTTCAGGCTGGTCACGATCTGACCACCGAGCCCGCCCGCTCCGACCATCCCGGCGATGACGACCATCGACAGGGACAGCATGATGACCTGGTTGACGCCGGCCATGATGCTGGGCATCGCGAGGGGCAGCTGGATCTGGCGCAGGATGCGCCCGGGGGAGGAGCCGAACGCCTGCCCGGCCTCCACGACCTCGCGGTCCACGCCGCGAATGCCGAGCTCCGTGAGGCGAACCCCGGGAGCGAGCGCGAAGATGATCGTGGCGACGATTCCCGGCACGACTCCGACCCGGAAGAGGATCAGGGCGGGGATCAGGTAGACGAAGGCGGGCATCGTCTGCAGGAAGTCGAGAATCGGACGCATAATCTTGGACACGAGGTCAGATTTCGCGGACCAGATGCCGAGCGGAACGCTGATCAGGACGGCGATGATGCTGGCCACGAGGACGAGCGAGAGCGAGTCCATCGCATTGGCCCACTGGTTCACCGACCAGATCAGCATGAGCCCCACCGCGGAACCGATCGCGAGGAGCGGGCCCTTGGCGAGGAAGCCGAGCACGGCGATCACGAGAATAATCACCCAGAACGGCGGGGTCTGCAGCACGAAGTTCAGGGCTTCGTAGAAGCCGAGGAAGATCGCGCGAAGCACATCGAATATGGGTTGCAGGGAGCCAGTCAGGATGTCGACAAAGGTTTCGACCCAGTCACCCAGGGGGAGGCGGAAGCTGTCGTTCATGCGCCGTTCTCCTCTCGCTCGTCGGCCTCGCGGAGGGTGGCGGTCGCCACCTCAATGGAGACGGTTGCGGCGGGTTCGATCACTGGAATCTCCGTCGTGGTCGTGGGGACGTTGGCGAGCGAGGCGAGCAGCGTCACCCGGGGGATGACGCCGAGCAGGCGGTTTTCTTCGCTCACGACGGCCACGGGCAGCGAACTTTCGGCGGCCATCTCAAAGAGGTCGACGAGGTACTGGTCCGGGGTGACCGTGTGCGGGTTCTTCCGCACGATGCGCATGAGGTCGGTTTCGCCGTTTTTCACCTGGCGGAGCACGTCCTTATCGCGGACCACGCCGAGCAGGGTGCGCCCGGGTCCGAGCACGAAGGCCGCGGAGGTCTGCAGGTCCCGCATCTGGCGGAGCGCGGAGCGCGGCCCGGCGCTGCCGAGCACGACCGAGCGGGGCGGCTCCATGACGCTCGCAGCGGTGAGCACGCGGGCGCGATCCACGTCCTGCACAAACTGCGCGACGTAGTCGTTCGCGGGATCCGTGAGGATGTCATCGGGGGTTCCGACCTGGACGACCTTCCCGTCGCGCATCACCGCGATGCGGTCGCCGAGGAACATGGCCTCGTTGAGATCGTGGGTGATGAAGACGATGGTCTTGTTGAGTTCCTGCTGCAGCTCAACGAGCTGCTCCTGCATCTCACGCCGAATCAGCGGGTCCAGCGCCGAGAACGCCTCGTCCATGAGCAGGATGTCGGTGTCTGCGGCGAGGGCGCGGGCGAGGCCGACGCGCTGTTGCATGCCACCGGAGAGCTCCGAGGGCAGCCGCTCTTCGTTTCCGGCGAGGCCGACGCGGGTGATGACGCGCATCGCACGCTCCCGGCGCTCGGCGAGGGGGACGCCCTGTACCTCGAGGCCGTAGGCGGCATTGTCGAGCACGGTGCGGTGGGGGAGCAGCGCGAAGTGCTGGAACACCATCGAGATGCGTTCCTTGCGCACCTCGCGCAACTGCTTGGGGGTGATGCCGGCAATCTCGGTGCCGAAGATTTGCACGGAGCCCTCCGTTGGCTCCAGGAGGCCGTTGAGCATCCGGATCAGCGTGGACTTTCCGGAACCGCTGAGGCCCATCACGACGAAGATCTCGCCGCGGCGAACCTCGAAGCTGGCGTCGATCACGGCCGCGGTGCCCAGCGGGGCAACGTCCTCGCGGCTGGCCCCGGTGCGGAGGCGTTTGACGGCCTCCTTGGGGCGTTTGCCGAACACACGGAAGAGTCCGGAGGCCTTGACGGCGATCGGACGGGTTTCCCCGGGGGTGTCCTCGGTGCCGGCCGGTGGGCTCGGCTGAGAATGAACGGGGTCCGCCGACGGGGTCGACGGAGGTACTGTCGGAGTCTGAGACATGAAACCTTGCACCGCGGGAGACGAGGCTCCGCTGCGGATTGGTTGTGGCCGGGTCGGAGCGGGACTGCCGGGGCCGAATGCATCCGAGGTGCACAGTCGCACAACTACCCGGTTTCGAGGACCCAGCCGCAGCGTCATCGGGACGCTGACCACCTGCTCCAGACCATACGCTCACCGCCCCGAAAAGGTCGAAACGGTGCTCGCGGACTGGTTGTGTGGCTAACGAAAGCCACACACCACGCTAACAAGCTTTGTGGACCTCCACAACTGATATGCAGGCCCACGCGGCCATGTATTCGAAATGAAAGACGCTTTGATCTGGGCTTTTCATTGTTACCTCTTCGTTACGAGGGCGTGGCGCGGCGAGGCCTCAGATTCCGGAAAGGCGGTTGCGGGGGAGCGGAAGCCCGGTATGCTGGAGCCATGAAGTTCTGAGTGCTTCCCACCCGCCCCGTGGCCCCGGCCCGGCGGGAACGACCCGATCTGAGGGACACTCATGTCAACGCAGCACACTTCTTTTTCACGCGCACACCTCCGCCTCGACGGCATCTCCGTGACCTTCGCCGGCAGGCGCGTCCTCACTGATGTCAGCCTGACCGTGCCCGCGGGGGAGCGGCTCGGGCTGATCGGCGAAAACGGCTCCGGGAAGTCGACGCTCCTTCGCATCGCGGCCGGGCTCGTCGAGCCGGACGCCGGATCCGTGCTCGCCGTGCACGGGCGCGGCCCCGGCGCGGCGCGCATCGGCCTGCTGCATCAGGAGGCCCCGTTTGGCGTCGACGACACGGTGGCCGAGGCGGTCGAGAGCGCCGTCGCCCCAGCGAGGCGGGCGGTCGCGGCGGTGGATGCGCGCGCGAACGAGCTTGCCGAGCGCGCGGATGATCCCGCGACCGTGGCCGCCTACGCCGCCGCCCTCGAGGAGGCCGAGCGCCTCGACGCCTGGGCCGCGGATGCCCGCATCGCGGCCATGCTGTCGGGCCTGGGCTTGGGGGCGCTGCCGCTGACCCGGCGCGTGGCGGAGCTGTCCGGCGGTCAGCGCGCGCGGCTTTCCCTCGCGTGGGTGCTCCTGAGTGACCCGGACGTGCTCCTGCTGGATGAGCCGAGCAACCACCTGGACGACGCGGCGACCGAGCACCTCCGGCGGACGCTCCTTGCCTGGCGCGGCCCCGTACTTTTTGCGAGCCACGACCGCGCCTTCCTCGATGAGGTTGCCACGGGCATCGTTGACCTGGACCCCGCCGAACTCCCGCTGAGCGCCACCGACGAGGAGCCGCAGGCCGGGGAGCCGGGTGCGGCGGCGAGGGACGCGGCGTCGCCGGGGCGCGAGGCGGGCTCGGGATACGGCATCACGCGCTTTACGGGGAGCTACAGCGACTATCTGCGCACCCGAGCCGAGGCGCGGTCCCGCTGGGAGCGGCGGTATCGAGACGAGCAACACGAACTGGCCAAGCTTCGCGCGGGCGTCGGCTCCAGTCAGCAGGTGGGGCACGCGGACTGGAAGCCACGCACCGAGACACGTGCGGCGCAGAAGTTCTACTCGGATCGGAATGCTCGGGTCGTCGCCCGGCGGGTGAACGACGCCCGAAGCCGGCTCGAGGACCTGGAGGCCCGCCAGATCCGTCAACCACCCGAGGAGTTGCGGTTCCTGGGCGTGCCGACCCGTCGCGAGCCGCTGGGCGCGGGGCCAGTGCGCGACGACGCGGCCCCCGTGATTGCCGCGACATCCCTCGCCGTGCGGGGCCGCCTCGATCCGGTGTCCTTCGAGCTGAACGCGGGGGAGCGGCTGCTCGTGACGGGCGCAAACGGCGCCGGAAAATCGACGCTGCTCCGTCTGATTGCGGGGCACCTGCCGCCGAGCTCCGGAGCGCTCGCCGCGCCGGACGACACCAGCATCGGCCTGCTCACCCAGGAGGTCAGCGTGCCAGATCCCCGCGGGCGCGGCCCCGAACGGACCGCGCGGCAGGCCTACGAGGATGCCGTGGGGGAGGCACTCGCGGAAGCGGTTCCGCTGCGGACCTTTGGGCTCCTGGCCAGCCGTGACGAGGGGCAGCCGGTGCGGGTGCTCAGCCTGGGCCAGCAACGGCGCTTGGAGCTGGCGATCCTGCTGGCCAAGCCCCCGCGGGTGCTCCTGCTGGATGAGCCGACGAACCACCTGTCTTTGCCGCTCGTGACCGCCCTGGAACAGGCGATCGTGGACTACCCGGGCGAGGTCATCGTCGCCTCGCACGATCGCTGGCTTCGTCGCGGTTGGACGGGTGCCCAGCTTGAGCTCAATCCGGTCCGGGCCGATGCCCCAGGCCATCCCGAGACCCGAGAAAGCTGACATAATCTCCGCGGCGGTGTGCCGTCTCCGGCAGGGGCGTTGCCCAGGAACGATCCTCCGGGCGTCAGGGCGGGAATCCCACCTGTGCGACCGCGCCGCGTCGCCAGGAACCGCCTGGGCGCACGTGCGAGAGCTTCGCTTGGCTTCCTCCGAGGTGATCGCTAAACCACGTTTCGTGTTGCCGATGACCGTCACCCGGTGCGTCACGAGCACGCGCGTGGCCCGCACGAAGCAACACAGCGGAACAGTCGCGGTTGCCCTCGGAATCCCCGTCACGATCATTCAGCTGATAATCTATATTATGTCAGCTTTACGAATCCGAGGGCGCTGAAACGCGCTCCCCGTAGCTCGGTGACGCCGCACGGGGTCAGTGCCGCCGCTGTTCACGTCCGGGCAGCGCCCCGGGCTCGGCACCGCTGCCGCTGCCGCGAGGCGTCACGGGGTTGCCGAGTCGCGTGCCCATCGCGCGGATCAGTGCAAATGCCCGGATCGCGAGGGCAAGCAGCCCCAGCAACGCGAGAATCGCGCACGCGAGAAAGCCCGCGGCAATCCCCGAACAGCTGGGAAGCATGCGACAAGTCTGATCGAGATGCGCAATACGCACAAGGGTTACTGGGGCGACTCCTGCCCAAAGCGCTCGGGATCAACGGGACGCAACCGCCGCGGGAGGCCCTCGACAACGAGGAGATACGACTCGGTGACCAGGTCGCTGACGAGCGCGGGCTCGAGCTCGCTCCCCCGACGCATCGTGATCCAGTGCCGCTTGTTCATGTGATAGCCGGGGGAAATCTCGGCGAAGGCCTCCCGAAGGGCACGTCCGTCCTCGGGGCGGGCCTTGCAGGTGACGATCTGCTCCCCCAGGTGCTCCGTGATCAGGAGAAACACTCGGTCGCGAACCTTGTAGACGTCCCACTCCGGTCCGAAGGGGTGGCTCAGGCTTGTCGCTGGCAGACCCAGGGCGCGCTCCGCGGCGAGCCGGGCAAGGTCAGTTCCGGGGATTCCGTCGGGGGCACTCACTCCCTCAGAATACCCGCGCACCCCTCGACACGGCAGAACAGCGTGGCGTGCCCCTTCCGAAACGGAAGTGACACGCCACGCTGAGGCTCTCTTCGGCCCGGGCGAGCCTTACTCGGCGGTGGCCCGGCGGCGGAGCACGAGCACCGCCCCGCTCAGAACCAGGAGGAGCGCCGCTCCCCCGGGCAACCACGGCAAGCCAGCGGACCCGCCCGTGTTCGCCAGCTCGGGCCCGCTCGGCTGAGCAGGCGGCGCGGGATC
>NZ_JAPFRB010000005.1:295161-297545 GCF_035726885.1 Leucobacter sp. M11 | reverse complement strand
AGGGGGTCTCCGTCGGGACGCCGGGCCGCTGGCAGTTAACGCGGTCGAAGGCAAGCACCCGAGTCGCCGTCAGGCCGCTCGCGTCGCGCTCCCATCCCTCGATCTCGGCCAGGATGGTGCCCGCTGCCGCGGTGGCCGTCACGGTGACGGACTCCCCCGCGGCGATTTCGCCCGCGACCTCGTAGCTGACACCCGCGGTCTCTGCCAGGGACACCTCCGGAGCGCTGGCGGAACCGTCCGCGGCGCACGCGGCCTGGGTCACCGTCGGCGTGACGGGGGCGACCGGCGTGACCGGCTGCTCGCAGTCCACAGCGTCGGTGGTGATCTCGATGCTCGCGGCGGAACCGTCCTTCGACAGAGACCAGCCCTTTGCGTTGCTCAGGATGTGGCCCTTGCCAGCCGTTGCGGTGACGGTGACCGTCTTGCCCGCGGCGATCTCGCCCGCGACCTCGTAGCTGATGCCCGCGGTCTCGGCGAGTGTCAGCTCCGGGGCGCTGGCGGAGCCGTCCGCGGTGCACACGGCCTGGGTGACCGTCGGCGTGACGGGAGCGACCGGCGTGACCGGCGGCTCGCAGTCCACGGTGTCGAAGGTGATCTCGGCTCGGGCGGTGAGCCCGTCCTTCGCGATGGTCCAGCCCTTTGCGTTGCTCAGGGCGTGATCCTTGGCAGCCGTTGCCGTGACGGTCACGGTCTTGCCCGCGGCGATCTCGCCTGCGACCTCGTAGCTGATGCCCGCGGTCTCGGCGAGTGTCAGCTCCGGGGCGCTGGCGGAACCGTCCGCGGCGCACACGGCCTGGGTCACCGTCGGCGTGACGGGAGCGACCGGCGTGACCGGCGGCTCGCAGTCCACGGCGTCGAAGCTGATCTTGGTGCTCGCGGTCAACCCGTCCTTTGCGAGGGTCCAACCCGTCGCGGCGGCCATCGCGTGGCCCGTGGTGACCGTTGCGGTGACGGTGACCGTCTTGCCCGCGGCGATCTCGCCCGCGACCTCGTAGCTGATGCCCGCGGTCTCTGCCAGGGACACCTCCGGGGCGCTGACTGAGCCATCCGCGGCGCACACGGCCTGGGTCACCGTCGGCGTGACGGGGGCGACGGGCGTGACCGGCTGCTCGCAGTCCACAGCGTCGAAGGTGATCTCGATGCTCGCGGCGGAACCGTCCTTCGACAGAGACCAGCCCTTTGCGTTGCTCAGAATGTGGCCCTTGCCAGCCGTTGCCGTGACGGTGACCGTCTTGCCCGCGGCGATCTCGCCTGCGACTGTGTAGCTGATGCCCGCGGTCTCGGCGAGCGTCAGCACGGGTGCGGTGACAGCGCCGTCCGCGGCGCACACGGCCTGGGTGACGGCCGGGAGCACCGGGCTCGCCGGGGTCTCGCGCTCGGGCTCGTCCGGCACGCAGGACAGCTCGCGCTCACCGACAAAGGGGAACGCATGGATTTCGCTGCCCTCGCGATTCTGCTCCAGGGAGCCCGCGACGAGAACGCGCCCGTTCATGCCGGGAACCGCGAAGGTCGTCTTCGAGCCAGCCGCGGGCACCAGGACGGAGCCCGGGAACTGGGCGTCGCCGCGGACGGTCACGTCTCGCGCGTCCGTGAAGTTCCACAGCACCCGCTGGGTGAGGTTGCCGAAGGCGGCCTGATCCTCCGGGTTGTTGGCCAGGTCCATGACGGAGCCGGCGGGCGTCAGCACCGAGCTCAGCCGCACATCCGCGACCGCGCCCGTGACATTCAGGATGATGACCGCGTCCTCGGGCACCCCGGGAAAGGCGATCGCGTCCATCGTGCCGAGCGCGGCCCCGTCCAGCTCGAAGACCTGGCGGGGGCTCGTGCCATCCCCGGTGAGTCGCAGGGTGCCCCAGGCGAGCTCGGCGGTGCCCGTCGCGGGCAAATCGGCGTAGTTGCCCGAGATGCGGGCGAGCCGCTCTCCCGTTGCCGCGTGCTCGCCGAGGGCCGCAGCGCGCCCCACGCCCGTCTCCAGGGTGCCGCCGCTCAGCTGGAGTTGCCCGCCGTCGCTCGGCTTCAGGTCCGGGCTGATCGAGCCGCCCACCCGCACGTTGCCGCCGATGCCGTGGCCCACCAGGAGGGATACCCCGCCGCCGACGCTCAGGGTGCCGCCGACCAGGAGCATGTCGCTCATCGGCGGGGGCGACAGCCGCGAACCGACCCCGGCCACCCCGATGTTGTAGGCGTCCCCGTCCCGGGACGTCGGGAAGCGCGCGTCGCCCGAGACGACGAGCAGTCCCTCGGACTCGGCCCCGCGGGTGCGCGTGAAGTCTCCGCCAACGTAGACGTTGACGTTCGAGTCGATGGGCATGAGCTCACCGTTGCCGATCCCACTCCCCTCCGGGAGGCAGGTACCGACCGACACGGAGGGATCGCTCGGAGCT
>NZ_JAPFRB010000005.1:284506-295125 GCF_035726885.1 Leucobacter sp. M11 | reverse complement strand
ACCAGCGCCACCCCCGCGACCAGTGCCGCGCCGAGGGCGCTCGACAGGGGACGTAACAGGGACATGGTATTCCTTCACTCTGGCGGGCCGGGCGGCGGGCGCACGTCCCGCAGGGGCTCTGCATCTGACGGGGCCGCGAGTTAGTACAGAGTCTGTACTTACGGGCCGCCCACCAATGTATGACGAAAGGAAAAACCGGGTACGGTGGTGCGGTGACCCCCGCGCGACGCGGGGCGGCTGGACGCAGAGGGGATGCTGCAACAATCATGAATAATCGCTATGTGATCGGGGATTTCGGTGAAATCCCTCCCGGGCAGGGCCCGGGCGCAAAGATGTCCGTTTTCCGCGAGGCGGCGCACCGAACGACTCCGGCGCCGCCCAGTGTCCGGGCATGATCGAGTTCGTTGCGCCGGGCCGTGACCTGACCGCCGAGCGCGCGCACCGGCTGGCCCGCAGCCGCAGCACCGCCTGGGACGACACCTTCGTTGCGGCGGCGCTCGGCACGGGAATCGTCTGTCTGCCGTCGTGCGCGGCGCGGCTTCCCGAGCTGGCGGACTGCCGCTTTTTCCCGAGCTACGCCGCCGCGGTGGCCTGTGGCCTGCGGCCGTGCTCGCGGTGCCGCCCCGAGGAACGGTCCCCGCTCAGCGGCGGCGATCTGCGGCGCGGGAACCTGCTCGATCGCGCGGTGCTCCAGCTGCGCAACGGGGCCGTGGACGATGCCGGGGTCGCGGGGCTCGCCGCCGAGCTGGCGGTGAGCGAGCGGCACCTGCGTCGCCTCTTCCTCGAGCACGTGGGAGCCACCCCGCAGCAGGTCAACCGGGCCCGGCGGGCGCTCACCGCCCGGACCCTGATCGAGAGCACCTCGCTGCCCCTCGGCGACGTCGCGGGCCTCGCCGGATTCGGGAGCCTCCGGCAGTTCAACGAGGTGATGCGCGCCGAGTTTGGCCGCGCCCCCTCCGAGATGAACCGGCAACGGCAGCCGGCTCCCCCCGCCGGGGCCGGGTCCCGCGGCCTCGTCTCCCTCACCCTGCGGGTGCCCGTGCCGCGCCCCTACGCGATGGAGGCGATGCGTCGCTTTCGCCGCTATCACGCGGTGCCCGGGCTGGAGGCGCTCACCCCTGACCTCAGCCAGCACGCCCGCGTCCTCTCCGCGCCCGGCGGCCCGGCCTCCTTCGTCGTGGTCTGGCCGGAGCCGGACGCCGACCGCTTCGCCGTCCGATGCCACCTGAGCTGCCCCGGCGACCTGGGCGGCGTCTACGCCCTCCTCCGCCGGGGGCTCGACCTCGACGCCCCCGCGAGCCGGATCGATGCGACCCTCACGGCGGATCCCCTGCTCGCTCCTTTGATCGCCGCTCGACCGGGGGTGCGGGTGCCCGGCATTCTGAACGGCGCGGAGGCGGCGCTCTTTTCCGTGCTCGGGCAGCAGGTGAGCGCCGCACAGGCGCGCGAGCGGAAGATCCGGCTCGTTGAGCGGTTCAGCCCGGTGGCCTTCCCGGAGGGCGACCGGAGCTCGCTCGCGCACCTTCGGCTGAGCCCCGATCCGGTCTGGATTGCCGATCGCGGAGCGGAGGGCCTGAGCGCGGATCTCCGCATCGGTCTCCCCCGCGCCCGAGCCCTGTGGTCCCTCGCGGTTGCCCTGAGCCGGGGGCTCGATCTCAGCTGGGGCGCTGATCCCGACCGAGCGCGCCGCGAACTCGCGGACATCCCCGGGATCGGCCCCTGGACCACGGAAATGGTCTGCCTGGGGGCGATCGGCGATCGGGACAGCTTCACGGCCGATGACCCCGTCGCGCAGCGCGCGCTCGGGGTCACCTCCGCCCAGCAGGCGGTGCGCCGGGCGGCGGCCTGGCGGCCCTGGCGCGGCTACGCGCTCATGCACCTGTGGCTCGCGGGCGCGCCCTCCGACGCGTCAGCCAGCGCAAAAGACCGCACGGGGAGCGCCGCCGCCGCGGCGGCGGCACGAACGCACGGCAGCTAAGTCACACTCAACGGCCGTTCGTTCGTGCCCGGGCTTAGGCGCGCGGCGCGCCCTCCTCCCCCGGGTCCGCCTCCCGCTCAAGCGCCGCCAGCGGGTGCTCGCCCGTCTCGAGGACGACCGAGTGTGCGGCCGAGGCATCGGACTCGATCCCCGCGCGCCGCTCCGCCCGGCGCACGCGCCGAGCGAGCCGCTTCTCACCCCGGCGGATCGCCCGCCGCGCGAAGAGCGTGTAGAGGATCGGGACGAGCACGATCGTGAGCAGCGTCGAGGAGATCAGGCCGCCGATGACCACCACCGCGAGGGGCTTCGAGATGAACACGCCCCCGCCGGTCAGGCCGAGCGACATCGGAATCAGCGCGAAGATCGTCGCCGCCGCGGTCATCAGGATCGGCCGGAGCCGGAGCCGGGTCCCGTGATGCACGGCATCGTCCAGCTCCGCGCCGTCCGCCCGGAGCCGGTTGATGAGGTCGATCAGCACAATGGCGTTGGTGACCACGATCCCGATGAGCATCAGCAGACCGATCAGGGCCGGCAGCCCCAGCGGGGTGTTCGTGATGAGCAGGGCCAGCACCGCCCCCGTGGCCGCGAAGGGGATCGACACGAGCAGAATCAGCGGCTGGGAGAAGCTCCGGAAGGTCGCAATCATGATGAGGAGGACGAGCACGATTGCGGCGAGCATCGCGATTCCGAGCTGCGCGAAGGAGTCTTCCTGGTCGGCAGAGACGCCCGAAACGCTGAACTGCACGCCCGCCGGGAGGGAGACCTTCGTCATGGCGCGGTCCACCGCGGCGGACGCCGCCTCCAGCTGGCCGCTCTTCGGGGTGACCTTGACGGTCACGACCCGGGAACCGTCCGAGCGCTCGATCTCGGCCGGGCTCAGCTCCTCGGTGACCGTGGCGACCGCGGACACGGGCACGGGCTCACCGCTGAGGGTTTCGAGATCCTTGCGTTCCTGTTCGAGGCGCTGCTGTTCGGCGAGCCCCTCCTCGGCCTGGCGTCGGCTCTCGGCGAGCGCGTCGAGCTGCTCATCGATCTGCGTAATCGAGCCCTCGGCGGCGGCGATCCCCTCGGTGAGTTGCGCGAGCTGCGCGGCGCGCTCCGCTTCGGCCTGGGCGCGCGCCTGGGCGGCTGAGGTGGTGGCGTTGGCCGGGGGCACCTGGAGGGGGGCTTCGCTGAGCGCCGCGAGCTGTTCGCGGAGCTGCCCGAGCTGGGTCACGGCCTCGCCGCGGCCCTGCTGCACGGTTGCGACCTGCTCGTTGAGGTCCTGCTCCGCCTCGATTCTGGCCTGTTCAGCCTTCGCGTCCGCCTCCGCCTGCATCCGGTCGGTGACGGCCTTCTGCGCCTGCTGGGTCTGCTGCGGGGTGACCGGGAGCAGGAGCTTCTCGAGGTCCTCCTTGGTGCTGCCCGCGGCAGTCGGGCTGAGCACGATGTCGCGCTCGGTGCCCTCCAGGGTGATGGTTCCGGCCGGGGAGCCCGAGAGGGCCGCGTTGATCGCGGCGGTGACCGTTTCCTGGTCATAGCCGATCGCGGCGGCGTTGCGCCGGTCGACGACCACGCGCAGCGTGGGCTGCTCGCCCTTCAGGGTGTTCGTGACCGAGGCCACGCCCCGCGCCCCGCCGAGCTCCTGTTCGAGGGCCTCGGCCGCGGCGACGAGCGCCTCCCGATCGTCGCCGAGGACGGCGAGGTTAATCGTGTCCCCGCCGATGCCGGTGCTGTCCTGCGCGGCGACGGCGACCTCGCCGACGTCGCTGAGGCCGTCGACGGCGCGTTGGATCTTGGCGGTCACCGCCTCGGCGTCGACCCCCTCGCGGAGGAGCACCTGCAGATCGGTCGTCGGCTCGGTCGTGCCCGCGGTAGCCTCGCTCAGCGTCGCGACGGTGTTCTCGACGCCGGAGACCCCGCCAATCGCGGCCTCGAGTGGCTTGGCGGCTTCGCTCCGATCCTCGAGCGTGGTGCCCTTCGGCATCGTCTGGGTGACCCGAACGGTCTGCTGCCCGCTCTGCCCGAGGAAGTCGATCTGGAGCATCGAGGCGAGGAAGAGCGTCACGATGAGCATCGCGCCGGACGCGGTCAGCGTGATGATGGGGTGCCGCCGGGTCGCGTCCAGGGCGGGCAGGAAGGCGCGCTGGAGCCGGTCCACCGGGGCCTTCGTCTCGTCCTCCGCAATGGCCCGGGCCTCCGGGGAGAGCTCGGGCTCCTCCTCGCCCGGCAGGGGGTCCTTTCCGCGGAGCAGCCAATAGGCGAGCACTGGGACAATCGTGAGCGCCACGAGCAGGGAGGCGAGCAGCGCAATGGTGACGGTGATGGCGAAGGGACGGAACAGCTGCCCGGCGACGCCGGACACGAAAATGATCGGCAGGAACACGGCGACCGTGGTCAGCGTGGACGCGGTGATCGCCCCGGCGACCTGGGCGACCGAACGCAGGATGCTCTCCGGGGTGAGCCGCCCGCCCGCTTGGTGGCGCTTGATGTTCTCGATCACGACGATGGAGTCGTCCACCACGCGGCCCACGGCAATCGTGAGCGCGCCGAGGGTGAGCATGTTCAGGGTGTTGTCGGTCAGACGGAGCCCGATGAGGGTGATGAGCAGCGACAGCGGGATGGACACGGCGGCGATGATCGTCGGACGGACGGCCCAGAGGAACACGAGAATCACGAGCACCGCAAAGAGCAGGCCGAGGCCGCCCTCGACCGAGAGGTCGTGCACGGACTGCTCGATGAACGGGGCCTGGTCGAAGAGGGTGACGAACTCGGCGCCCTCCCCCAGGCTCGGGGTCAGCTCATCGAGCGCCGCGGTGACCGCGTGCGAGATGTTGACCACGTTCGCGCCGGGGCCGGGGGTGATGGTCAGGGTCAGCGAGGGGTTCCCGTTCACGCGCGAGATGGTGCTCTCGGGCAGGGTGGCGAGCGCCACATCGGCGACCTGGGCGATCGTCACGATGCCGTCACGGCCCTGGAGGGGCAGCGCGAGGATGTCGTCGACGGAGCCGAGCTCGGAACCAACCGACACCGAGAGGGGGCCTTCCGGGCCGCGCGCCTCGCCGGCGGGGCGCACCGAGCCGTTCGCGCTGAGCGTCGCGGGGATCTGCGCGGCTTCGACGCCGAGCGTTTTGGCGTCCTCGGCGCGAACCGTGATCTCGACCCGCTGCGCGGCCTGACCCGCGAGCTCCGCCTTCTGCACGCCGTCAACGGCGCGCAGCGCGGGGAGCACCCGAGATTCGAGCGCGGCGACGAACTCGGCCTGATCGCCGGAGCTGCCCGCGGACAGTTGCATCGCCGGCATCCCCTCGGTGCCCCAGGGTGCGGCGTCGGCCTTCGTGCCAGCCGGCATGCCGGCCACGACCGCGTCCACCGCGCCACGGATCGAGCGCATCACCTCGTCCTGGTCCTCGTCGAAGGGCCAGTCCACGAGGATCTGGGCCTCCCCCGCCGAGGTGTACGACGTCACCTGTTCCAGGGCGGGCACGGCGGTGAGGGCCTGCTCGACGGGCTCGGTGACCGTCTCGACCATCTGGTCGGCGGCGATCCCCGGCGAGGTCACCTGTATGAACGCGGTGGGTTGGGTCATCGAGGGCATGAGCTCCTGGCGGAGCGAGCCGGTTGCGAAGAAGCCGAAGACGGCCACCGCCAGCGTGAGCAGGGCGACGACGAGCCGGTTCTTGAGACTGACACGGGTCAGTGCGGTCATGTGGGGGGAATCCTTTGGGCGACAGCGGGTAGGGGCCGGTGCCTCGGGATGGAGGGCACCACTCTGCCAGATTCCCAGTCTGAGGTACGAGGGTCGTCCCCCCACGGGACCACCGCCGTCGTACCCAGGGACCGTTCGCCGGGCGCGTCGCCCTGGCCGGTGCCGGGAACGGCTTAGCCCAGCGAGGCGCCGAGCAGGGCGGCGGCCGTCAGGCTCACCGCCAGCAGCCCCATCGCCCAGAGGGCGAGGGTGACCCCGCTCCGCCCGGGCTTTCGCGACAGCAGGAAGACAACGCCGAGCGGCAGCAGCGCGGCGAGCGAGAACAGTCCGTGCATCGGGATGCCCCCTGAGCCGGGCTCACGCGACTCCGCGAGGAGAACGAAGCCGAAGGACGCCCCCGCCTGGAGGAGCAGCACCGCGGCGAGCCCGAGGGAGGGTTTCACCCGCCGTGTCCCGGGAAAGCTCGACGCCGCGTCTCGGTCGCTCTCGGGGCGTGCCCCCATCGTGTCCTCCCGGAATACTGCGACGGCGATCAGCGCGGATCCTGCCAGCCGGTTTCGACCGTCGCCCGTCATCTGTCGCCACCAGTCTCTCCGATCCCCGCCGAGAAGCCAAGGGCCCCGGATCCGCAGCGCACCGCCGTCCGGCGACCCCGGGTCAGCTCTGCGGGAGCGGCCGGTCGCTCACGATGTGCTTCATCACCAGGGTGGAGTCCATCCGGAGCACCCCGGGCAGCGCCGACAGCTCCTCGTCCTGCAGGCGGGCGTATGCCGCGAGATCGGCGGTCACCACGCGGAGCAGGTAGTCGGGATCGCCAAACAGGCGCTGGGCCTCGATGACGCTCTCGATCATCCGCACCCCGGCCTCGAAGGCACGGAGCGTGGCCTGATCGGCCTGCCGCAACGTCACGAAGACGAGCGCCTCGAAGGTGAGCCCCACGGCCTGCGGATCCACGACCGCCCGGTAGTTCCGGATCGCTCCGCTGCGTTCCAGCTCCCGGAGTCTCCGATGGGTGGGCGACAGGCTCAGCTGGATGCGATCGGCCAGCTCGGTCAGGCTTAATCGACCATCCTGCTGAAGCGCCGCAATAATCTTCCGGTCAATTGAGTCCATGCCAAATATTCTTCCACAAAACCCCGCGAGTCAGGGGAAATCATAGAAACACATCCTGCGTTCCGAGGAATAACATTCTGTTGTATCCCCCCACTATGCTTCGTGCCGATTCGAGAGGAGTCCGCCGTGGACGCCGCCCTCCTGCTGACCTTCTGGGGCGCCGCCGCCCTGCTCATGCTGGTCCCGGGCCCCGACTGGGCGTTCATCCTGGGCGTCGGCGCGAGCGGTCGCCGCGTCGTGCCCTCCGTCCTTGGCCTCATGATCGGGTACACGCTCATGACCGGCATGGTCGCGCTCGGACTCGCCGCGCTGCTGACCGCCGTCCCCCAGGCGATGAGCGCGATCACCGCGCTCGGGGCCGCGTACCTCGTCTTTCTCGGCGTCACCGGCTTCCTCAAGCGGGGGCACAGCCCCGAGCAGCTCGCCGACCCCAGCGCGCTGAGCGAGCCCGAGCGGGCCTGGCGGCCCATGCTCCAGGGCATCGGGGTGAGCAGCCTGAACCCCAAGGGGTTGCTCGTCTTCGTGGCGCTACTCCCCCAGTTCACCGACCCGAACGGGGCCTGGTCCCTGCCCCTCCAGCTCGGCACGCTCGGGATCGCCTTCGTGCTCACCTGCGGCGTCTTCTACCTCGCGCTGGGCTTCGGTGCCCGCCGCATCCTCGGCAGCCACCCCGGCCTCTCCGCCGCCACCGCGAAGGTGTCCTCAGCCATCATGATTGTGCTCGGCGGACTCCTCCTCGCCGAGATGTTCCTCAGCCGCTAGGGCGACAGTCGCCCCGCGGGCCACCGCCCGAGCGGGGGTTCGGCTCAGCCGCCGAGGCGTGCCCGATGCGCCCGCACCCGCGAGCGGGTCGCACACGCCGGGCGACAAAACCGCTGCGGGGCGCGCCGACCCTCGTCGATGAACGTCCGGTTGCACCCCGCCGCCGCACAGATCCCCCAGGCGATCCGCCCGCGCTCGGCCGCCCAGGCGGCCAGCGCGAAGGCCCCAACAACGAGTACCCTCAGGGCCGGGTCGCCGTCTTCGTCGGTTTCCGCGCGGACCGCCCAGGCCCCCGGTCGCACCTCGGCCAGGCGGGGGCGCGCGCCCTCCGCCGCAAGCACGGGGTTGACGTGCGCCGCAAGCTCGGCCATCTCGCGCACCGCAAAGAGCGCGCGCAGACGCGCCACCGCCGCCAGGACCGCTGTGGCGTGGGGCGGGGGTTGCCTGGCGAGGTCCGCGGCATCCGCTCCGTGCCGCAGGAGCACGTCCCGCCAGCGTTCCGGCGCCGTAACCGGGTCCCCGGGCGCGATCTCGTTGACCAGGTCGACGAGCAGGAGCAGTCCGAGCGCCCGCTCGGCCCCACGCTCGCGCATCTCGGGGGAACTGGCGGGGCGAGTGCTCGGGGAATCGTTCTGGCGCATTGACATGCTGTAACGCTAACATGTCTTTTTGACGTTACCGCGTGTCGGGGGGATCACCCGGCTGTGACCCCGAAGGAGCCTCCATGCCGACACCCCACGAGCCGGACACGACGAACACTGACACCCCGGTCCTCGTCATCGGCGCGGGCCCCGTCGGCCTCACCCTCTCCCTGCTCCTGAGCCAACGGGGCATCGATCACCTGGTCGTCGAGAAGCACCCGGGCCTGTCGCAACACCCCAAGGCGCGAGGGGTCTCCTCAAGCAGCATGGAAACCTTCCGGCGGCTGGGCATGGAACGCCAGATCAGAGAGGCGTCCCTCCCACCCGAACACGTGGCCTTCTTCCGCGGAGCCACCCTGAGCGATCCGCACGCCGTGCGCACACAGCCCAGCGAGCCCGCCGAGCTGGGCACGCCCAGCCCCGGCGTGATCTGCTCGCAGGACGTCCTCGAAACGCTGTTGCTGGCCGAGGCCAGAGCCCGACATCCGCGTGGCGAAGCGGGGATCCGCTTCGGCACGCGACTCACAGCCCTTGCCTCGCACCCCGAGGGGCCCCGGGCGCGGCTGCAGCGTTCGGACGGGGGCGAAGAAACCGTTGTGGCGCGCACGGTGGTCGGCTGCGACGGCGCGGACAGTACCGTTCGACACCTCGCCGGTCTGGGGCTGGAGGGAGAACGCGGACTCGACCACTTCCGCTCAGTCCGCTTTGACGCACCCCTGGGTGAGCACGTGCGCGGCCGCGAATCCGCATCGTACTTCCTGACCGGTCCGGACGGCGGGGGCTTCCTCGCGATCGATAACGATCACGACTGGATCCTGCAGATCCGGCTGGACGGCCCCGAGGGGCCGGAGCCAGCGTCCCCCGAAGCCCGGATCGAGGACGACGCGCGACTCGCCGAGCGCATCAGGCGGGACGCCGGGGTGCCAGATCTTCCCGTGCGCGTGCAACGCACCATGACCTGGCGGATGGACGCGGCGCTTGCCGAGGCCTTTTCGGGCGATCAGATCGCGCTCGCCGGGGATGCGGCGCACCAAATCCCACCAACGGGCGGGCATGGTATGAACCTCGGCATCGCCGACGCAGAGGCCCTCGCGTGGCGACTGCCGGGCGATCGGGCACGCCTGATGTCCTACGCCGCCGAGCGCAAGCGCGTTGCCCGCGCGGTCCTTGACCTGTCCCTCGATAACGCCCGACGCGCCTACGCCCTGGACGGGAACCTGCTGACCAGGGTCGAACTGACCGGGGACACGGTGCTCCGCGACGCCGAGCAGGCGGTCACGCTCCGCGCCGGGGCCAGGCTACCCCACGCCTGGTTAGCGGACGGCACAACCTCGACCCTGGACCTGTTCGGGCCGGGCTGGGCGCTGCTGGCGGAAACAGGGGACGCTCCGGGCGCTGCGGCCCTCCGTGCCGCGCACCCCGAAGCCGAGGTGTGGCCCATTTCCGGGGCCATGCGTGGCTTCGGTATGACGCCCAGCGGCGCGGTGCTCGTGCGCCCGGACGGGGTGGTCGCGGAGGTTCGTGCGGGCTGAGTGATTCGGCGCGAGTCGCCGGGTGGGCGCTTCGCCCTAGCCCCGGTGGGCCTCCACCATGTGCGTGAGGAAGTCGGCGGCGTTCTGCGTTGCGCGCTTGCCCATGCCCGCGATGATCGCGTTCATTCGTGCGTCACGGGGCGCGGTGAGGGCCTCGACGAGCTCCGGGACCCCGTCGGCCAGGAGCACGAGAATCTTCCGCTGATCGATGGGGTGGGTCCCCCGCACGATGTGCCCCCGGGACTCCAGCCGGTTCAGGGACAGCGTCATCACGGCGTTGGAGCATCCGGCGTGCACGGCGAGCACCGAGGGGGGCTGCGGGCCGAGGTTGAGGAGGAGGTCCAGGGTGGCCAGGCCGATCCGGTCGGTGCCCAGCCGTTCCGCGCGGACGCGTTCGAAGCGCTGCTGCTCAGCCCAGAGCTGCCGCATCAGGCCGATGAGGTCGCCGTCCCCGGTCAGCGGGATGGGCTCGGCGAGGGAGGCCCGGATCTCCGCGAGCTCCGCCGTGTCGATGGGCGCGGAAGCGCCCGCTTCGGCGGGGTCGAGGAGTTCATCGGCGCTGAAGAGCGCCAGATCTCCAACGGAGGCGTGGCTGGGGGGACGCGATCGCATACCCCCCAGCCTATCGAGGAACCCGTGGCCCGGGATTACCAGCCGCGCTCGGCGAGCCGGTGCGGGGCGGGCAGATCGCTGACGGAGATGCCCACCATCGCGGCTCCGAGGCCGCGGCTCACGTCGGCCAGGACGGCGGGGTCGCGGAAGTTCGCCGCGGCGGTCACGATGGCCGCGGCGCGCCGCTCGGGGTCACCGGACTTGAAGATCCCGGAGCCGACGAAGACGCCCTCGGCCCCCAGCTGCAGGAGCAGCGCCGCGTCGGCGGGGGTCGCGATGCCGCCCGCGGTGAA
>NZ_JAPFRB010000005.1:283722-284472 GCF_035726885.1 Leucobacter sp. M11 | reverse complement strand
TCCCGAACCAGCTCGACGGGGGCCTGCAGGTCCTTGGCGCGAACGAAGAGCTCGTCGGGGTTCGTCGCCGCGAGCGCGCCGAGCTCGACGATCTGGCGGCGGATCGTGCGGATGTGCAGGGTCGCCTGCGAGACATCCCCCGTGCCGGCCTCCCCCTTGGATCGGATGAAGGCCGCGCCCTCCGCGATCCGGCGCAGGGCCTCGCCGAGGTTCGTTGCCCCGCACACGAAGGGGACCTCGAAGGCGTGCTTATCGATGTGGTGCTCGTAATCAGCGGGGCTCAGCACCTCGGACTCGTCAAGGAAGTCCGCGCCGAGGTGTTGCAGGATCTGCGCCTCAACCGCGTGCCCGATCCGCGCCTTTGCCATCACGGGGATGTCCACGGCGGCGATGATGCCCTCGATGAGCTCCGGGCTGCTCATCCGGGCCACACCGCCCTCGGCGCGGATGTCGGCGGGCACCCGCTCCAGGGCCATCACGGCAACAGCCCCGGCGTTCTGCGCGATCACGGCCTGCTCCGGGGTGACGACGTCCATGATGACGCCGCCGCGGAGGTGATCGGCGAGGCCGCGGCGCACGCGGTCGGCGGGGGTCCCGGCAGGCGCTGGGCGGGAAACGGGGGACGTGGGGTTCGTTGCAGTGGTCATGCTCCCATCCTGTCCGCGCCCAGTGGCCTAAACCAGAGCCACTTAATCGAAAGACAATTAGGCCATTTTTGCCGGAGGTGCCAGGCTGGTCGCATGACTGCAT
>NZ_JAPFRB010000005.1:260176-283669 GCF_035726885.1 Leucobacter sp. M11 | reverse complement strand
TCGGCCGGGATCCGGGACGCCTTTCCGCCCGTGAGTCTCCGCCGCGGCGGGGAGCGCCCCC
The DNA here is from genome assembly GCF_035726885.1 of Leucobacter sp. M11. Classification (NCBI taxonomy): domain Bacteria; kingdom Bacillati; phylum Actinomycetota; class Actinomycetes; order Micrococcales; family Microbacteriaceae; genus Leucobacter; species Leucobacter sp. M11. The sequence goes on along the minus strand of NZ_JAPFRB010000005.1, from coordinate 283,608 downwards.
TGCCCGCGCAACTCGTGGAGCAGCTCCGCCAGGCGATCGACCACGGCACGCTCCGACCCGGGGAGCGCCTGCCCGCGACGCGGGCACTCGCGGAGCGGCTCGGCGTCTCCCGGGGGACCGTCCTGACGGCCTACGATCAGCTGATCGCCGAGGGCTACCTCACGGCGGTCCAGGGCCGCGGCACCGAGGTGAACGCCCGGCTGGGCGACGCGGCGCGGCGCCTTCCGGCGCTGCCGCCGGTCCCGCGCGAACCCGAACCTCGATCGGGGGGCTCCGCCACGCAGGGGCCGCTCTCCCCCGGCGCCCCCCTCACCGACACGGTGGACAGCCCGGCCTGGCGTGCCGCCTGGCGGGAGGCCGCCCGCTCCGCCCACGGACCCGTGCCGCCCGCCGGGGACGAACGGCTGCGCGCCGAAATCGCCGAGCACCTGCGCCGCATGCGCGGCACCGATCGCCCGGCCCGGGACATCACCGTCACCGCGGGGGCCCGCGACGGGCTCGGGCTGCTGCTCACCGCGCTGGGTAGCAGCCGGGGGCACCGCGTGACCGTCGGCGTCGAGAACCCCGGCTACCCCTCCCTGCGCGGGGTCGCGCAGCGCCACGGGGCCGAGATCGTCGCCCTCCCCGTCGACGAGCAGGGCCTCGACCCCGCCGCGCTCCCGAAGCACGGGCTCCAGCTGCTCATCGTGACGCCGAGCCACCAGTATCCGCTCGGGGGGTCCCTCTCTCTGGAGCGCCGCCGAGACCTGCTTGACTGGGCGGCGCGCAGCGGGGTCATCATCGTCGAGGACGACTACGACTCCGAGCTGCGCGAATCGGGCGCGCCCCTCCCGGCGCTCGCCGCGCTCGACGACCCGGCGAACGGCGTCGTGGCCACGCTCGGCACCTTCTCCAAGACGGTCTCCCCCGCCCTCGCCACCGGTTTTTTGCTCACCCCGCCCCCGCTGAGCGCGCTCGTGCGCCCGGTGCGGGAACAGCTGGGCAGCCCCGTCAGCGGGATCACCCAGCAGGCCCTCGCGTCCTACCTGTCGAGCGGGGAGCTCCGACGGCACACCGTCCGGATGCGACGGCGCTACCGGGAGCGCCGCGCCGCCGTCCTCCGCGCCCTGGCGGGCATCCCTGGGGTGCGGGCGCGCCCGATGAGCGGCGGCCTGCACGCCGTGATTACCCTGGGCATCGATGCGGCGCCCGCCGAACAGGGGCGGGCCGAGGAGCGGGTGCTCGCGGCGAGCGACGCCGCCGGCCTGGGCGCGCGCGGGCTCGCCGGATACTGGCAGCACACGCCGGAACCGGGGGCCGAGCGGGGGCTGGTGATCGGGCTGGGCGGGCCGGACGAGATCGCCTTCCACGCGGCCCTCCGCGCGCTGGCCGCGCTGTGCCGGGCGGATGCCCGCGACCAAGAATGAGACACCAGGTACCATAAACTAACACTCTTGTTAGATTATCGTCGCCCGTGTTAGCCTTTTCCGGTGTCAGAGCCCAAAATCGATTCCAGCGCGGAGAGCGCCACCCGCGCGCGCACCCGCCAGGCGATCCTCGACACCGCGGTGACCTGCCTCTCGGCGGAGCCGGACGCGCCCCTCAGCGCGATCGCCCAGGCGGCCGGCATTGGCCGGAGCACCCTGCACCGGTACTTTCCCGAGCGCGACGACCTCATGCGCGCCCTCGTGCGGCACGTCCACGCGCTCAGTAACCGAGCGATCGAACTCGCCGAGCCCGAGAGCGGGCCGCCCGTGGCCGCCCTGCGCCGGGTGGTGGAGCGCCAGTTCGACCTCGGTCCGATCCTCGCGGTCATCTACGCATCCCCGCTGATCCTGAGCGATGCCGACCTCCTCGCGGAGGTCGAGTCGGGCGACGAGGCGGTCGTCTCGGCGCTCCAGCGGGCCTCCGCGCGACGACCCCCGGGCCCTCCCGGCTGGGAGCGACGCGCGTTCTGGTCCCTCCTCTCCGCGGGGTGGGAGTCGTTCCGACTCGACGGCCGCCCCCGACACGAGGTGGTGGACGCGATCATGTCCACCCTCGTCGGCGGGCTGATTTCCCCGGACGAGGACGACGGCTCCGCCGCCTAAGCCGCAGACCCGTGGGCCCGCCTCGCCGCAACAGCGGGGGTCCGGTCCACCGCATTCCCGGGGCAGCGCCCCTCGCTCGGCAGCCGCCGAGCCCCACGAGCCTCCGGCCGGGTTTCCCGGCCCACCCATCGCAGCCAAGGAGCCGCACCCGCATGAACGCAAGCCCACCCGTCACCCCCCGCCGCGCCTGGTTCGGCCTCGTCGTCCTGATGCTGCCCGTGTTCCTCATCTCGGTCGACAACACGGTGCTCACCTTCGCTCTGCCCCAGATCGCTGAGGAGTTCCGCCCGTCCGCGAGCACGCAGCTCTGGATGGTAGACATCTATTCCCTCGTCCTCGCCGCCCTGCTCGTGGCGATGGGCAGCTTTGGCGACCGCATCGGCCGCCGCCGCATCCTGCTGATCGGCTCGGTCGGCTTCGGGGTCGTCTCCGTGGCCGCGGCCTTCTCCCCCAGCGCGGAGGCCCTCGTGGCCGCCCGCGCCCTGCTCGGCGTCTTCGGGGCGATGCTCATGCCGTCCACCCTGTCGCTCCTGCGGAACATGTTCCTGAACGACAACGATCGCCGGCTCGCCATCGCGATCTGGGGGTCCGGCTTCGCGGTCGGTTCTAGCGTCGGCCCCATCCTCGGCGGGGTCCTCCTTGAGCACTTCCGCTGGGGTTCGGTGTTCCTCATCGCGGTGCCACTGCTCCTGCCGCTGCTCATCTTTGCGCGCTGGCTGCTGCCCGAGTCGAAGGACCCCAACCCGGGCCCCGTCGACCCGCTGAGTATCCTGCTCACCTTCACGATGATGCTGCCCATCGTCTGGGCGGTCAAGACCGCGGCGCACGAGGGCCTCGACGTCCTGACCGTGCTCGCCTTCGTCGTCGGGATCGCCTCCGGGTGGCTCTTCGTGCGCCGCCAGAATCGGAGCAAGACCCCGATGCTGGACATGGGCCTGTTCCGCTACGCGCCCTTCACGTCCTCGGTCATCTCAAACTTCCTCTCGATCGCGGGTCTGATCGGCTTCATGTTCTTCGTGACCCAGCACCTGCAACTGGTGCTGGGCCTGAGCCCGCTGCACGCGGGGCTCGTGATGCTCCCGGGCGCGGTGTGCTCGGTGTTCGCGGGTCTCTTCGTCGTGAAGCTTGCCCAGCGCTTCGCGCCGCACCAGCTCATGATGGTGGGCCTCGTCCTGATCTCGGCGGGCTTCTTCATGATCATCCTGTTCCGCCACGACCTGAACGTGGTCGCGATCATCACGTCCTTCGTCGTGCTGGAGCTCGGCGTCGGCATGTCGCAGACGATTTCGAGCGACACCATCGTGAGCGCGGTGCCGCCGGCGAAGGCCGGGGCGGCCTCGGCCGTGTCCGAGACCGCCTACGAGCTGGGAGCGGTCGTCGGCACGGCGACGCTCGGCACCATCTTCACCGCGAACTACCGCGCGAACATCGTGTTGCCGGACGGCCTGAGCGCCGCCCAGGCGAAGGACGCGGGCGAGTCGATCGCGGGGGCCACCTCCGTGGCCGAGGAGTTGCCGGGCGGCATCGCCCAGCAACTCCTCGATTCCGCCTTCCTCGCCTTCGACTCGGGGATCCTGCCGACCGCGCTGATCGCTGGGCTCGGCACCCTCATCGCGGCGATCATCGTGGCCCGGGCAAACCGGGGCCACTCCACGGGGCGGGTGGTCCGCTAGCGCGGCTCGCCTCCCCCGGCAGCTCCGGCCGCGCCGCGCTCCCGGCGTGGCCGGAGGCGTCGCAGCAGCAGGACGCCCGCGCCGAGGAGCAGCGCCGCCCCGCCAGCCCAGAGCAGCCCGGCTCCGGCGCCGGTCGCCGCCAGGCCGGAGCCCGTGCCGCTGCCGCCCGCGGCCGAAGTGGGCACCGTGCCCGGCCCGGCCGGGTCGCTCGGCGAGGGGCCCGTGGTGACCGGCGGATCGGTCACCGTCGGCGGCGTCGTCGTGACCGGCGGCTCTGGCGTGATCACGGGGGGCTTCTCCTTCGGGGCAACCGCCACGAGGTAGGTGCGCGACACCGTGCCGGTGTCATCGCTCACGGTGATGGTGACCTGGTGGGTGCCGGATTCCGTCGGGGTTCCCGTGATCACGCCGGTGGCCGGGTCCAGGCTGAGTCCCTTTGGCAGCCCGACCGCGGACCACGCAAGCGGGGCCGCCCCGGGGGTCTGCGTCGCCTCGATGGGGAATCGTCCGTAGTCCGTGCCCACGGTGCCCGCGGGCAGCGACTCGGTCACGATCGCGAGGACGGCATCCGGCACGATCCGCGCGGCCTCGGTGTGCCCGGAGCGCATCGTGCCCTCCGGGGTGAGCTCACCCCGGCCCCAGTATCCGCTCGACACGAGGCCACGGTACTGGTTCTTCAGCGTCGCGGGGGTGACGGTGACCGAGAGGCGGTCGAAGTCGGCCGTGTGCTCGGCATCATCCGGGAGGTCCGCCCAGGTCTCGCCCCCGTCCGTGCTGAGTTGCCAGCGGAAGTTCGCGTCGACGCCCCCGGCGCGCGTGACCCCGCGGGTCTGGGCAGCGAAGGTGACGGTGTCCCCGATGCCGCCCTTTTGGTCCTCCGGGTTCGCCGCGGAGGGCGCGATCAACAGCCGCTGCGCGGAGGTATCGCCGTGGTTTTCATTCTCGCTGGAGAAAAACAGGAGATCCCCCGTGATCGGATGGAAACTCGTCGGGGAAACTGCCGGGGCATAGCCATAGAACGAGGTGCCCCCGGAGTACAGCCCGGTCGTTGGGCTCGCGGACCCTGACCGGTAGGCCTCGTCTTCTCCGGGCGAATTGTAAAAGAGGCGATCGTTCTGCTCGTCGAACGCGAAGGGGTGCAGTAGTCTCGTCTGCTCCCGCAGGGCTATGGTTTTCTGGATGTGGCCCGAGACCACGTCGATCAGGACCGCATGAACCCCAGGGCCGATTCCCCAGAGTGCGGTTTCGTCTTCCGTAAAGAGGGTGCTCTCGAAGGACGCGGGTGTGTTGACGCCGCCCAATCGCTCAAGTGACGTGCTGTCGTAGCGGAGTAAGCGGGTCTCCCCGGAGCCATACGAGTCCAAGGAGACCAGGACTTCTGAGGAATTGCGTTTGAGGTGGGGGCCGCTGGCAAACTCGAAGCCCGGCGTCTCGGCATCACTCAGCGTCGTATGGGCGAGTTCCTCACCACTCGACGTGTCAATCACCCTTAAGCCGATGGGCTCCCTCCCGGCCAAGAAGAGCCGAGTTCCGTCATCCGAGAGTGCCTCCTGAAAGAGACCATTTCTCAGCAGGCCGGGCAGCTCCGGGTCGGCGAAGGCGGTGATCGTCAACGCATCCGGGTCCGAACCAACCAGGGCGATCCCAAATTCTTGTTCATTGTTTCGTTCGACCAAGAGGCCAAGCCGCTCCCCCTTCGTGGGCAGGAAGTATCCCTCCGCAGGCACCCAGCCATCGGGAAGCACGATGCCCCCGGTGACCTCGTTGGTAGCCGTGTCGAGCCTTCCGATCGAATCGAAGGGTCCCCAGATCCTCCGCCCCGAGACCGCGTACGCGGCTGTGCCATCACCCGTGTACGTCATCTCGCTGAGGGATTCGGGTGCCTCGATTTCTTGATACACGATCCCCGTCTCCGTCACCTGTTCCGGCGGATTCGCGTCCGCGGTCAGCACCCCGGTGCGCGGCGCGGCCGCCGCGGGCTCGTGGGCCCCCAGCGCCGGGACCAGGAGCGTCAGCGCGACCCCCGCGCCCAGAGCGGCCGCGGTGGACCGTCGAAACCGTGATGAGTTGACACCAGCAAACATACGTCTCCCCCCAGAGAATGCCGTACGGCGCGGAAGCCGCGCCTCTGACACAGGATAGGCACAGTGACACCGTCGCGCCCGATATTCTCAGCTTCGCGGGTCCGCAACGGCGAGACGAAGGACCGGCCCGGAGCGCGCACCCGCGCGCCCCGGGCCGGTCGTCACTCCTCGTTCTCGTGCTCGGCGGGCCCCTCCGCGCGGGCCTGCTTCCCCCGAACGGTTCGCCGCGCGAGCAGTAGCACGGCCCCGGCCAGCAGCGCCGCTCCCCCGGCCCACAGCAGCGCCACGGGCGGGCCGTCACCGGTGCTCGCCAGGCCGCTCCCGTTCGTGCCCGAGCCCGGCTTGCCAGACACGGTGACGGACGGCGACGGATCCGTCGTCACCGGCGGATCGGTCACGGTCGGCGGCGTCGTGGTGACCGGGGGCTCGGTGACCACGGGCGGTTTGGTCTTCTCCGCGATGGAGAGCGTGAATGTCTTGGACACGGTGCCGGTGTCGTCGGTGGCCGTCACGGTGACTTCCATGTCGCCCGCGACCTTCGGGGTGCCTGAGATGACCCCGGTGGCCGGGTCAATGACCAGCCCCTCGGGCAGGCCCGTGGCCGACCAAGAAAGCCCGGACGCCCCAGATACCTGCGAGGCCTCGACGGTGACCGGGCCGTAGCCCTCGCCCACCTTCCCCGCGGGCAGCGTCTCCGTGGTGATCGCAAGGGACCCATCCGGGATGATCCGGGCCGCCGCCGTCTGCCCGGACCGAACGGAACCGTCGTCGAGCAGCTCGCCCCGACCCCAGAACGCACTCGAAACCAAACCTCGGTACTGCCGCTTCAGGGTCTCCGTCGTCACCGTCACGGTCAACGTATCGAAGTCAACCACGTGCTGCGCGTCCGCAACAACATCGGCCCAGGTGGCACCGTCATCGGCGCTGACCTGCCACCGGAAATTCGCGTCGGGACCGCCCTCGGCGGTGATCCCCCGCGTCTCCGAGGAAAACTCCACCACGTCGCCAACGCTCCCGTTCTGGTTGCTCGGGTCGGCGGCCGTCGGGTTCAGCAACACGCGGAGCGGATACGCCTCGGCGTTCTCTTCCTCGTCTGAGGGATACTTCGCGGGAGCAATCATGTCTCCGTTTTCGGGATTCATCGAGGGGTCCCAAACGATAAACGGGGCCTGAAAAACCCGTTGGCTTTCCGTGAGCGAGACAGAAATCATGTTGCTCCGAATGTCTTCTTTTCCGCCGTCCAAAACGGGAAGTACAAACAGCCGATCGTCGCTCCTGCGTTCTGCAAACGGTGTCATGCGTATCAAATCAGGAATGTCTTGTGGACCTGGCACGCTCTCCAGCGTTGCTCCGGACACGATGTCGGTCAACGTGAGCACGGTTCCGTTTGCCTGCCATACCCCGGTTTCTTCATCGTTCATGAAGGAGGAAACGACGTCTTCGTGCTGGTTGATGATCCCCAGTTGCTCGAGTGTGTCCTGGTCATGCCGAACGATGTGATCTGTCCTGTCATAGTCGTCTGCGGTCGTGACGATAACTTCGGAGCCCTGTTGCTGGACAAAAAGTTTGTTCAAGCCCCCCTCATCGGTTTCCACACCACTGGTGGGGCTGTCTGCAAGTTGTTCACCCGTCGCGGTGTCGTAGGCCGCAATCCGGGAGCCCGAAGCCGCATCCCAGTAAAGAACAAACAGTCGCGTTCCGTCCGCATTCAGGCCTTTGGCTATTGCTCCCCAGGCATCACCTGCGAGCATCTGGGCATCGTGCAGCTCCGTAATCGTGAAATCACCCGGGGCAGAACCCAGGAGTGCGATGGCGTGCTCGGAAAAATCATTTCTGTGCACGAGCAGCCCGACCGGGCCATCCTGTGCAGGGAACAGCTCAGGGTAACTGGGGGCTGCCCAGCCATCCGGCAGGGCAGCGACAGGTGTGAGGTCATCCGTTGCGACGTCGTAGCGAAGCAGCTGCCACTCCTCCGGGTACTCGTCGCTCTCTCCTCCGAAGCCATACGCTGCCGTGCCGTCACTCGTGTATTGAAATGGACCGGTGAACGTAGGAGCCTCGAGTGTTTTATAGACCATCCCGCCCGGAGCGACCTGCTGGGGTAAGGAATCGGCCGTGACGCTCTCAGATATCGCAGTCGCTGGCTGTGGAACAGCGGTGATGGCCGTCGCGACTGAGAGCGTGAGACCGGCACCCAATATGAGACCCAATATCTTTTGTGTTCGAGCGACATGCTTGGTGTTCATCAACTCTCCCCCCAGAGAAATAGCGCTGCGACTCCCTTGCGCGCAACACTCCCACCCTAGACAGATACCTGGACGGACGGAAGAAGATGGAGAGGTTGCGCGTCTGGTCTCTCGGTGATCGATGTGTTTCGTTCGCCGGGAATATTTCGCAAAGAGGAACGTGTCCCTTGAGCCAAGAGTGTGCCTCAGCAGGGTGTCCGCCCGCGCAGTGAGAGACCTGCCTGAGTCGCACGTTCCCGTCCGACCCAGGCAGGTCTCTCACATCAGACATACATAGCTCCGGGTGTTGTCTGTTCCAGCCTGCTCCACCCGGAATCGACGTCGAGCGAGCAGCAAACCTGCTCCAGCGAGCAGCGCCGCTCCCCCGGCCCACAGCAGCGCCACGGGCGGGCCGTCACCGGTGCTCGCCAGGCCGCTCCCGGTGCCGCTCCCGTTCGTGCCCGAGCCCGGCTTGCCAGACACGGTGACGGACGGCGACGGATCCGTCGTCACCGGCGGATCGGTCACGGTCGGCGGCCTCGTCGTCACCGGGGGCTCGGTGACCACGGGCGGTTTCGTCTTCTCCGCGATGGAGAGCGTGAACGTCTTTGACACGGTGCCGGTGTCGTCGGTGGCCGTCACGGTGACTTCCATGTCGCCCGCGACCTTCGGGGTGCCTGAGATGACCCCGGTGGCCGGGTCAATGACCAGCCCCTCCGGCAGGCCCGTGGCCGACCAGGTGAGCGCGGAGGCCCCGGACACCTGGGACGCCTCGACGGTGACCGGGCCGTAGGCCGCGCCCACCTTCCCCGCGGGCAGCGTCTCGGTCGTGATCGCCAACGTACCATCCGAGATGATCCGGGCCGCCGCGGTCTGCCCGGACCGGACGGAACCGTCGTCGAGCAGCTCGCCGCGACCCCAGAACGCACTCGAAACGAGCCCCCGGTACTGTTGCTTCAGGGTCTCCGGCGTCACCGTCACGGTCAACGTATCGAAGTCAACCACGTGCTCCGCGTCCGCAACAACATCCGCCCAGGTGGCACCGTCATCGGCGCTGACCTGCCACCGGAAATTCGCATCGGGACCGCCCTCCGGGGTGATGCCACGAAGACTCGAGGTAAACACAACCTCCTTGCCCGGGCTGCCGGGCTGGTTGACCGGGTCTGTCGCGGAGGGGGCCTGCAGAATGAAGGAGCGAGGACCGTCACTCGGCTTATCCCCCTCTCCCACATACTCCCCCATGAGCAGCAGGTCACCGGTTCCCGCCTGGACGGTTGGTTCTCGCCCCGGGGTTGATGCTGAGGTAAACGGAATGAGGGAGGCAACCGTCCCTGTTTCCAGATTGAAGGAACCGGTTTCAACGGCCTCATCACCATTGTGGCCATGAAAAAACAAGCGATTGTTTGCCGTGTCCATGAGGAAGGGGTCCGGACGCACGGGGTGCGTCGGGCGCGCAATCACGGCTTCGGCGTCCCCGCTGGCCGTGTTCACGAGTGATAGGTCGAAGCCAAAGCTATGGTCCCAGGTTTTCCGCCACAGGGCCGAACCGTCCTCCCGAAACACGGGGATGTTGATGTCTCCCGTAAACGGAACCGAATACCTCTTCGTGAAGTCGTCCGCGCTGAGGGTCACCAAAAACGTCTCATAGTTCGTGTCCTCAGTGGCGATCAGGACAATGTCTGTGCCGTTTGGGCTCGCGTAGGCGTGTGAGCTCTCGAAGATACCACCCGGGTTGGCAAAGATCGGTGTTCGTGCAACATCATGTCCCGTCTGCGTATCCACGACCCATAACAGGATTCCGTCGGCAGCCGTTGCGGTGCCCGTCAACAGAACGTCGCTGCCGTCGGAGCTCAGCGTCGCCCCGAAAGCCTTATCAGCAAGGGCCGGCGCGAGATCGGGGGCGGAGAAGGGTGTGATGGTGATCTCAGCGGAATCCGACCCCATCAGAGCAATGCCGTACTCCGTTTTGTTGTTTCGGTGCACGATGAGACCCAGACGCGCTGAGTCCGAGCTGAGCAACGCGGTGTCCGCTGGCTCCCAGCCGTCGGGGTGCGTGATCACCGGAGTTCCCGAGCCCGACGCGGTGTTGTAGCGTGCAACTCCGAGGAATCTTGCTGCGTTCCCTGGGCTTGCCACCACTCCGTACGCGGCCTCTCCGTCTTCGGTAAAGGTCAGGGCCGAGACGGCGTCCGGCATCTCCGGGGCGAGATATACCAGCCCTGATTCAGTGACCGAGGGCGTCGGGGATGCCACGCGAGAACGCGGCGGTCCCTCCGCAGCGGCCACGGTCATCCCCACCGGGGCGAACAGCGCCAGCGCAATCGTTGCCCCCAGCACAAGGCCAGCTCTGCGCCCAAAGATGTGTGCTCTGGATACTCGCATTGTCTTCTTCCCCGCCGAGAAGGTGCCGATGGTGGAGCACGAAGAATCGTGAGTTGAGAATAACTCATGTGCACGACCCCTGGCGAAGATTCACATCCAGGCCGAGCCGTCCCTTTCTCGGCTGCGTCGCCCCGCCGCCGACACGCGAAAACGCCCCGGCCGAGCGGTGCTCGGTCCGGGGCGTTTCGGGGCGGCTTAGTGCGCGGCCGAGTTCCAGTTCTCGCCGCGGCCCACGTGCACCTCAAGGGGCACCGACAGCTCGGCTGCCGAGGACATCCGGTCGAGGACGATCGCCTCCAGCGCGTCCCACTCCCCCGGGGCGACCTCGAACATGAGCTCATCGTGGATCTGCAGCAGCATCCGGGATTTCAGCCCGGCGGCGGCGATCTCGCGCTCGATCACGATCATCGCGCGCTTGATGATATCGGCCGCGCTGCCCTGGATCGGGGCGTTGAGCGCGGCGCGCTCCGCGTTCTCCCGCAGCACCCGGTTCGGGCTCGCCAGGTCGGGGAAGGGACGGCGGCGACCATAGATCGTCTCGGTGTAGCCGTCGGCCTTCGCCTGCTCCACGACGGAACGGAGGTAGTCGCGCACCCCGCCGAAGCGGTCGAAGTAGTCCGTCATGAGCTGCTTCGCCTCGGCCGCGCTGATGCCCAGCTGCTTCGACAGCCCGAACGCGCTCAGCCCATAGGCGAGGCCGTAGCTCATCGCCTTCACCTTGGCGCGCATCTCGTTCGTGACCTCGGCCGGGGTCACCCCGAAGATGCGCGAGCCCACGAAGCGGTGCAGGTCCTCGCCGCCCTGGAAGGCCTCGATCAGGCCAGCATCGCCCGAGAGGTGCGCCATGATCCGCATCTCGATCTGCGAGTAGTCCGCGGTCATCAGCGTCTCGAACTCGGCCGCGTGCGTGAAGGCCTCGCGGATCCGCCGGCCCTCCTCCGTGCGCACGGGGATGTTCTGCAGGTTCGGCTCCGTCGAGGAGATCCGACCCGTGCTCGTGCCAATCTGCATGAGCGTCGTGTGGATGCGTCCGTCGTCGGCGACGGCCTTCTCCAGCCCCTCGACGATCTGACGCAGTTTCGTCGCGTCGCGGTGGCTCAGCAGCGTCCCGAGGAAGGGGTGCGGGCTCTTCGCCTGCAGATCGGCGAGCGAGGCAGCGTCCGTCGAGTACCCCGTCTTCGTGGCGCGCGTCTTCGGCATGCCCAGCTCCTCGAAGAGCACCTCCTGGAGCTGCTTGGGCGAGCCGAGATTGACCTCGCGCCCGATCAGCTCGTAGGCGGTCTTCGCGAGCCCGGCGGCGCGCTCCCCCAGCTCGGCGTTCAGCGAGGTCAGCATCTCGGCGTCCATCGCGACGCCGCGCCCCTCCAGCGCCGCGAGCACGGGCAACAGCGGGAGCTCGATTTCGTCGTAGACCGCCGCGGTGTGCCCCGCAAAGCGGCCTCGGATCGATTCGTGCGCACGGAGCGTGTACCAGGCGAGAAGCCCGGGCCCCGCCACGGAGCCCTCCTCGGGGACGAGCTGGTTCGGGTCGCCCTCGGGAACCTGCTCCCCGAGGTAGCGGAACACGGCCTCGGCCAGGGTCTTCTCGGGCGCGTTCGGACGCACGGTCCACGCAGCGAGCAGCGCATCCCCCGCGATCCCGGCGACGGGCACCCCCGCCTCGGCGAGCAGGTGCAGCTGCGGCTTCGCATCCCAGAACACCTTCGGGGCGTCCGAACCGAGCCAGGCCACGAGCGGCGCGTAGTCGGATGAGCCGAGCTTCCAGCTCAGCTCGACGGACTCCGTGACCGTGGCGAGACCCACCGAGAGCTCGTCGGCAACGGCCTCCAGCCGCACCCCGACGGGGCCGTTTTGCTGCCCGAGCCACTGCTCCAGTTCCTCGTCCAGCAGGAGCTTGGCGACGGGGGCGGTCGGCGTGAGCGGCGCGGCGGCCTCGGCGCTGGCCGGGGCCACGGAGTCGTGGCCCTCCAGCTTGCCGACCCGCTGCAGCAGCGTCCGGAACTCGAGCTTCGCGAAGGCCTCGGCCACCGCGGTCATGTCCATCGCCTCGCGGGTCAGATCGGCCAGCTCGACGTCGAGCTCCACATCCCGCACCAGGTGGTTGAGCCGGCGGTTGCGCTCGGCGAGGTGCGCGTTCTCCCGCAGACTCTCGCCGACCTTGCCGCCGATCTCGTCCTGCCGACGCAGGATCTCTTCAAGCGAGCCGAACTGGTTGATCCACTTCACCGCGGTCTTCTCGCCCACCCGGGGCACGCCCGGCAGGTTGTCGCTCGTCTCCCCGACGAGCGCCGCGATCTCGGGATACTGCTCCGGACGCACCCCGTAGCGCTCCATGACCTTCTCGGCGTCGTAGCGGGTCAGCTCACTCACGCCCTGCTTCGAGGGGTAGAGCAGCGTCACGCGGTCATCGACGAGCTGGATCGTGTCGCGGTCCCCGGAGACGACGAGGACCCGGTACCCGGCCTCGGCCCCGCGCAGGGAGAGCGTCGCGAGGATGTCGTCCGCCTCGTAGTTTTCCTTCTCGATGGTCGTGATCCCCATCGCGTGCAGGGTCTCCTGCAGGAGCGGGATCTGCCCCTTGAACTCGGGCGGGGTCTCGCCGCGCGTGCCCTTGTACTCGGGGTATTCCTCCGTGCGGAACGAGTGCCGCGAGATATCGAAGGCGACCGCGAGCGCATCGGGCTTCTCGTTGTTGAGCAGGTTAATCAGCATCGCGATGAAGCCGTGGATGGCGTTCGTGTGCTGGCCGCTCTGAATCTGGAAACTGTCGACTGGGAGCGCGTAAAAGGCCCGGAAGGCCAGCGAGTGGCCGTCGATGATCATGAGAGTAGGCTGAGACGTATTCGACACGTCCCCCAGCCTACTCGCCACGGGTGACGCTGCCCACACCGGAGCGCGCATTCGCGCGAGCCGCCGAGCCCGAGGATTGTGCATGTCAGAGCCGAAGCAGCCCGCCGAACGCCCGATTCAGGCGACCCGGGGGGACCGAGTATCCGATGCAGCCGCGTTCCTCGCCGAGCGGGGCCTCGGCGCGCTCGCGGACAAGATGGACATCGTGATGACCGAGTTCACGGCCGAGCGCGCGGTCGCAACGATGCCGGTGCTCGGCAATACCCAGCCCGTCATGCTCCTGCACGGCGGGGCCTACGTCGTGCTCGGCGAGACCCTGGGCTCGATGCACGCCAACCTGCACGCGCCGGAGGGCAAGGTGGCCGTTGGCGTGGACATCAACGCCACGCACACCGGCTCGGCAACCTCGGGCACCGTCACCGGGGTGTGCGTGCCCATCCACCTGGGGCGCACGCTCACGGTGCACGAGATCGTGATCACGGACGAGACGGGCCGACGCTGCTCCACGGTGCGCATCACGAACATGATGCGGGACATCACGCGGGCGTAACCCCGCCGCGGCGGAGCCCCGCCCCTCGGGTCGGGTGCCCCGCGGGCGAAGACTCGCCGGGGCGGCCTCGCCAAGCTGGGAAGATCCCCTCCCGAAATTGTGCCGGATGTGGGACTTGAACCCACACGCCCGTAAGGACAAAGCATTTTGAGTGCTCCGCGTCTGCCATTCCGCCAATCCGGCTCAGCACAACCACACCAACAGTACCGTAGACTGAACATTGTGAATGACCAGACCAGTACCCCAAGCACCAAGCGCCGCGTTGTCGTTGCCGAGGACGAGTCGCTGATCCGGCTCGACATCGTCGAGATCCTCCGTGACAACGGCTTCGACGTGGTCGGCGAGGCCGGCGACGGCGAAACCGCCGTTGCCCTCGTCGAGGAGCTGCGTCCCGACCTCGTCGTCATGGATGTGAAGATGCCGCAGCTCGACGGCATCTCCGCGGCCGAGCGCATCAACAAGAACCACCTGGCCCCCGTGGTGCTGCTCACCGCGTTCAGCCAGAAGGAGCTCGTGGAGCGCGCCAGCGAGGCCGGCGCGCTGGCCTACGTGGTGAAGCCCTTCACCCCGAACGACCTGCTCCCCGCGATCGAGATCGCCCTGAGCCGCTTCCAGCAGATCGTCGCCCTCGAGTCCGAGGTCGCCGACCTCGCCGAGCGCTTCGAGACCCGAAAGCTCGTGGACCGCGCCAAGGGGATCCTGAACGACAAGATGGGCCTCTCCGAGCCCGACGCCTTCCGCTGGATCCAGAAGGCCTCGATGGACCGCCGCCTCACGATGCAGGACGTCGCGAAGACCATCATCGACCAGCTGGGCGAGGCAAAGAAGGAGCGCTAAACCGCTCCCCCGCACCCCACCCAGGAACGCCCCGGCCACTCGGCCGGGGCGTTTTTTGCGGTCCCCCGCGGTGACGCGCCCCATCGAGCGAAGCGGATGCACGGAATCTCCAAAAAATGAGGCATATTATGTAGATCAGTGACAGGGTTCTTGACGGATCTGCAATATGCAATCAGTGTGTTTCTTGGAGGAACCTGTCGGACACTCCCGGGATTCCGGACTGACGGCCTCCGAATCCAACCAGCTGGTCAGGGGGAAATGAGTCATGGGGGCGTTCACGAGCACCGTGAGCACACGAACACGGCGCGGTCAGGGCGCGGCACCGGCCGCGGACCGCGCGCGTGCGTTCGTCGGCCGGGCCGACGCGTGTGCTCCGGACCCTGGCGCGCCGCGAGGGGCGGCGCGGCCAGCGACTCGTGACGAAGCACGGCTCAGCGCCGCAACCCGTGTCCGGCACCGCGACGGGCAGCCGCTGCTGCCTGACGCGGGACAACACCCAGAAACACAAGGGGGAATCCTGTGCATCAACGATCCAAACCGACCTGGCTTGCGGGGGGGCTCAGCCTCGCGCTCGTCGCGGGCGTCCTCGGGGTCAGCGCCCCGGCGTCCGCGGCCGATGCCACGGTCGCGAACGTGGGCGAGCTCCAAACCGCGATCCAGGCGCTGCCCGCCGGGCCATCGACCATCACGCTCGCGAGCGATTTCGCCCCCGTTGGCGCAACGCCGGTCATCACCATCCCGTCCGGGGTGCAGCTGACACTCACGGGCGATGGCACCACGGTCACCAAGGAAAGCGGCGCGCCCTCTTTCCACCTGAACCTCACCGGGGACCGCAGCCAGACGGTCACGATCACGGATCTCGTCTTCGAGGGACCGAACCCCGCGGACCCCTCGGGCCAGGCCGGCGGCATCCCCGGCGGCGGCGTGATGATCAGCGACGTTGCCACCGTCGCCGTCGAACGCTCGACCTTCTCGGGCGCCGACGGCGCCTCCGGGCTGGGCCTCGGCGGGGTGAGCACCCTCACCGTTGCCCAGTCCAGCTTCCTCGGCAACCGCGCGGCCTACAGCGCCGCGATCGGGCTGCCCGCTGGCATCACCGCCACGATCACCGACAGCACGCTGCACAAGAACTGGGGCACCCAGGAGGGCTTTTCGGGCGGCGCGATCCGCGCCGTCGGAAAAACGGCGCTCACGGTGGAAAACTCCGTGTTCTCCGGCAACGTCTCAAACAACCGCGGCGGCGGAATCGCCTTCCACCAGATGGACGGGGAGCTGACCGTTCGCGACAGCCTCTTCACGGGGAACTCCGTGCCGTTCTCCGAGCACCAGAGCTCCATGCACGACGGCGGGGCAATCGCCGTCTCCGAGCGGCCGATCACCGGGCAGCAAACCGGGGTCACGACCATCTCCGGCACGACCTTCCAGGGCAACACCGCCGCGGATGAGGGCGGGGCCCTGCTGATCCAGTCGGGGAACGGCTCGACCGCCTCGGTGACGAACAGCACCTTCTTCGACAACCGGGCCCAGGGCCTGCAAACCAAATACGACGACAGCAGCGGCGGCGGCGCAATCGAAGCCTTCGGGACGCCGCTGACCCTGAAGCACAACACCTTCGTGAACAACATCGCGGAGAAGGGGAATTGGCTCCTCGGGCCCCAGCGCGGCGGCGCGGTTTCCGCCGTGGGCGACGGGAACTACCTGCCCGCGCAACCGCTCGTCATGTCGCACAACCTCCTGGTTGGCAACGATGTGCTCGACGGCAACGGCAACTCCGCACTCAACAACTCGTACCGGCAAATCTCGGCAACCGCGGGCGTCGAGACGCCGGGCGGCGGGGATATCCACGAGACGAACGTCGGCATCGACAACGGCACGCGCATTGACCTGGACGTCATCAACCGCCTCGCCGTGCTCGGCGACGACGCGGCGGCTCCCGCCCAGAACGCCAGCGGCATCGTCGCGGGTGATCCGCGCACGGGATACGCGCAAAACCCGGGCACGTTCCTGTTCCACCCCGGCGACGAGTCCTTCCTCACCGGGCTCGCGGACGGGGTCGGCCCCGCCGCCGAGGGCGTCGCCGTCGATCAGCGCGGCTTCCCCGTGGACGACCCGGCCGATGCCGGGGCCCTCCAGCAGGCCTTCATCCGCTACGACCCCAACGGCGGCGACTGGGCCGACTACGTTGCCGCTCCCTTCGACGGTCAGCGGATCGTACAGCGCCCGGACGCGGCGCTCGTCTGGAGCGTTGGCGCGATCGGTAGCGGCGTCAGCACGGAGCCCGCGCCGACCACGGCCCCCGAGGGCAGCACCTTCGTCGGGTGGAACACGGCTGCCGACGGCAGTGGCACCGCCTACCCCGCGGGTGAGATCATCATTCCCGCGGGAAACCTGCGCCTCTATGCCCAGTGGGAGGACGAGGAGCCGCCCGTCACCGACGGCACCGTGCGCGTCGAATACCTGGACGAGGCGGGCACGGCACTTCGGGACGCCATCACGCTCACCGGCGCGATCGGGGACCCGTACCGCACCGAGCAACTCACGTTCTCGGGCTACGACTTCGTGCGCGTTGAGGGCGAAACGAACGGCGCCTTTGCCGCGGAGCCGGGCACGGTCCGGTACCACTACGAGAAGCAGGACGCACCGCCCACCGAGACGGGCAGGGTTGTCGCCGACTACGTGGACACCGCGGGGGCCAAGATCGGCGACTCCATCACCCACACGGGCACCGTGGGGGCGGCGTACCAGACGAAGCAGCAGTCCTTTCCGGGCTATTCCTTCGTCCGGGTTGAGGGCAAGCCCACCGGGGTCTTCGCCACGGAGCCGATCCGCGTGACCTATGTCTACGAGGCGGACGGGGCGGTCACGCCGCCCACGGAACCCCCGGCCGGGAAGACCCCGCCGGGCGACGGACAGGACCCGCTCGCGGAGTCCGGGGCCTCGGTGCTCTGGCCGACCGCGCTCGCCGGGCTCGCGGCGCTCCTCCTCGCGGGCGGGATCATCCTGTTCGCCGGGCGACGCCGCGCGGCCGAGTAGGGAGCGGGGGCACGGGGGTTCCCGTGCCCCCGTGCCCGGCACAACGGTCTCAGCCGCGCTCGGCCCACGCCGCGTAGGCGAGCGGATGGGCCCGTGCTCCCTCGGCGAGGGCCAATCCCAGGCCCTCGCCGCGGCGGGCGCGCCACCAGGCCTTGTTTAATCGCACGGCCTCCGGCGCGGCCGCCGCGAGCTGCTGTCCCAGCTCACGGACGGCCGCGGCAAAGTCCTCGCGGGGCACGGATCGGCTCACGATTCCGGCGAACAGGGCGTCTCGCCCGGTCAGGACGCGCGCGGTGAGCGCCATGTCCTGGATGAGCGACTGCGAGGTGAGCGGCGCCAGGAGTTCGGTGCCCGTGATCACCGGGATGCCCTTGTCGATTTCGTTCAGCGTGAGGCGCGCATCGTCCGCAGCGATGCGCACATCCGCGAGCAGCGCGACCTGCAGCCCGGCGCCCGCGGCGAAGCCGTTGATCGCGGCGAGCACCGGGATGTCGAGCGCGAGCACGGCCTCGTAGAGGACGCCCCACTCCGCCATCCAGGCGGCGGCCTCCTCGGGGGCGACCGGCTCCGCCGGGTCTTGGCCGGAGGTGAAGTCGGCCTCACCCGCTCCGGTCAGGGTCAGCGCGGTCACGGAGGGATCGGCTGCGACCAGCCGAAGGGCGGTGACCGTCTCCTCCCGCTGGCGGCGATCGAAGGCGTTGTGCACGTCGGGGCGGGAGAAGCAGATGGTCGCCGACCCCTCCGTGACGGTGAGGGTGATGGCGGTAAAACGGTGCTGGTCCATGTGCGGAAGGCTCTCGGGTTGGGGCGGATCGGGGTCGTTGCTGCGCTCGGCGCTGCGTTACCGGGGCGGCTCGCCGGAGGCGGCGCTGCGGAGCGAACGCCGGGTGAGGATGGTCATCGACACCGCACCGATCAGGAACACGGCGAGCATGTAGATCGAGACGGGCACCCAGGATCCGGTGCTCGCGTACAGCGCCGTGGCGATGATCGGCGGCGTCGCTCCCCCGATCAGGGTGGCGAGCATGTAGCCAATCGAGAGCCCGGAGTAGCGCACCTTCGCGCTGAAGATCTCGGAGTAGAGCACGGCGACGGGCCCCCAGAACATCGACCAGCCGACGGCGGGCAGGACATAGCCGAGCATGGCCAGCGGCAGGGAGCCCGTGGACAGCAGCGCGAACAGCGGGAACGCGCCCGCCGACATCACGATGAGGCTCAGGAAGTACATGCGCTGGCGGCCGACGCGGTCCGAGAGCGCCCCGAACACCGGCACGAGCACCGTCATCAGCACGCTCGCGCTCAGGGTCACGAGCAGCATCGACTCCTTGCTCAGGCCGCTCTGCACGCCGAGGGTGATGCTGAACGTGTTGATCAGGAAGAAGGTGACCGCGCCCGCCGGGTAGGACCCGATGATGAGCAGAATCGACGACCAGTGCTTGCGGAACACCTCCAGCACGGGGAGGGCGACGACCTCGCCGGTCTGCTGCAGGTCGCGGAACACGGGGCTCTCGTCCACCTTCGAGCGGATGTAGTAGCCGATCCCGACCATCAGAATGCTGAGCAGGAAGGGCACCCGCCAGCCCCAGGCGAGGAAAGCCGCGTCGCTGAGCACGCCGCTCAGGAGCAGGAAGATGGCGCTGGACACGACGAGCGCGAGCGGCACGGCGGCCTGCACGATACCGACGTAGCGGCCACGCTTGCCGTCCGGGGAGCTCTCGGTGGCCATCAGGATCGCACCACCGTACTCGCCGCCCACCGCGAAGCCCTGCACGAGGCGCAGCGCGACGAGCAGCAGCGGAGCGAGCACGCCCACCTGGTCATAGGAGGGCAGCAACCCCATGAGGGTCGTCGCGATCCCCATCATGAGCAGGGTGATAATGAGCATGCTCTTCCGGCCGAGGCGGTCACCGAAGTGCCCGAAGACCGCTGCGCCGATGGGCCGGGCCACAAAGCCCGCCCCGAAGGTTGCGAAACCGATCAGGGTGCCCGTGAGCGGATCGAACTCGGGAAAAAACACCTGGGGGAAAATCAGCGCGGCCGCGGTCGCGTAGATGTAGAAGTCGTACCACTCGACAAAGCTGCCGATGCTGCTCGCGAGGGCCACCCGGCGCAGCTGCGTCGGGGTGGGGCTCTGGCCGCTGGGGCGAACGCGGGTGCGCGGCGCGGCGGGGGTCTGGGTCATGCGGGCTCTCTTCGTTGAGGAGGGGGGACGGATCGGCCGCGCCGGAACCGGGGGCCTGATCTCAGCCTAGGGAGCGCGAGCCGCAGGATTTTCGGCATCTCGCACAAATTGAACGCGAGGGCTTGTCGGATCAGCCAAGGTCGGGCAGCGCGCCCCGGTTCTCCGCCAGCCGCAGCACCAGCTGGGCGAGGAGTCGGTCCTCCGCGCTGCCGAGATCCAGCTGCGCAAGCTCCGCCGCGCGCCTGATCCGGTACTGCACCGTGTTGCGGTGCACGCCGAGCGCGGCGGCCGTGGCCGAGACATCGCCGAAGTGCTCCAGGTGCGCGAGCAGCGTCGGAGCGAGCGCCCCGGAATGCGCGAGCAGCGCCGCAAGGCCCGGATGCTGCGGCGCCCAGTCCCCGAGCAGGTCGAGGCACTCGCGTAGCGCGATCGGGGCCGCGAGTTCCTCGACGCGCGCGACGCGGGGGCGACCCGGCTCCGCGAGCACCGCAAGGCCCCGCTCCGCCGCCGGAAAGGTCGCACCGAGCTCGCGCAGGTTCGGGGCCACGGCGCCCAGCACAGCCCGGGCGTCCACGCCCGTGTGCGCCTCCAGGTCGCGCACAATGTCCTCGAGCCGTCGGACGAGGTCTGCCGCCTGGCGCTCCTGGGACATCCCGCTCACCACCAGGGCAATGTGCGTCCCGAGGGGCCCGACAATGGCGTCGCGCCGAAAGGCGGCGGCGTGGATCGCGATCAGGTTCAGCACCTGGCTGCGCTGGAGCCGGGCGGCCGCGCCGGGTTCGCCGCCGCCGGGGGCGTGCACCAGGACGATCGCCGCCGGGCGCTCCGGGTCGAGGCCGGCCTGGTGCGCCGCGCTGCGCAGGCGGTCCCCGCCGCCGAGCAGCCCGGCGACGAGGTCCGGACGGATCGTGCTCGAGCGGGCGTCCCGGCGCTGCACCAACTCATCGGCGAGCCGGCGGGCCGCCCCGATCAGCACCCGGTCGATCTGGGGCGAGAGCGGTCGCTCCCCCTCCTGCACCCAGAGATGCCCGAGGTGCTGATCGCCGACGTTGATGCCGATCACGACCCGGCGGCGCACCCCCGTCGCGGGGTCCGGATCCAGGTGCACGGGCGTCTCCGAGTCCCGGATCGCGGCGAAGACGCCCCAGCGTTTCAGCAGGGCCCGGTGCTCGGCGGTGGGTTGGCGGCCCAGGATGGAGGCGCGCCGCATCTCGTCGACGCCGTCGGTGTCGGCGGAGAAGGCCAGGAGCCGCGCGGAGCCGTCGTTGATGATGACCGGCCCCCCGGCGAGGGCGGCGGTGGCCTCGGCCACCGCGAAGAGGTCGTGCTCGCGCTCTCGGGGGCGCTCGGCGGGGCTCGGCTGCGCCGCGGCGATCTGTTCCCGCGCGACCCGCGCGACGTGCTCCCACCGGGTCCGGGGGTGCACGGCGATCAGGGCGGTCTCCGCGGGGAGCACCGCCGCGGCGATCCCCCGCAGCTCCTCGGCATCGCCCTTCACGGCGATCGCGGTTGGCGCGCCCTCGGCGAAGAAGCGCAGCTGCCGGAGCGCCGCTTGGCCCTGCGCGCCGAGGAGGAGTACGAGGGTGCCCGGCCCGGAGTCGGGTCGGTCGGCCTCGTCGCTGATGAGCACGTGTTCCAGCGGCCGAAGGGGGGCGCCACCGGGGAAAACGAGCGTTGCCTGCTCCGCGCCGAGGCTGCGCAGGAGGCGCTCAACGATCGGGTCCGCCGCTCGGAGCTGATCGGTCATCCGGGCTCCTCGGGGCAGGCTGGGCCGGGGTTTCGGCGGCACGGATGTCGCGACGCAAGCACGCCATTGTGCCCACGTCGCGCGTTTGGGGGGCGGATGCCCCGGGCGGCGCGACACCGCCCGGAGCGGACCGCGTCCTACCGCTTGGGGTAGGTGCGCGGACCTGCTGAAGCCAGCATACCCGTTGCTTCGCCGATCCGGTGCACCCGGAGGGTGTTTGTCGAGCCGATCACCCCGGGAGGCGATCCGGCGATGACGAGCACGGTGTCGCCGAGCTCCACGCGGCCGGAGGACATGAGCACGGTGTCCACCTGGGCAAACATTTCGTCCGTGCTGTCCACACGCGGCACCGTGTAGCTGTCGGCGCCCCAGGTCAGCTCCATCCGTCGCCGGATGTCGAAGGACGGCGTAAAGCCCAGGATCGGCAGCGGCTTGCGCAGGCGGCTCATCCGGCGAACGGTGTCCCCGGATTCCGTGAACACGCAGATGAACTTCGCGCCGATGAGGTCGGCGACCTCGCTCGCGGCGAGCGTGAGCGCGCCGCCCTGGGTGCGCGGCACCGTGCCGATGTTCTCGATGCGCTCCAGGCCGTGCTCCTCGGTGGACTGGATGATCCGGGCCATCGTCTCGACGGTCTGGATGGGGTACGCGCCGACGCTCGTCTCGCCCGAGAGCATGACGGCGTCCGCGCCGTCGAGGACGGCGTTCGCACAGTCGGAGGCCTCGGCCCGGGTGGGTCGCGGGTTCTCGATCATGGACTCGAGCATCTGCGTGGCAACGATGACGGGCTTCGCCATCCGGCGGCAGAGCTCAACGGCCTGCTTCTGCACGATCGGAACCTGCTCCAGCGGCAGTTCCACGCCCAGGTCGCCGCGGGCGACCATGATGCCGTCGAAGGCGTCGATGATGGCCTCGAGGTTTTCGACGGCCTGCGGCTTCTCGATCTTCGCGATGACGGGCAGGCGTCGCCCCTCCTCGGCCATGATCTCGTGCACCCGGACGATGTCGTGGGCGTCGCGGACGAAGGAGAGCGCGATGTAGTCCGCGCCCAGCGTGAGGGCCCAGCGCAGGTCCTCCTCGTCCTTCTCGGACAGGGCGGGCACGTTGACGGCCACGCCGGGCAGGTTGATGCCCTTGTTGTTGGACACGGCGCCGGGCACCTCGACCTCGGTCACGACGGTGTCCGCGGTGACCTCGATAGCGCGCAGCAGCACCTTGCCGTCGTCGATCAGCAGCGGGTCCCCGACGTTCACGTCGCCCGGGAGACCCTGGTGCGTGGTGCCGCAGATGGTCTCGTCGCCGACGATGTCGCGGGTCGTGATCGAAAAGCGGTCCCCAACCTCGAGCTGGTAGGGGCCCGCCGCGAAGCGGCCCAGACGGATCTTCGGGCCCTGCAGGTCCGCAAGCACCGCGATGGGGCGACCGACCTCGGCCTCGGCACGGCGGATGTTCCGGTACACGCCCTCGTGAATGTTGTAGGAGCCGTGCGACATGTTCAGCCGGGCGACGTTGACGCCCGCGTGGATGAGGCGGAGGGTGTTTTCATAGTTGGAGACGGCCGGTCCCCAGGTTGCGACGATCTTTGCGTGTCTCATGGGTGTTCCCTCAGGTTGGTGCGAGCGATGAGCGGGGCGGAGCTTAGCGCGGATCGGAACCGGTCCCCGCGTGCTTCTCGGCAAGCAGATCGGCGACCCGGTGCACCTGGTCGGACTCGGCGAGTTCGGCGGCCATCGCGGCCTCGGGGCTCTGCCGGCCGGGGCGGTAGACCGAGGTCTCGATGCCGGGGTGCTCGGAGCGGTT
>NZ_JAPFRB010000005.1:258501-260146 GCF_035726885.1 Leucobacter sp. M11 | reverse complement strand
AGCCAGTAGCGCGGTGGCGACGTTGACGCGGAGGCCGAGGACCATCTGGCTCGGATCGATGCGGATCGACTCGATGACCGCGCGACCCACGCCGTACCAGATGAGGTACATCCCGAAGAAGCTGCCCCAGCGCGGGCGGAGCTTCTTCTCGATCGCGAGCAGGACGATCACGCCGAGGACGTTCCAGACGATCTCGTAGAGGAAGGTGGGGTGGAAGAGGGTGCCCTCGGCAAAACCGATGGGGAAGGCGCCGTTCGTGGACTCGATTTCGAGACCCCAGGGCAGCGTGGTCGGGCCGCCAAAGAGTTCGTGGTTGAACCAGTTCCCGAGCCGGCCGAAGGCCTGCGCGAGCAGCATGCCGGGCACGAGGGCGTCGGCGAAGGACCAGAAGCGCACCCCGGTGAGGCGCGAGGCGATGATCACGCCGACCGCGCCGCCGAGCAGCGCGCCGAAGATCGCGATGCCGCCGTTCCAGATAGCGAAGATCTCCCAGACGTTCTTGCCCTCGCCGAAGTAGTCGCCGAAGTGGGTGAGGACGTGGTAAATCCGGGCGCCGATGATGCCCAGCGCGACGGACCAGACCGTGAAGTCGATGACCACGCCGCGTTCAGCGCCGCGCGAGGTCAGGCGGCGGCCGGTCACGATCATGGCAACGACGATGCCGACCAGGATGCAGATCGCGTAGAAGTAGATCCGGAATGGGCCGAATTCGAGAAAGCTCGTCTCGGGGCTGGGAATGCTCAGCGGGGAAATCATCACGGGGTTCCTTGTCGATGGATCGGAGTGCGGCGCACCGCTCGTAGTCTACTTCGCCGGACGCTTAGGCAGAGGGCGCGATTCGGAGCGTGCCGGAGGCAAGCTCGGCGGCCACCTCGCGCACGCGGGCGGGACCGCCCTCCGCGAGGCCGCGGACAAGCGCGGAGCCGACGATCGCGCCATCGGCGTAGTCGAGGACTTCGCGCACGTGCGCGCCCTCGGAAATCCCGAGGCCCACGCAGCTGAACTCGCAGTCGGCGGCGCGGAGCCGCTCGACCAGGGTGCGTGCCGCCGAGTCCACGTCGTTCCTGGTGCCGGTGACGCCCATGGTGGAGACGGTGTACACGAAGCCGCGGCTCGCCTCGACCGCGGCGCGCAAGCGCTCGTCCGAGGAGGTGGGCGCGGCGAGGAAGACCCGGTCGAGATCCGCGCGGGTGGCCGCGTCGATCCAGTCCCGGCCCTCGTCGGGAATCAGGTCGGGCGTGATCAGCCCGGCTCCCCCGGCCTCGCGCAGGTCATCGGCGAAGCGCTGCACGCCGTACTGCATCACGGGGTTCCAGTAGGTCATGACAAGGATGGGCGCGTCGACCCGCTTCGTGATCTCGCGGATCGCCTCGAAGCCGTGCCGGAGCTTAAAGCCGTTTTTCAGGGCTTCCACGGTTGCGGCCTGAATGACCGGGCCGTCCATGACGGGGTCGGAATAGGGCAGCCCCAGCTCGATGATGTCCACGCCACCCTCGACCATGGCGCAGGCCGCGTCGATGCTGGTCCGCAGATCGGGAAAGCCGACCGGGAGATAGCCGATGAGGGAACCGTTCGCCTCGGCGTTGCGCTGGCGCAGCCGGGCTTCGACGAGTGAGGTGCTCACTGAGCAGCTCCTTCCGGGCCA
>NZ_JAPFRB010000005.1:256604-258458 GCF_035726885.1 Leucobacter sp. M11 | reverse complement strand
TCTCCATGTCCTTATCGCCGCGGCCGCTCAGGCTGACGAGGACGATGCCCTCAGGGCCGAGCTCGGCGGCAAGTTTGAGGGCCCCGGCGAGGGCGTGCGAGGACTCGATCGCGGGGATGATCCCCTCGGTCCGGGAGAGCCGGAACAGGGCCTGCATGGCCTCGTCGTCGGTGATGGGGTGATACTGGGCGCGGCCGCTCACGGAGAGCCAGGCGTGCTCGGGGCCGACGCCGGGGTAGTCCAGTCCGGCCGAGATCGAGTGCGACTCGAGGGTCTGGCCGTCCTCGTCCTGCAGCATCAGGCTGCGCGCGCCGTGCAGCACCCCCGGGCGACCCAGGGTGAGCGTCGCGGAGTTCCGGGGCGTATCCACGCCCTCGCCCGCGGCCTCGAAGCCGTGCAGGGCAACGCCCGCATCCTCGACAAAGGGATCGAAGATACCCATCGCATTGGAGCCGCCGCCGACACAGGCCGCAACCGCGTCGGGCAGCCGCCCCACGGTGTCGAGCATCTGCTGGCGGGCCTCAACTCCGATGACGCGCTGGAAGTTGCGCACCATCTCGGGGAAGGGGTGCGGGCCAGCGACCGTGCCGAAGATATAGTTTGTCGTCTCGACGTTGGTCACCCAGTCGCGCATGGCCTCGTTGATCGCGTCCTTCAGGGTGCGCGAGCCAGCCGTCACCGGGATCACGGTTGCGCCGAGCAGCCGCATCCGCGCCACGTTGAGGGCCTGGCGCTCGGTGTCCACCTCGCCCATGTACACCACGCACTCGAGGCCGAACAGGGCCGCCGCCGTCGCGGTGGCAACGCCGTGCTGGCCCGCACCGGTCTCCGCGATCACGCGGGTCTTCCCGATGCGCTTGGTGAGCAGCGCCTGGCCGAGCACGTTGTTGATCTTGTGCGAGCCGGTGTGGTTCAGGTCCTCGCGCTTGAGGAAGATCCGGGCCCCACGCGCGCTCTCCGCAAAGCGGGGCACCTCGGTGATCGGGGACGGACGGCCCGTGTAATCCTTCAGCAGGGCGTCCAGCTCCGCATGGAAGGCGGGGTCCTGCTTGACGGCGTCGTAGGCCTCCGACAGCTCATCGAGCGCGGCGACCAGCGATTCGGGGACGAAACGGCCCCCGAAGGGACCGAAGTAGGGCCCGGGCTGCGCGCTCAGGGGGACGCTGCTCGGGGAGGTGTCGCTCTGAGACATAACTTCCTAGGTGTTGAGGAAACTCGCGAGGGTGCTGATCGGGTCGTTCGTGACGAGCGCCTCTCCGACGAGGATGACATCGGCCCCGGCCCGGCGGTACCGGGTGACGTCGTCGACGCCGAGCACGGCGGATTCCGCGACGCGGATCACCCCGGCGGGAATCTGGTCGGCGACGCGGCCGAAGAGCTCACGATCGAGTTCGAACGTGGACAGGTTTCTGGCGTTCACGCCGATGAGTCCCGCGCCCAGGTCCACGGCGCGGGCAACCTCGTCCGCGTCGTGGGTTTCGACGAGCGCCGTCATGCCGACGTCCTGCGTGAAGCGGTAGAGCCGTTCCAGGGTGGGCTGGTCCAGCGCGGCGACGATCAACAGGATCAGGTCGGCGCCCGCGGCGCGAGCCTCGAGAATCTGGTATTCCTCGCCGATGAAGTCCTTGCGGAGCACCGGCACCGTCACGACGCTGCGCACGGCTTCGAGGTCGGCGAGGCTTCCGCCGAACTTGCGGCCCTCGGTGAGCACGCTGATCGTGCTCGCTCCCCCGGCCTCGTACTGCGTGGCGAGGGCGGCGGGGTCGCGGATCTCCGCGAGGGACCCGCGCGAGGGGCTGGCGCGCTTGATCTCGGCGATCACCTTGATGTGATCGGCGGGGCGCAGGAACTCCA
>NZ_JAPFRB010000005.1:242911-256567 GCF_035726885.1 Leucobacter sp. M11 | reverse complement strand
CTCCAGCTCGGCGAGAGGCAGAGCCTCCCGCCGAGCTGCGGCGTCAGCGAGCGAACCCGCGAGCAGATCGGTGAGCACGGACCTAGTGGGTCTTCTTGGGCACGAACTTCGGGCCGCGCACGCCGTATCCGGCCTTGGCCATGACCCAGCCGACGATCAGGCCGAGCAGGAGCAGGCCGGCGGAGGCCCACACGAGCCACGGCATGTTCAGGAAGAAGGCAACCGTCCCGATGGTGACGGCAATCAGCATCACGACGACAGCGGTCCAGGCGGCGGGTGAATCGCCGTGACCAGGTTCTTCGTGCTGGGTAGTCATGTCTCTCCTCATTACTGCGAAACGTTCGTGGCCGCTGGCCAACGGACCAGGGGCTCCGTCAAGACTATCGCGTCGGCGGGTCTTCGTGCGAACCGCCACTCGCTTCGGGCGCTTCGGGCGCAACCGGCGCTTCGGCGCCCTCGTCCGCGAGCCGCCCCGGCCCCGCCTCGGCGGGCTCGTCCTCGGCGCTGCCGTCCGCGGAGGGGTCGCCGCCGCCGCTCAGCTGATCCCAGTCGGAGATGCGGTCGGGCTCCTGCGCAGCGCCGGCGACAGCCGGGGAATTCGCGGCGCTCGTGTCGTACTTGCGGCCGCCCCGCGGCCAGCGGTGGCCGGTGACGACCACGAGCAGACCGATCAGGCCGAGGACCACCCCGGCGGTCGCGGTCACCGCGGGCCAGGGGGTCACCGCGATCGAGGTCACCGTGCCGTAGCTGGCCTCCTCGCCCGCGAGCCCGGTCAGCTCCGCGAGCACGTCGAGCGCCGCGGTGCGCGGGGAGCTCA
Organism: Leucobacter sp. M11; assembly: GCF_035726885.1. NCBI lineage: Bacteria > Bacillati > Actinomycetota > Actinomycetes > Micrococcales > Microbacteriaceae > Leucobacter > Leucobacter sp. M11. Next base: position 255,750 of record NZ_JAPFRB010000005.1, on the reverse strand, counting down.
TCACGCCGAGGCTCAGCGAGAGCACACCCGCGCCGAAGCCAACGGCCAGCAGGCCGAGGATCACGCGAAACACCGGACCGGCGATCGTCAGGGCGACGGTCAGCGCGAGGGCGGCGAGGCCAAAGGAACTCAGCCCCGCCGAGGCCTGCTGACCCGTGAGCACCGCCTCGTCAACCGAGGCGGCGCCCTCGGCCAGCTCCAGCGTGTACCAGGTCTGGGTCGTGCCAAACAGGGCGGCCCCCGCCGAGACGAGCAGGAGGAGCAGGGAAACGCGCTTCAGGCGCTTCGCCCCGGTCATCGGGCACCCCCCGCCGGGAGCGGGGCCAGGGTGTTGGCCACCGCGACCGCGCGCAGCGGCGCGGCCGCTTTGCTCCGGCACTCCTCGAACTCGGACAGTGGATTGGATTCGTGCACGATGCCGCCTCCCGCTTGAACTCTGGCCACGCCGTCCCGGATGGTCGCCGTGCGGATCGCAATGGCGAGGTCGGCGGAGCCGCCCAGGCCGAAGTACCCGACCACGCCGCCGTACACCCCGCGCTGGATGGGCTCCAACTCGTCGATGATCTGCAGGGCCCGGGGCTTCGGGGCCCCGGAGAGCGTTCCGGCCGGGAAGGTCGCGCGGAAGGCGTCGATCGCGTTCTGGCCCGGCCGCAGTCGCCCCTCAACCGAGGAGACGATGTGCATGATGTGGCTGAAGCGTTCGATCCGCATGAACTCGGTCACCTCGACGGAGTCCGGCTCGCAGACCCGGAGCAGGTCGTTCCGCGAGAGATCGACGAGCATGAGGTGTTCCGCGCGCTCCTTCTCGTCCGCGAGCAGGTCCCGCTCGTGTTGGGCATCCGTCTCAACCGTGGCCCCGCGCGGGCGCGAGCCGGCGATCGGGTGCGTGTAGACCCGGTCATCGGTCACCGTGATCAACGCCTCCGGGCTGGATCCCACCACGTGGAAGGGCACTCCGTCATTGCCGGTCACGCTCAGCAGGTACAGATAGGGGCTCGGATTCAGGTGGCGGAGCACGCGGTACACATCGAGGGGCTCCGCTCGGCACTCGTGATCGAAGCGCTGGGACAGCACCACCTGGAAGATGTCGCCGTCCACGATGTACTGCTGCGCGCGGCGCACCCCGGCCAGGTAGTCCTCCTGCCGGGTCAGGCTCTCCGGCTCCGCGGTCACGCTGAAATCCAGGGTGGACAGCGGCATCGACATGGGCGCGGCAAGCTGCTCCTGCAGGGCGTCCAGGCGAAGTTGGGCATCCGTCCAGGCAAGATCGGCGTCCGGCGTGTCGCCGGTGTCGCCGCCCAGCACATTCGCGAGCAGGACCACGGCCCCCTCGCGGTGGTCGATGACCACGAGCTCGGAGACGAAGCTGAGCGCCTGCCCCGGGAGATCCGCGCCCGCGGCGGGGCCGTTGGGCAGGTGCTCCAGCTGACGAATCGCTTCCCAGCCGACGTAGCCGACGAAGCCGCTCGTGAGCGCGGGCAACCCGGCGACGGGCTCGGAGGCCCAGCGCGCGGTGATCCGGCTCAGCGCGTCCAGGGGGGCCAGCCCCGCGAGGCCGCCGGGGAGGAGCCGTTCTGCGTCGAGGCCCTGGGCGGCCCAGGTGGCCTCGCCGTCGCGCTCCCCCAGCACCCCGAAGGACCCCGCCCCCACGAAGGAGAAACGGGTGAAGACCCCGCCCTGCCCCGCGGATTCCAGGAGGAAGGTGCCGGGCCGGGAATCGGCGAGCCGGCGATAGATGCTGACGGGGGTTTCCCCGTCGGCGAAGATGACCCGGCAGACGGAGGTCACGGGCTGTGCGGCGTACGCCACGTCGAAGGCCTCCCGCGTCGTGGTGGTGGCGACCTGAGCGCTCATGCTGTCCCTGCTCCTTCTGGATCCTGATCGGCTGCTGCGGAGGTGCCGACGGTCGCGGGAATGCCGCGGTCGGTGAAGCAGCTCTGGGTGCCGGTGTGGCAGGCGGCGCCGAGCTGTTCGACGCGCACGAGCAGCGTGTCCCCGTCGCAGTCCCGGGCGACGCTCCGGACGTACTGACGGTGCCCGGAGGTGTCGCCCTTGCGCCACAGCTCACCGCGGGACCGGGACCAGAAGGTGACGCGTCCCTCGCTGAGCGTGCGCGCGAGGGCCTCCTCGTTCATCCAGGCCAGCATGAGCACCTCGCCCGACGTATCGTCCTGCACGATGGCGGGGATCAGCCCGTCCGAGGAGAAGACGAGCCCCTCGGGGATCCCCGACGCGGCCGCGCTCGGCCCCGGCACGGCTAGGCCCCCTCGGCCAGGCGAACCGAGACGCCCGCGGCGGCAAGGCCCCGCTTGACCTCTTCGATCGTCATAGTGCCGTCGTGGAAGACGCTGGCCGCGAGGACCGCGTCCGCGCCCGCGTGCACGGCCGGGGCGAAGTGCTCCACGGCCCCCGCGCCCCCCGAGGCGATCACGGGCACGGAGCTGAGCTCGCGCACCCGCTCGATCAGCTCCAGGTCAAAGCCCGCGAGGGTGCCGTCGGCGTCCATCGAGTTGACGAGCAGTTCGCCCGCCCCGCGCTCGACAACCTCGCTCGCCCAGGCCAGGGCGTCCAGCTCAGATTCCTGCTTGCCGCCGTGCGTCGTGACGACGAAGCCGGAGGGCATCCGCTCGCTGCGCTTGACGTCGAGGGAGAGGACGAGCACCTGTGCGCCGAAACGGTCGGCGATCTCGCCGATCAGCTCGGGGCGGGCGATCGCGGCGCTGTTCACGCCGACCTTGTCCGCGCCGACGCCGAGCAGGCGGGCCACGTCCTCGTCGCTGCGGACACCGCCGCCGACGGTCAGCGGAATGAAGACCTGTTCCGCGGTGCGGCGCACCATGTCGTAGGTCGTGGCCCGACCCTCGGTCGTGGCCGTGACATCGAGGAACGTCAGCTCATCGGCGCCCTGCTCATAATATTTCTGGGCGAGCTCGACGGGGTCGCCCGCGTCGCGCAGGTTCAGGAAGTTGACGCCCTTCACGACGCGGCCGTCCGCGACGTCGAGGCAGGGAATGACGCGAACGCTCACGGTCATGATGCTCCTTTACTCAAAAACGTGGTGCGGGTCGCCGGTTACAACCGGGCCGCGTGAATGGCGGTCACCAGGATCGCCCGGGCACCGATTTCGTACAGCTGGTCCATGACCCGGTTCGACTCGTCCTTGCGGACCATCACCCGGACGGCGACCCAGCCCTCGTCACGGAGCGGGGAGACCGTGGGCGACTCGATCCCACCGGCGACCTTCGTCGCGGCGTCCAGCCGCTCGGCCGGCAGGTCATAGTCCATAATGACGAACTGGCGGGCCACGAGCACGCCCTGGAGCCGTCGCTGGAGCGTGGCGAGGCCGTCGTGCTGCGTCGGTCCCTGGATGAGCACGGCGGTGGACTCGAGGATGACGGGGCCGAAGATCTCGAGCCCGGCGGCGCGGAGCGTCGCCCCGGTGGAGACGACGTCGGCAACCGCGTCGGCAACGCCGAGGCGGACCGCGGATTCCACGGCGCCGTCGAGCTTGACGGGCACGCAGGTGACCCCGTGCTGGGCGAGGAAGTTCACGACGAGCGTGGGGTAGCTCGTTGCGATGCGCTTGCCCTCAAGATCGGCGAGCTCGGCGAAGCTCTCGGTCGGACCGGCGAACCGGAAGGTGGAGTCGGCAAAGTCGAGCGGGGTGACCTCGCTCGCGTCGGAGCCGGAATCCAGGAGCAGGTCCCGCCCGGTAATGCCGACGTCGAGTGCGCCGGAGCCGACGTAGGTCGCGATATCGGTGGGGCGCAGGTAGAAGAACTCGACGTCGTTGGCGACGTCGGTGTGCACGAGTTGCCGGGTGTCTCGACGGCCGCTGTACCCGGCCTCGGAGAGCATCTGGGCGGCGATTTCGGAGAGGGAGCCCTTATTGGGAACCGCGATACGGAGCATTGAAGCGTGTCCTTTGTTGGCCAACGCGTCCGCGCTGGCGGGTGGTGCAGAGGGGAACCGGGGTGACGGCGGAGGTGGTGCCGCCGCGAACCGCGGGTGGGCGGTCGGCGGCGGGCGTCGCTGCTAGAGGTGCTTGTACACGTCCTGCAGGCTGAGGCCCTTGGCGAGCATCATGACTTGGAGGTGGTAGAGCAGCTGGCTGATCTCCTCGGCGCAGTCCGCATCCGATTCGTACTCGGCGGCCATCCAGACTTCGGCGGCCTCCTCGACGATCTTCTTTCCGATCTGATGCACGCCCGCGTCCAGCCGGGCAACGGTGTCGGAGCCCGCGGGGCGGGTCCTGGCCTTCTCACTCAGTTCGGCAAACAGCTCGTCAAAATTCTTCACGCCACAAGACTACCGCGGCTCGCGGGTGCGGACGTGTCACCCCGCGCAAAACCCGCTCGTCCCGCGGCGGTTAGTGCGTGTGCTGCGCGGCGGCGGCGCGCAGCTCGGCGATGCGGTCCTCGGGAACGCCGCCGTACACCGCGGAGCCAGCCACAAAGGTGTCCGCGCCCGCCTCGGCCGCGATGCCGATCGTGTCCACGGTGATCCCGCCGTCCACCTGCAACCAGAGGTCGAGCCCGTGCCGACGCTTTGCCTCGGCGATGCGGGCGAGCTTCGGCATCATGTCGTGCATGAAGGACTGGCCGCCGAAACCGGGCTCGACGGTCATCACGAGGAGCTGGTCGAACTCGCCGAGCAGCTCCAGGTAGGGCTCCGGGTCGGTGCCGGGCTTCAGGGCGATCCCGGCGCGGGCACCGATGTCGCGGATCCGGCGGGCGAGGGCGACGGGGTCCGTCGTGGCCTCCGCGTGGAAGGTGACCGAGTAGGCACCCTGCTCCGCGTAGCCGGGCGCCCAGCGGTCCGCGTCCGCAATCATCAGGTGCATGTCCAGCGGAATTGGGGACACCGCCTGGATCCGATCCACGATCGGCGGGCCCATCGTGAGGTTCGGCACGAAATGGTTGTCCATAACGTCAACGTGCACGAGGTCGGCCGTCGCGATCCGCTCCAGCTCGTGCTGGAGGTTCACGAAGTCGGCGGAGAGGATACTCGGGTTGATGCGCTGCGCGGGGAAGTCGTTCACCACACCAGCCTACCCAACGGGCGCGCGGAACAGCGCGATGAACATCGCGTCCGTGCCGTGCCGATGCGGCCACAGCTGCACGGACGGCGTGTCGCCGCCGAGGTCGAGCGCGCCGCCCCGGGTCACGGGCGCGAGCGCGTCGCGGGCCGAGAGCTCTTCGAGGCCGGGGTTGCGCCCCAGCATCCGGTCCACGACCACGCGGGTCTCGGCGGGGTGCGGGGAGCAGGTGACGTAGGCGAGCAGCCCGCCGGGCTTCAGGTGCGCCACGGCGGCGTCGAGCAGCTCGCCCTGCAGGCGGGTCAGGCCCGGCACGTCCTCCGGCTGCTTCCGCCAGCGTGCCTCCGGGCGGCGGCGAAGCGCGCCGAGGCCCGTGCAGGGCGCGTCGACGAGGATCCGGTCGTAGCGCTCGCCCGCGTAGGCCTCGTCGCTGCGGCCGTCGTGGGAGACGACCTCGACCGTGTCAGCGACCGCGCGGACCGCGTCGCGCACGAGTGCCGCGCGGTGCGGGGCGAGTTCGTTGGCGCGCACGGAACCGCCCGCGAGCCGGGCCTCCGCGCCGAGGAGCGCGGTCTTCCCGCCGGGGCCGGCGCAGAGATCGAGCCAGCGCTCCCCCGCCTCGATGGGCCGGGCGCGACTCAGCGCGAGGGCCGCGAGTTGGGACCCCTGGTCCTGCACGCGCAGCGCCCCCGCTGGGTAGCCGCGGCCGGCGCCGACGACGCGGCCGGGGTTGCCCCCGTCGAGCACCGCTCCCGTCGGGGCGGGGCCGACGACGGAGACGCCCTCCGGCATCTCGAAGCCGGGCTCCGTGAGCCCGGGAAGGAGGGCAAGGTTGACCTCGGGAGACGCATTGTTCGCCACGAGCAGGGCGAGCAGCTCGTCCTCGCGGCCCTCCTGGCGAAGCGCGGTGCGCATGGCCCGAATGATCCACTCGGGGTGTGAGTAGACCTGCGCGAGGGCCTGGTCGGCGCTCTCCGCGTGCTCATCGATCTCGTCGAACCAGGCCTCCGCCTCCAGCCTGCTCACGCGGCGCAGCACGCCATTCACGAAGCCAGAGGCGCTCTGCGTGCCCACCCGGCGCTGCAGCTCCACCGACTCGTTCACCGCGGCGTGATCGCTGACCCGCATCCCGAGGAGCTGATGCACACCCAGGCGCAACACGGTGCGCGGGGTCGGGTCGATCTCGGTGATGTCGCGTCCCGCGGCGAGCTCGATGATTCGGTCGTAGCGGCCCCGGTTGCGGAGCGTGCCGCCGACGAGCTCGGTCACGAAGGCGGCGTCGAGCCCGGCCAGGCCCGCAGAGCGGATGCGCTGCGCAAGGACGAGGTTGGCGTAGGCGTCCGACTCGTCGACGTCGCGGAGCACCTCGTAGGCCACCGTGCGCGGGGAGACCGTGCGCTGCCCGGCGATCTCGGCGCTGCGGCGCTCGGCGGCCGTGCGCTTGGGCTGACCGCCCCCGCGGGCCTGCGTCTTCTTGCCGGTGTTCGCGTGCGGTGCGTGCTTGCGGGCCTTCGGGCCCTGATCGGGTGCGGGTGTCATGCGAAACGTACCTCTCCGCCGCGGCTGCGGACCCAGTCGGCGGCGTTCATGGCCGCCTTTCCGGCGGGTTGCACCCGCACGAGTTCGAGGACCCCGTCGCCGGTGCCCAGGAGAACGGTCGCCCCGAGGAGCCGAGCGACGCCGGGCGTCGGCACGGCTTCGCCCTCGGGCAGCGCGACGGCGCGCAGCTCGGGGACCTTCACGGACTGGCCCTCCACATCAAGGAAGGCGCCGGGCTCGCTCGTGACCCCGGCCCAGTGCGCGAGCACCGCGGCCGCGGGCTGACGGGGGTCGAGGCGGCCGTCCTCGCGCTCCAGCTTGTGCGCGTAGCTCGCCTCCCCGAGCTGTTCGCGTGCAGTCAGGGAGCCGTCGCCGAGCCCGGCAACGGCGTCGAGCAGCGCGGCGGTGCCGGAGAGCGCGAGGGCGCTGAGCGCGTCGTCTGCCGAGGTGCCCGGGGTGACCTCGAGCGCGTCCTCCGTGAGCACGGCCCCGGCGTCGAGGGCGGCGACGAGGCGGAAGACGGCGAGCCCCAGGCGAGTCTCCCCCGCCATGAGCGCCCGCTGCACGGGGGCGGCCCCGCGCCAGCGAGGAAGCTCGGAGAAGTGCAGGTTGATCCAGCCGAGGCGCGGCAGGCTGAGCAGCGGCTCCCGGATGAGACCGCCGTAGGCGACGACGACGCCCAGCTCGGGTGCGAGGGACTCGATCTGCGCGGTGACCGCATCATCGAGTCGGTTCGCCTTGATCGTGGGCAGGCCGAGCCGCTCGGCGGCGCGGGCCACGGGCGAGGCGGTCAGCACCCGCTTGCGCCCCACGGGGGCGTCTTCCCGGGTGACCACGGCGAGCACCTCGTGCCCGGCCCCGACGAGGGCCTCCAGACTGGGAACGGCGACCTCGGGGGTCCCCGCGAAAACAATACGCATTCACCCATTGTCCCACCCCGGCACGCTCCGCGGGGACATCCCCGCGCCGGGGCACGCGGGGATGTCCCCGGGACGGTGCCGCGCACGCGTCCCCGGGCGGAGCGATGCCCGGCTAGGCGTCGAAGACGCCGCGGTCATCGAAGCGGAGCCGCAGGCTCCCCGCCCGATTCCCGCCGCGGCGGGCCCGAGACGCGGAGCCCGCGGCGTCGGCGACGAGCGCGCCGCGCAGCCGGCTCGCGACCTCCGCGCCCTGCGGGTAGTCAAAGCGCACGATCGCACGCACCCCGGCGGGCTCGCCGGGCGCGGCGGCGACGGGGCTTGGCCCCAGCACGTCGACGCCGCCCAGGCCCTCAAGCTTCGCCACGGCGGCGCGCACGACGGGCTCGGCCCCCGTGACGGCGGCAACGCGGACGGCGGGCGGATAGCGCAGCTCGCGGCGCAGGGCGAGTTCCTCGCGCAGCCAGTCCTCCAGGCGTCCGGTGGCGAAGGCCTGCCCGATGGGGCCGGCGACTCCGGCGAGGAGGCAGCTGGCCTGCGGTCGGGCGAGCGCGGCCGCGTTTTCCCACCAGCGCAGGCAGTCCTCCCCCACGCGAAGCGTCTCCGCGGCGAGCATGCGTTCCCCGTCGAGCAGGAGCACGCCCGCGTAGCCGCCCGCCGCGCGTGGCTCAGCGCCGCGCGTTGCGACGATGAGCGCGGGGCGGGCATCGACCTGCGTGATCGGGGTGTCCCCGTCGCTGAGCATGACCCGAACCCCCGGGAACTGCCGCTCGAACTGCTCCACCGTGCGGGTGGCCCCCGCCCCGCGCAGCTGCACCCGCTCATGCTGGCAAAAGCCGCATCGCCAACGGGTTGCCGCGGTGCCGCACCAGCGGCACACGCCGGGCCCGTGCTGGGAGCGGAACGCGAGCGGACCCGCGCACGCTCCGCAGACCGCGCGCTCGTGGCAGCGTTCACAGACCGCGACGGGCGCGTAGCCGGGCGCGGCGACCTGCACGAGCACCGGTCCGGTCGCGAGCGCCTCGCGCACCATCCGGATCGCCATCTCCGGGATGCGACCCGGCGCTTGATCGCGCTGCTGGGTCTGCGCGCTCAGCACGACCCGGGTGCGGGCCGGGGTCTGCGCTGGCTCCCGGAGGTAGCCGATGTCCAGCAGGCGCTGCGTCTCCGCGCTCCGGGTGTGCCCGGCGAACACGAGACCGGCCTCCTCCTGCTGGGCGCGCACGAGCGCCGCATCGCGCGCGTGCACATACGGGCTCAGGGGCTCCGCGAGCAGCGGGTCGCCGTCGTCCCAGACCATGATTGCGCCCAGGCGGTAGGCGGGCGCGTACACCGCCGAGCGGTTGCCGACGATGATGTGCGGGGCCGGTTCCAGGCTGCGCAGGAAACGCTCGTAGCGTTCCGCGTTGGACTGGCGGCTGTCCACGCGGAACACCTCAGGCACGCCAAGCCCGTCGAGCGCGTCGGCGAGCTGGTCGAGGTCCCGGTAGTCGGGCAGGGCCACGATGCAGCTGTGCCCCGTCGCGAGCACGGCCGCGGCGGAGCGCGCGAGATCGGCTGCCCAGCGGCCCACCCACTCCCCGTTTGGCAGCTGCGCAGGCCCGTGCGAGGCGCGGATCGCGACGCGGCCCCCGCTCACGAGGAGCTCGGCCAGCTCGCGTTCCGGCTCGTTCAGATCGAGCGCCGCGTCCCAGGTCGGCTCGGGCTCGGCCGTCGCCTCGGCCGCCTCCTCAGCGGGGCCCGGTGCCGGATCGTCGGAGGCCGCCTCGGCGGCCGCGCGGGCGGCCAGGTATTTCTTTTCGACGCGGACCTGCCGGGCGGGAATCGCGAGGCGCAGAATGTCGTTCGCGCTCCCCCCGGCGCGGTCGGCGACGGCGCGGGCGAGCGCCGCCACCTGCGGGGTGAGCATCGGCACGGTCGAGACGAGGTCGGTGATCTCGTGCAGCTCCCCGCCGAAGTCGGAGGCGGCGACGAGGTCGATGACGTAGCCGAAGGCGTTGCGCTGCTGGGACCGAAAGGGGACCCGCACCCGCTGGCCCGGGCGGATCTCCCCGAGCAGGGCCTCGGGGACCCGGTAGTCGAAGAGGTGGTCGAGCTGCGGGAGCGCCGAGTCGAGCAGCACCCGCGCGACACCGCCCCCCGCGGTCACGCCGAACCGAGCCCCGCGGCCAGGCGCAGCTCGTCCACGCGGTCGGTGCGCTCCCAGGTGAAATTGGGGAGCTCGCGACCGAAGTGGCCGTAGGCCGCGGTCTGCGCATAGATCGGGCGGATCAGGTCGAGGTCGCGGATGATCGCGAGCGGGCGCAGATCGAAGACCTCGCTAATCGCGCGCTCGATCCGCTCCAGGGGCAGGGTCTCGGTGCCGAAGGCCTCGACGTAAAGACCCACCGGGCGGGCGCGGCCGATCGCGTAGGCCACCTGCACCTCCAGGCGGGAGGCCAGGCCGGCGGCCACGGCGTTCTTGGCCACCCAGCGCATGGCGTAGGCGGCGGAGCGGTCCACCTTCGAGGGGTCTTTGCCGCTAAACGCGCCGCCCCCGTGGCGGCTTGCCCCGCCGTAGGTGTCGATGATGATTTTGCGGCCGGTGAGCCCCGCATCGCCCATCGGGCCGCCGACGACAAAGGGGCCAGCGGGGTTGATGAACAGTTCCGCGCCGTCGCTCGCGAGGGGGGCGCGCTCGAGCACCGGGCGAATCACGGTGCGCTCAATCGCGTCCCGGAGGGCGTCCTGGCTGATCGTGGGTGCGTGCTGTGTCGAGAGCACAACCGCCTCGACCGAGACGGGCCGCGCTCCCTCGTAGCCAATCGTGACCTGGGTCTTGCCGTCGGGCCGCAGGAAGTCGAGCTCACCGCTCTTGCGCACCTCGGCCAGCCGCTCCGCCATCCGGTGCGACAACCAGCTCGCCATGGGGTGCAGTTCGGGGGTCTCATCCGTGGCGTAGCCGAACATGATGCCCTGGTCGCCCGCGCCCTGACGGCTGAGCGGGTCCGCGGCCTGGCCCGTGCGCGCCTCCAGGGATTCGTCAACGCCGTCGGCAATATCGGGCGACTGCTGCCCGATGGACACGGAGACGCCGCAGGAGTTGCCGTCAAAGCCGGTGTCCGAAGAGGTGTACCCGATCTCGCGGACGGCATCGCGAACGAGCTGGGGAATCTCGACGTAGCCGCTCGTGGAGACCTCCCCCGCGACGTGCACGAGGCCCGTCGTGACGAGGGTTTCGACGGCGACGCGCGCCCCCGGATCCTGGGCGAGCATCGCGTCCAGGATGGTGTCGGAGATCCGGTCGCAGACCTTATCGGGGTGTCCCTCGGTGACGGACTCGGACGTGAACAGGCGAAGCGTCGACATGGTTCCTCTTTCGCGGCTGCGTTTTTTGGGTGGGGGGTCATTCAGGCCCCGTCGCGCCGGGCGCGCGGGGCGGGGTTAACCGGAAAGCGCCGTCCCCGTGCGGGGACGGCGCTTCCTCGGGTGCTGACGAGTCTACTCGGCGATCTCCGTCATGCGGAGCTTCTCCTCGGCGATCTCGTGCAGCGCGATCGACAGGGGCTTGTCCTCGACGGTGGAGTCCACCAGGGGGCCCACGTTGTCGAAGAGGTTCCCGTCGTGCAGGTCGGTGTAGTAGTCGTTGATCTGACGCGCGCGCTTGGACGCGAAGATCACGAGCGCGTACTTGGAGTCGACCTTCGACAGCAGCTCATCAATGGGCGGGTCGATGATCCCGTTTACGTTCGCCATGTGCGTCCTCTTCCTCAGTGTCTCTGCATCAAGTCTACGATGCTTTGCGCCGCATCAGCGACCGTGTCGTTCACAATCACAGCATCGAACTCATCCGCGGCGGCCATTTCGACCTTCGCGGTGCTCAGGCGACGCTCGCGCTCCTCCTCGGTTTCGGTGCCTCGGCCGACGAGTCGCCGGACCAGCTCGTCCCAGCTGGGCGGGGCCAGGAAGACGAGCCGCGCCTCCGGCATGGCCTTGCGCACCTGGCGCGCGCCCTGCAGGTCAATCTCCAGGAGGACGTGCTCGCCGCGCTCGCTTGCCTCCTCCACGGGACCCCGGGGGGTGCCGTAGCGGTGGGAGTTGTGCACGGTCGCCCACTCCAGGAGCTCGCCCCGGGCCAGCATCCGGTCGAAGCGCTCGTCATCGACGAAGAAGTAGTGCTCACCGTCGACCTCACCCGGGCGTGGCGCCCGCGTGGTCGCCGAGATCGACAGCCGGATACCCGGGAAGTTTTCCCGGATGTGGGTGGCCACCGTTCCCTTGCCGACCGCGGTGGGGCCGGCGAGGACGGTGAGCCGCGGGCCGGCGCCGCCCATCTGGAAGCGCTCGCGGATAAACTCCTCCAGCCGAACGCGCTGCTGGCGGCCGAGCCCGCCGAGGCGCTTGCGGTCAGAGATACCGAGCCGTTCCAGGATCTTGGGGGCCTTCACGGCCCCGATCGCGGGCAGGCTGAGCAAGAAATCGGTGATCCGCAGGCTCGCCGCGGCGCTGTCCCGGTCGAGCGACAGCTCGAGGGCGCGCAGCGGGGTGATTTCACCGGAGCGCAGTTTGTCCTTCAGTTCCGCGCGAGCGCGTCGGGCGGCGACCGCGGCGCGGTTGGCCGCGGCGCGATCGACTTCGGGCATCTCAGCCATGTCTGACTCTCCCTGGGGTTGAGTGAATAGATTCCGCGTGCTCCCGCACGCGCTGAGCGAGGCCGGCCGAACCGCCGCGGAGCACGCTCCGCGACTCGCTGACCAGCAGTGCGGCGCCGAGCGCGCCGAAGATCGTGCCCGCCTCGGCCACGCTGGCCCCCTGATGGCCAAAGCCCGGGGCAAGGACGGGCAGCGCCGGGGTGCGCTCCGCGTCGGTGTCGATGCCGAAGTCGGCGAAGTTCAGGGTAGCGCCGAGCACCGCCCCGACCGAGCCGACGGCCGTCGCGTCCGCGTTCGACGGCGCGGTCAGGCGGTGCTCGGCATTAAACGCGGCGATCTCGGCGAGCAGCTGCGCGCTGAGCGAGCGGTCCCCGCCGGAGCCGTCCGGAACCCGGGCCGTCTGCACGGCCTTCGCCTCCGGGTTCGAGGTCGCCACGAGCACGAACAGTCCTTTGCCGTGCTCGGTGACGTGTCCGAGGGCCCCGGCGAGCGTGCCGAAGCCCTGGAAGGCGGAGGCCGTCATCGCGTCGGACTCCAGCGGGCTGCCCGGCGACAGCCAGGCGTCCGCGTAGGCGTCACAGCTTGAGCCGACGTCGCCGCGCTTGACGTCGGCAATGAGGAGCACCCCGGCCTCGCGGGCGTCCGCGAGGACCCGCTCCAGGGCGGCGTAGCCCGCCGCCCCGAAGCGCTCGAAGAAGGCCACCTGCGGCTTGA
>NZ_JAPFRB010000005.1:237285-242882 GCF_035726885.1 Leucobacter sp. M11 | reverse complement strand
ATCACGTCGCGGCCCATCCGCTCGGCGCTCGCGGCGCTGTCGTCCAGGCCCCAGTCCTCCAGCAGGAAGCGGTGGGGATCGATGCCGACGCAGAGCTGACGCCCGGCGGCGATTTCCGCCCCGAGTCGTGCTCCGAATCCGATCATCCCTAAGCCCCCGCTGCCAGCGCGGCCTGGCGGTCCGCCTCGTACTCCTGGAGGGAGCGCACGTCGAAGCCCTCGTCGAGGATCGAGAGCGCGCCGACGGCGGCCGCCAGCTCGGCGATCGTCGTGAAGATCGGCTTGTCCGCCGCGACGGTTGCCGCGCGGATCTCGTAGCCGTCCGCACGAGAGGAGTGGCCGGACGGGGTGTTGATCACCACGTCCACCTTGCCCTGGTTGATCAGCTCGACAACGCTGGGCTCCTCCCCCGCCTGCGAGAACTTGCGCACGGTCTGCGCGTTGATCCCGTTGCGGGCGAGCACGACCTGCGTACCCTGCGTGGCGAGGATCGTGAACCCGAGCTCCTGCATGCGGAGCATCGGCAACACCATCGCGCGCTTGTCGCGGTCCGCGACCGAGACGAAGACGGTGCCCGAGGTGGGCAGGCCGCCGTAGGCCGCGGCCTGGCTCTTGGCGAAGGCGCGGGGGAAGTCGCGGTCCATGCCCATGACCTCACCCGTGGAGCGCATCTCCGGGCCCAGAATCGACTCGACGATCAGGCCCTCGTGGGTGCGGAAGCGCTTGAAGGGCAGCACGGCCTCCTTGACCGCGACGGGGGCGTCCAGCGGCGCGCGCGAGCCGTCGCGCTCGGGCAACAGGCCAGAGGCGATCATCTCGGCGATGGTCTCGCCGCCCATGAGCCGCGAGGCGGCCTTCGCGAGCGGGATGCCGAGCGCCTTCGAGACGAAGGGCACCGTGCGGCTGGCGCGCGGGTTCGCCTCGAGGACGTACAGCACGCCCTGGCCGATGGCGAACTGCACGTTGAGCAGGCCGCGCACGTTCAGGCCGCGGGCGATCGCCTCGGTGGCCACGCGGACCTCGTTGATCTGCTCGTAGCCGAGGGTCACGGGCGGCAGGGTGCAGCTGGAGTCGCCCGAGTGCACCCCGGCCTCCTCGATGTGCTCCATGACGCCACCAATGTAGACGTGCTCGCCGTCAAAGAGCGCGTCCACGTCGATCTCGATCGCGTCGTCCAGGAAGTGATCCACGAGCACGGGGTGCTCCGCGTCGATGATGCCCTGACCGGCCATCCGGTCGAAGTAGTCACGCAGCGCGGCGGCGGAGTAGATGATCTCCATGCCGCGGCCGCCGAGGACGAAGGACGGGCGGACGAGCACGGGGTAACCGATCTCGTCGGCGATCTTCACGGCCCCCTCGACCTCGATCGCGGTGCCGTTGCGGGGCGAGAGCAGCCCGGCCTGGTCCAGGATCTCGGAGAACGCCCCGCGCTCCTCGGCGAGGTCGATGTTCTCGGGCGTGGTGCCCAGGATCGGAATGCCCGCGTCCTTGAGCGGCTGGGCGAGGCCCAGGGCGGTCTGACCGCCAAGCTGGACGACGACGCCGACGAGCTCGCCGGAGGCCTGCTCCGCGTGGATCACCTCGATGACGTCCTCGAAGGTGAGCGGCTCGAAGTAGAGCCGGTCGCTCGTGTCGTAGTCCGTGGAGACCGTCTCCGGGTTGCAGTTGATCATGATCGTCTCGTAGCCCGCCTCGGAGAGGGCGTAGGAGGCGTGCACGCAGGAGTAGTCAAACTCGACGCCCTGCCCGATGCGGTTCGGGCCGGAGCCCAGGATGACGATCTTCTTGCGATCGCTCGGCTCGACCTCGGTCTCGGTCTCGTAGGACGAGTAGTGATAGGGCGTCAGCGAGGGGAACTCCCCGGCGCAGGTGTCCACCGTCTTGAAGATCGGGCGGATTCCGGCGGCGTGGCGCGTCTCGCGGACCTCGGCCTCGCTCAGGCCGCGCAGCTGCGCAATCTGCGCGTCGGAGAAGCCGTGGTTCTTCGCGTGCGTGAGGAGCGCCGCGTCCAGCTCGGCGGCGGCGCGGATCTCCTCGGCGACCTCGTTGATGAGGACGATCTGGTCGATGAACCAGGGGTCGATCTTCGTGGCGTCGAAGACCTGCTCTGCGGTCGCGCCGAGGCGCAGCGCCTGCTGCACGTCCACGATCCGGCCGTCCGTGGGCCGCACCATGTTCGTGAGCAGCAGCTCGACGGGGCGCGTCTCCTCGCCCCAGTGGAAGGACGAGCCCTTCTTCTCGAGCGAGCGCAGGGCCTTCTGCAGGGCCGTCGCGTAGTTGCGGCCGATCGCCATCGCCTCGCCAACCGACTTCATGGTGGTCGTAAGGGTGTCGTCGGCGGCCGGGAACTTCTCGAAGGCGAAGCGGGGCACCTTCACGACGACGTAGTCGATCGCGGGCTCGAAGGAGGCCGGGGTCTTCATCGTGATGTCGTTCGGGATCTCGTCGAGCGTGTAGCCGATGGCGAGCTTCGCGGCGATCTTCGCGATCGGGAAGCCGGTGGCCTTCGAGGCGAGCGCGGAGGAACGGGACACGCGGGGGTTCATCTCGATCACGATGACGCGGCCGTCGGCCGGGTCGATCGCGAACTGAATGTTGCAGCCGCCCGTGTCGACGCCCACCCGGCGGATGATGTCGATGGAGATGTCGCGCAGGTGCTGGAACTCGCGGTCAGTCAGGGTCAGGGCGGGGGCGACGGTGATCGAGTCCCCCGTGTGCACGCCGACGGGGTCCACGTTCTCGATCGAGCAGACCACCACGGCGTTGTCCTTGGTGTCCCGCATCAGCTCGAGCTCGTACTCCTTCCAGCCGAGGATGGACTCCTCGAGGAGCACCTCGGTCGTGGCGCTGTAGTGCAGGCCGTCGGTCACGATCCGGACCAGCTCGGTCTCGGTGTAGGCGAAGCCGGAGCCCAGGCCGCCCATCGTGAAGGAGGGACGCACCACGAGGGGGTAGCCGAGGTCCTTCGCGAATTTCTTCGCGTCCTCGACGGTCGTCGCGATGTAGGACTTGGCGACGCCAGCGCCCGCGGCGATCGCGATGTCCTTGAAGAGCTGGCGGTCCTCGCCCTTCTGGATCGCCTCAACCTTGGCGCCGATCAGCTCGACGTTGTACTTCTCCAGGATGCCGAGCTCGTGCAGCTCCATGGCCGCGTTGAGCGCGGTCTGGCCGCCGAGGGTCGGCAGGATTGCGTCCGGCTTCTCCTTGGCGATAATCGTCTCAATCACCTCGGCGGTGATCGGCTCGACGTAGGTCGCGTCCGCGAAGTCCGGGTCGGTCATGATGGTGGCCGGGTTCGAGTTGACGAGGATGACGCGCACGCCCTCCTCGCGCAGGACGCGGCAGGCCTGGGTGCCCGAGTAGTCGAACTCGACGGCCTGACCGATGACGATGGGGCCGGAGCCGATGACGAGAACGGAATTGATGTCTGAACGCTTGGGCATTACTGCGCGGCTCCTGAGGTGGCGATGGTGGCGGTGCCGTTCCGGCGGTCGAGGACCAGCTGGCGGAAACGGTCGAAGAGGTAGAAGGCGTCGTGCGGACCGGCCGCGGCCTCGGGGTGGTACTGCACGGAGAACGCGGGGATGTCGAGGCACTCCAGGCCCTCAACGACGCTGTCGTTCAGGCTGACGTGGCTGACCTGGACCCGGCCGAAGCCCGCGGGCGACTCCGTGATGCCCTCGATGGGCGCGTCCACGGCGAAGCCGTGGTTCTGCGCGGTGATCTCGACCCGCCCGGTGCGCTTGTCCTGCACGGGCTGGTTGATCCCCCGGTGACCGAAGGCGAGCTTGTAGGTCTCGAAGCCGAGGGCGCGGCCGAGGAGCTGGTTCCCGAAGCAGATCCCGAAGTACGGGATGCCGTCGCGCAGCAGCGCCTGCAGCATCTCGACGTGGCCGCCGCTGGCCGCGGGGTCCCCGGGCCCGTTCGAGTAGAACACGGCGTCGGGGGCGAGTTCGCGCACCTCGGCGAGCGTCGTCGTGGACGGCAACACCGTCACATCGAAGCCGTGCTCGGCTAGGTAGGTCACGGTCTGGCGCTTGATGCCAAGGTCGAGGACGGCCATGCTGCCGACGCGCTCGCCGACCGCGGGCACGTCATAGCGCTCGGGGGTGGTGACGACGGCGGAGAGGTTCATCCCGGCCATCGGCTCCTGCTCCTGCACGATGCGCAGCTGCTCTTCGGGGGCAAGCGCCGCCTCCGCGCCGGAGAACACGCCGGAGCGCATGGCCCCGGCGGAGCGGATTCGGCGGGTGATCGCCCGGGTGTCGACCCCGGAGATGCCCACGACGCCGTCTGCGACGAGGTCCTCGTCGAGCGAGCGCTGCGCCCGGTAGTTGGACACGACGCGCGAGGGCTCGCGGACGACGAAGCCGGCGACCCAGATCTTGCGGGACTCCATGTCCTCGTCGTTCACGCCGGTGTTGCCGATGTGCGGGGCGGTCATCATGACGATCTGACCGGCGTAGGAGGGATCGGT
Source organism: Leucobacter sp. M11 (assembly GCF_035726885.1). Lineage (NCBI taxonomy): Bacteria > Bacillati > Actinomycetota > Actinomycetes > Micrococcales > Microbacteriaceae > Leucobacter > Leucobacter sp. M11. The sequence goes on along the minus strand of NZ_JAPFRB010000005.1, from coordinate 238,406 downwards.
GAGCGTCTCCTGATACCCGGTCATGCCGGTTGAGAAGACGATCTCGCCGAGTGCGCGACCGGTTGAGCCGTAGGGGCGTCCCTCGAATCGGCTTCCGTCCTCAAGAACGAGCACGGCAGATGGTGCGACAGCGGGCAGGGTCACCTAGGCCTCCTGGTGGGGTGTTGATGCGGGGATTGCGGAAAAGTTGGGGTGGCTGAGCGCCTCGCGCAGTGCGGTGCGGCCGCTGCCCTCCGGCAGGCGGAAGGCGCTGAGCAGCTCGGTGTCGCCGGAGCGCCAGCCGAGCATGGCGAGGCCGTTGCGCTCAACGGCCTTGTCGATCGTGAGCTGGCCGGACTCGAGGCCGGTGACCTGCGCGGCGGGGATCACCACGGGGTGCTCACCCGTGACCTGGATCTGCACGCCGTCGGTCGCGACCGTGAGGCTCGCGTAGCCGCGGTAGCGCAGCCCGGGGACGGCGACCCGGTCGAGCCGGGCGTCCTTCGGGGTCGTCGCGACGTAGAGGATCCGGTCCAGGGTCAGCAGCACCTCGCCGGTGAGCGCGGCGCGGCCGGCCGGCGCGAGCCTCGCGCCGTGCCGGGAGCGCTTGCGCCAGGCGAAAAACATGCCGAGGAAGACGAGGATCAGCAGCAGCCCGATGGCGATGGTGAACAGCAGCAGCTTGGTGTCGGTGGTCATGCCGTCACCGCCCGCTCGTGTGCGGCGCGGGCCACGGTCTCGGCGTCTACCAGCTGGCCGTGATCGAAGGTCAGGGTGCCGCGGCGGATCGTGCTGTGCACGCGCCCAGACAGCTCCAGCCCAAGGAAGGGTGAGTTCTCGCTCTTGCCGTAGAGGCGCTCGGTGTCGAACACGCTCGAGCCGCTCGGGTCGAAGAGCACGAGGTCGGCGGCTTCGCCGGCGCGGATCTCCTCGGGGTGCCCCTCCAGGGAGCCGATGCGGGCGGGCGCCTGGGACAGGAGTCGCTGGACATCTGCCCAGCTCGCGTGGCCCGGGTCAACCAGCGCGGTCTGCGCGATGCTGAGCGCGGACTCCAGGCCGACCATACCGAAGGCGGCGGCGTCCCACTCGCAGTCCTTGCGCTCCACGGGGTGCGGGGCGTGGTCGGTCGCGATGATGTCGAT
>NZ_JAPFRB010000005.1:228700-237238 GCF_035726885.1 Leucobacter sp. M11 | reverse complement strand
GACGCAGGGGCGGGTTGACCTTGTAGCGCGCGTCGTAGGAGCGAACGACCTCCTCATCGAGGAGCAGGTGATGCGGGGTGACCTCGGCCGTGACCTGCACGCCGCGGGCTTTCGCCCAGCGGATTACCTCAACGGATCCGGCGGTCGACAGGTGACAGATGTGCAGCCGCGCGCCGACGTGCTCGGCGAGCAGCACGTCGCGGGCGATGATGGACTCCTCGGCGACGGCGGGCCAGCCCTTCAGGCCGAGCTCGCTCGACAGCGGGCCCTCGTTCATCTGCGCGCCCTCGGTGAGGCGGGGGTCCTGGGCGTGCTGGGCAATCACCCCGTCGAAGGTTTTGACGTACTCGAGGGCCCGGCGCATGAGCTGGGGATCGGAGACGCAGATGCCGTCGTCGGAGAAGACGCGGACCTGGGCGCGGGACTGGGCCATCGCGCCGATCTCGCTGAGCCGCTCCCCCGCCAGGTCTTCCGTGACCGCGCCGATGGGCCGGACGGTGGCGTACCCCGCGGCATCGCCGAGGGCCTGCACCTGCTCTACGACGCCCGCGGTGTCGGCAACGGGCGAGGTGTTGGCCATCGGGAACACCGTGGTAAAGCCGCCGGCGGCGGCGGCCTGCGTGCCGGTCAAGACGGTCTCGGCCTGCTCCAGCCCGGGCTCGCGGAGGTGCGTGTGCAGGTCGACGAGGCCCGTGAGGGCAATGAGGCCGCTCGCGTCGATGACGCGTTCGGCGTCGCGCGGCTGCAGCGCGTCGGCGACCTCGGCGATCCGATCGCGCTCAATGCGGATGTCGGCCACGCGGCCATCGGCCAGCTGCGCTCCGGTGATCAGTATTCCCTGGTTCATGAACCCTCTCCTCGTTCCCCGGACAGCAACAAATACAGCGCGGCCATCCGCACGGACACCCCGTTCGCGACCTGCTCGAGCACGGTCGACTGGGGGGAATCGGCGGCGCGGGAGGAAATCTCCAGGCCACGGTTCATCGGCCCGGGGTGCATCACTATGGTACTCGTCGGGAGGCGGTCGAAACGATCGTCTCCCAGACCCCAGCTGCGCGCGTACTCGCGGGCGTTGGGGAAGAATGCGGCGTGCATCCGCTCGGTCTGGATTCGGAGCAGCATGACAACGTCCGGGGCATCCTCGCGGAGCGCCTCGTCGAGGGAGTGCCGGATCGTCACGGGCCAGCCGCGCGCGCCGAAGGGCACGAGCGTCTCCGGGGCCACGAACGTGACCCGCGCGCCCAGGGTCACGAGCAGCCACAGGTTCGAGCGCGCGACCCGCGAGTGCGCGATGTCACCGACGATGACCACGGAGATGCCGTCGAGGCCCCGGCCCCGGCTCCCCTCGCCGTGCAGGCGGCGGCGCATGGTGAAGGCGTCGAGCAGGGCCTGCGTGGGGTGCTCGTGGGTGCCGTCGCCCGCGTTCAGGACGCCCATGTCGATCCAGCCGCTCGCGGCGAGCCGGTCGGGCGCGCCCGAGGCGGGGTGGCGGATGACGACGCCGTCGGCGCCCATCGCGGCGAGGGTCTGCGCGGTGTCCTTCAGGCTCTCGCCCTTGGAAACGCTGGAGCCCTTCGCGCTGAAGTTGATCACATCCGCGGAGAGGCGCTTGGCGGCGGCCTCGAAGGAGATCCGCGTGCGCGTGGAGTCCTCGAAGAACAGGTTCACGACGGTCTTCCCGCGGAGCGTCGGCAGCTTCTTGATCTCGCGCTGCTGGGTGTCGGCCATGTCCTCGGCCGTGTCCAGGATCAGGATTGCCTCGTCGCGGCTGAGGGCCTTGGTGCTGAGCAGGTGCCTCATGCGGCGGTGCCCTCCCCGCCGGACTCGATCGTGACCTCGTCGAGGCCGTCGTGCTCGGCGAGGCGCACGAAGATCCGTTCGCTGGACGCGCTCGGCAGGTTCTTGCCGATGAAGTCGGCGCGGATCGGCAGCTCGCGGTGGCCCCGGTCGATGAGCGCGGCGAGGCGCACGGCGCGGGGGCGGCCGTGGTCGTTGAGTGCGTCGAGCGCGGCCCGGACGGTCCGGCCGGAGTAGAGGACATCGTCCACGAGGACGACGGTCTTGCCGTCGATGCCCCCCTCGGGCATCTCCGTTGGCATCGTGGCCCGGGTCGGGTGCTTCGCCAGATCGTCCCGGTACATGGTGACGTCGAGCTGCCCGAACGGGAGCGAGTCCTGGCCGTCGATGCGGCCGATGATGGCGGCGAGGCGCTGCGCCAGCGCGGCACCGCGGGTCGGGATCCCGAGGAGGATGAGATCGGCGGTGCCCTTATTCGACTCGATGATTTCGTGCGAGATTCGGGTGAGCGCGCGTTCGATGTCTGCCTGGTGCAGAACCGTTCGTGTTCCCATAACCGACCCCCCTTCTTCGCCTCACAGGACGATCCTTAAAGAGATGCCAACCAGATCACTATACCGCACCCGGGGTTCGCGCCGCGCACGCGTCCGGGCCTCAGCGGCGGCGGCGCCGGTGGGAGCTCGGCACGGGACCGGCCGGCGAGGCCAGCGGGCCAGGCGGCTCCGCGAGCACGGTGTCCAGTTGGCTGCGGCGCAGCTCAATGCTGTCCCCGATGCGGCGCGCCAGATCCGGGTGGCTGCGCACGATGGGGTCGAGCGCCGCGACCGGCACGCTCAGGAGGAGGACGATGCCGCGGGCGGTGCTGCCCAGCCGGGTTCGCTCGCGGGTCAGCGCGGTCTGTCCGATGATCTCGCCGACCTCGGCGATGCTCACCGTGCGCTCCGGCCCGAATGCCTCGCCCCAGAAACCGACCCGGCCCGAGACGACGAAGCCGACCTCATCGGGCACCGTGCCCGGGCGGAAAACCGTCTCCCCGCTGCCGTATCGGACGATCCGCCCGGCGTTGAGCAGCGCCTCCCGGTCTGCCTCGTCGAAGCGGTACAGGGCCGCAAGCTGCGCGATGGCCTCCTCGCGGCGGGCCACGGTGGCCACGGGATCCGTCGCATCGCCGTCGAGGGCGAGGCCCGCGCGCCGCGTCTCGTACCAGAGCCGCTGCCGGAACAGGTTCACGGCGGCGCTCTCCTCGCTCGGGGCGGCCAGCGGCAGGCTCACCCGGTAGCTGGCCGCGCCGAGGTAGACGGCGGAGACGCCCGCGCGGTCCCCCGGCACCCCGGCCAGGCCGAGGCCCGCGGCGACCTCAATCAGGGTGTCGATGACACTGTCGGGGGCGTCGTCGGTGCTGAAGGTGAGTTCCACGGGCACGCGGTACGGGCCGTCTGGGCGGCTGAGGTTCCGGAAGGAGGCCCCGGCGAGCGCGGCGTTCGGCACGATCTGGATGCCCGCACCCGAGTCAATGTGCACGGCGCGCCAGTTCACCTCGACCACGCGGCCACGGACCGTCCCGGTGTCGAGCCAGTCGCCGATCTCGAAGGGCTGCTCGAACAGCAGCAGCAGCCCGGACACGATGCCACCGACCGCGTTCTGCAGGGCGAGGCCGACCACGATCGAGGTGACCCCGAGGGCCGCGAACAGGCCCCCAACGTCGGCCCCCCAGACCCAGGAAAACAGCACCGCCAGGCCGACCACGATGAGCACGAGCCGGGTGAGGTCAATGAAGATCGAGGGAATCCGGTCCCGCCAGGTGCCCGCCTCCGCGTTCGCGAACAGCGCGACGTTGAAGGAGCTCAGGAGGAGCAGGATGACGAGGAAGCCGAGCAGGGTCGCGACCACCCGCACCCAGACGTGATTCGTGGGCTGCTGCACCGCGAAGGCGAGCAGCGCCAGCACCGCCGCGACCGGCACCACCCAGTTGCGCAGCAGCCGCACCGGCTTGACGGCGGCGCTCCCCCGGCGCTGCAGGGAGCCGATCACCTCCGTGAGGACGACGATCGTCACGGGCAGGCCAACGGCGAAGATGATCGCCCAGATCATCCACTGCTGATCGAGGCCGAACACGGTTAGCGCACCTTCCAGACGGGCTCGGCTCCGTCGCCCGCGCTGATCTCCCCGGCGGCGTCGAGCTCGACGCTGTCCATGAGCCGATCGCGGACCCGCTGGCTGACGTAGACGCCGGGGGTCGCCACGCGCTCCTGGACCCGGTGCGCGAGGTTCACGGCGTCGCCCCAGAGGTCGTAGGCGAGCCCGGTTTTGCTGACGATGCCGCTCGTCACCGTGCCGGTGTCCACCCCGATCCGTACCTGGAGGTGGGTGCCGTGCTGCGCGTTGAAGCGCTCCACGCAGGCGCGCAGCTCCAGGGCGAAGTCAATGGCGCGCCGGACGTTATCCACGCGGGGCACGATGAGCCCGGAGCTCGCCAGGTAGGCCCCGTGCAGGGTGCGCACCTTCTCCACCCCCGTCCGCTCCGCAGCGTCATCGAAGCTCAGCATGAGGCGGTTCAGGAGCTCGCGCTCCTCCTCGCTGGAGCGACCGCGGGCAAAGTCTTCGATGCCGACGAGCTGCGCGAAGACGACCGTCACGTCCGGGTGATCCTCGGCGATCGTTTCCTCGCCCGCGCGGTACTTGGTTGCGACGTCCTGGGGGACGACGCTGAGCAAGAGCCGATCGTACTCCTCACGTTGCTCGTCGATCAGGTCTTGTTTGATGCGCAGGCTGGAGCTCATATCGTTGAAGGCCTGACCGAGCTCGCCGAATTCGTCGCGGCCGTCCGCGGGGACGCGGGTGTCGTAGTCGCCCGCGGCGACCTCGCGCACGGCCCCGGCCAGGCGGCGGACGGGTCGGCTGAACACCTGGGCGAAGAGCATCGACAGCAGAGTGACCCCGAGCAGGATGCCGAGGGTGGCCAGCACCAGGTTGCGGGTGAACTCCCGCACGGGGGCAAGGGCCTCGTCGCTGTCCACGCTCGCGACCGCGACCCAGTCGAGCCCGGAAACGCCGACGGGGGTGTACGCCGTGATGGCCTCACGGCCGGTGATCGTCGTCGAGCGCATGACCCCGGTCTCCCCGCTCAGCGCGCGGGCGACCGGCTCGGTGTCCACGGGCTGCAGGAGCACCGTGCCATCCACCTGCAGGATCCGGTCCACGGTTTGCTGCGGGGTGCCGTTGGCTCGCACCTCAGCCGCGTAGCCCTCCGGGTCCTCGAAGAGCTGCCGCGAGGCCGAGCGCATCAGGCCGTCGCCGCCGACGAGGTAGACCTCGCCGGTCTGCCCGAGGCCCTGCTCGGCCCAGCGGTTGGCCCCCGTGAGCACCTCGCTGATGCGCTCCAACGGAACCTGGGCGGCCATCGCGCCCGTGATCCGCTCGTCGTTGCCGACCGGGGAGACGACCCACATCGTGGGCACCCCGAGCGAGGGCACCCAGCGCTCGAAGTCCGTCGTGGCCACGGCGCTCACCGAGTTCGTCGCCATGACCTCCTCGTAGGCCCCGGCGAGCAGGGTGTCCCGGAGCGGGCCAGCGGTGATATCCGCGCCGAGGTCCACGCCGGAGTACGCCGAGTACACGACCGAGCCCTCGGTGTTGAACAGCAGGATGTCCTCGTAGCCGAGGGTGTCGATGAGCCGCTGGAAATAGTCGTGGTAGCGAGCGTGTGCCGCGGACCACTCGCTGCCGTCGCCCGCGTCCGCCACGGCGAGGGCCGCGTCGAAATCGGTCGTCGGCGCGGTGTAATACGCCTGCAGATACTGGGCCGCCGGGTCCTCCGGCAGGAAGGCCCGATCGCTGTAGTCGTCGCCCGTGCGCTCCCGGAGCTCCGGGGTGAACCGTTCGGCGTAGAACGCATCCAGCTCGGCGCGCTTCTCGGGCGAGAGCTCACGCGTCTGCGCCTCCGCGAACCCCGCGTTGAAGGCGAGGGAGGCCTGTTGCGCCGACAGGTTTCGGCTGTTGAGGACGACCGACTGTTCGACGCTGCCGACCGCGGCGCGAACGAGGGTCGTGCGCATCTCGCGCAGGGTGGTGACACGGTCCTCGGCCGCGGCGTGCAGGGAGTTCCGGCCGTTCACGAAGCCGATCACCCCGACGATCACGGCGGCGAGCAGGCTCACGGCCAGGAGCATCGCGAGGAGCTTCGATTGGATGCTCATGCCGAGGCGGCCACGGCCCTCGCGGCGCGTGTCCGCCGTGCCGGGCGGGATGGCCTCCGCCGCCCCCGCGTGCGCCGCGCGGCCCGGGTCTGCGCCCCGGCGCGTGTCCGCCGCACGCACCGCCCCCGGCTCGCCCCCCGGCGCCCCGTCGTGTTCCCGCGTGTCCCCCACACCAGACGTCATCCGCTCCCCCTCAAGCTGTCCACCTGGCGTCAGCCTAGTGCAGGGCACGAGCGCTCCGATAGCGTCGGCCGAACCGACGAGGACGCCGGGAAAGCTCCCGGCGTCCCCGCCCGAATCGTCAGGAACGCTTGGCCTGCTGGAGCAGCGCGCTCACATCCGCGTTGTCGACCAGATCGGGGACCGTCCACCCGTCCAGGTCGTACTCTGCAAGGCACTGCTCGACGAATCCGCGCATTCGATCGGCGTCCCCCCGCGCTTCGGCCGTGAACAGCATCTCCGCCTTCACGTTTTCGTGATTCCCGGAATAGTTCCGCTCATAGAGCTCGTGCCGTCCGCCGAACTCCGTCCCGATCGCGTCCCAGAGCAGCTTCATCAGTTTCACCCGGTCAACCGCCTCGACGCCGTTCGAGCCGCGCAGATACCGGTCGAGATAGGGCCGAATTTCGACGGTTGCGAAATCCAGCGACGAAGAGTTCAGGTAGATCAGGCCGGAGGCCACGTCCTGCATGATGATCTCCCGGACCCGTGGGTAGCCAATCGACATGAACATTCGGTAGGCCAGCCCATAGTCGAGATTCGGGAGGACCGTCCCGTTTGGCCCGGGGTCCGGGTTGCTGGCCATCGCATCCGCCAAGGAATAAAACATGTTTCGCCACCCGATCACCTCACCGGCCCGACTCTGGATGCCCCGGAAATCCTTGGTCCCCGTGATCTCGAGGGCCTTCAGGAGGAGCCCAGCGATAAAGTCCAACTTGACCGCGAGCCGGATGACCCCCTGATACGTGAAGCGGTTGAGAAAGCCCGTCTGCGGAAAGAAGTTATTCACCTTTTCCACGTCCCCGTAAGCAAAGACATCCTCCCAGGGGACCAGGACCCGATCGAAGATAAACACCGAGTCGTTCTCATCGAACCGGGAGGACAACGGATAGTCGTACGGCGAGCCCATCACGGCCGCCTGTTGGCTGTACGAGGCCCGCGAGATCAGCTTGACGCCCGGCGAGTCCATCGGCACGGTGCAGATGAGGGCAAACTCCTTCTTTTTGATCGCCAGGCCGTAGTGCGCGATGAAGTTGTACTGCGTAATCGCCGAACCCGTCGCGACCACCTTGGCTCCGGAAACGATCAGACCGGAGTCGGTTTCCCGGTCGACGCGCATAAAGACATCGCCGACGTCGTCGGGGGGCAAATGACGATCGACCGGGGGGTTAATGATCGCGTGGTTCCAGTAGAGCGCCTTCTCCTGGGACTCCTGATACCAGCGAATCGCGTTCGCCTCATAGGGCGCATAGAACTCACTCATCCCTCCGAGCGTGCCGAGGAAGGCTGCCTTGTAGTCGGGTGAGCGGCCCATCCACCCGTAGGTCAGCCGCGCCCAGCCCTCGATCGCCTGCCGCGCGTGGACGAGGTCCTGACGTGATCGGGCAGCGGTAAAGAACGGGTGCGTCAGTCCCCCCGACCCCGTGTCCGTTGGCTGGAGGAGCGTACCGGGTGCCCCGGGCTCGTGCAGGGCGTCGTAGAGTCGGGCGGTCATCCGGATTGAGTTTCGAAACGCCGGGTGCGTCGTGACATCCTCGACGCGCTCGCCGTAGATCCAGACCTCGCGGTCGTCACGGAGCGAGGCGATGTATTCGTCCCCCGTCTGCGGCAGCTTCGGGTTCGCGGTCGCGGTGCGCTCGGTCATCGTTGATCGGCGCTGCTGGCTCTGGTCCTGGGATGCTCCCGGGTCGTGGGGGGGTGTGCTGTTGAGACATGAGTCTGCCTTTCCGTCGTGTGCGTGGGTCCCGGCGAACACACCGCCGAGACTCGTCCTTCCCCCGGTTCGAACTCCGCGCCGCCGCGGCCAAACGGCGCAAAGCTACTTCCCCCGGAAAACCAGCCGCCCTCCGGCCCGTCTGCGGACATCTCCCAGGGGGCGGCAGCGTCGATGCTTGTGAGGCCGCGGAATCGCCCGCGATGCACGAGCAGTGGTTCCTCGTCGCTGAGGTCGATCCGCTCGATCTCGCCCACCACGATGATGTGGTCCCCGCCGTCGTAGATGTTCCAGGGCCGGCACTCAAAGGTTGCGACGTTCCCCTCCAGAACCGGCATCCCCCGGTCGAGTCTCCAGGCCGGCTCCTCGGGAACGGTACGTCCGGAGAAGTGTTCCGCAAGCTCCCGTTGCCGCACCGCCAAGACGTTGATGGCGAAGGGGGCCCGGTCGAGGAGCACCGCCGCACGGGACCCCCGGTGCAGCGTGACCTGGGCCAGCGGCGGATCCATGGAGACCGCGGTGAACGCGCTCACGGTTGCGCCGTGCGGCCGGCCCGCCGCGTCGAGCGCGGTGACCACGGTAATGCCGCTGGCAAAGCGCCCGAACGCGGAG
>NZ_JAPFRB010000005.1:227365-228647 GCF_035726885.1 Leucobacter sp. M11 | reverse complement strand
CCTCCCCTGCGTCACGGCGAGGCAGGCTCCGGGTCGAGCACGAAATCATATTCGGTCTGGTGCCCTGACCCGGCGCTGTTCGGGGCGATCTCGAGCATCAGCTCCGGCTTCACCGCGGTCGCGATGTCATCGTCGTTGTGCGGATCACCGGGGAAATACAGCTGTGCGGTGAGCAATTCGTGCCCGGGGGCACCCACCTTGAGGTGCAGGTGCGCGGGTCGCCACGCGTGCCATCCCGCGGCCGCAATGAGCTGACCGCAGGCCCCATCCGTGGGGATCTGATACGCCGCGGGCTGCATCGTTCGCAGGTCAAATCGGCCCTCCGCATCGACGCGGAAGGTCGCGCGGAGGTTCCACTCGGGAATCCCCGGGACGAACTGCGAGTAGTAGCCGTCGCTGTCGGCGTGCCACAGTTCGACCCTGGCCTCCGGCAGCGGGGTGCCGTCGACGGAGCGCACCTGCCCGAAAAAGCGCAACGGAGTGCCCTCCTCGTCCTCGCGCATCGGAATCGTGTCGGTGGGGCCCAGCTCCGGGGCATCCGGGACATAGTATGGCCCCTCAATCGATCCCTTGTTGCCCTGCCGGTGGTCGGTCGCGACGTCCTCGACCGAGTGCTCCAGCCAGACATCCAGCCAGAGCGGCCACTCCCCGTCCTCGCCGACCTTGATCAGCCAGGCTTTCAGGGCGTTGTACTCCGCGTAGGTCACGCGCTCCTCGAGCACGATGTCGTTCAGGGCCCGCACGGCCCGGGTGGCGAGCAGATTCACCCGCGCGCGGCTTGCCTCCGGGGAGAGGTGGGCGTTCACGGTTTTTCCGGACGCGCGGAACCGCTCCGTGGCGACGTTCCCGGCCACGGCCGCGGTGGGGGAAAGCTGTGTATCACTGTGTGCTGCGTTCATGACGACTCCTTCGTCGCATACCGGAAACACCGGCGTCGATGTGCGGGGCCTGGCTCACGCGCCCACGGTGGAACGGGGAAGCGGCACCCTCCGACCGCTTCCCGGCCCTCCGCCGGTGGGTTCTGTTCTCAGTGTAGGAAGGAATGCGGACCAGGAGAAGGACGCCCTTCGTTCACATTGGGTGTTGCACAGACTCAGTGCCTGAAGCGTGCCGGGTCGGTTCCGAATCAGTGCCGTGTCGGTGCCGTGTCGGTGCCGTGTCGGTGCCGGGTCGGTGCGTGAGCCGAACGTAGCCGGCGCTTCCTGCGGGTGTGACCGCCCGGTCCAGGCTGGTGCCGCAGCGGGTGTGCCCGCAGTGAGTGACCTCAGCGGGGGTCTGCGGG
>NZ_JAPFRB010000005.1:217106-227303 GCF_035726885.1 Leucobacter sp. M11 | reverse complement strand
AGGTAAACAACGCGGCGAAGCGCTTCATGAGCGGGGAGGCCCGCTCACGCTTCCAGGCCAGGGCCAGGTCGACGTGCGGGGGATCATCGAGCTCGCGGAACACCAGGCCGGGCATCGAGAGTGCGCCGCGGGGCACGGGGATGAGTGCAATGCCCGTCCCGCCGGCGACGAGGGCCAACACGGTGGACGTCTCGGTGGCCTCCTGCACGATCGACGGCTGAAACCCGAGCTTGGCGCAGGCCTCCGCGATGGTGAGGGCGGTCGCCGAGGTCACGGGATAGCTCACCACGGGCTCCCCCCGGATACTGGCCAGGGAGACGACACCGGTCGAGGCCAGCGGTGAATCCTCCGGGAGGGCGATGACCAGCCGATCGTGCGCGAGGAGGGTGAGCCGGAGCTGCACGGATTCGGTGGGCGGGCGCAACACGGCGACGTCGAGGCGCTCCTCCTCGAGCGCGAGCACCATCTCCGGGGTCAGCATCTCACCCTGCAGAGAAAGCTGGACGCTCGGTAACTCGCGTCGCGCGCGGGCAATGATTGCCGGCATCCGCTGATAGGCCACCGAGCCGCAAAAGCCGACCCGGAGCACCCCGGAGACCCCCTGGCCCATGAGCCCCACGTCGGAAACGAGCGTCGTCGCTTCGCGGAGCAGGAGCCGACCCCGTGCCAAGAGCAGCTCGCCCGCGGGAGTGAGCTCGACGCGGCGTGTGGTGCGGACGAACAGCTGCGCCTGAAGTTCGTGCTCCAGGAGCTTGATCTGCTGGGACAGCGGCGGCTGCGTCATGTGGAGGCGTGTCGCCGCTCGGCCGAAGTGCTGTTCTTCGGCCACCGCCACAAAGTACCGAAGCTTGGTTAGGTCCATGCCCGATCCTCTCCCAGGCGGGACCGCAGGAGGCGGCCCCCTGCCCGTTCAGCCTAGGACGGGCCACGGTGCAGGGGAAGGACCGGTTCCGGACGCGACTGAGTCGCGACGCGACCGGGTCCTGGCGGAACTGGCAGAGGCCCCCTCCCCTCAACGGGGTGGGGGCCTCTGACGTGGCTGCCTCGGAGCGGCTAGGCGGCGCCGCCCTGCTCGGCGACGCGTCCCAGCACGCCGTTGACGAACTTTGCCGAGTCCTCCGTGGAGAGGCTCTTGGCCAGCTCCACGGCCTCGTCAATGGCGACGGCGGCGGGGATCTCGGGGTTGTGCAGGATCTCCCAGCTGGCGAGGCGCAGGATGGCGCGGTCAACCGCGGGCATCCGGTCCAGGGTCCACCCGTGAGCGAGATCGCCGATCAGGCCGTCGATCTCGTCGCGGTGGTCGTGCACCCCGTCAACGATCTCGCGCGCGTAGAGCCAGCTCGCGAGGCGATCCGGTTCCCCAGCCGCGCGGGCGGCCTCGGTGCGGACGATCTCGTCGAGGCTGAGCTCGCGCAGATCGGCCTGGTACAGCAGGTCCAGCGCGCGCTTGCGCGCCTTGCTTCGTGCCGACATCTAGTCGTTCACGCGGCCCAGGTAGTCACCCGTGCGGGTGTCCACCTTGACCTTGACGCCGGCGTTGAGGAACAGCGGGACGTGGATCTCGGCCCCGGTCTCGACGGTGGCGGGCTTGGTGCCGCCGGTGGAGCGATCGCCCTGCAGGCCGGGCTCGGTGTAGGTGATCTCGAGGACCACGGATGCGGGCAGCTCCAGGTAGAGGGGCTCGCCCTCGTGCAGCGCGATCTGCACGTTCTGGTTCTCCAGCATGTAGTTCTTGGCGTCGCCGACGACGACGGGCGACACCGTCAGCTGGTCGTAGTCAGAGAGGTCCATGAAGACGAAGTCAGCGCCGTCCTGGTACAGGTACTGGAAGTCGCGGCGGTCGACGTTCGCCGTCTCGATCTTCGCCCCGGCGTTGTAGGTCTTGTCCACGGTCTTGCCCGTGACGACGTTCTTCATCTTGGTGCGCACGAAGGCGCCGCCCTTGCCCGGCTTGACGTGCTGGAACTCGGTCACCGACCAGAGCTGGCCATCAATTTTGATGACGGTGCCGTTCTTGATGTCGTTTGAGGTTGCCATATCGGTGCGTTTCCATCTTTCGTGTCGTGCGGATCGGGCCGGACATCGGCCGGGTCCGTGCTGAGCAGTACGAGTTTACTGCCTTGGCGGCCGTTCACCCAATGGCGCGGAGGGCGAGCCGGTACGAGTCGAAGCCGAAACCGGCGATCACCCCGCTCGCAATGCCGGAAATGGTGCTCGTGTGCCGAAATTCCTCCCGCCGGTGCGGGTTCGTGATGTGCACCTCGATGAGGGGCAGGCCGGCCTCGGCGACCATCGCCGCGGCGTCGCGCATGCCGTAGCTGTAGTGCGTGAAGGCGGCCGGGTTCAGGATGACCGGGCAGCCGTTTCGGAACGCCTCGTGCAGCCAGCCGATGATCTCGGCCTCGCTGTCAGTCTGACGCAGGTCGACGGTGTGCCGCTCCCCCGCGTCCGCGACGAGCGCGGCGCGCAGATCATCCAGGTTCGCGCTGCCGTACACCTCGGGCTCGCGAACGCCGAGCATGCCAAGGTTCGGGCCGTTCAAAACCATCACGTGTGCCATGCCGACAGTCTAGCGATCCGAGCCCGCGCACCGCCCGGAGTGGCGCGGGCCCGCCCCGCTGCGCTACGGTTTCCAGGTTGCCTACCTACCGGTAGGCAGAGTTTCGATCCCGATCACATCCCCCGAGGAGCCACCTGCCATGATGACCACCCGGCGACGCCGCAGCCCTGGCGGCTGGTTCGCCGTCTCCCTCGCCCTCGTGACCGTGCTCGGCCCCGCGGGCACGGATATGTTCCTCGCCTCCCTGCCGGATATCGTCGCCGAGTTTTCCGCGACGGCCGCGTCGGGCCAGCTCACGCTGACCGTGTACCTGCTCGCGATGGGGGCGGGGCAGCTCGTCTTCGGGCCGATCACCGACGCCTTCGGTCGTCGCATCCCCCTCCTCGTCGCGCTCCTCGCGTTCCTGCTGGCCTCCGTCTGGGCGGCAGCCAGCCCGGACATGGCTGCGCTGCTCGCGGCGCGCACGGTGCAGGGCCTCGCGGCGGCGCTCACCCTCGTGGTCGCGCTCAGCATGGTCCGGGACGCGGCGAGCGGGGCGCGCGCCGCCCAGCTGTTCGCCCTGCTCATGACCATCGAGGGGCTCGCTCCCGTGCTCGCGCCGAGCCTCGGTGGCGTCGTCGACGAGCGCTTCGGGTGGCGCGCCGTGCTGCTCGTCCTCGCGGGCCTCGCCGCGATCGCCCTCGCCAACACCGCGCTGACCCTGCCCGAGACCCTGCCCCGGGGCTCGCGGTCCTCCGTCCGGCCCGCGGCCGTCTTGCGCACCTACGCGCGGATCGCCCGGGACGGGAACTTCCTGCTGCCGACCCTCGGCCTGTCCGCCGTGTTCTTTTTCCTGTTCGGCTACATCGGCGGCGCACCCTTCATCTACCAGGAGCGCTTCGGGCTCGACGCAACCGGCTTCGGGCTCGTCTTCGGCGGAACCGGGATCACGGTCATGCTCGGTGCCATCGTTGCCGGGCGCACCGTGACCCGCTGGGGAGCGGCACGGCTCGCGCTCGCGGGCACCGTCACCGTATTCGCCGGTGCGGTGCTCGCCGTCGGCCTGACCCTGGCGGGGGCGGGGCTGCTCGGCGTGGTGATCGGAATGGGGGTCGCACTGTTCGGCATCGGCGTCGCCGAGGCGACCCTGATGTCGCTCGCGATGGCGTCGCAGGACACCTCGCTCGGCTCCACCGCCGCGCTGCTCGGCGCCTTCCAGCTCATGATTTCCTCGGCGGCGACCCCCCTCGCGGGGGCGACGGTCCCCTCGGGCCCCGTGCCCTGGCTCGCCTTCCTCGTCGCCGCCGGCGCGATCGCGGTTGCTATCGTTGCGGTGAGCGCCTCCCGCGCCAAGAACGGAGCCCAGGCATGACACGGACCCGCGCAATCCCGGAGCCAAGCGCCCTCACCCCCTCGGCGGAGCGCATCTGCGCGGCCGCGGTCACCCACTTCGCCGACGCTGGCTACGATGGCTCCTCGCTGACCACCATCGGCGCGCTCGCGGGCATGCGCAAGGCGTCCCTCTACGCGCACTTTGCGAACAAGGACGCCCTCTTCGCCGAGGTGCTGGCCATCGCGATCCGCGAGGAACTGCGCGCAGCCCGGGACAGCTTCGACGCCGCGCCCAGCCACGGGCTCCCGGGTGGCGAGTACCTTGCGGGCCTGGAGCCCCGCTACGCAGCCTCAGCGCATTACCGCTTCCTGCTGCGCACGGTCTATGCGCCGCCCGCCGCGCTGCGTGAGGAGATCATCGCCGCCTACCGCGGCTTCGAGGACGCGATTCGTGAGCTCTTCGTGCGGGCCCTGCCCGAAGCGCTCAGCCCGCAGCGCGCCGAAACGCTGACGCATGCCTACCTCGGGGTCATCGACAGCCTGCAGGTCGAGCTCGTCTTCCACTCGCCCGAGGCCTATGCGGCGCGGCGGGCGGCGCTCTGGGCCGTGCTTGGCTCCTACGCTGACGCCGCCCTCGGCGAGGCCGGGACATCCGCTTCCCGCTGAGCCGCAGCGTCCTAAACGCACCGCGCCGCCGCACGCGCAGGGCGTGCGGCGGCGCGTGCCAGGGATGCGGCTAGTTTGCGATCTCCTGGTAGGCCATGAACAGCAGCGAGTCGTCGGTGCCCGCGAGGATGCCGGGCTTGCCGATACCGTCGAGCACGACGAAGCGCAGCATGCCCGCCCGCGCCTTCTTGTCCCGCTGCATCGTGGCGAGCAGCCCGGGCCAGCGGCCGATCGGGTACTGCAGGGGCAGGGTGAGCGAGCCGAGAATCGTGCGGTGCCGCTCGACCTCCGCGTCGCTCAGCGCCCCGGTGATCCGGCCGAGCTCGGCCGCAAACATCATGCCGACCGAGATCGCGGCGCCGTGCCGCCACTGATAGCGCTCCGCGTGCTCGACCGCGTGCCCCAGCGTGTGGCCGTAGTTCAGGTACTCGCGCACCCCGTCCTCGCGGAAGTCCTGGGAGACGATGGTTGCCTTCACCCCGATCGCGAGCTCGATCGCGCGGCGGAACTGCGGCGTCCCCGGGTCGATCGTCGCGTCCAGCTCGTGCTCCAGGAGGTCCAGGATCTCGGGCTCGGCGATGAAGCCGCACTTTGCGACCTCGGCGAAGCCCGCGCGGATCTCGTTGAGCGGCAGCGTGGCCAGCAGGTCCAGGTCGCAGATCACCGCGGCTGGCGCGTAGAAGGCGCCGACGAGGTTCTTGCCCTCGGTCGTGTTAATGCCGGTCTTGCCGCCCACCGAGGCGTCGACCATGCCGAGCACGCTCGTCGGCACCTGCACGAGGCGCACCCCGCGCAGCCAGGTGGCCGCGACGAAGCCCGCGAGGTCCGTGACCGCCCCGCCGCCGAGGCCGATGATCGCATCGGTGCGCGTGAAGTCGCTCTTGCCGAGGATCTCCCAGCAGAACGCCGCGACCTCGATCCGCTTCGCGGACTCGGCGTCAGGCACCTCCGCGAGCAACACCTGCTCGTAGCTCGGCGCGAGGAACTCGCGCAGTTCCTCGGCGAAACGGCCGACGGTCGGCGAGTGCACGATCAGGATCTTGCTCGCGCGCTCCCCCACGGCCTGGCGCACCGTTCCGGAGAGCCCGCGCCCCACGGTCACCGTGTATTCGCGTTCCCCGGTCACCGGGATCAGGGTGAGGTCGGTGCCCGAATCGCTCGCGGCGGGCTCGGGGGTCTGGGGGCTCTGCTCGCTGTGCTCAGTCATGCTGCTCGTCTTTCGCTTCTCCGTGAATCGGCTCCGCCGGGGCGTGGTTCGCTCGGAACCACGCGGTGATCTCGGCGGCGATGTGTTCCTTTGGGCGTCGCTCCGATGCCCAGGTCTGGTCCGCGACCTCGCGGTACAGGGGCAGGCGCTCCGCGTAGATGCGCCCCCAGGCTTCCGGGTCGTCCTTGAGCAGGGGACGCTTGTCCAGGTTGGTGCGGCTCAGCACCGCCTCCTGCGTGGTCGTGAGGAGCACCACGGGGAAGCCGCGCAGGAGCTGCCGGGTCGCCGAGCTGAGCACGGCTCCCCCGCCGAGGGACACGATGCGCCCTGCGCCGCCCGTGAGCGCCGAGCGTACGGCCTCCTCCTCCAGCGCACGGAAGTGGGCTTCCCCGTGCTCGGCGAAGATCTCCGTGATGGGGCCGTGTCCGGCAACGATCCGCGCGTCGGTGTCGTGAAACTCCCAGCCCAGCTCACGGGCCACGCGGCGGCCGATGCTCGTCTTGCCCGCGGCCATCGGCCCGACGAACACGAGCGCGGATGCCGCGCTCGCCTCGGGGATCGCCGGGGACCCGGTCACGGCCGGGGCTCGGTGCCCGAGATCTGCGTGCGCAGGGTCTCGGGGATCGCGGCGAGGTAGGCCTCAAGATTGCGCCGGGTCTCGGCGACGCTGTCGCCGCCGAACTTCTCCAGCACCGCGTTCGCGAGGACCAGGATCACCATCGCCTCCGCGACCACGCCCGCGGCGGGCACGGCGCACACGTCGCTGCGCTGGTGGTGCGCCTTCGCGTCCTCGCCCGTGGCGACGTCGACCGTGGGCAGCGAGTGCGGGACGGTCGCGATGGGCTTCATGCCTGCCCGGACCCGAAGCACGGTGCCCGTGGACATGCCGCCCTCGATGCCGCCGGCCCGGTCCGTGTCGCGCACGATCCGGCCCGAGCTCATCCGCAGCTCGTCGTGGGCGACGGAGCCGCGGCGGCGGGTGGTCTCGAAGCCGTCGCCGACCTCGACGCCCTTGATGGCCTGGATGCCCATGAGCGCGGCGGCGAGCTGGGAGTCGAGGCGACGGTCCCAGTGCACGTGCGAGCCGAGCCCCGGGGGCAGCCCGTAGGCGAGCACCTCCACGACGCCGCCGACGGTGTCGCCGGACTTCTTCGTGTCGTCCACCTCGGCGACCATGCGCGCGCTCGTGGCCGCGTCAAAGCAGCGCAGCGGATCGGCGTCCAGGGCATCAACGTCTTCGGGTCGCGGGAGCAGCGCCGAGTCCGGCACCGTCACCGGCCCGATCGCGATGGTGTGGCTGACGAGGGTGATCCCCAGCTCTGCGAGGAACTTGCGACCGATCGCACCGAGGGCGACCCGGGCCGCGGTCTCGCGGGCGCTCGCGCGCTCCAGGATCAACCGGGACTCCTCGAAGCCGTACTTTTGCATGCCGACGAGGTCGGCGTGCCCCGGGCGGGGCCGGGTCAGAGGCGCGCCGCGTCCGCGGCTCTTCTCGGAGAGTTCCGTGGGCTCGGGGCTCATGACCTCGGTCCACTTCGGCCACTCCGTGTTGCCAATGCGCACCGCGATGGGGCTCCCGATCGTGCTGCCCTGCACGACTCCGGTGGACAGGCTGAGCGCGTCCTCCTCAAATTTCATCCGGGAACCGCGGCCATAGCCGAGTTTCCGGCGCGCGAGCTCCGCGCGGAGATCGTCGAGCGCCACGGGGACGCCGGAGGGAAGACCCTCAAGGAGGGCAATGAGTTCTGGGCCGTGGGATTCCCCGGCGGTGAGCCAACGAAGCATGATCGCTATTCTTCCATACCCGCCGCGCGCATTGCGCCGAGCACCGCGTCCTCGTCGGGCAGGGCCCGCTCCGGGTCGCCGAAGACGAAGATCCGAATCTGCGCGAGGGCCTGCCAGACGAGCATGTCCACCCCGGACCCGGCAACGCCGCCCGCCTCGGACCAGCCGCGCGCGAGCGCGCTCGGCCAGGGATCGTAGGCGACGTCAAAGAGCGGGCTTCGCTCGCGCAGGGATGCGGCGACGCTCAGCTCGGCCCCGGCGGTGCCGGGCAGCGTGCTGATGACGAGGTCTCTCGTTTCGTCACCGCCGGGCGTGGCGAGCCGGCCCAGATCCCCCGCGCTGCGACTGAGGCCGGGCTGCGGGATCCGAGCGAGCAACGCTTCGGCGCGCTCGGGGCGGCGGGCCAGGAGCTCGATGTGCTCCGCGCCCAGGCGTTCGGCGGCGAGCAGGGCCGAGACGGCGGTGGCTCCCGCGCCGAGCACGGTCACCCGCCGGGGTGGGTCGGCACGCCCCTGTCGGCTGCGCAGATCGCGGATCGCCCGCTCCAGGCCACAGACATCCGTGTTCCAGCCGTGCCACATCCCCGTGACCGCGTCGCGGCGCAGGGTGTTCACGACTCCGGAGCGCTCGGCGACCCGATCGAGCGAGGCCGCCAGGCGGCAGGCCTCGTCCTTGAGCGGCATGGTCAGCGAGAGCCCCAGCCAGTCGTCGCCGAGTCCGGCCAGGAATCCGGCAAGCTCAGCCGCAACGATCTCGTGCCGCCCGTAGGCCCAGTCCAGGCCGAGGGCGCGGTAGGCAGCGGCGTGAATCTGGGGCGAGCGGGAGTGCGCGATGGGCGAGCCGAGCACCGCGAGCTGGCGGCCCGGCTCCCCTAGCATCCGTAGTCCGGGTTGGCGGAGCACCACTCCACGAGCTTCTTCGTTGCCTGCTCGTGGTCCTCGAGCGTGGTCGTGAACTCGGAGGCCCCCGTGCTCATGTCGACGGCGACGAAGTACAGCCAGTCGCCCGGCTCGGGGGCGAGCACGGCCTGGATGGCGGCCTCGCCGGGGTTTGCGATGGGCCCGACGGGCAGCCCCGTGTGCTTATAGGTGTTCCAGGCGTTCTCGTCGGCGAGGGCCTCGTCGCTCGACCACACCACGCCGCTCTGTTCGCCGACCCCGTACTGCGCGGTCGAGTCCATGCCCAGCTTCATGTCAATCGCGAGCCGGTTCTCGATCACGCGGGCGACCTTGCCCATGTCCTCGGCGCGCCCCGCCTCGCGCTCCACCATCGCCGCCTTGTTGAGGACGGTTTCGCGCTCGGCCTCCGGCACGCCGTTGCGGTCGAGGACCCCGACCATCTCGGTGACGAGGCGCTGGATTGCCTGCGTCGCGGTCGTGTTCGGCTCAAACTCGTAGGTGGCGGGGAACAGCCAGCCCTCCAGGCTCGGCACGTTCTCGGGAAGCCCGAAGGCCTGCGGATCGGCCGAGGCCGCGGTGAACTCCTCGACGGGCACGTCAATTGCCGCGCTCAGGTATTCGAAGACCTGGGCCGCGTTCTTGCCCTCCGGGATGACCGCCTTCATTTCCATGCGGTTGGCCGGATCGAGGAGCGCGGCCACGGCGGCCTGGGGGCTCATCTTGTTGCGCATCAGGAACGCGCCCGGCTGGAACTGCGCGTCGGGCTCCTCCCGAATGAGGTACTCGTTAAAGCCCTCTGCGGTCTTCACGACGCCGTTCTCGGCGAGGGTCTGCGCAATGTCGGCCCCGATATCCCCGGACTTCACCGTGATGACGACCTCGCCCTCCCCCGCGCCGTCGTAGTTCAGCTCGACCATGCCGAGCGCGCGCTGGATCTGGGGGCCGTAGCTGGACCACAGCACCGCAACCCCGGCTCCGAGACCGCCGAGGAGCACGACCGTGACGATGACGCTGATAAGGATCCGCCGGCGACGGCTGGACGGCTGAGACACAAAAGCTCCTGGGGGGTTATCCCGTTCGGGACGGGCGGCGGAAACGAGGTCGAGCGACGCGGCCGGTGACGGGGTCAGCTTCCGCGATGACGGTGACTCAGAGAGATTCTAGGGGGTTTTCCCGCGATTGCGCAGGGAGCGATTCCGCTGCCCCGTCGGATCCGGCGTCCGCGCCAGCCACGTTCTCGCCCGGGGCGATGCCTCGGCTCCGCTCCGCGTCGAGGGCGTGTTGCAGGATCACCACCGCCGCCGCCTGATCGATGATCGCGCGGGAGCCCTTCGTGTTTTTTCCTGCGCTGCGGAGCTGTCCCTGTGCGGACACCGTGGACAGGCGCTCATCAACGAGGCGGACCGGAACGCCGGAGGCCCGGGCAAGGACCGCGGCGAAGTCGGCGGCGTCCTCGGTGGACGGGGTACGTTCACCGCGCATGTTGAGCGGCAGGCCAACGACCAGTTCGATTGCCTCAGCCTCGTGCGCCAACGCGATGATCCGCGCCACGTCGGCGGAGCCGGTGCGCGCCCGCGGCACCGTCTCCACCGGGGTGGCAAGCATCCCGTGGGGGTCGCAGCGGGCGACGCCGATCCGAGCCTTGCCGACGTCGACGCCGAGTCTGACGCCCGGCCTCACGCGCCAGCCCGGAGGGCTTCGGCGAGATCGGCGAGCGCCGCATCGATCTTCGAGGGGTCCGTACCGCCGCCCTGCGCCAGGTCGTCCTT
>NZ_JAPFRB010000005.1:214786-217071 GCF_035726885.1 Leucobacter sp. M11 | reverse complement strand
GCTTGGCCAGCTGACCAGCTTTCGCCCCCGCGTCGCGCGCCTGCGGGGTGGTCGCGGCGATCACCACGGGCTTGCCCCCGGCGATCGCGGCAAGCACGACGACCGCGGGCTGGCCGCTCAGGCGCTCGCGCACCTGCATCGCAAGGGAGCGCACGTCGTCGGGGCTGTTGACCTCACCGAGGTCCGCGAGCACCGCCGTCACCGCGCCGATCGGCGCGGCCGTTGCGGCCAGATCCGGGACGAGCGTCGCGAGCTTCGCGGCCTCGAGCTGGGCGATCTTCTTCTCGGCGGTGCGCAGCTGCTGTCCGAGCTCCGTGACCCGGTCCACAAGCTCCTCACGCCGCACCTTCAGACCGGAGGTGAGCTCGTTGACGAGCGCGCGCTCGGCGGCAAAGTTCCGGAAGGCATCGAGGCCAACCAGCGACTCGATCCGGCGGCTGGTCGAGCCGATGGACGACTCGGAGACCAGGCTGATCATGCCGATCTGGCTCGAGTGCTCGACGTGGGTGCCCGCGCAGAGCTCGCGGGACCAGGGCCCGCCGATGTCGACGACGCGAACGCGCTCGCCGTACTTTTCGCCAAACAGGGCCATTGCGCCGAGCGCTTTTGCCTCGTCGAGGGGCATTTCTCGCGTCACGACCTCGTAGTCCGAGCGCACCGCGAGGTTCGAGATCTCCTCGATCTCGGAGCGCGTCTCGCGGCTCAGCGGGTCGGCCCGGTTGAAGTCGAGGCGGAGGTACCCCGCCTTGTTGTAGGAGCCCGCCTGATGCGTGTTCTCCCCGAGCACCTCGCGGAGGGCGGCGTGCACGATGTGCGTCGCCGAGTGGGCCTGCGTGGCCCCGCGGCGGTATTCCGCGTCCACGCGGGTCTCGGCCGGGGCGTCCACGGACACGAGCCCGGCGCGCACGCGCACGGTGTGGCTGATGAGGCCCGCGACGGGCTTCTGCACGTCGAGCACCTCCAGCTCGAAGCCGTCGCCGACGATGAGGCCCCGGTCGGCGTCCTGCCCGCCGGACTCGGCCCAGAGGCTGGTCTCGGCCAGGACAACCTCAGCGGTCTGTCCCGTGATGGCCTCCTGCGCGGGCTGGCCGTCCACCAGGATGCCGAGGATGCGGCTGCCCGTGACGAGCGCGTCGTATCCGGTGAAAACGGTCTCGCCGAGGCCGCGCAGCTCGCGGTAGACGTTCAGGTCGGCGGTGCCGGTCTTCTTCGATTTGGCGTCGGCTCGCGCGCGGTCGCGCTGGGCCTGCATCATCGAGGCAAAGACCTCCCGGTCAACGCTGAGCCCCGATTCCTCGGCGACCTCCAGCGTCAGCTCGATCGGGAAGCCGTAGGTGTCGTGCAGCAGGAAGGCGGTCTTGCCGTCGAGCGGCGCGCCCGACGCTGTGTCCGCAAGAGCGCTCTCCAGCACGGCGCTGCCGGCGGAGAGGGTGCGCAGGAAGGTCTTCTCCTCGGCCGCGACGACGCTCAGGATGAAGCCGAACTGCTCGGCGACCTCGGGGTAGGCGGACTGCATCGCGTCGCGGGAGGCCGTGAACAGGGCCTCGAAGCTCGCGCCGTCCACGCCGAGCAGGCGCATCGCGCGCACGACCCGGCGGAGGAGCCGACGCAGGATATAGCCGCGGCCCTCGTTCGAGGGGGTCACGCCGTCGCCGACGAGCATGAGCGAGGAGCGCACGTGGTCCGCGATGATGCGGAGCCGAACGTCGTCCTCCTCGTTCGCGCCGTAGGTCTTGCCCGCGAGCTCGGCGGCGCGGTCGAGGACCGGCCGCACCTGGTCGATCTCGTACATGTTCTCGACGCCCTGCTTGAGGAAGGCAACGCGCTCGAGGCCCATGCCGGTGTCGATGTTCTTCTTGGGCAGCTCGCCAACGACGGTGAACTGGTCCTTCCCGCGCACGTCCGCGAGCAGGTACTCCATGAAGACGAGGTTCCAGATCTCCACGTAGCGGTCGTCATCCGTGGCCGGGCCGCCGTCGATCCCGTACTCGGGGCCGCGGTCGAAGAAGATCTCCGAGCAGGGGCCGCCGGGCCCCGCCTGGCCCGTGTGCCAGTAGTTCGTGTCTTTGCCGAGGCGCTGGATGCGCTCCTCGGGCAGACCGGCGATCTCGCGCCAGAGCGTGATCGCCTCGTCGTCTTCCTCGTAGACGGTCACCCAGAGGTCCTCGGGCGCAAAGCCCAGGCCGCCGTCGGCCTCACTCGTGGTGAGCAGCTCCCAGGCCATCCGGATCGCGCCGGCCTTGAAGTAGTCGCCGAAGGAGAAGTTGCCGCACATTTGGAAGAAG
>NZ_JAPFRB010000005.1:209910-214762 GCF_035726885.1 Leucobacter sp. M11 | reverse complement strand
ACCTCCTCGATGTCGTTCGTGCGGATGCACTTCTGCACGCTCGTCGCCGTGGGGTACGGCGCCGGGACCACGCCCGTCAGGTACGGCACGAAGGGCACCATGCCCGCGACCGTGAACATGAGGGTGGGGTCATCGCTCACGAGAGACGCGGAGGGGACCACGGTGTGGCCGCGCTCGGCGAAGAAGGTGAGCCAACGCTGACGAATTTCTGCGGTTTGCATACTTCCCTAGGTGCTTCGGTGCTGCTGGTGACGATGCTGGGCGTCCCGGGAACGGGCTCGCTCAGGGCTGGGGCCGGGGCGGTGCCTCCGGCGCAACACAGCCGGTTACTGCTTGGGGGCGAGGCGCTTGAGGGCGCGCTCGACGTCATCGAGGGTGTCCTCGAGCTCGGATTCACCGGAGCGGTACCCGCTCACAACGGCGTCGCCGAACTGTTTGACGCTCCGGTCAACGCGCTGAAAGAAGCGGCGTCCCTCCGGGGTGCTGTTAATGAAGTGGGCTGCGACGAAGCCGAGCGCGACTCCGAAAATAAGAGTGAAGAATTTCCGCACAATCTCTCCCTGCATGCTGTGCCCGAGAACGGGGTGCTGTCCGTAGCCGCGCTGGCTCGGACGGGCCCGGCGCTGTACGCATTCGAGTCTAACGGGTTGCGGATTCCCGGGCGGGATTGCTTCCGCGGGTCTCTGTCGATCCTCCCGGGCCGATTCTCGGAGCCGATCCAATCGGAGCCGATCCAGCCGAACCCGCAGAGAAAACAACGGAGGGGATGCCAGCGAACTGGACATCCCCTCCGGTGCGGTCGGGCTTAGCGACCCGAGTAGTACTCCACCACGAGCTGCACTTCACAGGTCACGGGGACCTCGGCGCGCTTCGGGCGACGCACGAGCTGCGCCTGGAGCTTGTCCAGGGACACCTCGAGGTAAGCGGGCACGGGAGGCAGAACCTCGGCGTGGCCACCGGCCGCGGCAACCTGGAACATCTCGGTGCCCTCGGAGCGCTCCTTGACGTGGATGAGCTGACCCGGCTTCACGCGGAAGGAGGGACGGTCAACGATCTTGCCGTTGACGAGGATGTGACGGTGCACAACCATCTGGCGGGCCTGTGCGGTGGTGCGGGCGAAGCCGGCACGCAGCACGAGGGCGTCGAGACGCATTTCGAGCAGCTCGACCAGGTTCTCACCGGTCAGGCCGTCCTTGCTGCGCGCCTCCTTGAAGGCGATCTGCAGCTGCTTCTCGCGGATGCCGTACTGGGCGCGCAGACGCTGCTTTTCACGCAGACGCACGGCGTAGTCGGAGTCCGACTTCCGCTTCGTGCGGCCGTGCTCGCCGGGGCCGTAGGGGCGCTTCTCGAGGTACTTTGCTGCCTTCGGGGTCAGGGCGATGCCCAGCGACCGCGACAGGCGGGTCTTGCTACGGGTACGTGACGTGGTAGACACGGATTCCTTTCAGTGTGTGTGCGACTGGCGCACTCGATGTTCTCTCGGTCATGCCGCACCCGCACCCCAGGGGGATGCACGCGATGCGACGAACCGTTTCCGGTGAGGGAACGACCATATGTACCCGGCTACAGGGAAACACGCCCGTTGTTGACCCGTTCTCGCAGCCGCACGAGTTCGGAGCCACGGGTGGCCACGGAGTAGCTTATCACGGCTCCCCCGCCCCGGCGAGCCGAGACCGGGGCGTGTCTGCCGGCGGCCAGAGCCGCGGCGGGTTACGGGGACTGCGGTCGCTGGGGGTCGGGCTGCTGGGGCGCGGGGGCCGGCTTCGGCGGGGTCCGCTCCCCGCGCAGGATGCGCTGAATCTTCGGGAGCCGCTCCGCGACCGCGCGCTCGTTCCCGTGCGTGCCGGGCAGATAGTACCGCTGGGCACGCAGCTCGTCCGGCAGATACTGCTGCGTCGCGACGCCGAGCTCGGTGTCGTGCGGGTAGCGGTACCCCTTGCCGTGACCCAGGCGCTTGGCTCCCGCGTAGTGACCGTCGCGAAGGTGGATGGGCACGCGCCCGATCCGCCCGGCGCGCACGTCAGCGATCGCCGCGTCGATTGCCACGTAGGCGGTGTTCGATTTCGGGGCGCAGGCGAGGTAGACGACGGCCTCCGCCAGCGGGATGCGCGCCTCGGGCATCCCGATCATCTGCGTTGCCTCGGCCGCCGCGACCGCGATGCCGAGCGCGGCGGGATCCGCCAGCCCGATGTCCTCGGCCGCGAGCACGATCACCCGGCGGGCGATAAACCGGGGGTCCTCCCCGGCCTCGATCATCCGGGCCAGGTAGTGCAGGGCCGCGTCCGGGTCCGAGCCGCGCACCGATTTGATAAAGGCGCTGATGACGTCGTAGTGCTCGTCACCGTTCCGGTCGTAGCGGAGCAACGCCCGGTCCACCGCGGTTGCGACGACCTCCGCGGTGATGCGCGGACCCTCGTGCGCGGCGGGGCCGTCCGGCGCAGCGGCGTCCTGGTCCCCCGCGTCCGGCCCCGCGCTCTCGCCCGACACCGCGCTCTCGTCCGAGCCTCTCCCCTGGTCCGGGTCGTGCCCGGCGTCCGCCGCAGCTCCCGCGGACCCGTCGCCCCGGGCCGCGGCGCGCAGCTGCGCCCGCAGCGTGAGCGGCTCGGCGGACAGCTCCGCCGCGAGGTCAGCGGCATCCTCGTCCCCGGCCGCGGCGAGGGCCGTGAGTTCGGCAATCTCTTCCGCGAGGCCCGCGGCGTGCGGATCGTCGTGGGCGTCCTCCGGATCGGCGGCGCCGGGATCGACCGCCCCGCTCGGGACCGCAGCGGCGTCGTCCGCGCCGCCCTCGGTGTCTTCGGTGCCTTCAGGGTCTTCGGTGTGCACCGAGCCCTCGGCCTCCGGCCCGGGGTGTCCCGCGCCGGGGCCGTCGGGGTGAGCGGCTCCGGCTGCGTCGGCCTCGGCGATCGCCACGGCGGAGGCCGCGGCGGCCTCCAGCGTCGTGAGCGCGCGCCGGGCGTCGCCAGAGGCGAGCTTCACGATCAGCTCGTAGGCGTCCTCGTCGACGGGGATCCGGTCGCCGAGTCCGCGCTCCTCGGTCGCGGCCCGGCGCAGCAGCGTGCCGAGCTCCCGGTCCGTGAGCGGCTGCAGGGTCAGCAAGAGCGAGCGGCTGAGGAGCGGGCTGATCACCGAAAAAGACGGGTTCTCGGTGGTCGCGGCCACCAGGGTCACCCAGCCGTTTTCGACCCCGGGCAGCAGGGCATCCTGCTGGGCCTTCGTAAAGCGGTGGATCTCATCGAGGAACAGCACGGTCGCGACCCCGTAGAGATCGCGCTCGTTCAGGGCGCGCTCCATGACGACGCGCACGTCCTTCACCCCGGCGGTCACGGCGGACAGCTCGACGAAGTTCCGGCCGCTCGAGTGCGCGATCGCCTGGGCGAGCGTCGTCTTCCCGGTGCCGGGCGGGCCCCACAGGATCACCGAGATCGCGCCCTTGCCCTGTCCGGTTTCGGCGGGGTCCGCGAGCGAACGCAGGGGGGATCCGGGCTTCAGCAGGTGCTGCTGGCCAACCACCTCGTCCAGGCTCCGCGGACGCATTCGGACCGCGAGGGGCGCGGTCATCCCACCTCCGGTTAGCGTCGACTCAGTCACGGCTCCATGATATCTGTCCTTCCTGACACCGCTGTCCCCCTCCGCTGTGGCATAGTTGGTGTGGTTGGGGCAAGAAGGCAGCGCCGAACCTGCCACCGAGACGATGCGGAATAGGTGAACTACAGTGAGCGATTCAACGAACGACACGCCATGGGGTCGCGTTGACGAGACGAACACGGTGTACGTCCGAGAGGGCGACAGCGAGCGGACGGTCGGACAGTATCCGGACGGCACGGCAGAGGAGGCTCTTGCCTACTTCGTCCGCAAGTTCACCGAACTCGAGGGCCAGGTCGTGCTGCTCGAACAGCGCATCGCCCGCGGCACCGCGGTGAGCGACGTTGCCTCGACCGTGCAGAAGCTGGCCGAGCAGCTCGTCGAGCCCAACGCGGTTGGCGACATCGCCTCCCTCCGCGAGCGCGTCGGCAAGCTCACCGCCAAGGCGGAGGAGCTGACCGAGCAGCAGAAGGCCGAGCGCGAGAAGGCGAAGCAGGCGGCCATCGAGGCGCGCACCGCGATCGTCGTCGCCGCTGAGGAGCTCGCCGCGCAGGACCCCGACCGCGTGCAGTGGAAGCAGACGCAGCAGAGCTTCGATCAGCTCTTCGCCGACTGGCAGGCCGCGCAGAAGGCCGGCCCGCAGCTGCCCAAGGCCCAGGCTGATGCGCTCTGGAAGCGTTTCCGCACGGCCCGGCAGACCGTTGACTCCGCACGGCGCGCCTTCTTCGCGAAGATGGACGCGGCCAACAAGGACGTCCGGCACCGGAAGGAGCAGATCATTGCGAGCGCTGAGGCACTCGCGGATCAGGGCGCCGGCGGCATCCCCGCCTACCGTAACCTCCTTGAGGACTGGAAGGGCGCTGGCCGCGCGAGCCGCAAGATCGACGACCAGCTCTGGGCCCGCTTCAAGGCGGCCGGCGACGTCCTCTACGGTGCAAAGGCCGAGGAGGTCGCGCAGAGCAACGAGGAGTACCAGGCCAACCTGGTCGCCAAGGAGGCCCTGCTGACCGAGGCCGAGCCGCTGCTCGCAGAAACCGACCACGAGACGGCGCGCAAGAAGCTGACCGACTTCCAGCTTCGCTGGGACGAGCTCGGCAAGGTGCCCCGCGAGGCCATCCGGGCGGTCGAGGGCCGCATGCGCGCCATCGAGGACCACGTCCGCGGTCTGCAGGAGGCCCACTGGCAGGCGACGAACCCCGAGACCATCGCGCGCAGCGAGGGCCTGCGCGGTCAGCTGGAGCAGTCCATCGCCGAGCTGCAGGACGAGATC
>NZ_JAPFRB010000005.1:205694-209857 GCF_035726885.1 Leucobacter sp. M11 | reverse complement strand
ACTCGCCACGCAGCAGTCCTGGCTGAACGCGCTGGGCTAAGCCGCAGCCGCACGCCACCACGACGCCCCCGCACTCGCTGCGGGGGCGTCGTGTTGTGCACAGGGGGCGCGCATCACCCCCGGCGCGCGCGGGGCACGGGCACACTGGGATCATGCCCCACGATCCCCCGCACCGAGCCGTTCCCGGCTCCGCCCCCGGGTCCGATCCCTCGCGCTGGGCGGCCCTGCGCCTCGCCGGACTCGGCCACCGAGACGGCCCAGCGCAGCTGACCCCCCTCGGCGCCGCGTCCCTGGATGCCCGGGTCGCCGCGGTGCTCCGCGCGGCCCAGGCCACCGTGCCGGAGCGCGCCTCGCCGCGGGCGCTCGTCGTGTCCGGGCTGAGCGCCGCGTGGGCGCACGGGGCCCTCGCCGAACTCGCCGAGCCCGTGGAGGTCACGGTTGATCGGGCCCACCGCGTGCGGGTGCGGGCGCACCCCTCGCTCGTGTTCCCGGAGCGGCGATACCTCGACGGGGACGCGGTCCCGGTGCGGCACGGGGCCGTCACCGCCCCGCTGCGCACGGTCTTCGATCTCCTGCTGCGCCCCGACGACCGGCTGACGTGGGCTGACCGGGGCAGGGACGCCGCGGCGACGCTCCTGCTCGGCCAGGCGGACCCACGCGCGGCCGCTGCTCGGCTCGGCGCGCGGCTGGCCGAGCGGGCCCGCCAGCCCGGGAGCAGGCTCGCCCGGGAACGCTACGGGCAGCTCCTGGCCGCCTCCGGGCCGGACTCCCCCGCCCCGGAGGCACCCGGCACCCGGTGAGGCTGCCGAGACCGGTGAGGTACCGTGACCGCTTAGGCTCCCGTCACGCGGTAGACGTCGTAGACGGCGTCGATACGGCGCACCGCGTTCAAAACGCGGTCGAGATGGGTCGTGTCCCCCATCTCGAAGACGAAGCGGCTGATCGCCAGCCGCGCCGAGGAGGTGTGCACCGAGGCGGAGAGAATGTTCACGTGGTGCTCCGAGAGCACGCGCGTGACATCGGAGAGCAGGCCCGCGCGGTCCAGGGCCTCGACCTGGATCTGGACGAGGAAGACGCTCTTGGCGGTGGGGGCCCACTCGACCTCGACGATGCGCTCTGGCTGGTTCTTCAGGGCAAGGAAGTTCACGCACTCGGCCTGGTGCACCGAAATGCCCTGGCCCTTCGTCACGAAGCCCGCAATCTCATCGCCCGGCACAGGGGTGCAGCACTTCGCGAGCTTCACGAGCACGTCGCTGACGCCCTTGACCACGACCCCGGAGGAGGACGCGCCCGTGTGCTTCTGGCGTTGCGGCTGGCTGAGCAGGAGCGGGGTGGCCTCTTCCTCGGTGGCGTCTTCCTCGCGCACCTTCGACATGACCTTCTCGAGCACCGACTGGGTCGAGATGTGCCCCTCGCCGACCGCGGCGTAGAGCGCGTCGACGTCGGCGTAGCGCAGCTTCAGCGCGACCTGCTGGAAGGCTTCCTGGCCCATGAGCTTCTGCAGCGGCAGGTTCTGACGGCGCATGGCCCGGGAGATCGCGTCACGGCCCGATTCCACGGCCTCGTCGCGGCGCTCCTTGGTGAACCACTGCCGGATCTTGTTCCGGGCCCGGGTGCTCGTGACGAAGTTCAGCCAGTCTTTACTCGGGCCGGCGTCGGGGTTCTTCGAGGTAAAGACCTCGACCACATCGCCGTTGGCCAGGGGGGTCTCGAGGGGCACGAGGCGGCCGTTCACGCGCGCGCCCATCGTGCGGTGGCCCACCTCGGTGTGCACCGCGTAGGCAAAGTCGATCGGGGTGCCGCCGGAGGGCAGGCCGATGACGCGCCCCTTCGGGGTGAAGACGTACACTTCCTTCGCGCCGATCTCGAAGCGGAGCGCGTCGAGGAACTCGCTCGGGTCCTCGGTCTCGGCCTGCCAGTCGGAGATGTGCGCGAGCCAGGCCATGTCGGTCTGGGGGCGGCCGGAGGCTTGGGCGCTGCCCTGCTGCTTGTACTTCCAGTGCGCGGCGACGCCGTACTCGGCCCGCTGGTGCATCTCGTGGGTGCGAATCTGGATCTCGACCGCGCGCCCGTCCGGGCCGATCACGGTCGTGTGCAGGGACTGGTAGAGGTTGTACTTCGGGCTCGCAATGTAGTCCTTGAAGCGGCCAGGGATCGGGGTCCAGCGCGCGTGCACGGCCCCGAGCACCGCATAACAGTCCCGGATCGTGTTTACCAGCACGCGAATGCCGACGAGGTCGTAGATCTCGTCAAAGTCGCGGCCCCGGACGATCATCTTCTGATAGATCGAGTAGAGCTGCTTCGGGCGGCCCGTGACCTCGCCCCGGATCTTTGCCGTGCGCAGATCCTGCTCGATCGCGTCCGTGACCGCCTGCACGAGTTCCTCGCGCTGCGGGTTGCGCTGCCCCACCAGGTTTTCGATTTCCCCGTAGAGCTTCGGCTTGAGCACCGCGAAGGACAGGTCCTCCAGCTCGGTCTTGATCGACTGAATGCCGAGCCGGTGCGCGAGCGGGGCGAAGATCTCCAGGGTCTCGGTGGCCTTCCGCTTCGCGGAGGCCGAGGGGACGAAGCCCCAGGTGCGCGCGTTGTGCAAGCGGTCGGCGAGCTTGATGACGAGCACGCGGATGTCCTTGGACATCGCCACGATCATCTTGCGGACCGTCTCAGCCTGGGCGCTGTCGCCGTACTTGACCTTGTCCAGCTTGGTCACGCCGTCGACGAGCATCGCGACTTCCTCGCCGAAGTCCTCGGTGAGCGATTCGAGTGAGTACTCCGTGTCCTCGACCGTGTCGTGGAGGAGCGCGGCGGCGATCGTGGTGGCGTCCACGCCCAGGTCGGCGAGGATCTGCGCGACCGCGACCGGGTGCGTGATGTAAGGCTCACCGCTCCGGCGCTTCTGGCCCCGATGGGCGCGCTCCGCGGTGGTGTAGGCCCGCTCGATGATCGAGAGGTCCTGCTTCGGGTGATTCGTTCGAACGGTGCGGATCAGCTGATCGACCGCCCCGGGCGGTTGGCCCCGGGAGAACAGCTTCGGCACCAGCCGGAACAGGCCGGAACCGGAGGCAGGCGTCTGACTCGTAGTGATCTCGTTCATGACGCCTACCTCCGGTTTTGGCCCAGTCTACTCGCTTCCGGGAGCCTCGAGCGCACCCTCGCGGGCCGCCTCACGCTCGCGCGTGCGCAGCACCTTCTCGTCGTGCTTCTTGATCTCTGGCTCCCCCTCGCGGAGGTGGCTGTAGACGGGCGCCGCGATGAAGATCGTGGAGTACGCCCCGACCAGGATCCCGATGAACAGGGCCAGCGAGATGTCCCGCAGGGTTCCCGCTCCGAGGATGAAGGCACCGATGAAGAGAATCGAGGCCACCGGGAGCAGCGCGACCACGGAGGTGTTGATCGAGCGCACGAGGGTCTGGTTCACCGCGAGATTCACGGACTCCCCGAAGGTGCGTGCCTCGTTCAGCTCGCCGGGGGTCGTGTTCTCACGGATCTTGTCGAAGACCACGACCGTGTCGTAGAGCGAGTACCCGAGGATCGTCAGGAAGCCGATCATCGTGGCCGGGGTGATCTCGAAGCCGATGATGCCGTAGACGCCCGCGGTGATGATCAGGTCGTGGAACAGCGCCGTCATGGCCGCGAGCGACATCTTCCAGGTCCGGAAGTACAGCGCCATCACCACGGCCGCGAACAGCATGAACACGATCAGCGCAATCACCGCCTGCCGGGTGATGTCCTTGCCCCACGAGGCCCCAATGAAGGACGAGGTGACGTCCTCAACCTCCAGGTCGTAGGCGGAGGCGAGGGCCTCGCGCAGGTCGCGGCTGTCCGACTTCGACAGCTGCTCCGTCTGCACGCGGATCTCGTTCGTGCCGACCATCGAGATGCGGGGCACCGAGTCCGGGAGCACGCTGGCCACGGCTTCCTCAGCCGGGGCCTCCTCGCGCACCTCGGAGGTGTGCAGCTGGAACTGGCTGCCGCCCGAGAACTCGATGCCGAAGGTGAAGCCGCCCCGCAGGAGGGGGCCGAGGATCGAGATCAGGATCATCACGGCGGCGACGGTGTACCAGGTCTTGCGGCGGCCAACAATGTTGAACGAGCGCTTCCCGGTGTAGAGATCATTTCCGAAATCGGCGAGCGAGGCCACTATGCTTCC
The DNA here is from genome assembly GCF_035726885.1 of Leucobacter sp. M11. Lineage (NCBI taxonomy): Bacteria > Bacillati > Actinomycetota > Actinomycetes > Micrococcales > Microbacteriaceae > Leucobacter > Leucobacter sp. M11. The sequence continues at coordinate 205,707 of NZ_JAPFRB010000005.1, read as the reverse complement.
TTCCCGGACGATG
>NZ_JAPFRB010000005.1:204410-205660 GCF_035726885.1 Leucobacter sp. M11 | reverse complement strand
TCCGCCGTTGGCAGCCGCGGCCTTGCGCTCGGCGATGGTCTGCCGACGCTGCGCCTCCTTACTGCTGGACTGCTTCTTCCCCGCCGAGACGGACGGGGCCACCTCGAAGCGGATCCGGCCGCGGTAGACGGCGCCCAGCTGGCGGGGGTCGAGCCCGCTGAAGCGGTGCCCCTCCGAGTAGAACTTCGTCCGAGCGAGCAGCGTCAGCATCGGGTGGGTGAACAGTGCCACGACGAGCACGTCGACGATGGTGGTGAGGCCGAGCGTGAACGCGAAGCCACGGACGTTGCCGACGGCCAGGAGGAACAGGATCGCCGCGGCGAGGAAGTTGATGCCGTCCGAGGCCAACACGGTCCGGATCGCGCGCTTCCAGCCCGCCTCGACGGCGGACTCAATGCCGCGGCCGTCGCGGAGTTCATCGCGGATGCGCTCGAAGTAGACGATGAAGGAGTCGGCGGTAATTCCGATCGCGACGATCACCCCCGCGACCCCGGCCAGCGAGAGGCGGTAGCCCTGCTGCCAGGACATCAGGGTGAGCAGCAGATAGGTCACGATCGCGGCCACGACGAGGGAGGCCACGGTCAGCAGCCCGAGCACCCGGTACTGGAAGAGCGAGTAGATGAGCACGAAGATAAGCCCGATGAGGCCCGCGAGCAGGCCGGCCTCAAGCTGGTTCTTCCCGAGGCTCGCCGAGACCGTGTCCTGGCTCTGCACCTCGAAGCTCATGGGCAGGGCGCCGAACTTGAGCTGATCGGCGAGGGTCTGTGCGCTCTCCTTGGTGAAGGCACCGGAGATCGAGGGCTTGCCGTCGAGGATGACCGCCTGCATCCGCGGGGCGGAGATGACCTTGCCGTCGAGGACGAAGGCGAACTGGTTCTGCGGCTCGGCCTTGGTCATCAGCCGGGTGCTGATCTTCCCGAAGGTCTTCGCGCCGTCCTGGTTCATCGTGATCTGGATGACCCACTCGTTCGTGGTCGCCCCGGTGGAGGTCGTGCCGAGCTGCGCGACGGCGTTCGTGATGACGTCGCCGCCGAGCTCGACCGGGCCAAGAATGTACTTGGCGGTGTTCGTGGGGTCGCAGGTGATGAGCGGCTTGTCGGCGGGCGCGGAGCCGGTCTCGCCCGCGGCTGCCGAATCGCAGTTGAACTCGGCGAACTGGGCCATCAGGCCCTCGGTCATCCACGCGGGGTCGCTCGCGTCCGTGGGCTGCGTGGCCGGCTCAAGATCCTCGGGAGCAATCGTGGCGGAGG
>NZ_JAPFRB010000005.1:192123-204354 GCF_035726885.1 Leucobacter sp. M11 | reverse complement strand
TTTTCGCCGGTCAGCGAACCGGACTCGACCGTGCCGCCGGCCTGCAGGAGCACGGGGCGGAAGTCGAGCTTCGCGGAGGACTCGATCCGGTTCAGCGTCTCCTCGTCGGGGATCCCGGGGATCGACACGACGACGTTCTGGCCGCCCTGGGTCGTGATCTCGGCCTCGGAGACGCCAGAGGCGTTCACGCGCTGCCGGATGATGGAGACCGCCTGCTGGAGCTGGTCAGCGTTGACCGACTCGCCCTCCTCAAGTTTCGGGGCGAGCAGGATCTGCGTGCCCCCCTCGAGGTCGAGGGCGAGTTTCGGACTCCAGCTGGCGTCGTCCTTGACGACCCCATAGGTGATCATTCCGACGAGCCCCAGGATAATGACGAGGAGCCAGATCAGAGATTTTCGAGCTTTTTTGACGGAAGCGCTCTTCGCCACGAAACGTCTGCTTTCTGCTGAGTGGACGGCACAAGGGCGGGCGCGCGGCGCCCGCCCTTGGTCGCAGGTTAGGAGTTCTTCTTCGGGTCCTCGTCGCCGGGAGCCACATCACCGGAGTCGGTGTCGGGCTTCGCGGGGGTCTCACCGAAGGAGATCATCGGGTCTGCGGGCGTGAAGTCGCTGGCGGGCTTGGCGGCGTCATCAGCGACGGCGTCGAGGGAGTCGGCGATCTCGGCGGCCTCGGCGTTCTTCGCGGCGTCCGCGGAGGCGCCGAAGGCGGGGTCGTCGTCCGGAGCGAGCTGCGTCTCGGTGTCCTCGGCCGGGGCGTCAACCGGGGTGATGATGTTCCCGATGGCGTTGCGGTGCACCTCGATGATGCTGTCACCGGTCTTCAGCGTGACGCGGTTGTCCTCGGCGTCCACCGCGAGGACGGTGCCAAAGATGCCCGACTGGAGCATCACTTCGGCGCCGGGCTGCATGCCGCTCTGGAGTTGCTGAATGGCCTGCTGGCGCTTCCGTCCGTTGCGGAACATGAAGATAATGAGCAGCGCGAGCACTGCCAGCATGATGAGTGAGAACGGGTCGAGTGGCACGGAACACCTTTCGGAGCGAGAAACATGAGCTGACAGGACCGCATCGGCCACGCCACCTACTGACTATAGGGCATTTACGGGGTGAACTGGCCGAGACTTCTGCGCAAATTCTCGGCTGAGCGGCCCCGATCCGGGACCAACGTGCTAGGGCTGCGCGGGGGGTGTGATCCCGCAGTGCTCATAGGCGCGCATCGTGGCGACGCGGCCGCGCGGGGTTCGGCTCACGAGACCCGCCCGCACGAGGAAGGGCTCGACGACGGACTCGATCGTCTCCGCCTCCTCGCCGACCGACACCGCGAGAGTCGTGACGCCGACCGGTCCCCCGCCGAAGCGCTCGATGAGCGCCCGCAGCACGGTCCGGTCGAGCCTGTCCAGGCCCTCCGCGTCGACGTCGTACAGGGCGAGCGCCGCGGCGACGCTCTCTTGGTCGCCGGGTCGGCCGTGCACGAGGCTGTAGTCCCGGACCCGGCGCAGCAGCCGATTCGCAATGCGCGGGGTCCCCCGGGAGCGCATCGCGATCTCGCTGACCGCGGCGGACTCGATCTCGAAGCCGAGCATTCGGGCCGCGCGACTGATGACGAGCTCCAACTCCCCGGCATCGTAAAACTCGAAGTGGGCGGTGAAGCCGAATCGGTCCCGGAGGGGGTTGGGCAGCAGCCCAGACCGGGTTGTCGCCCCGACGAGCGTGAAGGGGGCGATCTCGAGCGGGATCGAGGTCGCCCCGGCCCCCTTGCCCACCATGATGTCGATGCGGAAGTCCTCCATCGCGAGGTAGAGCATCTCCTCGGCCGTGCGGGCCATCCGGTGGATCTCGTCGATGAACAGCACCTCGCCCGGGGTGAGCGCGGACAGCACCGCGGCGAGGTCGCCCGCGTGCTGGATCGCGGGCCCGCTCGTGAGGTGCAGCGGACGACCGGCCTCGTGCGCCACAATCATGGCCAGGGTCGTCTTGCCGAGGCCGGGCGGCCCGGCGAAGAGGATGTGATCGGGGGTGCGGTCCTGCATCCTGGCCGCGTTCAGCAGCAGTTCGAGCTGCCCGCGCACGCGGGACTGCCCGACGAACTCGCCGAGCGAGGCGGGGCGCAGCGCGCCCTCGAAGCTCAGCTCGGCGGCCGAGGCGGGCTCGGGAGACAGCTGCTCGCTCACGGGCGGCCCCCGCCCCGGGGGGCCTGCAGGAGCGCGAGCGCGGCCCGCAGCAGCGGCCCCTGCTCGGCGGCGGCGCCCGCGTCCCGGGCGGCCTGCACGGCGTCCACGGCCTGCTGCTCGGGGTAGCCGAGCCCGGCCAGGGCCGTCACGACATCCGCGCCGACCAGGTCCGCGGCGGGCAGCGCGGGGGCCTCCGCCTCGCTCAGGTGGGTGAGGTGCCCGAGCTTGCCGGTCAGCGAGAGCACGATCTGCTTTGCGGTCTTAGGGCCGATGCCCGAGGCCGCACGGAAGGGCTTATCGTCCTCCGCGGTGACCGCGGCCACGATCCGCGCGGGGTCCACGGCGGACAGCACGCCGAGGGCGGAGCGCGGACCCACCCCGGTCACGCCGGTGAGCAGGCCGAACATCTCCAGCTCCTCCGCCTCGGCAAAGCCGAAGAGGGTCAGCGAGTCCTCGCGTACGACGAGCGAGGTGTGCAGGAAGGCCTGCGAGCCGGGCCGGGCCTGGGCCGCGTACCCGGCGGTCACCTCGACGCGCAGGCCGAGGCCGCCCTGCGCCACAACAACGTATCCGGACCGGGCCTCGAGGACCTCACCGCGCAGAGAAGCAATCACGCTCTGAGTCTACCGGGCGCTCCCCCGCGGGCCCGGTCGCTTCGCGGCGCGTTCCGCGCGCTGCCAGGCGAGCTGGGCCGGGGTCAGCCCGGCACCATCAGCGGCCGCCCCGCCTCGGGGGGCGCGAAAACTCCGCCAGGCGTGGGTCACCGCGAGCGCGAGGGCGTCCGCGGCGTCCGCGGGCTTCGGGGGTTCCGCGAGGCCCAGCACGCGCGTCACCATGTGCGTGACCTGCGCCTTATCGGCGTTGCCGTAGCCCGTGATCTGGGCCTTCAGTTCGGAGGGGGTGACCATCGTCACGGGGATGCCGCGCTGCGCGGCGAGGAACATCACGACGCCGCTGACCTGCGCGGTGCCCATCACGGTGCTCAGGTTGTTCTGCGCGAAGACGCGCTCGAGCGCGATGCCCGCTGGCCGTTCTCGGTCGAGCAGCTCGGCCAGGCCCTCACCGATGACCCGGAGCCGGTCGGCCGGGTCCGCCCCGGCCTGGCTGCGCAGGACGTGCACCGAACGGAAGGCAACCGTTCGGCCGGGTCCCGCGTCAACGACGCCGACCCCGCACCGGGTGAGGCCGGGGTCGACGCCGAAGAGGATCACGGGAGCCGCTAGTCGTTCTCGAGCTCCGCCTGCACCTCGGGGGTCAGGTCGAAGTTCGCGAAGATGTTCTGCACGTCGTCGCTGTCCTCCAGCGCCTCGATGAGCTGGAACACCTTGCGTGCGGTGTCCGCGTCGATCTCGACCTTCAGGTTCGGCACGAACTCGGCCTCGGCCGAGTCGTAGTCGATCCCGGCCTCGACGAGGGCGGTGCGGGCCGCGACCAAGTCGCTCGGGTCCGTGTGCACCTCGAAGGCCTCACCGTTCGGGGTCGCCTGCACCTCTTCCGCGCCCGCGTCGAGCACGGCCATCAGCAGGTCGTCCTCGGTGAGCTCGGCGGCGGGCACCGTAATGACGCCCTTGCGCGCGAAGTTGTAGGCGACGGAACCGGGGTCGGCCATCGTGCCGCCGTTGCGGCTCATCGCGGTGCGCACCTCCGCGGCGGCGCGGTTCTTGTTGTCGGTGAGGCACTCGATGAGGAGCGCGACGCCGTTGGGGCCGTAGCCCTCGTACATGATGGTCTGGTAGTCGACGGCGTCGCCGCTGAGCCCGGCGCCGCGCTTAATCGCCCGATCGATGTTGTCGTTCGGGACGGAGGTCTTCTTCGCCTTCTGCACGGCGTCGACGAGGGTCGGGTTCCCGGCCATGTCGGCGCCGCCCATGCGGGCCGCGACCTCGATGTTCTTGACGAGCTTGGCGAAAGCCTTGGCGCGTCGGGAGTCAAGCACGGCCTTCTTGTGCTTGGTTGTTGCCCATTTTGAGTGTCCTGCCACGGTGTCTATCCTTCGGTTGAGTCTGGCGTTCGAGCTGCTGACGGGGCGCGCGTGGGCGCCGCGGCATCAGGGGGCTCGGTGCCGGAGGTCGGCCAGGCGTTCGCGAGCGACTCGCGGACCTCGCCGAGCAGCTGCGGCAGCGCCTTGGTCTTGGCGATGATGGGGAGGAAGTTTGCGTCCTGGGCCCAGCGGGGCACGACGTGCTGGTGCAGGTGCCCGGCGATGCCGGCGCCCGCCACGATGCCCTGGTTCATGCCGATGTTGAAGCCGTCATTGCGGGACACGGTCTGAATGACGCGCATCGCGGTCTGCGTGAGCTCGCCGATCTCGGCGACCTCCTCTGGCGTGGCCAGGTCGTAGGTCCCGATGTGGCGGTACGGGCAGACGAGCAGGTGCCCGCTGTTGTAGGGGAACAGGTTCAGCAGGACGAACGCGTGCTCGCCGCGGGCCACGATGAGCGACTCCTCGTCGCTCATCCGGGGCGCGTGGCAGAAGGGGCAGTCGTCCTGGCTCGGCTGCTGCCCGTCCTGGATATAGACCATCCGATGCGGGGTCCAGAGCCGCTGGAACTCATCGGGCACCCCAGCGAGGTGGAAGCCGTCCTCCGCGGTCACGTGGGCCGCCGACTCCGGTTCCTCCCCCGAGTAGGAGTTCAGATCTAGGCGGGCCATGCCGTGAGCACCTGCTCTCGGGTATCGATCGCCTGCCGGATCCGGGCGATGGCCTCGGCGACGGGCACCCCGTTGAGCTGGGTCCCGTCGCGGAAGCGGAAGCTGACGGTGCCGGCGGCGCGGTCGTTCTCCCCCGCGATCAGCTGGATCGGGGTCTTCTGCTTCGTGTGCGTGCGAATCTTCTTCTGCATGCGGTCGTCGGAGCGGTCGAGGTTCGCGCGCACCCCGGCCCGCGTCAGCTGCTCCACCACATCGCCCAGGTAGTCCGCGTACTCCTCAGCAACGGGGATCGCGACGACCTGCACGGGCGAGAGCCAGACGGGGAAGGCCCCGGCGTAGTGCTCGGTGAGCACGCCGAAGAAGCGCTCGATCGAGCCGAAGAGCGCGCGGTGAATCATCACGGGGCGCTGCCGGGTGCCGTCGGCGGCCGCGTACTCCAGGTCGAAGCGCTCGGGGAGGTTGAAGTCCAGCTGGATGGTGGACATCTGCCAGGTGCGGCCGATGGCGTCGCGCGCCTGCACGGAAATCTTCGGGCCGTAGAAGGCGGCCCCGCCCGGGTCGGGAACGAGTTCCAGCCCGGACTCGGCGGCGACCTCGGCGAGCGTGTTCGTCGCCTCCTCCCAGGCGGCGTCCTCGCCGACGAACTTCACGGGGTCCTTGGTGCTGAGCTCCAGGTAGAAGTCGTCCAGGCCGTAGTCCTTCAGCAGGCCGAGCACGAAGTTCAGCGCCTTCGTGAGCTCGTCCTTCATCTGCTCGCGGGTGCAGTAGATGTGGGCGTCGTCCTGGGTCATCCCGCGGACGCGGGTGAGCCCGTGCACCACGCCGGACTTCTCGTAGCGGTACACGGAACCGAACTCGAACATCCGCAGGGGCAGATCGCGATAGGAGTGCTGCTCGCCCCGGAAGATCAGGTTGTGCATGGGGCAGTTCATGGGCTTCAGGTAGTAGTCCTGCCCCTGCCGCTTGACCGTGCCGTCCTCGTGGTACTCGGCGTCGATGTGCATCGGGGGGAACATGCCGTCCCGGTACCAGTCGAGGTGCCCGGAGACCTCGTAGAGGTGCCCCTTGGTGATGTGCGGGGTGTTCACGAAGGAGTAGCCCTCCTCCACGTGCCGGCGGCGCGAGTAGCCCTCCATCTCCATGCGGATGATGCCGCCCTTGGGGTGGAACACGGGGAGGCCGGAGCCGAGCTCGTCGGGGAAGCTGAACAGCTCCAACTCGGTGCCCAGGCGGCGGTGGTCGCGCTTCGCGGCCTCCTCGAGGCGGGTCTGGTAGGCGCGCAGCTCGTCCTTGGTGGGCCAGGCGGTGCCGTAGATGCGCTGCAGCTGCGGGTTGTGCTCGGAGCCGCGCCAGTAGGCGCTCGCGACGCGCATGAGGGACCAGCCGTTGCCGATCATGCGGGTGTTGGGCAGGTGCGGGCCGCGGCAGAGGTCGGACCAGCACACCTCGCCCGTCTTCGGGTCGACGTTGTCGTAGATCGTCAGTTCGGCGCCGCCGACCTCGACGGACTCGTTGTCCTCGCCGACGGCGTCGCCGGAGCCCTTGAGGCCGATCAGCTCCAGCTTGTAGGGCTCGTTGGCGAGCTCGGCGCGGGCCTCGTCGTCGGTGACCACGCGGCGCACGAAGCGTTGGCCCTGCCGGATGATCCGGTCCATCTCCTTGGAGATGGCCTTGAAGTCCTCGGGGCTGTATGCCTCGGCCACGTCGAAGTCGTAGTAGAAGCCGTCGGTGACGGGCGGGCCAATGCCGAGCTTCGCCTCCGGGTTGATGCGCTGCACCGCCTGGGCGAGCACGTGCGCGGCGGAGTGGCGCAGGATGTTGAGACCGTCGGGAGAGTCGATCGTCACGGGCTCAACCGTATCGTCCGGGCCGATCGTCGCGGCGAGGTCACGGAGCTCCCCGTTGACAGTCATGGCGACGACCGAGCGGTCGGTGAAGCGGGAGAATCCATCCGTCACGAAACAGGCTCCTTGGTATAGGCGATCAGATACCCGACCATCCTACCGCGCGGGCGCTTTGCCTCGCTCAGTGCCGCGCGTTTCCGCTGGGCTGCTCGGCCCGGTTAGGCTGTGTGCGGAACCGGGGCTGCTCCGAGGCCCCGGCCGGAGAGGATCCGACGATGGCCACGAAGCAACGCGCACGGACCCGCCTGTTCGCCTGGGCGGGCGCGGGGGTCGTGGTAGCGGCGGTCGCCGTCGCGGGGATCGTCTGGGGCACCGGCAATGCGATGCGGGTGGACTATCGCTCCGCCGTCATGCAGGAGGAGCTGACGCGGGCGGGCATCCTCCTGGACGAGTCGCGGACCACCGTCGCCCGCAATCAGTGGGAGAGCGCCCTGCAGCAGGCGAACGAGCGGCTGCTTCCCGCCCTCCAGGTCGCGGCGACTGCCCCAGCGGAACTGGTGACCGCCGAGACCAACGCGCCCGTCGTGGCCCTGGCCGCATCGTTTGCCGAGGCCACCGCGGGCGACGACCCCACCGCCGGGGCCCTCGAACCCTTCGCGGGCGAGGCCCTCCCGGACGCGGACGAGGCTCGCATTACCCGGGCGCTCGTCGAGCGCGCCCGGGCAGCCGAAGCGGATGCCGAGCGGGCCGCCGGCGAGGTTGCCGCGGAGCGGGAGCGCGTCACCGCCGCACGCGACGCGGCCGAGGAGCGCGTGCGCGCCGCCGCCGAGACCCTTGCCCCGGCGGTCGCCCTGGCGCTAGAAACGGAGTCGGCGTGGGCCGAGGCGCACCCCGCCGGCAGCCCGCGCGCCTTCGCCGCGACCGCCGACGCGGCCCGCGACAGCCTCGCCGCGTTCCGGGATGCGCCCGAGCCCACCCTCGCGCAGGCCACGGCGCTGATCACCGATCATGCGGCCCTTGTCACGGCCGCGCTCGCCCTCCGCGACGCGGACGCCGCCGCGGCTGCGGCGGCGGACACCCCGGTCCCCGATCTGGAAACGATCTGGGGGTAGCCCTCCCCCTTGCCGCGAGGTCACTGTGGAGAGCCCGGTATCCGCGCACAACGAGAAAACCCCCAGGACGGAGTCCCGGGGGTTTACTTGTTTAAGTGCGCGATACTGGGATCGAACCAGCAGGGAAAAATCAGAGCGAATGCGCCAGCGTTCGCTTTTTCCCTGAGGTCACTGCGGAGAGCCCGGTATCCGCGCACAACGAGAAAACCCCCAGGACGGAGTCCCAGGGGTCGTTCTCGTTGAAGTGCGCGATACTGGGATCGAACCAGCAGGGAAAAATCAGAGCGAACGCGCCAGCGTTCGCTTTTTCCCTGAGGTCACTGCGAGAGATCACGGTATCCGCGCACAACGAGTAAACCCCCAGGACGGAGTCCCGGGGGTTTACTTGTTTAAGTGCGCGATACTGGGATCGAACCAGTGACCTCTTCCGTGTCAGGGAAGCGCGCTACCGCTGCGCCAATCGCGCCTACTGTGAGGCTATTGAGTTGTATATTCAGTTATCTGTGCTGCGAGGTGGCGACGGGATTCGAACCCGTGTGGACGGCTTTGCAGGCCGCTGCCTATCCTCTCGGCCACGCCACCGTCGTGGATGCCCCACACATGAGTGAGTTTCAGGTGACCCTGATCCTCATTCGAGCGGATGACGAGATTCGAACTCGCGACCCTCACCTTGGCAAGGTGATGCGCTACCAGCTGCGCCACATCCGCGTTGTTCACGTTGCCGTGTACATGGAATACATTACATGGATCGCGGAGCTCGTCACAAATCGGGGTGCGCACCCCGCGCGTTTCGCCCGGATTTCCGGGGTGAAATCGGCGTGTCGATTCCGTGACCTTCGGGTGCGTGGCGTGCACCGGTCACCCAGGCGCGGTCCCCCATAATGATGGGCATGGCATCGGGTGCGCGTTCTGGACAGAAGATGGCGGCGTGGTTACTGGTGCTGGCCCTGCTCGCCGTCGGTGTCTTCTACGTGGTCACGAAGCGCCAGGAACTACAGGACCGCTTCGAGGCGGCCAACTACGAACCCTCCGCCCGGGTGCTCCAGGTGATTGACCGGCTGGCACTGAGCGATTCCGGCGAGCTGATCTTCCTGGCGTCGAAGCCGACCGTTGAGTCGAGCCAGCGCTTCAATCAGCAGTGCAAGGACGTGAGCCACAGCGACGACGGCCACGTCCTCGGGTGCTACGCGGATGGCCGCATCCACCTCTTTGAGGTTGCGGATGAGCGACTGAGCGGCGTCGTCGAGGTGACGGCGGCGCACGAGCTGCTGCACGCGAGCTTTGCCCGCCTCTCCGAGGCGGAGGTCTCGACCCTGATGCCGCAGCTCGAAACCGCCTACGCGGACCTCAGCACCGAGGACCCGGCCCTCAAGGAGCGCATGGACCTTTATGCCCACCTCGGCCGCTCGGCCTTCGCGAACGAGTTGCACTCCGTCCTGGGTACGGAGGTCGCCTCCCTCCCCGCCGAGCTGGAGCAGCACTACAAGACCTGGTTTTCCGATCGCTCCGGGGTTGTGAATCTGTTTAACCGCTACCACGGAGTCTTCGTGGAGCTTCAGGAGCAGACAGAGGCCCTCGAGACGGAGATGAAGCAGCTCGCCGAGTCCATCCAGCAGCGCAGCGATGCGTACACGGCGGAACTCGAGGCCTACGATCAGGACCTTGCCTCGTTCAAGACCCGGAACGCGAACTACGAGTTCTCGAATGCGCCCTGGGAATTTGACCAGATCCGCACCGAGCTCGGTCTGCGCCGGGACTGGCTGGAGGGCGAGCGCTCCGCGTTGAACGCGGACATCGATCGCTATAACGGCCTGCGCGAGCAGCTCGCGGCCCTGAGCGAGACCTCGGCGGAGCTGGATCGCACGATTGACAGCAACCTCGCCCCGCCCGCCTCGGAGCAGTGACCCGGCGCGGGATTGCGCGGGACACACCCGGGCTGCGCCCCGTTTCTGCCCGGGCAGCGGTCCTGTGTATGATTGATCGAGTTGGCACCCCGGAGACGAGGAGCACACCGCAACGCAGCGGGCGATTGGCGCAGTTGGTAGCGCGCTTCCTTCACACGGAAGAGGTCATCAGTTCGAGTCTGGTATCGCCCACCGAGAGAAAACCCCCGGCCAGCCCGGGGGTTTTCGTGTTTTCCGATGGGTGGAGTGCGCTCCGCCGAAAATCACCCCACAATCACCCCGAGTGTGCGCCTGCGTGCGCGGCTCGCGGGAGCGTCAGGGCGGGCGAACGCAGCGTGAGCGCCACTCAGCTGAGGCTTGGCCGCGGGAGTCAGCGTCGGATCAGTTGTGAACATTCGGTTGGACATCGCGTACCACCGTGTACTGACCTGGTTGTCTGGACCGATCCCCGGCGTTTGGGGCCTCAGTTGACGTCCGCACGATCGCTACTTTGGAAATACGCTCGACATGACCTTCGCCGCAATCGCGAAGCGACAACGACCTCACCGTGGTACTCATCCTGAGCGCATTCCTGATGGCCACCGGCGCGATGGTGATGGAACGCTTGCTGTCTTCCATAAGCCAGCTGTTCGACGAGGCGAAGCCCCCGCACTTCCTCCAGATGCACACGGGCGACTACGACCAGTCAGCGCTGCAAGGCTTCGCCGACCAGCACGAGGAGATCCAGTCATGGCTGATCGAACAGCTGCTTGGCTTCGACAGTGCGGCAATCGGCTGGAACCGTTCGGGCACGGGCGAGTCTGGGGACTTCAGCGACCGCCTGATCGACAATCTCTTCGTCACCCAGCACACCGAGTTCGACTTCCTGGTGGGGATGGACGGCAGCATGACGGTCGAGGTGATGAACGCGCTCACCGATGCACACCGTGCCGGCTCCACCATCGTGATGGTGACCCACGATCCCAAGTGCGCCGCTCGAGCCGATCGCGTGGTCTATCTGCGCGATGGCCGACTGGTCGATGAGCGTGCTGCGGGTGCGTGGACCGAGCAGAGCGCTGACACGCGTGCAGACGATCTGCTCGCGTGGCTGCGCGGGCTCGGGTTCTGAGAACAGGAATACACGGTCGGACGCCAACAGCTCAGCCAGTGCCTCGCGCTCCCCGTCAACCTCACCGGTCCGGCTGGGCAACTGCCCCGGGGTCAGCGCGAGACGAACGAACACCGACAGCACGGCGTTCTCAATCAGTGTCGTGAGCTCTGTCACGGTGATCGAGCGGAAGCAGATGCCGCGCTGGTCGTTCACGCAGAGGCACTGCGGCCCCTGCTTGCGCATCACTGTGCCGCACGCGCCGTTCTGCTCGCGCGATTGCGGCGGCGTTCGGTTCGATTCCCGGCACTGACCGGAGCGCAGGGGCACGGCGTTCCAGGAGGAGCCCATCGCCGCATCCGACGTCGAGCGGATCGCGGAGCCCCTGGTGTGCCGTTCTTCGCCGGATCCACGGTGGGAGGCGGTGTTGTGGTCCTAGGAGTCCTTCGAGCGAGCAGGCCCGAGGCGTGTCAGCCGGGAGCAGGGAGGGTCCGCAGAGCGATCGCCTGGCTGGTGGCGAAGAGCGCGATATCGACGGCGACCGTCACGACCGCGGCGATGACCAGGAGTGTCGCGGCGGCGGACGATGCGAACGCCACGGCGACCGCGGCGAGGAGGTTCGCGACCATGACCAGGCGGAGCGCGGCACGCAACGGGAGGCGGGCCAGCATCCAGAGAATACCCCCGGCCCACACGACGACAGCGATCCCGGCTGTCGCGATCAGGGCGGACGGCACCGCGACGCCCTCGGCGATCTTCCCGGAAAACGCCGCGAGCCCCACGCCCAGCAGCACGCAGTATCCGGCATCGAGACGCAGGCTCCACCGACCGAACTGCTCACCGTTGATCCGTCGCATCATCACCCGCCACTTCCGTGTCGTTCGCTTCCAGGCTACCGCCCGATGCCGGGTGGCCGCCGCCCTGTCTCCGACGGTGCTTCGTGCGGAGCACCGTGCCTCACGGGAGAACGCAACGGCAAGGCGTCGGCTTCCCGGTCATCAAGGCGGCGGTGCTGCTCAGCCCTGAACGTTTGGGTCGCCGTCCCAGGTCGTGTCCATTCGCCGTTCTCTGTGCGGGAATTCGTGTGCAGCAGGCTCTCGCGAGAGAATACCGGCACGCGCGCGACCTGCGGAAGCCGTTCGAGCGCTGCGACGACCTCGGAGGAGTGTTCCAGTGCGGTCTCGTGCGCGGCGGGCGGCGTCCACCGGCCCACCGCGGGATACCCGATGTCGAGCGAGCGTATCGCTGCCGAAAGCCGCGACACGGGTGCCGTGGTCGCGACCGAGACAACCTCGACGCGATACCCGAGATCAGCGAACCGGATCGCCGGTGCGGCCTGATCCGGCGTGTGACCAGCGAACAGCTCACGTGTGACGCGAGCCTGAATGGATGCACAGGTCCGACGGCACTCCCCACGCCCCGGGGAGGCCGGCCGAGGACATCGCTGAGTGTCAGAGACGTCCGC
>NZ_JAPFRB010000005.1:188296-192078 GCF_035726885.1 Leucobacter sp. M11 | reverse complement strand
CGATTCCGACGGCTTTCAGGGGCTTCTTGTTCATGGCTGTGCTCCGTTCTGAGTGGGGTTGGCTGGGGGTGCTGATCGGTCGAGATGGCGCTGCCAGGCGAGGTGCGCCAGCGCCTCCGCCGGGCGGTCCGGTACTGCTGGCGCGGCGAGGACATCACCCATGCGCACGGCGTTCACCGCCCGCTCCCGAGGACAGAGGCCTGGTCATTCTGCGCTGGCCAGTCGCGCGCCGACATCGCGGCGGGTGAAGACGATCGCGGCTGCGATGATCGCGACCACGCTCCACAGCACCGTCACCGCAGTCGCCGCGGGAACCCCCATCAGCGCTCCGGGATCGGAGGCGATGTTGCTCACATCCTCACGTGCCATGAACATCATCGTGCCGACGTTGGCCGGCAAATATTGGAAGATCGCCGTGCTGATCATCAGCAGCGGTGTGCTCAGGAACGCCAGGGAGACCATCACGGCGAGCACGCCTGTTTGCTGTCGGAAGATGACCGCCACGCTCATGCTCAGGACCCCCAACATGAGCCAGTAGAGGACGCCTTGGGCGAGGAGCCCGAGATGCTGCCACCCCCCTCCGGTGGCGAACACGGAGTTCTCCCCGAGCATCCCTTGGTAACAGGCCAGGATCATCACCGCTTGCAGAATCGCGAGGCCCAGGGTCGCGACCACGACGGTGACCAGCTTGGCGGCCAGCACCGCACCCCGGCGCGGGACGGCGAGCATCGAAACGGTCAGTTGTCCGCCCGCGTACTCGCTTGAGGTCACCAACACGGCGATGATGATCGGCAGGAACGAAAAATAGAAAAAGCAATACGTTCCCGCATCGATACCGGGGAGTCCAGAGACGGAGCCGCGGGCAGGGTTGACCAGGACTGCGGCGAGCGCGTCAACGAGGGTGAACGCCAGCATCACGACGGTGGAGATCAGGGTCGCGAGTGTCAGCGAGCGCAGGGTGAGTGCCTTGCGGGCTTCTCCGGCGAGGATGTCGCGGAACGTCATGGCTGTCCGCCCCCCGCGGTCGCGGTCCCGTCGCGGGAGGCTTCCAGACGGCTGAAGAACGCCTGCTCCAGGCTGCCGTGCTCGGTCACCAAATCGGCAACCGCTCCCCTGCCGATCACACGGGCCCGATCCATGAGTACGACGCGGTCGGCGATCATTTCGGTCTCGCCCATCAGGTGCGAGCTCAACAGCACGGTCTTCCCCTCGCGGGCGAGTTCGGTCAGCAGGCCACGCAGCCACTGGATGCCGATGGGGTCGAGACCGTTGGCGGGCTCGTCGAAGATCACCGTCTGCGGGTCGCCCAGCATGGCGGTTGCGATCCCCAGGCGCTGCTGCATTCCCAGAGAGTACTCGCGGACTCGGCGCTTCCAGTCCCGCGGTTGGAGGTCGACCAGCTCCAGCACCTCGGTCACACGGTGTTTCGGCAGCCGGTTGGTGCGCGCGACCCACCGCAGATGCTCGATCGCGGTGCGGGAGGGGTGCGCGCCGGCACCCTCGAACTGCGCGCCAACGGCCAGCATCGGGATCGGGTGCTCCCGGAACCGACGCCCGCTGACGGTCGCCGTGCCGGAGTCGGCGCGGTCGAGGTCGCAGATGATGCGCATGATCGAGGATTTGCCCGCCCCGTTCGGGCCGAGCAGCCCGGTGACGACTCCGGCGTCGGCGGTGAAGCTCACCTCGTTCACCGAGACGATGGAGCCATGCCTCTTGGTCACGTTGTCTACTGCAATCACGGTGCTTGCCTTTCGTTGGTCTGCGGTCGGGTCACGGGCTGGACGAGGTCAGGCGGAGTCGCGGCGCGCGAACACGGCGACGCCGACCCCGGTCAGGATGAGGACCTGCGCGGCGACGGCGATCGCCTCGGGTCCGGACGGGGCGATGCCGCCTCGGTAGGCGGCTTTGGCGACCTGGTCGATCGACGCGGTGAGCACGGGGAATCGTCCGACGAGCAGGTCCGCGAGCCCGACGGTCCAGGCCAGGAGCGGCACGACTGCGAGCACCATGTTGCGCGTGGCTGCGGCGATGCCGGCGGCCATCAACCCGATCAGCACCCAGTAGCCGATCAGCCACCCGTACCGGGTCAGCTCGACCGTCGCGCCCTCGCCGCTGGCGCCGGAGAGCAGCAACGGTGCGAGGGCTCCGGCGGTGCAGACGATGCCCGCGAGGAGGGTGACGAGAGCGACGACGGCGAGCTTCGCCAGCGCGAGCGGGACCCGGCGAGCAGTGGCAAGGAACGCGACGCGTCGGGGGCCCTGGGCCGTGTCCTGGCCGAACACCCACGCCCCCAGCAGGATCGGGATCACCGCGCCGAAGTTCAGGGCGACCGTCGGCCACTCGGCAACGCTCAATCCGCCCGTCTCATCGCCCCGGCCTATGTCCACGAAGCGGATCGTCTGGAACACCCCGAACGCCGCAATCGCGGTCACCGCGACCAGGCCCAGCAACAGGGTCCTGCGCACCGCGGGGAACGAACGCAGCTTCAGGAACTCCCCGGAGAACGAGGCTGGTCCCCGCGCACCGGGTCGCGCCGTCATCCTGCGCCCTCACCGCTGGCGCAGAGAAACCGGCGGCCCCGAACGGGGTCGGGACGCGGAGGGGACACGGTGGTGCGGGAGTCTGGAGTCTGCATGCACTCCAGTCAATCCGAGGCCGGCACCGAACGGATCGCCTTCAGCAACCACGTTCCTCCCGCTGACTCACCCCCGGGTCCCTGGTCCCACAGGGGGTATCGCGCCTCCGGATCTCACCCGGAAAGGTGAGGACTCCCCCGGCTGTCCTTCGTAAGCTGGACGGTATGGCGACTCCTGAGCGGCCGGCGTGGACGCCCTCGCGCGCCTGGATCGCGATCGCCGTCGTCGTTGGTCTCGTCCTGTGTGTCGCGCCATTTCTGAGCGAAAACGCGACCCTCGTGCTGCGCCTCTTCACCGTCGCCGCGGTCGCCGCGGCGACGGCCGCCTGGTTCTGGGCGGTGCACCGCGCCCGCAGGCAGCGGATCGCGTTCGAGCAGCGGCTGGAAGCCTGGACCGCCGCTGCTGCCGTGGAGCAGGAACGGCTGCGGATCGCACGGGACCTGCACGACCTCGCCTCCCACGGCCTCGGACTGATCACCGTCCGCGCCGCCGCCACCGGATACCTGACCGGCGAGCACGCCGACAGCGAACGAGAGCGGGCGATGGCCGACATTGAGCGGATCGGCCGGGCCACCACGCTGGAACTGCGACGCATGCTCGCGCTGCTGAGAACGCCCGGCACCGACCCCGCGCCGCTGCGTCCCGCCGATACCCTGACCGAGCTGCCGGCGATCGTGCGCAACGCTGAACAGGCCGGCCTGATCATTCGCTTCGAGCTCGCCGATCTCGGCCCGGTCAGCGGCAGCGCCCAGCTCACCGTCTGCACGGTCGTCCGCGAAGCCCTCGCGAACACGCTCCGTCACGCCGGCCCGACCACGGCGCGGGTCACCATCACCGCCGCGCGCGGCATCATCGACATCGACATCCGCGACGACGGGCCCGCACCGGGGTGGCGGACCCATCCCGGTGCCGGGCACGGACTCACCGGGCTGCGCGAACGCCTCGCCGTGCACGGCGGGGCCCTGAGCGTCGGCAGCTACGGCACTGGCTACCGCGTGCACGCCACCCTTCCCCGGGAGGCCACAACATGACGTCTCCCGCAGACGCGGACACGCCCGTGATCCGCGTGCTGCTCGCCGATGACGAGTCTCTGCTGCGCGGCAGCCTCCGCGTCATCATCGACAGCCAGCCAGACCTCACCGTGGT
>NZ_JAPFRB010000005.1:184735-188261 GCF_035726885.1 Leucobacter sp. M11 | reverse complement strand
CGGCGAAAGAACATCGGCCGGACGTGGTGCTGATGGACATCCGGATGCCGGGCGGCGACGGCATCCACGCGACCCAGGACATCACCGCCGACCCGGTACTCGCCGGGACCCGCGTGCTCGTGCTGAGCATGTTCGAGGTCGACGAGTACGTCTACGGCGCACTCCGCGCCGGAGCCAGCGGCTTCCTCCTCAAAGACGGCGACCCCGCCCAGCTCATCGACGCGGTCCGGCGCGTGCAGACCGGCGAAGCCCTGTTCGCACTCCGCATCCTCACAAGGCTCATCGAACACTACGTCGAGCGCACGAGCCGCAACGCCGCAGCGGTCGGATCGGCCGGGTCGGTGGGGCTCGAAGACCTGACCCCGCGAGAGACCGAGGTGCTCACCCTGGTTGGACGCGGCCTGGCGAACGACGAAATCGCGGGCGAGCTCTCCCTCTCCGCCCACACCGTCAAGACCTATATCGGGAACCTGCTCGCCAAGCTCCACGCCCGAGACCGAGCCCAGCTCGTCATCGCCGCCTACGAGACACGTCTCGTCACCCCCCGCGAGCCGTGAGGGAAGAACGGCGGTGGAGGGGGACGTTTTGCCCTGGCAGGCTCCCCCGCTCCCCCGCTTGACGGTGCGGGGTGCGCTGTTCCACGGAGAGGGACCCACGATGTGGGATTCAGCGCACCGCACTCTGAGGGGAACCGCTGTCCGCGTCAGGGCGGAGCCGTTTGCCCAGGCATCGTCAACGAGGTCACGATTCCTGCCCAGAGGTGCGGGCCCAGCCGCCCGGATCATGTGTATGTCTGTGGTCCCGGTTCACCCCTCCGCATGGACCGCAGCCGAGCACCCTCGCCGACTCCCCCGGGACCCGTCCAGGCGCGGGAACCACAGCGCTGCGCCTCTCGACGGCACTGGGGGTCCCGAACGAGCACGATTCCGCGCGCATTCCGCTCACGGTCGCAGGCCTCACCGAGGCCGCGCAGCTGATCCTCACCGCGCTCCGCGACGAGGCCGCCACAAGCTCGCCGAGGAGCGCGCCGCGGCCCGAGACCCCGCCGGGACCGGGCGGGGCGTCCTCGACTCGGTCAGTGGCCTGCGCGAGGCGATGCTCCCTTCGCGGGCCGCGCGACTCCGAGGCGCGGCCCTGCGCCGAGGTGCTCCCGTAGAGAGAAGTTTCCCCGCTGGCGCACGCCGGCAACACGCGCGAAAATCCGCCGTGTCGCCGCGGTCCATGCGCCCCGCACCCCACCAGGTTCGAGTGTCGGTGGCCCGGTTATGGTCTGCTCATGAACGTCTTCTCGAGCACCGCCGCCGCCTTGCCCGGGTTCCGCCCGGGCGGGGCCGTGCCGCTTCCGAGGACGGTGCAATTCTGAGGTGCGGAGCTGCCCCCAGGGGCTCCCGCGGTGGCGTGTTTCCACGGAGGCTCACTCCGGCAACTCGCGCGAAGTACCACCGAGCCGCCGCGGTCCATACGCACTGCATTCCGGCAAACGCGAATGTCCGTGGACCCGGTTACGGTCTGCTCATGAACGACTTCCCGAGCACCGATGCCGCCGTCCCCGGGTTCCTCCGTGGCGGGGTGGTTGTGACGGTGCGGGCCGGTCGATGCGGTGGTCTATCGCTGGCTCGATCGGCAGGCGCGGTGAGAGCCTTGGACGGCCCAGCACTCCGGCAGCACGCGCGATTTTCCGCCGTGTCGGCGCGGACCACGCGTCCCGCACTCCGGCAAACGCGAATGTCGGTGGTCCCGGTTACCGTCTGCACATGAACGTCTTCCCGAGCACCTCCGCAACCGCCCCCGGGTTCCACCCGGGCGGGGCCGTACCGCCTCCGCGGGCGGCGCAATTCCGGGGTGCGGCCCTGCCCCCGGGGACTCCCACGGTGGCGTGTTTCCACGGAGGCTCACTCCGGCAGAGCGCACGGATCACCGCCGCGCCGACGCGATCCACGCGCCCCGCACCCCACCAAACGCGAATGTTCCTGGTCCCGGTTACGGTCTGCACATGAACTTCTACCAGAGCACCGACGCCGCCTTACCCGGGTTCCGCCCGGACGGGGCCGTGTCGCCTCCGCGGACGGCGCAATTCCGCAGTGCGGACCTGCCCCCGGGAACTCCCGCGGTGGCGTATTTCCACGGTGGCGCACTCCGACCACGCGCGCGAATTCCAGCCATGTCGGCGCGGTCCACGCGCCCCGCACCCCACCGAACAGGAATGTCGGTGGTCCCGGTTACGGTCTGCACATGAACTTCTTCCCCAGCGCTGACGCCACTGTTCCCGGGTTCCGCCCGAGCGGGGCCGCGCTGCCTCCGCGGGCGGCGCAATCCCGGGGTGCGAGCCTGCCCCCGAGGGTTCCCGCGGTGGCGTGTTTCCACCGTGGCTCACTCCGGCAGCACGCACGGATTTCAGCCGTGCCGCCGCGGTCCTCGCGCCCCGCATCTCGGCAAACGCGAATGTCGGTGGTCCCGGTTATGGTCTGCACATGAACTTCTTCCCGAGCACCGATGCCACCTACCCCGGGTTCCAGCCGGGCGGGGTCGCAGTGCCCGGGAATGCCGCGGAAACGTCGTCGTCTGAGACCGTCGCCCCGGAGAATCGCGCGGCTGAGACCGTCACGATCCCGCTCACGGTCGCCGGTCTCACCGAGGCCGCGCACCTGATCCTCACCGCGCTCCGCGACGAAGCCGCCCGCGCGCTCGCCGAGGAGCGCGCCGCGGCCCGAGACACCGCCGGGGCCGGAAACGGTGTCCTCGACTGGGGCGGCGGGCTCCAGGGCGTCATCCAGCCCGACGGGGCCACCGAGGGAGTCCTCGACCCGGCAAAGGCCCGCCGCCACGAACGCATCCTGGCCGATCTTGCCGGGGTCGAGGCCCTAGCACGACACGTGGACGCCGCCCGGGTCTGGGCCGCGGGCCGCGTCGACGAGGCCTCCGCACGCGAATACGGGTCCGAGGGCCTCGCCCGGCAACAGAATTTCCGTTCGGCCGGCTCGCTCACCGCGTCGGTGACCGGGGTTTCCGAGCGCACCGCCCGGCAGCGTATCCGGCTCGCGAAGCGCACCCGCACGGCGACGAATCTGCTGGGCGACGTCGTCCCCGGCGCGTTTCCCGCGGTCTCCGCGGCCCTCGACGCGGGCGAGCTCGGCACCGACGCCGCGGAGGTGATCGTGGCCGGGCTCTCCCGCGTCACCAAGCGAATCGGGGCCAACGAACAGACAGCTGCCGCCGAGAGGGAACTCGTCGCCCTCGCCGGGTCCGACACGGGCGGGCTCCGGCACAGCGCCGAGGAAGTGGCCAGGCTCACCGAGCACGCCGTCGAACTCCTCGACCCCGACGGAGCCGCCCCCGACGAGGCCGAACGCCGTCAAAAGCGGTTCCTGCGGCTGACGCCGCTGTCGGACGGGATGACCCGGCTCACCGGGCTCCTCGATCCCGAGTCCGCCGCGATCATGACCGCGCTCGTCACCCCAACGGAGCGGGAACGAGCGAAAGAGTGGGCGGAGCACCAGCGCGCCGAGGAAACGGGCGCAGACGCGCA
>NZ_JAPFRB010000005.1:183683-184672 GCF_035726885.1 Leucobacter sp. M11 | reverse complement strand
CGACGTCGCTGACCCCGAAGCAGGAACCCTGGCTCATACCGGTGTGCGCTTCGAACCGGTCGCCGGCGCAGACCCGAGCGGCACCAGCACCGATCCCACCCCCGACGACCGCACCCCGGCCCAGCGCACCCTGGACCGCCTCATCGACGGCATCCGCGCGCACCTCGCCGAGCGCAACGCAGGAGTGGCGACTGGGGCGAGCACCCTCGTGAACATCCACGTGAGCGCCGAATCCCTGGAAACAGGCACCGGACCATCCTGGGCGGACGGCATCTTCGCACCCCTGTCCGCCGAAACCGCGCTCCGGGAGCTCTGCGACGGCAAATACGCCATCACGATCTTCGGAACAACCGGGGCCGTCCTCGCGCAGGGGCGCGCGCAACGCCTGTTCACCCCGGCCCAGAAACTCGCCCTGGCCGCCCGGGACGGCGGCTGCGTCTGGCCCGGCTGCGACGCCCCGCCAACAGACTGCGACGCCCACCACGTCATTCCGTGGAGCGAACACAACCTCAATGGGCCAACCGACATCGCAAACGGGGTGCTGCTGTGTCGATTCCATCACCGGCGCATCCATGAACACGCGCGGTACGGGCTCGGCGCGGAGCACCGCTGGACGATTCGGATGATTCGCGAGCTGCCGCATCTGATTCCACCGGTGCGGCTGGACTGGAATCGCACCCCGCGCCCGCTCGGCAGGCGACGCACGGGCAGGCGGAGCGGGCCACGCAAGCGGGAGCCCGCCGGGGACGGGCGCGCCGCGGAGCGCTCGCCCCGAGCCCCGACCGGCAACCGCTGAACGCGACTCCCCAATTCCCGGCTGCCCCTCAGCGCCTCGGGAGGGACGACCGCGTGTGCCCGTGACCCCGCACCGGGATCATTCGCTGGCCCGCTGAGTGCTCCGCCGTGTGGCCCGCCCCGAGAGAGCGTGCGGGCTGGGGCCTCCGCGCGGAACAGAGCCGCGTGCGCCGCGCGGCACAGACCCTGGGCTG
>NZ_JAPFRB010000005.1:182746-183644 GCF_035726885.1 Leucobacter sp. M11 | reverse complement strand
GCACGGTCGGTGGGCGGCGAGCCGTCGGGGCCGCCGTCGGGTCAATCGCTGGGGGTTCGGGGAAGCGCGAGGACGGGCGGGCCTGACCGGTCGCGACGACCGAAACGCGGCGCTTCTCAGCCGGAACCGTTGCGGGTCACCGAGCTGCCGGTCGTCGAGCTGGGGTTATCGAGCTGGGGTTATCGAGTAGGGGTTATCGAGCAAGAGCAACGAGCTACACGAGGAGCCCCCCCAGGGGCACCACACGAGAAACCTGCCGGAGGGTGGGGCTCACCCCCGCGCCGCCGCAGGAGGGTGGCAGTGCCTGCAGCCGCCGCTGCCAGCTCCTGGCGCAGAGCAAGCCGCTGATCGCGAAGCGCACGAAGTCCCCGGCGGACGAATGACGATGCCCGCGAAGGCGGCCGCGCCGCTTCGGCCGGAACGGGGTCGGGCGTCCCCGCCGAGAACTGCCCGTGGCCGGGAGCCGGAGCGCGTCGGACGGGTTCGCCGATTCCCCGGGTGCGCCGTCGCACGCCCCGGACCGACCATGCCCACACTCCTCCCGATCGACCGCGCTGGCGGGCACGGGGCGGCTCCCGCGCGCCCTGGCCCCGCCCTTGGCCCCGCGGCCCCTCCGGCGCGCGCGACGCGCCCGGCGGAGGGCTCAATGCGGCGCCTCGGCGAATCATCCGGTACAGTAGAACTTGTTCCGGAAACGGAGCGGCTCAGAAATGAGCGTCACTCAGAACCTGAGTGTGCGGATGTGGCGCAGCTGGTAGCGCATCACCTTGCCAAGGTGAGGGTCGCGAGTTCGAATCTCGTCATCCGCTCAGAGAAGAAACACAGAACAGCCCCCGGGTCACCGGGGGCTGTTTTTTGTTTCCCCGGCGCATTTGCTCCCCCGAGCGCGAGGAGTACG
>NZ_JAPFRB010000005.1:182371-182699 GCF_035726885.1 Leucobacter sp. M11 | reverse complement strand
CGTGGGCTCCTCCGCCAGGCCGAGCCCGACATCGTCGAGGAGACGAAGTGGCGCAAGCCCAGCAATCCCGACGGGGTGCCCACCTTCTCGCTCGATGGGCTCGTCTGCACCCTGGAGCAGTACCGAGACAAGGTCAAGGTGACCTTCGCCCAGGGGGCCGCGCTCCCCGATCCCGCCGGGGTCTTCAACGCAAGCCTCACCGCGGGAACCCGGCGCGCGATCGACCTCGGCGAACGAGACGCGCTGGACGAGGCCGCGTTCGTGGAGCTCGTCCGCGCCGCGGTGCGCCGCAACCGGGAGCGCTAACCGGACTCGGGGCCGCGGGGCA
>NZ_JAPFRB010000005.1:181678-182335 GCF_035726885.1 Leucobacter sp. M11 | reverse complement strand
TTTGCTCAGTCGCGCTTCGCAATCTGCCAGCCGAAGCGCTGCTGGAGGCGCTGCGCGGCGCGCGCAAAGGTCTCCGGGTCGAGGGCGTGCCCCTCGCGGCGCATCCCGTCCTCGGTGATGAGCAGCACCCGGTCCATGTTCAGCCAGCTCTCGCGCCCCTTCGAATCCCAGGGGCCGGAGCCGATCGAGACGTAGTCGCCGTCCCGGTCGTGGGACTTACTCGTCAGGAAGCAGCCCGCCACCCCGGACTCGACGCGGCCGACGATGAGCACCGGGCGGTCCTTGCCCCGCCCGTCGTGCTCCTCGTAGGGCACCCAGGTCCAGACGACCTCGCCGGGATCCGGGTCCCGGTCGTCCTCCGGGGCGTAGCTCAGCTCGACGTGCGCGATCTCCGCGCCCGTCAGGTCCCGGGTCGCCCCGGGGCCAAACTGCCCCGGGCTCGGCTCCTCGGCGAGCGCGCCGCCCGCGGGCGCGGGACGCGCGGGTGACTGCGCCGACTGCGGGGGCTGCCCCGAGGTCCCCGGCTGGGCACGCTGCCCCGACGGCTTCGCCCGCGGTTGTTTCGCGGTCGAGGGCACCTGATCCGGGGTCTTCAGGCCGCCGATGAGGGTGGGCTGGCCGCCCGATGCCCGTGACGCAGCGGATTCACCCGAAGCA
>NZ_JAPFRB010000005.1:178918-181642 GCF_035726885.1 Leucobacter sp. M11 | reverse complement strand
GAGCTGAGCAGTTTCCCGAGCGCCCCCAGCGCCCAGCGCAGGATGCCGTTTCGATCTGTCATGCTCAGAGCCTACGACCTCGCGGCCCGCCGGGGCCAACCCCGGCGCTCCGCGCGGGCACGCCGCGTGCGCCGCCCTAGGAGGAGGTCAGCGCGTTCAGGCGGGAGACGCAGCGCAGGTACTTCTTGCGGTAGCCGCCATCGAGCATGCCGCCGCCGAAGATCTGGTCCAGGCTGACGCCCGTGGAGCGAATCGGGATCTGCGCGTCGTACACGCGGTCGATGAAGGCCACGAAGCGGAGCGCCTCCGTCTGACTGGTGAGCTCTTCCACGTCGCGCAGGCCGATCGTGTTGACCCCCTCGATGAGGCGGATGTAGCTCGACGGGTGCACCGAGGCTAGGTGGTCAACGAGGCCGCGGAAGGCGTCATCGGTCGCCCGGTCCCCGGACTGCACCGCGTCCGCGAGGGCGAAGCGGTACTCCTCCTCGCTCAGGGTCACCGCGTGGCCGTCGACGTTGCGCTGGCGGTAGTCGCTGCCGTCGATGCGGAGCGTCGTGAAGCGGTCCGACATCGCCTGAATCTCGCGCAGGAAGTCCGCCGCCGCGAAGCGACCCTCCCCCAGCGCGTTCGGCGGGGTGTTCGAGGTCGCCGCGATCTTCGAGCCGGAGGCCGTGAGCTCGCCAAGGAGCCGGGTCATCAGCATGGTGTCGCCCGGATCGTCCAGCTCGAACTCGTCGATGCAGATGAGCTTCGCGCCGCTCAGCACGCTCACGGCTGCGGAGTACCCGAGCGCGCCGACGAGCGAGGTGTACTGGATGAAGGTGCCGAAGTACTTGCGGCCCGGCGTCGCGTGCCACAGCGCCGCGAGCAGGTGGGTCTTGCCCACGCCGAAGCCGCCGTCGAGGTACACGCCGGGCTTCTGCGGCGGCGCAGCCGGGGCCTTCTTCTTACCGAGCCCGAAGAAGCCACCGCTGGACTTCGGCTGGCTCAGGCTCGCGGTCGCGAAGGCGGCGAGCGTGTCGCGCGCCTCCTGCTGTGAGGGGTGGTCCGGGTCCGGGCGGTACGACTCGAAGGAGGCGTGGTCGAACTGGGGCGGGGGGATCAGGTGCGCGACCATCTCGGTGCCCGAGATGGAGGGGTTGCGGTCGACGAGTCGAGCGATCGCGCGTGAATTATCCGTGCTCATGTGCGTGTGGGAACCTCAATGTTTCAAAGTGTGACAGCGGCGCACTCACCTGGGAAACGACCCGGGCGTTTCCGTGGGGAATTGCGTAGGCTGGGAGTGCCCGCACATTTAGCCTAGTCCGTGCCCAAGGCCACCACCCCCAGACCGAGGAGTCACACCGATGACCGTTCCTTTTGATCCCGCCGCCGAGCTGCAGGAGTACGCCCGTCCCGAGCGCCTCGTGACCACCGCCTGGGTCGCCGAACACGCCGGGACCCCCGGCCTCGTCGTCGTCGAGTCCGACGAGGATGTGCTCCTCTACGAGGTCGGCCACATCGCCGGTGCGATCAAGATCGACTGGCACACCGACCTCAACGACCCCGTCACCCGCGACTTCATCGACCCCGCCGCCTTCCAGGCCATGATGAGCGCCAAGGGCATCAGCCGCGACGACACGATCGTGATCTACGGCGACAAGAGCAACTGGTGGGCGGCCTACGCCCTCTGGGTGTTCACCCTGTACGGCCACGAGGATGTCCGCCTGATGAACGGTGGCCGCGACAAGTGGATTGAGGAGGGCCGCGAGCTCGTCCGCGAGACCCCCACCCCGACCCCCAGCGAGTACCCCCTCGTCGAGCGTGACGACGAGACCGAGCGCGCCTTCCGCGGCGACGTCGTTGCGAACTTCGGCAAGCCCCTCTTCGATGTCCGCTCCCCCGAGGAGTACCGCGGCGAGCGGACCACCGCCCCCGCCTACCCCGAGGAGTCCACTCTCCGCGCCGGTCACGTCCCCACCGCGCACAACGTGCCCTGGGGCCAGGCCGCTCGCGAGGACCAGACCTTCAAGTCTCGCGCCGAGCTCGAGGTGCTCTACCGCGAGAAGGCCGGCCTCCGCGACGAGGACGAGATCATCGCCTACTGCCGGATCGGCGAGCGCTCCAGCCACACCTGGTTCGTGCTGCGCTACCTGCTCGGCTTCGAGAACGTGCGCAACTACGACGGCTCCTGGCTGGAGTGGGGCAGCCTCGTCCGGATGCCGATCGAGAAGAGCGACCAGCCCGGCACCCCGGCGTTCGTCCCGGCGGCCCGTTCCCTGTGAGCGTGACCCCGATGCCACTGCCAGCGGCGCTTGACGAGATCCGCGCGGAGTTCCTGGAACTGGAGCAGAAGGATCGCCTGTTGCTCCTCCTGGAGTTCTCGGATGAGCTCCCGGATCTTCCGCAGCGGTACGTGGACCACCCCGACCTCATGGAGCGGGTCGAGGAGTGCCAGGCACCCGTGTTCATCTTCGCCGAGGTCGGCGCCGAGACAGAGCCGGGCGCGGGGCACCCCTTCGCCCTGTTTGCGACGGCCCCGGCCGAGGCGCCGACGACTCGGGGCTTCGCCTCGATTCTGGTGCAGGGCCTCAGCCCGCTCAGCGCGGAGGAGGTGCTCGCGCTCCCCGTCGATTTCCCGTTCCAGCTGGGACTGACCGAGGCCGTTTCTCCCCTGCGCATGCGCGGGATGGTCGGCATGCTCACGCGCATCAAGCGCCTCGTCAGCGAGCAGCTCGCCCTGCT
>NZ_JAPFRB010000005.1:176406-178831 GCF_035726885.1 Leucobacter sp. M11 | reverse complement strand
CTGCTCCCCCAGCCCCGGAGGGCTGGCAGGTCGCGCAGCCACTGGCTGACCGCGTCTTCCCAGCCCGCCGGGTCCCGGTTCCACACCCGCACGTGTTCGGCGTTCTCGATCCGCCGGTGCGTGATGAGATCGGGCCGGGCCGCGGCGAAGCGCACCGCGGGGCCGTCGGGCACGAAGGTGTCCCCCGGGCTCGTCTGCATGAGCACGGGCACCGTCAGTTCCTCGGCCCACTCGATCGGGTTGAGCGCCGCGAAGTCCAGGCCGTCTGCGGAGCCGCTGCGCACCCGCCCCGAAGCCATCAGCCCGAGCGCCGACTCCACCACCGGGTCCGGCAGGTGGTAAAACCCGGCCTGGTGCCGCAGCAGTTCTTCCCAGTCCAGCGCGGGCGAGTCGAGCGCGATGCCGCGAATGAGATCGCGAAAGCGCGAGTTCCGCCAGGTCTGCAGGGCAATCGTGCCGCCCATCGACCAGCCGACGAGCACGATCTCCCGCGCCCCGCGCCCCACCGCGACCTCGATCGCCGCCTCCACGTCCCGCCACTCCTCGGCGCCGAGCGCGTAGCGGGCGGCCGCGCCCGGGTGTGCCTCACCGTCGTTGCGGTAGGAGACGATCATGCTGTGGTAGCCCGCCTTCGCGAACGGCGGCAGCCCGCGGATGGTCTCGCGGCGGTGCGCCCCCCGCCCGTGGACATGAATCGCGTAGCGCCCACGGTCTTTCGCGGCGGGCACCGACCAGGCCGGAGCGGGGCCGAGCGGGAGCTGCACCACCGTGTCGACGCAGGGATAGCCCAGCTCGCGGGGGTGCCAGTACCAGGCGCTCCCCAGGCTGACGGGGATCCCCGGGCGCAGCTCGCCGCGGTCCACCGTGACCAGCTCCCGGCGCACCCAGTTGTCGCCGACCTCCAGGACCGCGGAGACCCGGGCGTGGCCCGCGCCCCCGTCGAAGCCGAGGGAGAACTGCCCCGGCAGCACGGTTTCCCGGGTCAGCGGCAGGGTCACCGAGGCCGCGTTGTCCGCCACGGCGATCAGGCGCAGCGGCTCGTGGGGCCTGCGGCTCGGCGTGAGCGCCCGCACGGCAAAGACCCGACTGAGCACGGCTCCCGTGAGGAGCGTTGCCCCCGCCGCGGCCGCGGCAACGCCCGCGACGACGCCGAGAATACGTCCCGTGCCGGACCCGATCTTTCGCTTCCCCAGTGCGCCCACTCGCAGACTCCTCGTCTCTCGGCGTGGCATCCCACCACGTCTCACAGCAAACTCTAGTCTTCTGTGTGTGATGGTCACCAACGGCGAATTCCCCCCGGCCGCGTTCAGCAACGCCGCTGAGCAGATTCGAGCCCTCTCGTTCCGCGACGAGGTCCGAGTCCGCGAGATTGCGTCCCCCGAGCGAACGGCGCCGCGCTCGCTGGCCCTCGCCGCTGACGTGTTCGGCCCCGAGGACGAGTCCCCGGCCGAGCACGGCTCCGGGCGCTTCATCCTCCTCAACGACCCCGCCTCCGAGGCGGACTGGGGCAGCCCCTTCCGGGTGGTCTGCTTCGCGCAGGCACCCCTGGAACTGGAGATCGGCTCCGATCCGCTGCTCGCGGACGTCGCCTGGTCCTGGTTGCTCGACGCGCTCGAGGCGCGCGGGGCCGAGGTCGCCGGGGCGTCCGGCACCGCCTCTCAGGTGCTCTCCACCGGCTTCGGCTCGCTCCGGGAACAGGGCGACGGGGCCCAGATAGAGATCCGCGCGTCCTGGACCCCGCTCGGGGATCGCTTCGACGCGCACGCCGCGGCCTGGGCGGACCTGCTCTGCCAGCTCGCGGGGATCCCCGCGAACGGCGAGCGCGTTGCGTCGCTCACGCAGCGCCGGGTGCGCCGTGGTTGAGCAGTCAGAGCTGAACGAGGAGTGGTCCCTCGTCGACACCCCCGAGGCCTTCGCCGCCGCCGTTGAGCGGCTCGCCGCGGGCACCGGGCCCCTGGGGGTGGACGCCGAGCGCGCCTCCGGCTTCCGCTACTTCAACAACGCCTATCTGGTCCAGTTCTCCCGCCGGGGTTCCGGAACCTATCTCTTCGACCCCGTGGGCATCCCCGATTTCTCGGCGCTCCAGGCGGCGCTCGGCGAGGAGGAGTGGGTCCTGCACGCCGCGAGCCAGGACCTGCCCTGCCTGCGAGACCTCGGCCTGGACCCGGTCAAGATTTTCGACACGGAGCTCGCCGCGCGCCTGCTCGGCTACGAGCGGGTCGGGCTGGGCGCGGTGATCGAGCACAAGCTCGGCATCCACCTGCAGAAGGCGCACTCGGCCGCGGATTGGTCGATCCGGCCGCTCCCCGAGGAGTGGCTGGAGTACGCCGCGCTCGACGTCGCCCTGCTGCCCGAGCTGCGCGATCTGATCGCCCAGGACCTTGCGGACAGCGACAAGACCGAGATGGCCCGCCAGGAGTTCCAG
>NZ_JAPFRB010000005.1:176028-176365 GCF_035726885.1 Leucobacter sp. M11 | reverse complement strand
CTGGCGACGCATGTCCGGCCTGCACCGCGTGACGGGCCTGCGCGCCCTCGCCGTGGCCCGTGAGCTGTGGCTCGCCCGCGACGCCTTCGCTCGCGAGACGGACACCGCCCCCGGGCGGCTCCTCCCCGACGCCTCCCTCGTAGCAGCGGCGCTCGGCATGCCCCGCTCCCAGGGTGAGCTCGCCGCGATGAAGAGCTTCCACGGCCGGGCCAGCCGGAGCGAGCTGCCTCGCTGGTGGGCTGCGGTGCTCGCGGGCAAGCAGACCGAGGACCTGCCCGTGCTCAAGGTGCGCGGCCCGAAGCCGATCCCGCACCACCGGAGCTGGGCGGATCGCTTC
>NZ_JAPFRB010000005.1:171752-175971 GCF_035726885.1 Leucobacter sp. M11 | reverse complement strand
CGGCTCGGCATGCCCACCGAGAACCTGCTGACCCCCGAGCTGCTGCGCCGGGTCGCGTGGGAGCCGCCCGCCGATCCCACGCCGGCCGCGATCGCGGAGGCGCTCGGCGCACTCGGTGCCCGCCCCTGGCAACTTGACGTAACCGCACCAATAATCAGTGCGGCATTTGTAGGGTCCAGCTAAGACCCCGTTCGGGGCTCGCCCGGGTCCACGGAGAAAACGTGCACGGTCCCCCACCGAACGCTCTGCCTTTCTATGATGGGTGAAGATCACCCAGTTACTACTAACTTTTGGAGGCACAGTGGCCGCGAGGAGAGAAGTCGTGTTCGTCGACGGGGTTCGGACCCCGTTCGGACGCGCCGGCGAAAAGGGCATGTACTGGGGGACCCGGTCGGATGACCTCGCGGTGAAGGCGCTGCAGGGCCTGCTTGAGCGGAACCCCAACCTGCCCCTGGACCGGGTCGACGACGTCGGCATCGCCGCAACCACCCAGCAGGGCGATCAGGGCCTGACCCTCGGCCGGACCGTTGCGCTCCTGGCCGGTCTCCCGATCACGGTGCCCGGCTACGCCCTCGACCGCATGTGCGCGGGCGCGCTCACCGTGTCCACGCTCATGGGCTCCGCGATCGGCTTTGGCCAGTACGACCTCGCGGTCGCGGGCGGCGTCGAGCACATGGGCCGGCACCCCCTCGGCGGCGACGCCGACCCGAACCCGCGTTTCGTGACCGAGAAGCTCGTCAGCCCGGACGCCCTCAACATGGGCATGACGGCGGAGCGCCTGCACGACCGGTTCCCGGAGCTCACCAAGGAGCGCGCCGACCGCTTCGGTATGCTCAGCCAGCACAAGGTGCAGGCCGCCTATGACGCGGGCAACATCCAGCCCGACCTGGTCCCCGTTGCCCTGCGCAGCGAGTCCGGCTGGGGCCTCGCCACCGAGGACGAGGGGCGCCGCCCCGGGACCACGATGGAGGGCCTCGCCACCCTGAAGACCCCGTTCCGCCCGCACGGTCGCGTGACCGCGGGCACCTCCTCGCCGCTGACCGACGGGGCGACCATGTCGCTGCTCGCGGGCGAGGACACCGCCAAGGAGCTCGGCCTGAGCGCCAAGATGCGCATGGTCAGCTTCGGGTACGCGGGCGTCCAGCCCGAGGTCATGGGCCTCGGCCCCGTGCCGTCCACCGAGAAGGCGCTGAAGCTCGCCGGGCTGACGATCGAGGACATCGGGCTCTTCGAGCTGAACGAGGCCTTCGCCGTGCAGGTGCTCAGCTTCCTGGACCACTTCGGCATCGCCGACGAGGACCCCCGCGTGAACCAGTGGGGCGGCGCGATCGCGCTGGGCCACCCGCTGGCCGCCTCCGGCGTGCGGCTGCAGATCCAGCTCGCGCGTCAGTTCGAGCAGCGCCCCGATGTTCGCTACGGCCTGACCGCCATGTGCGTCGGCCTGGGCCAGGGCGGCAGCATCATCTGGGAGAACCCCCACTACAACGGTCGGAAAGGCAAGTAACCGGCAATGACTGACTACACGAAGATCGACTTCGCCCCGCTCGTCGAGGCCAGCGCCGACGAGGTCGTCACCGAGTCCCTCGTGCGCGATGTCGCGCTGCCCTCGGGCGGCGTGCTCGCGCTCATCACCCTGGACAACGGCCGGGACCACACCCGGCCGAACACGCTCGGCCCGCGCACGCTGCAGCAGCTCGGCGAGGTGCTCGACGCGCAGCAGGCACGTGCCGCAGCCGGCGAGATCCGCGCGGTTGCCGTGACGGGCAAGCCCTACATCTTTGCCGCGGGCGCTGACCTCTCGAAGGTCAGCGACCTCGGCACGACCGAGAACGCGCGGCTCGTGACGCAGCTCGGCCACCACGTGCTCGGCAAGTTCTCCTCCATCGGGGTGCCCTCCTTCGCCTTCGTGAACGGGCTCGCGCTCGGCGGCGGCGTCGAGATCGCGCTGCACTGCGACTACCGCACGGTGGACAGCTCCGCCGCCGCGATCGCGCTGCCCGAGGTCTTCCTCGGCCTGATTCCCGGCTGGGGCGGCGCGACGCTCGTCCCGAACCTGATCGGGATCGAGAACGCCCTCGAGGTCATCATCTCGAATCCGGTGAAGAACAACCGCACGCTCAAGCCCGCCAAGGCGCTCGAGCTCGGGCTCTTCGACGCGATGTTCTCCCCCGCCAGCTACCTAGAGCAGTCCATCGCCTGGGCGGATTCCGTGCTCACGGGCGCGACCGAGGTCAAGCGCCCCAATGTGCCCGGCAAGCTGGAGCGCCTCGCCAAGTGGGACGTGGCCATTAAGATCGCCCGCGACACCCTGCAGAGCCGCCTCGGCACCGCCGCGAAGTCGCCCTACGTCGCCCTGGACCTGCTCAAGGCCGCCAAGGACAACAACCGCGCCGCGGGCTTCGAGCGCGAGGACAACGCCCTCGCGGAGCTCATCTCCGGCGACCAGTTCCACGCCTCCATCTACGCCTTCGACCTGGTGCAGAAGCGCGCCAAGCGCCCGGCCGGGGCCCCGGACAAGGCGCTCGCGAAGCCGGTCAAGAAGGTCGGCGTCATCGGCGCCGGGCTCATGGCCAGCCAGTTCGCGCTCCTGTTCGTCCGGAAGCTGCGCGTGCCCGTGGTCATCACCGACCTCGACCAGGCCCGCGTCGACAAGGGCCTCGAGTACATCCGCGGCGAGATCGACAAGCTGCACGGCAAGGGCCGCATCGATGCCGACGAGAGCAACCGCTTGAAGGCGCTCGTGTCCGGCACCACCGACAAGGCCGACTTCGCGGACTGCGACTGGGTCATCGAGGCCGTCTTCGAGGAGCTGGGCGTGAAGCAGAGCGTCTTCGGCGACGTGGAGCAGTACGTGTCCCCCGAGGCCGTGCTCGCGACGAACACCTCCTCGCTGAACGTGGCAGAGATCGGCGCCACGCTCGCGCACCCCGAGCGGCTGGTCGGCTTCCACTTCTTCAACCCGGTCGCGGTCATGCCGCTCCTGGAGGTCGTGAAGACGCCGAAGACCGACGAGGCCACGCTCGCCACCGCGATGGCGACCGCGCGCGCCCTCGGCAAGTCCGCCGTGATCACGGCTGACCGCCCGGGCTTTGTCGTGAACCGCCTGCTTGCCAAGGTCATGGGCGAGGCCGCCCGGGCCCTGGACGAGGGCACGCCGCTGCCGGTTGTGGAGCAGTCGCTCGCGTCGATCGGTATCCCGATGGGCCCCTTCGAGCTGATCGACCTCGTCGGCTGGAAGGTCGCCGCGCACGTGCAGGACACGATGGTGGCCGCGTTCCCGGACCGCTTCTACGCCTCGCCGAACCTGCACGCGCTCGCCGAGATTCCGGAGCCCCTGGAGAAGGACAAGAACCGCAAGGTGAAGGACCTGTCCAAGGCCGCGAAGAAGGCCCTCACCTTCGGCTCCTCCCCCGTCGACGGCGCGACCATCCTGCGCCGCGTCGAGGACGAGCTCGCCGGTGAGATCAAGATCATGCTCGACGAGGGCGTGGTGCACGCGGCCGAGGACATCGACCTGTGCCTCATCCTCGGCGCGGGCTGGCCGTTCCAGACCGGCGGTGCGACGCCGTACCTGGACCGGGTCGGCGCGAGCGAGCGCGTCTTCGGCCAGACCTTCCACGACCCCATCATTGCGGGCGTGCGCTAGGCGCGAGCCGCGGCAACACGAGAACGCCCCCGCGGACCCGATCGGGTCCGCGGGGGCGTTCTCGTGCGGCGGCCCGGTCACGGCCGCGCGCGGGGGAATCGCGGCGAGCTAGCGCCCCGTGCCCTTGACGGACTCGCTCAGGGTGCCCGCCTCGTCGTAGACCATGCAGAGGATCTCGCGGTCCTGGACGGCCGACCAGCCCGCCTCGGTCGGCGTCATCGGCCAGTAGGTGAGCGCGGACTCCGTGTAGTCGATCCCGACGTAGCCCGGGAACTCCGCGACGCAGCGCTCGTCCGCGATCGCCTCCACGGCCGCCTCGCCCGGGTAGTCGCCCTCCTCAAGGTCGAAGGCGAAGAACACCTCGTCGCTGTGCTCCTCGGAGCAGGGCAGCACCGTGAGGGAGGACACGACGGTCGCGTCAGTGCCCTCGGAGACGCAGTCTCCGACCTTCAGGTCGAAGGCGCTCTCAGTGCCCTCGGCGAGCACCTCACCCGCGTCGTCGCGGGCGGGCTTGTCCGCGGGGAGCACGGAGTTGATCACGCTGCACCCGCTCAGGCCCAGCCCGAGCAGGAG
>NZ_JAPFRB010000005.1:171046-171721 GCF_035726885.1 Leucobacter sp. M11 | reverse complement strand
GAAGAGAGCATACTGGCCTT
Source organism: Leucobacter sp. M11 (assembly GCF_035726885.1). Taxonomy (NCBI): domain Bacteria; kingdom Bacillati; phylum Actinomycetota; class Actinomycetes; order Micrococcales; family Microbacteriaceae; genus Leucobacter; species Leucobacter sp. M11. The sequence continues at coordinate 171,701 of NZ_JAPFRB010000005.1, read as the reverse complement.
TCTGGCAGAGAAAGCAATGAATTTACCTTGAGCATCCTATTCGTGTTCCCGGGGTCCACGCAAAGCTCCCGATCGGATCGCGCGGCGGACCCGAGCGGGGGTTGACGTTCGTCCCCGGGCACAGCAAGGTTAAGGGACGGGGGCGTCGCAGGCGACCCCGAGTTTCGGCGGTCCGTTTGGCTCCGCCGCACCGGTCATCACCGAGGAGGACCAGATGGGGAAGCTTACCGACGCGGTCAAGTCGATGTTTGGGCGCGGCAAGGACCGCGTCGTCACCCGCGACTACGGCGCACAGCTCGACGATTGGGTGGACGAGGGCGGCACCCCGCACCCGGACGGCCCGCCCCGGGTCGTGGATCGCCTTCCCGCCGCCGAGGTCTCGCCCGAGGAGGCTGCGACCGAGCAGCCCTCCGGGGACGATCGCCCGGACGCGGCCCGCTAAGCGCGCTCGGCGCGCTACTCGGTGCCCTCCCGGGGCTCCTCCGGGCGGGCGATCGGGATGCGGGAGCCGCGCACCTGTTCGGCGACGTCGCTCGCGACGCGGTCGGCCGTGAGCCCCGCCTCCGCCAGGATTTCCTCGCGGCTCGCGTGCGCGGGGAAGCCGTCCTGCACGCCCAGCTCCGTGACGGCGGTGTCCACACCCTCGTCGCGCAGG
>NZ_JAPFRB010000005.1:168330-170982 GCF_035726885.1 Leucobacter sp. M11 | reverse complement strand
GGTGGTTCCGGGACAGTTCGACGACGGAATCGCGCACGGGGATCACCCAGCGCGGGTCGATCACGGTGCAGGAGATCCCCTGGGCCTCCAGCTGGGCGGCGGCGCCGAGGGCGACGCTCGCCATCGTGCCCGTGGCCACGAACAAGACATCGGTGCCCTCGCCCTCGGCGAGGACCTCGGCGCCGTCGGCCAGGCGACGGAGCGCCGGCACGTCCTCCGCGACCGTGCCCTTCGGGAAGCGCACCACGGTGGGGGCATCCTCGACCGCGACGGCCTCGGCGAGCTCCTCGCGCAGGCGGGTCGCGTCGCGGGGCGCCGCGATTCGGATGTTCGGCACGATTTGCAGGAGCGCCAGGTCCCAGATGCCGTTGTGACTCGGGCCGTCGGGACCGGTGATGCCCGCCCGGTCCAGCACGAAGGTGACGCCCGCGCGGTGCAGGCCAACGTCCATCACAACCTGGTCGAAGGCGCGGTTCATGAAGGTCGCGTAGATGGCGACGACGGGGTGCAGCCCGCCGAAGGCGAGCCCGGCCGCGGTCGTGACCGCGTGCTGCTCCGCGATGCCCACGTCGTAGACGCGGCTCGGGAAGGCCTCGGCGAAGCCGTCCAGCCCGACGGGGCGGAGCATCGCGGCGGTGATCGCGACGAGGCGCTCGTTCTCGGCGGCGAGGGTGACGATCTCGTCCCGGAACACCCCCGTCCAGTTCTGGCCGCCGCCCGGCTTCAGGGCCGCGCCGTTGTCCGGATCGATCGCGCCGATCGCGTGGAACTTCTCGGCCTCGTCGCGGGCGGCCAGTTCGTAGCCGCGCCCCTTCTCGGTGATCACGTGCACGAGTGTGGGCTGCCCGAAGTCCTTGGCGCGGCGAAGCAGGGCCTCCAGGGCGGGGAGGTCGTGGCCGTCCACCGGACCCAGGTACTTGATGTCGAGGTTCGAGTACAGGTGGTCGTTATTGCTGAAACGGCTCAGGAAGCCGTGCACGCCCCCGCGCACGCCGCGGTAGATCGCGCGGCCCGGGGAACCCAGCTGATCGAAGACCTTCTCGCTGCCGAGCTGCAGCTCCCGGTAGGACTGCTGCGTCCGCACCGTGTTCAGGAAGCGGGCCATGCCCCCGATCGTGGGCGCGTAGGAGCGTCCGTTGTCGTTGACCACGATGACGAGGTTGCGGGAGTTGTCGTCCGTGATGTTGTTCAGCGCCTCCCAGGTCATCCCTCCGGTGAGCGCCCCATCGCCGACAACCGCGACGACCGTGCGGTCGCTCTGACCGGTCAGCGCGTAGGCGCGAGAGATGCCGTCCGCCCAGCTGAGCGAGCTGGAGGCGTGCGAGGACTCGACGATGTCGTGCGGCGACTCGGAGCGCTGCGGGTAGCCCGCGAGCCCGCCCCGGACGCGCAACTCGCTGAAGTCCTTGCGACCCGTGAGCAGCTTGTGCACGTAGGACTGGTGGCCCGTGTCGAAGACGATGGGATCGCGCGGCGAGTCGAAGACCCGGTGCAGGGCGATGGTCAGTTCGACCACCCCGAGGTTTGGCCCCAGGTGGCCGCCCGTCTTCGAGACCTCCGCAATCAAAAACTCCCGGATGTCAGCGGCGAGTTGCGCCAACTGATCCGGAGTCAGCGCGTCGAGGTCCCTCGGGGACGAGATACCGTCCAGGATGCTCACCGAATTTACTCCGTCCTCACCCGGGGGTCCGCCCCGAGCATCACCCCAGTCTATTCCTCTTTTCCGTGAGCCGACCCCGCGCCCCGCCCCCGTCGGAGCGGATCGGCTCAGCCGGGGGTGTCGCCCGCGGGTTCCGCCCGAAGCCGTCGCGGCAGCGCGCCGAAGATGAGCTGGGTGGAACCGGCCAGCAGCTCCAGCATCCAGGGCTCGGGGTGCCTGTCCTCCCAGGAACCCCAACACCCCAGGACCGGAGGAAGCCTTGGCCCGGTGGCCCCAACGATTGTGCTTCATCTTCGTTCTGAGTGTGCTCGCCGCCTGCGGGCTGCGCTTCGTCTGGGATTTTTCATCAACCACCCGGTTGCTGTCTGATTCGGGTCGAGAAACCCTGCCAGCAGGTCACCAGGGTTCACGGTCGGCGTTTCACGCTCGGTCCCGGGCCATTCAGATCCTCATTCCACCGCTCAGCACCGTTCCTCACGTCTGAGGATGCGTGGGAGGATGGCTGAACCAGCCGCGACCCGGGTGCAGATCCGGGTGTTTCGCACCCGCGACGGGCGGGGGACGCCCTCCCCCGACGAGCGCGTCGAGGCCGTCACAATCGGAGCGTTCCAGTCCGCGGCCGGGCAGGCCTCGACGGCTCTCCTCGCGTATTCTCCCTCGCTCACGAGCACGCCCGGCGTGTTCTCTTTTAGCGACAGCGAGCGGGGCTCCGGCTGGCTGCGGCTCGAAGGGGCCGGCGCCTTCACCCTCACGCGAGTTTCCGAGGCCGTGCGGTTGTCAGAAATTGAGCGCGCCCTGGGGCAGCAGGACCCGATCCCCGGACGAGAGCTCGGCGCAGCATCACCCCTGGCGTTTCACAATCGCAGCCCCATCGTGCAGACCATCACTGGCGCCGCGGTGCTCTGGGGAGGGGGAATCCTCGCCTCGGTCTTGGCATCGCCCAACGTGGACACGCTGCCAAAGGCCGCCCTGATCGGTGCCCTCTCCCTCGG
>NZ_JAPFRB010000005.1:165009-168288 GCF_035726885.1 Leucobacter sp. M11 | reverse complement strand
GTGGACGGTATACATGGGGCTGCGCAGGCTCCGTTGGTGGCTCGCCGCGCGAAAACAGGCATCCTCGGACGGCGGACCGTTCCCGGACGACCTGCGCTTTTGGGGCTAGCGCCCCGGAAACGCCGAACGCGGCCCACAACGCCGAATGCGGCCCACCCCGAGGGGTGAGCCGCATTCTGCCGGTCGCGGTCGCTTAGGCGACGAGCGAGCGCAGCACGTACTGCAGGATGCCGCCGTTGCGGTAGTAGTCGGCCTCACCGGGGGTGTCGATGCGGACGACCGCGTCGAACTCGGTGGTCTTGCCGGACTCGGCAACCGCGGTCACGTGCACGGTGGCCGGGGTGCGGCCCTCGTTCAGCTCCGTCACGCCGGCGATCGAGAAGGTCTCGGTGCCGTCGAGGCCGAGGCTGTCCGCGTTCTCGCCCTCGGGGAACTGCAGCGGGAGCACGCCCATGCCGATCAGGTTCGAGCGGTGGATCCGCTCGAAGCTCTCGGTGATGACGGCCTTCACGCCGAGCAGGCTCGTGCCCTTTGCCGCCCAGTCGCGCGACGAGCCGGAGCCGTACTCCTTGCCGCCGAGCACCACGAGCGGGATGCCCGCGGCCTGGTAGTTCTGCGAGGCGTCGTAGATGAAGGCCTGCGGGGCACCCTCCTGGGTGAAGTCACGGGTGTAACCGCCCTCCACGTTGTCCAAGAGCTGGTTGCGCAGCCGGATGTTCGCGAAGGTCCCGCGAATCATGACCTCGTGGTTCCCGCGGCGCGAGCCGTAGGAGTTGAAGTCGCGGCGAGAAATGCCGTGCTCCATGAGGTACTGACCGGCCGGGGTCTCCGCCTTGATGTTGCCCGCGGGGCTGATGTGGTCGGTCGTGACCGAGTCGCCGAGCTTCGCGAGAACGCGGGCGCCCTCGATGTCGGTGACCGGGGTGGTCTCCATCGTCATGCCGTCGAAGTACGGGGGCTTGCGCACGTAGGTGGACTCGCTGTCCCACTCGAAGACGTTGCCGTCCGGGGTGGGCAGGGCGCGCCAGTGTTCGTCGCCGTCGAAGACGGAACCGTACTTGTCGTCGAACATGGCCGTGTCGATCGACGAGTCAGCGGTCTGCTGCACCTCGAGCGTGTCGGGCCAGATGTCCTTGAGGAACACGTCGTTGCCGTCCTGGTCCTGACCGAGCGCGTCCCGCTCGAAGTCGAAGGACATCGAACCGGCAAGGGCGTAGGCGATGACCAGGGGCGGGCTCGCGAGGTAGTTCATCTTGATGTCGGGGTTAATCCGACCCTCGAAGTTCCGGTTCCCGGAGAGGACGCTGGTCACGGCGAGGTCGTGGCTCTGCACGGCCTCCGAGATCTCGTCGTTCAGGGGGCCGGAGTTGCCGATGCAGGTCATGCAGCCGTAGCCGACGAGGTAGAAGCCGAGGTCCTCCAGGTAGGGGGTGAGCCCCGCCTTGTCGTAGTACTCGGTGACGACCTTGGAGCCGGGCGCGAGGGTCGTCTTGACCCAGGGCTTCACTTTGAGGCCCTTGAGCGCGGCGTTCTTCGCGAGGATTCCCGCGGCGAGCATCACGGAGGGGTTCGAGGTGTTCGTGCAGGAGGTGATCGAGGCGAGGGTGACCGCGCCGTGGTCGATCGTGAACTCCTGGCCGGAGGCGTCCTTGACAAGGGCCGGGTTGGCGGCCTGGGCGTAGTTCTCGAGGTCCTTCGCGAACTGCTCCTTGGCGACCGAGACCTCGATGCGGTCCTGGGGACGCTTGGGTCCGGCGATCGAGGGCACGACGGTGCTCAGGTCGAGCTCCAGCATCTCGCTGAAGTCCGGGACCTTCGCCGGGTCGAGCCACATGCCCTGCTCCTTGGCGTAGGCCTCGACGAGCGCGACCTGCTCCTCGCTGCGGCCGGTGAGGCGCAGGTAGCCGAGCGTGATGTCGTCCACGGGGAACATCGCGGCGGTCGAGCCGAACTCGGGGCTCATGTTGCCGATCGTGGCGCGGTTCGCGAGCGGCACGGAGGCGACGCCCTCGCCGTAGAACTCGACGAACTTGCCGACGACGCCGTGCTTCCGAAGCATCTCGGTGATGGTCAGCACGATGTCGGTCGCGGTCACGCCAGCGGGGATCTTGCCCGAGAGCTTGAAGCCGACGACGCGCGGGATCAGCATGGAGACGGGCTGGCCGAGCATGGCCGCCTCGGCCTCGATGCCGCCGACGCCCCAGCCGAGTACGCCGAGGCCGTTGACCATCGTGGTGTGCGAGTCGGTGCCGACGCAGGTGTCGGGGTACGCCTGCAGCTCGCCGTCCACCTCGCGGGTGAAGGTCACGCGGGCCAGGTACTCGATGTTGACCTGGTGAACGATGCCGGTCCCGGGGGGCACCACCTTGAAGTCCTGGAAGGCGCTCTGCCCCCAGCGCAGGAACTGGTACCGCTCCTCGTTGCGCTGGTACTCGATCTCCACGTTCTTGACGTAGGCGTCGGGCGTGCCGAACACATCGGAGATCACCGAGTGGTCGATCACGAGCTCGGCGGGTGCCAGCGGGTTGATCTTCTCGGGGTCGCCGCCCAGGTCGGCGACGGCCTCGCGCATGGTGGCGAGGTCGACGACGCAGGGCACGCCGGTGAAGTCCTGCATGATCACGCGGGCGGGCGTGAACTGAATCTCGGTGTCGGGCTGGGCGTCCTTATCCCAGTTGCCGAGTGCCTCGATGTGCTCCTTGGTGACGTTGGCGCCGTCCTCGGTGCGCAGCAGGTTCTCCAGCAGAACCTTCAGGCTGTAGGGCAGTCGATCCGCCCCGGGCACCTGGCTGATCTTGAAGATCTCGTATGACTTCTCTCCGACGGAGAGGGTGCTCTTCGCACCAAAACTATTGACCGCAACCACGACAGTCTCCTCACTCGCTGATCCGTATGAGACCAGTGTGCCACGGGGAGAGCCGGCGTCCGAAACCACGGCGGCCGGGCGTTCCCCCCGGAACAAACTATCTCGACATCAAGATAATTCTATCAGGCTTCCGGAGCCGAACCTGACACCCGGCGGACACGCCGGGGCGGGCGGGGGCTTTCCCGCCTGCCCCGGCGCGACCGCGCCCCTCAGGAGGCGGGCGGGGGCTCGGGGGCCGCGGTCGGCGGGGCGGCGAAGCGGCGCAGCGTGAGCCAGGTAAACAGCACCACGAGCGCGAACAGCGGCATTCCCATCACGATCCGCGCGAGGCCGAGCAGATCGGCGTTATTGGCCAGGTACAGCGGCACCTGCACGGCGAGCCGGGCGGCAAAGAGGCCGACCCAGACGAGGGT
>NZ_JAPFRB010000005.1:164508-164969 GCF_035726885.1 Leucobacter sp. M11 | reverse complement strand
CAGCCCGTGAGGTTTCCCCGCACGGCCCCGACGAGGAAGCCGATGAGGGGCCAGCCGACGAGCACCGAAATGAGGAGCACCGTGCCGTAGGCCGTGTTGATCAAAATTCCGGGCAAATAGAAGTCCTTCGCCTCGCCCGTGAAGAGCGTGAAGCCCGCGCAGATGGCGATGCCGAGCAGCCCGACCAGCGCCGGCTGCGGGGTCTGCTTCTGGACGAAGCGGGCGATCACGGCGCCCGCGCCAATGGCCAGCGGCGCGATGACGCTGAGCTCCACGCTCCGGGTCAGGGTGTAGACCACGAGGAACAGGAAGCTCGGCACGAAGGACTCGATCATCCCCCGGACCCCGCCCAGCGAGGCCACGATCCCCCCGGCGCTCATCTCTTCGCCGCTGAGCGCGGCGGAGACCGCCGAGCGCATCCCGGACGAGCTCTCTGGCGCGGCCCCGGGCTCAGCGCCCGG
>NZ_JAPFRB010000005.1:160013-164464 GCF_035726885.1 Leucobacter sp. M11 | reverse complement strand
GTGGCTCGGGCAGCTGGCTCATACGCTGCGTTCGGCGCCCGCGGGCACGCGAAGCGCCAGGAGCTCCATCGGCGGCATGGGCTGCTCCCCGCGGACGACGACGAGGCTCCGGTAGAGCTCCTCGACCTGCCGGGCCACGTCCTCATCGACATTGGCCTGGCCGGTGATCACGCCACGCAGGGTCCAACGCGGCCCGTCGACGCCGATGAAGCGCACCGGGCGGGTGCCGCCGCCGCGCTCCTCGGGAAGCGGCAGCTCGGCGAGCAGCTCGGGGCCGAGGGCACCCTCGCGCTCGGTGATCGTCGCGCCCTGGGCGCGCAGCTGCTGGGCGATCTGCGCGCGGAAGTGGTGCCAGAGCCCCGTGCTGCGGGGGCTGGAGAAGGCCTGCACCTGCAGCGTTGAGTTCAGGTAGTCGAGGGAGACCGCGACGATGCGCTTCGTGGATTCCTCGACGTCGAGGCGCAGCTGCTGCCCCTCGCGCGGGGCGACCTTCACGCCGCCCAGGTCCACGTAGGGACGCATCGCGGGCACCTCGGTGCTGTCGAAGGGGCCGGCCGTCTCGCGGTCGGCCGGGGTCGACTTCGTCTCGTCCACCTCGGGCTCGGTCGAGGCGTCAACCGCCTCGAGTTCCGCTGCGCGGGTGTCGTCTGCCTCGGTCATGCCTGGTTCTCCTCTGTTGCGCGGTCGGTGTGTGCCGGTGCCCCCGCTGGGGCGTCAGTCGTGGCTGCGTCGCGGACCCCGGTCGAGCCGAAGCCGCCGGTGCCGCGGTCGCTGCCGGGAAGCGTCTCGGCGGGCACGAAGCGGGCCTGAACGAAGCGCTGGAAGATGATCTGGGCGATCCGGTCCCCCGGCTGGATCTCGAATGGCTCGCTCCGGTCGGTGTTCAGCAGGGTCACCCGGATCTCGCCGCGGTAGCCCGCGTCGACCGTGCCGGGCGAGTTGACCACGGTAATGCCGCGCTTCGCCGCGAGGCCGCTGCGCGGCACCACGAAGGCGACGGTGCCCGCTGGCAGGGCGAGCGAAACGCCCGTGCCGATCGTGGCCCGCTCCCCGGGACCGAGCACCAGGGCCTCGGTGCTGCGAAGATCGGCCCCGGCATCGCCCGGGTGCGCGTAGGCCGGCAGGTGCTCGGCCTGGATCAGGATTTCTACTGCGTCAGTCACTCGCCCAGACTATCGGACTCTCCCATCTCGTAGGCTTAGGGTATGACCTCCTACTCCGAGCGGCTGTGGCCGACCCCCTGGCTCTTTATCGCGTGCCTGCTCTTCCTGCCCGCGGTGACCCTGATGCTGACGCCGATCAACTTCACCCTCGCGATCATCGTCGCGATCGTGACCTACGCGGCCGCCTGCTGGTTCCTGATTCTCACGAGCCCGCGGGTGACCCTGGACGAGCGCGGACTCACCGCGGGCCGGGCGACGCTCCCCCGCGAGTTCATCGGCGCGGTCGAGGTGCTGCACGGCGATGATTTCCAGCTGGCCATCGGCCCGAAGCTCGACGCCCGCACCCACCTGCTGCTGCGCGGATGGATTAAGAGCGGCGTGCGCATCGAGAACACCGACGCCCAGGACCCGGCGCCGTTCTGGATCGTGTCGAGCCGCACCCCCGAGGACTTTGCGGCTGCCCTCACCCCCGCCGCCTAGCCTCCCGGCTCGCGCTGACGGCGCAAAAACGCCCGCCTCCCCTCGGGGAAGCGGGCGTTTTTTTGTGCGGATCCTTAGATGGAGCACTCCCGGCACACGGGGCCGAGGTCCGTTTCGTGATCGGCCTGGGACCGGTGCCGCACGAGGAAGCAGCTCACGCAGGTGAACTCATCCGACTGCTGCGGCAGGACGACGACATCGAGGTCGATGTCCGAAAGGTCGGCGCCGGCGAGCTCGAAACCGGGATTGTCGGCATCCTCGGTGTCCACGGAACCGGAGAGTTTGTCCGGGACCCGCTCTTTCAGGGCCTCAATGGAATCGGACTCTTCTTCGGACTTCCGCGGGGCGTCGTAATCGGTTGCCATACTCTCCTACATTTCTGCGCATCGACACGCACTCTAAACTCAAGCGGCCATAGTCTGCACCACGGGAGCACTCCACCGCAAACCGCCACACCTGGGAGTTTGATGGGCAGCGTCTTTTTCAGACCGCACCGCGCAAATCCCCCGTTTTGGCCGGAAGCCGTGCCAAGCTATCCGCAGGATTCGGTGTGAAGAGGTGAGAGTCGAATGCAAGAACTACGGTTCGTCCGCGGTGACGAGGGGACCCTCGTCGTCGCAAGTGACTCCGGGGACCAGTTCCGCGTTGTGGTCGACGAGGCCCTGCTCGCAGAAGTGAAGCGGCTGTCGCGTCGCCCGCGCGAGGGGGCAAAGGTCCGCCCGCGGGAGATTCAGTCGCTGGTCCGCGCCGGGAAGAGCCGCGAGGAGATCTCCGCGCTCACGGGTGCGGAGCCCGGCGACATCGAACGCTTTGAGGGCCCCGTGCTCGCCGAGCGCGCCTTCATTCTGGAGAGCGCGCACCGCGTGCCCGTGCTCAGCCGCGGCGCGGAGACCAGCGAGGAGCCCGAGACCTTCGGCGACGTGATCGGCGAGCGCCTGCTGGCGCTGGGCGCGGACACGTACGACTGGTCCTCGTGGCGGGACGACGAGGACGGCTGGCTGATCGGGCTGGAGTTCATTTCTCACGATGTCGCCCACCGCGCCACCTGGTCCTTTGAACACCGCAAGGGCGTGCTGACCCCCCTGAACGACGACGCGGTGCGGCTGTCCAAGCAGGGCGAGATCGGCGACCGGCTCATCCCCAAGCTGCGCGCCGTCGAGGTGCCGGAGCGCGTCGAGCGCTTCGACTCCGGAGCGTTCGACCCCTCCGAGCTGCCCAGCCGCATCGGCGGGCACGCGGAGACCGCCGTGGAGACCCCCGAAGAGCCCGCCCCCGAGACCGCGCTTCCGGATGAGCCGGAGGACGTCGAGGGCGAGTACCGCCGCCGTCAGCACATCGACAGCCGCGCGGTGACCCGCTCCGAGGAGCCCCGCGACTTCGGCGAGACCGCCGACCTGCTGGACGCGCTCCGCCGCCGCCGCGGGGAGCGCGAGCTCCCGGCCGAGCCCGGCGAGGCCGCACCCGTCGGAGCGGAGACCCCGGATGACAACGTCACCCAGGAGCTCACCCCCGCCGACCTCGGCGAGGCCCCGGTTCCCGAGGACGACGGCACCCTGCTCTTCGTCGCGGAGCCCGAGCCCCGCCCGCTGTTCACCGCGGTGCCCGCGCCCCAGCCGGCCCCCGAAGCCGAGCGGCCCGCCGCCGAGCCGAAGGCCGAGCCCGAGCGCGCCCCCAAGAAGCGCCGCGCGGAGATCCCCAGCTGGGACGACATCCTCTTTGGCACCCGCAGCGAGGAAGACCCCGTCTAAGCGCGAACGACGAGGCTCAGGCCCGGGCGAAGAGCCCGCCCGCGAAGGCCCCAGCGAGGACGAGCGGCACGCCCTGCTCCTCCTCGGTGAGGCTGCCGTGCTGGCCGATCATGCTTCGGGCCGCCTCGTCCTCGGGGCCCGAGGTGTAGTAGGCCGTGAGCCCCCGCGCCGCGAGGATCACCTCGCCCATGCGTTCGCGCACCTCGGGGGCGACCTCACCGAAGAGCCCGGCGGCGATGGCCTCGTCCCGGGTGCCCACCCAGGCGCGTTTGCCCTCCCGGGCGCGCCAGCGCTCCGCGTGCTGGGCGGGGTCGACCCCGGGCCGCAGGAACAGGTATCGGAAACGCGGTTCCCCGCCCACGCGGTCAATCTCCGCGAACAGCGCCTCGTCGGCGTCGAGAAAGCGGTGCTTGTGCGCCGGGACGTCCACCATGCCGTGGTCGGCGGTGAGCGCGACGCCCACCCGCTTCGGCAGCCGGGCGAGCAGGCCCGCGACGGCGGCGTCCAGCTGTTCCAGCCGCCCCGTCCACGCATCTGACTCCCAGCCGAGCTGGTGCCCGGCCCGATCGAGCTCGTCCACGTAGAGATAGATCAGCTGGCCGGGGCCCTGCCGCAGGAGCCGCTCCGCCTCGGCAAAGCGGTCCTCGATGCTCGCGCCCGCGCGATACTCGGCCCCGGAGAGGATCGCCGCGGTGAGCCCGCCCGAACGGTGCGCCGGGCGACCGAGGGCGGAGACCGTGAGGCCCGCCGCTCGGGCGGCGTGGAACAGGGGCGTGGCGCGCTGCCACTGCCCGGGCTCCCCCACGTCGTCCCAGTCGGAGATCGTCGTCAGGATGCGCCCGCTCTCGGGGTGCAAGATCCGGTACCCAATAAGCCCGTGTTCCCCGGGGAGCGCTCCCGTCACGATCGCCGTGAGCGCTGCCGCAGTGGTGCTCGGTGTGACCGTCTCGATGCGGCGCTGCTCCAGGGCCGCGAGGGTGCGGGCGTGCCCGCGCCTGGCGCGGAGGTTTGCCCAGCCGAGCCCGTCCACCACGATCAGGAGCACGGAGTCGACCGCTGC
>NZ_JAPFRB010000005.1:158224-159954 GCF_035726885.1 Leucobacter sp. M11 | reverse complement strand
GGAGACTCGTCTCGGGAACGCCCAGCAGGCGCAGGGAAGTTGGCAGGACCGCGGCAAGCCGTGCGCCGTGGTCGGAGGTCGTCGGGTACATTGGGGCCATCGTACCGTTTGCCCATCACCGGGTGAGCGCAGCACCCCGTGAAAGGCATCGTGTCGGACGTCCACTCCACCCCGGAACGCATCGAAGACATTGACATCTCCCAGGAGATGGAGTCATCCTTCCTCGAATACGCGTACTCGGTCATCTACTCCCGCGCTCTTCCCGACGCTCGCGACGGCCTCAAGCCCGTGCAGCGCCGCATCCTCTACATGATGACGGATATGGGGCTCCGGCCCGACAAGGGCCACGTGAAGAGCGCCCGCGTCGTCGGCGAGGTGATGGGCAAGCTGCACCCGCACGGCGACTCGTCGATCTACGACGCCCTGGTGCGGCTGGCCCAGCCCTTCACGATGCGCTTGCCGCTCATCGACGGCCACGGCAACTTCGGCTCCCTGGACGACGGCCCCGCCGCGTCCCGGTACACCGAGGCGAGGCTCGACGGTTCCGCGCTCGCGATGACCGACTCCCTCGACGAGGACGTCGTGGACTTCGTGCCGAACTACGACAACCAGCTGACCCAGCCCGATGTGCTGCCCTCGGCAATTCCCAACCTGCTCGTGAACGGGGCGAGCGGCATCGCGGTCGGCATGGCGACCAATATGGCCCCGCACAACCTCGTTGAGGTGTGCGCGGGCGCGAAACACCTCCTGGAGCACCCGAACGCGAGCGTCGAGGAACTCATGGAGTTCATCCCCGGGCCGGACCTGCCCGGCGGGGGCACGATCGTCGGCCTCGACGGCGTCAAGGACGCCTATCGGACCGGACGCGGGGCGTTCCGCACCCGCGCGAAGGTCGCCATCGAGCAGCTGTCCCCCCGCAAGACCGGGCTGATCGTGACCGAGCTGCCCTATCTCGTCGGCCCGGAACGCGTGATCGAGAAGATCAAGCAGAACGTTGATGCGAAAAAGCTGACGGGCATCACCGATGTGACGGACCTCACCGATCGCAAGCACGGCCTGCGCCTCGTGATCGCTCTGAAGACCGGCTTCGCCCCCGAGGCCGTGCTGGAGCAGCTCTACCGCTACACCCCCCTCGAGGACTCCTTCAACATCAACGCGGTGGCGCTCGTCGAGGGCTCGCCGCAGACCCTCGGCCTGCTCGATCTGCTCGCCGTGTTCGTCAAGCACCGGCTGGACGTCGTCACCCGGCGCTCTCGCTTCCGGCTCGCGCAGCGCCAGGACCGGCTGCACCTGGTCGAGGGCTTGCTCATCGCGATCCTGGACATCGACGAGGTGATTCAGCTCATCCGCACGAGCGACGACACCGAACAGGCACGCAGCCGGCTGATGACGGTGTTCGACCTGAGCGAGGTGCAGGCCGAGTACATCCTGGAGCTTCGGCTGCGTCGCCTCACGAAGTTCTCCCGGGTTGAGCTCGAGGCCGAGCGTGACAAGCTGAACGAGGCGATCCGCGAGCTGCAGGAGATCCTGTCCAGCCCCGCGAAGCTGCGCGGCGTCGTCTCGGACGAACTCGACGACGTCGCGGAGCGCTTCGGCACCCCGCGGCGCACGGTGCTCACGGGAGCTGTCGCCCGCCCCAACCCGCGCAGCGCCAAGCAGCCCGTGCTGGAGGTCGCCGACACGCCCTGCGCGGTCATGGTCTCGGTGACCGGGCGCGCGCTGCGGGTGGA
>NZ_JAPFRB010000005.1:153779-158189 GCF_035726885.1 Leucobacter sp. M11 | reverse complement strand
GCCCCGCGAAGCACGGGGCCCTGCTGGCCAGCCTCGACACGAGCGCGCGGGCCGAAATTGGGGCCGTGCTCTCGGACGGCTCGCTGCACCGCTTCTCCCCCGTCGACCTGCCGCAGGTGCCCGGGGCGAGCATCTCCTTCGCCGCCGGGGTGCCCCTGCTGGACTACCTCGGCGTGCCCGCCCAGGGGCGGCGCGTCGTCGGGATTGTCCCCCTGGAGACGGAGACCCCGATCGGGCTCGTCACCGCGCAGGGCGTCGTCAAGCGGGTCGTGCTCACGGAGCTGCCCGCGAAGCCCGACCTCGAGGTCATCACCCTGAAGGACGGCGACCGCCTGGTCGGCGTGTCCCCCGCACCGGACGAGGCCGAGTTCGTGTTCGTCACGAGCGATGCGCAGCTGCTGCGCTTCGCGGCCGCCCTGGTTCGGCCGCAGGGCCGCCCCGCGGGCGGCATGGCGGGCATCCGGCTGTCCGACGACGCCCGGGTGATCTTCGGCGGGGCCGTCCCGCCGACCCCCGAGGGCACGGACCCCGTCGAGGACCAGGTCCTCGTGGTCACGGTTGCGGAGAGCTCACTCACGCTGCCCGGCGCGGACGTGTCGACCGCGAAGCTCAGCGACTGGGAGGAGTACCCCGCGAAGGGCCGCGCGACGGCCGGGGTGCGCGTCCAGCGCTTCCTGAAGGGCGAGGACCGCCTCGCCGCCGCCTGGGTCGGCCGGGGCGAACCCCGCGCGCTCGGACCGGACGGGGCCGCGCGCAAGCTCCCCGCGGAGCTCGGCAAGCGTGACGGATCCGGCACCCCCATTGACGGCGCCGCGGGCTTCGTCGGCCAGGCTCCCTAGGGCCAGCGGATCAACCAGCTGTGGCGGCTCACCCCGAGGGGTGGGCCGCCACAGCGCTTTGCGGCGTCGCTCGACCTAGGCGTCGATCCGGTCGCGGTCGAGATCGTCGGCATTTTCGATGATGAACTCCTTGCGCGGGGCGACCTCGTTGCCCATCAGCAGCTCGAAGCTCAGCGCCGCCTCGTGGGCGTCCGACATCCGGATCCGGCGCAGCAGCCGGTGCTCGCGGTCCATGGTGGTCTCCGCGAGCTGATCGGCGTCCATCTCACCCAGGCCCTTGTAGCGCTGGATCGGTTCCTGATACTTCTTGCCCCGCTTCTTCAGGTCGGCGAGCAGCGTGCGCAGCTCCGCCTCGCTGTAGGTGTAAATGACCTCGTTGGGCTTCCGGCCCGCGTGCTGCACGATCACGCGGTGCAACGGCGGCACGGCCGCGTACACCCGCCCCGCCTCAAGCAGGGGGCGCATGTAGCGGAAGAACAGCGTGAGGAGGAGGGTCCGGATGTGCGCCCCGTCGACGTCCGCGTCGCTCATGATGATGACGCGCCCGTAGCGGGCCTGCTCCAGATCGAAGTCCCGGCCAGAGCCGGCCCCGATGGTTTTAATAATGCCGCCGCACTCGGCGTTGGAGAGCATGTCGGCGACCGAGGCCTTCTGCACGTTCAGGATCTTGCCGCGGATGGGCAGCAGCGCCTGGAACTCGGAGTCGCGCGCGGGCCGTGCCGTGCCGAGCGCGGAGTCACCCTCAACGATGAACAGCTCGGTGTCCTCGACGTTTCGGCTCCGGCAGTCGATGAGCTTCGTGGGCAGGGAGGAGCTTTCCAGGCTCGTTTTCCGGCGCTGGGTATCCCGCTGGGCGCGCAGGGAGACGCGCGCCTTCATCTCGGAGACCATTTTTTCGAGCAGCTGCCCCGTCTGCGCCTTTTCGACCTTGCCGGTGGCGGCGAACTTCGCGTCCAGGTGCTTCGTCAGCACGCGGGAGACGATGGCGCGCACGGCGGCGGTGCCGAGCACCTCCTTCGTCTGTCCCTCGAACTGCGGCTCGGGGACGCGGACCATGATCACCGCGGTGAGCCCGGTGAGAATGTCGTCCTTCTCGATCTTGTCGGTGCCCGCCTTGAGCTTGCGGGCGTTCGCCTCGACCTGCTTGCGGAAGAACTTGACGAGGCCCTGCTCGAAGCCCGTGACGTGCGTGCCGCCCTTCGGCGTCGCAATGATGTTCACGAAGCTCTTGAGCGTGGTGTCGTAGCCCGTCCCCCAGCGCAGCGCGATGTCGACCTCGCACTCGCGCTGGACCTCGGTGGACACGAGCGCGCCCGCCTCGTTCATGACGGGCACGGTCTCGGAGAACGTGCCCGTGTCGGTGAAGCGCCAGGTGTCCGTGACGGGGCCGTCGGCGGCGAGGTAGTCGACAAACTCCGCGATGCCGCCGTCGAAGGCGAAGCGGTGGGAGACCGGCTCCGCGCCGCGCTCGTCCTCGACGGTGATCGCGAGGCCGGGGACCAGGAACGCGGTCTGCCGGGCACGCGAGAGCAGCGCCTCCTCGTCGAAGCTCGCATCGGGGTGGAAGATCTGCGGGTCGGCCCAGTAGCGCACCCGGGTACCGGTGACGCCCTTTTTGACCTTGCCGACCACGGCGGGCGGGCTCGGTTCGTCGAAGGGGGTGAAGGGGCTCGTCGGCTCCTCGCCCGCGAAGGTCCCCGGCTCGCCGTGCCGGAAGCTGAGCGCGTGCGTCATACCGTCGCGGTCGACCTCGACGTCGAGGCGGGCCGAGAGGGCGTTCACGACGGAGGCGCCGACGCCGTGCAGGCCGCCAGCGGAGCCGTACGAGCCGCCGCCAAACTTGCCGCCCGCGTGCAGCTTCGTGAAGACCAGCTCCAGACCGGACAGGCCACTCCGGGGCTCGATGTCCACCGGCACGCCGCGACCGGTGTCCCCGACGGTGACGCTGCCGTCCGCGTGCAGGGTGACGTTGATCTGGTTCCCGTGGCCCGCAAGCGCCTCATCGACCGAGTTATCGATGATCTCCCAGAGGCAGTGCATGAGCCCGCGGGAGTCCGTGGTGCCGATGTACATTCCGGGTCGCTTCCGGACCGCTTCCAGGCCCTCGAGCATGGTGAGATGACGTGCGGAGTAACTGGTATCTGCCACGAACGCGGTTTCCCTTCGGTTGACAACTCTCCACACTACGACACGCGGCCGACATCGCTCCGCCGGTCACCCGGCGAGTGCAAAACCCGCCCAGCTCGCCGCGGGTGCCGGGCCGTGCCGATCGACCGAATGACGTGGCGAATGGTACGCGGTCAGCGAAACACGCCCCGCGCCCCGGGCTTCTCCAGCCAAAACGTGTTTGGATATGTGCAACGGGAAGATACCTTGATCCGACCGCTGAGGAGGAACCATGACGACGCTCGAACAGGAAACCGCAGAGACCACTCTGGACCCGAGGCGCGCACTGACCGGGCTGGACCGTTGCGATAGCTGCAACGCTCAGGCTTATGTCCGCGCGGTGCTCGGCGATTCCGAGCTGCTCTTCTGCGCCCACCACGGCAATAAGCACGAGGAAAAGCTCAAGCCCCTCGCCTCCGTGTGGCACGATGAGCGCCACCGGCTCACCCCCTAAGCCCACGACGACGCGACACAACGGCCTCACCCCGGGAGTACCCCGGGTGAGGCCGTTGTTCGTCCTGCGGACCGCGCCGGGGCTACGGGGCGGGGTACCCCGCGTCGAAGGCCGCTGACCACTGCGCGAAATCGGGCTCGCAGAGGTACTTGGTGCCGTTGACCATGATGCTCGCGACGTTGCGCTCGGCGGCCTGACGCTCGGCTCCGGTGATCTCCGCGGGGATCAGACTGGCAAACAGCGGGCTCGTCCCGACGTGCGTCTCGAGGGTCGTCGTGTCGATGCGGTGCCCGTTCAGGATCGCGGTCTCGCAGGCATCGGCGGCCAGCGCGAGATAGATGCCCTCCTGCTCCGCGCCGCCCCAGGTGGCACCCTGTGATTCGATGAAGGCCTTCTCCTCGGCAATGAAGGCTTTCTGCCCCTCGGTGACCGCGACGAGGGTGCTCCCGTCCAGCGGCAACTGCTGGTCCCGGATGAAGGCGTCGCGCTCGGCCAGGGCCTTGTCCATGTCCACGCCAGCGGGGGCCGATTCGGACTCCGTCGGCTCGGATTCGCTCGGCGCGGGGCTTTCGGTCGCCTCGCTCGCGGCGGGCTTCGGCGAGTCGCTCGGGCCGGCAGCACACCCGGCGAGCACTGCGCCCAGGGTCAGCGCCAGGGCGGCGGCGGCCGCCCGGGTCAGGGTCGTGGGTCGGATGGGGGTCATGGCTCTCCCTCGGCTCGGTGCGGTCGTGGCCGCACCCGGTGTCGGATGCATCGCTCAGGATCACGGCCTCGACGCCCTCGGGAGGAACGACTCGGGTGCCCAGCTACCCGGATGAGCATCCGGGCCGGTTCAAGCCTAGGGAGGCGCGGACGGGGCGGACGGCGGCTCCGCGTGATCGTTGCCGAAGCGATGCCGTTCCGTTGCCGTTCCGAGATCCAACGCGAACGAACACGACTATGAGCACAGCA
>NZ_JAPFRB010000005.1:152675-153747 GCF_035726885.1 Leucobacter sp. M11 | reverse complement strand
TGCTGCATCGAATGACGCGATGCGCGGAGTGCTGGTGACTCGTTACTCGAGGTAGTCCCGCAGCGACTGCGAGCGGGACGGGTGGCGCAGCTTCGCCATCGTCTTCGACTCGATCTGACGGATCCGCTCGCGGGTCACCCCGAAGGTGTCGCCGATCTGGTCGAGCGTCTTCGGCATGCCGTCGCCCAGACCAAAGCGCATCCGGATGACCCCGGCCTCGCGCTCGGAGAGGGAGTCGAGCAGGGACTCGAGCTGCTGCTGCAACATCGTGAACCCCACCGCGTCGGCGGGCACGACCGCCTCGGTGTCCTCGATGAGGTCACCGAACTCGCTGTCGCCGTCCTCGCCGAGGGGCGTGTGCAGCGAGATGGGCTCGCGGCCGTACTTCTGGACCTCGACGACCTTTTCCGGGGTCATGTCGAGCTCGCGGCTCAGCTCGTCGGGGGTGGGCTCGCGGCCCAGGTCCTGGAGCATCTGCCGCTGCACGCGGGCCAACTTGTTGATGACCTCGACCATGTGCACCGGGATACGGATGGTGCGGGCCTGGTCCGCCATCGCGCGGGTAATCGCCTGCCGGATCCACCAGGTGGCGTAGGTCGAGAACTTAAAGCCCTTGGTGTAGTCGAACTTCTCGACGGCGCGGATGAGGCCGAGGTTGCCCTCCTGGATCAGGTCCAGGAACTGCATTCCGCGCCCGGTGTAGCGCTTCGCGAGCGAGACCACGAGGCGGAGGTTTGCGCCCAGCAGGTGGCTCTTCGCGCGCTGCCCGTCACGGGCAACCCACTTCAGCTCGCGGGTGAGCTGCTTGCTCAGGTCCGTGGAGTTCGCCAGCTTGTCCTCGGCGAAGAGGCCCGCCTCGATGCGCATGGCGAGCTCGACCTCCTCCGCGGCGTTCAGCAGGGCGACCTTCCCGATCTGCTTCAGGTAGTCCTTGACGGGGTCCGCGGTCGCGCCCGGGATCAGCGTGGAGGTCGTGGGGACCTCGTCCTCGTCGTCCCGCCCGGAGATGACAATCGCGCCGGTCGGGAGGGGCTCGTCGGCAACGGTGGAGCGCTGCTTCTTCTGGCCGCCC
>NZ_JAPFRB010000005.1:151664-152602 GCF_035726885.1 Leucobacter sp. M11 | reverse complement strand
TTGCGCGAGTCGCCCGCTTCTTCGCAGGGGCCTTCTTCGCGGCCGGAGCCTTCGCGGCGGCGGCGGTCTTCTTTGCGGGGGCGCGCTTCTTGGCCGGGGCAGCGACCTCGGCGTCGGCGGCGTCGGTCTCGACCGCAGCCCCCGTGGCCTCGGCTGCGGCGGCTTTCGCGGCGGTTGCCTTTGCAGCCGTCGTCTTCGCCCCCGCGGTCTTGGTGCTGGCCCGCTTCGCTGGGGCCGGTGTCGCGGCGGTGGCAGTCTTCTCGTTCAGCTCGGTTCCCTCCGGGGCGGCCTTGGGCGATGGCGTGCGCTTCTTCGTGGGCGTGGATGACTCGGCCACGGTTCCGCCTCTCTGTCTCGGTGCCTCCCGGGCACCCCAAAACGGGGACCCAGCAGAACACTCAGGCAAACTACGAAAAACCCATGTCAAGCCCCTGTACGCGAATCGCTGATTTCACAGCGGCTGGCGCACCGGGTTTGACCGGGTCTTGTCCTTATTATCGCACGGATTTTGGCGGCCCTGTGACCGGCCACGCCGTGCCCTTGACTCAACGCCCGAATCCGCCCGTGCATTCCCCCGGCCCGGAAAGAGCCGCCTCCGTCGCGTGCGGAGGAGCCGGGCCAGCGACGCGGGGCGCACGGGGCGCACCCGGCGCGAACCGTGTCAGCCGCGGCCGAGGGGACGGCCCGCCCGGCCGCTTAGTCGCCGGTCGTTGGCGGCTCGGGGTCAGCGAATCCCCCGAAGGGCGGGGCCTCGCCGCCGCGCTGGTCCTGCAGGAAGCGCTCAAACTCGCCGCCGAGCTGGTCCGCGGTCGGCAGGGTGCCGTCATCGGAGACGAGCGGCGAGCGGAGCGTGAGGTCGCGCATATAGGCATCGTGACGCTGCTCCAGCGTGTTCACCATCGTCACGGAGTCCGGGTTCCCGGCGATCTGCTCGTCGA
>NZ_JAPFRB010000005.1:148471-151622 GCF_035726885.1 Leucobacter sp. M11 | reverse complement strand
TGGGCAGAATCAGCCCCGTCGAGCTCATGATGTTTTCGAGCGCGGCAAGCAGGGCTGCCGGGTACTCGTTCTCGGCGAGGTAGTGCGGGATCAGGAGCGCGAAGCCGGTCACGGCGAGGCCGCGATCCATGAGCCGCAGCTCCAGCAGGTGGCCCGCCGTTGCCGACAGCTGCGTCGTGGGCTTCCAGACGGAGCGCGCCTCGATCAGGTCGAGCCGGGTTCCGCTGACGGTGACCGCGGTGGGGCGGGTGTGCGGCACGGGCATCGGGATGCTGTGCACCCAGGTCATGCTCGCCACCTGATACTCGGCGACGAGGCCCTGCACCGCCGTCACGAAACCCTCCCAGCGGAAGTCCGGTTCCACGCCCATGAGGAGCAGGAAGGGGTGCTCGAGGTCGTCCTTCGCGAGATACAGGGCCAGCTCCGGGGCGTCGTAGTCGCTCAGGTGCTCCCCGTTAAAGACGATCGTGGGGCGGCGGGCCCGGTAGTCGTAGAGCTCGTCGGTGTCGAAGGTCACGAGGGTTTCCAGGCCGGAATTGCCCCAGAAGTACTCTTCGAGTTGCGCGACCGCTCCCCCGGCATCGGAGAAACCGGTCAGGGCGATCACCAACGGCAGGCCGCTCGGCACCAGCTCGGGGGCGCCGGCAGCAGCTCGCGAAAACAGAGATTCAGACACGCCTCGATTCTACGCGGCCGTGCTGAGAACGGGGCCGTGTCCGCCAACAGCCGAATTCGAGACCCGACAGCCCCTGCATCCGGGGCCGGAGCCGTGCCAGACTCGTTGCTATGACCGTTGCATCTGTTCTTCCCGTACAACTCAGTCCGACCGATCAGTTCCCGCGCAGCAGCTCCGCCGTTTTGGTCGGGGCCCTCGCCGGACCGGACGGCCCCACCCTCCTCGACCCCCCGGAGCTCGGCCTGCCGACGCTGCCCCTCGCCGCGCTCGGCGTGACCGGCAGCCGCGACCAGCTCGTCCGCACGGTCGTCCCCTCCCCCGAGGGCGACCGCGTGCTGCTGATCGCGGGCCTCGGCTCGGAGCTGAGCACCGAGGCGCTGCGCGCCGCCGCCGGCAGCGCGGTCCGCCAGCTCACGGGCGTAACCGAGCTGACCGCGGTGCTGCCCAACAGCGCCGAGCCCGAGCTTGCCGCGATCGCCGAGGGTCTCCTCCTCGGCGGGTACCGCTACGACGCCGCTCGGGGGATCACGCGGAAGCAGCGCGAGACGCTCGCGGTCTCCGTGTACACCGAGAGCCCCTCCGCCCCGGCGACCATCGCCCGGGCCGAGGTGATCGCCCGCGCCGTCACCCGCACCAAGGACCTCGTGAACGAGCCGGCGCTGTCGATGACCCCGGCGCGCTTCGTTGCGGTCGCCCTCGACGGGATCGAGGGCCGCCGCCTGGAGCACCGGGTCTGGGACGAGGACGCCCTCGTCGCCGACGGCTTCGGCGGAATCGCGGGCGTCGGGCAGGGCTCCGAGCGCGGCCCCCGTCTGCTGCGCGTGGACTACCGCCCCGAGGGCGCAGAGCGCCACATCGCGCTCGTGGGCAAGGGCATCACCTTCGACACCGGCGGCCTCTCCCTGAAGCCCCCGGCCGCGATGATCGGGATGAAGTACGACATGACCGGCGCGGCCACCGTGCTGGCCGTCGTGCAGGCGGCCGAGGAGCTCGGCCTGCCGGTCGCGGTCACCGCGTGGATGCCGCTGGCCGAGAACATGCCCTCCGGCAACGCGATCCGTCCGGGCGATGTCCTCACCGCGCGCAACGGCGAGACCATCGAGGTCCTGAACACGGACGCCGAGGGCCGCCTGGTCCTCGCCGATGCCCTCGCCGCCGCGAGCGAGGAGCACCCGGACGCGATCATCGACGTGGCGACCCTGACCGGCGCCGCCGAGGTCGCCCTCGGCACCCGCACGGTCGGCCTGATCGGACACGGCGCGATCGTGGCGGAACTCGCCGCGGCGGGCCGCTCCCAGGGCGAGCTGCTCTGGGAGATGCCGCTCACCCCCGAGCTGCGCCCCATGCTCGACTCGGACATCGCGGACATCCGGAACATGAAGCCCGGCAACCGCGCCGGGGGCATGCTCATCGCCGCCGCGTTCCTGCGCGACTTTATCGGCGACCGGAAGGACGGCTCCGGCCCCATTGACTGGGGCCACCTGGACATCGCCGGACCCGCCGCAAACGAGGGCGCTCCGTACGGGTTCACGGGCGCGGGGGCCACGGGCACGACCGTGCGCTCCCTCATCGCGCTGCTGTCCGGCTTCCTCTCAACCGACTCCGCTTCGAAGGAGTAAGCTTGTGGGTGTGCCGCAGGGCGCCACCACGCACCGCGGCACACCCCGAGCTTCTGCACATATCAAAACTCCGAGGGAGACCCCACTTGGCTGAACAAAACTACGACGTCGTTGTTCTCGGCGGAGGTAGCGCAGGCTACGCCACCGCGATTCGCGCGATCGAACTGGGCATGACCGCGGTCGTCATCGAAAAAGACAAGCTGGGCGGGACCTGTTTGCACCGCGGTTGCGTGCCCACCAAGGCCCTGCTGCACTCGGCCGAGATCGCCGACAACGCCCGTGACGCCGCTAAGTACGGCGTCCAGGCAGATCTCACCGGCATCGACATCGCTGCCGTTTCCGCGTACCGCGAGAACATCGTCGCGAAGAAGTTCAAGGGCCTGCAGGGGCTCCTCAAGGCCCGCAAGGTTGACGTGATCGCGGGCGAGGGTCGCCTCGTTGCCCCGAACACCGTGCAGGTGGGCGAGGACCGCGTGATCGGCAAGCACGTCGTGCTGGCGACCGGTTCCTACTCGCGCAGCCTCCCCGGGCTGGAGCTCGGGGGCCGCGTCATCGACTCCGAGAAGGCCCTCGAGCTCAACGTGCTCCCCAAGAAGGTTGCCGTGCTCGGCGGCGGGGTTATCGGCGTCGAGTTCGCGAGCGTCTGGCGCTCCTTCGGCGCCGAGGTCACCATCATTGAGGGCCTGCCGAACCTGGTACCCAACGAGGAGCCCTCGGTCTCCAAGCAGCTCGAGCGCGCGTTCCGCAAGCGCGGCATCGACTACAAGCTCGGCGTCCGCTTCCAGTCCGTGTCGCAGGACGACAACGGCGTGGTGATCAGCCTGGAGAACGGCGAAACCGTCGAGGCCGAGTACCT
>NZ_JAPFRB010000005.1:145840-148436 GCF_035726885.1 Leucobacter sp. M11 | reverse complement strand
GTCTCGGCTTCGAGGAGCAGGGCATCGCGATGGATCGCGGCTTCGTGCTCACGAACGAGCGCCTCGCGACGAACGTGCCCGGCGTCTACGCCGTCGGCGACATCGTCCCCGGCCTCCAGCTCGCGCACCGCGGCTACCAGCAGGGCATCTTCCTCGCGGAGGAGCTCGCCGGGCTGAACCCCGTCGTTGTCGAGGACGTCAACATCCCGAAGGTCACCTACTGCGACCCCGAGATCGCGTCCGTCGGCATGACCGAGGCGAAGGCCAAGGAGCAGCACGGCGACGACCGGATCACCTCCTACGAGTACAACCTCGCGGGCAACGCCAAGAGCGAGATCCTCGGCACCGCGGGCACCGTCAAGGTGATTCGCGTGAACGACGGCCCCGTGGTCGGCGTGCACATGATCGGGGCCCGCGTCGGCGAGCTGATCGGTGAGGCCCAGATGATCGTCAACTGGGAGGCCTACCCCGAGGACGTCGCACCGTTCATCCACGCACACCCCACGCAGAACGAGTCCCTGGCCGAGGCCATGCTCTTCCTCGCGGGCAAGCCGCTGCACACGCTCTAAGCACTTCCGGCCCCCGCGGGCCGTTACGACCACACAGATCAATAAGGAGAATCCCACACCATGAGTGAATCGGTAGTCCTGCCGGCCCTCGGCGAAAGCGTCACCGAGGGAACTGTCACCCGGTGGCTCAAGAACGTCGGCGACACCATCGCCGTCGACGAGCCCCTGCTCGAGGTCTCGACCGACAAGGTCGACACTGAGATCCCCTCGCCCATTGCGGGCGTCCTTGAGGAGATCCTCGTCGAGGAAGACGAGACCGTCGAGGTCGGCGCCGTGCTGGCCCGCGTCGGCGACGGTTCCGGCGCCGGGGCTGCCCCCGCCGCTGAGCCCGAGCCCGCCGCCGCGCCAGAGCCGGTCGCTGAGCCGGAGCCCGCCGCCGCGCCCGAGCCGGTCGCTGAGCCGGAGCCTGCCGCAGCGCCCGAGCCCGTCGCCGCGCCCGAGCCGGTCGCCGCGACGCCCGCGCCCGCTGCACCCGCTGCCCCGGCAGCACCCGCTGCGCCGGCCGCACCGGCAGCTCAGGCTGCGCCCGCCGCCCCGGCCGGTTCCTACGTGACCCCGATCGTGCGCAAGCTCGCCAACGAGTCCGGCGTGGACCTGGCCACGATCACCGGCACCGGCGTCGGTGGCCGCATCCGCAAGGAGGACGTCCTCGCGGCGGCCGCCTCCGGCAGCGCCCCCGCCGCAGCAAAAGCCGCTCCCGCTCCGGTTTCCGAACTGCGCGGCACCACGCAGAAGATGAGCCGCCTCCGCAAGGTGATTGCCGAGCGCGCGGTCATCTCGATGCAGGCGTCCGCCCAGCTCACCAGCGTGGTCGAGGTCGACGTCACCCAGGTCGCCGAGCTGCGCAACCGGGTCAAGGACCAGTTCCTCGCGAAGACCGGCAGCAAGCTGTCCTTCATGCCCTTCTTCGCGATGGCCGCCGCCGAGGCGCTGCGCACCTACCCGATCGTCAACGCCACGGTGGAGGGCGACTCGATCGTCTACCCCGACACCGAGAACATGAGCATCGCGGTGGACACCGAGCGCGGCCTCCTGACCCCGGTCCTGCGTGACTCCGGGGACAAGAACCTCGCCCAGATCGCTCAGGAGATCCAGGATCTGGCCGAGCGGACCCGCGACAACAAGCTGACGCCGGACGAGCTCGCGGGCGGAACCTTCACGCTCACGAACACGGGCTCGCGCGGCGCGCTGTTCGACACGCCCATCGTGTTCCTGCCGCAGGTCGCGATCCTGGGCACCGGCATCGTCCAGAAGAAGGCCGTCGTGGTCTCCAGCCCCGCGGGCGACGCCATCGCAATTCGGTCGATGGTGTACCTCGCGCTGTCCTATGACCACCGGATCATCGACGGCGCCGACGCGGCCCGCTTCCTGGGCCAGGTCAAGGACCGCCTCGAGGGCGGTCAGTTCGAGGCCGACCTCGGCATCTAAGGATCACTCGCGACTCCGCGTCGCCGTTGCCCCCGCACCTCGGTGCGGGGGCAACGGCGTTTCTGCGCCCGGCATCCGCTGGCCCGGCGTCCGCTGGCCCGGCGTCCGCACCGCCGGAGTGTCCTCAGCCCGGGAGCGCGACCGGAACCGGCGTGAGGGCCCCGCGGAGGTGGTACCGGAGCAGCTCCGAGAGCGCGGCGGGATCCCGCTCCGCCTCGGCGAGGCTCTGCTCCTGAGCCGAGCGTAACCTGGCCCGGCTGGCCTCCGGGGCAAGGTCGAGGAGCCGGGCGGTGCTTCCCGCGGGGGGCACGCCGCAGCAGCCCGCGTCCCGCAGCGGGTGCGCGAACGCCACAGAGCGCAGCAGCAGCCCGCCCGCGCCGAGCAGGAGCGCCTCGGCGCGAACCTCGCCGAGGCAGAGCGCCTGCGCCCTGGCCTGCGCGGCGAGCCGTCCGACAGCGCCGAGCAGGCCCGCGGCCTCCCCCGCGCTGAGCGCCCGCCAGCGGTGTCGGCTGAGCAGCGGCACCCGGCGCGACGCCCCCCGGCTCGGAGGAAGCAGCAGCGCCCGGCGCGACGCGTCAACCTCGACGACCGCGCCGCCC
>NZ_JAPFRB010000005.1:140703-145775 GCF_035726885.1 Leucobacter sp. M11 | reverse complement strand
CGTGCCGAGGCCCGCCAGGAGCTGCAACGCCTCGCTGTGCCGCGCCCGGCGCTCCCGCGGCGGCAGCGCCGCCCAGCCCGCTTCGGGTCCGCGGCGCGGCTCTCTGACGAGGATCAGCTCACGCACCCCTGACCGCGCAGGCGGAGCCGAGTCCCGACGACGCGGGTCCCCGGCGACGGGATCCGGGCCGAGGAGCCAGCGGCTCGCGCCCGGGGCCGCGTCGAGCAGGCGCAGCGGAGTGAGGCCGCGGGCCGGTGCCCAGTCCCGGAGCAGGCGGGCGTCTCGCCGGAGCGCGCGCCCCGCCCCCGGAGCCGGGCGTTGGATCATGCCCGGAAGCCTAGCCGGATGGCCGCCTCGGGGGGGGCCAGCGGCGGACGCCTGGGGGCGGTTGCGCACCCCGGGAATGCGTGCGGACAACTCCGCGGTCACGGCGCACAGAAATACTCGATATCCTGAGGGTATGGCAAAGGAAGATTCCCCCAAGAAGAAGGCGCGGAAGCAGAAGGGACCCGGCCGCATCAAGCAGATGTGGCAGGTCTACCGGACGACGCGCACGCACGACCCGAAGCTCGACCTGGTCCTGGGTTCAGCGCTGTTGCTGCCCCTCCTCGCCGGCGTCGCCCTTGCGGTGTTCCTGCCGGGTGGCATCCTCGCCAAGATCCTCTGGGTGCTCACGGGACTGCTCATCGGTATCCTGCTCGCGATGATCTTCCTCGGCCGTCGCGCTGAGAAGGCGGCGTACCAGCAGATTGCCGGCCAGCCCGGCGCGGTGGGCGCGGTCATCAAGAACGCCCTGCGTCGCTCGTGGCGCGGCACGGAGACCCCGGTTGCGATCAGCCCCAAAACCCAGGACGCGGTGTACCGCGTCGTGGGCCGCGGCGGCGTTGTCCTCATCACCGAGGGACCCGAGACCCGCACCCACAAGATGCGCGTCAAGGAGGAGCAGAAGGTCAAGCGGATCCTGCCCCAGGTCCAGGTGAGCCACATCCAGGTCGGCCCCGACGCCGATTCGGTGCCCCTGTGGAAGCTCTCCCGCACCCTGCTCAAGATCAAGCCGGTGCTGAACCGCAACGAGGTCCAGGTCGTGCACAACCGACTCACCTCGCTGCAGGCCTCTCCGGTTGCCATCCCGAAGGGCATCGACCCGATGCGGATGCGCGCACAGCGTCCTCGCTAAGCCGCAGCCGCTCACCAGAAACGGACCCTCGCCAGTGTCGGCGAGGGTCCGTTTCGCTGTCCGGGTCAGCTGCGAGCGGTGTCCGCGAGGAGCGCCGCCAGCTCGCCCGCCCGGCTCCACATGGGCCAGTGCCCCGTGGGCAGATCGAGCAGCTCCACGTCTTCGAGCGTGGCCAGCTCCGCCATCATCGGGTGCCCGGACGCCGCGAGCTGCCGGAGCTCGGCGGCGGAAAACGAGCAGGCGATCACCGTGCTGGGCACCGCGCGCCGCGCCGCATTCGTGAGCGTCAGGGGTGCTCGGATCACGGGGCCGGGTTGCGGCACCGCGCGGCGGCGGAACTCGGCGAGCTGCGGGGCGGACAGGCCTTCGACGCTCGCGGGCAGATCGCTGAACTCGGGCAGGGGCAGCTCCGGACGCTCCGCGGGGAAATCGGCGTCGTAGGCCTCCCCCGAGGTGCTTGGCCCGCTGTCCACGTAGATCACCCGGTCGACGGCCCCGGGGTCTCGGTCCAGCAGCGCCGAGGCCGGGAAGCCGGCCCCGCTGTGCACGACGAGCACCGCTTGGCCGCCCCGAGCGCGCGCCGCGGCGGTCGCCTCGGCGAGGGCGGCGACCTGGTCAGCAAGCGTCCGGGACGCGCGCTCCGGGTCACTCGGGTCGAGCCCGGGCAGGGTCAGGGCGAGGGCGTCGTGCCCGCGGGCACGGAGGTCCGTGGCGACCGCGTCCCAGGCCCAGGCGCCGAGCCAGAAGCCCGGGACGAGGACGAAGGTGCTGTGGGGTACTGGTGTGGGTTGCATGCCCCCAGTCTGACCCGCGCTCCGGACAACGGCATGTCACGAATTTCGGATATCGTGACAGCATGAAACGCGCCGAACGCCTGCACGCCCTCACCGACTCCCTGCGCCGGGCGGGGCCACGCGGGCGCAGCGCGCAGCGCCTCGCGGACGAGTTCCAGGTCACCGTGCGCACGATCAAGCGGGATCTCGCGGCGCTCTCGTCGAGCGGCCTGCCCCTGTGGTCGCGCACCGGCCCGGGCGGCGGCTACGGTCTCGCGGAGCGCACGGCGCTGCCGCCCGTCAACCTCAGCGCGGCCCAGGCCCTCGCACTCGTGTCCGCGGTCGCCGCGTCTCCGCACGCCCCGTTCGGGGACTCGGCCGGGGCCGCGATCCGGAAGATCCTCGACGTGCTCGACCCCGCGACCCGGCGACGGGCCGCGGAGCTCTCCGCGCGGGTCTGGGTGCACCCGGGGCCGGCCCCGAAGCGCTCGGTCATGTCCCCGGTGGAGCAGGCGCTGATCGAGCAGGTGACGGTGCGGCTCGACTATGTCGACGCGACGGGAACCGAGACCACCCGGGAGGTAGAACCCATGATTTTCGCGTACACCGGCGGACGCTGGTATCTCATCGCCTGGTGTCGGCTGCGCGACGCCGTGCGCTGGTTCGACCTGGCCCGGATCACGCGGGCAACGCAGACCCGGCGACCGTGCACGGGGCACGACGTCGCCGAGATCGGGACACCGCCCCCGGGGTCCGCCCCCCTCGGCTGACGAGCCGGTTCAGCGGCTCGGCGACCGTCGGGCGAACCGTTAGGCGCGGATGAGCACCGTTCCGGCGATCTTGTCGTGGAAGCCGCGCTGGTCCGAGTCCCAGACGAGCAGCGGCAGCACGAGGCAGATCAGGAGCGTGCGCACCACCGGACGCCACAGCCCCACCCAGCCGCCCGAGATCGGCACCACCCGCATCCCGAGGAGGCGGTGGCCAATGCTGCCGCCGATGGTGGGGATGAACACGATTTGGAGCAGCGCGTAGATGCCGAGCTGCGCGAGCGACTGGTCGGGGCTGGGCTCACCGCCCGGGGGGAAAAAGAGCAGCGTGATGACATAGGCGATGATCCAGTCCACGGCGATCGCGGCGAAGCGGCGACCGATCCGGCCGACGGAGCGGGGGCCGTCCTCGGGGAGGCCCAGACGCTCACCCGGCCACTTGCTAGGTTCGAGATCGCCGAATTTCGTGGGGCCAGAACGGTCAGACATGCCCCCATCCTATCGGGAGGACCCCGCGCGTAACCTGCGCGTAACACTCGGAAAACGCGCGGGAAACGCGTGCCCCCTAGGCTAGAAGTGTCCCGCCGCACCGGTGGGGCGTAATCCGCTGGAGGAGATTTATGTTTCGCGAGCCCGCAGAAGTCCTGAGGTTCATCGAGGAAACCGACGTCAAGTTCCTGGACATCCGGTTCACGGACCTGCCCGGGGTGCAGCAGCACTTCAACATCCCCGCGTCAACGGTCGACGAGGACTTCTTCGTGAACGGTCAGCTCTTCGACGGCTCCTCGATCCGTGGCTTTGCCACGATCGCCGAGTCCGACATGCAGCTCATCCCCGATGTCACGACCGCCTACATCGACCAGTTCCGCATTGAGCGCACCCTGGTCATGGTCTTCGACGTCTACAACCCCCGCAACGGCGAGATCTATGGCCGCGACCCCCGCCAGGTGGCCAAGAAGGCAGAGAAGTACCTCGCCTCGACCGGCATCGCCGACACCGCCTTCTTCGCCCCCGAGGCCGAGTTCTATGTCCTCGATGACGTGCGCTACGAGACCACGCCGCAGCGCAGCTTCTTCTCGATCGATTCCGAGGAAGCGGCCTGGAACTCCGGGCGCACGGAGGAGGGCGGCAACCTCGGCAACAAGACCCCGATGAAGGGCGGCTACTTCCCGGTCTCCCCCGTGGACAAGCAGGCCGATCTGCGCGACGACATCTCGCTCAAGCTCATCGACGCCGGCTTCCATCTGGAGCGCGCGCACCACGAGGTGGGCTCCCCCGGCCAGGCCGAGATCAACTACCGCTTCGACACGATGCTGAAGTCCGCCGACGACGTGCTGAAGTTCAAGTACATCGTCAAGAACACCGCCGAGGAGTGGGGCAAGACGGTCACGTTCATGCCGAAGCCCGTCTACGGTGACAACGGTTCCGGGATGCACACCCACATGTCGCTGTGGAAGAACGGCGACCCGCTGTTCTATGACGAGAACGGCTACGGCGGGCTCAGCGACCTCGCACGCTGGTTCATCGGCGGCATCCTGGAGCACGCGCCCTCGCTGCTCGCCTTTACGAACCCGACCGTGAACAGCTACCGTCGGCTCGTGAAGGGCTACGAGGCCCCGATCAACCTGGTCTACTCGGCCGGAAACCGCTCCGCGGCGATCCGGATCCCGCTCACGGGCACCAACCCGAAGGCGAAGCGCATCGAGTTCCGCGCCCCCGACGCCTCCAGCAACCCCTACCTCGCCTTCGCGGCGCAGCTCATGGCGGGCCTGGACGGCATCAAGAACCGGATCGAGCCGATGGACCCGATTGACAAGGACCTCTACGAGCTGCCCCCCGAGGAGGCGAAGAACATTCCCCAGGTGCCCGCGTCCCTCGACGAGGCGCTCGCGGCGCTCGAGGCCGACCACCAGTACCTGCTGGAGGGCGGCGTCTTCACCGAGGACCTCATCAGCACCTGGATCGACTACAAGCGCGAGTTCGAGCTGAAGCCGCTCGCCCTGCGCCCGCACCCCTACGAGTTCGAGCTGTACTACGGCTGCTAAGCCGCCCGCGTCACCCGGCGGTTCCGCCGTCGCCCCGCGCCCCCGGACACACCCGTGTCCGGGGGCGCTGGCGTGTCCGGATCGTGATCCGAGCCTCGCCGTGGCGTGGCACGGGCGTCGATAGGCTGAGGCGGTGACCACCTCTCCGCAGCGGCCGCCCAGGCGCCGCACCCCCGCGTCCCCCGTTGTTCTGTTCGGCGCTGCCCTCGCGCTGGGTCTCGGGCTCAGTGCCTGCGCCCCGGAGCCGGGCCCCGCCCCCGCTCCGAGCGCCTCCGCCTCGGCAAAGCCCAGTCCGAGCACCACGGCGTCC
>NZ_JAPFRB010000005.1:138923-140659 GCF_035726885.1 Leucobacter sp. M11 | reverse complement strand
GGTGATTGACGCGGTGGTCGCCGCGTGGGCCGCGGACACCCCAGCGGGGATCGTCGACCGCGGGGTGGGCTCCGTTGCCGAGCCATTCCAGGGCGTTCCCGTGCTGGACCAGGACGGGGGCTGGTGGGTGGCTGTGCCCACCGCGGCCCTGCCCGGCGCCGACGCCGCCCTGCTCACCGACGCGGAGGGCGGCCCGGCCTACGCGGGAACGGAGCTGGGCTCACCCGCCCAGCTCGCGGCGGCCGCAGCGTTCGAGGCCGAGGGGCTCACGCTGGTCCAGGGCCGCGGCTGGACCGCGGGGACGGGCCTCGGCCTGAGCTGCGTGGCGCTGCCCTCGGGAGCCGCCTGCGCCCCGCTCGCGGAGTCCGCGCCCCTGCTCGACGCGGCGCGGCCCGTCCTGGCCTCGGTTCCTGCGCCGGCGTCCGCGCCGGATCCCAGCACGGGGCTCGGCACCCCGGTCTACGGTCAGCCGATGACGGAGGACAGCCCGGTGGCCGGCTTTGCCCGCGCCGAGTTCGCGTCCTGGGGTGCCGGGAGCATCGGGGGCGCCGGAATGCTCAGCTACCGCGTGGGAACGGGCGAGTGGCAGTTCTTCCGCGCGGCCCAGCAGGGGCCGTCGTGCTCGGCCTACGACACCCCGGAGCTGCGCAACGCCTTCGCGGGCCGCAGCTGCCTGCTGCCGGACGGCACCTCGGACGAGGTGCAGCCCGCCGCGTAGCCGGGTACCGGGGGTGCCGGGGTCGGAAGACCTGCGGCAACGGGGCAGGCTCCCGCCCCCGTCCGGGCGACCGTGCCCGGTCGGGCGGGTGAGAGCGACGCCTATGCGTCGATATCGAACTCGAGCTGTTCCTCGCCGGAGGCGGCAACAGCTTCGAGCAGAGCCTGAAGAATTCCCATACCCCGATCGTAAGCGCCCCGGGTAGCCAACGTCTAGGGTCCGGGTGACGGCGGGGTGAACGGCGGGAACACCTGCGGCACCGGATACGCCTCCGGATTTCGCTGGGCGTAGCCGAAGAACACTCGCTCGAACACCGCGCGCGCCCGTCGGGTCGCCCCCAGGTAGCGCTCCTCCAGCTCGGAGGTCCGGTTGGGGGGATTGCCGAGGATCCGGGAGACCCCCTCCGCATCCCCCCGGTCCCGGGGCAGCACGTCCGAGTTTCGGTTGGACCAGAGTCGGATCGCGGAGCGGATTTCGCTCGCGAGCAGCCAGGCGGCGCGCAGCACCTCGGCGTCCTCCGGGTCGAGCGCGCCGAGCTGCTCCGCCGCACGGAGCGCGCTGAGCGTCGCCGTGGTGCGCAGCTCGGGGTGATCGAAAGCGCGTTCGAGTTGCAGCAGCTGGATCAGCCATTCGACGTCGCTCAGCGCCCCGGGTCCAAGCTTTAGGTGCCGCGCGGGGTCGACGCCCTGCGGGAGCCGCTCCGCCTCAACCCTGGCCTTAATCCGCCGCACCTCGCGTCGCTCGGCCTCGCCGAAGTGCTCGGGGTAGCGTACCCGGTCAGCGATCGCGAGGAAGTCGGCGGCGAGGGCGGGCTCGCCGCCGAGCGGGCTCGCGCGCAGCAGCGCCTGCGCCTCCCAGGTGAGCGACCAGCGCTCGTAGTAGGACTGCGTCGCGTCGAGGCTCCGGACGAGGGGGCCGTTGCGCCCCTCCGGCCGAAGGTCAAAGTCCAGGTCGATCGGGAGCCGTGGGTCAGCGGTGTGCCGCCGCAGCTGCTGCACAATCGTGAGGGCGCGATCCC
>NZ_JAPFRB010000005.1:138208-138904 GCF_035726885.1 Leucobacter sp. M11 | reverse complement strand
CCCGTTCGGACGGAACACGCAAATCAGGTCGAGGTCGGAGGAGAAGCCGAGCTCGCCCCCGCCGAAGCGGCCCATCGCGACGAGCAGGAATTCGAGGCCGTCCGCATCGGGGTCCGCGCCCGTTTCGGCGGGGTCCCCCGCGGAGCCGGTGAGCGGCGCGTTCCGGTGCAGCTCCCGCCGGATGAATCGCGTGAGCTGCTCCAGGAGGGAGCGGTGGGCGGCGTCGAGGCCCGCCGCCAGCTCGCCGAGCCCGATCACCCCGACGAGCGAGCCCATCGCGAGCCGCAGCAGCTCTCGCCGGTGCACCTGGCGGAGCGCGGGGGCCGCGGCGTCCACGGAGCCGTGTCGGCGGGCGATTGCGGCGAGCTCCTCGCTCAGTTCGCGGTACCCGGCCGGGACGAGGCGCTGCTCCCCCTCCAGCCAGGCGACGGATTCCGGGATCGACTCGAGCAGTTCCCCGACGAAGCGGGAGCCGGAGAGCACCTGGGTGAGCCGCTGCGCGGCCCCCGTGCCGTCGCGGAGCAGGCGAAGGTACCAGGGCGTGTCCCGGAGGGAATCGCTGATCCTGCGGAAGGACAGCAGGCCGTAGTCCGGGTCCGCCCCCTCCGCGAACCACTGCAGCAGCACCGGCAGCAGGTTGCGCTGGATGACCGCGCGCCGGCTGGTCCCCCGGCTGAGCGCGGCGATGTGGCGGAG
>NZ_JAPFRB010000005.1:136609-138108 GCF_035726885.1 Leucobacter sp. M11 | reverse complement strand
AGCAGGGGCGCGTAGAAGATCTTCAGGTGCAGCTCGCGAACCACTCGACGGTTCGCCTCGAAGCGCTTCATCAGGCCGTCGGCGGTGCTGGCGAAGCCGCTGGCGCGTGCGAGCCAGCGCAGTCCGGCCTCGTCGCGGGGCAGCACGGCCGTGCGCCGGAGGTGGCGCAGTTGCAGCCGGTGTTCGAGCACGCGGATCTCCCGGTACGCGCTCGCGAGCTCCTCCGCGTCGGTCCGGGCGATGTAGCCGCCCAAGACGAGGGCGTCGATGCCCGCGATGGTGCCGCGCACCCGGAGGGAGTCATCCCCCTGCCCGTGCACGAGCTGGAGCAGCTGCACCGCGAACTCGACGTCGCGCAGCCCGCCCGGTCCGAGCTTCAGTTGCACCTCCGCGGCGTCGTCCGGGAGCTGCTCGGTCACCCGCTCGCGCATGCGTTGCACCGAGCCGACGAAGTCCGGACGGTCGCTGCTCGCCCAGACCAGAGGCCGGGTGCGCGCCACGTAGGCCTCGCCGAGTTCCCGGTCCCCCGCGATGAAGCGCGCCTTGAGCAGCGCCTGAAACTCCCACGTCTGCGCCCAGCGCTCGTAGTAGGCGAGGTGCGAATCGAGGCTGCGCACGAGCGGGCCGTTCTTGCCCTCAGGCCGCAGGTTGGGGTCGACCTGCCAGAGCGGGGGCTCCAGCGCGTACTCGTGCAGGCCGCGCATGACCTCGGTGCCGAGCCGGGTCGCGATCTCGATCGCCTGGGCGTCGCTCAGTTCGGGATCGCCGGACTCCCCGACGAAGATCACGTCCACATCGGAGACAACGTTGAGTTCCTCGGCCCCGCACTTGCCCATCGCGATCACCGCGAAGCGGGTGCCGAGCACGCCCGCTCGGGGGAAGGAACGGCCGATGCCGTGCCCCTCGATGACGGTGCCGCGCGCCACGGCGAGGGAGGCGTCGATCGCGGCCTCGGCCAGGTCGCTCAGGGCGAGAGCCACGAGATCGAAGCGGTCCTGCGCCCGCGGCCCCTCCAGATCGTAGAGGGTGATTTCGGCCAGCAGCTCCCGGTAGCCGATCCGAATCGCGTTCCAGCCGTCCTCCCCGGCGAGGCGGGCGACGCCCTCCGCGTCCACGCGCACCGCGGCGAGCAGCCGCTCGCGCAGTTCGTCGAGCGGGCGCGGCGGCCGGGGGCCGCGGCGGATCACCGGGGGCAGGAGCGTCCGGTGCCGCAGAAAGAACTCGCCGAGCCCGGGCGAGGCCCCCAGCAGTCGGCACAGGCGGCCGAGCAGGAGCGCGCCGTCGGGATCTGCCGCGAGGCGACCGAGCTCAGCGCTCCCCTCGGGATCCTGCACCGCTCGCGAGAGCTGGCCGAGCGCGCCGTCCGGGTCGGCGGCAAGCGTCAGCGCGTCGAGCCACGCCTCCGAGCTGATGCCGGTCCGCTCCGCGAGGGATTCGAGGTCGCCCCGGGCGCTCGCCAACTCGACAAAGCCGGCCCGGGCGATCCGCCCGAGGGAGAG
>NZ_JAPFRB010000005.1:133380-136575 GCF_035726885.1 Leucobacter sp. M11 | reverse complement strand
GTCACGGCCCGCTACACCGTGCCCAGCATGGTGTTGAGCTCGAAGGGGGTGACCTGGCGGCGGTACTGCTCGACCTCGTCGCGCTTGTTCCGAATCGAGTAGGCGAAGACCTGCTCACCGAGCGTCTCGGCGACGAGCTCGGAGCGCTCCATAACCGAGAGCGCGTGCTCCAGGCTCGTGGGCAGCGGGTCGAAGCCGAGCGCCCGGCGCTCCCCCTCGCTCAGTTCCCAGACGTTGTCCTCGGCCTCCGGCGGCAGTTCGTAGCCCTCCTCGATGCCCTTGAGCCCGGCGGCGAGCAGCACCGAGTAGGCGAGGTAGGGGTTCGCCGCGCTGTCGATGCCGCGGTACTCGACCCGGGCGCTCTGGCCCTTGCTCGGCTTATAGCGGGGCACCCGAATCAGCGCCGAGCGGTTGTTGTGCCCCCAGCTGATGAAGGACGGGGCCTCGCCGCCGCCCCAGAGCCGTTTGTAGGAGTTCACGTACTGGTTCGTGATCGCGGTGATCTCGGGCGCGTGCCGGAGCAGGCCCGCGACGAACTGCCGCCCGGTCCGGGAGAGCTGGTAGGTCTCCCCCGGGTCGAAGAAGGCGTTCGTGTCGCCCTCGAACAGCGAGAGGTGCGTGTGCATCCCGGAGCCCGGCTGATCCGAGAACGGCTTCGGCATGAAGGTCGCGTAGACGCCCTGCTCGATCGCCACCTCTTTGATGACCGTGCGGAAGGTCATGATGTTGTCGGCGGTCGTCAGCGCGTCCGCGTAGCGCAGGTCGATCTCGTTTTGACCGTGCCCGGCCTCGTGGTGGCTGAACTCGACGGAGATGCCGAGGTCTTCGAGCATGCTGACGGACTGGCGGCGGAAGTCGTGCGCCGTCCCCCCGGGCACGTTATCGAAGTAGCCCGCCCGGTCCACCGGCACGGGGCCCTCTGGGCCGAACTCGGAGGAGCGCAGCAGGTAGAACTCGATCTCGGGATGCGTGTAGAAGGTGAAGCCCTGTTCGGCGGCGCGGGCCAGGGTGCGCTTGAGCACGTTCCGCGGATCCGCGACCGCGGCCTCGCCGTTCGGGGTCGTGATGTCGCAGAACATCCGGCCCGTGGGATCGACGTCGCCCCGCCAGGGCAACAGCTGGAAGGTGGCGGGATCGGGGAAGGCCAAAAGATCGGATTCGAAGGCCCGGGTGAGCCCCTCAATCGCGGAGCCGTCGAAGCCGATGCCCTCGGCAAAGGCGTTCTCCACCTCGGCGGGGGCCAGCGCCACGGATTTCAGGGTGCCCGCAACGTCGGTGAACCACAGCCGGACGAATTTCACGCCGCGCTCCTCGATCGTGCGAAGCACAAAATCCTGTTGCTTACTCACTGGCACGCCCTTCCGTCTCGTGCCTCCAGACTAGCGCCTGCGCTGTCGATTCCCACAGAATCCGGATCCCGCGGCCCGCCGCTGCGTTAGCCTCCTCTCACCCGCTCTTGATCGGAAAAACAGATCGAGAACGAGCTCACCATCCTTGTCACAGTCAACGGAGACCACAATGGAATTTCGCAGCCCCTTCCCCGACGTCACGATTCCCGACGCCCCGCTCTTCGACGCCCTGTTCGGCGGGCTGAGCGCCGAGGACCTTGCGCGGACCGCGATCATCGACACGGTCACGGCGGAGGAGCTGAGCTACGCCGAGCTCGTCAGCCGCATCGAAGCCGTCGCCGGGGCGCTCGCCGCCCGCGGCATCGCCCCGCACGACGTGGTTGCGCTGCACGCCCCGAACTCGGCCGCCTTTGCGGCCGCCTTCCACGGCATCCTCCGGGCCGGGGCCACGGCGACCACCGTGAACGTGCTGTATACCCCGGCCGACATCGAGGCCCAGCTGCGCAACTCCGGGGCGAAGCTGCTCCTCACGGTCTCGCCGCTGCTGGCGGCTGCCCGCGCGGCTGCCGCCGCGGTCGGCCTCGGTGACGCGGAGATCATCGTCTTAGACGGGGCCGAGGGCTTCGCCTCGCTCGCCGACCTCCTGGGCGAGCGCCGCGCCGCGCCCGAGGTCAGCATCGACGCCGCCACCCACCTCGCGGTGCTCCCCTACTCCTCTGGCACCACGGGCGTCGCGAAGGGGGTGATGCTCAGCCATCGCAACGTCGTGGCAAACGTCAGCCAGATCGCCGAGCTGACCGGCGTCGTGCCCGCGGACCGGCTGCTCGCGATTCTCCCGTTTTTCCACATCTACGGCATGACCATTTTGCTGAACCTCGCCTTCGTCAACCGGGCGACCCTCGTGACGATGCCCAAGTTCGAGCTCGGCCAGTTCCTGGCGACCATCGAGCGGCACCGGTGCACCTACCTGTTCATCGCGCCGCCGATCGCCGTGGCCCTCGCCAAGCACCCCGCAGTGGACGGCGCGGACCTGTCCAGCGTGCACAGCATCCTCTCCGGCGCGGCCCCCCTCGACGGCGCGGTCGCCGACGCGGTCGCCGCCCGGCTGGGCTGCCGCGTGACGCAGGGGTACGGCATGACCGAGATGAGCCCCGTCGCGACGTTGACGCCCTTCGGCGATGACCGCCTGCCCAGCTCCAGCGCCGGGGTTGTGATCCCGAACATGCGCTGCCGCCTCATCGACACCGCAACCGGGGCGTCGATCCCGGTGCCCGAAACGGGCACGAGCGCGCCCGGTGAGCTGCAGTGCGCGGGCCCCAATGTCATGCTCGGCTACCTCGGCAACGACGCGGCCACGCGGGAGGCCTTCACCGCCGACGGTTTCCTCCGGACCGGCGACATCGCGACCGTCTCCGCGAACGGCGGCGTTCAGGTCGTGGACCGGGTCAAGGAGCTCATCAAGTACAAGGGCTACCAGGTGGCTCCGGCCGAGCTCGAGGCGCTGCTACTCACGCACCCCGAGATCGCGGACGCCGCGGTCATCGGGGCCCACGACGCCGACGGGGAAGAAATCCCGAAGGCGTTTGTGGTGGCCCAGCCCGGCTCGTCGCTCAGCGAGGAGCAGGTCATCGCCTTCGTCGCCGAGCGGGTGTCGCCGCACAAGAAGATCCGCCGAGTTGAGTTCCTCGACGCGATTCCCAAGTCCAGCACGGGCAAGATCTTCCGCAAGGACCTGCGCGGCCGCGAGGCCGCGGCAAGCCGCTAACCCAGCGGGCGGGCGGGCCTCGCGGCCGCCCGCCCGCGGCGCCGATCGGCCCGCTACGCCTCTTCGCCGGATGCCCGGGCC
>NZ_JAPFRB010000005.1:129304-133326 GCF_035726885.1 Leucobacter sp. M11 | reverse complement strand
CCCAGCACGATCGGGAGCGTGGCCCCCGCGCTCGCCCCGGTCTGCGCGAGCTCGGAGCGCGCGGCCGAGCCGTCCCCGGCGACCGAGTCCCCGGGCTCGGCGGACGGCATCGGCGTGGCCGGGTCCGAGGTGCCCGAGTTTCCGGTGTTCCCGGTGTTCCCCGTGTTCCCTGGGGTGCCGGTGTCGCCCGGGTTCCCGGTGTTGCCGCCGGTGCCCGGCTCGGGGTCACCGGCGGTCACGGTAACGGGGGTGGTGATGGGGTCCTCGCCATCGGCGGTCACCTCCAGGCGGTGCTCGCCCGGCCGCGCCGCGCGGGGCACGGGGATCCTGAGTGAGACCCGGCCCTCCGCGTCGGCGACGGGCACGCGCTGCGCCTCGATCTCGAGGGGGCGCAGCGTGGCCCGGATCTGCTGACCCGCGGCGAGGCCGGTGACGGTCGCCGTCAGGGTGTCGCCCGGCGCGACGCGTGCCGTGTCGAGCGTCACGGTGGCCCAGGGGCCGGGCACCTCGGGGGTAACGGGCGCATCCGGCTGAGACCAGCGCACCTGGTCAACCGCCCAAAACATGCTGTTGGTTCCGGTGTAGCGGAATTCGAGCTGCGCACTCGTGGGCAGCTGCCCAGCATCGTCGCGCGGCAGCTCCGTCGCGAAGGTCTCGACCGCGTTCACGGGCTCGCGCTCGAAGGTTCGCACGCGCAGCTCCTCCAGCCCCGGGTTGTCGGGGAAGACGAGCGTCACGTTCGCGGCCTGCGGGCCGTCCCACAGGTAGGTCGTGGCGTAGCTCAGGTCGAGCGTGTCCGCGCCGTTGAGCGCGATCTTCGGGCTGCGGAGGGTCGAGTCGAAGGCCCCGGCCGCGTGAGCGGAGTCGTCCCACTCGTCCGAGTCGGCGACGGCGAAGACATCCCGGGAGCGCACATTCGTTTCCCGGCCCTGCCCGCGCTCAACGTTCGAGAAGAACTCGTCCGTCATGAAGGACCAGCCGCGGAACTCGGTCACGCCGCCCTCGGGCATCCGCGAGTTGTCGATGCTCCAGCCCTCGGGTGCGGTGCCGGTCCAGCCGAGCTGCGCCCCCGGACCCCGCTCATCCACGGCGGGCTGCAGGATGCCGCGCAGCGAGTCGAAGTCATCGGCGCGGAGGTCGGCGAAGTTCTGCCCGTCCAGCCCCCAGGCGGGGTCGCTCGCGACGCCGAGGTGCCGGAGCACGCTCGGGGCGATGTCGGTGAGCTTGACGTCGAAGCGCTCCGAGCCGGGGGCCTGCCCGCCGCCGCTGACGACCACGAAGGTCTGCCGTTCCTGGACGGAGTTGCCGCCGTGCCCGCCCGTTGGCGTGTGGCCGTGATCGGAGGTGACGATCACCTGCCAGTCCTCCTGGGCGCGGCTCGGCCGGGCGTCGATCGCCGCCAGGATCTCGCCGATCATGGCGTCGGCGCGGGTGACGGCCGGGCCGTAGCCCGCGCCATTCGTGCCCGCGCTGTGCCCGGCACCGTCAACCTCGTCGAGGTGGACGAAGGTCGCATCCGGGTTGCCGTTCGTGAGGAAGTCGACCGCCTGTTTCGTCGTCCCGGCGTCGCCGCCGCCCGCGACCCGCACGTCGACGGCGGGGCCGAAGATCTTGCTCGTGATCGGCCCCCAGGTGCCGACCGCCAGGGTGGAGACCTCCGGGAGCCCGGCCTCGGCGCGGCTGAGGTAGTCCGGGAAGCGCTCGTACTGGGTGCCCGTGAAATCGTTGTTCGTGGTGCCGTGTCGATCGGGCCAGGTCCCGGTGGCGATGCTCGCCCAGGCCGGGCCAGAGACCGTCGGTGCGAGCGGGGCCGCGAAGAGGTTGCTCGTGGCGAGCATGCCCCCGGCGCGCAGCCGGTCAAGGTTCGGGGTATCGGTCGAGTCCAGCTCAGCGTAGGTGAGGCCGTCGACGCCGATCACGATCGACTTCTGGGTGAGGGCGCCCGAGGGCAACCCGTTGTGCTCGCCGCCGAGCGCCTGGGCGGCGGCGGTCGGGGGAAGCGAGATCAGGCCGGCGCAGAGGGCGGCGCCGACCGTGAGGGCGCCAATGGGGCGCAGAAACGAAACCATGTGAGTCTCCGGGGGTTCGGGTGAGCGGGGCCAGTGCCCGGGTGCGGCTCGCACCCGGCACGCCCAGTTTCGCCCCCGCTCGGAGCCCCCGATGGCGAATCGGGCTCATCTGCGCGACTCTTCCCGGAAGGTTCAGCTCGCCCCGGGCTCCCCCGGGGCGAGCCGGTAAACACCGTCCCGCGTGGGTGAACGCGCGAGGATCACCCGGTAAACGGGTGCGGTCCGTCGGTTTAGCGGTCCTCGGCCTCGGCCTCGTCCTCCGCCGCCCAGGCCTCGCTGCGCGCGCGAAGCGTCTGGGGCGCGTTGGCCGCCTCCGCCTCCGTGGCGAAGGGCCCGACCCGGTACAGCCCGAGGGACTGCGGCCCACGCTCGACCTCGCCCGAGCGGGTGTTGTACCACCAGCCGCCCTCGGGGCCGCCCAGCTGTTCGCGGTCCGCGCTCGTTTCTGCTTCCCCGTTCGCTTCGGCGTGCTCGTTCGCTGCGTGTGTCATGGTGCGTCCTTCCCTCAGCGGGCACCCGGCGGGTGTCCCTAGGATAGATCGTATGCCGAAGGACGTAAATGGCCATCTGATTCCGGGGAGCGTCGGCCCGCTCCTCTCCGTGCCGCAGCATATTGTGCGGCCTCCCTATGTCGGGCTCGTGGAGCCGCCCGAGTACACCGGGGACAACACCTACTCCAGCGAGGAGATCGCAAAGATCCGCGCCGCGGGCCGGATCGCCTCCCGCGCGCTCGACGCCGTCGGCGCCGCAGTGCGCCCGGGCGTGACGACCGCGGAGCTCGACCGGATCGGGCACGACGTCGTCGTCTCGTCCGGGGCCTACCCCTCTACCCTCGGCTATCGGGGCTACCCGAAGTCCTCCTGCACCTCCGTGAACGAGGTCGTCTGCCACGGCATCCCCGACGACACTGTGCTGGAGGAGGGCGACATCGTGAACGTGGACATCACCGCCTACCTCGATGGCTTCCACGGCGACACGAACCGCACCTTCCGCGTCGGCGAGGTGAGCGAGGAGGTGGACCTGCTCGTCACCCGCACCGAGGAGGCGCTGCGCCGCGGCATCAAGGCCGTTGCGATCGGGCGCGAGGTCAATGTGATCGGGCGCACCATCGAGTCCTACGCGAAGCGTTTCGGCTACGGCGTGGTGCGCGACTTCACGGGGCACGGCGTCGGGTCCTCGTTCCACACCGGGCTCATCATCCCGCACTACGACTCCGCGCCGCAGTTCAACGACGTGATCCGCGCGGGCATGGTGTTCACGATCGAGCCGATGCTCACGCTCGGCACGCACGAGTGGGACATGTGGGCCGACGATTGGACGGTCACGACGCGTGACAAGTCGATCACGGCCCAGTTCGAGCACACGATGGTCGTCACCGAGTCGGGCGTCGAGCTGCTCACCGTCTCCGGGGACCGCCCCGCCTGAGCCGGTGACTCCGGGCGCCAGACGCGCCGACTGCCCCCGGGCAGCGCGCGTCTGGCCCCTGGCCGACGAGCGTGGTGGTCTGAAAGCAAACGGAATGGGTCAGATCATACGCCGGGTTCTGTCCGCGTTGCCGCGTGACGGTCATCTCTCTCGGGGAGCCGTTGCCGACACCCTCTAGCGGCCTACCCGAAGACTCAGCGGGACGCCTCATCGCCTTCTGTCTGGCCTTGCTCCGAACGAGGTTTACCTGGCCGCCCGTGTCACCACGGACGCCGGTGGGCTCTTACCCCACCCTTTCAGCCTTACCGGCGGAAAACCGCTGGCGGTCTACTCTCTGTTGCACTTTCTCGCGGGTTGCCCCGGGTGGGCGTTACCCACCGTTCTTCCCTGCGGAGCCCGGACGTTCCTCGGCACCCGTTTCCGGGTGACGCGACCGCCTCACCGACCCATTCCTGAGATCAGTCTAGCGGGTTCTTAGCGCCCCGGAAGCTGCGGCGGGCCGAGCTGCAGCAGCACCACGTATGCGGT
>NZ_JAPFRB010000005.1:128634-129267 GCF_035726885.1 Leucobacter sp. M11 | reverse complement strand
GGGTGCTTGAGCACCCAGGCCTGGATGTGCTCGATCCAGTTTCGGGGCTGCTCCCCACCCGGCGCGAGACGCCACCCGCCCTCCAGGCGGCCCTTGCGGTCCTGCACCATTTCGAAGGGCACGGTGGCGAAGGGCACCACCGCGGTCACGAGGCCGAGGATCCCGGTGCCCGCGGACCAGCGCTGGTTGACCCAGACGAACACGGTCGTCACCCCGTAGCAGAGGAACACGAAGCCGTGGATGCCCCCGGCGACCGAGACCGCGCCCGGCCAGCCCCCGGTCCCCCGGATGATGAGCGCGGCGATCAGCCCGGCCCAGGTGATGACCTCGGCGATGGCGAAGGTGCGAAACAGCTGGCGGGGGGTCATGCGTCTCCTCGGGGTGTGTGGTCTGCGCGCCGCGCACGGGGCACCCGGGAACCTCCCGGGCCGTGAGCGCCACCGATCAGGCTATCCGGTGCCGCGCTGAATCCGCCCGGAGCGGGCGAAAGATCAATCAAAAGGTGGAGCCGGTGCCGAGAACCTTTTTCACGACGCTGGATTTCAGCTGCATCGCGCCGACGCCGTCGATTTTGCAGTCGATGTCGTGATCGCCGATGCCGTCGACCAGTCGGATGTTGCGCACCTTCGTGCC
>NZ_JAPFRB010000005.1:128535-128599 GCF_035726885.1 Leucobacter sp. M11 | reverse complement strand
GCTTGGTCACGGTGACGGTGTCCCCGTCGGCGAGCACGTTGCCCACGGCGTCACGGATCTCCCG
>NZ_JAPFRB010000005.1:120023-128499 GCF_035726885.1 Leucobacter sp. M11 | reverse complement strand
CGCGGTCGGGCTCCACTCGTGCGCGCACTCGGGGCAGACGAGCAGCGCACCCAGCTCGTAGGCGTAGGGGCTCTGGCACTGCGGGCAGGGCGGCAGGGTCTCCGCCACTACTCCGCGTCCTCGGGCAGCCGGACGAGGATCGCGCCCGAGCCGGGGCAGAACACGATCTCGTTCGCGGGGGCCCCGCGCAGTTCGGCGATCTCGGAGTCTGTGAGGGCCATGTTGCTGCCCTCGGAGACCTTGCCCCGGAGGCGGGCCGCCCCGATCCCCGTGCGCTGCCGGGTCTCCTCGTAGAGGGCCAGGACATCGCCCGCGATCGTGACGCTGAGGTTCTTGCGCTCCTCGATGGTTTCTGCGAGCTCCCGGGCGAGGGCCGCCTCCCCCGCGGCGAGGGCCTGCTCAAGGGCCTGGCGGCGCTCGTTCTGGCCCGTCACCTCGGCGTTCG
Organism: Leucobacter sp. M11; assembly: GCF_035726885.1. NCBI lineage: Bacteria > Bacillati > Actinomycetota > Actinomycetes > Micrococcales > Microbacteriaceae > Leucobacter > Leucobacter sp. M11. The sequence goes on along the minus strand of NZ_JAPFRB010000005.1, from coordinate 128,054 downwards.
CGGCGTCGAGCTGCGCCTGGGCGGTTTCGTTTGCCTCCAGCGCGGCGAGCTCGAGCGACTCCAGCTCCGCGGCGCGATTGACGAGGGACTCGATCTCCGACTGCAGGGCCTCGGCTTCCTTGGCGGAAACGCTCGCGGCCAGCCGCTGCTCGTTCCGGCTCCGCCGGGCGACCACCGTGGCGACGTCGGAGCCCAGGCGGTCGAGTTCGACCTGGGTCTCCTCGACCGCGCGCTGCGCGGTCATGAAGCGGTCGCGGATCCCCGCGGTCTCCGCGGAGAGCGCGGTGATCTGCTCGCGTTCGGGGAGCTGGCTGCGGCGGCGTGCGATCCGCGCGGCCCGGGTGTCGAGGTCTTGGAGGTCGAGCAGGAGGGCCTGCTGGTCCGGGGTTGCTTTCACGGGGGTGTCCTTACTCGGGTGCTACGGAAGGTGGGGGTGCTGGCCGACGGCGAAGTCCCAGACGTCGGTGCGCCGGGTGCTCACGCGGAACTCCACGCCCGGGAGCCGCTCGGCGAGCTGCTCCGCGGCCCGGTCGAGCCATAGCCACTCGCTCGCCCAGTGCGAGACGTCGATGAGGGCGGGGCCGCCCGCGACCAGGGACAGCTCCAGGGATTCCTGGGCGGGGTGGTGTCGGAGGTCGGCGGTGACGTAGACATCGGCGGAGGTCACGAGCGGGTGGCCGAGCAGGCTGTCTCCGGCCCCGCCGCAGAGCGCGACGCGGCGGATCACCCGCTCGGGGTCTCCCGCGACGCGGACCCCGGTCACGGTGGCCGGGAGCACCGCGGCGACGCGCTCGGCGAAGACGGCCAGGCTCGTCTCCTCGATGTCGCCGACTCGCCCGATGCCGTGGTCCGGGCCGGTGCCGACCTCGATCGGGGACGGCTCGATCAGGCCGAGGGCCCGCGCGATGCGATCCGAGACGCCCCCGGCGGGAGCATCAGCGTTCGTGTGCGCGCTGTAGAGCGCAATGCCCGAGCGGATGAGGTCCCCGAGCAGCGCGCCCTTTGCCGTGTCCTCGGCGAGGGTGGTGACCCCGCGCAGGAGCAGCGGGTGGTGGGTGAGGAGCACGTCAGCGTCCCACTCCGTGGCTTCCTCGACGGTCTCGGCGACCGCGTCGACCGCGAGGAGCACCCGAGCGAGCGGGGCCTCGTTTCTCCCGGAAACGAGGCCGACGCGGTCCCAGTCGGCCGCGGTCGCCTCGGGCCACAATTCATCGGCCGCCCGCCGCAGGTCCGCCAGTGAAAATGCCATACCACCCAGCGTAACGGATCAGCGACGCAGTAAGCGGCGGGCAATCGCGTTGCCGAGCAGCTGCACCGTCTGCACAATCACGATGATCACGAGCACCGCAGCCCAGGTCACCCAGGGGTTCATCTGGCGGTAGCCGTACTGCAGCGCAAAGTTCCCGAGCCCGCCGCCGCCGATCGCGCCGGCAATCGCCGACATATCCACGACCGCGATGAGCGCGAAGGTGTATCCGAGAATGAGCGGACCGAGCGCCTCGGGCAGCAGAATGCTTCGGATGATGCGAAACGGCGACGCGCCCGCGGCACGGGCGGCCTCGATGACACCGGGGCCGACGGTGAGCAGGTTCTGTTCAACCAGCCGGGAAATGCCGAAGGACGCCGCGAGGCTCATCGCGAAGATGAAGGCCGGCCCGCCAATCCCGGTGCCAACGACCAATCGCGACAGCGGCATGATTGCGCCGATAAAGATGACAAAGGGAATCGGCCGGAAGGTGTTCACCAGCACGTTGACCGTGACGTACACGGCACGGTTTTCCAGCAGATTCCCCGCTCGGCAGAGGTACAGCGCGAGGCCGAGCAGCAGGCCCCCGATACCGCCGAAGATCATCGCGATAGTCACCATCACGAGGCTCTCCCCCGCGGAGGCCCAGAGTTTCGGCAGTAGCTCAATCAGGTCGTTCATCGCGCGGCTCCGTTCAGCGGCTCGGTCTCGGATTCGCGAGTCAGTTCGACGAGCGTCAGCCCGTCGACGCCCTCCGCCAGGAGCGCGTCGACGCGCGCGTCGTCACCCTCGAGGGCAAGGGTCAGGCAGCCGAAGGACCGCCCACCGATCTCGCTCATCCCCCCGTGCACGAGCGCCACCCGGAGGCCCCGGGCCGCGATGGCGGCAAAGAGCTGCGCCTGGTAACCGGATTCGGCGTCCAGGGAGACCGTCGCCAGCCGCTCCGGGTGTCGGCGGAAGAGCCCCCGCAGCGTCTCCCCCTCCGGAACCGTCGGCAGCACGGTGCCGGCAAAGCGCTTGGTGGTCTCGTTCTCGGGCTGCGAAAAGACGCGATACAGCTCGCCCTGCTCGACCGCGCGACCGCGGTCCATCACCGTCACCCGGTGGGCGATCTCGCGCACCACGTCCATCTCGTGCGTGATCAACACGATGGTGATGCCGAATGACTCGTTGACCCGTTTCAGGAGCCCGAGCACCTCGCGGCTCGTCTCCGGGTCGAGCGCGCTCGTGGCCTCGTCGGCCAGGAGCACCCCGGGGTTCGTGGCGAGGGCCCGGGCGATGCCGACCCGCTGTTTCTGCCCACCGGACAGCTGCTCCGGGTACGCGTGCGCGTGCTCGGCGAGCCCGACGAAGCTGAGCAGCTCGGAGACCCGGGTGTTGCGCTCCTGCTCCGAGACCCCAGCGACCACGAGCGGGAACTCGATGTTGCCCCACACGGTTTTGCTGTGGAACAGATTGAACTGCTGGAAGATCATCCCAATCTGCCCGCGCACCTCGCGCAGTTGCCGCTCGCGGAGGCCGCTGATCTCGGCGTCACCGACGAAGACCTGCCCGGCGGACACGGTCTCCAGTCCGTTGATGAGGCGCAGCAGGGTGCTTTTTCCGGCACCCGAGTAGCCGATCACGGCGTGAATCTCGCCCGAGGCGACGTCGATGGAGACGTTGTCGACGGCGCAGGATTCGGGCTGGCCGCGGCGGCGGCCGGGGTAACGCTTGGTCACTCCGACAAGTTGAACGCGAGTCACTGGTGGGTCCCTTCTGGGGTTCGCTGATACGGTCGGCGCGAGCGGCGGGGTGGGCAACTCGCGCAACGGACGATGCGCCCGGACCGATCGGTCCGGGCGCATCTGGTGGGCCGTTAGCCCTGTGCCTTGGTCTCCGCTTCGACCTTCTTCAGGGAGGCTTGCAGGTCGGCGACGGGGGTCTTCAGCGGCTGCGCCGTGTTCGCGGATGCCTCGGCGACGCCCGCCAGCACCTCGGGGCTGTTCTGGTAGATCTCCACGAGCTTCGTGAGCACCGGGTCGGCGGCCCGGTCCGCCGTCGCGGCAAAGATGTTCACGTAGGGCAGCGCGTTCGGGTCGTTGGGGTCGTCCTTGGCGATCGCATCGGCAAAGGACAGCCCCGACTTGGCGACGAAGTCGTTGTTGATGACCCCGGCGGCGACGTCCGGCAGTGCCGGGCCGATCAGGGCGGCGTCGAGCTCCTTGACCGTGACTTTCGAGGCCGCAGCGTCGATGTCTGCCGGGGTATCAAAGATGGAGCCACCGCCGGTGAGGGTGATGAGGCCAGCCGACTGCAGCACCAGCAGGGCACGGGCGCGGTTGCTCGGGTCGCTCGGGATGGCGACGGTGGACCCGGCGGGAATGTCGGCGACGTCGGTGTACTGCTCCGAGTACAGGCCAAGGGGGTAGATCGCGGTGGAGCCGATCGGGGTCAGGTCCTCGCCGCTGGCGGCGTTGTACTCCGCGAGGTAGACAATGTGCTGGAACTGGTTGAGGTCGAGCTCGCCCTCCGTGACGGCGGGGTTCGGCTGGTTGTAGTCCGCGAAGTCGACGAGCTCGACCTCGATCCCCGCTTCGGCCGCGGCGGCGACATAGGTGTCCCAGTAGGGCTCGCTCGCGCCGACGACGCCGAGCTTGACGGTGCTGGCGGCCGCGGGGCGCAGGAGCCAGAAGAGGAGGCCGCCGATGACCAGCATCGCGATGACCACCGCGGCGATGAGGGCGCCGCGGCGCTTCTTCGGCGGGGCAACGGCGGGGGTTGCTGGGGTGTTCTGGGCGGTCATGAGGTGTCTTTCCGTCTGGGTGGGTGTCCGGCGATCGCCGGGCTGACACCAGATTCCCGCATCCCAGCGCGCACACAAAACCCTGTGACGCCGCGTGACGCCGCGTGACGCGGGGCGTCTGCGCGACCGCGGCTCTCGCGCGGGAGCGCCCCCGCGCGGCCACCGATGCCGGTGCGCTCAGCCGGACATGCGATACTGGATCGGTGCGTCACCTTCCGGCGCACACACTGTGTCGCCGTCGTCCTCCCGTGACGAAACACCACGAAAGGGATCCTCTCTCAATGGACCAGCGTTCAGACGCCCACCTCGTATCTTGGAACGCACGGGAGGAGCTCGCGGAGCGGATGATTCCGCTCATCGGCCGGCTCTACCGTGATCACGATGTCGTCATGAGTGTGCACGGGCGCACCGTCGTGAACCAGTCGGCCCTCGACATCATGGCCGCGCACCGCTTCGCCCGCAAGATCGATGACGCCGAGCTTCCCCTCGAGGAGAGCTTCGCGATCATCGAGGCCCTCGTGGCCATCAAGCCCGGCCCGGTCTCCCTCGACCTCGCGCTGCTCGCCAACAAGTTCCGCGAGTCGGGGCAGAGCGATGTGCGCGCCTTCCTCGAGGGCGAGCTCGCCGGCATCGACGACGCGAAGAAGCAGCCCCAGGACGTCGTGCTCTACGGCTTTGGCCGGATTGGCCGCCTCCTGGCCCGCATCCTCGTTGACCACGCCGGCGGCGGCCACGGCCTGCGCCTGCGCGCGATCGTCGTCCGCAAGGGCTCCGACAACGACCTCGCCAAGCGCGCGAGCCTCCTGCGCCGCGACTCCGTGCACGGCCCCTTCAACGGCACCATCACGGTTCTCGAGGACGAGAACGTCATCCTCGCCAACGGCGTGCGCATCCAGGTCATCTACTCGAACGACCCGACGACGGTCGACTACACCGAGTTCGGCATCAACGACGCCATCGTCGTGGACAACACGGGTCGCTGGCGCGACCGCGAGGGCCTGAGCCAGCACCTGCAGGCCAAGGGCGCCGCGCGCGTGCTGCTCACGGCTCCCGGCAAGGGCGACCTGAAGAACATCGTCTACGGCATCAACCACGACATCATCACGGCCGAGGACACCATCGTCAGCGCCGCGTCCTGCACCACGAACGCGATCACCCCCGTGCTCAAGGTGATGAACGACCGCTACGGCGTCGTCCAGGGCCACGTCGAGACCGTGCACTCGTTCACGAACGACCAGAACCTGATCGACAACTTCCACAAGGGCGACCGCCGCGGCCGCGCCGCCACGCTCAACATGGTGATCGCCGAGACCGGCGCCGCTACCGCGGTGGCCAAGGCACTGCCCGAGCTGGAGGGCAAGCTCACCGGAAACGCGATCCGCGTGCCCACCCCGAACGTCTCGCTCGCGATCCTGAACCTCACCCTGGAGCAGGCCGCGGAGCGTGAGGAGCTGAACGCGCACCTGCGCGAGATCTCCCTGACGAGCGCGCTGCGCGCCCAGATCGACTTCATCGAGTCCCCCGAGGTCGTGTCCACCGACTTCGTCGGCTCGAACCGCGCGGGCGTCGTGGACGGCCTCGCGACGATCACCACGGGCAAGCAGGCGATCCTCTACGTCTGGTACGACAACGAGTTCGGCTACAGCACCCAGGTCGTCCGTGTCCTCGAGGACATGGCGGGCAACCACCCCGAGCTGGTTCCCGGCCTGACCCAGTAGCGCCAGGTCCGCCGCCGGGTCCCCCGGCACCCACCCGGTACCCCACTCGAGACCCCGCAGGGTCCCCGAGTGGGGTACCGTTTTGGTATCGGGATCTCCGAGCGGGAGTTCCCTACACGGAGGGATGCATCATGGCTGAACAGATCATCATTGGCGTCGACGGTTCCGTGCAGAGCCGAGCCGCGCTGCGCTGGGGACTGGCTCGCGCGAGTGAGCGCTCGGCGGAGGTGACGCTGCTGCACATCGCAGATGATTCCTTCCTCTCCGAGAGTGTGGCCTTCCTCTCCGAGGCGCAGACCGCGTCCGAGCAGATGCTCGCCGCCGAGCAGGAGTACGCCCGCAGCCTCGGCTACGAGGGCCCGATCAGCGGCCGCGCACTCGTCGGCCACCCGATCGCCGAGGTCGAGGAGGCCTCGAAGGGCGCCTCGCTCGTCGTGCTCGGCGACCACGAGGGCAGCCGCTTCGCCGGCACCTTCTTCGGCACCCGGAGCGTCAAGATTGCCGCGGTGTCGCACGCGCCGGTCGCCGTGATTCCCCTGACCGACGGGGAGCCCACGAAGGGCGTCGTCGTCGGCATCGACGGCTCCGAGGCGAGTCGCAAGGCGATTGAGTACGCCGCCGCCGAGGCGGACCGCCGGGGCGTTGAACTGAACGCGGTCTACGCGTGGATGCCGCCGCTCACCCCGGGGCTCGAGTACCTCTGGAGCGACGAGCTCGTCGCCTCCCAGCGCGCCACGGCCGAGGAGGCCATCGCGATCGGCGTCGCCGGGCTCGCCGAGCGCTTCCCCGACCTCGTCGTGAACCGCGTGATCGTGCAGTCCCCGCCGATCGCCGCGCTGCTCGCGGAGGGCGAGGGCGCCGAGCTGCTCGTCGTCGGCAGCCGCGGCCGCGGCGGGCTGTCCCGACTGCTCCTGGGCTCCGTGAGCCACGGCGTGCTCGCGCAGCTGCCCTGCCCCGTCATCGTGACCCGGGCCTAGTCGGCCCCGGCCGCCCCGGCTGCCCGGCCCGCCGGATGCGCCGCATCCGCGCGAGCTGGGCATCCGCCGGGCGGACCCCGGGAAATCCTCGACCGAGCGGTGCCGCGGGGTTAGACTCCGAACACGTCGTTATCGTCGGCGTGGAAGGGGTACGACATGACTGAGCAGTCACACACCGAGCCGGAGGAACAGCCGGACTTCATCGAGGACGTCGAGTCCGATCCCGCATTGAGCGATCAGAAGGGCTTCGACTGGACCGACGAGGGCGGCGCCACCCAGTGGGGCCCCGCGACGAACACCCCGCTCGACCCCGAGGTGGTCCTCACCGTCCCCAAGCCCGGCCCGCCCAAGAAGCGCATGATCTAGGTCGCCCGCGCGGCCACGAAACGCCCCGTCTCCCCTGGGAGGCGGGGCGTTTCGTGTGCGCGCCGCGCCGCCTCAGGGCAGCTGCCCGATGTCTTCCGCCCACAGCTCCGGGTGTGCGCTCGTGAAGCGCGCCATGAGCTCGCGGCAGACCGGGTCCCCGAGCACCTCCAGTCGGACGCCTCGGCGGCGCAGGAGCTGTTCCGGCCCGCGGAAGGAGTCGTGTTCGCCAACGATGACGTGGTGGATGCCGAAGAGTAAAATCGCCCCGGCGCACATGTCACAGGGCGAGAGGGTCGTGACCAGGGTCGCCCGGGCGTAGTGGCTGGGGTGCATCCGACCGGCGCGCTGGAGGCAGTCGATCTCGGCGTGCAGCACGGGGTCGTTGGCCTGCACGCGACGATTCCGGCCCTGGGCGATAAGCTGCCCGTCGATGATGAGGGCGGCACCGATCGGGATACCGCCTTCCTCGGATCCGGCCCGCGCCTCGGCGAGGGCGTGCCCGAGCAGACGTTGCTTGACGGTCATAGGGATTCCTTTCACTGGCCGGGGCTGCGCCCCGGGCTGGGTTCCGCGCGGGTCCCGAACGCTGCCGGGTCGGAGCCGGACGGGGAACCGACCGGCCGCCTGGCCCGGCCTAGCTTCGGCGGTAAGGCATCAGATAGGCCCCGGGGTACCGCACCCCCCGCCCCCAGATGGCCAGCGCGGCAATGACGACCAGGTAGGGGAACGCGATGAACAGTTCGTTCGGGACCCAGCCGGACCACCGCGAGATGGCCATTTGGAGCTGAATCGCATCGGCGACGCCGAAGAGCAACGCCCCGGCGATGATCGGGGCCACCCGCCACCGCCCGAAGATCACGAGGGCGATACAGATCCAGCCGCGACCGCTGACGATGTCCACCGTGAAGGTGCCAAGCAGGCTGAGCGTCAGGAAGCTGC
>NZ_JAPFRB010000005.1:119399-119910 GCF_035726885.1 Leucobacter sp. M11 | reverse complement strand
AGGCCGATCCCGCTGCGCTGCACGAGCCACCAGAGCCCCGGAGCCAACACCAACAGGCCGAGATAGGTCATCGGATACTGGGCGAAGACGCCGCTGTCCGAGAACAGCCGCGAGAACTTTTCCACGACCACGAGCGGTCCGCTGCCGAACATGAGCCGGTTCACGACGTCCATCGCCGCGACGCTCAGCAGCGTCGTCCCGATCCCCGCGACGTGCTGGTTGACCCCCAGGCTCACCGTGAGCACCGCCATGAGCACGCCGGTCACGACTCCCCCGAGGATCGCGGCGAGCACCCCGAGCGCCGCGGAATCGGTCTGCACCGCCGTCACGAAGCCGAGGAAGGCCCCGGAGTACATCGTGCCCTCGATCCCCAGGTTGAGCACCCCGGCGCGCTCGTTGAGCATCGCACCGAGCGCGGCCCACACGAGCGGCGTGGAGATCGTGAGCGCGGCGGCCAGGATCCCGAAGAGCTGAGCGCTCATGCGCGAGCCTCCCGGTCATCCGCAGCGTT
>NZ_JAPFRB010000005.1:117531-119342 GCF_035726885.1 Leucobacter sp. M11 | reverse complement strand
GAGCGAGCCCACGACGGCGAGGAGCAGCGTCGAGGTCACCACCGTCCCCATCTGCGCCGGGACCCCGAGGGACACCGATGCGCTGAGCGCCCCCACGGCGATGCTGCCGAGCAGGCAGGCGGCGAGGAAGAGCCCGACCGCGCTCAGGCCACCGAGGGTGGCCACCACGATGCCGGTGTATCCGTAGCCCACCGCAAAGCTTGCCGTCAGCTGATGGTTCACCCCGAACACCTGGCTTGCCCCGCCCAAGCCAGCGAGGCCCCCGGAGATCAGCGCGCTCCACGCCTGCATCCGGGGGACGGATATCCCCGAGAAGGTCGCTGCCGCGGGGGCCTGCCCCACCGCCCGGGCACGAATACCGAGCGGGGTGAGGGCGATCGTGAGCCCGGCGAGCACGATCAGGCCGACGGCGAGCGCCGCCCCCCAGTGCACGCGGGAGCCGGGGATGAGGGGGCCGAGCAGATACCCCGCGCCAAAGGAATCCGAGTCGGGGAAGCCGGTCTCCGAGTTGCGGTAGGGGCCGTTCAAGAGCCCCTGCAGGAGCAGGAGGGCCACGGGGTTGAGGAGCAGGGTGGAGACGACCTCGTCGATCCTCGCTCGGAGCTTCAGCCAGAGCGGCACGGCGGCCCAGAGGACCCCGCCGCAGATCCCAGCCATCAGGCCCAGCGGGAGCGCGAGCCAGCCGGGGAGCTCGGGGAAGGCGAGCGCGAACACGGAGGCGGTGATCGCCCCGGCGAGGAATTGCCCCTCTATGCCGATGTTGTAGTAGCCGACGCGGAACGCGATCATCGCGGCGAGTCCGGTGAACAGCAGTGGGGTCGCTGCGAGGAGGAGCTCGGCGATGCCCTGCGGGGTGGTGACCGGGGTGACGAAGTACCGTCGGAACGCGCCCAGTGGCTCCGCGCCGGCGAGGGCGATGGGGAGCGCGGTGAGCAGGAGGGTGATCGTCCCGGCGCTCAGGAGCGCGGTGAGGGTCCGGGTTGGGTTCCGCGGGACCGTGGTCAGGCTCATTGCTGGCCCGCCATCAGGAGTCCGATGCGGTCGCGGTCCAGGTCGGTGCCGCTGAGGAGCGCGCTGAGTCGCCCCGCGTAGAGGACGCCCACCCGGTCTGAGAGGGTGAGGAGTTCGTCGAGGTCCTCGGACACGATCAGGATCCCTGCTCCCGCATCGCGGAGTTTTCGAAGCCTGGCGTAGACGAAATCGCAGGACGAGATGTCGAGTCCTCGGGTGGGTTGCGAGGCGATAAACACCCGGGGTTGCCGGAACAGGGCGCGCGCCAGGAGGAGTTTTTGCAGGTTGCCCCCGGACAGCGTCCGTACGGGGTCGTTGGGGCTGGCCTTGATCGAGTACTCCGTGATGAGGTGTTCCGCGTGCGCGCGGACCCGTTTCTTCTCGAGGAAGGGGCCGCGCCGAAAGCGGTGGAGGTCTTCGATGACGAGGTTGTGTTCGACGCTGAGCCCGGGGACCACGCTCCCCTTTCGGTCTTCGGTGAGGCGTCCGAAACCCGCGTTGATCCGTTGGGTTACCCCGAGGCCGCTGAGGTCGGTGTCATCGACGACGATGGTGCCCCTGGCCCCGGGGAGGACGCCGCTCAGTGCCCGCACCAGTTCGGTTTGGCCGTTTCCGGAGACTCCGGCGATGCCGACGATTTCGCCCGGGTGAATGCTCAGGGTGACGTCGTCGAGGCGGGTGACCTGCTCGGCTGCGTAGCTCAGTCCGGACACGGTGAGCCTCGGCCGAGGCGCGTCGGGGGGCGGTTCCCGGGATTCGGGTGGCTGCTGTGTTGCGGGAGGGGTCGCCCCCGCTGGGCC
>NZ_JAPFRB010000005.1:111290-117483 GCF_035726885.1 Leucobacter sp. M11 | reverse complement strand
TTCCGCGCCGACCATGAGCCGCGCGAGCTCCTCGGCCCGCATCCCCGCGGCCGGCACCGTGGTGAGGACTTCGCCGTGTCGCAGGATGCTGACCCGGTCGGCGATCTCGGCGACCTCGTGGAGTTTGTGCGAGATGAGTAAGACGCTCAGCCCCTCGGCGACGAGCTGGCCGAGGATGCCGAACAGCGCCCGCACATCCTGCGGGGTGAGCACCGCGGTCGGCTCGTCGAGGACGAGCACCCGGCTGTCGTGCACCAGCGCTTTCATGATTTCCAGGCGCTGCTGCTCCCCCACGGAGAGGCTGTCCACGAGCCGGTCTGGCTCCAGCGCCAGCTCAAGCCGATCCCCGAGCGCGCGGACGAGCGTTCTCGCCCGGTTCAGGTCGATTCGGCCGAGGGGTGCCCCCGACAGGATGACATTTTCCGCGACCGTCATCGTGTGCACGAGCGAGAACTCCTGGGTGACGAGGCCGATGCCGGCCGCCATCGCCTCGGCGGGTGTGCCAAAGCGAACCGGCGTTCCCTCCGCGCGGATGACGCCGCTGTCTGGTCGGCTGAGCCCGTAGAGGATTCGGGTCAGGGTGCTCTTGCCCGCGCCGTTTTCTCCGAGGAGCGCGTGCACCTCGCCGGGAAAGAGCGCGAGTGAGAGGTTTCGATTGGCCTGCACCTCGCCATAGCGCTTGTTGATGCCGATCAGTTCCAGCAGCGGCGTCGCCGGGGTCTCCGGAACGGGGGTCGGGCTCATGACCCGGAACCGGTCACACCCGGGGGAACGTCTTCGTTCACCGGTGTCACGAATTCCCCGGCACGGATTTCAGCTTCGCGCTGTGCGATGCGCTCGATGAGTTCGTCCGGGATCGGATAGGCGGTGTCGCGGTTGATGTCCGCCAGTTCGCTGCCTCCCGCGATCATGAACGAGTACTCCCCCAGGTTTCGCGCGCGGAAGGCATCGCGCTCGACCTCGGCAAGGACCTCCTCGACCGTGGGCCGCATGTGCCACACCAGCGAGGTGGCGACGTATTCGGGGGCCTGGCTTTTCTGATCGGTCATCATGCCGATCACGGGGAGCTCATATTCGAGGGCGGCTGAGATCACGCCCTCCCGTTCGGCGAAGAGCACGTCGGCTCCCCCGGAGATCGCCGCCTCAGCGGCCTGTTTCGCCGTCGCCGGGTCGAAGAAGGAGTTGATGAAGGAGACCGTGACGGTCGCGTCGGCGTTCGTCTCAGACACCCCCTCGAGAAAGGCGTTCACGATCCGGTTGACCTCGGGGATTGGCATCGCCGCGACGACCCCGATTCGATTCGATTCGCTCAGGCCCCCGGCCAGCATGCCGGCAAGGTATCCCGGGTCCTGCAACCAGTTATCAAAGACGCTGAAATTGGGTTCTTGTTCCTCGCCCCCGGAGCCGAAGACAAAGGCGGTGTCGGGGTGATCCGCGGCGACCGCGCGGACGGCTTCTTCCGCCGCGAAGGAATCCCCGAAGATCACATCGGGTTGCTGGTTCACGATGATGTCCCGAAGGCCGCGCTCCATCTCGTCCGCCGTGGCGAGCTGGTCCACATATTCGTACCGGATGAGCCCCTCGTCCGCGACCTCTTGTAACGCGTCGTGGACGGCGCCGTCCCACGGTTCCTCCAGCGGCGTGGCAAAGGCCCCGAAGAAGAACGGCACGTCATCCGAAGCCGTTGCGTCGCCGTCGTCGGCGGGGCTGCACCCCGCGAGGGCGAGAACCATCGCGACGCCGATCGCGCCGAGCCCCGCCCCGTACCGCTTCCGTTGTGCCCCCCGAGGTGTCCTGTTCATGTGCGCGCCCTTCCACCGCCGTTGTACCCGGGTCTGACTGTAGGAAGACCCTAGGATGCCGTCCGGGGTTCAGCCAGGGCCAGTCTGTCCAGTGGGACTGACCCGGGAGGGGACACTCTGTACAATGCCTGGCATGGAGCTGTCGGTTGCGGGCTTTCTGGACCTCCCCGAGGTCGTCCGGGCTCGACCCGAGGTGTTGAGCGGGACGAGACTGGCTCACCTGCCCTGCGACTGGGTGCACACCAGTGAGATCTACGAGATCGGGCCGCTGCTTCAGGGCGGCGAGGTGCTCCTCACGACGGGGTTGGGGCTCGTGAAACGGAGCCCAGAGGAGTGCCGAGAGTACGTCCGGAGTCTCGCTCGGGCCGGGGTCTCGGCCCTGTGCATCGAGCTGGGCAGGTCCTTTCCGCGCCTCCCGGAAGCGCTCAGGGCGGAGGCGCGGGAACTGGGCTTTCCCCTCGTGGTCTTTCACGAGGTCGTCCCCTTCCTGGAGATGGCAAAGGCCAGCTTCGCTCGTATTCGCCCCTCGGGCACCGGGGAGCGAGCCCCCGTCCCGCTGGCCTCGGTGCAGCTGCGCCAGGGGGCGCTCATCCTGGACCTGCTCCGTTCGGGGTCCCCCGACGCGCACGGCCCGACCCTGACCCGGTTGGCGGAGTCGGGTTTCCGGGTGCGGCCGGACGAGGCGATCCAGCTGTGGTGTCTGCGTCCGAGTGCCGGCGGCCCCGCCCTGACGCCGGCCGGCCCGGTCAGCGAGCTGTTCGCGCCGCCCGTGCCGGGTGCGCCGAGCGCCCACATCCACGTCCCGCGCAGCTACGGCGAGCTGGTGCTCACCGTCCGAAGCGCCGAGAATGATGCGGATACGCCCGCGAGCCGCGCCCGGCACCTCGCCGAGGGCCTCGGGACAGCGGGGGTGCCCCCGCACACCCTGATTGCGGGGCCCCGTGTGGGTGCCCTGGCCGGGTTCCCGGCGGCGCTCGCCGAGTTTCAGGACCAGCTTCGTTTCGTGCAGGAAATGGCCGTTCGCCCCGGGCTCGTCTCCCACCGGGAGCTGTCCTCGACCGTGGCGCTCGGCCGGTGTGTTCGAGAACCCGCCGTGCAATCCCTAGCCGCAGCGCAGCTGGGGCCGCTGCTCGCGTACGAGCGAGCGCACGGGACCCGACTGATTGACACGCTCGAAGCCTTCTTCGAGGCCGGGCTGTCCGTCACCGCGGCGTCGGGGACGCTCGGCATCCGTCGCCAAACGCTCTACGCCCGGTTGCGCAAGGTTCAGGAGGTGCTCGGCTCGGATGTGCTCGAGCGCAGCGCCTCCCGGCTCGCCCTCGAACTGGCGATCACGAGTCGCTCCCTCTCGCCGCAGCAGCCCGGGGGCCGGGGCCTCAGAGCGCGGCCGTGACGCGGGCCTCCATGCCCGCGATCAGGATCTCGTAGCCCAGTTCGAAGCCCGCGGCTGCGCTCGCGTGCCGGGCGTTTGCGCCGGTGAGGCCCTCGCGGAGCGCGGGCAGGCCGGGCGGGAGCGCCTCGAGGCTGAGCAGGCTCTCCGGCGCGACGCGGTCGAGGGCGGAGCCGAGCACATAGGCCTCAACCGCGCGCATCCCGGCGACCGCGTCCCCGGCCGTCCAGCCGCCGCGCACGAGGGCCGAGATGACCACCTCGTACATGCGCAGGGTGGAGTGGTCGGTGATCGTGGTCGTCGCCAGCAGGGAGATGCTGTTCGGGTAGCGGGCGAAGGAGGCGAGGTAGGAGCGGCCCCAGTCCGCGAGCGCCCGCGGCCAGGGCTGCTCGGCGAAGGGGGTCACGTCGATGCTCTCCACGATGAGCGCGCGCATCTCCTCGATGACCGCCTGCCGCCCGCTGACGTGGTTGTAGAGCGAGGAGGGCTGCCGGTCGACCCGGGCGGCGAGCTGCCGCATCGTCAGGGCCTCGCTGCCGTGCTCCTCCACGAGCTCCAGCGCGGCCCGCGCGATCTCCCGACGGTTCAGCCTCATCGTGCATCCTCTCCGGCCCGGGTCATCCTCGACCCGGCTTGACAGCCAATTTTCTCAACAGTACATTACAGAGACCAAGGACGAACAACGTTCGTTCGTCCTCGCACACCGCACGGAACGGCCCCCGCACCGGGGCCAGCCGCACCCGGAGAACCCAATGGAGGGCCCATGACCGAGCACGCCGCCACCCGCGCCGAAACGAGCGCAGGGCCAGCCACGCTGTTCCACGGCGGCACCGTGTGGCCCGAGCTGGACGCCCCCGAGAGTGACGCTCTGCTCGTCGTCGCCGGACGCGTCGCCGCGCTCGGCCCCGCCGCGCACGAGCACCCGGCCGCCGCTGACGCGGCCCGGGTCGACCTGGCGGGCGGCTTCCTCATGCCCGCCTTCGCCGAGGGCCACGCGCACCCGATCTTCGGCGGCCTCGAAGCCCAGGGCCCGCAGATCGTGGGGCTCACGAGCGTCGAAGACATCGTCGCCGAGGTCCGCCGCTACGCCGAGGCGCACCCGGAGGAGGACTGGATCATCGGGGCCTCCTACAACGGCTCCCTCGTCGAGGACGGCCTCTTCGACGCCCGGTGGCTCGACGAGGCCGTCGCCGACCGGCCGGTCATGCTCCGCGCCTGGGACTACCACACGGTGTGGTGCAACAGCCGGGCCCTGGAACTCGCCGGGATCCACGCGGACACCCCGGAGCCGGCACTCGGCGAGATCCCCCGCCGCGAGGACGGCGCGCCCCTCGGCGTGCTCCGCGAGTGGGGCGCGATGGACCTCATCAACGCGGTGCAGCCCGGGTACGACCTGGAGGACCGCCTGACCGCGCTCCGGACCGCGGGCGAGCACTACGCCGCGCTCGGCACCACCTGGGTGCAGGACGCCTGGGTCGAGCCCGCCGACGTGGACGTCTACGTCGAGGCCGCGCGCCGCGGCCAGCTGCTCGTGCGCACCAACCTCGCGCTCCTGGCCGACCCCCGGCGCTTCCCGGCCCAGCTCCCCCAGCTGCTCGCCGCCCGGCAGCGCATCCGCGATCTTGGCCACCCGCTCCTCACCGCGAACACGATCAAGTTCTTCGCCGACGGCGTCATCGAGAACGAGACCGGCGCGCTCCTGGAGCCCTACTGCACCGGGCAGCACCGGGGCATGGAGGTCTGGCAGCCCGAGGCGCTCGCCCGGGCAATCGCCGCCGTCGAGGCCGAGGGCTTCCAGCCCTTCGTGCACGCGATCGGGGACCGGGCCGTCCGCACCGCACTCGACGCGATCGAGCACAGCCGGGCAGTCAACGGCGAGACCGGCACCCGGCCCGTGATCACCCACGTGCAGCTCGCCACCGCGGAAGACCTCGCCCGCTTCGCCCGGCTCGGGGTCATCGCGAACCTGCAGCCGCTGTGGGCCCAGCAGGACGGCCTCATGACCGTGCTCACGGTGCCCCGGCTCGGCGCTGAGCGCAGCGACCGGCAGTACCAGTCGAAGACCCTCACCGACTCGGGCGCCACCGTCTCCTTCGGCTCCGACTGGCCCTGCAGCTCCGCCGACGTGCGCGAGGGCATCGCGATCGCCGCAACCCGGACCACGGTCGCCGGAGACCCCGCAGGCGGGTGGACGCCCGAACAGATTCTCCCCCTGGAGCTCTGCCTGAGCCTCGCCACCGCCGGAACGGCCCGGCAGGCCTTCGCCGACCGCGGCCCCGCCGCGTGGGGAACGCTCACCCCCGGCAACGCCGCAGACCTGCTCTGGCTCGCCCGCGACCCGCGCACCGAGTCGCCAAAGGCCTTCCCGGACAACCCCGTCCGGGCCACGTACCTCGCCGGAGAACAGACCTTCCCGGCAACCCCAGAAAGGATGTGATCGGACCGCTCATGAACACACACAACTCCGCCGATTCAACGATGAACGGCGGCACCGGATCACCGTGGTCCACCGGCACCCCGACCATCGGGGGCCCCGCCACCACCCAGCTCAAGCGCGTGCTGGGGGTGCCCTCCCTCGTCCTGTTCGGACTCGTCTACATGGTCCCGCTGACCCTGTTCACGACCTACGGCATCGTCACCCAGACCACGGGCGGCCGCCTCCCCCTCGCGTACCTGGTCACCCTCGTGGTCATGCTCTTCACGGCCCGCTCCTACGGGCTCATGGCCCGGGCCTTCCCCTACGCGGGCTCCGCATACACCTACTCCCAGCGCAGCTTCGGGCCCGGCATCGGCTTCATGGCGGGCTGGGCGCTCATGCTCGACTACCTGTTCCTGCCGATGATCAACTACCTCGTGATCGGGATTTACCTGAACGCGGCCTTCCCCGCCGTGCCGAACTGGGTGTTCATCGTGCTCGCCATCGCCGCGGTCACGGTGCTCAACATCGTCGGCATCGTCTCGGTGAGCCGCACGAACACGATCATCATCGCGGTGCAGGCAA
>NZ_JAPFRB010000005.1:108909-111255 GCF_035726885.1 Leucobacter sp. M11 | reverse complement strand
TCCATCAACGGCGCGGGCTCCGTTGACCTCGCCCGGCCCTTCGTCGGCGACGGCACCGAGGAGGGCTTCAGTCCGGTCATGGCGGGCGCGGCGATCCTCTGCCTGTCCTTCCTCGGCTTCGACTCGGTCTCCACGCTCGCCGAGGAAACCCGCGACCCGAAGCGGGCCCTGCCCAAGGCGATCACGCTCGTCACGATCGTCGCCGGGGTCATCTTCGTGGCCCTCGCCTACGTGTCGCACCTCGCCTACCCGAGCCACGACTTTGTGGACACGGACAGCGCGGCGCTCGACGTGATGGGCAGCGTGGGCGGCGAATTCCTCACCGTGTTCTTCACGGCGGCCTACGTCGCCGGGGCCACGGGCTCGGCCCTCGCCTCGCAGGCCTCCGCCTCGCGGATCCTTTTCGCGATGGGGCGCGACCAGGTGCTGCCCAAGCGGGTGTTCGGCGGGCTCAGCGCCCGCTTCCAGACGCCCGTGACCGCGATCCTAATCGTGTCCACCGTGTCGCTGCTCGCCGTGTTCGTCGAACTGCAGCTGATCTCCGAGACCGTGAGCTTTGGCGCGCTCGTCGCCTTCTCCGCGGTCAACCTCTCGGTCATCAAGCACTACTTCATCGATCAGGGCCGCCGCACCCCCGGCGAGGCGCTCCGGTTCCTGGTCCTGCCCGGCATCGGGCTCGGGCTCACCGTGTGGCTGTGGACGAGCCTCTCCGCGACGGCGCTGACGATCGGGCTGATCTGGCTCGCGATCGGGCTGGCGTGGCTCGCCTGGATCACGCGCGGCTTCCGGCGCGCCGCGCCCATGCTCGACCTGACGGAGTAGCGGCCGCGGCTGGGCGTTTCCGTGGCACCCGCGGAAACGCCCAGCGCGGGGCGGATAGAATTGATCGGCGTCGCGCGCGGAACCCGCGCGACACGGCAACGCCCCAGCAGACAGGAAACGCGCCCATGCTCAGCACCGAAGCAGCCCAGGCACACCTCGACGAGCTCAGGAGTGTCGTGGACACCCTGCTCGCCCGGGAGCGCGGGCTGATCGAGGAGCGACTCTTGGAGTCGGGCACGGCCACGGAGCTCTGGGAGCGAGACGCGCAGATCGCGCACCACCAGGAGAGCCTGAGCCGCCTGCTGGACGCGAACGAGGGCCTGCTCTTCGGCCACCTGGAGACGGATGAGGCCCACGAGGACGAGGGCGTCGCCGAGTCCTGGTACATCGGCCGGATGGGCCTGACCGACCCCGTGAGTCACGAGGTTCGCCTCGTGGACTGGCGCGCCCCGGTCGCCCGGCCGTTCTACACGGCCACGCCCCTGCACCCCGAGGGCGTGCGCGTGCGCACCCACATCGAGACGAGCCGCTGGCGAGTGCTCCGCACGAGCCCCGAACGGCTGACCGCGGGCGACGGCGAGGAGATCGCCGACGGGGGCCTGCTGCCCACGAGCCTGCTCGCCGCGATGGACCGCAGCCGCTCCGGGCACATGAACGACATCGTGGCCACGATCCAGGTCGAGCAGGACCGGATCATCCGCTCGGAGCTGCCCGGCACCCTCCTCGTGCAGGGCGGCCCGGGCACCGGCAAGACCGCCGTCGCGCTGCACCGCGCCGCCTACCTGCTCTACGAGCACCGGGACCGCCTGGAGCGCAACGGCGTGCTCCTCGTCGGCCCGAACAGCGCCTTCCTCGACTACATCGGCCAGGTGCTGCCCTCCCTCGGCGAGACGAGCGTCGTGCTCACCACGATCGGCACCCTGTTGCCCGGCATCGACGCGAGCCGCCCGGAGGACCCGGTCATCGCCGAGCTCAAGGGCCGCCTCGGGATGAGCGATCTGCTCCGCGGCGCGCTCGACCGCGCGCAGGTGCCCGCGAAGGGTGCCCTGGATCTCACCCTGGAGACGGGCGAGCTCGTCACGATCCCCGAGACCGAGCTCGGCCGGATGCGCAAGCGCGTGCGGCAGCGCCGCCGCCCGCACAATGCGGCGCGGCCCGACTTCGAGCGGGTCTTCACCGGGGCCATCGCGCGCTCGCTCGTGCAGGCGCGCACGGCCCAGGGCAGCCCGCTCTCCTTCGTGGACGGCACCGAGCAGGAACTCGCCGCGGACCTCCTCCTCGACCCCGCCATCGAGGGCGCCATCGACGCGCTGTGGCCCCGGCTGAGCCCCGGCGACCTCGTGAGCGCCGCCTACGCGGGGCCCGAGGGCGGCCTGCGCGCCACCCAACACTTCAGCCGGGACGATCGCGCGGCCCTGCACGAGGCCGAGCTCCTTCGCCGCGAACACGCGAGCACCGGCCTGGCGTGGAGCGAGGCCGACGTGCCCGCGCTCGACGAGGCCTGGGAGCTGCTCGGCGAGGATC
>NZ_JAPFRB010000005.1:106102-108840 GCF_035726885.1 Leucobacter sp. M11 | reverse complement strand
AGGTGCTCGAGCAGCTGAGCGGCAGCGACGACGGCACCGAGTCGCTCGGCGCGGCCGTCACCGCCGAACAGCTCGCCGATCGGCACCGCGTCCGGGACCGGCGCACCCTCGCGGAGCGCGCGGGGCAGGAGCGGGACTGGACCTACGGCCACATCATCGTCGACGAGGCCCAGGAGCTCAGCCCGATGGCGCTGCGGGCCCTCATCCGGCGCTGCCCCTTGCAGTCGTTCACGCTGGTCGGGGACATTCATCAGGCCACCTCGCCCGCCGCGACGAGCTGGGAGACGCTGCTGGGCGAACAGACCCGCCGCCTGCGCCGCGCCGAGCTGACCGTCAATTACCGCACCCCGGCCGAGGTGATGGCGGTCGCGGAGGGCGTCCTCCGGTTCATCGACCCCGAGGGCGCCGCGCCCTCCTCGCTGCGCAGCACCGGCCGCCCGCCGCGCCTCATCGCGGTGCCGAGCGACGCGGTCCTCGACGCGGCCCTCGACCCCGCGGAGGCCTTCCTCGGGGCGCACGCGGAGGGCACCGTGGCCCTGCTCGTGCCGAGCGCGCGCCTCGGCGAGTTCCGTGCGGGGCTCGCCGCGCGTGGCCTGAGCGCCCGCGGTCCGGGCCCCGGGGCCGAGTCGCGGCTGTGGCTGACGGATCCGGGCGGCGCGAAGGGCCTAGAATTTGACCGGGTCGTGCTCGTCGAGCCGGGCGAGATGGTGACCCCGGACGGGGTCGGGCGCTCCGGGCTCTACGTGGCGCTCAGCCGGGCGACCCAGGACCTCACGGTGGTCGCGGCCGGCCCGCTCCCCGAGGGACTCGACCTCGACGTCGCCTAAGCCGCGTTTCGGGCGCGCCCGGAGCGCCGACACGCCGCATTCACAGGTTCAGGGGCTTTCCTTTTGCCGGTTTGGTCCGGTCAGCGCGATTGAGCGGGTACCGTTAACAGCATGACGTCTTCTGACACCCCTGCGCCCAGCGACACCTCTGCCCCAGGCGCTGATTTGACCTTCGCCGACCTCGGCCTTGACGAAATCGTTCTCAAGACCCTGAGTGACGTCGGCTACGAAACCCCCTCGGCCATCCAGGCCGCCACCATTCCCCCGCTGCTCGCGGGCCGCGATGTCGTCGGACTCGCGCAGACCGGCACCGGCAAGACCGCCGCCTTCGCCCTGCCCATCCTCTCCCGGCTGGACGCCGCGCAGAAAACCCCCCAGGCCCTCGTCCTGGCCCCCACCCGCGAGCTCGCGCTCCAGGTGTGCGAGGCCTTCGAGCGGTACGCCGCCCGCCTCAAGGGCGTCCGCGTCCTGCCCGTCTACGGCGGCCAGGGCTACGGCGTGCAGCTGTCCGCGCTCCGCCGCGGCGTGCACATCGTCGTCGGCACCCCCGGTCGCATCATGGACCACCTCAACAAGGGCACCCTCGACCTCTCCGAGCTGAAGTACCTCGTGCTCGACGAGGCCGACGAGATGCTCAAGATGGGCTTCGCCGAGGACGTCGAGACGATCCTCGCCGACACCCCCGTCGACAAGCAGGTGGCCCTGTTCTCGGCCACGATGCCCGCGCAGATCCGCCGCATCTCGAAACAGCACCTCCGCGACCCCGAGGAGATCACGGTCAAGTCCAAGACCACGACCTCCGCGAACATCACGCAGCGCTACCTGCTCGTGTCGTACCCGCAGAAGGTGGACGCGCTCACCCGCATCCTCGAGGTCGAGAACTTCGAGGGCATGATCGTCTTCACCCGCACCAAGAACGAGACCGAGACGCTCGCCGAGAAGCTGCGCGCCCGCGGCTTCTCCGCCGCGGCGATCAACGGCGACGTGGCGCAGGCCCAGCGCGAGCGCACCGTCAACCAGCTCAAGAGCGGCAAGCTCGACATCCTGGTCGCCACGGACGTCGCCGCCCGCGGCCTCGACGTGGAGCGCATCAGCCACGTCGTGAACTTCGATCTCCCGATCGACACCGAGTCCTATGTGCACCGCATCGGCCGCACGGGCCGCGCTGGCCGCACGGGCGACGCGATCAGCTTCGTCACCCCGCGCGAGCGTCGCATGCTGACCTCCATCGAGAAGGCGACCCGGCAGCCGCTCACGCAGATGCAGCTGCCGAGCGTGGACAGCGTCAACGCGACCCGGCTGTCCCGCTTCGACGACGCGATCTCCGAGGCGCTGAACCAGACCCAGCAGATCGACACCTTCCGGGACGTGATCCGGCACTACGTCGATCACCACGATGTGCCCGAGGTTGACGTGGCCGCGGCCCTCGCGATCGTCTCGCAGGGGGACACCCCGCTCCTCCTGGACCCCGAAGAGGAGCGCCGCCAGCAGCGCCTGGAGCGCGACCGTCGGGACCGGGAGCGCGCCGAGCGCCCCGAGCGCAGCGACCGCGGGGACCGCTTCTCCCGCAACGACCGCGGCGACCGTCCCGAACGGCCCCGCTTCGACCGCGACGACCGCTCCGAGCGCACCCCGCGCGGCAGCGGTCAGCCGATGGAGATGTACCGCATCGCCGTCGGCAAGCGCCAGAAGGTGGAGCCGCGCCAGATCGTGGGCGCGCTCGCGAACGAGGGTGGCCTGCGCCGCGACGACTTCGGCGCGATCCAGATCCGCCCGGACTTCTCGCTCGTGGAGCTGCCCGCCAACCTGTCGGGCGACGTCCTGGACCGGCTCACGAGCACCCGGATCAGCGGCAAGCTGATCGAGCTGCGCCCCGACACGGGCGGCGGCGCCCGCTTCGACCGCGACGAG
>NZ_JAPFRB010000005.1:100630-106030 GCF_035726885.1 Leucobacter sp. M11 | reverse complement strand
CCGTTTCCGGGGGGCGGGGCGTCCTCGTTGCCGCCGGTGCGCGCGGCTACGCGCGTGCCGCGGCTCCCCGCTCGCCGGGAACGCGCCCCTCGAGGCGCACGCCCGGCACCCGGGCCGCGCCCGCGAGGTTCAGCACGTCGCCGCCCAGGGTGACCCCGGGCACCGCGCCCCGGCCCAGCGCCGCCAGCGCCGTGGCCGCCGTCAGCTCCGCGGTCGCCCGGCTCTGGTTCACGCCGGTCGCCCGGAGCGTCTCCCCCGTCCGGCGGTTGACCGCCGTGACCGCCCAGCGCTCGTCGCCGAGCGGCGGCACGACCCGCAGCAGTCCGGCCAGCCGCGGCAGCCGGGCGAGCACGCCCAGGCTCCCGGTCATCGCCCGGCTACTCAGCGCGAGGTAGCTGCGCACCCGGAGGCCCGGGTCCGCCCCCGGAGCCATCCGAAGCAGCGTGTGGTCCGGAAAGTCCGCGCGCAGGTAGCCGCGGGTCCCCCCGCGCGGGCCCGCGGCACCCCCGCGCCCCCGGGCGTCGCCCTCGGCGAAGGCCCGGCGTTCCCGGAGGTTCTGCACCCGCCCGCCCTCCGCCGCGTCCGCGAGATCCGCCCCGATCAGCCCCGCGGTCCAGTCCACCGCCGCCGGGCCGTGCCGCTCCCCGGAGCCGAGCATGATCCCGAGGTCAATCTCGTCGCCGGGCCGGGTGTCGAGGGCCCGGGCCAGCGCGGTGGTGAGGCCCGGCGCGAGCCCGACCCCGAGGACGAGCGCCGCCCCGGTTCGCGTCGCGGGCGCGGCCGCGAGGGCCGCCAGGTAGGCGGCGCTCGCGCTGATATCGAGCAGCTGCGCCCCGCCGAGGTGAGCGGCGAGGGCGGGGTGTTCCGCCCCGCTCGCGTTCAGCACGAGCCGGTGCCGTGCGGCCGCTTCCCCGAGCCGCGCGAGATCCGCCGCGCTCGCTTCGGGGCCGAGATTCAGGCTCACCCCGCCCTCGGGGCGGGTTCGGCCGGCGGGGGTCACCCGGAGGCCCGCGCCGCGCAGGCGGTCCAGGATCGTGGAGCCGACGGCCCCGCTGGCCCCGATCAACAGGACATCGCTTCGGTCGGGGGTGCTGGCAGCGTTCACAATTCTCCAAACAGTTAGTTGGTATTGCTCGAACAGTACCGCCCGTCAGGGGCAAATTCCAACCTGACGTTTGGAGATTGAGTAGACTCCCAGCATGGCCTGGGACACGGAACGCACGCGCACACTCCTCCTCGACGCGGCGACCGTGGAGTTCAGCGCCCACGGCTTCGCCGGGGCGCGGATCGATCGCATCGCCACGGCGGCCGGGGTCAACAAGGAGCGCATCTACCCCTACTTCGGTGGCAAGCTCGGGCTCTTCGACGCGGTGCTCGACCGGGCGCTCGACGACTTCCTGGGCGCCGCGCCGCCGCCGGGCACGGGCGCCGAGGCGCTCGCAGCCTATGCGGGGGCGCTCTTCGACGCCTACGCGGCCAGCCCGGCCCTCCCCCGGCTCCTCGCCTGGGAAGGCCTCGAGCTCGCGGGCGACGCCGAGGCCACCCTGGAGCGGCAGAGCGGCTGCGCCGCGAAGGTCGCCCAGATCGCCGACTCCTTTCCCGGCCTGAACCGCGAGCGCGCCGCCGAGCTCCTCGTCGCCATCGTGGCGCTGGTCACGAGCCACTGGTCGCTGCCCCAGTTGCCCGCCATGATTCAGGGCCGCTCGGCTACTCCGGGCGAGCGGCGGGCCGCGATCACCACGCAGGTTCGCGCCCTGGCCGAGGCCGAGCCCGAGGCCTCGCCGGACACCGTCTAGGCCAGCCCGAGCCGCCCCCCAGTCCGGCTTCTTTTTCGATTCTCGGCAAAAACGGGGCCGCAATTCCGAAAAGATCGCGAAAATAACGCAGTATTTCTGCGAGCCGGGACGCCCCGCCGACTCAGGATATTCGCCCCCGGCACACGCAAAAGCGGCCGCTCCCGAAGGAAACGGCCGCTCGCGTGCGCCCCGCGAGGATGCGCTGGCGCGTGTGATGCTGTGGTGGGCCCTACCGGGATCGAACCGATGACATCCACGGTGTAAACGTGGCGCTCTACCAGCTGAGCTAAAGGCCCTCTCGCTCCCGCGCCGCGGGAACCCCTTGAGTGTACGGGATTCCCGCGGGCGCGGAGAAATCGACTCGCCGTTAGGCCGTGAGCGCCGTGATCGCCTCGCGGTATGCGCCAAAGTCGCGTGCCTCGCCGGGGGCGGTTGCGAAGGCGGCCGCAACCGTGCCGTCCTGAGCGATCACGTAGGTGCCGCGGGTCGCGATCCCGGCGTCGTCCAGGAAGACGCCGTAGTCGCTCGACACCTTGCCGTGCGGCCAGAAGTCGGACAGGATCGAGAACTGGTAGCCCTCCTGCTCCGCCCACGCGCGCAGGGTGTACTTCGAGTCAACCGAGACGCCGACGAGGGTCACCGAGGAGTCATCGAAGGCGGCGATGTTGTCCTGCAGCTCGCAGAGCTCGCCCGTGCAGATGCCCGAGAAGGCGAGCGGGAAGAACACGAGCACCACGGGGCGCTCGGCGAGCAGGCCGGAGAGGCTGATCTCCTCGCCAAACTGATTCTCCAGGGTGAAGTCGGGGGCGGTGGTGCCTACGTCGAGGGTCATCGTCGATCTCCTTCCGGGGCCGTTTCCGCGGCCCCGAGTGTGTCCGAGTGGGGAATTTCCAGTCTAGCGACACGGCCCCGCCCGCGGTTTATCACGGTTTCCCCCACCGCGGGGGAAAATTGTCCCCCCGAGAGGGCAGAATAATCGCGATTCTTCGGTAGTGTGGTCCCTGGTCGGATTCGCAGCCTTCACCGTGGCAGCGGGAACCGATGCCACCGCCCCAAGACGGCGTCGCGTGGCACTCTCAAGGAAGGGCTTAACGTTGGCAGTAAACAACCAGGATCCGTACTCCGTACACAACCGCGATATCGATCCTCAGGAAACCGCCGAGTGGCAACAGTCGCTCGATCAGCTGGTCGCCGCGCACGGACCCCAGCGCGGTCGCGAAATCATGATGAGCCTGCTGTCACGCTCGAAGGAACTGCACCTGAACGTGCCGATCGTGCCGACCACGGACTACGTGAACACGATCGCCTCCTCGAACGAGCCGCTCTTCCCCGGCAACGAGGAGATCGAGCGACGCTACCGCTCCTGGATCCGCTGGAACGCCGCCATGCTCGTGCACCGCGCCCAGCGCCCCGGCGTCGGCGTCGGCGGCCACATCTCTACCTACGCCTCCTCCGCGTCGCTGTACGAGATCGGCTTCAACCACTTCTTCCGCGGCCAGGACCACCCGAGCGGCGGCGACCAGATCTTCATCCAGGGCCACGCCTCCCCCGGCATCTACTCCCGCGCCTTCCTCGAGGGCCGGCTGAGCGCCGATCAGCTCGACGGCTTCCGCCAGGAGAAGAGCCACGCGGGCGGCGGCATCCCCAGCTACCCGCACCCCCGCCTCATGAACGACTTCTGGCAGTTCCCCACCGTGTCGATGGGCCTCGGCCCGATCAACGCGATCTACCAGGCGCAGACGAACAAGTACCTCACCAACCGCGGCATCAAGGACGCGAGCGACCAGCACGTCTGGGCGTTCCTCGGCGACGGCGAGATGGACGAGGTCGAGAGCCGCGGGCAGCTCCAGGTCGCGGCGAACGAGGGGCTCGACAACCTGACCTTCGTCGTGAACTGCAACCTGCAGCGCCTCGACGGCCCGGTCCGCGGCAACTCGAAGATCATCCAGGAGCTGGAGAGCTACTTCCGCGGCGCGGGCTGGAACGTCATCAAGGTCGTCTGGGGCCGCGAGTGGGACGACCTGCTCCAGCGCGACTCCTCCGGGGCGCTCCTGAACCTCATGAACGTCACCCCCGACGGTGACTTCCAGACGTACAAGGCCGAGAGCGGCGCCTTCGTCCGCGAGCACTTCTTCGGCCGCGACGAGCGCGCCCTGAAGCTCGTCGAGGACTACTCCGACGAGCAGATCTGGGGCCTGCGCCGCGGCGGCCACGACTACCGCAAGGTCTACGCCGCGTTCCAGCAGGCGATGGAGCACAAGGGCCAGCCCACCGTGATCCTGGCGCACACCATCAAGGGCTACGGCCTCGGCCCGCACTTCGAGGGCCGCAACGCGACCCACCAGATGAAGAAGATGACGCTGGAGGACCTGAAGCTCTTCCGCGACACGATGCACATCCCGATCACGGACGCGCAGCTCGAAGAGAACCCCTCCCTGCCCCCGTACTACCACCCGGGCGAGCAGGACGAGGCGATCCAGTACATCCACGAGCGCCGCCGCGAGCTGGGCGGCTACCTGCCCGAGCGCCGCTCCTCCTACACGGATCTCGCGATCCCCGAGGAGAAGAGCTACGCGATCGCAAAGAAGGGCTCCGGCACGCAGGAGGCGGCGACCACGATGGTCTTCGTGCGCCTGCTCAAGGACCTGATGCGCGACGGCGAGTTCGGCAACCGCATCGTGCCGATCATCCCCGACGAGGCCCGCACCTTCGGGATGGACTCCTTCTTCCCGACGAAGAAGATCTACAACCCGCACGGGCAGACCTACACCTCGGTCGACCGCGAGCTGCTGCTGGCCTACAAGGAGAGCCCCCAGGGCGTCATCCTGCACGTCGGCATCAACGAGGCCGGGGCCGTGGCCGCCTTCACCGCGGTCGGCACCTCCTACTCGACGCAGGGCGAGCCGCTCATCCCGGTCTACGTCTTCTACTCGATGTTCGGCTTCCAGCGCACGGGCGACGCGATCTGGGCGGCGGGCGACCAGATGGCGCGCGGCTTCATGATCGGGGCGACCGCCGGGCGCACCACCCTGACCGGTGAGGGCCTGCAGCACGCCGACGGCCACTCGATGGTGCTCGCGGCGACGAACCCCGCCGTGATCGCCTACGACGCGGCCTACGGCTACGAGATCGGCCACATCATGCGCGCCGGAATCGAGCGGATGTACGGCGGCACGCACCCGGACCCGAACGTCATGTACTACCTCACGGTCTACAACGAGCCCTATGTGCACCCGGCCGAGCCGGAGAACGTGGACGTGGACGGCATCGTGCGCGGCATCCACCGCGTCAGCCAGGCCGAGGAAGGCCCCATCAAGGCGCAGATCCTCGCCTCGGGCGTCGCCGTGATCTGGGCACGCGAGGCCCAGGAGCTGCTCCTGAACGACTGGGGCGTGGCCGCGGATGTCTGGAGCGTGACGAGCTGGAACGAGCTGCGCCGCGACGGCGTCGCCGCCGAGGAGCACAACTTCCTGTACCCGTCCGAGCCCGCGAAGACGGCCTACCTGGCCGACAAGCTGGCGGACGCCGAGGGCCCCGTGGTCGCGGTCAGCGACTGGGCCACCCAGGTGCCCGACCAGATCCGCGAGTTCGTGCCCGGCGACTT
>NZ_JAPFRB010000005.1:100438-100572 GCF_035726885.1 Leucobacter sp. M11 | reverse complement strand
CACTTCGCCATCGACCGCGAGGCCGTCGTCGTGAAGGTGCTGCAGCGGTTGGCCGCCTCGGGTCAGATCCCGGCGGATGTGCCCGCCGAGGCGATCAAGCACTACCGCCTGCTCGACGTCAACGCCGGGTCCAC
>NZ_JAPFRB010000005.1:99422-100387 GCF_035726885.1 Leucobacter sp. M11 | reverse complement strand
CTCGGAATTCGTTCCGGGCGGCGCCGTTGCCGTCTCCGCGCACTCGCCCCTCCCAGCGGAAGCCGATAGTCTGGGCGGACCATGACGCGAACAAAACAGCAGGAGCTTGCCTGGCTCCGGACCATCTCCGGCGAGCTGGCGACCTCGACCCTGAACCGTCTAGAAGAGACCCTGCCCTGGTACGGCGATATGCCGCCCAGCCGCCGCTCAGCCATCGGGCTCGTCGCGCAGACCGGCATCAGCTCCTTCATCACCTGGTACGAGGACCCGTCGAGCACCCCCTGGGTCGCCTCCGACGTCTTCGGCTCCGCCCCCCGCGAGCTGCTGCGCTCGATCAGCCTGCAGGAGACCCTGCAGCTGGTCCGCGTGGTCGTGACCGTGGTCGAGGAGCGCGTCGCGGGCGAGAGCGAGGGGCTGCGCGAGGCGATCATGCACTACTCGCGCGATGTCGCCTTCACCGCCGCCGATGTGTACGCCCGGGCCGCGGAGGCCCGCGGCCTCTGGGACGCCCGCCTCGAGGCCCTCGTGGTCGACTCGATCCTCACCGGCGAGTCCGACGACGAGCTGCCCAGCCGGATCGCGGCCCTCGGCTGGCACGGCCAGGGCGAGGCCGCCGTGCTCGTCGGCACGACCGAGCGCTCGATTGACGTGGACGCCCTGCGCCGCACCGCCCGGCACGCGGGCGCCGATGTCCTCATCGGCCTCCAGGGCGCCCGCCTCGTGCTCGTGATCGGGCGCGCGGACGCCGAGGCCCGTGGCCTGTCCGAGGACATCGCGGCGATGCCCCTCATCGAGATCGCAGAGAAGCTCTCCTTCGGCTTCAACGAGGGGCCGCTCGTGCTCGGGCCCACCGTGCCCACCCTCGTGGACGCGTCCCGCAGCGCCCGCGCGGCCCTGGCCGGGATCGCGGTGGCCCGCGCCTGGCGCAACGCCCCCCGCCCCGTCCTCGCGGACGACCTGCTCCC
>NZ_JAPFRB010000005.1:98967-99385 GCF_035726885.1 Leucobacter sp. M11 | reverse complement strand
ACCCTGATCGAGAACATCTACGATCCCCTGCGCGCGCACTCCCCCGAGCTGCTGGAGACGCTCTGGTGCTACCTCGACAACGGGCGCTCCCTGGAGGCGACGGCCCGGGAGCTCTTCGTGCACCCGAACACGGTCCGCTACCGCCTCAAGAAGGTCTCCGAGGTGATCGGCTGGAACGCCACCGGGGCCCGCGAGTCGCTCATCCTGCAGTCCGCGCTCATCGTCGGCTCGATCGCGCCCAGCCGCCCGGGTGCCCAGGGCAAGCCCGAGGGGAAGGCCGGGCGCTAAGCCAGCCCGCGCCACAGGAGCTCGCCATGATCGTCGCCATCACCGGAGCGTCCCGGGGCATCGGCCGCGCCGTCGCCGAGCGCTGCGTCGCCGACGGGCACCACGTGCTCATCGGTTACCGGAGCGACCG
>NZ_JAPFRB010000005.1:98349-98907 GCF_035726885.1 Leucobacter sp. M11 | reverse complement strand
CCCGGTCGACATCACCGACGCGGAGTCCCTCAGCGCGTTCTTTGGCACGGCCGCGGCGCTCGGGCCGCTCGGCGGCATCGTCGCCAACGCCGGGGCCGTCCGCGCCGTGGGCCCCCTCGAGACCCTGAGCGTCGCGGACATCCGCCACGACCTCGACGTGAACCTGCTCGGGGCGGTGCTCACCGCCCGCGCCGCGATCCCCCACTTCCGAAGCCGCGGGGGCAGCCTCGTCTTCGTCGGCTCCGCGGCGGCCACGCTCGGCAGCCCGAACAGCTACGTGCACTACGCGGCGGCGAAGGCCGGGGTCGCCGCGCTGAGCCTCGGCCTGTCGAAGGAGCTCGCCCCGCACGGGATTCGCGTGAACTGCGTCGAGCCCGGCACCACCTGGACCGATTTTCACCTCGACCCGGAGCGACCCGCACGGGTCGCGGAGACCGTGCCGCTGGGCCGCGCGGGCGACGCCCCCGAGATCGCCGCCGCGGTGTCCTGGTTCCTCTCCCCCGAGGCGTCCTACGCCACCGGGGCGACCCTCCGGGTCGCCGGCGGGCTCTGAGCGAC
>NZ_JAPFRB010000005.1:89631-98304 GCF_035726885.1 Leucobacter sp. M11 | reverse complement strand
ACGCAGCCGAACCGCGACAATATCTGAGCCATTCCACAAAGAATCTTTGGATTCTTCGTGATGTATATGCAGATCTTCGCCCGTTCATCTGGAACACTAGTGGGGTGATTGTCGTTGCCTGCCCTGGACAGGGCTCCCAGACCCCCGGCTTCCTGAACGAGTGGCTCGAGGATGACGCGCACCGCGCGACCCTCGCCGCCCTCTCCGAGCACATCGGCCTCGACCTGGTCGAGCACGGCACCGTGAGCGACGCGGACACGATCCGCGACACCGCCATCGCCCAGCCCCTCATCGTCGCCGCGAGCCTGCTCACCTGGCAGGCGCTCGCCGCGCGCGCCGACCTGTCCGGCGTCGGCCTGGCGGGCCACTCCGTCGGCGAGTTCGCCGCGGCCGCCGCGGCCGGGGTGCTCAGCCCCGAGTCCGCGCTGACCCTCGTCCGGGCACGCGGCCAGCTCATGGCGCAGGCCGCCGCCGTCACCCCGACCGGCATGAGCGCCGTCGTGGGCGGCGTCGAGGACGACGTGCTCGCCGCGATCGCCGCGCAGGGCCTCACCCCGGCCAACCGCAACGGCGGCGGCCAGATCGTCGCGGCCGGGGCCCTCCCCGCCCTCGCCCAGCTCGCCGAGGCCGCCCCGCGCGGCGCTCGCGTCATCCCGCTCCAGGTCGCCGGTGCCTTCCACACCGAGTACATGGCCAGCGCGATCCCCGAGCTCGGCGCGCTCGCCGCGCGCGAGGCGACCCCCGCGACCCCCACGCACCAGCTGTGGACGAACGCCGACGGCTCCGTCGTGACCGACGGTGCCCGCTTCCTGGAGCTCATGGTCGCGCAGGTCGCGAACCCCGTACGCTGGGACGCCTGCATGGCCTCCTTCCAGGCGGCCGGGATCACCGGCATGATCGAGCTGGCCCCGGCCGGCGCGCTGACCGGCATCGCCAAGCGCGGCCTGAAGGGCGTGCCCACCGTCGCCGTCAAGAGCCCCGCCGACCTCGACGCCGCCGTCGCCCTGCTCGCCGAGCACGGCGCCTAAGCCGTTCCCCCGCACGTTCTCGCCCCGACCGCCGTACCGACGAAAGAAGTGACATGGCCCAGCTGAAACAAGCCACCGGTCCCGCCTACACCCGCATCCTCTCCATCGGCGCGGCGCGCGGCGAACTCGATGTCCCGAACGAGGACCTGATCGGCCCGATCGACTCCTCCGACGAGTGGATCCGGCAGCGCACCGGCATCGTCCAGCGCCGCCGCGCGGGAGCCGATGTCACCGCGGCCGACCTCGCCACCACGGCGGGCCTGGAGGCCATCGAGCGCTCGGGGATCCCCGCCGACCAGATCGACGGGATCATCGTCGCCACGATCAGCAACACGGTGCAGACCCCCTCGGTGGCCGCCCTCGTCGCGCACCGGATCGGGATCACCCCCGCCGCCGCCTACGACATCTCGGCAGCCTGCGCCGGCTACACCTACGCGATCGCGCAGGCCGACGCCCTCGTCCGCGCCGGGGCCTGCCGCAACGTGGTCGTCATCGGCACCGAGAAGCTCTCCGAGATCGTCGACCCGACCGACCGCAGCATCTCCTTCCTCCTCGCCGACGGCGCGGGCGCGGTCGTCATCGGCGCGAGCGACCGCCCCGGCATCTCCCCCACCGCGTGGGGCTCGGACGGCGAGAAGTGGGACACGATCGGCATGACGAGCACCCTCTTCGACTACCGCGACGCGGCGGGCAAGCTGTCCTGGCCGACGCTCCGCCAGGACGGCCAGACCGTGTTCCGCTGGGCCGTCTGGGAGATGGCCAAGGTGGCCCGGCAGGCGCTCGAGCAGGCCGGGCTTGAGCCGGGCGACCTCGCCGCCTTCATCCCGCACCAGGCAAACCTGCGCATCGTCGACGAGTTCGCGAAGCAGCTCAAGCTGCCCGAGTCCGTCGTGATCGCCCGCGACATCGTCATGCAGGGCAACACCTCCGCGGCCTCGGTGCCGCTCGCGATGCACGCGCTGCTCGAGGAGCAGCCCGAGCTGTCCGGCGGCTACGCGCTGCAGATTGCCTTCGGCGCGGGCCTCGTCTTCGCCGCCCAGGTCGTCGAGCTCCCGTAAACTCTTTCACTGACCCCTAACCATTAACACATAGGAGATAACATGGCATTCTCGAACGAAGAGGTCCTCGCCGGCCTGGCTGAGCTCGTCAACGACGAGACCGGGATCGCGGCTGACGTCGTGGCCCTCGACAAGTCCTTCACCGACGACCTGGACATCGACTCCATCTCGATGATGACGATCGTCGTCAACGCTGAGGAGAAGTTCGACGTGAAGATCCCCGACGAGGAGGTCAAGAACCTGAAGACGGTTGGCGACGCCGTCGACTTCATCGTGAAGGCTCAGGCCTAAGCAGGACCCCGGTCGCCCCGCGCGGCCACGCAGGACCGAGGGGCGGGGAGACGGCTCATCACACGCCGTCTCCCCCTCTTCTCCCCCGCCCAACGATTCATCGCCCCCGACACAGGAGCACACGACACTCATGACGAAGAACATTGTCATCACCGGGCTCGGCGCCACCACGCCGCTCGGCGGCACCATGCCGGAGACCTGGGCGGCCCTGCTCAACAAGGAGAGCGGCGCCCGCACGCTCGAACAGGACTGGGTTGCCACCTACGAACTTCCCGTGACCTTTGCCGCGCAGGCGAAGGTCGCGGCCACCGACGTGCTCAGCCGCGTCGAGACCAAGCGCCTCGACCCCTCCAGCCAGTTCGCGCTCATCGCCGCACGCGAGGCCTGGGCCGACGCCGGCATCGAGGACATCGTCCCCGAGCGCCTCGGCGTTGAGTGGGCCACCGGCATCGGCGGCGTCTGGACGCTGCTCGACGCCTGGGACACCCTCCGCGAGAAGGGGCCGCGCCGCGTGCTCCCGATGACCGTGCCGATGCTGATGCCGAACGGCCCCGCCGCCGCGGTCGGCATGGACCTCGGCGCCCGCGCCGGGGTGCGCACCGCGGTCTCCGCCTGCGCGTCGAGCACCGAGTCGCTCATCAACGCCTACAATCTGCTCCAGTCCGGCCTGGCCGACGTCGTCGTCGCCGGCGGCGCCGAGGCCGCGATCCACCCGCTCCCCATCGCCTCCTTCGCCGCAATGCAGGCGCTGTCCCGCGACAACGACACGCCCGCGACCGCCTCCCGCCCCTACGACGTGAGCCGGAACGGCTTCGTGATGGGCGAGGGCGCCGCGGCGATCGTCGTGGAGACCGAGGAGCACGCGATCGCGCGCGGCGCGAAGATCTACGCGCGGCTGCTCGGCGGCTCCGTGACGAGCGACGCGCACCACATCACCGCGCCGGACCCCGAGGGCAGCGCCGCCGCCCGCGCCATGCGCGCCGCGGTTGAGGGCTCTGGCCGCAGCCTCGACGAGGTCATCCACGTCAATGCGCACGCGACCTCCACCCCCGTCGGTGACGTCGCCGAGTACCAGGCGCTGCTGCGCGTCTTCGGGGATCGCCTCAGCGAGATCCCCGTCTCCGCGACGAAGGCCTCCACGGGGCACCTGCTCGGCGGCACGGGCGCGCTCGAGGCCGCGTTCACGATCATGGCGCTGCACACCGGCACCCTGCCCCCGACGATCAACCTCGCGGAGCAGGACCCGGCGATCCCCCTCGACGTGGTGACCGAGCCGCGCGCCATCGAGGCGGACGGCGGCGTCGCGATCAGCAACTCCTTCGGCTTCGGCGGGCACAACGCCGTCGTCGCCTTCGCCACGGCGTAACGCCCGGCACACGCAACAGCGCCGCTGTGGCGGGGGCTCGTCCCCCGCCGCAGCGGCGCTGTCTGTGGTGGTCGTGCCGCCGCCCCAGGGCGTTCCCCGGGCACAGCGGCCACGTTTTATCCGGCCCGGTGCAACCAGAGCACGTCCGCGCCGTCGCCGTCGCCGGCCTGGCGGAAGGTTTCGAGCTCCTCGTCCCAGGCCTGGCCGAGCACGAGGCGCAGCTCCTGGCGGAGCATCTGGTGGTCGCCGCCCGCAAGGTCCATCGCGTAGCGGAGCCGATCCTCGGACACGACGGCGTTGCCCGCCACATCGGTCTGCATGTGGAAGATGCCGAGCCCGGGGGTGTGTAGCCAGCGGCCGCCGTCGGTGCTCGCCGTGGCGTCCTCCGAGATCTCGAAGCGGAGCTGCTCCCAGCCGCGCACGGAGGAGGCGACCGCGGTGGCCGTGCCAACGGGGCCGGACCAGGCGAACTCCGCCCGGACGCTGCCCTTCAGGATCGGCTGCGGGGTCCAGTCGAAACTGACCGAGGAGCCGACGGCCCGGGCGAGCGCCCACTCGAGGTGCGGGGCAAGCGCCTTCGGACACGAGTGCACGAAAAATACCCCCGTCGTCAACTGAGACGTGGTTTCTGACGCCATGACTGCCTCCCAATTGGTTCGGAACGTCTTCCCCAACGCCAAACCGAGACAGCAGGTGCCTTCCCCGATCATGCCACACTTCGCCGGGAAACGCGCCCCACCCGCGCACGCGACCGGAATCGATCGGCGCGCCCCCGCCGGTCGGCGGCCGGTCCGCCCGCGCCGCCCGGCCCCCTTGCTAAGGTTGAGCTGACGAGGGGAGCTGCCGTGGCATCGATCAGGGACGGAATCCTCGCCGTGCTGACCCAGGGCGCCGCCTACGGCCTGCAGCTGCGCAACGAGCTCGACGCGCGCACGCGCCGGGCCGCGCCGCTGAACGTCGGCCAGGTCTACGGCACGCTGGACCGGCTCCTCGCGGCCGGGCTCATCAGCCAGGAGGCGCACACCGAGGACGGCCTCCCCCTCTACGAACTCACCGAGACCGGACACGCCGCCGCGAGCGCGTGGCTCGGCACGCCGGATCTCGACGGGGCCAACCCCTTCGAGAGCACCGTGTTCCAGGTGCTCATCGCGCGCTCCCTGCCCGGCGTTTCGAGCGCGGGGCTGCTGGAGGCCCAGCGCGAGGCCTGGCGGGAACGGCACTTCGCCGCGCAGGAGGCCTACCGGCCCGAGGTCGCCGCCGAACTGCGCTCCTCGGCGGAGGAGGCGCTCGCCCGCGCCGTCCTCGGCTGGCTCGACGAGGTCGAGCCGACGAGCGACCAGGGCACCCCCGTTTCCCGGGTCCGGCCGCCGCGCGGCCGCCCTGCGACCGAGGCCAAGTTCCGCTAGTCTGGTCCGGTGCCCCTTGCGGTACGGGGCGTTAGCTCAGCTGGTTAGAGCAGCGGACTCATAATCCGTCGGTCGCGGGTTCAAGCCCCGCACGCCCTACCAATCAGCCTGCGAAAACCCAGCCCTCCGGCTGGGTTTTCTGTGCGCCGCCCGGCCGGTCTCCGCGGCAGAACGGGCGTTTCCTGTGTGGCCCACAGCTGACCGGACTATCGTCGGGCACGGGCGCCGATGCCCGGAGATGAGGACAGCCGATGTCCAAAGACAAGGGCCAGAAGGCCACCAAGAAACCCGCCGCGTCAACCGCGAAAGAGAAGAAGGCGGCCAAGCGCGACAAGAACAGCGCGGCCGCGCAGCTGAACAGCGCGAAGTAGCCGGGGCTGGGGCGCGCCTCCGGTGCGCCCCAGCGCCGCCCGCGGTCAGGAAACGGTCAGGGCGCACCCGGCAGACGCTCACCCGTCCGGCATAGCGTGGGGGCACCATTACTCGAGGAGGAGCACTCATGACGAATCTCGAACCCACCGGCCACGTCCACCCCGCCACCGACGCCGAGGCGTCCAACGGTCGGGGCACGCAGGACACCCCGACGAGCGGCGAGACGCTCGATCACCCCGTGCTCGATGGCGCGAGCGAGCACTACGGCGCCGAGGGCGAGGCGAGGGACCCCCGCCACGGCCAGGCCGATCCGGCCCTCATCCGGCACCCGGAGACGGGCGAGAAGACGCCGACCCCCGAGGATCACTGACCGCCCCGCCCCCGCCCCGAAACGCCGGAGCGGGCGGAGCGCGGCGCACGCTGCGCCGGGCTCAGCCCGCGACGACGTGGAGGCGGCGGGCGTTCTCGGCCACCTCAAGGGACTCCAGGGCGGCCATCGCGCGGAGGAAGTGCGCCGTCTCGGTGTGCGCGTCCAGGTCGGCCTGCGAACGCCAGTGCTCGGCCAGCACGAAGGCGGTGTCGTCCGCCAGGTCCCCGAGTAGCTCGTAGCTCAGGCAGCCCGGCTCCTCCCGCGTGCGCGCGATCAGCTCCCGGTACACCGCGAGCGCGGCCTCCCGGTGCTCGGGCAGGATTCGGCAGGGAACGAGAACTCGCAGCATGACGCCCGCTTTCGTGTGTGTCGTCGAAGGACCAGGATATTCGTTTTGCTCCAACGCCGCGCTCACCCCACCCGCCCCGCGCACGGCGGCCCCGGCACCCGGGGGGTACTGTCGGAGCATGACCGCACACAGCCCACCCGAGGACATCGCCGCCGTACGCGCCGAGATTGACGCCCTGGACCGCCGCATCGTCGCGCTGATCGCCGAGCGCCAGCGCTGGGTGGTCGCCGCCGGCTCGCTCAAGAAAGACGAGGACGGGGTGCGCGCCCCGGCCCGCGTCGAGCAGGTGATCGGCCGGGTGCGGCTCCTCGCCGAGACGGCGGGGGCCTCGCCGGACGTCGTCGAGCACACCTACCGCGCCCTCATCGCCGCGTTCATCGCCCTCGAGCTCGATGAGCACCGCGCGCGGGCGTCCTCGTCGCCCCCGGACACCCGTCGTCCAGGGACGACGCCGAGATTGTGAATGTCGGCGGTCCGACCTAAACTCTCCTTATCGAAAGTATGTTCGAAGAGCTGGGAGTCCCGAATGATCGTTTCACAGCAGTACGTGCTCCGCTCGCGGACCCCGCTCGTCGCCGTCCCCGTCGCGCAGGAGGCGGTGCAGGCGGGCTTCCCCTCCCCCTCGCAGGACTACTACGACGGCGAGATCGACCTGAACGAGCTGCTCATCCACGACCGCACCGCGACGTTCCTGCTCCGCGTCTCCGGGCACTCGATGGTGGGCGCGGGCATCCACGACGGCGATCACGTGATCCTGGACCGCTCCCTCGCCCCGCAGGACGGCGACGTGGTCGTGGCCGTCCTCGACGGCGAGCTCACACTGAAGCGCCTCCAGATCCTCTCCGGCGGCGTCGTGCTCCGCGCGGAGAACCCCCGCTACCCGGATATCCGGGTGGCCGAGCTCTCCGAACTGCGCCTGCTCGGCGTCGTCACCGAGTGCCTGCGCCACCTCCGGAAGCGCGCCGCATGAGAATCCGAGAGGACTCCGGCCTCGGCGGGCAGCGCAGCGTCTTCGACCGGGACGCGCTCGTGGCCGCCATCGAGGAGCTCGACGAGCAGTTCCGGGCGGGCGAGATCGAGCTGCCCGCCTACCAGATGAAAAAACGCTTCCTGGTGCGGCAGCTATGACCGCCCCGCACCGCCCCTCGGCCGAACCGGTCAACCGGGTCGCCCTGATCGACGTCAACAGCTTCTTCGCCTCCTGCGAGCGGGTGCTCGCCCCCTCCCTGGAGGGCAAGCCCGTCGTGGTGCTCTCGAACAACGACGGCTGCGTCGTCGCCCGCTCCGCCGAGGCGAAGGCCCTCGGCATCGAGATGGGCGTGCCGTGGTTCAAGCTGGAGGCGTGGGCGAAGCAGGCGGGGGTCGTGGCCCGCTCCAGCAACTACGAGCTCTACGGCTCGCTCAGCAGCCGGGTCATGCAGATCCTCGGGCGCTACGCCGCCTGGCAGGAGATCTACTCGATCGACGAGTCCTTCCTGGGCCTGCGCGGCACCCCCGAGGCGCTCACCGAGGCGGGCCACGCGATGCGCACCGAGGTCCTGCGCAACACGGGGCTGCCCGTCGGCGTCGGCATCGCCCCCTCGAAGACGCTCGCGAAGATCGCGAGCCGCGGCGCGAAGCGGGCCGAGCATCTGGGCGGCGTGTGCTCCCTCGACGACTACGAGCCCGAGCGGCTCGACCGGATCCTCGCCGCGACGCCCACCACGGAGCTCTGGGGCGTGGCCCGGCGCAGCGGCAAAAAACTCGCCGAGCTCGGCATCCACACCGCGAAGGATCTGCGCGACGCCGACGCGAGCCTCATCCGCAAGCGCTTCTCCGTCGTCATGCACCGCACCGTGCTCGAACTGCGCGGCATCCCCTGCATCCCCCTGGAGGAGGACCGCTCCGAGAAGGAGCAGATCATCTTCTCCCGTTCCTTCTCGACGCCGGTGCAGACCGCGGCCGAGATGAGCCAGGTGCTCTCGATCTACGCCCAGCGCATCGGCACCCGGCTGCGCGCGCAGGGCTCACTCGCGAAGACGATGACGGCCTGGGCGGCCACCTCTCACTACGCCCAGGAGCATCACGCGCCGCACGCGGTGGTCCGCTTCGAGCTCCCGACCGACGAGCCCATCACGATCGCGAAGCGGGCGGGGGCGCTGCTCGACCTGCTCCGGCACGGCACCCGGTACGCCCGGGCCGGGATCGTGCTCACCGAGCTCAGCCCGGCGTCGAGCCACGGCGTCCTCGATCTCTTCGCGCCCGAGTTCGAGGGTCGCCGCATCGGGCAGACCCTCGACGCGGTCGCGAAGAAGCACGGCAGCCGCGCCATCGGCATCGGCCGCGGCGGCCTGCGCGACGCCCCCTCCTGGAACATGCGCCGCAACATGCTCTCCCCCCGCATCACGACCCACGCGGCGGAGGCCGCAATCGTGCACGCCGGAGACGGGGGCT
>NZ_JAPFRB010000005.1:88424-89588 GCF_035726885.1 Leucobacter sp. M11 | reverse complement strand
ACCTGCGGGTGGTACTTTGCCAGGCCGATGACGCCGAAGATCGCGACGAGCCCGGACACGATGAAGCCGAGGATTGCCCAGAGCGGGGCCTGCGCCGCCTCGTTCAGCACCACGATGCCGATGAGCACCGCGATGAGCGGGTCGACCACGGTGAGCCCCGCGACGACGAGGTCCGGCGGGCCGGAGGAGTACGCGTTCTGCACGAAGATCATGCCGAGCACGGTGCCCGTGACGAGCGCGGCGACGCTCACCCAGGTCAGCCAGGTGAGGTCGCCGTGCTGCAGGCGGGCGATCACCGACTTCGCGAGGGTCGCCACGAAGCCGTAGATGGTGCCCGCCCCGATGATGTACACGAGGGCGACGGCGCGCTTGCGGAACGCCACAAACAGCACCAGGCAGAGCGCGAGCAGCACGCCGAACAGGATCAGGATCGTGAGCAGCTTCCCGTCGGTGACGGGGCGGTCCGCCGCGGTGAACGCGGCGATGAGCACGAAGGCGAAGACGCCGGCCACGCACATGCTGATCGACGCCCGGGTGCGACGGTTCACGCGCACCCCCGTCATCTTCGCGTTCAGCACCGAGGTGATCACGAGGGCGACCACGCCGAGCGGCTGCACCACGATGAGCGGCGACAGCGACAGCGAGCCGATCTGGAACACGACGGCGAGGCCGAGCAGGAGCGTGCCGATCACCCAGGAGGGGCGGCGGAACATGTTCAGGATGTGCTGGAAGCTCAGCCCGGCGCCCGCCTTCTCCCCCGTGATCTTCTCGACCTTGATGAGGCCGCGGGACTGGAACTGGGCGCCAAAGGCGAGGAAGGCGGCGCCGACGAGGGCGACGGGGATGCCGAGGAACTGCTTGGGGTCGAGCGGGATCGACTCGCTCAGCTCGGACAGGACCAGCGCAGCGGCTACGGGAAGACTCACGGCGTTCAGGCTACCCCGGTTTCGGCGGAAAGCCCGGAGCACGGGCCGCTTCGCGCGTTCTGCGCGCCCCGCGTCATCGCGCGGCCCGCGAGCGCGGT
The DNA here is from genome assembly GCF_035726885.1 of Leucobacter sp. M11. Classification (NCBI taxonomy): domain Bacteria; kingdom Bacillati; phylum Actinomycetota; class Actinomycetes; order Micrococcales; family Microbacteriaceae; genus Leucobacter; species Leucobacter sp. M11. Next base: position 88,564 of record NZ_JAPFRB010000005.1, on the reverse strand, counting down.
ACCCTGGTCCTCATGGCTATTCTCCCGATCCTGATCTCCGGTGAGCCCGTGCTGCACCGCCCCGCCGAGCCCGTCACCGAGTTCGACGCCGAGCTCGCCACCCTCATCGAGGACATGTTCGAGACCACGGTCGCCGCCCC
>NZ_JAPFRB010000005.1:86465-88387 GCF_035726885.1 Leucobacter sp. M11 | reverse complement strand
AAGCGCATCTTCGTGTGGGACTACGAGGACCAGGACGAGGCCCCCGCCCGCGGGGTCGCCATCAACCCCGAGCTGTGGATCTCCCCGCCCGAGCCCGGCCTCCCCGGCGACGAGGAGCTTGAGGGCTGCCTGTCCTTCCCCGGGGAGCGCTTCGCCCTCCGCCGCTCCGAGCGCGCCCTGCTGCGCGCCGTGGACGCCGAGGGCACGCCCTTCGAGATCACCGCGAGCGGCTGGTTCGCCCGGATCCTGCAGCACGAGTACGACCACCTGAGCGGCCTGCTCTACGTCGACCGGCTCATCCACCCCGAGTCGAAGGGCGCGCACAAGGCGGAGCGCAAGAACGGCTGGGGCAAGCCCGGCCTGAGCTGGCTGCCCGGCACCGACCACCTCGAAGACGACTAGCCCGCACGCGGCGCGTGTTGCGCGGCCAGGTGCCCCGCAACACGCGCGGTGCCGCTTCGAGCGTCAGGAACCGACGACGTAGTAGCCCCCGTTGATCCCATCAACGAGGATGGTGAGGGAGCGTCCGTCCAACGCCCCCGTCAGCAGCCAGTTCGGTTTCCAGAGCGACTCGACCGCCCGGAGAACGGTGATCTCCGCCGGGGTCGCCAGGCGATTGCGCCGCAGCGCCGCGGTCGACACGAGCCGGTGCGCCCGCAAAGCCGCCTCGTCAGCGTCGATACTGTTCCAGCCGGGATCCGGGACGCACTCCCCCGCCTGAGCCGCGCTGAGTTCCCCGAGCTGCGGCCAGGGGTCGGTGAGCGTCGCCTGCCCGCTCAGCCGGTCGACCAGGGTGAACGCGCGTTTCGGGCTCCCGCCCGCGTTGAGCGGGTGCCGCACGGCGAACACAAACCCCGAGAAGGGATGCCAGCGGAGGCGCTGGCCCGCCGGTCGCAGGCCGGGCGCCTTCTTCGTGACGACCTGCCAGGCCTGTTCGGCGGTGAGCACGGGCGGGAAGCTCACCCGGGTGAGCGTGCCGGCCACGCTACTTCGCCGCCATCTCGGCCTGGCCCGCCAGCTTCCCGTCCTGCCCGAGCATGAGCCCGGCCGGGATCGGGCCGATCTTCGCGGTCTAGTCGAGCGCCCGCCGGATCCGCTCCGGCACCGGGTGGCTTCGCTGCGTCGCCAGGCTGCCGAGGATCATGGCGAGCGTCGAGCCGACGATGCCCGCCACCATCGGGTCGAGACCGGTGGCGGCGGTCATGCCGGAGATCTCCCAGCCAACGGCGAGCACGGTGCCGACGAGCATGGAACAGATCGCGCCGACCGTGTTCGCTTTTTTCCACCAGACGGCGCAGACGTAGGCGGGCACAAAGGCGCTTCCGAGCACGGTCGTGGAAAACAGCACGATGGTTGCCACGGCAGGCGGCTCGACCACCGCCACCGCGTAGCCAACCACGGCGAGGGTGAGCACGATCGTCCGGGAGACGAGCACCATCTGCTTGTCGGTCATCCGGCGGTTCAGAAACCGGGCATAGATGTCCTGGCTGGCCACCGTGCCGGACTGCAAGAGCAGCGCATCCGCCGTGGACATGATCGCCGCCATAATCGCCGCCATCACGATGCCGACGGCGAAGGAGGGCAGCACCGACTCCGCCATCTCAAAGATGGCCATCTCGGGATTGACCAGGTTCGGCAGGAGCACGATCGAAAAGATGCCGACGATGTAGGGAGCCGGGATGAAGAGCAGGTTAAAGAGCGTGGAGTAGAGCCCGGCGCGCCGGGCGACGCTGGGTCGTTTCATCGCCATGTGGCTGACCACCACGTGCGGCCACCCCATATACCCGATCGAGAAGATGAGCAGGGCACCCAAGATGATGCCCCACTGGCCGTCGTAGACGCCGCCCCGGCCGAACATGCCCAGGAGCGACTCGTCGATCGCGCCCACTGCCGAAGCGGCCATTCAGCGGGTGAACAGATTA
>NZ_JAPFRB010000005.1:85959-86431 GCF_035726885.1 Leucobacter sp. M11 | reverse complement strand
CCCGGGGAGCATCGCTCAGGCGGCGTAGTAGTCGTTGCCGCGGGAGAACTCCACGAAGGTGCAGTCCGTGTCCCCCACGGCCCAGGCGTCGTGGCCCGGGGGCAGCAGCATGGCGTCGCCCGCGGAGAACTCCCGGGAGGAGCCGTCCCGCATGCGGACGCCGAGCGTCCCGGCCGTGACCACGGCGACGTGCGGGAGCTCGCAGAGCTCCGTACCCGCGGCCTCCCCCAGGTCAGCCGACCACGAGGCCCCGGCGTGGAAGGTCACCTCGGTGCCCTCCAGGCCCTCGAAGGCCACGGATCGTTTCGAGATTCGGCCGAAGACCTGCGGCTCGATCTCCGCGAAGGTGGCGTGCTGCATTGCTGGGTGGAAGGTCATATGAGTCCCTATCGATGAGTGTTCCGGTGTCCCCTCGACTGTATGGGGTGCGATCCGCTCCCCGGCGGTTGATGTCGCCGGATGACGCGCTCCC
>NZ_JAPFRB010000005.1:85379-85887 GCF_035726885.1 Leucobacter sp. M11 | reverse complement strand
CTCCGGGGCTTGGGGCCGTCGCCACCCGGACGCGGTTCGCCCGGAAACGCGTGGGCCGGTTGCCCCGGTGACCGTCTGCACATGACCTTCTTCCCCAGCGCTGACGCCACCGCCCCCGGGTTCCGCCCGGGCGGGGTGGTGCCGCCTCCGTGGACCGCGCATTTCCCGGGTGTCGCCCTTCCCCCAGGGGCTCCCGCGGTGGTGTGTTTCTCCGGTGGCGCACTCCGGCAACTCGCGCGGATCACCGCCGTGCCGCCGCAGTCCACGCGTCCCCCACCATTGCAAACGCGAATGTCCGTGGACCCGGTGACGGTCTGCTCATGAACATCTTCCCGAGCGCCGATGCCGTCTTCCCCGGGTTCCTCCGTGCTGGGGTGGTTGCCACGGCGCGGGCCGATCGATGCGGTGTTCCACCCCAGGCCCGATCGGCAGGCGCGGTGAGAGCCCTGGACGGCCCAGTACTCCGACAAAACGCGCGATGTTCCGCCGTGTCGGCGCGGGCCACGCG
>NZ_JAPFRB010000005.1:83266-85333 GCF_035726885.1 Leucobacter sp. M11 | reverse complement strand
ACCAGGTTCGAATGCCGGTGGTCACGGTGACGGTCTGCACATGAACTTCTTCCCAAGCACCGACGCCGCCTTACCCGGATTCCGCCCGGGGCGGGGCCGTGCAGCTTCCGAGGACCGCGCATTTCCCGGGTGTCGCCCTTCCCCCAGGGGCTCCCGCGGTGGTGTGTTTCCGCGGAGGCGCACTCCGACAGAACGCACGGATCACCGCCGCGCCGACGCGATCCACGCGCCCCGAACCCCCACCAAACGCGAGGGTCAGTGGCCCCGGTTAGGGTCTGCACATGAACGTCATCCCGAGCACCGATGCCGCCCTCCCCGGGTTTTCCCCGGACGGTGCCGTGCCGCCTCCGCGGACGACCCAATTCCGTGGTGCGGAGCTGCCCCCAGGGGCTCCCGCGGTGGTGTGTTTCTCCGGGGGCGCACTCCGGCAGCACGCACGGATCACCGCCGTGCCGCCGCGGTCAATGCGTCCCACACCCCACCAGGTTCGAATGTCGGTGGTCCCGGTTACGGTCTGCACATGAACTTCTTCCCCAGCGCTGACGCCACTGTTCCCGGGTTCCGCCCGGGCGGGGCCGCGCTGCCTCCGCGGACGGCACGATGCCCGGGCGCGGCCCTGCGCCGAGGGGCTCCCGCGGTGGCGTGTTTCCACGGTTCCGCACTTCGACAGCACGCGCGAATAACCGCCGTGCCGCCGCGGTCCCCCGCGCCCCACGCCCCACCAAACGCGAATGTCAGTGGTCCCGGTTATGGTCTGCACATGAACTTCTTCCCGAGCACCGCCGCACCCGCCCCCGGGTTCCCCCCGGGCGGGGTCGTCCCGCCTCCGCGGACGGCGCAATTCCGGGGTGCGGACCTGCCCCCGGGCGCTCCCGCGGTGGTGTGTTTCTACAGTGGTTCACTCCGGCAGCACGCGCGAATATCCGCCGCGCCGACGCTTTCCACGCGTCCCGTACCCCCGCAAAAGCGAATGTCAGTGGCCCCGGTTACGGTCTGCACATGAACTTCTTCCCGAGCACCGATGCCGCCTTCCCCGGGTTCCACCCGGGCGGGGTCGCAGTGCCCGGGAACGCCTCGGAAACGTCGTCGTCTGAGGCTGTCGCCCCGGAGAATCGCGCGGCTGCGACCGTGACGATTCCGCTCACGGTCGCCGGGCTCACCGAGGCCGCGCACCTGATCCTCACCGAGCTCCGCGACGAGGCCGCCCGCGCGCTCGCCGAGGAGCACGCCGCGGCCCGAGACACCGCCGGGGCCGGGCAAGGGGTCCTCGACTGGGGCGGCGGGCTCCAGGGCGTCATCCAGCCAGACGGGGCCACCGAGGGGGTCCTCGACCCGGCAAAGGCCCGCCGCCACGAACGCATCCTGGCCGATCTTGCCGGGGTCGAGGCCCTAGCCCGACACGTGGACGCCGCCCGGATCTGGGCCGCGGGCCGCGTCGACGAGGCCTCCGCCCGCGAATACGGGTCAGAAGGCCTCGCCCGGCAACAGAACTTCCGCTCCCCCGGAGCGCTCACCGCGTCCGTGACCGGGGTCTCCGAGCGCACCGCCCGGCAACGCATCCGGCTCGCCAAGCGCACCCGCACCGCGACGAACCTGCTGGGCGAGCCGGTCCCCGGCCCGTTTCCCGCGGTCGCGGCGGCCCTCGACGCGGGCGAGCTCGGCACCGACGCCGCCGAGGTGATCGTGGCCGGGCTCTCCCGCGTCACCAAGCGAATCGGGGCGAGCGAGCAGACGGGGGCCGCGGAGCGGGAACTCGTTGCCCTCGCCGGGTCCGACACGGGCGGGCTCCGGCACAGCGCCGAGGAGGTGGCGCGCCTCACCGAGCACGCCGTCGAGCTCCTCGACCCCGACGGAGCCGCCCCCGACGAGTATGAACGACGCCAGAAGCGGTTCCTGCGGTTGACGCCGCTGTCGGACGGGATGACCCGGCTCACCGGGCTCCTCGATCCCGAGTCCGCGGCGATCATGACCGCGCTCGTGACCCCAACGGAGCGGGAACGGGCCAAAGAGTGGGCGGAGCACCGGCGCGCCGAGGAAATGGGCGCAGACGCGCACACAACCCCGAGT
>NZ_JAPFRB010000005.1:74849-83234 GCF_035726885.1 Leucobacter sp. M11 | reverse complement strand
GAACCCCGAGGCCGGATCCAACGTCGAATCCGGTGTCCGCTTCCAACCCGTCACCGCCCATTCCCCAAGCAGCGACGCTGATCCCACCCCCGACGACCGCACTCCCGCCCAGCGCACCCTGGACCGCCTCATCGACGGCATCCGCGCCCACCTCGCCGAGCGCAACGCGGGCGTGGCCACGGGGGCGAGCACTCTCGTCAACATCCACGTCAGCGCCGAATCCCTCCAGGACGGCACCGGACCTTCGTGGGCGGACGGCATCTTCGCACCCCTGTCCGCCGAAACCGCGCTCCGGGAGCTCTGCGACGGCAAGCACGCGATCACCGTCTTCGGAACAACCGGTGCCGTGCTCGCGCAAGGGCGCGCGCAACGCCTGTTCACCCCGGCGCAGAAACTCGCCCTGGCCGCCAGAGACGGCGGCTGCGTCTGGCCCGGCTGCGACGCCCCACCCACCGACTGCGACGCCCACCACGTCATCCCGTGGAGCGAACACAACCTCAACGGGCCAACCGATGTGAAAAACGGGGTGCTGCTGTGTCGATTCCACCACCGGCGCATCCATGAACACGCGCGGGACGGGCTCAGCGCGGAGCACCGCTGGACGATCCGAATGATCCGGGAGCTGCCGCACCTGATCCCCCCGGTGCGGCTGGACTGGAACCGCACCCCGCGCCCGCTCGGCAGGCGACGCACGGGCAGGCGGCGGGCCGGATCCCGGAGCGGGGCCGGACGCGACACCAGCCCAGCCCGGTAAATCGCTGTGGCCCGCGCTCACCCCGGGCCACGGCAGTGGCGCGGCGGCCGAGGCGCACGCGGCCCCCGCGCGCGGAGGGGAACCTATCGGCGTTCGAGGAGGACGACGGCGTCCTCCAGGGTGGCGGACGAGCCGTCCGGGGCGGTGACCGTGCGCCGCCGGTCCTCGCAGACGAGCACCGTCCAAGCCTCGGGGTCGAGCCGGAGAGAGTCGAGGGTCTGCGCCGCGGAGGGGAGGTCATCGTGAGCGCCGTGCTCGTGAGCGCCGTGACCGTGAGCCGCGTGACCGTGACCGTGCGCGCCGTCTCCCCGGGCGGCGCGGTGCGCCTCGGTCTCGGGCTCCGTCTCCGCGTCCGCGTCCGCCCGAGCGGCCCACGGTGGGGTCCCCGTGTGCGCGACGACGAGCAGGTTGCCGCCCGGGGCCACCGCGGTGGCGGCGGCGCGCAGGATCTCATCCCGCGGGAAGTCGAGGGGCGACTGGAGGTAGCAGGCCGACACCAGCTCGTAGGCCCCGGGCACCGGCTGCCACTCCGTGAGGTCTCGCTGCAGCCAGACGATCGCGTCGTCGAGCCCCCGCCGGTCGGCCTCGGCGGCCCCGCGATCGAGCGCGGTCTGCGAGATGTCGAGGGCGGTCACGGTCCAGCCCCGCTCGGCGAGCCAGAGGGCGTCCCCGCCCTCGCCGCTGCCGAGGTCGAGCGCGGCCCCGGGCCGAAGCGAGCCCGCGAGGTCGAGCAGCTGCGCGTTCGGGCGGCCGCTCCAGAACTGCTCCTGCTGGCCGTAGCGGTCCTCCCAGTAGGCACGCGACGGGCCGCTCGCGGCGTTCGGCTCGGCGGTGCCCTGCGGCCCGGACGTACCGCCCGCCTTCGGCCTGCCGGTCGTTTCAGACATCGAGTCCTCCCTCGTTCCTCGGGCGTTCCGCGACGCCCCACCCGTCTCGGGAGTCCCAGCCTAACCCTCGGCGAGCGCGCGTCTCCCGGCGCATCGCCCGGAACGGCAGACCCCCGGAACAGCAAAACGCCCGCAGGCAACGGCGGGCGTTTCATTCGAGTTGTCTCAACGAGCTCGAGTGGACGCGGGCGGACTCAACCCGAACACCTGCGAACGGCTTCGTTCCGCGTGGAATCAGGCGAAGCTCGATGGCGGCGCTGGGGCGCTGGGCACCACTGAGCCCGGGCGCGGGGTGGTCACACCCCCAAGCAGACGAACGAGAACACCCCTGAGCGAGAGCGAAGTGAACTCGATCCGAACTGCCCGGATGAACGGCGAGAGCGTCGTGTCGATCAGCAGCAGGTCCGACGTACTGGCGGAACAAGACAGTAGCTGGGAGCGGAGTGCCAGCCCACACGCTGCATCGCCGCCGCGATCGGCGGCAACGGAACTTCAGTCACGAGGCCGTCCAGCGCCCACCGCCTGGCCGGGTCTCACGCAACAGGTCAGCGACCCGGCGCACCTCGACTCGTAACGGCGCAACCCGGCGATCCCGAGGGAGCGTGCGCCGGATATGTGCGCGCTGCGCGGAACCGTCACGGCCGATGATGATCTGCACGCAGTCACACGCCACCGGCCCGACCGGACGATACACCGTCAGCGTCCGCACCACGATCAGCGACAGCGACCGTGCTTCACTCCTTGCCCGGTCAGTGCCGCTCGGCCGCCGGTTTCGCCCGCCGTGGGTTCGGTTGCGAACGACGGCAGCTGCCGTTCAGCTGCCGCCGAGGACGGTGAAAATGAGGACCGCCGCGACTGCGGCGAGGCCGATGATGACGCCGATGATCTTGAGTGACTTCTTCATGAGAGTGCCTTCTGTTGGGTGTTCGGGAAACGAAGATTGCGAGACGGTTCATGTGTCGCGTCGGTTGAACGCGATGAACGCCGGGATGAGCAGGCCGATCGCCCAGGCGGTCATGACAAGGCCGCCGGCAAGGGGGTCGAGGAGTCCGAGACCGGGATAGGTGGAGATGAGTTGCAGCCCGGCCAGGTCGGGGGCGTACTTCAGCCACGGGAGCACGCCGACGAGGGCGACGCCGAGGCCGAGCACCATCGGGACGAGTACGATGACTGGCAGCAGGATCGACCTCGCCAGCACGGTCAGTGCGGCGGCGATCAGGCTGATGAGGGTCCAGTTGATCCCGACCGTCAGCAGGTTGAGCCACATGCCCGGCGTGAACTCGGTGACCGCGAGCCCGGCATCGCCGAGCACCATGTGCCGCAGGATCACGGCGAGCCCGATGGACACGATGGCGAGCCCGAATACAGCTCCGGAGATGAGGATCGTTTTCGCGGCGAGGAGCCGTGTCCGGTTGGGTGTGGCGAGTTGCGAGGATCGCAGCAGGCCGTTCTGGTATTCGCTCCCTGCGATCACGGCGGCGAGGAGGATCACGAGGGGCTGGCCGAAGCCAGCGACCTCGAACCCTTGCGAGTGCAGGTCGGTGATCGTCTGGGGGTTTCCTGCGGGTCCCAGGCCCATCGCGACCGACAGGGCGGGCGGGATGAGCAGGGCCGCGAGAACCGTGTAGAGCATGGCGGGGTGCGTGCGGGCCTTGGTGACCTCGGCGCTGATCGTGCGGTACATCGTCGTTGCTCCTGTCATGCGTCGCGTCTGGTGAAGAGGATTCCGGAGATGAGGGTCACCCCGAGGCCCCAGGCGGCGGTGACGATTGCGGCGAGAACGGGGTCGAGGTGGCTGTCGCCGACGACGCTGTACAGGCTCGCGCCCGCGGCGGGTGGCAGGAACTTGGCCGGTTCCCAGAGCGTGAGGAGGAAGTCGCCGAGTCCCACGGAAAGCGGGATCATGAGGATGAGGGGCACGATCGCGTTTCGCGCGATGATCCCGAGTGCGAACGCGAGCAGACTCGCCATCGTGCAGATCAGTACGACGCCGAGGACGTTGCGCCACATGATCGGGGTGAACGCCAGCGGGCCGAGCCCGTACTCGCCGAGAGCGAGGTGTCGCAGCGCTGTTCCGACGGCCATCGACAGGAAAGCGGTGACCGCGACCACGGATGCCAGCAGCGTCGCTTTCGTGGCGAACAACGCGACCCGATGCGGATCGGCGATCAATGAACTGCGCACCATCCCGCCGGAGTACTCACTCCCGGCAAAGATAGCCCCGAGCGCGATGGCGATCAGCAGCGGGAAGTTCATCATCTCGAAGCCCATGTACTCCAACGGCACGACCTCGCCGGCAGCGAACGCCACCGAGGGGTCGTTGAAGGCCTCCTCGAAATCTCCCCCGGTGAGCTTCACGTCGCTCATCCCCGTGACGTACGTGAGCACCCACGTGAGAACGACGGCAACCACCGGAAGAATCCACAGGGGCTTCAACGTGGCGAACTTCGTGGATTCCGCCCGGAACCGATTCATCGCCTGGGTCACAGGGTGCCACCGGCGGGCATGTCCTGAGGGTCGGTGAGTGCGAAGAACGCCTCCTCCAATGTCGCATGTGAGCCGCGCACGGTATCCACGGTGCCGGTGGCGACGAGGGCACCCTTGTTGATGACGATGAGGTCGTCGGCGATGTCCTCCATCTCCGTCATCAGGTGGCTGGACACCAGTACCGTCTGCTCGGCTGCGGCCTGTCCCCTCAGGAAGGCACGCAGCCAGCGCAGCCCGTCCGGGTCGAGTCCGTTCGTCGGCTCGTCCAGCACCAGCGTCTTGGGTGAGCCGAGCAGTGCTGAGGCGATCCCCAACCGCTGCCCCATCCCCAGGGAGAAGGTGCCGACCTTATGCGTGGCGTTGCGTTCGAGTCCGACCAGATCGAGGACGTGGCCGATCCGCTCGGTGGGGATGCCGTTGCTCTGGCACATCCATCGCAGATGATCGCGGGCGGTGCGGCCGTTACTGGCTCCGGGGCCGTCGAACATCGCCCCGACCGCGCGCATTGGATATCGCAGGTCCCGGTAGGCCTGCCCATCGATCAGCGCCCGCCCGGAAGTGGCTCGGTCCAGTCCGAGCAGGATGCGAAGCGTGGAAGACTTGCCCGCCCCGTTCGGGCCGAGAAATCCGGTCACCCTTCCTGGCCTGACTTCGAAGCTGATGCTGTGCAGCACCTCCGTCTTCCCGTGTGTCTTGCGGAGCTGATCGATTGCGATCATGCTGACCTCCTGATCTTTCCGTCGTGTCGTTGCTTGCCAGTGAACACGGTTCGCACTGGGGCCGGCATCGTCCCCTGGGCGGCACTTCTCTCACCTGCTGAACCCGCGGACACTGGCCCTGGGGTCAGGTCCTGCGGGAGCCTCTCGGCCCCTGGGCCGATGACACGCTCAAGAAGTGCGGTGAGAATGGCGGGGATGGAGAACAGTTCGGGTGCGCGTCCTGCCCGGCGGTCGCGGGTATGGCCCGTCGTGACCGCCGCGCTCATTGGCGCGCTCGCGTTTTCGTTGTCGGTCGCGAACTACGGGTACTTCTCCACCATCCTGCTCCCGCTGCTGATCGCTGCAGCCGTTGTCGTCGCTGGATGGTCGTTGCTCCGACTTCGCCGCGAGCGAGCCGAGCACGAGGCCGCGCTCACCCGCTGGGCGGCAACGGAAGCCGTCCTCGATGAGCGCTTGCACATCGCCCGCGATCTGCACGACATCGTCTCCCACGGGCTCGGGATGATCACCGTTGCCGCGACGACCGCGAAGCACCTCGATGCGCAACGCCCGGACCACGACCGGCTGCTGCACGTCCTGGACGATATCGAGGGCACCAGCCGCGACGCCACTCGCGAACTGCGTCGGATGCTCGAAGTGCTCCGCGACCCCGATGCCGCAGCACCGAACCGCCCTGCCGAAACCCTCGACTCCCTGCCCGACATCATCGGCGTCGCCGAGCGGGCTGGCCTAGACGTCTCGCTCGATCAGTCACCGCTCGGGACCGTCTCGGCCGGAGTGCAACTCACCGTCTGCGCCGTCGTGCGCGAGGCTCTTTCCAACATACTCCGGCACGCCGGCCCCACCCGCGCCCACATCACGATCACCCGAAGCGACGACGCCGTCTCCGTCACGGTGACTGATGATGGACCCGCGCGCGAGTGGGGCGGGGCACCCGGCGCCGGGCACGGACTCACCGGACTCCGCGAACGCATCACTGCGCTCGGCGGCACCCTGGATGCGGAACCCAGCACAGCAGGATTCCGCATCGAAGCCCGCATCCCCGACACGGAGACCGCCGTATGACCGCGCGTGCTCCCGAAGACATCACTGTGCTCCTCGTGGACGACCAGCTCCTTCTCCGACAAACCCTCGCACTCCTCATCGACAGCACCGAGGGAATGCGCATCGTCGGCGAAGCAGCGGATGGTGTCGAAGCGATCGCCCTGGCGCAGCAGACCACGCCCGATGTGATCGTCATGGACGTCAGGATGCCGAAGCTCGACGGACTCCAAGCCACGAGAACCATCTGCGCCGACCCCGCCCTGACCAGCACGAGAATCCTCATGCTGAGCATGTTCGAACTCGATGAATACGTGCATCAGGCGCTCCGGGCCGGGGCCAGCGGCTTCATCCTCAAAGACAGCCCGCCCCATGACCTCATCAGCGCGATCAGCCGCACACACGACGGCGAGACGCTCTTCGCCCCGGTGATCCTCACCCGCCTGATCGAACGCTATCTCGACACCCCACGAGCGACCACGACTCCGGAGCCGTCACGCAGCAGCACCCTCACGGCCCGCGAGACGCAGGTCCTCGGTCTGGTCGGGCGAGGGATGTCGAACCCGCAGATCGCGGAACACCTGACGATCTCCGTCCGAACGGTGAAGTCTCATATCGCAAACTTGCTTCACAAACTCGACGCGCGCGACCGCACCCATCTTGTCATCGCCGCATACGACCACGGACTCGTCACACCCAGAACGTGAAGGTCATCAAAAGGCCCGTGCCTGGAGCGCCGATTTCGCCGGACCTGCGGCCTCCGTGATCGACGGACCTCCTTTGCGGGCAGCACGAGGGCTTTGCCTCGTGGCCGGTCGCCCCGCCCGAGACGGCGCACGGCGAGGGAACCGCCGTCGCACCGGTGGATGATCTGCCAGCGGCCACCGTTCTTGACCCACGTTCTCCCGGTGGCCAGGCGGCGATCGTTGCGTCGGGTGACGCCACTGCGCGATCGAGACGGGCCTGCCGCGTATCCTTCGGGAACGATGCACCCGTGCGGAGTACCCGGTGGATCGCGTCTCAGGGGTCGCGGCCCCTCCCACGATGCCCGAAAGTTTCCTCCGGAGGAGTCGAGGGTCTGCGCCGCGGAGGGGGTTCGTCGTGAGCGCCATGTTCTCAAGGACCGTGACCGTGAGCGCCGTCTCCGAGGAACGGCAGACCCCCCGGAACAGCAAAACGCCCGCCGTTGCCGGCGGGCGTTTCATTCGAGTTGTCTCAACTAGCTCGAGTGGATCTGAGGGGATTCGAACCCCTGACCCCCTGCATGCCATGCAGGTGCGCTACCAACTGCGCCACAGACCCGTGGAAGTCGAGCGAATACTCACTCGACAACACTGTTTATTCTACACCCGGCTCCCCGGAGTTCACCAAATCGAGCTCCTCGGCGGTCTTCACGGGCGTGTCGAGCGCGGGGCAGTCCTTCCAGAGGCGCTCCAGGTCGTAGAACCCGCGCTCCTCGTGGTGGAAGACGTGCACGATGAGGTCGCCGAAGTCCAGCAGCACCCAGCGTCCGCTCTGGCGGCCCTCGCGGCGAATGGTCTTCACGCCGGACTGCAGCATGCGGTCTTCGATGTTGTCGGAGATCGCCTGAACGTTCCGCTCGGAGTTGCCGCTCGCCATCAGGAAGATGTCGCTGAGGGCGAACTGCTCCTTGACGTCGAGCGCGACGAGGTCCGTTGCCCCCTTTTCGTCCGCCGCGAAGACCGCGACGGAAAGGTCGGTCTGAGACTGTGGTGACGCTGTCACGAGTTCCTTACTTGCTGTGGTTGTGGGGTGCCCGGCTAGCCGAACATCCCGTTCGTTGCGCCCCAGATGAACAGGCCGATCACGGCGAGCAGGAGCCCGCCGCCGGAGATCGACAGGATCAGCGGGAGCTTGTTCCCCTTGGTGGTCGCCGGGGTCACGATGGCGTTGTTCGAGGCCTGCGCGCTGATCGCGCGGGTCGCGGACACCGGGGCGGTGCCGTCGTCGGGGACGTCCGTGCTTGCGCCCGTGTCCTCGGCGAAGTGGTCGTCATCCGTCTCGACGGTGTCGAAGAGGCGGGCGTGACCGCCCGTCTCCCCCAGCGACTTCGGCAGTTCGATGGAGCCGGTGATGTAGATCTCGCCCGTGTCGTTGAGCGAGCCGGTCAGGTCGCCCGTGTCCGGCATGGCCGGGAGGATGAGCGCGCCCGTGTTGGACCCGGACACCTCGGCGGCGACCGCGTGCGAGATGAGGTCGTCGAAGTCGGCGCTCGTGTCGACGCCGGACTGCTGCGTGAGCGGGTCCGGGATCGAGGTCAGCGTCGTCGTGCTCGGGTCGTCGAAGACCGAGCGCTCCTCTTCGAGGGGCGCGATGTCGGGGAAGGAGTACTCGGCAAGCGCCGGGGCCTCGGGCTCCGCGACGGGCTCCGCCTCGGCGGGCACGTCCTCGTCGCCGTCGATCTCCTCGATCGCGACGGCCTCCACCTCGATGACCGCAACGGGGAGCTCCTCGGCGGGCAGTTCCTCGGCGGGAA
>NZ_JAPFRB010000005.1:74521-74599 GCF_035726885.1 Leucobacter sp. M11 | reverse complement strand
GGCGCGCTGCTTGTTGCGGCTCCACGGGAAGCTGAAGCTGGAGCGCTCGCGGCCCGCGGAAACGGGCGTGTGCGGCGG
>NZ_JAPFRB010000005.1:71051-74487 GCF_035726885.1 Leucobacter sp. M11 | reverse complement strand
GCGTGCTCGCGCGGCGCGTCGGGCGCGGACGGCTCGTCCTCGGCGGCGCGCTCCGCGCCCGCCAGCTCGTCGAGAGACATGGCCTGGGTGTCCAGGAGGTGCGAGTCGCTCAACGCTCGCTCGGCGGCCTGCGCGGCCGCCTCCTCGGCGCTGTCCAGCTCCGTCTCGGTCACCTCGTCCGCCACGGGGGCTCCGCCGGAGTCGGCCTCAAGCCGCTCCTGCTCCGCCGCCCACAGCTCGCGCATCTCGCGCCGGGAACGGGGCTTGCCGTCCGGGCCGATCAGCGGAATCGCGCCGGTTGGGGGTTCCGGGAGTCGCGCGGGCGGCGGCTCCTCGACGATGCTCTGCTCGTCCGGAGCGCCCCCTGCGGCGTCGTCGGAATTCGCGGACTGCAGGCGCTCGCGCTCACGCAGCTCGCGCCGCGTCAGCGGCCGATCTTGCTCTTCGCTCATTGTTCACTCCGATACAGATGGTGTTTCGCAATGTACTGGACAACTCCATCCGGTACCAGGTACCACACCGGAAACCCACGACCCACTCGGTTTCGACAGTCCGTCGAAGATATTGCGAGAGCGGGCACTTCCAACAAGCTTACGTTGTCGGTTGACAATCCTGAAATAGACAATTCGTGTCCGGGCCTGCTCACAGCAACAAAATGCGCGAGGTCCCAGAGCTTCTCAACGTCTTTCCAGTCCACGATCTGCGCGATCGCGTCCATTCCGCTGATAAAGAACAGATCAGCGTCGGGCCGCTCCTTGCGAATATCGCGCAGGGTGTCGACCGTGTAGGTCGGGCCAACGCGGTCGATGTCGACGCGGCTCACGGTGAAGTCGGGGTTCGAGGCCGTCGCAATCACCGTCATCAGGTAACGGTGCTCCGCGAGGGTCACATTGCTCTTCTGCCACGGTTCACCCGTGGGCACGAAAATCACCTCGTCGAGCTGGTAGTCGTGAGCGACTTCGCTTGCTGCGACGAGGTGACCGTGGTGGATGGGATCGAAGGTTCCGCCCATCACCCCAATTCGCGGGCGGCGACCGGCCTCGATTCCCGACCTAGTGCTGCTGACCACCGTGCTCGCGAGCGTAGGCCTCAGCCTTCTCCGCGTGGCGGTTGGCCACGTCGCGGAAGCTCCAGGTGATAATGCCGAGCACGGCGAAGATGGACAGCGCCAGCGCGCCGAACAGCGGTGCGGGCATGAAGAGCTCGTTCACCACGTGGGCGCCCTCGGTCGACACGATTGCAGACAACGACATCACATTCACCATTCCTAGAAAAACAGGGGTATCCAGGCCAGCTTAGCCGAAGTCAGGGCCGAACCTGCCCAGAACCACGCACGATCCACTTTGTGCTGGTGAGCTCCGGCAGGCCCATCGGGCCGCGCGCGTGCAGTTTCTGGGTCGAAATGCCGACCTCGGCGCCGAAGCCGAACTCGCCGCCGTCGGTAAATCGGGTGGAGGCGTTCACGATCACGGTGGCCGAGTCCACGGCGGCGACGAAGCGCTCCGCGTTCGCGTAGTCCCGGGTGATGATCGCCTCGGTGTGCCGGGTCGAGTAGGCGTCAATGTGCGCCACGGCAGCGTCGAGGGAGGGCACCACCCGAACCCCTAGCTCCAGGGCGAGGTGCTCGTTCGTCCACTCGGCCTCGTCGGCGGCGGCCATCTCCGGCACGAGCTGCCGGGCCCGCTCGCAGCCGCGCAGGGCCACGCCCTCGGCGAGGAGCATGCTCGCGAGCATCGGCAGCAGGGCCTCGGCCGCGTCCTCGTGCACGAGGAGCGTCTCGACCGCGTTGCACACGCCCACGCGCTGCGTCTTCGCGTTCCGGACGATGTCGAGCGCCATCTGGGGTTCCGCCGTCGCGTCGAGGAAGATGTGCACCATCCCCGCGCCGGTCTCGATGACGGGCACCGTGGCGTGCTCGACGACCGTGCGGATCAGCTCGGCGCTGCCCCGCGGGATGAGCACGTCGACGAAGCCGCGCGCCCGCATCAGCCGGTTCGCTCCGTCGCGGCCAAACTCATCGATCGTTTGCACGCACTCCCCGCTGATCCCGGCGCTCTCCAGCGCGCCGCGGATGAGCGCGACCAGGGCCGCGTTGCTGTGCTGGGCGGCCGTGCCCCCGCGGAGCACGACGCCGTTGCCGCTCTTCAGGGCGAGCGCGGCGATGTCCACGGTGACGTTCGGGCGGGCCTCGTAGATCGCGCCCACCACGCCGAAGGGGACGCGTACCTGGCTGAGCAGCAGGCCGTTCGGGAGGGCGTTGCCGCGGAGCACCGTGCCGACGGGATCCGGCAGGGCGATAATCTCGCGCACGGCCGCGGCGAGGTCGCCCAGGCGCTCCTCGGTCAGCAGGAGCCGGTCCAGGATGCCCTCGGTCAGGCCGTTTTCGCGCCCCGCTGCCAGGTCGCGGGCGTTCTCGTCACGAACGGCGCTCGCGGCCCCCTCCAGCGCGGCGGCGATGGCCTCAAGCCCGGCGTTCTTCTGCGCGGTCGTCAGCGTGGCCAGGCCGCGAGCGGCGTCCCGGGCGGCAAGCAGCTTGGCCTGCAGGGCGTCCGCGGCGGGAGCAGCGGGAGCGGCAGGCACGGGAGCAACGGCGGTGTTCTCGGGGGTCATGCCCCCAGGATAGCGGGTCCGCTCAGTCGGCGGGACGGGGCTCGAACCAGGTGCCGAGCCGCTCCCCCGCGATCAGCCGCGGCAGCAGCGTCGTCTCGGTGAGGATGACGCCCGTGCCCGCCTCGGTGGCCAGCCGCGCCGCCGCGACCTTGGTGAGGGCACCGCCGGTGCCCCAGCCGGAGACGGCCTCGCCGATCCGGACCCCGGCGAGCTCATCGCCGAAGGCCACGGTCTCGATCCGCTCCGCGCCGGCCTCGTTCGGGGGCCGGGTGTAGAGCGCGTCGATGTCCGAGAGCAGCACGAGGCGGTCCGCGCCAATGAGGCGGGCGACGAGCGCCGCGAGCCGATCGTTATCGCCGAAGCGGATCTCGTGGGTGGCCACGGTGTCGTTCTCGTTGACGATGGGCAGGATCCGAAGCCCGAGCAGCCGTTCGAGGGCCCGCTTCGCGTTACTGCGCGGGGTCGGGTTCTCGAGATCGTGCGCGGTCAAGAGCACCTGCCCGGCGATGATCTGATGCTCACTCAGCGAGCGCTGATAGCGGTTGACCAGGATATTCTGGCCGACGGCCGCCGCCGCCTGCTGCGTGGGCAGGTCATCGGGGCGGGCCTCGAGGGCCAGATAGGGAATCCCCGTCGAGATCGCGCCGCTCGACACGAGCACGACCTCGACGCCCGCGGCGTAGAGCTCGGCCAGGCTCTCAACGAGCCCCGGGATCCGCCCGGCGTTCTCCCCGGAAATCGAGGAGGAGCCGACCTTCACGACCACGCGCTTCGCGGAGCGGAGCGCGACCGGATCAGTCGAGCTCATCTTCGACCCGCCACATGC
>NZ_JAPFRB010000005.1:66223-71013 GCF_035726885.1 Leucobacter sp. M11 | reverse complement strand
GTACGCGCGTCCATGAGCTCGGTGTACTCCGAACGGCGCTCCTTGTTGGTGCGGCGGTTGTTCGGCGAGACCCGGTCATCGGTGCCGAGCGGGCCCGTGATGAGCTCCGCGGCGGAGGTGAGCGTGGGCTCCCAGTCGAAGATGACGCCCTGGCCGGGGCCGACCACGACGGTGGATCCGGCGACGGCGCCCGCGCGAACGAGGGCGTCCTCGAGGCCGATCTTGGCGAGGCGGTCCGCGAGGAAGCCGACGGCCTCGTCGTTCGTGAAGTCGGTCTGCTGCACCCAGCGCTCGGGGGTCTTGCCCCGGACGCGGAAGAAGTTGCCGTAGCTGCCGCCCTCGAGCTTCACGGTGAAGGCCGCCTCGTTGACCGCCTTCGGGCGGAGCACGATGCGCTCGGGGGTGGCCTCGTCGGCCAGGCGCTGGGCGCGCTCGGCCTCGACGGTCTCCGCGAGGGCGAACCCGAGCTGCTTGAGGCCGTCCCGGGACACGGTCGAGATGGGGAACACGCGGTAGCCGCGCGACTCCAGCTCGGCGGTCACGAACTCGGCGAGCTCGCGCGCCTCCGGCACGTCGATCTTGTTCAGCGCAATCAGCTGCGGGCGCTCGTGCAGGGGCACCTGTCCCTCGCCGACCGGGTAGGCCTCCAGCTCGCGCAGGATGACCTCGAGGTCGGTGATCGGGTCCCGGTTGGGCTCCAGCGTCGCGCAGTCGAGCACGTGCAGCAGCGCGCTGCACCGCTCGACGTGGCGCAGGAACTCCAGGCCGAGCCCGCGGCCCTCGCTCGCGCCCTCGATCAGGCCGGGCACGTCCGCCATCGTGTAGCGGGTGTCGCCGGACTGGACGACGCCGAGGTTCGGGTGCAGGGTCGTGAAGGGGTAATCCGCGATCTTCGGCTTCGCCGCGCTCATGGCGGCGATCAGGCTGGACTTGCCCGCGGACGGGTAGCCAACGAGGGCAACGTCGGCGACGGTCTTCAGCTCGAGCCAGATGTCCAGCTCCTCGCCCTCGGTGCCCTTCAGCGCGAAGCCGGGAGCCTTGCGCTTCTGGCTCGCGAGGGAGTGGTTGCCGAGGCCGCCGAGGCCGCCCTCGGCGATGACGAGCCGGGTCCCCGGCATCGTCAGGTCCGCGAGGATCTCGTCGTCCGGGCCGTGCACGACCGTGCCGACGGGAACGCGGAGCTCCATGTCGGCGGCGCGGGCACCGTGCTTGTAGTCGCCCTGGCCGAAGAGGCCGCTGTCGGCGCTGCGGTGCGGGCGGCGGTGGAAGTCCAGCAGCGTGGTCTCCTGCGGGTCAGCGATGAGCACGATGTCGCCGCCGTGCCCGCCGTTGCCGCCGTCCGGGCCGGCGAGCGGCTTGAACTTTTCGCGACGGATCGACATGCAACCGTCTCCGCCGTCGCCGGCTTTGAGGTGCACCTGCACTCGATCCACAAACGTGACCACGTTGAAACCCCTTAACTCTGTTGCGCGGAACCGGTGTCCCGCAGAAACGGCAAAGGCGAGCCGAAGCTCGCCCTCACCTGTACCGCAGCTGACTACTCAGCTGCCGCCACAATGTTGACGACCTTGCGGCCGCCCTTTGCACCAAACTCAACCGCGCCGGCCGCGAGGGCGAACAGCGTGTCGTCGCCGCCCTTGCCGACGTTCACGCCGGGGTGGAAGACGGTGCCGCGCTGACGAACGAGGATCTCGCCCGCGTTGACCTGCTGACCGCCGAAGCGCTTCACGCCGAGGCGCTGTGCGTTCGAGTCGCGACCGTTACGAGTGGAACTCGCACCCTTTTTTGTTGCCATGAGTCTGTTCTCCTAAAGTCTCTCTACCGAGTAGCCGGTGGCTACTTGATCCCCGTGATCTTGATCCGGGACAGGTCCTGACGGTGGCCCTGACGGGACTTGTAACCCGTCTTGTTCTTGTACCGCTGGATGACGATCTTGGGGCCGCGAACGTCCTCAAGAACCTCAGCGGTCACGGCCACCTTGGCGAGCGCCGCGGCGTCGCTAGTGATCTTGTCGCCGTCAACGAGGAGGACGGCGGGCAGGGAAACCGTGCCCTTGTCGTCGCCCGTGACGCGGTTAACCGTGAGGATCGTGCCGACCTCAACCTTTTCCTGTCGCCCAGAGGCGCGCACTACTGCGTAAACCAATTGTCAACCTTTTCTCGAGGAAATGTCTTCCACTGCTCTTCGCGGTGGATTCCACGAATGCTGTCTGATGGAGCGGGGCTCTGCCGCCAGAGCCTGCCGCCGAAGCGACTGGCCGAACTCAGGGAGCCCCACAGTGCTGGTGGTCACCGTACGGTTTCACCAACACTCAACTTTATCGCACGCACGGGGTGCGGTCAAATGACCGCGCCCCGTGTCGCGACTCAGTTTTCGGTGAGTTCGGGGCGTTCGCCGCCGCGGATCGCCTGGGTGGAAACCCGTCGACTGCGGTTTCGGCTCTGCCCGGGCGCGGGTGCGTCCGGCAGGGCGTCCAGCACGGAGCCCAGCAGGTCCGTGTCCGCGGGCGACGCCGCGGCGCTGGAGCGACGCCCCCCGCGACGACGCGGCTGCGCCGTCTCCGGGAGCGGCTGCCCCAGCAGTTCGCTGACGGCGAGGAGCGCCGCAGCCTCGGAGTCGCCGACGGGTGCGGCGTCCACGGGTGCGGCGTTCGCGGGCTCCGCAGCGGGGCGGGCCGACTCGCGCGCGGCCTCGGGGGCCGGGGACTGCTCCGCCGGAGCGGCGTCCTCGGTCCCGTTCTCGCGGCCGTTCGACAGGGTCTTCGCCGCCACCTTCGCGAGCATGTCCTTGGCGCCGTCGCTGATGCTGTGCGCCTGCACGGGCGCGGTCACCGGGGCCGCCTGCGGGGAGGAGGCGTTTCCGCCGCCGCCGCCGCTGCGGCGCTTCCGGGACGACCCGCTTGCCTGACCGGACTGACCGGACTGCCCGGACGCGGACTGGCCCTCGCCCCGGTGCTTCACCACGGGGTCGTGGTGCACGATGATGCCGCGGCCGGCGCAGGTCTCGCAGGCCTCGCTGAAGGACTCCAGGAGGCCGAGGCCGAGCTTCTTGCGGGTCATCTGCACGAGGCCGAGCGAGGTGACCTCGGCGACCTGGTGCTTGGTCCGGTCCCGGCTGAGGCACTCGATCATGCGGCGCAGGACGAGATCGCGGTTCGACTCGAGCACCATGTCGATGAAGTCCACGACGATGATGCCGCCGATGTCGCGCAGCCGCAGCTGGCGCACGATCTCCTCCGCGGCCTCCAGGTTGTTCTTGGTGACGGTCTCCTCGAGGTTTCCCCCGGAGCCGACGAACTTTCCGGTGTTGACGTCGACCACGGTCATCGCCTCGGTGCGGTCGATCACGAGCGAGCCGCCGGAGGGCAGCCAGACCTTGCGGTCGAGCGCCTTCGCGATCTGCTCGGTCACCCGGAACTGGTCAAAGAGGTCGCGCTCCCCCGTGTGGGCCTCAACGCGCTCGATCAGATCGGGGGCCACCTGGCTGAGGTAATCGGTGATCGTGCGGTGCGTCTCCTCGCCCGCGATCACGAGCTTCTGGAAGTCCTCGTTGAACACGTCGCGGACGATCTTGATGAGCATGTCGGGCTCGCTGTGCAGCAGCGCCGGGGCGTTGCCGCTCTTCGTCTTCGCCTGGATCGAGTCCCACTGGCGGGTGAGGCGCTGCACATCGAGCGTCAGCTGCTCCTCGGTCGCGCCCTCGGCCGCGGTGCGCACGATCACGCCCGCGCTGTCGGGCAGCACCTCCTTGAGGATCTTCTTGAGGCGCGCCCGCTCGGTGTCGGGGAGCTTCCGGGAGATGCCGTTCATGGAGCCGCCGGGCACGTAGACCAGGAAGCGTCCGGGCAGGGAGACCTGGCTCGTGAGGCGGGCCCCCTTGTGGCCGACCGGGTCCTTGGTGACCTGCACCAGGACGTGGTCGCCGGGCTTCAGCACGTTCTCGATCTTGCGGGCGGTGTTGCCGCCGTCGAGCGCGGACCAGTCGACCTCGCCCGAGTAGAGCACGGCGTTGCGGCCGCGGCCGATGTCGACGAAGGCCGCCTCCATGCTGGGCAGGACGTTCTGCACGCGCCCGAGGTAGACGTTGCCGATCAGCGAGGTCTCGCTGGAGCGGGCGACGTAGTGCTCGACGAGCACCTTGTCCTCCATGACGCCGATCTGGATGCGGTCCGCCTTCGCGCGGACGAGCATCATGCGGTCGACGGACTCGCGGCGCGCGAGGAACTCGGACTCGGTGACCACGACGCGGCGGCGGCCGGCCTCGCGTCCGTCCCGGCGGCGCTGCTTCTTTGCCTCCAGGCGGGTCGAACCCTTGATCTTCTGGGGCTCGGTGATGACGGGGGCGCTGCGCTGGCGGCGCTGCCCCTCGTCGTGAGCGTCACGGTCGCGATCGCGGTCGCGGTCGCGCGCGGCGTCGCGGGGGCCGTCGTGGTCCTCGGCGCGGGCGCGGCCGCGGGTCCGGGTGCGGGTCCGCGAGCTCGCGGGCTCGCGGTCGTCGTGCTCCTCGTCGCGGGGCTGGTCCCGGTAGGCGTCAAAGCCGCGGGGCTCGCGCTGCTGGCGGGGCGGCAGCGGGGGCAGATCGGGGGCGAGGAAGATGAGCCGGGTGCTGGCGCGGAAGCGCTCCTCCGGGGTCATCGGCGCGCTCGGGAGCACCGCGGCGAGCGGGTTCTCGGGCGCGGCGGGCTCGGTCGCCTCCGCGGGCGCGGCGGGCGCATCCTCTTCAGCCGCCGGAACCTGCTCGGTCGAGTCCGCCGGCTTCGTCGGCTCGGAAACCTCAACGGGGGCGGCGGG
>NZ_JAPFRB010000005.1:62595-66172 GCF_035726885.1 Leucobacter sp. M11 | reverse complement strand
CGGCTTCGCCCGATCCGCGAGCGCGGCCTCAAGCGTGGCCTCGGCGGCGTCCGCTGCCTCGGCCGCCTTGGCCGCGGCGGCTTCGGCGGCCGCTGCCTCGTCGGCGGCGATCTGCGCCTTGGTGCGACGCTTGCGCGGGGCCTTCTTGACCGGCGCCTCCGCCTCGGCGGCCGGGGTCTCGGCAGCGGAGGTCTCGGCTGCCGGTGCCTCGCTCGGCGTCTCGGTCGGGGTGTCAGTGAGCGCGGGCGTGTCAGCCGCCGCGGGCGTTGCCTCGGGCGCGGTGGCCGCTGCTGCGGCTTCCTCGGCGCTCACGGTTTCGGGTGTGTCGTTGTTCACCATTCCTGGTGTGCTCCTTCATCGGGCAGTGTTCCGTGCCCGGGGTACTGTCTTGGCGACCCGTTCGGTCGCAAACTCTTCGTGTCGTCGTGGCGCATGCCCCAACGTGACCGGTACTCGGTCGTAGCCCCCTTGCGGTTACTACAAAACTCTGGACGAACCGTCGCGCCTCTTGCGATGACTGTACGGCTCGCGCACCTCCATTATGTCATGCGACACTCCGGAGCCGGTGAAACCTGCCCAGCGGGATTCCAGTCCGGCGGAACTAAGATCAGCAGTATGAATCAGCAGCAGCGCACGTCACGCCCCGTCGCGTTTGGACTCAGCACCGTGATCTTGGGGATCATCGGCTGGTTTGGGTCTTTCGAACTCCTCACGGAGTACATCAAGACCCTCTCGAATCCGGATCACGTCCCGAACTGCAACATCAGCATTCTCGTGACGTGCGGGCCGAACATGGTTTCGGAGCAGGGGTCGGTCTTCGGCTTCCCCAACCCGATCCTGGGCGTGTCCCTGTTCATGGCCCCCATCATCGTGGGCGTGGCGCTGCTGGCCGGGGCCCGCTTCCCGCGCTGGTTCTGGTCGCTGTATCAGCTGGGCCTCGCCTTCGGCTTCGGCTTCATCGCCTGGCTCGCCTTCCAGAGCATCTTTGTCCTGGGCACGCTCTGCCCCTGGTGCATGGTCGTCTGGGTCGTGATGATCCCGCTGTTCTGGACCTCCCTGTTCCACCCCTACGCCCGTGAGGAGTTCCCCGTGGCGGCGGGCACGCAGCAGCGCTTCGCCGCCCTCTCCTCCTGGGCCTGGGTCTTCATCGTGCTGAGCTACGTCATCATCGCGATGTCCGCCCAGCTGCGCCTGGACTGGTGGAGCGAACTCATGCGCGCCTTCTCCTAGGCTCGCGCCGCTCCGGGTGCCACGGGTCCGGCCCCGCGCCTTCAGGGGCGCGGGGAACCGACGATGCTGAGCAGCGCCTGGAGCTGCTCGGGGCTCGCCGCGCCGAAGCTGACGAGCTGCCCGAGCGTCATCTGCTCCGCCATTCGCATGACCTGGGGATCGGCCAGGGCTGCGCCCTGCTCCCCCGCGGCGGCCTGCGCGAGCGCCTGCTGCACGAGCGCCCCGGCGACGGGGTGCCGCAGCCACTCCCCGAGCGTGGACTGCGCGTCGAGCGGCACGGGCGAGGGATCGCCGGGCACCTCGACCGCGCCGGACCAGCGCGCCTCCCGGACGGAGCCGCCGACGCGGAGCTGATAGGCCCCGCCCTCGACGCACCACGCGGCGCCGGAGACCCGGTACGTCGCGAGGTCGCGAACCGGGAAGCCCAGCGCGACCGTGACGGCCTCCCCCGCCGGGACGAGCACCGAGGCGAAGGCCCGCAGCTCCGTCGCGGGGCGCGAGACGACCGCCCCGGGCAGCCCCGCGTAGACCTGCACGACCTCGCGCGCGTCGCGCTCGGAGCGATTGCGCAGCCGCACGCTGAGCCGCACCTCCTCGCCCTCGAGTTCGGCGGTGACGGCCTCGTAGTCAAAGCTCGCGTAGGACAGCCCGTGGCCGAAGGGGTAGCTCACCTCGCGGCCCACGGTCTCGCTCATCCGGTAGCCGACGTAGAGGCCCTCTCCGTAGCGCACGTGCCCCTCCTCCCCCGGAAAGAACGGGAAGCTCGGCACGTCCTCGAGCCGCTCCGGGATCGTCTCCGTGAGTCGGCCCGACGGGGAGACCACCCCAAAGAGCACATCGGCGGTGCCACCGCCCCCGGCCTGGCCGAGCAGCCACGCCTCCAGCAGCGCGGGCACCCGGCGGTGCCAGTCGGCCACGCGCACCACGCCCCCGTTGCTCAGCACGACCGCCGTGCGCGGGGCAACCGCGAGGACCCGGTCGAGCAGGGCGAGCTGGTCCGCGGGCAGCTCCAGGTCCGACCGGTCAAAGCCCTCGGATTCGGCCTCGTCCGGGAGCCCGAGAAACAGGAGCACCGTGTCCGCCGCCGCCGCGAGGGCCTCGGCCTCGCGGAGGAGGGCGGTGGGCTCGGCGTCCGCCGCGGGGGTGCCGGGCAGCGCCACGCCGGGGGCGAACTCCGGCGTCGGCAGGCCCGCCGCGGCGGCAAGGCGGTCGATCTCCGCCGCTGCGGTGTCCAGCCGGGTCGGCACGACCCGGGAGCTGCCGGAGCCCTGGAAGCGGGGCGAACGCGCGAACTCGCCGATCACGGCGATGCGCCCCGAGCCCGGCCCGAGCGGCAGGAGCGGTTCCTCCGCGGGGGTCACGGCCCCGGGCGGCGCGAGCGCCGGGGCGGGCTCGTTGCGCAGGAGCACGATACTGCGGGCGGCGGCCTCACGGGCGAGCGCGTGGTGCGCATCGTGATCGATGCGGGTCTCCGGGCGCGCATTCGTCTGGCCCCGGAGCGCGAGCCGGATCACGCGTCGGGCCGAGTCGTCGACCCGGTGCTCGGCGAGTGTTCCCGCCGCGACGGCCGCGGTGACCGGCGCCGTGTTCGGCTGCTCGGTGCCCGGCATCTCCAGGTCGAGCCCGGCCTCCAGCGAGGCGACGCGGTCGCGGACGGCGCCCCAGTCGGACACGAGCACCCCGTCGTAGCCCCACTCGTCCCGCAGGACATCGCGCAGCCAGGGGTCTTCCGCGGCAAAGCGGCCGTTCACCCGGTTGTAGGAACACATCACGGTCCAGGGGCGCGCCTCCTCGATGATGCGCCGGAAGGCGGGCAGGTACAGCTCGCGGAGGGTGCGCTCGTCGATGTCGGCGCTCACCCGCATCCGGTCGCTCTCCTGATTGTTCGCGGCGAAGTGCTTCACGGAGGCACCCACCCCGCGCGACTGGATGCCGCGGACGAGGGCCGCGCCGAGCACCCCGCTGAGCAGCGGGTCCTCGGAGTAATACTCGAAGTTGCGCCCGCAGCGCGGGTCGCGCTTGAGGTTGACGCCCGGGCCGAGCAGCACCTGGACGTCCGCGGCCTGGGCCTCGTCGCCGAGGGCCTGCCCCACGCGCTCGATCAACTCGGGATCCCAGCTCGCCCCGATGCCCACGGCGGGCGGGAAGCACGTTGCCGGTTCCCCGGCGATCGCGCCGAGGTGGTCGCCGCCCGTGCGCTGGCGTCGGAGCCCGTGCGGCCCGTCCGAGAGGGTGATCTCCGGGAGCCCGGCCTCGGGCACGGCTCGGCTCTCCCAGATGCTTGCCCCGGTCGTCACCGCGACGCGCTGCTCCGGGCTGAGCCGGGCCAGCACGGCCTCGACCGCGT
>NZ_JAPFRB010000005.1:51833-62530 GCF_035726885.1 Leucobacter sp. M11 | reverse complement strand
GACGCGGCGGACGATGCGGTGGTCGAACTCATGGGTTGCTCCCTGTCGCGCCCCGAGGGGCGAGTCGTCGAGGACTGCTTCGGTGCGGTTACCGTACCGAACGAATGGGGATGACCGCCAGCCCCGCGAGGAAGACGAGCACCGCGGCAACCGGGAACAGCCAGACATAGCCGACGCTCACCGCGATGACCCCCGCCAGCGCCGGGGCCACGGTCTGCGGAAGGGTCGCCGCGATATTGATCACCCCGAGGTCCTTCCCCGCTGCGGCCTGATCGGGCAGCACCTCCGAGATGAGCGCGGTGTCCACGGCCTGGAAAATGCCGAAGCCAAAGCCCGCGAGCGCGCCGAAGATGATGACCCCGGGCACCGTTGGCATCGCGAGCGGCAGCCACATCGCGCCCGTGAGGATCATCGCCGAGGCGAAGACGAAGACGCGCCGCCGCCGCAGGCGATCGGAGAGCGGACCGGAGATCACGGTGCTCAGGAGCACGAAGACCGCCCCGGTCCCCGCGATGACCGGCACGAGGACAATCGCCTCCGCCAGGCTGAGGCCCACGATCTCCTGCAGAATGTAGAGCAGGTAGGTCATGATGAGCGAGTAGCCCAGGTTCAGCAGCAGCCGCCCGAGGAATGCCCAGACGAAGTCCGGGTGCCGCAGCGGCGCGACCCAGGAGCCAAGGAGCGCCGCCCGCGCGGACAGGGGCGGGACCGCGTCGCCGCGGTTGTCCGCGTCCGGGTTGAGCACGCTAAAGCCGAGCAGGGCCGCGAGGGCGATCCCGCCGAGCAGGGCGGTGCCGAGTGCGATCCGCTCGGAGAACACCGCCCCGAAGACCTGTCCCCCGAGCATGCCGAGCATGAGCCCGAGCCCGGTCGCGGCCGAGAAGGTGCCGCGCAGGGCACGGGGCACCCGGTCCGGGAGCACCGCGCTCAGGGGGCCCTGCGCGAGGTTCAGCAGGATTTGCACGGCCACCCAGGCGGCGAGCACCTGCGCGATCGTGCGGCCCTGGCCGAGGAGGACGAGCGCCGCGGCCCCGGCCGCGCTGCCCCCGACCAGCCAGGGGGTGCGCCGCCCCCAGCGGCTCCGGGTCCGATCGGAGAGCAGCCCGGCGAGCGGCTGGGCGATCATGGCCGCGAGCGCGCCGACCGCGAGCACCAGCGCCAGGCTGCGCTCCTTGCCCGCGGGGTCGATGCCCTGCACGAGCACCGCGAGGAGCACGGGGGGCACGGCGCCCCAGACGAGAAACAGCGCCAGGTTGACGGGCGGCAGGCTCACCAGCAGGCGGCGCAGCGGGCCAGGGGGGATGCGGGGTGAGGGCTGGGCTGGGGACATACGGGCCTCCGCGGTCGTCGGGGTGACGAGTCTCGCGGTCGTGGCTGGCCGGTTTAGCGTAGCCCCGATCCGGCTCCGCCGCTAGCGGCGGGGCGCACACGCAGCAACGCCCCGGACGGGGACGTCCGGGGCGTTGCGGTGGCGCGGGTGTCGCGGCTGGGGGCTGGGTCGTTACTTCCCGAACCAGAGGGCCAGCTCGCGCTCGGCCGACTCGACCGAGTCGGAGCCGTGCACGAGGTTCTGCTGCACGGCGAGGCCCCAGTCGCGGCCGAGGTCGCCGCGGATGGTGCCGGGCGCGGCCGTCGTCGGGTCGGTCGTGCCGGCGAGGACGCGGAAGCCCTCGATGACGCGGTTGCCGGTCAGTCGGATCGCGACCGTGGGGCCGGACTCCATGAACTCGATGAGCGGCTCGTAGAAGGGCTTGCCCTCGTGCTCGGCGTAGTGCTTCGCGAGCAGCTCGCGGTCCGCCTGCACCAGCTTGAGGTCGACGAGGGAGTACCCCTTCGCCTCGATCCGGCGCAGGATCTCGCCGGTCAGGTTACGGGCGACGCCGTCGGGCTTGACGAGGACGAGTGTCTCTTCAACGTGCATGTGGGACTCCTTCTGCTGCGTGCGGGGGTGCCGACGAATCGGCGCGATTCCAGTCTAGGGCGTGCGCGTCTCAGGCCGGGGCCTGGCCGAAGCGGGCGGCGGCCTGCCGATCCATCCGCGCACCGGTGATCATGCAGTACACCCAGAGGGCGGTGAAGATCACGGCGACGATGACAAACATCGGCAGGATGAAGCCCGCGAGGAACATCGCGAGGTGCACCCCCCAGCCGATCCAAATGCCGAGCTTCGTGCGCATCGTGCCGAGGGCGATGATGATGAGCAGGCACAGGGCGAGGCCGCCGTAGATGCCGAGCTCACGCGGCTGCACCGCCCCGAGGCCGAACACCGTCATGCCGCCGAGGAACACCACGAACAGCTCGAAGCCGAGCACGATCGAGGCGAGCGCGCGCTGCGTGGAGCGGCGGCCCTTCGCCGAGCCGGACAGGCGCATCGCGGAGTTGTGCGCGATGGTCTCCGACGGGGAGAGCTTCAGTTCTTCGTCGTCCCCCGGCAGATTCGCGTTGGTCATTCGTTCCATCCTTCGGTTTCTGCGTGGGCGAGTGCCTCGCCGACGAGGACGATCGAGCCGCACACCAGCACGCCGCGGCCGGGCTCACGGGCGGCCCAGTCCCGGGCCGTGTCGAGGGCGTCGGGGACGCCCTCCCAGGTGGCGACCTCGAGGTCGGGGGCGACGCGGAGGGCGATCTCGGTGAGGTCGTCCGCGGGGATGGACCGGGGCGAGGAGCTCTGCGTCGTGACGAGCAGATCCGCGATGGGGGCGAGCTCGGCGATGACCCCGGCGGCGTCCTTGTCGGACAGCGCCCCGAAGACGACCGCGAGCCCCGTGAACTCGAAGGACTCGCGCACCGCGGCGACGAGGGCGCGAGCCCCGTGCGGGTTGTGCGCGGCGTCCACGTACACGGGGGGCTCGACCCCGATCGGCTGGAGGCGACCGGGCGAGTCCGCGATGGCGAAGCCCGCCTCGATGATCTCCTCGCCGAGCGGGCGGTCCCCGCCGAAGAAGGCCTCGACCGCGGCGACGGCGACGGCGAGGTTCTGGGCCTGGTGCGCGCCGAAGAGCGGGGCAAGCGCGCCGGGGTAGTCCCCCGCGAGCCCGGTGACCGCGACGAAGCGGCCGCCAACGGCGACGCGGTCGTCCCGGACCCGGAAGTCCTCGCCCTCGACGCGCAGCTGCGCGCCCTGCTGCTGGGCACGGGCGCGCAGCTCGGCGAGCGCCTCCGGCGTCTGCGCGGCGGAGACCACCGTGGCGCCCGCGTCGATGATCCCGGCCTTGGTGCGCGCGATCTCGGCGATCGTGTCGCCGAGGATGCCGACGTGATCCAGGTCGATCGGGGTGAACACGGCGACGTCTGCGGTCACGATGTTCGTCGCGTCCCACTCGCCGCCCATGCCCACCTCGAGGATGATGACCTCCACGGGTTCGTCCGCGAAGACCGCGAGCGCGAGCACGGCGAGGGCTTCGAAGAACGTGATCCGGGCTTTGCCCGCCGCCGCGAGCTCGGCGTCCACGATCGAGAGCGCGGGCTGCAGCTCCGCCCAGATCTCCGCGAGCTTCTCCCCCTCGACGGGCTCGCCGTCGATGAGGAAGCGCTCCGTGAAGCTGCGCAGGTGCGGGCTCGTGAACAGCCCGGTGCGCAGGCCGGAGGCGCGCAGCAGCGCGGCGATGGCCCGGGAGGTGCTGGTCTTCCCGTTCGTGCCCGCGACCTGGATCACGGGCAGGTCGGCGTGCGGGTCGCCGAGCAGCTGCGCGAAGCGGCGCACGGCGTCGAGCCGGGGCTCGGGCGTGGCCTCACCCGTGCGGGTGAGCAGTTCTCGGAACAGGGTTTCCGCGGCGTCCATGCGCTACACCGCCTTGTCGAGGGAGATGACGAGCGCGGACTGCGCCCCGAGCAGGGCGGGCAGCTCGGCGAGCTCGGCCGCGTCGGCGACGCGGACGCTGACCTCCCGGCTGAGGGTCTCGCGGCCGATCAGCTCGGCGTGCGATTCGAGGGCGGCGGCTCCGGTCGCGTCGCTCGCGAGGGCGAGCCGGATCCGGTCGCTCACGTCGAGCCCCGCGTTCTTGCGGGCCTCTTGGATGGCGCGGATCGCGTCGCGCGCCATGCCCTCGGCCTCCAGCTCCGGCGTGGTGACGGTGTCGAGCAGGGCGAAGGCCCCGCCCGGCAGCAGGGTGATCGCCTGGGCGCTCTCCTGCCCCTCGGCGCCGACCGTGAGCGTCAGCTCGTACTCGGCGGGCTCCAGGGCGATGCCGCCCGCGACCACGACGCCATCCGTCTCGGACCAGTCGCCGGTCTTGGCTGCCTTGATCGCCTCCTGGACGCGCTTGCCGAGCCGGGGCCCGGCGGCGCGCGCGTTCACGGCGAGGCGGGATTCCACGCCGTGCTCGGCGGCGCTGTTCTCGGTCTGCGGCACGAGGACGACCCGCTTCACGTTCAGCTCCTCGCGGAGAATGTCGGCGAAGGGCTCCAGGAGCTCGGGTCGCTCGGTGACGACGGTCAGCGTGGCCAGCGGGAGGCGCACCCGCAGGCCGCGCTGCTTGCGCAGGGCGAGCGTGCTGGACACGGTCTGCCGCACGGCGTCCATCGCGGCAACGAGCTCGTCGTCGGCGGGGAATTCCTCGGCGTCGGGCCAGTCCGTGAGGTGCAGGCTTCGTCCGCCCGTGAGCCCCTTCCAGATCTCCTCGCCCACGATCGGCATGAGCGGCGCGGCCACGCGCAGCACCGTTTCCAGCACGGTGAAGAGCGTGTCGAAGGCCTGGCGGTGTTGCGCGTCGGCCTTCGTGCCCGCCCAGAAGCGGTCGCGGGAGCGGCGCACGTACCAGTTCGTGAGCACCTCGGCGAAGTCGCGCAGCTTAGCCGCGGCCATGGTGGAGTCGAGCGCGTCGAGCTCCGCCGTCACCTCTTCGATCAGGGTGCGCGTCTTCGCGAGGATGTAGCGGTCGAGGGGGTCCGTCGAGGTGACGGAGCGCACCGCGTCCACGCCGTCCGCGTTCGCGTAGAGGCTGAAGAAGTAGTAGGTGTTCCACATGGGCAGGATGAACTGGCGGACGCCCTCCCGGATGCCCTCCTCGTTCACGATCAGGTTGCCGCCGCGCACGACGGGGCTCGCCATCAGGAACCAGCGCATCGCGTCGGAGCCGTCGCGGTCGAAGACCTCGTTGACGTCGGGGTAGTTCTGCAGCGACTTCGACATCTTGTTGCCGTCAGAGCCGAGCACGATGCCGTGGCTGATCACGTTTTTAAACGCGGGGCGGCCAAAGAGCGCGGTGGCCAGGATGTGCTGGGTGTAGAACCAGCCGCGGGTCT
The DNA here is from genome assembly GCF_035726885.1 of Leucobacter sp. M11. Taxonomy (NCBI): domain Bacteria; kingdom Bacillati; phylum Actinomycetota; class Actinomycetes; order Micrococcales; family Microbacteriaceae; genus Leucobacter; species Leucobacter sp. M11. The sequence goes on along the minus strand of NZ_JAPFRB010000005.1, from coordinate 57,286 downwards.
GGCCGATGTACTCCACGATGAAGTCGGCCGGCTGGTGCTTGTCGAACCACTCCTGGTTTTCGAAGGGGTAGTGCGCCTGCGCGAAGGGCATCGAGCCCGAGTCGAACCAGACATCGAGCACGTCGGGGATGCGGCGCATCGTGGACTGCCCGGAGGGGTCGTCGGGGTTGGGGCGCGTCAGCTCGTCGATGAAGGGCCGGTGCAGGTCGTCCGGGCGCACCCCGAAGTCGCGCTCCAGCTCGTCGAGGGAGCCGTACACGTCCACGCGGGGGAACTCGGGGTTGTCGCTCTTCCAGACCGGGATGGGTGAGCCCCAGTAGCGGTTGCGGCTGATCGACCAGTCGCGCGCGCCCTGCAACCACTTGCCGAACTGGCCGTGCTTGACGTTCTCGGGCACCCAGGTGATGTCCTCGTTGAGCCGGATCATGTCGTCGCGGATATCCGTGACGCGCACGAACCAGCTCGACACCGCCTTGTAGATCAGGGGGTTCCGGCAGCGCCAGCAGTGCGGGTACGAGTGCTCGTATGAGGCCTGGCGAAGCAGCCGGCCCTCGTCGCGCAGCTTCCGGGTGATGCCCTTGTTCGCGTCGAAGACCTGCTCGCCGACGAAGTCGGGCACGCTCGGCAGGAAGCGGGCGGCCTCGTCAACGGAGAGGATCGTCGGGATGCCGACGGCGTCCGCGACCTCCTTGTCGACCTCACCGTAGGCCGGGGAGATGTGCACGAGGCCCGTGCCGTCCTCGGTCGTGACGTAGTCGGCGGTGAGGATCTGCCAGGCGAGCTCGGTGCCCCACTCGGCGGTGTCCATGAAGTAGTCGAAGAGGGGCTCGTAGCGCACCCCGGCAAGCTCAGCGCCCGTGACGGTTGCGGTCACGGCGGCCTGCGCGGCGGTGGCGTCCTCGTAGCCGAGGTCCTTCGCGTGCGCGCCGACGAGGGCGCTCGCGAGCAGGAAGCGCTCGGCGCGGGCCGTGACCTCGCCCGGGCCGGCGGGCACCACGGCGTACTCGACCGCGGGGCCGACCGCGAGCGCGAGGTTCGTGGGCAGGGTCCAGGGGGTCGTCGTCCAGGCGAGGGCGGCGACGCCGTCGAGGCCGAGGGCCGCGGCGCGCTCCCCAGCCAGGGGGAAGGTCACGGTCACGGTCTGGTCCTGACGCATCTGGTACACGTCGTCGTCCATGCGCAGCTCGTGGTTCGACAGCGGGGTCTCGTCGCGCCAGCAGTAGGGCAGCACCCGGTAGCCCTCGTAGGCCAGGCCGTCGTCATAGAGGCGCTTGAACGCCCAGATGACGGACTCCATGAAGCCGATGTCGAGGGTCTGGTAGCCGTTCTCGAAGTCCACCCAGCGGGCCTGGCGGGTGACGTAGTCCTGCCACTCCTCCGTGTACTTCAGCACCGACTCTTTCGCCTGGGCGTTAAAGGCGGCGATGCCCATCGCCTCGATCTCGCTCTTCTCGGTGATGCCGAGCTGCTTCATCGCTTCCAGCTCGGCGGGGAGGCCGTGCGTGTCCCAGCCGAAGCGGCGCTCGACGTGCTTGCCGCGCATGGTTTGGTAGCGCGGGAAGAGGTCCTTCACGTAACCCGTGAGCAGGTGCCCGTAGTGCGGAAGGCCGTTCGCGAAGGGCGGGCCGTCGTTGAAGACCCACTCCGGGGCGCCCTCGCGCTGGTCGATCGACGCCTGGAAGGTGCCGTCGGCCTCCCAGAAGGCGAGTACCCCGCGCTCGATGGTGGGGAGCTTGGGCGAGGGGGTCGGCGCGGCGGCGAGGCCGAAGGCGGCGCCTGCGCGGTCGGCGCCCGACGGGTCTGCGTGGGCGGGGGTCTTGGGGTACGCCATGTGGTCCTTCGTTCCTCGGTGTCCGGTGATCCGTTGTCCGGTGCTGCTCGGCCGAGGACGAGCCGAAGCCCGCGGTACCACCCCGCTTGCCGCCCGGGGGCGGCCACTCATTGTCAGGCGCTGACGGGCCCACCCGCCCGGGTCTAGTGGACCGGCCGGGGCCGATCGTTCTTCCGGGGACTCCCCGGTGATGGCCGGATCGCAGTCGTTGCCGCTATTCTACTCACCTTCCTGAGCGTTCGCGCCCCGGGGCGCTCACCCGCCGCTCAGCTCCCGGCGATAGCTCTCCAGGACGCTCGCCGCGGTCTCCGCGTCGGCGAGGGTGACCAGGAAGCTCGTGCCGTTGCGGCGCGTGACCTCCAGCGCGGGACCCGAGCGCAGGATCACCCCGGTCCGTCCGCCGGAGGCGCGCCGATACCCAAAGCCCCCGTATTCGCTGATTCCCTGCACCCGGACCACGCGCACCCGGTCGATATCGGCGATCGGGATCCGGACGCTCGGCCAGCCGAGCGGGTGGCGCACCGTGAGCCCGGAGCGGTCGCAGGTGACCCGCCAGACCCCGACGAGGAACACCCCGGTGACGGCGATCAGGGCCGCGGCCGCGACGACGACGAGCTCGGTGCCCGCGCCGCGTCCCACGCCGAGGACGAGCGCGGTCCCGAACACGGCCGCGGGCACGAGCGCCAGGCCGATCATGCCGAGGCGCGGGAAGCCGATCCGGGCGGACCAGGCGAGCTGCTGGCGATCACTGCGGGGCAGCGGCACCGGGGTCAACGGTTCGGCCTTCGGCAGGGTGCTCTTGGGCAGCCAGGCGCGTCCCGCGAAAAACACCGCGAGCGCGAGGGCCGGGGTGACCAGCATCGTCAGCAGCGGGTTCTCGACGGACGCGGCCGGGGCCGGCCGGTCGAGCTGGCTGCCCGCAATGCCGAGGATCACGAGCCAGCCGAGCAGGGTGAACGCCGGGGCCATCGCGACGGCGGTGCGGGCGTCCGAGCCGTAGCCGCCGTCCGCGGTAACCGCGCGGGCGTGCCAGAGCCCGATTCCGAGGCCGATCGCGGTGAACAGCGCGGGGAGCATCCAGAGCATCGCGGGATCCATGGTCGAGGTCGGCTGCCCGGAGAAGTCCCACTGCCGGACGACCCGCTCGGGCAGGCGCGGCATCCAGAGCGTCAGGACAACCGCCCCGAGCAGGCTGATGAGCGCCGGGGCTGCGACGCCAAGGACGAAGGCCCGAAAGCGGCTCCGGCGCTCGCGCTCGAGGACGGCCGGATCGTCGCCGGGGACCGGGGTGCGAGCGGCGCTCACGAGCGGGTGTCCCGGAGGAGGGCCGCGAGGGTGCGGGGAGAGATGCCCTGAGCGCCGGCCTCGGCGACCATCGCTTCCAGCTGCTTCTCCAGGGTGCGATACCCGGTGACGCGCTCGGTCACGGTGGCGCCGCGCCCGCGGCGCAGTTCGATGAGCCCCTCGTCGCGCAGGTCCTGATAGGCGCGGAGCACGGTGTGCACGTTCACGTTCAGGGACTCGGCGAGCTGGCGGGCCGGGGGCAGCTTCTCCCCCGCGGCGAGGTCACCGGCGAGCGCGGCGATGCGGACGCAGCCCGCGATCTGCTCGAAGATCGGCTCGGCCGAATCTGGGTCGATGCGAAAGAACACGGGGCCTCCTGCTCACGTTGCACCGCGGTCGTGGGGAACCGCGGTTGTTCTGGTACAAGTATAACAACTTTTCCACCGCCCCGCGTGTGGCATACTTGAACCAGCTCCCCGAATATATGTACTGAGTACATTTATTCAGCGCAGGAACCGACCTGCGGCGAGCGCCCCCGCATTTCTCACGCCTGGAGGCCAGCATGGTACCCCGTTCCCCCCGTTTGTCCGTCGTTTCCGGCCGGACCGCTGCGGCGTCGCTCACGGCCGCGTGTGCGGTGTCGGTGCTCGTGTTGACCGGGTGTGCGAGCCCGGGCTCGGAGGCGGGGTCTGGGCCGGGGGGTTCGGAGGCGACCCTGGTGTACGCGACGGGGGATGCGGAGCCGACGTGTTTGGATCCGCACGTGGGAGGGAACTATCCGCAGGCGCTGCTCAGTAGCCAGGTGTTGGAGTCGCTCGTGTCGCGGGATGCGTCCGGCGCGATGATCCCGTGGTTGGCGTCGTCGTGGGAGACGAGCGCGGACGGGCTGACGTGGGACTTCATGCTCCCCGAGGGCAAGACCTTCACGGATGGGACGCCGGTGGACGCCGAGGCGATCCGGGCGAATATTGCGCACCTGCAGGATCCGGAGACGGGCTCGTCGACGGGGTATCTGGCGGTCGCGCAGATTGCGTCGGTTGAGGCGGTGTCGCCGACGCAGGCGCGGTTCCATCTGACGCGTCCGGATGCGGCGCTGCTGGAGTCGCTCGCGCAGCCGTGGAACGCGATCCAGTCCCCCGCGGGGATCGAGCGGGGCGCGGAGGAGAACTGCTTGGCACCGATTGGCACTGGCCCGTTTGTGGTGTCCGAGTGGCTGCCGCAGGATCGGATCGTCCTGACGCGCAACGACGACTTTACGCGGGGGCCGGAGGACGACTCGGGCTCCGGCGTTGCCGGGGTTGCGACGGTGGAGTGGCGGTTTCTCCCGGACAGCGCGACGCGCTTTGCGGCGTTGCAGAGCGGGGATGTCGACATCATCGATAACCCGCTGCCGGAGCAGATCGAGCGGGCGGAGTCGGATGACGCGCTGGGGCACCTGGATGCACCGCGCCCGGGGGCGAGTAATCGGATCGAGTTGAACAGCGGCAAGGCCCCGTTTGATGATGCTCGGGTGCGGGAGGCGTTTGTCGCCGCCGCGGACGTGGACGCGGGGATTGCGTCGTTGTTTGGGGACACCGCGCCGCGTTCGACCTCGGCGCTGTCGAGCACGGAGCCGCTCGCGGTCTCGTTCCCGGAGGTGTACGCCGGGGACGCGGAGCGGGCGAACGAGCTGCTGGACGAGGCGGGCTGGACGGAGCGGAACGCAGACGGCGTGCGGGTGAAGGACGGGAAGACGCTGACGCTGGAGTTCCCGGTGAGCACGAATCAGTCGGTGCCGGCGGAGCAGGCGCTGTTTGAGCAGATCCAGGCGGCGGCGGCCGGGGTGGGCTTTGAGGTGCGGCTGAGCCTGTTGGATCTGTCGTCCTGGTACGCGGCCCTGGCGGAGCACAACTACAACCTGGTGAGCGCCCCGTACACGAAGGTGGGCCCGGATGTGCTGCGTTTCCTCTTCCACTCGGACAGCACGGTGCCCGCGCCGAGCGGGTACTTTGCCAATAACGCGCAGGTGACGCTGCCGGAGTTGGATGCGGTCCTCGAGACGCTGAGCCGCTCCTCGGATGACGCGGAGCGGGCTGCGGCGGCCACGGAGGCGCAGCGGATCGTGGCGGAGGGGCACTACCTGCTTCCCCTGTATGACCAGCAGAATCACTTCCTGTTCGGCGCGGGGGTCGAGGGGCTGCGGGCCCTGCCGACGGTGAGCACCCCGGTGCTCGCGCGCGTCACGGTGCAGTGACCTCTGGGGTGCGCCGGGCCCTGTCGCGGGTTGCCGGGGCCGCGGCGGTGCTCCTGATTGTGGCGACGCTGGCCTTTTTTGCGCTGCGGCTCATTCCGGGGGATC
>NZ_JAPFRB010000005.1:50967-51772 GCF_035726885.1 Leucobacter sp. M11 | reverse complement strand
TCGGGCCCAGTACGGCCTGGATCGGCCCCTGGGTGAGCAGTTCCTCGCGTATCTGGGTCGGATCCTGAGCGGGGACTTTGGGGACTCCTATGCGCAGAAGAAACCGGTGACGGCGGTCATCGGGGCGGGGTTGTGGCCGACGCTGCTGCTGGCGGGGGTGTCACTGGGGGTGGCCTGGCTGATCGCGCTCGGCAGTACCCTGCTGGCGACGGGCCGCTCCCGCGCGGGTCGGGCGCTCAGCAATGGGCTGGATCTGACCGCGGCGTCGCTGCCGGGTTTCTGGCTCGCGAGCATGCTCATCCTGGTGTTTTCGAGCTGGCTGGGGTGGTTGCCCCCGGTGAGCACGGGCGGCTGGTCGGGGCTCGTGTTGCCCGTGCTCGCGCTGGCGGTCCCCGTGGCGGGGTTCCTCGCCCAGGTGATGCGCGAGGGGGCACTTGATGCCCTGGACGCGCCCTTCGTGACGAGTGCCCGCGCCCGCGGCGAGGGCGAGCTCGGGGTGCGGGCACGGCACGTGCTCCGGCACGGGGCGGTGCCCGCGCTGAACCTGTCCGGGTGGGCGCTGGGGTCGCTGATCAGCGGCGCCGCGGTCATTGAAACCGTGTTTGCCCGCCCGGGGCTCGGGCGCACCCTGGTCACGGCGGTGCTCGGGCGCGATGTGCCCGTGGTGCTCGGGATCGTGCTGTTCATCGCCCTCGTCTATGTGCTCCTCACCCTGCTGGTGGATCTCGCCATCGCGCGGGTCGACCCCCGAACGGAGGCCAGCCTTGCGCGCGCGTGACCGATTCCGGCTCCCCCGGGCCAGCCA
>NZ_JAPFRB010000005.1:47553-50908 GCF_035726885.1 Leucobacter sp. M11 | reverse complement strand
TCACCCCGCTCGGCCCGCTCGCCGTTGACCCGGGGAACGCGTTCGCGCCCCCGGGCCCCGGGCACCCGCTCGGCACGGACCAGTCGGGCCGGGACGTGCTCAGCCGCATCGCGCACGGCAGCCGGGCCTCCCTCGCCATCGGGCTCGCGAGCACCGCGATCGGCGTGGGGCTCGGCGGGGCCCTGGGGATGATTGCGGGGCTCGGCGGGCGCGTCGCGGATCGTGTCGTGGGCCGCGTCATCGAGGCCCTCTTCGCGTTCCCCGGGCTCCTCCTCGCGCTGCTGCTCATCGCGGTGCGCGGCCCCGGGGTCGTCACCGTCACGGTCGCGGTGGGCCTGTCCACCGCCCCCGGCTACGCGCGCATCATCCGCGGCAGTATCCGGCAGGCCCGCGCCTCCGGCTTCGTCACCGCCGCCCGGTTGCAGGGCGACCCGGGCTGGCGGATCGCGCTGACCCGCATCCTCCCGCACACGCTCGGCCCGCTCGGGGTGCTCGCCGCGCTCGGCGTCGGCCAGGCGGTGCTCACGGCCTCCGCGCTCAGTTACCTCGGGCTCGGCGCTCCCCCGCCCGCGCCCGAGTGGGGCGCGATGCTCAACGCGGGCCGCCCCTATCTGGAGAGCGCCTGGTGGCTGACCGTGTTCCCCGGGCTCGCGATCCTCGCCGTTGGGGTCGCGACCGCGGTGCTCGGCCAGGGCCAGCAACATCTGAGGAGAGTCCGATGACCGCGCCGCTGCCCGCGCCCAATGCGCTGCCCGCCGCATCGCCCGATGCACAGCCCGGTGCACAGCCCACCGAGCTGCTCAGCATCGCCGAGCTCACGGTGCGCTTCCCCGGCCAGGACCGGCCGGCCGTGTCCGGGCTCAGCCTCAGCGTGCGCCCCGGCGAGATCGTCGCCCTCGTCGGCGAATCCGGCTCCGGGAAGACGCTCACCGCCAGGGCCGCCCTCGGCCTACTGCCCGCGGGAGCCCGGCAGGAGGGCGGCGCGCTGCGGCTGCTCGGCGACCCGGCCCCCGCCCCGGGCCAGGCCGCCTGGCGGCTGCACCGGGGTCGCGTCATCGGCCTCGTGCAGCAGGACCCGATGACCGCGCTCGATCCGCTCCGCACCCTGCTCGCCGAGGTGGGCGACCCCGTCCGCCTGCACGGCTCCGCCACCCGGCGGGAGCGGGCCGCCCGGGTGACCGAGGCGCTCGCGGACGCGGGCATCCCGGACGCCGCGGAACGCCTGAGGAGCCGCCCGGACCAGCTCTCGGGCGGGCAGCGGCAACGCGCCCTGATCGCCTCCGCGCTCATCCTCGACCCGCAGCTGATCATCGCCGACGAGCCAACGACCGCGCTCGACAGTGCGCTCCGCGGGCGGGTGCTCGGCCTGCTCACCGAGCGGGTCCGGGCGGGCGCGGGGATGCTCCTCGTCAGCCACGACCTCGCGAGCGTCGCCGAGGTCGCCGACCGGGTGCTCGTGATGCGGGCCGGGGCCGTGGTGGAGCAGGGCACCCCGGACGAGGTGCTGCGCGCCCCGCGGGAGCGCTACACGCGGGAACTCATCGCCGCCGTGCCCTGGGACCGGCCCCGCGGCGAGCCGCTGCTGCCGGAGGCCGCTCCCCGGGTTCCGGCCGCGCCCCCGCTGCCGGGGGGCGCCCCCCGCGTGCTCGACAGTGGGCCCGTGCTCAGCGCGACGGACGTCACGGTGCGCTACGGGCGCGGGGCCCAGGCCCGGACCGCGGTCGACGGGGTCAGCCTGGAACTCGTCCCCGGGGAAACCCTCGGCCTCGTGGGGGCCTCCGGCTCGGGCAAGAGCAGCCTGCTCGGCGCGCTGCTCGCGCTCCGCCGACCCCAGGCCGGCTCCGTGCGGCTGTTCGGCGAGCCCTGGCACGACCTGCCGGAGCGACGGCGCGCGCCCCTCCGACACCGCATCGCCCTGGTCCCGCAGGACCCGCTCGGCTCCTTCGACCCGCGGCTCACCGGGGCGGGAGTGCTCGCCGACGCGCTGCGCGCCGCGCACCGCGCGGGCGGGCCCCGGCCGAGCCGGGCGGCGGCCGCGGCGCTCGCGGAGCGGGTCGGGCTCGACCCGGCGCTGCTGCGCCGCTCCCCGGGGCGACTGTCCGGCGGGCAGCGGCAGCGGCTCGCGATCGCCCGGGCGCTCGCGGGATCCCCGCGGATCCTGCTGCTCGACGAGCCCGTGTCCGCGCTCGACGCGACCGTGCAGGCCCGGGTGCTCGACCTGCTCGACGGCATCCAGCGCGAGACGGGGGCGGCGTTCCTGCTCGTCTCGCACGACCTCGGCGTGATCCGGCACATGAGCGACCGGGTCGCGGTGCTCGACGCGGGGCGCATCGTGGACGAGGGCGACGCCCTGGACGTCATCGACCGCTCCGAGCATCCCGTCACGGCGGGGTTGCGCGCGGCGGCCCCGCGGCTCGCGGCGGGCTGACGCCGGGCATCCGTCAGCCGGTACGGGGCCGGGGCGCGCCCCTGTCGGAGCCCATAACGCGGCGGCGGGGGCGAGCGGGGCGGGTTGTGGGCTTCGACAGCGGGGTGCCGCGGCCCCGCCGGGCTGTCTAGGCTGGGAGTACCCGAACGAAGGAGTCCCCGTGGCCGAAGCCATCACGCTCAGCATCGCCGATCGCATCGCGACCGTCACCCTGAACCGCCCCGAGGCGATGAACACCCTGGATCAGGCCGGGGCGAACCGGTGGCTCGAGGTCGCGACCGAGGTCACGGGCTCTGAGCAGGTCTCCGCGGTGCTGCTGCGGGCCGAGGGGCGGGCCTTCTGCGCGGGCGGCGACCTCGGGGCGATGGCGGACCTCGGCTACGATGGGGCGGCGCTCACGACGCTCGCCGACACGATCCACGAGGGCATGCGCGTGTTCCGCGACGGCTCGGTGCCCATCGTGGCGGCCGTGCAGGGCGCGGTCGCCGGGGGCGGCCTCGGGCTGATGCTCGCGGCCGACCTGATCGTCGCGAGCGACCGGGCGAAGTTCTTCTCCCGCTACGCGAACGTCGGGCTCACCCCGGACTGCGGGACCAGCACCTTCCTGACCGAGTCGATCGGGGTGCGCCGCACCCTCGCGTTCACGCTGAGCGACCTCGGGCTCGACGCGGCGACGGCCCTCGACTGGGGGCTCATCACCGAGATTGCCGCGCCGGAGGCCGTCGAGGCCCGGGCGCGCGAGATCGCGGCGGGCTGGGCGAGCGGTCCGGCGCACGCCTACGGGCAGGCCCGCCGCCTCGTGCGCGCCGCCCCGACCCGGTCCTTCACGGAGAACCTCGCGGACGAGGCCCGCACGATCGGCGCGGCCATCGAGACCGACGACGCGCGGGCCCGCATCGCGGCCTTCCTCGGGCGCGCGTAGCGAGA
>NZ_JAPFRB010000005.1:45122-47354 GCF_035726885.1 Leucobacter sp. M11 | reverse complement strand
TTGCGAGTCCGCCAGAGTTGGGTTTTGCTGTCAAGCGTTGCGGTGAAAACGCGCCATATTTTCTTGCGATGATCCGGGGTCGGAGCATATCGTTTGTGATCGAAAATGAGGCGTGAACAGCACTTTTCTTTGGGTCAGTTCAGGTAAAATTGGGGCATGGTCACTTTCACTCCCGTCGCACCCCGCGACACCGCAACCCGCACACCGCGGGCCGGTGCGTTCGCGCGCGTGCCGGGCACGGGGACGGTGACCGGGGCGAGCGCCGCGAAGATCGCGCAGCGGATCGCCGCCGATGCTTTTGCCGCGTCCCGGGTGACCCCGGCTGATCAACGCGAGCATCCCCTTGCCGCTCGCCGAATCGAAGCCAGAACTGCCCGCGCACACCTCAACGCCGAGGAACTACGCGCGCGGGAGGCTGAGCTGAGCGAAGCGATTTCCGAGGCGACGCGGGAGAAGAACCGGGTGGAGGCGAAGCGGGCCAGGCTCATTGCCGAGCTGACCGACCTGAACGAGGAGCGCTTTACACGGGAAACCGCGGAGGACGCCGCACGGGTACTCGCCGCGACGGGACAGGTCATTGACCAGACCGTTTCCGGCGAGGACCGGGCGCAGCGGATGGGGCAGCTCGCCGAAGAGATTGCGTTCGCGGTCACCGTCGGGAAGCCCACGGGCACTCGCTTGCTCAATGATGCGCTCGCGGTCGCCGAGAATCTTCCCCACGTGTGGAACGCGTTCTCATCCGGCGCGCTCGACCAAGCCCGCGTTTCTGCGATCGTGCGCGTCACCGCGGACGCCCCGCCCGTGGCCCGCACCATTCTCGACGAGCAGCTCGCCGAGGTCGCCCCGACGCTCACTCCCGCGAAGCTGTTGCGCGTGGCCGAGGACCTGCGAAACCGGGTCGATCCTGTGTCTCCTGAGGCACGGCACGCGGACGCCTTCCAGCGTCGCGGGGCCTGGAACGAGCCCGCCCGCAACGGCATGATGGAGCTGACGATCCGGCACTCCGCGGTGGAACTGACCGCGGCCTATGACCGGAGCGACGCCCTGGCGAAACAGCTCGCGATCATGGAGAAGCAGGACCACCAGGAGCAGATCGCCGCGATCAAACTGGCACACTCCGGCACCGAGGAGGAGCTTGATGTAGCCATTGCTGCGCTCCCGCTCCCCCGTGGCATCGCCCAGCTCCGCGCCGACGCGCTCGTGGACCTGATGTCCCTCGGTGAGATCGACACGGAAACACCTAAAACCCTGAGCACCAACGAGGGCGACACGGCTCCCCGGGCCACCACGGCCCCGCCCCGCGGCGTCCGTGGACAGGTCCTCGTCACCGTCCCCACCCGTATCCTGGCCGGGCTTTCCGACGACCTCGGCCCCGAAGCCACCGCCGAGGCGATCCTCGGCAAGGAATTCGCCCACCTGGACGGCTACGGGGCCCTCGACGACGACACCGCGGAGCGGGTCGCCTTCGGGATCGGTTCCTTCCGGGCCCTGTTCACCGACGACCGGGGCGCGATCCTCAACGTTGGCCGGGACAGTTACTCTCCACCGAAGGCACTTCGCAGATTCACCGAGATCCGGGACCAGCACTGCCGGTTCCCCGGCTGTGAACGTGCGGCGGTGCGATGCGATCTGGATCACTCGGTGCCGTGGGACTCCGGCGGGGAAACCTGCCACGATAACCTCGCGTTCCTCTGCCGGACCCATCACACGATGAAGGGCCGCGGCGACCCGGGCACAACCGGGCCGGGCACAACGCACAAAGGCTGGACCCTGCTCGATAACGTGAACGGGGTGCTGGAGTGGGAGACCCTGAGCGGCCGCCGCACCACAACTCATCCCGAACGACCATCGGCCGCGCCGGAGACCGCCTGATCGCGAACCGGGGGGCGTGGCCCAGACGCCTTGGTCCGGAGGTCTTGATCCAGCAGCCGTGAGCCGGTCCTCGATGCAGGGGCGTGGCGACCCGCGCCCACTGAGCCGGGCACGGCTCGACCTGCTTGGACCTGCCTCGACCGCCTCAGCGGGGCGCTGGGGCAGGATTCGCCGAGCGGACGGTGCGCCCCGAGCGGACGGTGCGCGCTCGGCGAAGGGCCCGCGGGAGCGTGGGTTCGACCGGGCGGGTGTGGGCCGGGGTGCCCGAGGCGAGGCGGAGCCCGAGGGCCAGCATGACCGTCGCGATGACGCCCGCGTCGAGGGTGAACTGCATCGCGAGGACGAGCACCACCCCGCCCA
>NZ_JAPFRB010000005.1:42143-45048 GCF_035726885.1 Leucobacter sp. M11 | reverse complement strand
GTGCCGACAAGGCGCACCGTGATGGCGACCGCGACCCCCACGAGGACCAGCCAGGCGGGCCGGCTGAGCCACCAGTCCACGCTGAGCGGCTGCGGAAGCTCGATGCCGCTCAGGAGGAGAGCGCCGCTGAGCGCGATGATCGCGGGCATGTGCCAGAGGTAGATCGTCATGGCGCGCGGCGCGAGCGTCCCCGTGATGCGGGCGACGAGCGGTCGCGCCGCCCAGCGCCCGAGCGCGGGGCGGAACAGGGTGAACAGGAAGAGCTGGGCCACCCCAAAGGTGATCAGGACGACGGTGGGCGGGTTGAGGTTCACGAGCAGATCGGCGGAGTAGGGCCCCGTCGAGACGAGCAGCAGGGTCGCCCCGAGCCCCGCCGCGGCGAGGAGCGCCCGGTTCCGGGTCCGGATCCGGTCGAAGCGACCGTCGGCGAGCCAGTAGCCGAGCTGCTGGATGGTGAGCCACACGGGCACCAGGTTGATGATGCCGATCGCCTCGATGCCGGTGCCGAAGCGCAGCGCGTCGATCACGACGGCGGCGACGGCGAGCGCGGCGAGGCTGAGCCCGGGCCGGGCCTCGTGCCAGCGCACCGTGAGCGGCACGAGCGCCGAGCAGCCGAGGTACACCGCGAGGAACCAGAGCGGTTGGCTGATCCGGAACCCGGCGGTGGCCACGATGTCGGGGGCCACGCCCGCGGCGGTGAGCGCGGCGAGCCCCAGGGTGACGCCCCCGATGGCGAGGAGCCCGGGGCCGAGGAGCCGGCGGGCGCGGGCGGCGATGTAGTCGGCGGGGGTCGCGCCGCGCCCGCGGAGCTTCCGCCAGTGCGTGATGCTCGCGTAGCCGCCGATGAGGAAGAACAGCGGCATGATCTGCACGACCCAGGTGACGGGGGCGAACCAGGCCTGCCCGTCCGTGGCGTTGCCGAGCAGGGGGCCGTCCGGCCCGTGCCCGATGCCGACCATCATCGCGTGCAGGGCGACGACGACGGGGATCAGCGCGGCGCGCAGCAGGTCGATGCCCGCGTCTCGGGTGGCCGGGGACCCCTGGGGGCGACGGGCAGCCGGGGGTGCGGCGGCGGCTCGGACTCGGGGCGGTGCGATGCTCATGGGGGCTTCCTCTCGCGACGGCGCATCCGTCGCTGTGGGAAGACTAGAAAGCGCATTCGCGCGGGGGCATCACCCCGGGGAGCGGTCTGCCCCCGTACCCCGGTAGGGGTGCGGCGGCCGGGGGGCCGTTACCGTTCCGGGTCGACGAGTCCCGTGTCATAGGCCAGGACGACGGCCTGCACCCGGTCGCGCAGGCCGAGCTTCTGGAAGATCTTCGAGACGTGGGTTTTCACGGTCTGCTCGGCGACGAAGAGCTCCGCCGCGATCTCGCGGTTGCTGAGGCCGCGCCCGATGAGCACGAGCACCTCCCGCTCCCGCTCGGTGAGCCCGTTCAGTTCGACCGCGCGGGCGGGGACCCCGGGCGCCGGGGACCCGGCGAAGCGGTCGAGGAGGCGGCGCATGACCCGGGGCGCGATGAGCGCGTCCCCCTGGGCGACGATGCGCACGGCCTGGATCAGGTCCTCGGGCAGCGCGTCCTTCAGGAGGAAGCCGCTGGCCCCGGCCCGGATCGCCTCGTGCACGTACTCGTCGATGTCGAAGGTCGTGAGCACGAGGATGTGCGGCACGTGTGGCTCGCCCCGGCTCGGCTGGGTCAGCTCCCGGGTGGCCTCGATGCCGTTCATGTTCGGCATCCGCACGTCCATGAGGACGACGTCGGCGCGGAGGGAGCGGCCCATCGCGACTGCCTCGACCCCGTCGCTCGCCAGCCCCACGACCTCGATCCCCGGCTGCGCGCCCAGGATCGCGGCGAAGCCGGCGCGCACCATGCCCTGGTCGTCGGCGATCAGGACGCGGATGGCCCGGGGGTCCGGGGCGGGGTTCGGGGTCATCGTGACTCGCTTCTGGGTGGGGCGGGATGCGGCGGGTGTAGCGGGGCGGGGCGGGCGTGGGCGGGAGCGTCAGCCCTGGGCCGGGTCCGGGAGCTCGGCCAGGATCCGGTAGCCCCCGTCCTCGGTCGGCCCGTGTTCGAGCGTACCGCCGATGAGTTCCACGCGCTCGCGCATGCCGCGCAGGCCGTGGCCGCCCGCGTCGGCGTGCGCGCTGGGCCCGGGGGTGGGCGGGGCGTCGTTGCGCACCTCGACCCGGAGGCTCCCGTTCTCGGTGCGCACCTCGACCCGGGTGGGCGCGCCCGGGGCGTGCCGGATGATGTTACTCAGGGATTCCTGCACGACCCGGTACGCGGTGAGACCCACCGTGGCCGGGGTGCGCGAGTCGGCGTCCCAGCTGAGGGTGACGGGCACCCCGGCCCGCTGGGTGGTCTCCACGAGCGCGGGCAGGTCGAAGAGCCCCGGCTGGGGGCCGAGCGGTTGCTCGGGATCCCCGGCCGATGCGCCGCCCGCCGGGTCCGCGCCGCGGAGCACGCCGAGCAGCTGGCGCATCTCCCCGAGCGCGCCGCGGGCGGTCGCGGCAATGTCGTCGAACTCGGCCGCGGCGGCCGGCCCCGCCTCGGGGAGCCGGTACTTCGCCGAGCTGGCCTGCACCTGGATCACGCTCATGCCGTGCGCGACCACGTCGTGCAGCTCCCGGGCGATCCGGGCTCGCTCCTCGACCAGCTCGCGCCGGGCCTGCTCCTGCGCGCCCTGCCGCCGCTCCCGGTCGAGCTGGGTGCGGATCTGATCGCGTTGCACGAGCAGCAGGGTGATCGCGAGCGAGCCGCCCGAGATGGCCAGGAAGATGATCGAGTTCTGCACGGAGGAGTCGAGATCCGCGTAGTTCTCGGGGCTCATCGCGATCACCGTGACCGTGCCGAGGAGCGCGAGCCCCCAGCCGACCACGGGGAAGCGCCAGTTCTGCGTCAGGGC
>NZ_JAPFRB010000005.1:39822-42102 GCF_035726885.1 Leucobacter sp. M11 | reverse complement strand
CGGGCCACGGCCACGGCCAGACCTCCTGCTGGGTCCAGCCGCTGACCACCGCGGTCCCGAACCAGGCCCCCAGCCCCGCGCCGAGCGCCCAGCGGGGCGAGACGGGGGCGAGCAGCAGCGCCCCGCCCTGGGCGAGGCCGAACACGAAGGCCAGGTGCAGCGGCACCCCGTAGAGCGCGGTCTGCAGGGGCACGGACACGGCGACGACGGCGACCGCGAGCGCGCCCAGCACCGCCCACCCCCGGAGCAAGGGCGTGCGACGCTCGGCATCGAAGACGGGATTGCGGCGCATCATGCCCATACTGTGGCACGAGCCCGCTGGCCCCCGCATCACTCCGTGGAGGGAGATCGCGGCGCTCTGCAGTCAAAGCAAACTCGCATGACTCGCTCAAGACCCTACGACTTGCGCCCTCCAGGAGCGAAACAACAGGTGACGTTCCGGGGTGGTGTGGACGCTCGCGACCCCGATTGGTCCATCGATCTCACGCGCGGGAGCACCCCCTCAATCAACAGCAGGCAGCAAGGTTATCGTCTCACCAGCGTGTCTTCAGAGCGCCTGGGGCAGAGCAGGCCATCCTATAATTCTGTCAGTAACCAATGAATTAGATTTAGGAAACCTATGAAAGCCCTCTTTGGCCTGGCGCAAATCGGCTTATTTATCTTTGGCATTTTCGAAGCCGTGCAAGGCCGATGGTGGATGCTCTTGCTCTGCTGGGCAGGCGCGGCCCTCATTGGGTTCATTGGCGCTCGAACCCTCAGGAACCCGAACGGGTTGAGTCAGTTCGCAAACTCAGGGATGACGAACATGAACACGGCTGGCAAGCTCATCGACCAGGGTAACTATCCTGCCGCAGGCAAGAGCATTCGCCTGGCTGTACGTGACTTCCGAACGGGAAACGACTACGGTCTCCTGGCAGTTGCACTCCCGATGCAGGCAATCATTGACGCTCATCTAGGGGAAACAGAAAGCGCTCTCACTGCGCTGGATCACGCTCAAGATGAACTCCGAAAAGTACACTCGAATGCCGGGGAAAGCGTGATTCAGATGCAGACCTACCTCAGTGAGCTCCGCGCGGAGATCCGTTCCGGTAATCGCGACGCAGAGGGCATGTTCCTGCACTTTACTCGCTTTCAGGAGAACTTGACCGGGTAAACACCGAGCCCAGCGGCGACACACCCAAAGAGGTTTGCCGATTGCCTGGGAACAAAAACACGCTCACCTGAGAAGGGCTCAGGCGTCGCAGAGCCGACCGTCGCGCAGTTCGAGCACGCGGTCGCAGAACGAGCGGACCACGTCGAGGTCGTGCGAGATGAACAGCAGGGCGAGCCCGCGCTCGCGGCGGAGCCGGGCGAGCAGGTCGAGCACCGCGGCCCGGCTGATCGTGTCGAGCGCGGACACGGACTCGTCACAGATGAGCACTTCGGGGTCCGTGGCGAGGGCCCGGGCGATAGCGACCCGCTGGCGCTGCCCGCCGGAGAGGCCCGCGGGCCGCCGGGACGCGAGCGCGGGGTCCAGGCCGACGCTGGCGAGGAGCTCGGCCACGCGCGCCGCGCGGCGCGCACGAGGGGTGTGCTCGCGGGCACGATCCCCGCGAGTACCAAACAGCGCCTCGCCCAGGATCCTGCCGACCGTGCGCCCGGGCGGGAAGGAGCCCATCGCGTCCTGCGGGACCCACTGGATCCGGGGGCGCAGGGGCCGCCGCCGCCACTCTTGGACACCCGACCAGGCATCCTCGCCGAGGCGGATGCCCCCGGCGGCGAGCGGGAGCAGCCCCAGCGCGGCGAGGGCGAGGGAGGATTTCCCGGCCCCCGAGGGCCCCACGAGGCCGAGCGCCTCCCCGGCGCGCAGCCCGAGGCTCGCGCCCCGAAGGATCGGCTCGCCGCCGCGCAGCAGCGTCACCCCGCGCAGGCTGAGCACGGGGCGCGCGCCGGGCGGTGGGCCGGGCGGGGACGCGCCCGGGGCCGCGGGGATCGCGGCGAGGAGCGCGCGCGTCACCGCGTGCTCGGGCGCGGCTAGGACGCGCGCCGTCTCACCCGCCTCGACGACGCGGCCGCCGTCCAGCACGAGCACGCGATCGGCAATCTTGGACACAAGGCCAAGATCGTGGCTGACCAGGACCAGTGCCCGCCCGGCGCCGCGCAGCTCCGCGAGGGTCGCCAGCACCCGCTCGCGCGCCGCCGGGTCGAGGGCTGTGGTGGGCTCGTCCGCGAGCAACACCGCGGGGTCCGCCGACAGGGCCGCGGCGATCAGCGCGCGCTGGCGCTGCCCGCCGGAGAGTT
>NZ_JAPFRB010000005.1:38945-39732 GCF_035726885.1 Leucobacter sp. M11 | reverse complement strand
CGTGCCCCGGAACGAGCCCGTGCACCTCCGCGCCCTCCGTGATCTCGGCGCGGATCCGGCGCAGGGGGTCGAGCGAGGCCATCGCGTCCTGGTTCACGAGGCCGATCCGGCGGCCGAGCACGGCGCGGAAGTCGCGCGGCCGGGCCTGCGCGAGTTCGCGCCCCCCGATGCGGTGTCGCTCGGCGCTCGCGACGAGGCCCGCCGGGAGGAGCCCGAGCAGGGCGCGCACGGTCAGGCTCTTGCCCGCCCCCGAGGCCCCGACGATCGCCACGCACTCCCCCGCGGCCACGCTGAACTCGAGCGGCCCGACGAGCGCCTGGCCGTCGTGCCGGGTCACGCGCAGGCCGCGCACCTCCAGGGCGGGCTGCTCCATGTCGGGCTGCTCCATGTCGGGTTGCTCCTCGCGCGCGCTCATCGCATCCGCTCCCGCGCGGCGCGGCCGAGCACCGTCACCGAGCCCACCACGAGGGCGAGGGCGAGCCCGGGGAACACGACGAGCCACCAGGCCCGGGACGCGAAGCTGCGGCTCTCGGAGAGCATCATGCCCCAGTCCGGCGCCGGGGGCTGCGCCCCGAGCCCGAGGAAGCTGAGGCTGGCCGCGCCCAGCATGACCGTGCCCACCCCGACCGCCCCGAGCGCGACGACGGGGCGGAGCGTCACCGGGAGCACGTGCCCGAGGAATACGCGCACCGGCCCGAAGCCGAGGACCCGGGCCGCCGTGACGTGCTCGGCGGAGCGGACCGCGAGGGTCGCGGCGCGGGCCAGCCGGGCGTAGCCGGGCACCGCG
>NZ_JAPFRB010000005.1:35698-38887 GCF_035726885.1 Leucobacter sp. M11 | reverse complement strand
TCAGCGCGAGCAAGAACTCGGGAATCGACATGAGCGCCTCGATCAACCGCGCGCCGATCCGGTCCGCCCACTCGGGGGCCAGGCCGAGCAGGGACCCGAGGAGCGAGCCGAGCGTCGCCGCGAGCAGGGTCGCCCCGAGGCCAACGGCGAGGGCGGGCCGGGCCGCGTGCACGATACGGGAGAAGACGTCGCGGCCGACCTGGTCCGTGCCCAGCCAGGCCGTCGCGGAGGGGGCGCGCAGCGCGCGGGCCGCGTCCGTCGCGAGGGGGTCCGCCGGGGCGACGAGCCCGGGTATCAGGGCGAGCGCGAACACGGCGGCGAGCACGGTGGCGGCGCTGAGGAGGAGCCATCGGGGGGTTCCGGTCATGCTCGCGCAGCCCCGGTCTCCGCTTGGCCCTGCGGGCGCGGCGGGGCGGCCGCTCGGCGGGTCCTCGGGTCGGCGAGCCAGACCCCGAGGTCCGCGAGCACGCCGAGCAGGGCGAAGAGCGCGGCGCTCACCGCGACGAGGCCGAGGATCACGGGCATGTCCCGGTTCAGGATCGCGGTGAGCGTGAGCGAGCCGAGCCCGGGCCGGGAGAAGACGGTCTCGACGAGGATCGCGCCGCCCAGGAGCCCGCCCGCGACGTAGGCGATCAGGGTCGAGGCGGGGACGGCGGCGTGCCGGAGCCCGTGCCGCGCGAGGAGGCCGCTGGGGCCGAGGCCCCGCGCGGCGGCGCTGAGCGCGAAGGGGCTCGCCGCGACGTCGGCGAGCTCGGCGCGCACCGCCTGACCGAGCACCCCGGCCACCGGGATCGCGAGCGTGACCGCGGGCAGGATCTGGCTCGCGGCGGTGCGGCTCCCGGTGGCGGGGAACCAGCCCAGCCAGAACGAGAACACCGTAATCAGGAGGAAGCCGACCCAGAAGCTCGGCAGGACGACCGCGAGCACCTCGGCGGTGCCCACGAGCCCCGCGCCGAGGCGGCCCCGGCCCAGCAGGGCCCCGATCAGAACCAGCGCGAGGGCGATGCCCAACGCAAGCACCGCGAGCCTCGCGGTCGGCGGGAAGGCCCCGCCGAGCGCCTCGGCAACCGGCTGCCGCAGCTGGTAAGACTCCCCGAGGTCGCCGCGGGCGAGGCTCGCGAGGGTGTCCCCGTAGCGCTCCAGGAGGGGGCGATCCAGGCCGAGCTCGCTGCGGAGCCGGTCCTTGCCCGCCGCCGAGACCCCGGCGAGGGGGCCGAGCATGACCTCGACCGGGTCGCCGGGCACCGCCGCCACGGCCCAGAAGGCGGCGGTGACGGCGGCCCAGACCACGAAGAGCGCGCCGAGGACCCGCGCGGCGAGCAGCCGGAACAGCCGGAGCAGGCTGGCCGTGCGGTCAGTCGCGCGTCGGGCGCGCCGAGGTGGGGTCACCGAGCCAGGTTACTCGGCCGGGGCGAAGGTGGCCCCCGCGAAGGTGGGCCAGCCGTACACGTCCGTGGCGACGCCCCGCAGCTCGGGGCTGCGCGCGCCGATCATGGCGGGGAGGGAGACGGGGATGATCGCCACCTGCTCGTCGTTCCAGCGCAGCACCTCGCGGTACAGCTCGCCGCGCTCGGTTCGGTCGCTCACGGCCGCGGCCCGCTCCAGGAGCGCGTCCAGCTCGGGGTCGTTCACCTGGGAGGCGTTCTGGAACCCCGCCGAGTGCAGGTGGGCGCGCAGGGCGTCCGCGTCAACGGCCGCGAAGGACCAGTCCGTCAGGGTGAAGTCCCCGGCCGGGTAGCGCTCGTTGTAGACCGCGGGCTCAACGACCTCGTGCGTGAGCTCGATCCCGACCTCCGCGAGCGACTCCGTGAACAGCGCGGCCATCGAGGTCTGCTCCTCGGACCCCGGTGTCCAGGACAGCCAGGTGAGGCTCAGGCGCTCCCCGTCCTTGACGCGGATGCCGTCGGGGGCCGTCTCGGACCAGCCCGCCGCGTCGAGGCGCGCCCGCGCCGCATCCTGGTCCTGGGGCCACGAGCCTTCCAGTTCGGGGTCGTAGCCGCTCGGCGTCGTTGGGGACAGCGCAGCCCACGCGCGGTCGAGCTCCCCGAAGGACGTGGCCTGCACGGCGGCGTCAATGTCGAGCGCCTCACGGAACGCCCGGCGCACCTCGACCTCGGCGAAGGCCCCGTCCCGGGTGTTCGCAAAGAGGGAGTACGGGATACCGGGGCTGTCCACCGCGGTGATCTCGAGGGCGGGGTCGAGCTGCGCGACGTCGGCCGGGTCGAAGCCCGTCGCCAGGTCCACCTCGCCGCTGTTGACCGCCTGCACCCGCACCGAGCTCTCAGGCACGAAGCGCAGCTCGAGCCCGGGGGCGGGCGCCTCCGGCAGGGGCACCCCACCCGGGGCCCAGGCGTAGTCCGCATTCCGCTCGTAGGTGATCTGGCCCTGCGCCACGAGATCCGTCATGACGTAGGGCCCGGAGCCCACCGTGACGCCGGGGCCGCCGACGCGGAGGCGGTCCGCGTTCTCGGCGAGCGTCTTCGGGGAGTACATCCCCAGGAAGGCGGTGGAGGCGTTGTTGATGAAGGGCACGAAGGGCTGGGAGAACGACACGGCGACCGAGAACTCCCCCGTCACCTCGGTGCCGAGGTAGAGCTCCCCGCCGAGCATGTTCACGGCCTGGGCGGACTCGGTCGACTCGGCGGTGATGTGCTCGAAGTTCGCGCGGACCGCCTCGGCGTTGAACGGGGTGCCATCGTGGAAGGTCACGTCCTCGCGAAGCTGGAAGGTGACGCGCGTGCCGCCGTCCTCCACGGCCCAATCGGTGGCGAGCCAGGGCTGCAGCTCACCGTCCTCGTCGAGGAAGACGAGGGAGTCCAGCGCGAGGCGCGCGACGTAGCTGCTCGAGTCGAGCTGGCTGCGGTGCGGGTCCATGTGCCCGGATTCGAGATTGGTGCCGGCGATGGCCCAGACGATGGGGGCCGCGGTGTCGCGCGTGGGTCCGGCGGCGCAGCCGGCGGTTAGAGCGAGCGCGCCGAGCGCGGCGACCGCGGCGAGCGCGCGGAGCGGGGAACGGGGGCGAATCGGGGCCATGCGGGGGTCCTCTCGGGGCACCGCGCCAACGACTATTGTTGGACCAAGTGCAAGAATATGTGGATGCGGCCATGCTACACGAAGCCGGGGCCGCCTGCGCCATACTAGGGGGCAGGATCCAGACGACAGGAGAGCCCGTGCCCCAGCCGGTTCGGA
>NZ_JAPFRB010000005.1:34799-35665 GCF_035726885.1 Leucobacter sp. M11 | reverse complement strand
CGACCCTCGAGGAGGCCGCCTTCGAGCTCTTTGCCGAGCGCGGCTACGCGGGCACCACGGTCGACGACATCGCCCAGCGGGCGGGCGTCAGCCGAAATACCTTCTTCAACTACTTCTCCGCGAAGAGCGACGTCTTCTGGTCCGAGATCGACGACCGCCTGGCCCTGCTCCCCGGCTTCCTGGCCGCAACGGACCCCACGCTGCCCGCGTTTCGCGCCATCGGCGAGGCACTCGCGGACGCCGCCGGGAGCTTCGGCCCCGAGAACGTCCCCTGGATCCTCACCCAGTACGAGCTGATCGGCAGCCCGGCCGAGGTGCAGGCCTCCGCGCTCAGCCGCTTTGGGGCCCAGGCCGAGGTGCTCCGCCAGTTCGCCGCCGAGCGACTCGGCCAGCACCCGGGCGAACTGCTCCCCCGCGTCATCGCCTACACGACGGTCGGCGCGGTGCTCGCGGCGGCGCAGGCCTGGGCCGCCGCGGGGCCTGGCCGCGGCCCGCTCACCGCGCACCTCGTGCGCACCCTGGCCCCGCTCGCCGACGGCTTCACGTCGAGCTAGCCGCGAGCCGGGCCCGGCGCCCGCGAGGGTCATTGTTGTACCCGGTGCAGTTAATGCGGTAGCGTTCCTCATCGGGCACCGCCGTGCCCTCGAACGGAGGAATCTCATGACCACCCCCAGCCTCAGCGCCCCCGGCCTCGCCGCGCCCCGATTCGGCGCCCCGACCCTCGCCGACCGCGTGTTCCCGCGCTCCGCCGTCACCAACGCCGCGCTGATCGCGGCGGGGACCGCCCTCGTCGCGATCCTCGCCCAGGTCGCCGTCCCGCTCTGGCCCGTGCCCGTGACCGGCCAGACCCTCGGCGTGATGCTCGT
>NZ_JAPFRB010000005.1:23508-34766 GCF_035726885.1 Leucobacter sp. M11 | reverse complement strand
CTCGCTCGCACTCTACCTGGCGCTCGGCGTCGCCGGGCTGCCGATCTTCGCGGGGGCGGGGGCCGGCTTCTCCCCCAGCTTCGGGTTCATCATCGGCTTCGTGCCCGCCGCCGCCCTCATCGGCTGGCTGTCCGAGCGGTCCTGGGACCGCCGCCCCGCGCTCGCCCTGCTCGGCTTCCTCGCCGCGAGCATCGTGCCCTTCCTCGTCGGCGTGCCGTACCTCGCGATGGCCCTCGGCGCGCTCGGCCTCCCGAACGACCTCCACGCGGTTCTGCAGGCGGGCGTGATCCCCTTCATCCCGGGCGGCATCGTGAAGTGGCTCATCGCCGCGGCCGCGCTCCCCCTGCTCTGGAAGCTGGTCCGCGCCGCGGACACCCGAGCCCGCTAGCTCGCGCTGCCGACTCGGTCGCGCTGCCGACTCGACGCTGCCGACTCGACCCAGCCCCGCACGGAGACCCCCTCCCGAGGTGAGCGGTTTCGCGGATTTCCCCCCGGAAATCAGCTGAAAACCGTCAACTCGCGAGGGGGTTTCGCTGAGTAGGAACCCGCGAGTGAATTCGGTAGACTGATTCGGATTCAGACCAACAGGCACCCGGGGCCCCGCGCCCCACGGACACGGTGCCGCCCACAGCGAAAGCAGCGCCACCATGACCGCACTCCCAGACAAGCCCGCCCTCGAAGGCCTCGAAACCAAGTGGGGCACCGCCTGGGAGCAGGACGGCACCTACCGCTTCGAGCGCGAGGGGGCGACCAAGGAGTGCGTGTACAGCATCGACACCCCGCCGCCCACGGCCTCCGGCTCGCTGCACGTCGGGCACGTCTTCAGCTACACCCACACCGACGTCGTGGCCCGCTACCAGCGGATGACCGGCAAGCGCGTCTTCTACCCGATGGGCTGGGACGACAACGGCCTGCCGACCGAGCGTCGCGTGCAGAACTACTACGGCGTGCGCTGCGACCCCTCGCTGCCCTACGTCGAGGGCTTCGAGCCCCCCTTCAACGGGGATAACGCGCAGGCGTCCAAGCCCGCGAACCAGCAGCCCGTCTCCCGCCGCAACTTCATCGAGCTGTGCGAGCAGCTGACCGAGGAAGACGAGCAGCAGTTCGAGCAGCTGTGGCGCACCCTCGGCCTCTCCGTCGACTGGACCCAGAGCTACCGCACCATCGGCCAGGAGTCGCTCTTCACCTCCCAGCTCGCGTTCCTGAACAACGTTGCCCGCGGCGAGGCCTACCAGGCAATGGCCCCGACCCTCTGGGACGTGACCTTCCGCACCGCCGTCGCCCAGGCCGAGCTCGAGGACCGCGACCAGCCCGGCGCATACCACACGCTCGCGTTCCACCGCCCGGACGGTCAGGGCGACATCCTCATCGACACCACCCGCCCGGAGCTGCTCGCGGCCTGCGTCGCCCTCGTGGCGCACCCCGACGACGAGCGCTACCGCGAGCTGTTCGGCACGACCGTCACCTCCCCCGTCTTCGGCGTCGAGGTCCCCGTCGTCGCCCACCACCTCGCCCAGCAGGACAAGGGCACCGGCATCGCGATGGTCTGCACCTTCGGTGACACGACCGACGTCATCTGGTGGCGCGAGCTGAACCTGCCCGCCCGCGGCATCATCGGCTTCGACGGCCGCGTCGTCTCCGAGGCGCCCGAGGCGATCCAGAGCGAGGCCGGCCTCGCCGCCTTCGCCGAGATCGCGGGCAAGACCGTCTTCAGCGCAAAGAAGGCCGTCATCGAGCTCCTGACCGCCTCCGGCGAGCTCGTCGGCGAGCCCCGCGCCATCACCCACCCGGTGAAGTTCTTCGAGAAGGGCGACAAGCCCCTCGAGATCGTCTCCACCCGGCAGTGGTACATCGAGAACGGCGCGAAGCGCCCCGAGCTCAAGGCCCGCCTGATCGAGCTCGGCAAGGAGCTGAACTGGCACCCCGACTTCATGCGGGTCCGCTACGAGAACTGGGTGAACGGCCTCTCGGGCGACTGGCTGATCTCCCGGCAGCGCTTCTTCGGCGTGCCGATCCCTGTCTGGTACCCGCTCGACGCGGACGGCAACCCCGACTACGACAACGTGATCGTGGCCACCCGGGAGCAGCTGCCCGCCGACCCCTCCTCCGACCTGCCCACGGGGTACACCGAGGACCAGCGCGGCGTCCCCGGCGGCTTCGTCGGCGAGGTCGATGTGATGGACACTTGGGCGACCTCCTCGCTCAGCCCGCAGATCGTCGCCGGCTGGGAGCGCGACCCCGAGCTGTTTGACCTGGTCTTCCCCTTCAGCCTCCGCCCCCAGGGGCAGGACATCATCCGCACCTGGCTGTTCTCCACGATGCTGCGCTCCGAGCTGGAGCACGGGCAGAAGCCCTGGACGAACACCGGGCTCTCCGGCTGGATCCTGGACCCGGACCGCAAGAAGATGTCCAAGTCGAAGGGCAACGTGGTCACCCCGGCCTCGATGCTCGATCAGCACGGCTCCGACGCGGTCCGCTACTGGGCCGCCTCCGCCAAGCTCGGCGTGGACGCCTCCTTCGACCCGCAGAACCCGACCCAGATCAAGATCGGCCGCCGCCTGGCAATCAAGGTACTGAACGCGGCCAAGTTCATCCTCGGCTTCGAGGGCGCGCAGGACGCGCCCGTCACCGCGCCGCTGGACCGCAGCATGCTCGCGGGCCTCGGCAAGGTCGTTCGCGAGGCCACCGCCGCCTTCGAGGCCTACGACCACGCCCGCGCGCTCGAGGTCACGGAGTCGTTCTTCTGGACCTTCTGCGACGACTACCTGGAGCTCGTCAAGGAGCGGGCCTACGGCGAGGCCTCCCCCGAGCAGGCCTCCGCGGTCGCCGCGCTGAAGACCGCGCTGGATGCCATGCTCCGGCTGTTTGCCCCGTTCATCCCCTTCGCCACGGAGGAGGTCTGGTCCTGGACGAACGAGGGCTCGGTGCACACCGCGTCCTGGCCCACGGACGAGGGCCTCGCGCTCGACGACGCCGACATCAGCCTGCTCGACCTCGTCGGCAACGCCCTGATCGGGATCCGCGGCGCGAAGACGAACGCGAAGGCCTCGCAGAAGACCCACGTGGTCTCGGCGACGATCAGCGCCTGCGACGAGGATCGCAGCCGCCTGGAGCTCGCCGCGGATGACCTGCGCGCCGTCGGCCGGATCGCGGAGCTGAGCTTCGTGGACGGTGGCACGGACGGCATCGCGGTCACCGAGATCGTGCTCGAGGCCCCGGCGGAGGTCTAGCCGTGCGCGTCGGGAGTCGTTGGCCGGTCGGGGGCACGCCCCCGGCCGGGCTCCCGGCGGCCCTGCTCGCGGCAATCGCGGCCGAGGAGGCGCCCGAGGGCGAGTCCTGGACGCTCACCTGGTTGGAGGGTCGGCCCCGCGTCGCCCTCGGCCGGGAGGGCGTCGAGCTCGCCGTGACCTCGGACGGAACCATCTCGCGACACGGCGGCGCCGCCGTCCCCACCGCTCCCGAGATCGGCGATACTGAGGGACCCGGCTCCGGCTCCTGGGCCGGCTCGGAACACGACACCGACGACGACGATTGGCTGCTCTGATGACCCGACGCCCCGCGCCCCAGCTTCCCGGATCTGTGTGGTCCTCCGCGGTGCGGCCCGCCGCCGTGCGGCGCACGGCACCGCGCCGCGTCCTCACGCTGCTCGCCCTGCCCCTCGCGGCCGCGCTCGCGCTGTCCGGGTGCGCCCCCGAGCCGGGATCCGCCGACGGCTCCGGCACGCCCGCGGGCGTCGACGGCGGCACGGCCCCCGAGTCCGTGCAGCCGCCCGTCGAGGGCGAGACGAAGCCCGAGATCGGCCCCGAGCCGACCAAGACCGCGGAGCTGCCCGCGAGTTTCCCCACCGATCTCGTCCCGCTGGCCGCCGACGCCGTGATCGACGACGCGGGCGAGCGCGGCGCGGGCCTCTGGTTCGCGGTGCTGCGCTACCCCGATGCCGCGGCCGCGAACGCCGCCCTGGACGCGCTCATCGAGGCGGGCGGCTTCGCCGTGCTCTCCGACGAAAGCGGCCTGCCCGGCGAGCGCACCGCGCAGCTCGAAACGGCACAGGTGCAGGTCAGCGCGCTGATCGCCCCAAGCGAGGAGTCCGAGTCTTCCGGAGCCGAATCACCCGGGGCCGAGGGCGCGGTGCTGCTCAGCCTGGACATCACGGCGCTCACGTAACGCGGCTCCGCTCTCGCCGCTCCTCCCACGCGGTTCCCATCGCGCGGCACCCGGAGCGCGGCTCAGAAGACCTTTGTCTGGCTGACCGAGCGCGAGGACTCGGTGAAGCCCAGCCGCTCGTACAGGCCGAGCGCGCCAGTGGGGCTCGCCACGTCCACGTCGAGGACGGCCCGGTCCAGCCCAGCCTCGCGCAGCTCGCGGAAGGCCCACACGAGCAGGGCCTGGGCGACCCGGTTCCCCCGCCAGCTCCGCCGCACACCGAGCATCTCGATATAGCCAAAGCTGAAGCCCTGCGCGGGCCAGTCCTCGGGATTCACCGAGACCGTGAGCGCGCCGGCGGCCTCCGGCAGCTCGGTCCGGCCCTCGCGCTCCGAGCCGTCGGGGACGACGAGCACGCAGGAGAGGTCCGGGCGAAAGGCGGCTAGGGCGTGCTCTGCCTCCCAGCGTTGCCGGGTGGTCGGCTGACTTCCCCAGTGGTCCCGGAAGGCGTCGTTCATGGCGAGCCTGGCCGGCTCGGACAGCGTCGCGTTGAAGCGCACGACGCGCATCCTGGGCGCAAGCTCCACCTCGGGGATCGGCTCGGTCAGGTCCCGGCTCATCGATAACCACCAGCGTGCGTGGGGGAACCCGGCCGCGTCGAGCAGCGCCCGGTGCGCGACCGCTCCCGCATCGGCGTTCGTGATCAGCCAGCCCGGCAGCCGCGCCGACTGCGCGGCGAGCAGCTGCCGCCCGCGACCCTCCTGCCAGGCGAGCAGCGCCGAGCCGAGACCCTCCCGACGCCGATCCGGGTGCACCCAGCCGCTGAGGAACACGCGGACGAGGCTCTCCTGGGAGCTGGCCAGCGCGGCCTCCCCGTAGGCGATCACGCGCCCGCCGGCGTCCAGGGCGATCGCGGTGTCCTGCTCGGGATCGACGGCGGGCCGGTCGAAGTCCGCGGTCAGCTCGTCGAGCATCGGCGTCCAGGTCGGGTGGTCGATTGCGCCGGCCGCCCGGGCCAGCTCCAGGAGCGCGGGCAGATCCTCGCGGCGCAGCCGCCGCCAGGTGAGCCCGGCCCCGGCGCCCGGCAGTTCGAGGTCCCGGGGGGCGCTCACCCGCTCCGAGAGGGGCGGCAGCTCAGCCTCCCCGGCGGGGTTCGGCTCGTATCCTGCTTCCGTCATGGCAGCCCCTCTCTCCGTGTGGGCAGGCCGGTCCCGGCCCACCCACACAGCCTAACGAGTGCCCGGACCCGCGGGCGAGCGCCGCCGCCCAATCCCCAGCGGGTGTCCGGGTTCCGGCCTAGGAGGCCGCCAGGGCACGCAGGGATTCGCGCCGTTTTGCCTGCTCGGCCGGGTCCGGCACCGGCAGCGACGCGAGCAACCGCTTCGTGTAGGCGTGCTCCGGGTGGTCCAGCACCTGCTCGCCGCGGCCCTCCTCGACGAGCTTGCCCCGGTACAGGACGGCGATCCGGTCCGCCAGGATGTCCACGACCGCGAGGTCGTGGCTGATGAAGAGGCAGGCGAAGCCGAACTCCCGCTGCAGCTCCGCGAACAGCGCGAGCACCCGCGCCTGCACGGAGACGTCGAGCGCGCTCGTCGGTTCGTCCGCGATGAGCAGCTTCGGGTCGAGGGCGATCGCGCGGGCCAGGGAGGCGCGCTGGCGCTGCCCGCCGGAGAGCTCGTGCGGGAAGCGATCCCCGTAGCTTCGGGGCAACTGCACCGCCTCAAGCAGCTCGTCCACGCGGCCGCGCACGTCGCCGCTCTCCCCCGCCTCGCCGTGCACGAGGAAGGGCTCGGCGACGCACTCCGCGATCGTCAAGAGCGGGTTGAAGCTCGAAGCGGGGTCCTGAAAGACGAAGCCGAGGTCCCGGCGCAGCGGCGTGAAGTCGCGCTCGCGCACGCCGTTCATTTCCTGGCCGAGCACCCGGAGGGAGCCGCCCGTGACCCGGGTGAGGCCCGCGATTGCCCGTCCCGTCGTGGTCTTCCCGGAGCCGGACTCGCCAACGAGGCCGAGGACCTCCCCCGCTCGAATCTCGAAGTCGATGCCGTCAACGGCGACGAAGCCGGGCTTGCCGAGCCGGCCGGGAAACTCGATGCCGAGGCCGGTCGCCCGCACGAGCGCTTCGGTGTCCGCCCAGTCCGCCGAGCGCTCGGCCTCCCGTTCCCGGGTCTGCGCCCGAGCCTCTCCGATCCGCGGCACCGCGCCGAGGAGCGCGCGGGTGTACTCCTCCCGGGGCGCGGAGAACAGGGTCCTCGTCTCGGCCTCCTCGACGAGCTTGCCCTGGTACATCACGGCCACCCGGTCGGCGAGGTCCGCGACGACCCCCATGTTGTGGGTGATCAGCACGATGGCCGTGCCAAAGTCGTCGCGGCAGCGGCGCAGCAGGTCGAGAATCTCGGCCTGCACCGTGACGTCGAGCGCCGTGGTCGGTTCGTCGGCGACGATGAGCCCGGGGTTCAGGACGAGCGCCATCGCAATGATGATGCGCTGCTTCTGCCCGCCCGAGAACTGGTGCGGGTAGTAATCCACCCGGGTTTCCGGCTCGGGGATACCGACCCGGCCCAGCACCTCGACGGCGCGGGCCCGCGCCGCCCGTTTGCTGATCCGCTCGTGGGCGCGGAGGCCCTCGGCGATCTGCCAGCCCACCGTGTACACGGGGTTCAGCGAGGCCGAGGGCTCCTGGAACACCATCGACACGTCGGCGCCGCGGATCTGGCGGAGCCGCTGTGGGGAGACGCTCACGGTGTCGTTGAGCTCGGCCCCGTCCCGGCTGCGCAAAAACACCTGGCCGGTCGCGGAGGCGGTCTCGGGCAGGAGGCCGAGGATGCTCTTCGCGGTGACGGACTTCCCGGAGCCCGACTCCCCCACGATGGCGAGCACCTCGCCCGGGCGAACCTCGAGCGTCACGCCGTCAACGGCTTTCACGGGGCCCGCATCGGTTGCGAAGGACACGCTCAGGTCGCGGATCTCGACGACCGGGGCGGCCGGGTTCGTGGTCGGGTGTGCGGCCGGGTGTGCGCGGTTTTCGGCGCTCATGAGCGGCCTCCCTCGTTCGGGCGCGCCGCGGAGCGCTGCGGGTCTGCGGTGGCTCGTGCCCGGGCCTGGACCGCGATCACGGAGGTTTCGGCGACGACGCCCGCGTTCTTCCCGACCGCGCGTCGGCCGCGCAGGCGCGGGTCGGCGAGGTCGTTCAGGCTCTCGCCGACGAGGGTGATGCCGAGCACCACGAGGACGATCGCGAGCCCGGGGAACAGCGCGGTCCACCAGATCCCGGCCGAGACGTCCGCGACCGCGTGGTTCAGGTCGAAGCCCCACTCCGCGGCGGCGGTCTGCTCGATGCCGAAGCCGAGGAAGCCGAGGCCCGCCAGGGTGAGGATGGCCTCGGAGGCGTTCAGCGTGAAGATCAGGGGCAGGGTGCGGGTCGCGTTGCGGAGCACGTGCCGGAACATGATCCGGGGGCCGCTGGAGCCGAGCACCATTGCGGATTCCACGAAGGCCTCCGCCTTGATGCGCACGGTTTCGGCGCGGATCACGCGGAAATACTGCGGCACGAACACCACGGTGATCGAGATCGCCGCGGCAAAGACGCCGCCGACGAGGCTGGACTTGCCGCCGCTGATGACGATCGACATCACGATGGCGAGCAGCAGCGAGGGAAACGCGTAGATCGCGTCGCAGACCACGACGAGGACCCGGTCGAGCCAGCCCCCGTAGTAGCCCGAGACGAGCCCGAGGAACACGCCGAGGAACACCGAGAGGATCACCGCGACGACGATGACGAACAGCGCCGTTTGGGAGCCCCAGATCACGCGGCTGAGCACGTCATAGCCGCTCGCGGTCGTGCCGAGCAGGTGTTCAGCGGACGGTGCCTGGGTCGGCGAGAAGGACACCCCGTCGGCGCTGCGCTGCGCGAAGCCGTACGGGGACAGCAGGGGCGCGAGCAGGGCCGAGAGGACAAACAATCCGGTCAGGATGAGCCCGGCGACGAGCATCCCGCGCTGCAGGCCGACGCTCTGCCGAAGCTCGCGGAGCACCGGGACCCGCTCGCTGAGCGGCCGCTTTCTCGTGGTCAGCGTGGCCATGTCAGTACCTCACTCGGGGGTCGATCAGCGCGGAGACGATGTCCACGATGAAGTTGGTCACGGCGACGATCACGGCGAGGAGCGCGACGATGCCCTGCACGGCGACGAAGTCGCGCGCCTGCAGGTAGTGCGCGAGCTGGAAGCCGAGCCCCTGCCACTCGAAGGTGGACTCGGTCAGCACCGCGCCGCCCAGGAGCATCGCGATCTGCATGCCCATCACGGTGATGATGGGGATCAGAGCGGGCTTGTACGCGTGCTTGCGGACGAGGCGGGGCTCCGACACGCCCCGGGAGCGGGCCGCGTCAATGTAGTCCATCGACAGGGTGCCGATGACGTTCGTGCGCACCAGCCGGAGAAAGACGCCGGCGGTGAGCAGGCCAAGCGCGATGCCCGGCAGCACGGCGTGCTGCAGGACGTCCCCGAGCACGGCGGGGTTGCCCAGCCGGATCGCGTCGAGCAGGTAGAGGCCCGTTGGCGCGTCCATCATCTGCAGCTCCAGCTCGGATGCGGTCGAGGCCCGGCCCGCGGTGGGCAGCACCCCGAGCCAGATCGAGAAGACCAGCTTCAGCAGCAGGCCAGCGAAAAACACCGGGGTCGCGTAGCAGAGGATGGCGAACACGCGCAGGAAGGCGTCCGGGGCCCGGTCGCGGAAGTACGCCGCGACCATGCCGAGCGGGATGCCGACGATCAGGGCGACGATGAGGGCAAAGAACACGAGTTCGAGGGTCGCGGTGCCGTAGGTGACGAGAATCTCCGTGACGGGGCGGTGATCGCTGATCGTGGTGCCGAAGTCGCCCGTGAGGATCTTGCCGAGATATTCGACGTACTGCACCAGGATGGGCCGGTCATACCCGGCCTCGCTGATGCGCTCCGCGAGCTGGTCGGGGGTGAGCCGACCGCCCTGCGATGCGGTGATCGGGTCGCCCGTGGCCCGCATCAGGAAGAACACCATCGTCACCAGGATGAACACCGTGGGGATGATGAGGAGGCCGCGCACCAGGATGTAGCGGCCGAGGCCGCCGCCCTTCGGAGCGCTTCGGGGCTTCCGGGGTGAGGCCCCCGGAGTCGGTGGGACGGTGGGAGGGGAAACCGCTGAGGTCATGCTATCCGTTCGATCCGGCGACGGTGCCGGGAGACAGGTGGGGACGCGGCCGGAGCTCCGGCTCCGGCCGCGTCAGGGGTGATGCGCTACTTCGAGAGTGCGCCGTAACGGAACTTGAAGGACGGGTCGAGGGTGTCCTCGGTTCCGGTCACATCGGTTCCGGTCACGGCAACCTGGGCACCCTGCAGGTAGGGCACCGTGGAGAGGTCCTTCGCGACGAGCTCCTGGATCTGTTCGATCTTCTTGGTCCGCTCGGCCGGGTCCGTCGTGGTGGCCTGCGAGAGGATCAGGTCGTTGACCTCGGCGTTGTCGTAGTGGTTCCCGAGGAAGTTCTCGGTGAGGAAGAACGGGGTCAGGTAGTTGTCCGCGTCGGAGTAGTCCGGGAACCAGCCCAGCTGGTAGGCGGGGTAGCCGTCGGACGGGAAGTCCTTGGCGTACTGGACCCACTCGGTGGTCTGCAGGTCGACGGCGAAGAGGCCGTCCTGCTCCAGCTGGTCCTTGATGAGGGCGTACTCGTCGCCGGAGGAGGGACCGTAGTGGTCGTTGGAGTACTGCAGGTTCAGCTTGACGGGCAGCTCCACGCCGGCCGACTCGAGGCGCTCCTTGGCCTTGGCGGCGTCGGCGCCGCCGGAGCCGTCGCCGTAGAGCTCTTTCAGGGGCTCAACCGCGCCCGTCATGCCCTTCGCGACGAAGGAGTAGAGCGGGGTGTAGGTGTCCTTGTAGACGTCCTTCGCGATCGCCTCGCGGTCGATCAGGTCGGCGACGGCCTGCCGGACCGCGAGCGCCTTGGCCGGGTCGGCCCCCTCCGCCTTCGCGCCGTAGGGCTGCGTGTCGAAGTTGAAGGTGAGGTAGCGGATCTCGCCGCCGACGCCCTCGACAACCTTGACCTTGTCGTTGCCCTTCAGGTCGTCGATGTCGGTCGCCGACAGGCTCCGCCAGGCAACGTCGATCTCGTTCTTCTGGATGTCCAGCTTCAGGTTTGAGGAGTCGGCGTAGGTCTTCACGTTGACCTGGTCGTTCTTTGCCTCGCCGAGGACGCCCTGGTAGTCGGGGTTCTTCTTGAAGGAGGCCAGCTTGTTCAGGTCGAAGCTCTCCAGCGTGTACTGGCCGGCGAACGGGCGAGCCTTGACCAGCTCGTCGTTTCCGAGGACGGCGTCGGCGGGGAAGACATCCTCGTCGACGATCGGGCCGACCGGGCTCGACAGGATCTGCGGGAAGAGCTGGTCGTTTTCGGTCTTCAGCGTGAACACGACGGTCAGGTCGTCGGGGGCCTCGACGGATTCCAGGTTGTAGAGCAGCGAGGAGGGGCCGCTCGGGTCCTTGATCGCGACCATGCGGTCGAAGCTGTGCTTGACGTCCGAGGAGGTGAGCTCGTTGCCGTTGGCGAAGGTGAGCCCGGGCTTCAGCTTCACGGTGTACTTCGTCGGTTCTGTGAACTCGGCGGACTCGGCGATGTCCGGCTCGACGTCGGGCGAGCCGTAGGTGCTGTTCATCAGGAAGGGGAACACCTGGTTCATGACCCCGAAGGAGGCGTTGTCATAGGAGCCAGCGGGGTCGATGACCGTGACCTTGTCCGTCGTACCGATCGTGAGGGCTCCGCCGGAGGAGCCGGAGGACTCCCCGTCGCCCGAGCCGGTGCCGGGCGCGGAGCAGCCGGCGACGATGAGGGACAGGGCGGCCGCCCCGCCGAGCAGGGCGCCGAGGCGGCGACCCTGAGCGTGTCGAGAGTTCATGTGTTACCCGTTCTTCAAGAATCTTCGTTGAATCCTGTGCGAAACCGGGTACTCGGGTCACCCACCCCACAAGTACCCGGTCCCCCCAGGTGTATGACTCAGATCCTAGGCCCTCCGAGCGCGGTGCGGGGAAGAACTGGTGGCCGGGCACCGAAGGTTGCGCAAATGTGATGCCGCGGGTGTGGACCGGGGACGAACCGC
>NZ_JAPFRB010000005.1:20373-23436 GCF_035726885.1 Leucobacter sp. M11 | reverse complement strand
CGCCGCGACGGCGCTGCAGGATGCGCGGCTCGGCCTCCTTGCGCACGGCAGCGGGGGTGATGATCACCTTGGCGACGTTCTCGTTCGAGGGCACCTCGAACATGACGGGGCCGAGGATGTCCTCGAGGATCGCGCGCAGCCCGCGCGCACCGATCTTGCGCTGGACCGCGAGATCCGCGATGGCCTCGATCGCTTCCGGCTCGAATTCGAGGCTCACCCCATCGATCTCAAACATGCGGACGTACTGGCGAATCAGGGCGTTCTTTGGCTCGGTGAGGATCCGCACGAGGGCGCTCTGATCGAGCTGCTCCACCGTGGCGACGACGGGCAGCCGGCCGATGAACTCGGGAATCAGGCCGAACTTGTGCAGGTCTTCGGGGAGCACCTCCGCGAAGACGTCCGGCTTCTCCTCGACCGCGCGCAGCGAGGCCCCGAAGCCGATACCGGAGGCGCCGTTGCGGGCCTCGATGATCGTCTCCAGTCCGGCGAAGGCCCCGGCCACGATAAACAAAACATTCGTGGTGTCGAGCTGGATGAATTCCTGGTTGGGGTGCTTGCGGCCGCCCTGCGGCGGAATGGAGGCGACGGTGCCCTCCAGAATCTTCAGGAGCGCCTGCTGCACCCCCTCCCCCGAGACGTCACGTGTAATCGACGGGTTCTCGGCCTTGCGAGCGATCTTGTCGATCTCGTCGATGTAGATGATGCCGGTCTCGGCCCGCTGGACATCGAAGTCCGCGGCCTGGAGGAGCTTCAGGAGAATGTTCTCGACGTCCTCGCCGACGTAGCCCGCCTCGGTGAGCGCGGTGGCGTCGGCAACGGCGAAGGGCACGTTGAGCTGTCGGGCCAGCGACTGCGCGAGATAGGTCTTGCCGCAGCCGGTCGGGCCGATGAGCAGGATGTTGGACTTCGCGATCTCGACCTCGTCGGCGAGGTCGTCGGCGCTCTGCAGCGTCTTGAGCGCCTGGATGCGCTTGTAGTGGTTGTACACGGCGACGGAGAGCGACTGCTTCGCGGACTCCTGGCCGATGACGTATTCCTCGAGGAAGGCGAAGATTTCCTTGGGCTTGGACAGGACGAACTCGGCGGCCTCTTCGGCCTCGCTCTCGGTGAGCCGTTCCTCGATGATCTCGTTGCAGAGACCAACGCACTCGTCGCAAATGTAAATGCTGGGCCCGGCGATGAGCTGCTGCACCTGTTTCTGCGTCTTGCCGCAGAAGGAGCACTTCAGCAGATCTCCGGTTTCACCGATCTTTGCCATGCCATGCCTCCTTGCCAGTGTGACCGCCGTGTGCCGCCGCGTGACCGCGCGGTCTTCCGTGACCACTCAGTAAGAGCCTAGCGGCTGCCACCGACAGACACGCGCCGATCGCTCGGCCCGGTCGGCTGTGTCGGTGGCAGCCGCGGTCGCGCTATGCCTGGGGCAGCGCGAGGGGGTTCTTGCGGCTCGTGAGCACCTGGTCCACGAACCCGTACTCCTGGGCCTGGGCCGCGCTCAGGATATTGTCGCGGTCGATGTCGTCGTGGATCTGCTCCACCGTCCGGTTGGAGTGCTTGGAGAGCGTCTCCTCCAGCCACTCGCGCATCCGGAGGATCTCCGCGGCCTGAATCTCGATATCCGATGCCTGGCCGTGACCGGACTGGCCGGTGGAGGGCTGGTGGATGAGCACGCGGGCGTTGGGCAGTGCGAGGCGCTTGCCCGGGGTGCCGCCCGCGAGCAGCACGGCCGCGGCGGAGGCCGCCTGGCCGAGGCACACGGTCTGCACGTGCGGGCGGATGTACTGCATCGTGTCGTAGATCGCGGTCATCGCGGTGAAGGAGCCACCGGGCGAGTTGATGTACATCGTGATGTCGCGCTCGGGGTCCTGGCTTTCGAGGACGAGCAGCTGGGCCATGACATCGTCCGCGGAGGCGTCGTCAACCTGCACGCCGAGGAAGATGATCCGGTCCTCGAAGAGCTTCGCGTAGGGGTCCTGGCGCTTGTAGCCGTAGGCGGTGCGCTCCTCGAAGGTGGGCAGGATGTACCGCGAGCCGGGCATCTCCAGCCCGGACATGGCCTGTGCCGGTGAGGTAGGGGTGAGCATCAGTCGAATCTCCTGTTCGCTACTTGTCGTCGCTCTGCTGGGTGCCGCCGCCGCCGATGACGTCGGTTGCGGAGTCGCGGATGAAGTCGACAAAGCCGTACTCCAGCGCCTCCTCGGCGGTGAACCAGCGGTCGCGGTCACCGTCTGCGTTGATCTGCTCAACCGTCTTGCCGGTCTGCGCCGCGGTGATCTCCGCCAGGCGGTTCTTCATCGAGACGATGAGCTGAGCCTGGGTCTGGATGTCGCTCGCGGTCCCGCCGAAGCCGCCGTGCGGCTGGTGCAGCAGCACGCGTGCGTTCGGGGTGATGTACCGCTTGCCCCGGGTGCCGGCCGTCAGCAGGAACTGGCCCATCGAGGCGGCCATGCCGATGCCGACCGTGACGATGTCGTTGGGCACGAAGGACATCGTGTCGTAGATCGCCATTCCCGCGGTGATCGAGCCACCCGGCGAGTTGATGTAGAGGTAGATGTCTGCTTCGGGGTCTTCCGCGGCGAGGAGCAGGATCTTCGCGCAGATCTCGTTTGCGTTCTCGTCGCGTACTTCGGTTCCGAGCCAGATGATTCGGTCTTTCAGTAGACGCTCAAACACACTGTTCGGCAAGGTCATCTCTGCCATGCTGCGCTCCGTTCGATAAAAGGGCTTGACTATGAATCTACTGCGTCGCTCCGGGAGATTCGTGCCTGTTCGCCGAGGGCGTGGCGCGGCCGGGCCCCGGTGCCCCTCCCGGCAGCCGGGCCGGGCACCGTCACCCCGAGCCGTGCGGTCTTCCGCTCGCGCTGGCTGTGCATATCCTCAACAGAATCCGGGCGGGACGTCCGAAATCTTGTGCACTTCACTCAGGGAATCGACAGCCCCATATGCAATACGCGCCACCTTATTACGATAGGGCCACTGTCCTGCGCGGGCAGCGCCGCCCGCGCTCTGGAGCGATCGGAGCGACAGCACATGAACGAAATCACCCCTCTCACCCCCCGGGCGCGA
>NZ_JAPFRB010000005.1:19884-20326 GCF_035726885.1 Leucobacter sp. M11 | reverse complement strand
GCTCGGCGGCGGGAGCGTGGCCCTCACCGCGAGCTCGGCCATCAGCGCCGGGGCCGTCGATCTCGACGACGGCGCCGGGCGCGTCTCCGCGGGAGCAACCGAGCTCAAATCCGGCCTCGGTGACCTGGCCGATGGGACCGTCCGGCTCGTGGACAGCGCCGGAGAGCTGAAAGCGGGCGGGGAGCGGCTCCGCTCCGGGGCCCGCGATCTCGCCAACGGCTCTGCCCGCCTCCAGACCGGGGCGGATACCGCCCAAACGGGGAGCGAGGATCTCGTCGAGGGCGCGGAGCGAGCCGCGTCCGGCACCGCGGAATTGCACGACGGCGCGACCGCCCTGGAGGACGGGGCGACCCGGGCCGCATCCGGCGCCACGGAGCTCCACGACGGGGCGACCGCGCTCGAGACCGGGGCCGGGGCCCTGACGAACGGCCTGGGCAGCCTG
>NZ_JAPFRB010000005.1:19449-19814 GCF_035726885.1 Leucobacter sp. M11 | reverse complement strand
GCACCCGGGCCCTCGCACAGGGGGCGGGTGCGCTCCGCGATGGGACCCGGGATGCGGTCACCGGCTCCCGGCAGCTCTCGCAGGGGGCCGAGGCGCTCCGGGCCGGGGCGGAGCGCCTGAACACCCGGGTCGCGGACGGCACCCCGGATGTGCAGGCGCTCAACGAGGGAGCGCGACGGCTGGACGCCGGGCTCGCCGAGTATGTGCCCGGGGTCGTCAGTCTCGCGCAGGGCGCAATCGACCTTCAAGAGCAAACGCTCCCCCTCTTCGCGGGCCTCCGGGATCTGGAAGAGATCCCGGACCTGTTCTGGCAGGTGCCCGGGGAGCTCGCGAACGCAACCGACGCCATCCAGGGATCGGTCACG
>NZ_JAPFRB010000005.1:19036-19366 GCF_035726885.1 Leucobacter sp. M11 | reverse complement strand
CGAACTCCTCCGACTGACCGACGCGCTCGCGACCGGTGACCCGCTCACCGAGGAGCAGGCCGCGGCCCTCCGCGACGCCGCCAACGCCACGGCGGGCTCCGCAGAAAGCGCCGAGAGCGCGGCGAGCGCCGCCGCTTCGGATCTTTCCGCGGTCACTGCGCAGTTCACGCCGAGCGCCCCCCTCATCACCCACCCGAGCAGCATGCTCTCCCTCCTGCGCGGCTTCGCCTGGTACGAAGGCGGCCTCATCGGCACGATGGATCGGCTGCAGGCGGCCTTCGCGGATCTCATCGGTGGCACCGCAGCGCTCCCTGGGGAGCTCCAATGCAT
>NZ_JAPFRB010000005.1:18440-18976 GCF_035726885.1 Leucobacter sp. M11 | reverse complement strand
ACTGTCCGCGGGGACCGCCGACCTGCTCAAGGATTTCCTGGAGATGGCCGATGGCACCCGGGACACCCGGGACGGCGCGGGGCGGATCAGCGCGGGTACCCGGGACCTCCTCCGGGGTGCCGGCGCGCTCTCCGCAGGCGCTGACGGGCTCGCCGCGGGGGCGCGCGAGGCGAATTCCGGCAGCGGCGCGCTCGCGGCGGGCACGGGTCGGCTGCGAGCCGGCGCCGGCGCCGCCCAGCAGGGTGCCGCCGATGCGCGCACCGGCTCCGCGGACCTCCGGGACGGCACCGGCCGCCTGCACGCGGGCCTCGACACGCTCGCCGAGGGCTCGTCCGAACTTCAGGCGGGCACGAACCGACTGCACGCGGGCCTCGACACCCTCGCCGAGGGCTCGATCACGCTCTGGGAGGGCACCGGCCGCCTGGACACGGGGATCACGACGCTCGCTGAGGGGGCGCAAGACCTCCGAGCGGGAGCCGAGGAGCTGCGCGATGGGACGAGCACGCTCGACACCGAACTCGGCAACCTGGACGACG
>NZ_JAPFRB010000005.1:18289-18393 GCF_035726885.1 Leucobacter sp. M11 | reverse complement strand
GACACCCTCGCGGCCGGAAGTGCGGAGCTCGCCGCTGGCACGACGGAGTTGAGCGAGCGGGTGGCCCCGCTGGCACCCGGTCGGGTGCTCACGAACCCGTGGCT
>NZ_JAPFRB010000005.1:17704-18250 GCF_035726885.1 Leucobacter sp. M11 | reverse complement strand
CGGGGTCGTGCTGGGCAGCCGGCGTGGCGGGGGCGGGCTCCCCGCCGGGTCCGCGGGCAACGGGCAGGCGCCCGAGCCGACAACCCCCGGGACCCCGTCGGCGGACGAGTTCTTCCGGGAGTTCACCGGCGACGGTGACGGTGACGGCCCCGGCCGGCGCGGGCAATAGCCCGGCCGATACGCCACAGACCGCACCCCCCGCCTCCAGAGGAGACGGGGGGTGCGGTCTGCGGTTGGCCGGAGCCGAGGGAGAAGCCTACTCGGCGTCCTTCTTCGGGGCGGCCTTCTTCGCGGGGGCCTTCTTCGCGGCGGGCTTCTCAGCGTCGGCGGCGTCGGCCTTCTTGGCGGGAGCCTTCTTCGCCGGGGCCTTCTTCGCGGCGGGCTTGTCGGCCTCAGCGTCGGCGGCGTCGGCCTTCTTGGCGGGAGCCTTCTTCGCCGGAGCCTTCTTCGCGGCGGGCTTGTCGGCCTCAGCGTCGGCGGCGTCGGCCTTCTTCGCGGGAGCCTTCTTCGCCGGAGCCTTCTTCGCGGCGGGCTTCTCGGCCGCAG
>NZ_JAPFRB010000005.1:16051-17672 GCF_035726885.1 Leucobacter sp. M11 | reverse complement strand
CCGTCCTCGCTCGTGTCAACGGCCGTGAACTCGGTCAGGTCGACGGCGTTGCCGTCGGCGTCGACCACGTTGGCCTTGGCCAGGGCGATCGCGAGGGCCTTGTTCCGGGTGACCTCGGCGATGATCTGGGGGATCTGGCCGTTCTGCTCCAGGGCCTGCACGAACTGTGCGGGCTCCATCTGGTACTGCGACGCGGAGGAGAAAATGTACTGCGAGAGCTCGTTCTGCGTGATCTGCACCTTCTCGGCGTCGGCGATCTCGTCGAAGAGGAGCTGCTGCTGGAGGCCCTTGGTGCTGGACTCGGTCACCTCTGCGCGGTGCTCGTCGTCCTCCAGGCGGCCCTCACCCTCGAGGTGGCGGTGCACCTCGTCGTTGACGATCTCCTCCGAAACGGGGATCTCAGCCTGCTCGATCAGGGTGTCGACGAAGATGTCGCGTGCCTGGCGGCCCTGCGTGAAGACCGCGGCCTGCTTGACCTGCTCGGCGAGCGATTCGCGCAGCTCGGCGATCGTGTCGAACTCGCTGGCGAGCTGGGCGAAGTCGTCGTCGGCCTCGGGGAGCTTGCGCTCCTTGACGGCGGTCACGGTGACCTCGACCTCGGCGTCGCGACCCTCGTGCTCGCCGCCGAGCAGGGCGGAGGTGAAGGTGGTGGTCTCACCGGCGGTGAGCGACTCGATGGCCTCGTCGATGCCCTCGAGGAGGTTGCCGGCGCCGATCTCGTAGGTGACGCCCTGGGCGCTGTCGACGTCGTTGCCGTCGATGCGAGCGGTCAGGTCCAGCTCGACCGAGTCACCGGTGGTCGCGGGGCGCTCGACGGTCTCGAGGGTGCCGAAGCGGGTGCGGAGCTGCGTGAGCTCGGCCTCCAGCGCGTCCTCGTCGATCTCGGCGTTGGCGACGGTGATCGTCATGCCGTCGTAGGCGGGCAGGGTGAACTCGGGGCGGACCTCAACCTCGAATGCGAGGACGAGGACGCCGGAGAAGTCCTTCTCCTCCAGCCACTTCTCGACGTCGGCCGTGGGGCGACCCATCGGGCGCACCTCGGTCTCGGCGAGCGCGGCCTGGAAGAAGTCGTCCAGCGAGGAGTTCACGGCCTGCTCGATGACGGCGCCGCGGCCGACGCGCTGGTCAATGATCGGTGCGGGGGCCTTGCCCTTGCGGAAGCCGGGGATGTTGACCTGCTCGGCCACGGTGGCGTAGGCCTTCTTGATGTGCGGCTGCAGCTCGTCGGCGGTGATCTCGACGCTCAGCTTGACGCGGGTCGGGGTCAGCTTCTCAACGCTTGTCTTGGGCAATTTGGCCTCTCAATAATCTTGGTCGGTAGGGATCGACGCTTCCGAGCGGTGTCAGTCACACTCGTGTCGGGGCGACAGGATTCGAACCTGCGACCTCCCGCTCCCAAAGCGGGCGCTCTAGCCAAGCTGAGCTACGCCCCGGATCGCTGAGCAATCCGGTGTCGTCCCACCAGAAATCGCGGGTTCGCGATCGCCGACGGAATGAACCTCGGCAAGTCTAGCGGAAAGAACCTGGGCACAGAGAACCCCGGCGGGCAAATCCCCGTTCCGGGCGGGTTCCGAGCCGTCGAGTCAGCGCGCGTGACCCCCGGACCTCCCGGAAATCTCGA
>NZ_JAPFRB010000005.1:14150-16004 GCF_035726885.1 Leucobacter sp. M11 | reverse complement strand
AACGCGAAGCGTTGCGCGCGCACGGCGCTGGCGGAGCCTGCGACGCCAGTCACGGGTTCATCAACACGCCCGGAATCCCCGAAAAGCAGTCAGGCCCCGCGTGAGCAGGGGCCTGACTGTGTGAGAGGGGATGACGGGAATCGAACCCCGCCCGCGCGCTGGACGCAACGCGAAGCGTTGCGCGCGCACGGCGCTGGCGGAGCCTGCGACGCCAGTCACGGGTTCATCAAGAGGCCCGGAATCCCCGAAACGCAGAGAACCCCCGGCCGAAGGTCAGGGGCTCTCGGAGTGGAGGGGATGACGGGAATCGAACCCGCGTAATCAGTTTGGAAGACTGAGGCTTTACCATTAAGCTACATCCCCGTTCGCCCGCAGTGGGCGACCGAATCGAGTCTACTGTATTCCGCGACTCGGCCGCGCCACCGGCGGCGCTTTTCCTACGCTTCGGGCGTGTCGGCCTCGTCCGCGGCCCGGTGCCGGGCGGTGTGTTCCAGGTACACGGCGGCGTTGCGCAGCAGCCCCTCGCGCTCCTCGTCCCGGAGCGGGCGGATGACCTTCGCGGGCACCCCGGCGACGAGGGAGCCCGGCGGCACCGTCATGCCCTGCGGGACGACGGCCCCGGCGGCGACGAGCGAGCCCGCGCCGATCACCGCCCCGTTGAGCACGGTTGCGCTCATCCCGATCAGGCAGCCGTCTTCGACGGTCGCGCCGTGCACGACCGCGTTGTGGCCGACGGAGACGTCGTCACCGATCTGAACGCCGAAGTCGGGGTCGACGTGCACGGCGACGCCGTCCTGGAAGTTCGAGCGTT
This sequence comes from Leucobacter sp. M11, assembly GCF_035726885.1. Lineage (NCBI taxonomy): Bacteria > Bacillati > Actinomycetota > Actinomycetes > Micrococcales > Microbacteriaceae > Leucobacter > Leucobacter sp. M11. Next base: position 15,193 of record NZ_JAPFRB010000005.1, on the reverse strand, counting down.
CGCCGACCACGATGGCCGAGGAGTCGGCGCGGAGCACCGCGTGGTACCAGACGTTGCTCTGCGCGCCGAGGGTGACGTTGCCGATGACGGCGGCTCCGGGGGCGAGCCAGGCCCGGTCCGAGACCGCGGGCTCGTACCCCGCGCCAAGGGCCCTGATGAGTCGTTCCATGCTCCGAACTTCCTTCCGTTCCGAGGCCCCAGGCAAGCCTGCGCTTACTGAGCCAAGCCTGTCATTGCTTGTATTTCTCTGGGATGAGCGTAGCGTTAAGGGCAGAACTTCCCCGAAAGGATGTGCACCATGACCAACACCAAGACCGCTCTCCCCCAGGCCACCGCGAACCCCGAGCTCGCCGCCGGGGTGGCTCAGCTCCTCACCCCCGTCGTGCAGGACCTGATTGCCCTCTCGGTGAACGGCAAGCAGGCGCACTGGCACGTCCGCGGCGCCAACTTCATCGGCATCCACGAGCTGCTCGACCAGGTCGTGGACAACGCCCGCGAGGCGTACGACACCGCCGCCGAGCGGATCGTCGCCCTGGGCCTCCCCGTTGACGGCCGCCTCGGCTCCGTCGCCTCCGAGACCCGCACCCCCGCGCTCTCCGAGGGCTTCCAGAACACCACCACGGTCATCACTGAGATGGTCGCGCAGATCGATGCGACCCTCGCCACCGTGAACCGCGCGATCACCGAGCTCGATGACGTGGACCTGGTCAGCCAGGACGTCGCGATCGCTATCGCGCAGCAGCTCGAGAAGGACCGCTGGTTCCTCTTCGCGCACATCGCCGCCTAGGCACCCAGGACCGCACGCCGGCCCCGCTCCTTCTGGAGCGGGGCCGGTGTCGTTTGGGCCGCGTGCCCTAGCGACCTGGCCGGGCCCGCCGGGCGAGGAGGATCGCCCCGCCGAGGCCGAGCGTGATGCCGAGCGCCCAGAGGGGCGCGGCGGCCCCGGTCGGGGTGCCCGATTCGGCGAGGGATTCACCGGGACCGGGGCCCCCCGAGGGCAGGGCCGACGCCCCGGGGCTGGTCGGAGCCGTGCTCGGCGGATC
>NZ_JAPFRB010000005.1:12371-14037 GCF_035726885.1 Leucobacter sp. M11 | reverse complement strand
GGCCCGGCTTCGGCTCGACCGTGAAGCGCAGCTCCTGCCGGTCCTCGCCCACCCGGTTCGTCGCGGTCACCGTCACCGTCCAGGCCCCCGCCCGGGTCGGCGTTCCCGAGATGAGCCCCGTCGTCGCGTCCAGGCTGAGCCCCGGCGGCAACTCCCCCGCGGTCACCGCGAACGCGATCACGGGGTCACCGGTCGCGGTGAGCGCGTGCTCGGCGGACGCCCCGACCTGCGCGGGGGCGGTCTCCGGCGGCGAGGTGATCTCCGGCGGCGCCAGGTAGGTGAAGCCGCCCGGGTAGTCCACCGCGGACAGTTCCTCCCCCGTGGCCCCGGATCGGGTGAGCACGCGAATGTCGACGGGGCCCGCCGCGTGCGGGGGCGCGATGATGGTGACCGTGCCCGCGGCGCTGTCCCGCGAAACGATGGGCTGCGCGACCCCGTCGAGGGTGACCTCCAACGCCGGGAAGTTCACCCGCTGCGGGGTGTTCTTCTGGGGTTCGGCTGAGCCGAGGCCGAGCTGCCCGTACTGGTTCCGCCCCCAGGTCCACACCGAGCCGTCCTCGAGCTGGGCGAGCGCGTACCAGCCGCTCTGCGCACCGTCCGCGACCCGGGAAAGCTCCCCGGCCGGGCCCGGGGAGAGGACGAGCTCCTCGTCGACGCCCTGGCCGGTCTGCCCGAAGTTGTTTCCGCCCCAGGTGAGCAGCCGCTGCGCCGGGTCGTGCACGAACGGCACCCAGGACACCGCGATGGGGGTGTATCCGCGCTCCGCGAAGCCGGGAATCAGCGTGGGGGTCCGGATCGCGGAGTCTTCGCCGAGCACCCCGTTGGGGTACTCCTCGATCTCAAACGACGCCGGGGCCCGCACGGGAGCCGCGCCGGAGACCGCCCCGTAGTAGTTCGCTCCCCAGCCCCAGATGTTGCCCGCCGCGTCCCAGGCAAGAATCGTCTCCGGGCCGACGAGGAGCCGGGTCGCGGGAACGGGAAGGTCCGTCGGCCCCGGAAGCGATCGGTGCTCCATCGCGGGGATGCCGAGCTGCCCGTGGAAGTTTGCGCCCCAGGTCCACACGGTGCCGTCTGCGGCGAGCGCGAGGGAGGTCTGCCCGGAGTTGTGCACGGAGCGGATGCGGGCGTCGGTGTCGATCCGCACGGGCCGGGGGGTGCCGTTGGTGACGGTGGTGCCGTCGCCGAGCTGGCCGTAGGCGTTGTCTCCCCAGGTCCAGACGACGCCGTCGGTGTCGAGCGCGATGGCGTGGAAGGCGTCGGGGGCGCTTGCGAACTGCGCGATCCGGACGCCCTCGGGGAAGGGCACTCGCATCGCGTCGGGGGTGTAGCCGATGGTGGTGCCGATGCCGAGCAGGCCCCGGCTGTTGTCGCCCCAGGCGTAGAGGGCCCCGTCGGACATGAGCGCGTAGCTGTTCCAGCGGAGGACCTCGACCGAGGCGATTGCGCCGTGCGTTGCCGGGATTTTGAGCTTGGTGAGCCGTTTGGGTTCGGGGATGTTTTGCTGGTTGAGTTCGAGCAGGCTGCCCTTGTGGTTTCGTCCCCAGCCGTAGACGACCTGCTCGTCGGTGAGGGCGAGGCTGTGGGTGTCGCTCTTGGCGGTCTGGATGACGGTGCCGCTGGGCGGGGCGGGGATGACGATTTCGGTGCCGCCCGCGGTGCTTCCCCA
>NZ_JAPFRB010000005.1:11536-12318 GCF_035726885.1 Leucobacter sp. M11 | reverse complement strand
CGATGGCCGCGCCGGTCCCGCCGAAGATCAGGATGACCCCGAGCGCGGCGCCGAGCAGTGTTCGGGTTGCGTGCGTGCGGGTTGCGTGCGTGCGGGTTGCGTGCGTGCGGGTTGCGTGCGTGCGGGTTGCGCGCGTGCGGGTTGCGCGCGTGCGGCGCGCGGGACTGCGTCGAGACATCGGATTCCCCCCTATTCCTCTGCCGAGTGTAGTCGGGGGCGGGGTGGCTCTTTCGGCGGCGCGGAGCGGGTGCGTGCACCTTTCAAGAATTCGGAGTAGACTCCATATTGCGCCGAGCGGGCGGGTGTGTCAGCCGTACTCCCGCCTCAGCCGCTCAGAAACGGGGTGATCGCGTGGCCGGAGCAGGGCAGGGTTCGCCGGGCCCCCGCGAGCGCAACCGGCAAGAGCGGAGCGCGCGCATCCAGGGGGCGGCTCGGGACCTCTTTTCCGCGCAGGGCTACGCCGCCACGACGACGCAACAGATCGCCGACCGCGCCGGGCTCCCCATCGCCACCCTGTTCCGCTACGCCCGGAGCAAGGCCGAGCTGCTCATCCTCGTCACGAACGACAGCTTTGATGCGTCGGTCCGGCAGGGCATCTCGGCGGCCGCGGGGCACGCCGAGCCGGAGGCGGCGTGCCGGGCGCTCCTCGCCCCCGTGGTGCGGGCGGGGCTCTCCGCTCCCGAGCTGACGGGGCACTACCAGCGCGAACTCACGTTTGGGGCGACCGATGACCCCGGCCGCGCCGCGGGTCTGCGCATCGTCGCGGAGTTGACCGGGGAGCT
>NZ_JAPFRB010000005.1:8325-11485 GCF_035726885.1 Leucobacter sp. M11 | reverse complement strand
GGAGGCGCTGTTCGCGTCCCTGCACCTCCTGCTCGTGCAGGCGGTGCCCCACGCGCTCGACGAAGCGCGCATCATGACCACCCTCGGCGAGCAGGCGACCCTGCTCGCGGCGGGTCTTCTCGTCCGGAATCGCGTGATCGGGCCCACCCGGCCCGGCGCCCCGGCCACAGGAAATGAGGCACACCATGACTGAACTCACCAACATCACCGTGCTGGGGACGGGCGTTCTCGGCTCGCAGATCGCCTTCCAGACCGCCTATCACGGCCACCCCGTCGTCGCCTATGACATCTCCGAGGAGGCCTTGGCCGCCGCGAAGGAGCGCTTCCTCGGGCTGATCAACACCTATGAGGCCGAGGTCGAGGGCGCCGCGGGCGGGAAGGCGCAGGAGGCATTCGACCGTATCCGGCTGAGCGCCGACCTCGCGGACGCCGTTGCGGAGGCCGACCTCGTGATCGAGGCCGTGCCGGAGAACCCCGCGATCAAGCAGAGCACCTATGAGAAGCTCGCCGCCGTCGCCCCGGAGCACACCGTCTTCGCCACGAACTCGTCCACCCTCCTGCCGAGCGATCTGATGGCGGCAACCGGGCGACCCGACCGCTTCCTCGCCCTGCACTTCGCGAATCGGATCTGGGCGATGAACACCGCCGAGATCATGGGCACCGCGCAGACCGACCCGGAGGTGTACGACCGGGTGGTGCGTTTTGCCGAGGACATCGGCATGGTGCCCATCGCGATGAAGAAGGAGAAGGCGGGCTACGTCCTGAACTCGCTGCTCGTGCCGCTGCTGCAGGCGGCTGGCGGGCTCATTGCCGAGGGCATCGCGGACCCCGAGACGATCGACAAGACCTGGCGCATCGGCACGGGCGCGCCACAGGGCCCGATGCAGATCTTTGACATCATCGGACTCACGACCGCCTACAACGTCTCGATGATGGGCGACGAGACGCAGCAGGCCTTCGCGAAGATCCTCAAGGAGGACTACATCGACCAGGGCAAGCTCGGCGTGGCCACGGGCGAGGGCTTCTACCGGTACCAGTAGTCGGCGCTCCCGCCGCCCCGGGGCCACCGAGCGGTGACCCCGGGGCGACCCTGATTCGACCCTGAGGCGACCCCGAGTCACCCCTGAATCTGCGCGAAATGAGGCGTGATTGCCGGGCGGGCTCCCTACGCTGGAGGGGCAGGGCTGCCGCACCACCGCTGCATCCCCTGCGCCACACCAGAGCCCAGCACACCCGGAGGACCCCTTGGCCACGTACACCTTCTTCGACACGCTCCGCCGTTCGCCGATCTCGCGCGGACCCAGCCGGGTCCTCGGCGGCGTCTGCGGCGGCATCGCCGCAAAGTTCGGCTGGAATCCCACCGCGGTTCGGCTGCTGACCATCGTCGCCTGCCTCCTGCCGGTGATCGGCATCGGCACCTACCTGCTTGCCTGGGTGCTCCTCCCCCGCTTTCCCGATGGCTCGATCGTCCTGGAGCGGCTGTTCACACCGCGCCCCTGACCCGGCGCCCTGCTAGCCTCGCAGGCATGACGCACCCCGACTGGATCGAACACCGCCGCGAAGACGGCGAACGCATCGGCTGGATCCTGCCGGAGGACGAGGGCTTCGTCGTCATCGACCTGCTCGGTCGGCGACGGAGCGACGCGGTCGACTGGTTCACCGCCGAGCAGCTCCTCGAGGACACCGGCCTGGGCTATCTCGCTGAGCCCTTCGAGCTGCGCCGTGCCGATGATTCCTGGGTGCGCGTGCGGCTGGTTGACCTCTCCCCCGAGCACATCCGGGTCAAGACCGAGGACTGGGGCGATGTCACCGCCTCGGTCGAGGAGTACACCCTGCCCTTCCCCCTGCCGGATTCTCTCCGCCCGATGGCGCGCTGAGCCCCGGCCAGGCACGCGGCCCGCCCGGGCGTGCGCGACGCGCAAAAACCCCTGAACAGGAGTAGACTTGGCGGGCACCCTTCGCACTGCGGCGATCGCCCAGAACACCAGCCGGACCTCGGCCGCGACCCCCGATCGGGATTCGCGACGGACGGCCTCGAAGCGTGTGCACCGTGGAGGGTGACGACCGCCGATTCGATCGGCCTCCCCACGAAAGGTGAATCACATGAAGGCAGCGCGCTTCTACGACCGCGGCGACATCCGTATCGAGGACATCGCCCCCCAGAGCCTCGACGCGGGCACCGTCCGCATCGACGTCGCCTGGTGCGGCATCTGCGGCACCGACCTGCACGAGTACCTCGACGGCCCGATCTTTGTGCCGGCGGCCGGACACCCGCACCCCATCTCGGGCGAGAGCGCCCCCGTCACCCTCGGCCATGAGTTCTCCGGCGTCGTGGCGGAGCTCGGCGAGGGCGTCACCGACCTCGCCGTCGGCGACCACGTGGTCGTCGAGCCCTACATTATCGGGGACGACGTGCACACCGGGCCCGAGAGCCAGGACTACCACCTCTCGCCGAACATGAACTTCATCGGCCTGGGCGGCCGCGGCGGCGGGCTCGCCGAGAACGTCGTCGTCGCCCGGCGCTGGGTGCACCGCATCGACCCGGCCGTGCCCCTGGACCAGGCCGCCCTGATCGAGCCGCTGTCCGTCGCCTACCACGCGGTGCAGCGCTCCGGCGCGGTCGCCGGGCAGACCGCCCTGATCGGCGGCGCTGGCCCCATCGGCCTGCTCACCGCCGCGGTGCTCAAGGCCATCGGCGTGCGGGTCATCATCTCCGAGCTGAGCGAGCTGCGCCGCACCAAGGCCCTCGACGCGGGCGTCGCCGATGTGGCCCTGAACCCGGCCGAGGTGAACGTTGCCGAGGAGGTGCGCCGCCTCACCGACGGCCAGGGGGCGGACGTCGCATTCGAGTGCACCTCGGTGCAGGTCGTGTTCGACACCCTGCTCGACGCGGTGCGCGCAACGGGCGTCGTGGTCGTCGTCTCGATCTGGGGCAAGCCCGCCTCCTTCGACATGCACCGCCTGGTGATGCGCGAAATCGATGTGCGCGGCACGATCGGGTACGTCAACTCGCACCCGGCGACGATCGCGCTCGTGGAGAGCGGCAAGATCGATCTGGCCCCGTTCATCACGGGAAAGATCGGCCTTGAGGGGCTGATCGACGAGGGCTTCGATACCCTGATCAACCGCAACGAAACCGCGGTGAAGATCCTCGTCTCCC
>NZ_JAPFRB010000005.1:7832-8250 GCF_035726885.1 Leucobacter sp. M11 | reverse complement strand
TGGCCACGCCGAGCACCGCCGACACGGGCACGGGGTGCCCGGCGGCGCAGCGCAGCTCGGGGAACACCTCCGCGCCGCAGCCCTCGTGGCTCAGCTCCAGCCCCGAGTGCGCGCCGACGTGCTCCTGGCCCCAGCGAAACAGCGCGGAGATCACGGGCAGAAAATCAAGCCCGGAGTCGGTGAGGCGATACTCCTGGCGGGGGCGGGAACCCGGCTCCCGGTAGGGGTCGCGGCGGAGCAGCCCCGCCGCGACGAGGCTCCGGAGGTGCGCGGAGGCCGTCGCGGGCGCGATGCCGATGCGGCGCACGAAGTCGTCGAAGCGGCGGGTGCCGAGGAAGGCCTCGCGGAGAATCAGCAGCGCACTCCGTGAACCGACGATGCCCAGGGTCCGCTCGATGGGGCCGGGGACGCCCTCCCC
>NZ_JAPFRB010000005.1:7674-7798 GCF_035726885.1 Leucobacter sp. M11 | reverse complement strand
CGCGTCTTCTCGGGCTGTGTTTTCTCGGGCTGTGTTTTCTCGGGCAGTGCCTTCTCGGTCAGTGCCTTCTCGGGCACTGTCTTCTCGGGCACTGTCTTCTCGGGCGGCGCGGCGTCCGCGTGAG
>NZ_JAPFRB010000005.1:3177-7644 GCF_035726885.1 Leucobacter sp. M11 | reverse complement strand
GAGTAGCGTCGGGGCGAGCGGCATCGTGTGACACGGTTGCGGTCCTGTTCTCCCGGGCAGCCCCGGGGCTGCGGCTTGATTTCCGCGGTGCTCCGATTGTAGCCTGGCTTCAGTTCCCCGAACCCAGGAAGCAGGCACCAATGTCGTTCGCCCTCCCGCGCCCGTTCCGGTCGCCCACGTCGCGCCCGACTCCCCGTGGGGCGCGCCCGTGAACATGTACCTGCGCCTCATCCTGCTCCGGCTTCGCGCGCGCACGCGTGCCCGGCTCAGCGTCTGGGACACCTCGCGCACGCCCCTGCGCGTGTCGCTGACGGACCTCGACCTGCTCCGGCACGTCAACAACGGCACCTACCTGACCATGATGGACATCGGGCGGATGGACCTGCTCGTGCGCTCCGGCTTCTGGGCTCGCGTCCAGCAGCTCGGCTGGTACCCCGTGGTCGCCGGGCAGACGATCACCTATCGGCGCTCCCTGAAGCTCGGGCAGCGCTTCGACCTCTACACCCGCATCCTCGGGTACCACGAGCGCTGGGTGTACGTGGAGCAGACCTTCTGCCGCGGCGAAACCGTCTACGCGCACGCCATTGTGCGGACCCGTTTCCTGCGCAGCGCGGGCGGCACGGTCGACACCGAGGAGATCCGGGCGATCGCGGGCGAGGCCCCCGACGACCGCGAGGTACCCGCCTGGGTCCGCGAGTGGACCGCGGGCTCCCGGGTGCACGATGTGCCCTTCCGGCCGGCGCGCCGCGACGCCTAAGCGCGGGTCACGCGACGAGCGCCCCGGCCGCCCCGGCCTACTCAGCCGAGGCCGGGCTGCTCGCCGCCCAGCCGCGTGCGGAGCCAGTCCGCTGCGTCCCCGCTGAACGCCCGCGCCACCGAGCTGCGGGGGTTTTGCACCTCGAAGGCGTGCGGGGCCCCGGGCACCGTCTGGAACACGGTGTCGACCCCGGCGGCGCTGAGCGCGGCGGCGAACGCGCGGTCCTCGGCCGCGAAGAGGTCGATATCGCCCACGCCGATCCAGGCCGGCGGCAGCCCCGCCAGGTCGCTCCGCCTCGCGGGCACCGCGCCCTCCGGAACCCGGTCGCCGCCGGGGGCCTGGCCGAGGTAGGCGGTCCAGCCGATCCGGTTCGCCCGGTTGCTCCAGAGCAGGTGACGCGCCGCATCGAGGCCGCGGTCGGCGGCGGTCCGGTCGTCCAGCATCGGGTAGATGAGCAGCTGCGCCGCGGGCTGCACCCCGCCGCCGTCACGGAGGCGCAGCGCGAGGGTGGCGGCGAGGCCGCCGCCCGCGCTCTGCCCGGCGAGTGCGATGCGCGCGGGGTCGATCCCCCGCTCCGGGGCCTGCGCGAGGAGCCAGCGCCACGCCGCCTCGCAGTCGTCCGCCGCGGCCGGATACGGGTGCCGCGGGGCGAGCCGATACTCGGCAGACACGACCACCGCGTCGAGGCGCTCGGCGAGGCGCTGGCAGGCGTCGTCGTCCTGAGCCGCCGCGCCGATCACCATGCCGCCGCCGTGAATCCAGAGCACCGCGGAGCCGTTGCCCCCGGAGGACGGGGTGAACACCCGCACCCCGCCCCCGGGCTCGGCGGGCACCACCTCACGGCGGATCCCCGGACGCACGGATCCTTCTGGGAGCCGAGGCATGGCCCACTGCACGAGCCGAAGGAGCCAGGGCGGGGACACCGGCGCAGCACGCATGAGGCGATAGCCGCGGCGCAGCTCGGGGTGCACGAGGGACAGTTTCATGACAGCTCCTCCCGGTCGGGCGCGGGATTGTGGGCGGAAATCGGCGGTGCGGGCTCGGGCTGCCCGACCAGGCTAGCCGAGGCTGAGCGCGCCAGAGCGCACCGCGGCGACGACGCCGCCGTCCACGAGCAGGTCGGTGCCCGTCACGAAGGTGGCGGACTCGCCCAGCAGGAAGGCCACCGCGTCGGCGATGTCGCTGGGCGTGCCGAGTCGGCCCGTGCCGGAGGCGGCCACCATCGCACGCATCTGCGCGCCGCTCGGGCTGTCCAACTCCTGCTGACCCATCGGCGTCGAGATCACCCCCGGGCTGATCGAGTTGATGCGCGCGCCGCGCGCGCCCCAGGCGAGGCTCGCGGCCTGCACCCGAAGCTGATTGGCCCGCTTGGCCAGACTGTAGGCCGCGCCCGGCTCCTGGAACGCCGGCTCCGCCCAGAGCGGCAGGTCGAGCAGCTGGGCGGTCGGGGTCGCCGCCAGCGCCCCCTCCAGCTCGGCGGGGAACGCCCCCGCGGAGAGCCAGCCCGCCATGCTGGCGATCACGACGCCCGCCCCGCCCGCCTCGATGACCGCGCCGAAGGCGTCGAGAACGTGGGCTACGCCGAGCAGGTCCACCCGCAGGATCGCCTCGGCGGAGGCCTGCGCCGGGGACAGCCCCGCGGTGTGCGCGACCTGGGTCACCGGGCCACAGCGCTGTGCGGTCGCGGCGAGGGCCGCGACGGATTCGGCGGAGGACACGTCGACGGGCTGGGTGTGCACCCGATAGCCGTCCCCGCGCAGCGTCTCGGCGCTGCGCTGAAGCGCCGCCTCGCTCACGTCCGCGAGCAGCAGCTGCTTGCCCGTTCCCTGACGGCGGGCGATCATCTCGCCCATGCCCCCCACTCCAACGACGACGACAACCGGCTCGGCCATGACTCCCTCATCTCTCCGACAGCATTAACGAGACGATCCGTCTCAGTATGAGAGTATATCCCCTAGCATGGAGGAATGACGCAACTCCCCCGGGGTCGGCCGCGCAGCGAGGCGACCCGCCTCGCCGTGCTCACCGCCACCGCCGAGCTGATCGCCGAGACGGGCTACGACCGGGTCACGATCGAGGCCATCGCCGCCCGAGCCGGGTGCGGCAAGCAGACCATCTACCGCTGGTGGTCGAGCAAATCGCTCATCGTCGCGGACGCGGTCATCGATGGTCACCTGCGCCTGCCCGAGCACGGCGTCCCCGACACGGGCGATCTCGGGGCAGACCTGCGCGATTGGGTGACGGAGGCCGCCGCGTCCGTGCGGATTCCCGAGCACCGCGCCCTGATCCGGGCGCTCGCCGCGGCGGCCTCCGAAACCGAGGCCGAATCCCTGCGACTCAGCGAACACCTGACGGCCCCGCACTACGGGGCGCTCATGAGGCGGCTGCGCGCGGGCCAGGCGCGGGGCCAGCTCTCCCCCGAGGCGAATCTCGACGCGATCGCCGATGCGCTGCTCGGCTCCACGCTGTTTCGGGTGCTCGCCGGGTTCCCCCCGGCGGCGCACCCGTCAGCCATCGTGGACCTGCTGCTGGGCGCGGGGCCCGGAGGCCGATCAGGCTGAGCGCGGCGCGGCCCCCGGTCGGCGGCGAAGCAGCCAGCCCCCGGCGAGGAGCGCGAGCACGGCCGCGGCCACCGCGCCAGCGCCGAGGCCCGAGTCCGCTTGTCCCGTCTGCGCCAGCTGCCCCGGCCCGGGGGTGCCGGGCGGCGGCGTGGTGACCTGCCCCGGCCCCGGGGTGCCCGGGTCAACGGGCACGCAGCTGAGCTGCCCCAGCGAGGCGGACCAGGCGGCCACGGCCCCCTCGGCGAGGGCGTAGCCGGGCTCGGGCGTCGCCGTGACGTGAGTGACGCCGTCGGCGTCGCCCTGGGCAAAGACGACCCCCTCCTGCGTCGGCAGAGTGACCGTGCCGGCCGCGGAGCAGCTGGGCTCGGTGAAGCTGGGGGCGAGCGGCGTCACGATCACGTCCGGCTCGGGATCGACGACCCCGCAGGGGGTCGCGGCGAGGTCGAAACGCCACTCGGTGACCGCGCCCTCGGCGAAGGACACGCCCGGGGCGGCGACCGCGACCACGGTGCGTTCCGTGCCCGCCTCGGTCACCTCGTAGCGAACGTCCTCCCCGGCGTCGGGCAGGGTGAGCGTCTTCTCGACGTCGCAGAGCGGCTCATCGACGGTGGGCGCGGGGGGCGTGATCGGGCCCGCCATCCGCAGGGACAGGAACGAGACCATCGTCCCGGCCTCGGCCCAGGACCCGCCGGGGTTCTGCTCCAGGAGGAACGAGGAGCGGTTCGGGTCGGTGGCGTCCGCGAACGTGATCGGCACCGAGACGGTGCCCCCGGAGCCGTCGTTCGCGTCGATGACGAGGAGGTACCGCTCGGCGCTGGACAGCAGCGGGCGATCCGGGAAGGTCACGGTGACCCACGAGTTCCCGTCGACGGGCGGGCTGCCCGCGGGGGAAACCACCCCGACCCCGCCCGCGATGGGCGTCGGTGAGACCGTGCCAACGTTGTCGGCGTCCGGGAAGGCGTGCACGGCGGCACCCGCAAAGGGCAGCACCTCCGGGGGCAGGGCGGCGATCAGCACCGTGAGGCTCGTCGCGAGCCCGGTGCGGCTGGGGCTGAAGGGCTGGCCCAGCAGGGTGCCCGGGCTCTTCTTCCAGTAGTTCAGGAAGGCGCCGGGCTGCGGCACCCGCTCGTGGTCGACGATCTCGTTGGC
>NZ_JAPFRB010000005.1:114-3124 GCF_035726885.1 Leucobacter sp. M11 | reverse complement strand
CAAGGGCTCCCGCGAGCGCCATCCCGAGCGCCGTCACCGCGGCGATCCAGCGCACGCGCCACAATCCCGTCGCACGCGTCTTCGCCTGTGTCATCCGATTCCCCTCGTTCCCCGCCCGGGGGCAGTGCTGCCCCCTCTGGGCAGGCTAGTGCCGCGGGGCACCGCGGGACAAGCCCCGGGCGTGCCCCGCGGCAATACCTACGCCGAGAAGTCCTCCGTTTCCGGGGCGCGGCGGCGGAAGCCGCGCGTGAGCACGGCCAGATAGACGAGTCCGACGGCAAGCCAGCTCAGGCCAATGATGATCGCGTTGCTCTGCAGGCTCGTCCAGATCCACCCCGTGAGCAGGAAGCCCACGAGGGGGGCGACCAGGTAGCGGAGAGTGTTGCTCGGCCCACGGAGCCGGTCAACGAAGAAGTACTGCCGGATCACCGAGAGGTTCACCATCGAGAAGGCCACGAGCGCCCCGAAGCTCACGATGGAGAACAGCAGGTCCGCGTCGATGCCGATCCCGGCGACCGAGATCACCGAGACGAGCAGGATGGCCCGCACGGGGGTCTTGAAGCGCGGGGACAGGTATCCGAAGAAGCTCCGGGGCAGCATCCCGTCGCGACCCATGCTGAACAGGACGCGAGAAACGGAGGCCTGCGCGGCGATGGCGGAGCCCACGGTGCCCGCGACGTAGGCGGACAGGAAGAAGACGATCAGGAAGCCACCGCCCGCGAGGTCCATCACCTCGTTGCCCGCCGCGACCTCGTTCTGGAAGTCGGTGCCGGGCATCACGAGCTGGCTGAGGTACGAAATCAGCACGAACAGCAGGCCCGCCCCGACCGTGACCACGATGATCGCGCGCGGGATGTCGCGCAGGGGCCGCTTTGCCTCCTCGACGAGCGTAGAGATCGCGTCGAAGCCGAGGAAAGACAGGCAGAGCACCGCGGAGCCCGCGAGCAGGGAGGACAGGTCCGCGCCCTCGCCGCCGATACCGCGGAACGGGGCCGCGAAATCGACCGGGTTCCCGTTGCCGGTGACGTAGGTGATCGCGAGGAGCACGAACACCGCGATAAACACGAGCTGGACAATCACGATGATGTTGCTGACCATGGCCACCGTCGTGATGCCGATGATGTTCAGCGCGGTCACGAGCACGATGCAGGCGACCGCGAACACCCAGAACGGGATACTCGGGAAGACCTCGTGCAGGTAGACGCCGATGAGCAGGTAGTTGACGAGCGGCAGGAGCACGTAGTCGAGGAGGAGCAACCAGCCGGTGAGGAAGCCCAGGTTGGGGCCGAACGACTTGCTCGCGAAGGAGTAGGCGGACCCGGCGACCGGGAACTTGCGCACCATTTTTCCGTAGGAGATCGCCGTGAAGGTCATCGCGGCGAGGGTGATCAGGTAGGCGAGCGAGGTGCGCCCGGCGGTGCCGGAGCTGACGATCCCGTAGGTGTCGTAGACCGTGAGCGGGACCATATAGACGAGGCCGAAGAAGATCAGGGACGGCAGTCCCAGGACCCGGCGGAGCTTCGCCTCTGGCTCGTTCGCGACGGCCCGCGCGAGCTGCGCGTCGCCGGAGAGCTGCTGATTCATGATGACGGCCCCCCGCGATCGGCGGTGGGGTGGGTGACTCCGTCGGCGCGGTGGCGCGGACGGGACGCGGTGAAGAACTTCACGTCGGCGTGCCTTCCTCTCAGAGACCGGAGCAGCCCTGCCCCGGTCACCCCAGCCTAGGAAGAATGGCCTGACCACCCCCGGCTCGCTTCGTCTCCGAAGCCGATCATTTCGCACAGAGTGTCCGGGGACGCGTGCCGGCGGCGGCACAGGCGGCGGGATACTGTCGAGGGCATACCGCGGCGGGATCTTGGCGGCGGGATACTGGCGGCGCGGCGGGCAACGAAAAAGCCCCCGTTCCGAAGAACGAGGGCATCCGCTCCCCGAGTTGGACTCGAACCAACAACCTGCCGGTTAACAGCCGGCTGCTCTGCCAATTGAGCTATCGGGGAATATCTCGCGGAGTGTGACCCCCGCGGTGTTTTGGCAACAGAAGAAACTCTATCCGCTTCGGGGCCCGGGCGCAAAATCGGCGACAGCCGCGCGCGTCGCGTCCGGTGTCCGCTACTCCGTGGCGATCTCGTCGTAGGCGTTCGTGCGGAGCGCCTCCGCGAGCTGCTGGACGTAGCGGTGATCCGAGCCGGAGAAGACCTCGTCGATGGTGCCCCGCCCCACCATCGCGCTCTGCTGCATGACGAGGAGCTCGTCCACGAGGGCCTCCAGCATCGCGATGTCGTGCGTGACGAGGAGCAGGGTCGCGCCCTGCTTCTCGCGGTACCACTTGAGCAGCTCGACGATCTTGGGGCGGTTCACCGCGTCCACGCCGAGGGTCGGCTCGTCGGCGACGACCATGCGCGGGGTCAGCATGAGGGAGCGCAGCACGGCCACGCGCTGGCGCTGGCCCTTGCTCAGCTCGAAGGGGTAGCGCTGCAGCATCGTGAGGGGCAGCGCGAGCAGGTCCATCATCTCGGCGATGCGCTCCCCCATTGCCTCGCGGTCGAATCGCTTGACCCGCTCCGCGATGGGCTCGAAGAGAATGTCGCCGACGTTCAGGTCGGAGGGCAGGGTCGCGCCGTCGTCCTGGCCGAGGTAGCCGATGTGCGCGGTGAGGCGGGATCGCTTGCGGCGGCCCAGGCGGCGAAGGGACTCCCCGAGCACCGTGGCCTCGCCGCCGTTGAGGTGGATGTGCGCGGAGCGGTGGGCAACCTCGGTGGCCCGTGCGGCGAGGTAGCGCGCCAGGGTGGACTTACCGGATCCGCTCTCGCCGAGGATGGCGGTGACCCCGCCGCTCGGCACATCGAAGCTGACCCCCTCGACGGCCTGAAACTCCCGGCCGCCGCCGTGGGCGGGATACGCCAGGGACACATCGGAGACGAGGATCGCGGTACCGCTTGCTTCACTACTCACCCCGCCATTGTGACAGCCCAAGCCGGGAGGCCAGCCGTGAAACGCGGGACTGGGCGCG
>NZ_JAPFRB010000004.1:637567-638354 GCF_035726885.1 Leucobacter sp. M11 | reverse complement strand
CTCGCCCAGGGCCGCACCCACCGCCTGTTCACGAAGCGGCAGGTCCTGGCCCTCCGCGCCCGGGACGGCGGCTGCCGGTGGCCCGGCTGCCGCACCGCGCCCAAGGACTGCGAGGCGCACCACATCGTGCCCTGGTCCCAGGGCGGGGCCACCGACCTGGACAACGGGGTGCTGCTCTGCCGGTTCCACCACGGCCTCGTCCACGACCAGCTGGGCACCCCAGACGCCTGGCACATCGTCACGATCGGGGCGATCCCGCACCTCGTGCCACCGACGAGCACGGACTGGGCCAGGCGGCCCCGGCCGATGACCGAGAACCGCTGGACACCCCCGGAACGACACGCGCCGTCCGCGGACCGGTCACCGCAACACGCGCGTTCGGGCTGAGCGGGTCCCCGCCCCGGGGAGCCCACCCCGAAGCGCGCCGCACCGCAGGGTGAGTGCCACACCGCACGCCGCGTCAGGTGAGCCACGCCACGAGGAGCCCGATGACCGCGCTGATCACCAGCATCATCAGGATCGCCCGAGGCCGCAGCTGTTCCCGCACGTGGAAGCCGTAGTCTCGCCAGCCGGCACAGTCCTCGGTGCCCGGCAGGACCAGCCGCCGGGGCCGCAGCGTGCAGATGACCAGCCAGTCGACGAGCAGGAGGTCCAGCACCGCAAACAATACCCCGACGAGCAGCGCCATGAGCACGAGATCGAGGACGGCGCTGCCCGGGTACGCCGCGCCCCAGGACCACACCACCCCAGCGATTCCGCCGAGCAGGCCGAGCAAAAAGACGAGGCT
>NZ_JAPFRB010000004.1:636538-637515 GCF_035726885.1 Leucobacter sp. M11 | reverse complement strand
CGGATATCGCTCGGGGAGTCATGCAGGAAAGCGTACGGGGCCGCGAAGAGAACAGCGATGAGGAGCAGGGCGCAGCCGGCCGCGGTCACGCTCCCCCAGCCCAGCGCGTGCGCCCACCAGCCCGCGCTCATCGGGACCCTCCGGACGCATCGCCGGCTCCGCGCGCTGGCGGCGGAGCCAACCGGTGGGCAGGATTCGGGCGGCCCGCCCGGCACAGTGACGCGTTGTGGGGCACAGCTTCCGCTCCGATGCTCCCCAGCCCGTGGCGTCGCGATGCGCCTGCGGCACCGCGTCACCCGCGCGCCCGGCCCGGCTGAGTTTCGACGGGCAAGATCCGCCGCGCGGGCGGTGCACCCGACGGTACCGGAAGACGCGGCCCCCGACAATCCCCCGGCTCAGCGGTTCCGTGCGCCCTCTCGTCCCCGTCGCGAGCAGCCCGCTCGGCGATCACTCGGGAGCGGTGGCCGCACCCGGGCGCGAGCGTGCACTCAGCGCGCAGCCCTCGGGTCGACAAAGCGGGCCAGCGCGCTCAGCCCGTCGATCGAGGGGGCCGGAGCGGCCCCGGGCTCGATGACCCCGACCGCGACGTGGCCCAGCACGAGCGTGCGGAGCATGTGTCGCAGCCCCGCCCGGTCCTCCGGGGGGATCCCCCACTCGCCGAGACGCCCGTCGAGCGCGGCCGCGAGCTGCGCGTACGACTCCGCCAACAGGCGACGCAGCTCAGCGTTTTCTGCGGCCTCAAGCCATCCGGCGACCGCGAGTCGGTCGACGTCCACGGGATGGGAATCGCGAAACGCCTCGAGGGACGTCATGAGGGAGCCCAGGAACTCCTGCGGCGTCGCGCTCTCGGTCACCACCCGCGTCAGCACCTCGTTCAGTCGCTCCTGCTCGCGGGCCGCGATGGTCATCAGGATCTCCTGCTTGCCCGCGAAGTAGCGGTAGATGCCCCCGACGGAAATCCCCGATTCGCGGTGGAT
>NZ_JAPFRB010000004.1:624039-636477 GCF_035726885.1 Leucobacter sp. M11 | reverse complement strand
ATGAGTTCGCGCCGTTGCTCACGGTGACGCGCGGAAATTTTGGGCATCGTCTAGCTCCTGACCCGTTTGGCGTGATCCGTCCAATATACGTGCGTGCGAATACGCCCCCGCTGCGCCCCGCGGGCGAGCAGCTGTGCGCGCAGGCGTTGCAGACTGCGCCCGTGCCCCGCGAGATAGACGTTGGTCTCCGCGAGCATCTGAAGCGAGTCGAGCCCGCCCGGGCCGCCGAGCCAGGCGTCGAGCGCGGCCCCGGGAATCGCGTCCGCCGTCACGACGCTCAGGCCGGGCACGATGCTGGCCGCCCCGGCCTCATCGCCCGGCGCGACCTCAACCGCCCCGACGACGCTGATCTGGCCCAGCACGACGGCCGGGTGTTCGAGGAAGGAGCGCCACAGCCCCAGCGTCGTCGCGTCGCCGAGCACCAGAATCCTCGGATGCGGGGCCCAGCGGAACGCCCGCGGTGCCTCCAGGCCGCACCAGGTCACGCGCGCGCCCGGTTCGAGGCGCTCGAGGAGCCGCTCCCCCGGCGCGGATCGCGCGGCCGAGTGGAAGACGACCTGGATCTCGCCGGTGCCCGCCTCGGCGTCGAGCCGCGAGGGGGTGTAGTGCCGAAACTGCCCCTTTCCGACCCGAAACGCGGTCACCTGGCACGGCTCCCACGGCACTCCTATGAGGGCGGGCGACGCGAAGCGGATGAGGCGCAACGTGGGCGAGGGGTCGATGACCTCGGTCACCGTGGTTGCGCGGCCAATCTTTTCCACAACGTCCGCGACCAGCTTGGGGTATATCGCCATGATGGGGCTCCTTATGAGCTTCTCAGTGTGAAACCGATAACGGCCGCATACAGCGCGAGCAACCCGATGAACCACAGCCAGTCGCTGCGGAGGAAGGGTTCTTGTGCGCGCTCGGTGCGGCGCTCGTGCAGGCCGAAGCTTCGCGTCTCCATCGATACCGCGACGCGTTCCGCGTGCCGGATACCCCCGGCGAAGATCGCGATTGGGATCGTGAGGCCACCGAGCACCCGGCGCAGCTCGAACCGCCGGGACGCGGCGACGGCCGCGTAGCGCGCCCGGTGCGCCAGCCGGATCGTCTGGAATTCGGTGCGCAGGTGCGGCACGAACTCGAATGCGATGAGCGCCGCGTAGCCGATCCGGTAGGGCAGGCGCAGGTTTTGCACGGCCGCGCGCACGAGGGCGCGGGTGTCGGTCGTCAGGCCCACCATGAGGGCGAGCGCGAGGATGGCGGCGATCCGGGCCCCGGTTGCCGCCGCGGTGAGCATCGCGGTCGGCGACCAGGAGAGGGGTCCGAGGGCGAACAGGGGGGCCTCGGTGGGCGGCGCCGGCGTCCACACGGCGAGGCTCATCATGAAGGTCGCGGCGAGCAGGGGCAGCCCCAGGACGACCCACACGGCGATCCGGAGCGGTTGCCGGGAGCAGCTCAACAGGACAAGCACGCTCGCGAGCGCGATTCCAGCGGGAAGCGCCAAGCCTTTGCTCAGGATCACCGCGACAAACACGGGCAGCACGGCACCGTATTTCGCGAGCGGGTTTACCCGGCGCAGCACCTCGGTCATCGGCCCGCTCCCCCGTGCGCGGCGCTCGGTTGCTCCCGGTGCGCGCGCCCGTCGCGAACCTCGATTACGTCGTCGGCGCAGCGATCGATGAGCGCCCGGTCGTGCGTGCTCACCAGGACGGTGCACCCCGCCGCGGCGGCGGCCCGCAGCTCACCGAGCAGCAGGTCGACGTTTCGCGGGTCCTGTCCGTAACTGGGTTCGTCGAGGAGGAGGAGCTCGGGGTGACCGGCGAACGCGATCGCCACCGAGAGCCTGCGCTTCTGTCCGCCCGAGAGCAGAAACGGGTTCTCGCGCGCACAGCCGAGCAGCCCGAAGCGCTCGAGCAGCGCGGCGATCTCGTGCGCGATGCGCGGGCGGGCGGTGCCGCGCAGCCGGAGCACGTGCCCGAGCTCGCCGCCCACGCTCGTGCCGAGAAACTGGTGCTCGGGGTTCTGGAAGACCATACCGAGCGCGGGCGGGCGCGGCCGCAGGCTCCCGTCTCTCGCCCGCCAGCGCACCCGTCCCGCAGTCGGCCGCAGGAGCCCGGCCAGGATCCGCAGGGCCGTGCTCTTGCCCGCGCCGTTGCCGCCGATGAGCGCGGTGATGCCGCCCCCGCGGATGTCCAGCGAGAAGTCCCTCAGCACGGGAGGCGCGGTTTCCTGAGGTGCCCAGGCCACGGCTTCCGCGATGATTGCGGACGGCTCCTGGCGAACGGGAGCGTCTCGCCTTCCGCCCGGCGCGCCCGGCACCGCGGCCCCCGAGGCGGCCGCCGGCGGGCGGGAGCGGGCGGCGCTCGGCACCGCCTCGTCGCGGATGAGCCGACCTCCGGCGTCCAGTTCCCAGACCCGGTCGACCACCCCGAGGGCGCGGCCCGCGTGGTGTTCGACGAGGAGCACCGAGCGGTCCCGCCAGGTGCCGAGGTCAAGGTAGAAGGCCTCGGCCGCCGCCCGGTCGAGGTTCGCGGTGGGTTCGTCAAACACGCACAAGCGAGGGCGCATCGCGAGCACGCAGGCGAGCACCACGCGCTGCCGTTGGCCGCCCGAGAGTGTGCCGGGGTGCCGCTGCTCGAGGTCCGCGAGCCCGACGGAGGCGAGCGCCGCCCGCGCCCGGTGTTCCACGGTCTCGGGGTCGAGCAGCTGATTTTCGAGGGCGAAGCAGACCTCGTCGAGTACCCGCCCGGTGACGATTTGGGCGTCGGCGTCCTGAAACATGGTGCCCACCGTTCGGCTGATCGCGGGCACGGTGAGGGTGGCCAGGTCTTCGCCCGCGAGCGAGACGGTGCCGTCGAGTTCGGCCGGGAGCGAGTGGGGGATGATGCCGCTCACCGCGGCCAGCAGCGTCGATTTTCCCGCGCCGCTCGGGCCCTGGAGGAGCACCTTCTCGCCCGCCGCCAGGTGCGCGCTGAGGTCCCGGACGGTCGCCGTCTCGTTCCCCTGGTACGTGATGGTGACGGCTTCGAGCCGCAGCAGCGCGGTCATCTGGTCGTCGCGGCTGGTTGGTGCGGCCGGACGAGACCCATCCGGTGTAGCATCCCGGCGAGCGCCCAGGCGAGGAGCGCGAACACGATGTGCCCGACGACGCTCGAGATCACGAGCAGCGTTGCGCCGTAGCCGCCGGGGATCGCCTGGCCGGCGTCGGACCAGCGCCCGCCGTCGTCCAGGCTGTAGAAGTAGACGGTCGATGCGCCGGTGACCGCCCCGACGAAGAGCCCCGCGAGCGCGTGACGCCACCACTGCCAGCGCCGGTAGCGGCCAATCACGAAGAACAGCTCACAGACCGCGGCGTAGACGAGGGCGAACGGGATGAGGAACGGCCCGAACGGGGTGAAGGTGGCCCCCACAAGACCGGCGATGCCCGCGACGATGAGCCCCGAGAGCGGCAGCTGGAACAGCGCAAGGCCGAGGAGCGGGATGAACACGTACAGGCCAAGGAAGCCCACGTAGAGGATCGGAAGCGTGAGCTGAATCGTGATCTCAAGATAGGTGATCGCGGCGAACAGCAAGCTGCTCACCGCGCCCACGGCGGCGGCCACCACCAGGTTTCGCGTGGTGAACATCCGGCGGACTGCGGATTTCTGCGGGGTTTTCGTGACTGACATGAGCCACCTCCGTTTACGCGAACCGGTATTCGCGTTAGCAGGCTAGCTCACCGCCCAGGCGTCCACAATGATATGAATTCACTGTGAACCAGCGGGTTCCACCCAACGAGCGACCCACGAGCAGCACGTCGCCCAGGCTGTCTCCGTCCTTAGCAGCCGCTGACCGCGCCGGAGGCGCTGCACCGAGACGCGGCTAATTGCGACAGCAGACTCCCCGGCTCGTTATACGTCAGGAAATCCAGCAAGAAATGATCAGACGGGGCGAGACGAATGGGTACGGAGCTTCGCCCTCAGGGGCGGGCGACGCAAACCGAGAAAACGACGACCCGTAGCGGGTGGCTTCACCCGACTCGTGGGATTCCCTGCAGGGATATTTCCGCCAGCTCCTTAAAGCGAATGCTTCTTACTGACGGTCACAAAGGGTCAAGTCGCGCAACACAGGTCAGCATTTCAGAGCGTCTTTCCCAGGAAATCTCGAGTGTCGCCTCATGACCAAGCAGTGATCGACCCGGATGGCGGAACCTGAAAACCAGGAGCTGGCATCTCGAAGACCCCAGCGAGAAAGAGCCGACGACCTGCTGCCTGTATGGGAATCTTGCAATCTGAACAGCAGAAAAGCTTTTCTCTGGTGGGAATACCGAAAGAGTTGTCCCGCTTCATGATCCGGTCCTGTATGACGCCCGACCGGAACGCAGTACACCCCCGAAGCGCACGACATAGCCGCAACAGGAATTCCTGGTCGATACCCACGCACAGCGCAGCCAAGGCATTGGACGCCTATGCCCAATTCACGTCAGAGATCCGGTGCGTATCGGTGCAGCCCACTCGAAGAGCGACGAGGGCTTTGCTTGCCTAGTATGCCAGGAAGTCATCCATCGCTGGCGACCCGTTTGTTCCGGACATGTGACACTCAATATTCGAGTCACGTTTCGCGCCATACTCGTTTGTGATCGTCGCCTTGTACTTCATGTACCACCCGGAGTCGGTCTTCTCCTCGGCCAGAACGCCCATCACGTAATGAACCTTGATGCCGTATGGGAAAGACTGATCTGCATATTCCAGGCAGAACGGGCGAGCGTTGTCCTCAGAAAGGGGCTGAACGGCGGACTGAGCAGCCTTTGCTCGCGCTTCTTCTTCGGCTATTGCTCGCTCTGCTTCGCGAGTTGCTTCTTCCTCTGCTGCTGCACGCTTCGCTTCCTCTTCTTCGGCCGCAAGACGGGCAGTAGCTTTCGTAACGTTCAAGGTTACTTTGCTGCCACTCCTGACCGATTCGCCACCGGCCGGGTCTGTATCGACAGCATCGAAGTGCTTTCCCCCAGCGCTGTACTTCCCGGCCTCTGCAATGGAGACCCTGAGTCCAGCCTCCTCGAGTTTCGCGACGGCTTCCACAGCGGGCAGGCCCGACACCTCGGGGACGGCGACCTTCGGAGGGGGATCCATAAGGTTACTGATACCACCGATCAACACCAGGGCGGCGAGAAGCCACACCCACCACTTCATATACCAAGGTTTCTGGTTCTTGGGCGGCACGGAGGGGTTCTCGGTCATGTCTCGAGCCTAGCCAGACAGCAGATCTTGGAGAAATCGCACCTTCCCAACTCCCTACAAGAACCACTCGCGATCGGCCACAAAGTGTTTCCGGCGCTCCTGTCGGGAAAGACCGGACGACGTGAGTGAAAACGCTAGCCCCTAAGCTGCAGGTGCAGCAGCGGATAGGGGCGGCCAGCCTCGTCCGTCTCGCTTCGATCGAAAAGCTCGAATCCGCGATGGAGGTAGAAGCCAGCAGCCGAGACGTTCTGCTCATTAACATCAACCTTGCTTACACCAAGTTCGCTGAGTGCGTGTGCGAGGAGCGCAGTGCCGATTCCTCCCTTGCGAAGCGCGGCATCGACGAAGAGCATTTCCAGGTTTCCGTCGAGCACGCCCGAGAATCCCACCGGTTGACCGTCACGCTCCGCGACGTGGAGCGTGACCGCCGGGAAGTAGTCGGACTCGAGCTTGGATTCAATCTCATCACGATCACTACCGGCAAGGAAGTCATGGGTCACGTCGACCGCCCCACGCCAGATTGCCACGAGTGCCGGATATTCCACGGCACCAGTTGTTGCTCGGATACTGAGTTGAGACATGTGACACACTCTACTTTCGCTTGGATTCAGGGAGGTTTTTCTGGGTGACAAGGTCGCGGGCCTGAGTCTGATCCTCCACCCCGCCCGGCCGCATTCCCATAGGTCGGACTGTCAAGAACACTCCGAGGTGGAACCGGGTGACGCCCCCACCCTGAGTTCGCCGCGACGCGCCAGGAGTTCCCTTGATGACGCTTATGCGTTCAGGAATCGTCCTAGCCCAAGGGAATGAGCCGCCGGATCGCACCGAAGCAATCCCGTTCCGAGACCCAGCGTCCGACACTTTCAAATCATCGAGAAGTTCAAATCATCGGGAAGGTTCGTTTTTCCGTCCCTAAGGTTCCGGTTCCGAAAAGGATGTCTATGTCAGTAGACATGCGTTCCGTCTATCGAACTCAAACAGAAACGTATCAAAGCGGAACGACTGGAACGCTTGTCACCATAGAGTGAAGCGATGCAGACCGCCGACGAACTCGAACTACCGATGATTTCCGAGGCACCGATCATGACCATCGGGCGCCATATTGGGCTCGGAATCACTGGCACACTGAACGCCTGCTTCGACACCGATCAGGATACCTAATCTAAGATCAGCATCACCCACCTCCAGGCCAACGAGGGCAGCCATTCCCGATCGCACTCCCGCGATCAAATCAGCGGCCCATTCCCCTTTCCTCCGCCGAAGACAAAATTCACATCGAATCCCGCGAAAATCGCATTGTTTTCGATGACCACGGAGAGGAGGACGGCAAAGACAAAACCTCGGTACTGCCCCAGAAGTACCGGTACCTCTGGAAGAGGCACCCTAGACCTCCACGGCAGGGTGTAGAGAGTCACGTCAGTGGGAAATAGCGATACACCAAGCTCGGGATCGAGAGTGCCGCGATCCTGCTGTAAGCGGTGAGACTGTGTTGACGAGACCGTTTTCGCCAAACGGAAAAAGTCCCGGAAACCGACAGGTTTCCGGGACTTGCTGGTCGGGGTGTTCTCCTCGTTTGCAAAACAAATACATCAGGGGTGGAGGCTACTGGTAGAGGCTCACGCTTCGTTTCAATCCGCAGAATTACAACCTTCTCGACGCTCGCTAGCCCGCAAAACGGCAGAGAAGCTCCGGCTTATGATTACTGACTACGAGGCTGGGATATCAGCATACGAGCTGGCGGAGAAGTATGGCCATAATCGTGGCACCATCATGAAACACCTTGCCGGAGCAGGAATCCGCTCTAGGGTGGCGGTGCCGACTGACGACGAGATTCTCCAATTGCGTGAACTCCGCGCAGAGGGATTGGGCTACAAGACGATCGCCCGACGGGTAGGGCGAAATCATAAAACCATTCGAAAGCACCTGACGGTCTAGGACTTTCGGTCGATCGGAATGTAGAGTAAGGGTTTTACCTCAGCCTTCCTGCGAACATAGTCGAGGTCTAGCTAGACTTGCCGCATATTGACCTTAATCTCCGCTTCAGACACGGTGTGCGAACTCACAATCGATAACGCTTCGAGACGCCGAATAAGAGCTAAATTAGCGTCGGTCTTAGGCAGCCTCGGGCGCCTACCGTTTCGCTTCGAGACCGCTGCGTAGTCGCTTCCCATTGACTCCAAGATTCCAGATAGATCGTTTATGTCAATCTGAGATAGCACAGGTTCTAGAATTCGGCTCAACAACTTCCCATCGACCCCAGACTTCGCCATCCGAGCGATCAATTCCACTGAAAGTGCTTTCTCTCTCGGAAGGCTCAATGAGTAAGTGGCCAACGCTGATAGGGCTGGCCTGTCATCCGTCGCTATGAATTCGTCGGCGCGCTCAAGAACCAGCAGCTTATTTTTTTGAGGTATCACTTTGCTTTCAAGTAAACGAGGAATATCCTCTATTGGCAGTTCATCGGAAGTTGCGTAACTCGTAAAGTTTGGAGATTTACATATCGCGAACTCCTTACTTTCCCAGCCAAGCGTTCTCAGCAAAGCGTAGGAATCGGCATTATCCTCAATGATTTCGTGTTCCATAAGCAGGCCAACAAGAGTTCCTCGCTCGGATGGAACTGACGTAAGGGGTAGCCAGGCGTCCAGATTAAGGCTCTTGACCAGTGAAACTCGGCTTTCTGGTTCGGGGATTGTCTCTTTGGACCCAAGAACCGTTCCTGCGAGTTCTACTCGTGCACTCTGGTCGGCGCTATCCGGCGTGATGATTTGGAGAGTCTTCTCTAGCAGAGCCCCAAGATGAGTATCAATCTCGCCAAAGGTCGACGAATATGCTGTCAGGTTGTCAAACGTCATTGGGAACCGACCGTTAGAGGCCAGGGTTGACCATGTGCTCGCCGGTACCCTAGTGAGGCTGCCAACCTCTAAGTGCTGATTTGCTCCAGCGAGCACCTCGGGCAGGAGATCGATGTAATTCTCCGCGATGTCTGCGACTATTAAAGCGAAGGAGTCAGCACCAACAATCAGGTGTGGAGCTTCCCCATCTGCTTGCATCGTCTCAAGATAACTTTGCAAGTTTTGCACGACGTACTCATAGACGCTCACGTTGGCATTATGAATCTCATCAAGGGCCAGGCTATTACCTGGAAGAGCAAGCTGTAGGTTCTCTCGCGTCACCCGATATGCGTTCTTCTTCACTAGTTCAATACGCATGTTCTTGCCAATCCCGGAAAGAGAAGCAAGTTTGACTTCTGCGCGTGAAAATCCGTGCGCAATACACTCCGCGCGTTCGACGCTTAGTGAATTGGTGGCGAGTACCTGGAGATCTTTGGCGTTCGTTTCAATAAAACGGCGAATCACGTCCGATTTCATCAGATAGTCCACGTTGACAACCATCGCTTCAAGCGCAGTATTGAAGAACCCAACCTGTTCTTCAATACTGAGTTCAGACCGGCTGACGATGAGGTCAAAGACCATGAGCCACTTTTGCGTGGAAAGCATTCTCACTAATGCATCACGTTCTATACCTTTGGAAAAGTAGGAAGCAAAGAAACTCTGCTCATCGTTGCCGTTGTACATCAGCGAACGTACCAAAATTTCGGATTGCCGCATCCGAGCCTCTAGGTCTTCCTCGTTTTCTGTGGCCTGCTTTGACATGAGTAGGTAATCAACAACGCTAACGTTGTACATCCCATGTTCACGCAGTACTGTATCTCCACGATCTTGAATAATTGCCTTAACATCATCGAGACCTAGGTCATAGCTTGGCTGCATGACGTTTCGATCAACACAATGCATTAGGAAGTTCTGAGCACGCGTGCTTACACGACCCGAATAGTAGCTTGAAGTATAGAGCGTGAAGTCTCGCCCTATATAGCCTTCGGCAACCAACTGCTTCGCTAGGTCTGACCCTAGGCAATTCGCAAGTTCACCGAATGAACTGCCGTCCTTATTCTTGTACAAATTGCTTTCAAACAGGGCATCCCAGTCTGCATAAGCCAATCGGGAGCGCTCTTCACCTATTGCTTGGAGTTCAGATCGCAAAGTGGCACGATTCTCGATCTTCCAGTTCTCTGCACTTGAAACGCTTGAATCAAATATCAACTTCGCATCTGCTTTGCTGATTGCAATCTGCCCATAGTGTGATCCATTGCGCATCAAATTCACATCAATTTGGCTATCCGACCCAGCAAATGCAAGCCAAAAATCTTGAGTGAGAACCTCGTCTTCGGAGTACTGGACGCCACCCAGCACGACGCTAATGTCTGTCGGGTCTGAGCCGATATGCCTACCAACCCGCTTTGCATACTCGACAAGCGCGTCACCAAATTCCTTACTTCGGGCGCTAACCGCGGCAAGCTGAGTCAACTGGCTCCGCTTCTCTTGAAGTGTCTTGTCTAGCTCATCTGTGGCGAAGGTAATGATTTCATCGTGTGAATCGTACAGGCTGTCCAGATTGCTTGTACGCGTCTTAATCTTCTCAAAATCAGCCAGGTGTGTGCCTTTGTAAAGCATCATCGCAAAAAGAGAATTGTCGTTGAGATCTAGCTTCACATTATCGTCGGCCTTGAAAATCTTGTCTTTGAAGACAATAAACTCATTCCGCACGTTCTTGATCAACCTCATATCTGTAATGTGACGTGCGGCAAGGTCAATTAGTTTTGGGTCGATCGCCCCTTTGATGTCCGCAAGGGCATCGTCCATGAGATTGCGTGCATTCCGATGCGTTATGAATGGCACCACAGGCACGACTAGGTCAAAAAACTTTGTCCGGTTTGCGCTTTCTTCTTGTATTTTGTCGATCGAATCTTGATCAGCTTGCGTATTAAGCTTTCCGATCTTGATAAAGATACTGTCCTTTATTGCGTAGATAAATCTGATCCGGCGACCCCTTAGCTGCCCTGCATTGTTGAGTAGGGTGTTCAGCGCTCGCAAAGTCTCAAAAATATACGGGTCGTCGAAGCGATCAATGTCTTCGAATATAACGATGTCGCGTTTTGTAATATCGAAGAAATAGACAATTTCGTCAAGATACTGGTCGAAGAATGACACCGCCTCCTTGTCGAGGGATATGTCGGTGTCAGCTACTTTCACTTGATGAATTTGTAGTCGATTGTGCATCAGGGCAAGTGTTAGGTATGAGATCAGGGCAAATATCCCCCAAAGCATGAGGTGTATCCAAAGCCCAAAATCTCGAGGCTCAACAACTTGAGCTAGCTGGGCTGTCCATCCGGTGAGATAGAAGACAAATACAAGGACTATCGCAATGAGTGCAGCGGTTCCCAGCGCCCGTAACCTCTTGAATCGTCCGATTCGCCTAAATCGCGATCCGGGCATCTTGACCGGGTCTTCTCGGTAAAGCAGCTGTTTGACGATTTCCTTTTGAATTTGATTAGTCGTGGACCCTTCCTGTGCGCGGCCCGATTCCCTTTGGCCTGAAATGCTCTTGGTTTTGTCATCGACCTTGTCTGCGTGTGAGCTTTCATCCACGGGTTGAGCTTCGCCTTCAGCCCCTAAAGTTGAAAGCGATACAGATACCACTTTTCTCGCGTGCCTCCTGGAAACTTCCTGAAGCACGCTGCTTTTTCCGACTCCGTACCCACCGGTCAAGGCAATGTTTCGTACTAGTTTGCCCGCCTCATCGGATCTAGATTTCCGCCATCGTGTCCATCGCTTGACCAAATTCCACCAAGCGAGGTTCGCTGTTGCGGCAAGAGCGACCTCGATGGCGTCGAAATAGATTTTGTGGCTTGAATCTAGGTATTTAGGTGTCAGCGGCGTAAGTTCGAGTTGTTGTTGAACTGCACGCCTATTTGTCTCTGAGTTGACTGTGTTGGGCATCATTCCCCTCCAGGCGTTGCGAGTCCAAGGAATCGTTCGAAGTATTCCCCCAGTCGCTGGATAACGCGTTGCTTCTTCGCGCTGTGGTTCTTGTCTTTCGAGAAACGTGAAACCGGCGGGAGGACCTTCGTGTTTGCGGTGCCGGTGGTGCGGAGCGCACCGTCGCGGAACGCCGCTTGTACGAACCTTTCGGTCTCTTCAGGCTTGAGGTTCTCAGAGATAAAGCGGTAAAACAGCATTCCGAGCACGTACGATTTGAAGCCCCAGCCATCGACCGCTCCGCGAAGGTCGTTCGCGACCTGCCAGATGGTTTTGTGGAGCTCTGCTCGCTGATGTTCTTTCACGCGGTGTGCCATCATCTTTCTCCGGTGCAGCCCTGCACTTGCTTACGTTCAACTGACTTGATCATTACCGTATCGTCGAGCTCCGACAATGATGCTGTCGGCCCGCCGGTACCCAAATGCTCGAAACAATGTGGCGCGAAACACTTATAGCCTCGCCAGAGGCCACATACTGCCGATAATTATGTCACGAACAGGGATTTTAAAGAAGCGACTTCTGCTCTGAAAGCTGCGCCACGAAGCTCGGACCCGCCAATTCCCCCTTAGGTAAAGCTGAATCAGTGCCGCGAAATCGCAACGGGTACCGTCCGAGCCATTGTTCGACGCAGTGAAGTTCCGGGGCACGTGAGGGGTGCCAGCATTTTTTGGGTTGGGGCGACTTCTGCCCGACTGGTGTCTACCTAGCGAGGGGTGGGGCCGGAGGAAGTAACAGCGGTCCAGGGCCAGGCCCTGGCCTCACAACAGCTTGAGCTCGAGCGCAGGCAGCGAAAACTTCTCGAGGCACACTACAACGACGCGATACCGATCGAGATGCTTGGCACAGAACAAAGGCGTCTCGACATAGAACTCACCCGGGTTAAGCGCGAGCTCAAAGATCTCACGGCAGACCTGGGCGATGCCGCTCAGTTCATCGAGATGGCGATCGACCTGGCCGAACAAAGCGCCGGTGCTTACAGGCGAGCGCCCGAGCATATTCGCCGCCAGTTCAACCAGATCCTCTTCGAACGGATCGAGGTTGTGATGGATGAAAACGACGATCACCAGCTCCGGGCCGTACTCACGCCACCATTCGAAGAACTCTTCAGCGCGCGGCTGCGGGGCATTACCGAACAGCAAAAAGACCAAAAGGTCGAAGAATCAAAAAATCCCGCCATCTCTGGCGGGATTTCCCGGATCCATGCGGATCAATTTCCGATTTCTTATGCCCTTGTTTCTAATAAGAGCATGATGGTCGGGCTGACAGGATTTGAACCTGCGACCCCCTGACCCCCAGTCAGGTGCGCTACCAAGCTGCGCTACAGCCCGTTGCTCAGGCAACCCTTCTATCTTAGCCATAGTTCG
>NZ_JAPFRB010000004.1:620555-623965 GCF_035726885.1 Leucobacter sp. M11 | reverse complement strand
CGCTCTCGAAGCGGCGGGCCGTTTCGTCGAAGGGGTCGGCGAAGCTGAGCTCGCTCGCGAGGAGCTGGAGCGGGGTGCTGAAGTCGTCGATGGGGGTGTCGAGCACCTCGGGGTACAGGGGATCGCCCTCGATGGAGATGCCGAGGCCCCAGAGATGCATGCGCAGCTGATGGGTCTTGCCGGTTCTGGGGGTGAGCCGGTAGATGGCGCGGCGGGCGTCCGAGCCGGGGGCGGGCTCGATCTCGCGCTCCAGCTCGACGAGGGACTCGGCGTTCGGCTCGCGGTCCGGCAGCACCTCGGCCTGCCAGGTGCCGCGCTCCTTGGCGAGGTGGTTTCGCATGACGGCGGGCAACGCCAGCCCCGGGTTCAGGGGGGCCACGGCGCGGTAGCGCTTGCCGACCTCGCCGCGCATGAACATCGACTGGTACGCGCCCCGCCAGCGCTTCTCCGTGGCGAGCAGCAGCAGCCCCGAGGTCACCCGGTCCAGGCGGTGCAGCGGCGTCAGCTCGGGCAGGCCGAGCTCGTCGCGCATCCGCACCACGACGCTCTCCCGGACGTGCCGCCCGCGCGGGATCGAGGCGAGAAACGGGGGCTTATCGATCACCACGATGCGCTCGTCGCGGTGCACGATCCGCACCTGCCCCGGCACGGGGGCCTCCTCCGGGAGATCCCGGTGGAACCAGACGAAGGTGTGCGGCCGGTAGCGATCCTCGCGGGACACGGGCGCTCCGTCTTCGAGCACGAAACGCTCCTCGGCGAGGAAGGCGTCGACGTCGATGTGCTCCCCGACCCGGTGCACGAGCCAGTCCCGCAGCAGCGGCCAGGGGCGACGCGCTCCCCCGTCCAGGTCCTCGGTGCGCAGCCAGGCGGGGTCGAGGCCGTGGCGCTGAGGTAACGGGGAACGCGGGGGCACCAGACGAGCCTACCGTGGGCGGCCCCGCCGCCCGCTCGGGCGCACCCCGGCACGGCGCGGGATCAGTCGAAGCTGCCGGGCCGCTGCCGGTTCCGCTTCACCTCGGAGCGTTGCCCCTTCGCGGCGAGCCGACGCTGCTTCGAGCCGCGCGTCGGCTTGGTCGCGCGGCGCTTGGGCCCGTCCGGGGCGAGCGCCGCCGCGAGGATCTCGCGCAGCTTCTCCAGCGCCGTCTCGCGGTTGCGCAGCTGCGAGCGCTGCTCAGACGCGGACACCGTGATCGCGTCGCCCACGAGCCGGTGCCCCAGCCGCTCGAACAGCCGGGCCCGCTGCTCCGGGGTCACCGCGAGGGACTCCGCAAGGTTCCAGCTCAGCTCGACCCGGCTGTCGGAGGTATTCACGTGCTGCCCGCCCGGCCCGGAGGATCGCGAAAAGCGCCAGCCCAGCTCAGCGGCGGGGATGGTCAGCCGGCGCGACACCTCGAGATCCATCCCTCCAGGATGACACAACCGGGCGGGGCGAGGCTGAGCCGCGGCCCCGCTCCCCCGGGCACCGGCCCGCCGCCGCACCCGAAAACGGCTCCGGCCCCGCCCCCACAGGGGACGGGGCCGGAGCCGGGTGGCGCGCGGCGAACTACTCGCCGAGCACCTTCGCGATGGCCTTCTGCAGCGCCTCATCGGCCGCGGCGAAGGCGACCATGTCGCCCTTCTTCATGGCGGCCTCGCGGTCGTCAAGCGCCGTCTTCAGCGCCTGCAGGTCCGCGTTGCTGGCCGAGCCGTTGCCGCCCGGGGCGGGCGTCGGCGTCTCGGGCTTCTCGCCCGCCTCGCCCGTCTCGGGGACCTCGACCGGCGGGGTCTCCCCCTCGGCCGTGCCGCCACCCTCGGTGGGCACCTCGTTATCGCCAGCGCTCGCTCCCGAGTCGCCGCCGAACAGGGTGTCGAGCGCCTGGTCGAGGGTGTCCTCGAAGGCGATTTCGTCACCGAAGGAGACCAGCACCTTCTGCAGCACCGGGTAGCTCGTGCCCTTCGTCGCCTGCACGTACACGGGCTGGACGTAGAGCAGACCGCCGCCGACGGGCAGCGTCAGCAGGTTTCCGCTGATCACCTTCGACTCGCCCTGGCGGAGCAGGTTGAGCAGTCGGGTGACCTCCGGGTCGGTCGTGAACGAGTTCTGGACCTGGCCCGGGCCGGGGATCGTGTCGCCCTTCGGCAGCGTCAGCAGCTTCAGCTTGCCGTAGTCCTCGGCGGGTTTGCCGTCCGTCGAGCCCGCGTTCGCGTTCGCCGAGAGGTAGCCCGTGAGCACGTCACGGGAGCCCTCGCCGCGCTGGTTCGGCACGTAGGTCGAGTAGATCGAGAACGTCGGCTCGGCGTCCTTGTCCGGGGACAGGGTCAGGTAGTACGGCGGCTGCGCGAGCTCGCCCGCACCGGCGGAGACCGGGTCGTTCGGCGTGCGCCAGGCGTCTTCCTTCGAGTAGAAGGCGCCGGACTCGGTCACGTGGTAGAGGCCGAGCACGGAGCGCTGCACCTTGAACATGTCCGAGGGGTAGCGGACGTGGCTCAGCAGCCCGCCGCTCATCTCAGACACGTTCTTCACGGTGTTCGGGAACACGTTCTGCCAGGTCTTCAGGACGGGGTCCTTGTCGTCCCAGGCGTACAGCGTCACCGTACCGTCGTAGGCGTCAACCGTTGCCTTGACCGAGTTGCGGATGTAGTTGATCGGCTTCGCGGGCTGGCGGTCCGGGTTGTCCGCGTCAACGGTCAGGCCGTTCATGTCGGAGATCCGGGAGTACGGGTAGTCCGCGGAGGTGGTGTAGCCGTCCACGATCCAGACGAGGCGCTCGTCCACGACCGAGGCGTAGGTGGTGCCGTCCAGGGTCAGGTACGGGGCCACCTTCTGCACGCGCTGCTTCGGGTCGCGGTCGTAGAGGATCTGCGATCCCTCGGTCACGGCACCGGAGAGCAGGATCTGCTCGGACTGGAACTTCAGCGCGAAGATGATCTTCTTGAAGATGTTGTCCAGCACGGGGCCGCCGTCACCGTCGAAGGTCGTGTAAGTCTGGCTCGCGCCGTCCTCACCCGCGGGGTAGTCCAGCTCGACCGGCTTGTCGGTCTTGCCGCCGACGATCGAGTACTCGGGCGAGTTCTCGCCGAAGTACACGCGGGGCTCGAACTTCCCGAGCTCGCCGTCCGTCGGGATGCCGTTCTCAAGGAACACGGGCAGGCCGTCGGAGGAGCGCTGGTTGCCGTACGCGGCGACCAGGCCATACCCGTGCGTGTAGACGAGGGTCCGGTTGACCCAGCCCTCCTGCGCCTCGATGTTGATGTCGCGGATCCCGGAGACGGTGTCCTGGACCTTGCCGTCGATCTCGTAGCGGTCCACGTTCAGGCTCTTCGGGAACTTGTAGTACGGGCGGATCTGCTCGAGCTGACCGAAGGTCGGCGAAACGACCGAGGGGTCCATGATGCGGATGTTCGAGGTCGCAACCGCGTCGTCCCGGAGC
>NZ_JAPFRB010000004.1:614865-620474 GCF_035726885.1 Leucobacter sp. M11 | reverse complement strand
ATGTTGCGCTGGATGTACTCGCTCTCCAGGCTCTTCTCGTCGGGGCCGACCTGGAAGCGCTGCATGAACCAGGGGTAACCCGCGCCGACCACGAGGCTCGCGACGAGCAGCAGGGCCGTGCCGATCACCGGCAGACGCCACTTGCCCGTGAAGGCCGTGATGAGGAACAGGATGGCGACGAGCGCGGCGATCGCGGCGAGGATGCTCTTGCCGGGGATCACGGCGTGCACGTCGGTGTAGCCGGCACCCGTGATGAGGCCGGTGCTGTCGGTCACCGTGCGGTACTGGTCCAGCCAGAGGCTGACCGCCTGCAGGAGCAGGAAGATGCCCGCGATGACCGCGAGCTGTACGCGCGTGGCCTTCGAGATCCGGACGTGCTTGCCCGTGATCGAGATGCCGCCGTACAGGTAAGAGGTGGCCGCGGAGGCCAGCAGCGAGATGAGCACGACGGCGGAGGCCATCGTCATCACGGACTGCCAGAACGGCAGCGAGAACATGAAGAAGGACACGTCAAAGCCGAACTCGGGGTCGACCGTGCCGGCCTCCTCCTTGTTCAGCCAAAGCAGGACGGTCTGCCACTGCGAGCCGGCCGTGAGCCCGGCGAAGATGCCGAGCACCGCGGGCAGCGCCCACTTCACGAGGCGACGCAGGGGCTCGATCATCTCCTGGTAGCGATCGAGCTGCGCCGTCAGCCGCGCGTAGACCGGGCGGGTGCGGTAGGCAATGTCGATCGCGAAGAAGACCGGCACGGCCATCGCGATGAAGCCGACGAGGAACACGGCCGCGGCCGCGCCCCACTGGGTCAGGAGCACTGCGAGGTAGCCGGTCTGTTCGTACCAGAACACGTCGGCGAGCACCCCCGCGAGCGCGAGGAAAACAATGATGATCGCTGCGACGATCAACACCGTGATCATCAGCGGCGATGGGCGTTTACGAGCAGCGGTTGGGGTTCCGGGCGCACCGGTCGTGGGAGAAGTCACTTGAGCCTTTGTTCTGGTCTTCGAGCACGTTTCCGCTTAGCTTAGCGGCGTGGCTTGGGAAGTTGCCGAATCGCACCGTTCCAGCCCGGCAGGTTTTTTGCCCGCGGCGAAGTCCTCAATGGCCCGTTCCGCCTCGGCGAGCGTCGCCACGGGGGCGACCGTCATGTCCCCCGGAATGTTCTCGGGAACCGCATCACAGTTGCCGATCGCCATCAAGAAGAGATCGGTGTCGGCCTCGGCGGCGCCATACATTTTCTGCGGCAGCCCGCCGATCGCGCCGACGGTGCCCTCGCCGTCGATCGTCCCCGTGCCCGAGACGGTGTGCCCGCCGGTGAGGGACCCGGGGGTCAGGGTGTCCATGATGCCGAGGGCAAACATCATGCCCGCGCTCGGCCCACCGATGTCGTTGATGCGCAGCTCGACGTCGACCGGGAAGTCGTAGTCGGAGGTGACGGCGATGCCGAGCACCGCGGGGCCGGGGGTCTCGGCGGTGCCCGAGCTGACCGGGGTCGCGCCGACCGTGACCTCCTCGCCGCCCCGCAGCACGGTGATCTGGGCCGGCTCGTCCGCGCCGTTGTCGGCGATGAGGCGGCGCAGCTGCTCGTATCCGACGACCTCGGTGCCGTTCACCCGGACAAGCACGTCGCCGTCCGCGAGCTTCCCCTCGGCCGGGGACCCCTGGGCGATGCCGGAGACGGACACCGTGGCGGGCACCTCCTCGCCGAGCTGGCGCAGCGCGGCGACCGTCGCGTCCGCCTGGGAGCGGTTCATGAGCTGGTCGTTCTGCTGCTGCCGGTCCTCGCTGGACACCCCGGGCGGGTAGATCTCGGCCATCGGCACGATCTGCTGGGAGGGGTCGAAGAGCGCGGGCACCAGGCCGAGCCAGCCGACCGAACGGTCCGGGCTGCCGTGGATCGACACCGTCAGCAGGTTCAGCTGCCCCTCGGTCGGGTACGTCTCCGCGTCCCGGATGCTGATCATCGGCTCGGGCTCAGCGCCCTCCTTGTCGACGACCTCGCCGAGCGTGTCCACGACGGGCCCGGGACGCTCCACGACAAAGGGCGGCGGGAACAGCCACTGCACGAGGGCGAGAACCACCACGACGGTCGCGGCGCCGATCAGCCACGGGGAGATGCGGGATCGGGCACCGGGAGGGTTCATCATCGTGCGGGTCGCTCCGTTTCAGGGCTGGGTCGGTTCGTCGGGGCGGGGCGCTCCCGCGCCGGCCGCGGGGTTTCCGGGGCGGCGGCGGCCGGGTTCCCGCGGCTGTTCGCAGTGGGCGCAACGCAATCCGGCGCTGCCGGTCACATTATCAGCGCATTCTGGGCGCTACGGGTTAGCGTTAACCATCGTGACGGAGCGCGCGCCCCGTCAGGCGGAGGAGAACCCCATGGCAGAGCACACCCCCGAACCCGGCGATTTCCCGGAGCAGGACATCCAGCGCATTCTGCGCGAGCTGCTCTCCGGGAACGCCCAGAACCTGCCCGAGGGCATCGGCTTTGACCCGAGCCAGTTTGCGAAGGCCGCCGGCCTCCCGAGCGACCCCGCGGCCCTGCAGGCGCTGTTCGCCGGGCTCCGCGGCGCGATGCAGAACCAGAGCGGCGAGATCGACTGGGACCTCGCCAAGCGCACCGCGACCGACGTCGCGAAGCAGACCCCCGGCCCCGACGCCGCGAGCGTCCGCCCCGCCTACGACCGCGACTTCCAGGTCGCGTCGCTGTGGCTGAGTGAGGCGACCCAGGTCAGCCCGACCCCGGATGCGCCGCGCACCATGTCCCGCGTCGAGTGGGTGCTGTGGAGCATCGACACCTGGACCAGCTTCGCCGAGCCCGTCGCGACCAGCATCGCGGACGCCCTCACCACGGCGATCGCCGAGAACGCGCCCGAGGAACTGGCGAGCCAGCTCGGCGGGGCCGAGGCCATGATGCGCAGCATCGGCGGGGCCCTGTTCGCCCTGCAGCTCGGCACGGTCGTCGGCAAGCTCTCCGAGGAGGTCGTCGGCGCGGGCGACATCGGCATCCCCCTCCTGGAGGGCCCCGGCCGCGAGGGTGGCGCGCTCATTCCCCAGAACGTGGCGGCCTTCAGCGCCGGGCTCGACCAAAGCGCCGACGAGGTGCGGCTGTACCTCGCGGTGCGCGAGCTCGCGCACGCCCGCCTGTTCCGGCACGCCCGCTGGCTGCGCCTGCACCTCATCAGCGCGATCACCGACTACGCCCGCGGCATCCACATCGACGTGTCCCGGATGGAGGAGCTCGCGAGCGACTTCGATCCCGCGAACCCGGAGCAGATCAAGGCCGCCCTCACCGACGGCTCCCTGATCCCGCCGAAGACCGAGGTGCAGCTCGCCGCGCACCAGCGCATCGAGACGATCCTCGCCCTGATCGAGGGCTGGGTCGACCAGGTAACCCGCGAGGCGACGAGCCGGCTCCCCGGCGCCACCGCGATCGCGGAGATGGTGCGCCGTCGCCGGGCGAGCGGCGGCCCCGCCGAGTCCGCCTTCTCCACCCTGATCGGCCTGGAGCTGCGCCCCCGCGCGCTCCGCGAGGCCGCGGCCCTCTGGCAGACCGTGGCCGAGCGCGGCGGCGCGGAGGCCCGCGACGCGCTCTGGGCGCACCCCGATATCCTGCCCACCGCCGAGGAGATCCAGCAGCCCGAGCTGTTGCTCAGCCGGATCGGCCTCGCCGAGCGCGCCGAGGCGGGCGAGCCCGCGACCGAGGACCCCTTCGACCTCGCGCTCGCCGAGCTCCTCGGCGACGCCCCGCGCCCCGTCGAGGGCGAGTTCGGGGGCCTCGTCTCCGATCCGGAGGAGGGCCCCGATGCGGACCAGGCCCCGGAGGGCGGCGACGAGCCGGAGCGCGGTCCCGCCGCGAGCTAGGTCCCGCACACACACGCACAAGAACGGTGCGGCCGAGCACTCGGCCGCACCGTTTCGCGTTTCTGCCGTGCCGCGGCTGGCCTGTGGATAACGCGAGCGGGCGGGCGGGTCCCCCGCGCACAATAGCCGCATGACCCGATATCTGCGCATCGACCCGGGGGTGCCCATCGCCTGGAGCGCGCCGGAGCTGCTCCGCTTTGGCGCGGACCGCGCCCGCCTGGAGCTGCGCAACCCCTCGGTTCGGGCCCAGCGACTGATCGCCGGGCTCCGGACGGGGCTGGAGGAGCGGCACCTGCCGAATCTGCAGCTGCTGTTCGGCATCTCCCCCGCCGAGTCCGCGCCGCTGCTCAGCACGCTCGAGCCCGTGCTCGTCCGCGAGGATCGCGACGGCTCCGCCCCCGCCGTGCCGCCCCTGATCGCGGTCAGCCCCCCGCCCGGCCCGAGCCGCCCGGACACGAGCCGACTGCTCAGCCGCGTCCTCCGCGGGGGCGGCGGGCGGGTCGCCGAGCTCGCCCCCGGGCAGTTGCTCAGCCGTCCCGGGCCCGCCCCCGGTCCGGGGGCGGAAACGGGTGCCGCGGATCCGGTGACCGTGCTGATCGGTCGCTACGCGATCGCCCCGGCCCGGGGCGCGGCCCTCCTCCGGCTCGGCCTCCCCCACGCGCCCGTGGTGTTCTCGGACACCGAGGTGCGGGTCGGCCCGCTCGTGACCGCGGTGGGCGACCCCTGCCTGTTCTGCCTGGAGTGCCACCGGCGGGACGCGGAGCCCGCGTGGCCCGCGCTCGCGAGCCAGCTCTACGATCGGCCCAGCCCGCGCGAGACCCCGGTGCTCGCGAGCCTGGCCGCCGCCGAGGTGCTCGCCCTGCTCGACCGCTGGCGGGACGGCGACGAGCGCGTGCACTGGGAGCGGCTCGTGCTCCGAGTACCCGACGCGGGCACCTCCCCCGGCGGGGCCGCGTTGCCGGTCGCCCGGCGCGAGCGGGTGCG
Source organism: Leucobacter sp. M11 (assembly GCF_035726885.1). Classification (NCBI taxonomy): domain Bacteria; kingdom Bacillati; phylum Actinomycetota; class Actinomycetes; order Micrococcales; family Microbacteriaceae; genus Leucobacter; species Leucobacter sp. M11. The sequence continues at coordinate 615,635 of NZ_JAPFRB010000004.1, read as the reverse complement.
CGCGCACGTCAGGTGCGGCTGCGCCGCCCTGCCGAGCGCGTTACCGGGGCACTACCCGGGCCCGGACGCGGAGCCCGAGACCGGGACGGAGACGGAGACGGGGACGGCTCAGGCCGCGGAGCCCGCCCCGCCGGCGGGCGCGGGCAGCCCCAGCTCCCCGAGGAAGCGCGAGGGGCCTCGCGCGGATCCGCGGCGGGCATGACCGGCCGTCGAGAGGTACAGGCGATCCCGGGCTCGGGTCGTCGCCACATAGAACAGCCGCCGCTCCTCTTCAATCTGGGCTTCGGTCTCCGCGAAGCGAATCGGCAGGATCCCCTCGGTCACGCCCACGACAAACACCCGGCCCCACTCGAGGCCCTTCGCCGCGTGGATCGCGCTGAGCGTCACGGCGTCCAGGGTGGGCTCGTGATTCGATTTCGCGCGTTCGACGAGGTCGTCGCTGAAGGTGCGCAGGGTGCTGCCGGGAGGAGCGTCGTCCACGAGCGCGAGGATCGCGCCGAGGGAGTCCCAGCGGTCCCGCTGGGCGGCGCCCGCGGGCGGCTGCTCGGTCCAGCCCTGCGAGCGGAGCACGTCGCTGACCTGCTGGAAGAGCGGCCCGGGCTCGGGCGCGAGCGCCTGGCCGCGCAGCGCCATGATCGCCTGCTTCACCACCGCGCGGTCGAAGAAGCGCTGCTGGCCGTGCACGTGCGTGCTGACCCCCGCCCGGTCCAGCGCCGACTCGATCCGCGCGGACTGCGCGTTCGTGCGGTACAGCACCGCGATCTCCGAGG
>NZ_JAPFRB010000004.1:611704-614796 GCF_035726885.1 Leucobacter sp. M11 | reverse complement strand
AGAAGCCCTGCACGAGGGGCGTGCTGCCCCCTTTGGGGTCCTCGCGCGTCGCCGCGAGCGTCAGCGCGCCGGGCCGACCGGTCATGAGCGTGTTCGCGGCCCGGACCACGCCGGGCGTCGAGCGGTAGTTCTGTTCCAGCCGGAACTCCCGTGCCGAAGGGAACTCGGAGCCGAAGCGCAGCAGGAAGGAGCTGTCGGCCCCCGCGAAGGAGTAAATCGTCTGGCTCGCGTCGCCGACGACGCACAGCTCGGTGCGGTCGCCGACCCAGGCCCGGAGCAGGTTGTGCTGCAGCGGGGACACGTCCTGGTACTCGTCGACCGTGAAAAAGCGGAACTGCTCGCGGACCTGGAGCGCGACCCGGGGTTCCACCTCGAGCATGCCCGTCATGATGATGAGCACGTCCTCGAAGTCGATCTGCCGGCGCTCGTCCTTCATCGCCTCGTAGCCCGCCATGAGTTCGAGCAGCTGCTCTGGCGTGATCCCGTTCGGCAGCGGCCGCTCGTCGACCCGCTCGGCGTACTCCTCAACGCCGAGGCTCGACAGCTTCCGCCACTCGATCTCGGAGGCGACATCGCGGAGCGTGTCCGTGTCGAAGCGCAGCCGCATCGCATCGGCGGCCTGCGCCAGGGTGCGCGACTTCCCCGGCAGCACCTGGGGCGCGAGCCCCCCGACCACCTGCGGCCAGAAGTAGCCGAGCTGGGACAGGGCGGCGGAGTGGAAGGTGCGCGCGCTCACCCCGCCGGCGCCCAGGAGGCGCAGCCGGGAGCGCAGCTCCGAGGCCGCCTTCGCGGTGAAGGTCACGGCGAGCACCCGGTCCGGGCGGTACGCCCCCGTCATCACCCCGTGCGCGATGCGGTGGGTGATCGTGCGGGTCTTGCCGGTTCCCGCGCCCGCGAGCACGGACACCGGGCCGCGCAGGGTCTGCGCGACCTCCCGCTGGTCTTCGTCGAGTCCCGCGAGGAGTGCCTCGGTCTCCGCGCTCACTGGCGGCCCCGCGCGAGCCAATCGTCGAGCAGGCTCCGGGCGATGGACGTGCGGCCGGGCAGGATGATCGGGAGCTCCTCCGAGAGGAGCTCCGCCCGGGTAAACCAGCGCAGCTCGGCGATCTCCTCTGGGTCGGCGACGAGCGCCTCCGGGTCGACCCCGGGGGCGGGCTCCGCCTCAAAGCCGAGCATGAGCGAGCGCGGGAAGGGCCAGGGCTGCGAGGAGCGGTAGCGGATGTTCGCGACCCGCAGGCCGGACTCCTCGAAGACCTCGCGCTCGACCGTGCTCTCCAGCGATTCCCCGGCCTCGACGAAGCCCGCGAGGAGCGAGAAGCGGTCGCTCGGCCAGAGCGCGTTCGAGCCGAGCAGGACCCGGTCGCCGTCGTGAATGAGCACGATCACGGCGGGGTCCGTGCGCGGGAAAATCTCCTGACCGGTCGCGACGTCGCGCCGCATCCAGCCCCCGTGGTGCACGGTCGTCTCCGCGCCCGTGGCCGGGGAGAAGCGCGCGGCCTCGTGCCAGCGCGCCAGCGCGAGCGCGGTCACCGCCGCCCCGGCGTCGATCGCGTCGAGGTCAGCCCCGAGCTCCCGGGCGGCGGCCCAGGCCGCGCCCGGCACCGCCTCGGGGGCGAGCTCGTGCGCCTCGCGCCCCAGGAAGACGGCGAAGCAGGGGGCCGCGGGCGAGGCCGCCCCGCCGGAGCCGGGGGCGCCCTCGGCCCCGGGCTCGATGCGCCCGAGGTAGACGGGCTCCCCCGCGGGCGCGAGGCCGGCTCGCTCGGCGAGATCGGCGAGCGCCGCGGCGCTCAGCCAGGCCAGGCGGGGGCGCTCCCCGCCCGCGAAGACCGGGCAGCGTTCCCCGCTGAGCAGCAGGAACCGGGCGGCGGGCTCCGCGAGGGCGGCGGCGAGGCGCTCGGGGTCCATTCGCGTCGGCGCATCCCGGTCGAGGGCCGCACGTGCGAGGGGCGGCACGGGGGCCGGCGGGGTGTTGCCCGCGCGCTCGGTCCCGCCGGGGGCCCGGTGACGGTCGGCGGCTCGTGTGTCTGCGGCGCCCTGGGGCATGGCTCCACCGTCCTTCGCGTTCCTGAGTCGTGCGCGTGGCCTCACCCGGAGATCCCGGGGAGTGCCTACGCTTGGGTGCATGGTTAGCACTCCTCTCACTCTAGCCGCGCTCGCGACCTCCGCAGTCTCTGACCTGCTCGTCACGGGCGCGCGTCGGCACACGCTGAACGGGGACGGCGCCTTCACGAGCGCCGTCGTCGCGAGCGACCGCGGTGAGCTGATTGTGCGCGTGCCGCGCAGCACCCAGGCCGAGACCCTGCAGGCCGCCGAGGTGCTCGGCCTGGCCACGCTCACCTCGGGGGCGCGCGCCGCGCTGCCCTTCGCCCTGCCGGAGACGCTCGGTCAGACGCGGGCGGGCAACACCCGCGCCGTCGTGAGCACATTCCTGCCGGGGAATCTGTTTACCGCCGAGGACCTGGCCGAGGACGCGCTGCTGCTCCAACCCATCGCCGAGGTGCTGGCGGCCACGCACGCGCTCCCCCAGTCGCTGATCCGCGACGCCGGCCTGCGGGTCTCGTCTGCCGCCGAAACCCGGGCCGAGGTGGCCCGGCTCGTGGACCGCGCCGTGGGCACCCGGCTCGTCCCCTCGACCGTCGCCGACCGCTGGCAGCAGATGCTGGAGTCCGCCGAGCTGTGGCGCTTCGAGCCGGTCGTCGTGCACGGCACGATGGGGGCCGACCGCTTCCTCGTCGAGTCGGACCGGGTCACGGGCGTGCTCGGCTGGTCCGGACTCGCGATCGGGGACCCCGCCGAGGACTTCGCCTGGCTCTCCGCCTGCGGCGAGGACGTGCTCGAGGGCGTCCTCGCCCGCTACGCCGCCAAGCGCGGCCTCGGGGACCGCGATCGCCTGCGGGCACGCGCCCTCTTCCTGCACGAGCTTGAGGTGGCCCGCTGGCTGTTGCACGGCGTCGAGCGGCGCGACCAGGAGGTCATCGACGACGCGGTCACGATGCTCGACCGCCTCGTCGATCGGCTGAGCTACCTGCCCCAGCCGCTGGCCCGCCGAGAGTCGCTGAACGTCGAGCAGGTGAGCGACCTGCTCGACGAGA
>NZ_JAPFRB010000004.1:608871-611671 GCF_035726885.1 Leucobacter sp. M11 | reverse complement strand
ATGAGTCCCCCTACCCCGAGGACGAGCAGCTGCTCTTCCCCGAGACCGACTTCATCGAGCCGCTTCCCGAGGATTTGCTCCCGGGCACCGACCGCACCTCGGCCTTCGCCGACGACACCTTCGGCACGGCCCCCGAGCAGCCCCGCTCCCCCCGGAGCGAGCCGGACGGCTCCCGCTAAGCAGCTCCGGCCGAGGCGTCCCGCCGCTGGGCGGTGCCTGCCCGCGCTATCCGGACGTGGCCGCGAGCCAGCGCCGCTCCAGCTCCGCGATGGGGAGCGGGGCCTCGTTCGTCAGTTCGAGATCCTCGGCAACGTAGAAGAGGCTGACGCGCACGCGCTCGGGCGGGATGCCCCGCCAGGTGGCGAAGGCGTGCCGGTACAGGTCGAGCTGGAGGAAGCGATCCCGCCGCTCGGCCTCGGTGCGCGGAGCGCGGCCCGCCTTCCAGTCCACGATCTCGTAGCTCGGCTCGCGGTCGGCGTCCGCCGGGGCACCCGGCGTCGACGCGGTATCCCGGTACACCGCGTCGATCTTGCACACGAGCCGGGTCCCGGCGAAGGGCACCGAGACCTCCAGTTCGACGAGCTCCGGCTGGCGGCTCGCCCAGCGCGAGCGCTCGAAGGTCGCGATGAGCGGCGCGAGCTCGGCGCGCAGGTCCACGGGGGTGAGCGCATCCGCCGCGGCGGCCTCGAAGAGTTCCGAGGGGTCGGGCTCGGCGGCCTCGGCGACGGGCTCCTCGCCCGCGACCTGGCCCGGAGCGCCGTCGAGCGAACCGTCCGCGGAGCCCGGCCCCGCGCCGAGGCTGTCCCAGTCGAAATCCGCCAGCTCCAGTTCGAGGCGGGTGCCGAGCGCGGTCGCGGAGCGCCGCTCCACCCACTCGTGGAAGGCGTTGCCGACCCGGGTCTGGCGGAACGGCTGCTGCGGCATCGGCCGCAGGGCCCGCCGTGCCGCGAGCCGCGGGTCGGCGACCACGTCGTGGAAGGCGGAGGCGTTAACCCGGGCCCCGGCGAGCGGGGTCTCCGGCACCCGGCCCGCGGAACGCTCCGCGAGGAGCAGGCGCACGGTCGGGTCGAGGTCCGCGGGGGCCGCGTCCGCGGCCACCCGCGCCTCGACCCCGGCGCGGACCCGCGCCGCGGCGGCCAGCACGGCCTCGCGCCGAGCGCCCAGCGGGTCAAGCGGCCAGAGCAGGGTGCGCTCCGCGCCGAGCAGGGGGTTCTCCTCGACGGCGCTCTCGGCGGGCAGCTCGGGGATCAGCCCGGCCTCCGCGAGCTCCGTCAGGTATTCGGAGGGGCCGCGAGGGCGCGTCTGCCCGCCCCAGAAGGAGCCGGTCAGCAGCAGTTCCGAGCGGGCGCGGGTGAGCGCGACGTAGCCCAGGCGGCGCTCCTCGTCCGCGTGCCGGGCCTTGACCTCTGCGGAGTAGGCCTCGACGGCCTCCTTAAACTCCTGCTGGGTGGCGCAGAGCCGCCAGTCGAGCACCGGGCGAGAGGCCGCGTCCCCGCGGAGCGCGTCGGGGAGGACACCGGTGCGCAACCAGCCCTTCGCCTCCTTGCTCGGGCCGGGGAACTCGGCGCTGACGAGCCGCGGCACCGCGACGAGGTCCCATTCGAGCCCCTTCGAGCCGTGGGCGGTGATGAGCTGCACGGAGTTCGGGTCGGGCGCGGCCAGCTGCTCGGCGTGCTCGTCCTCGACCGTGGCGCGCTCCACCCAGGCGAGCAGGCTCGCAAGCGAGCCCGCGTCGTCCACGCGCAGGAAGTCCTCGACGATCTCGTGGAAGGCGTCGAGATTGCCGCGCGCCCGCGCGTCCCCGGCGTCCGGGGCGCGCTCGTTCGCCATGACCTCGATGTCGAGCCGGAGCGCCGTCTCGGTGGCCCGCACCAGTTCGGCGACGCCGTGTCCGACCCGGGCTCGCAGGCCGGAGAGCACCGAGGCCGCCTCCCGCAGCCGGGCCAGGCCGGGCTCGGTGAACTTCTGCGCGATCAGGTGCCCCTCGGGCAGGCGGGCGATCTCGTCCAGCGCGTCGAGCAGGGTCACCTGGCGATCGGGGTCGGGCAGCGCGCGGTCCTCCCCCCGCTCCCCCTCCGCGAGGAGGCGATGCGAGCCGTCCCGCTCGGCGAACCAGGAGGCGGCGCTCTTCAGCGCGCGCAGGTCAAGCACCCCCACGCCGAAGCGCGGCCCCGTCAGCAGCCGGATCAGCTCGCTCCCCGCGTCCGCAAACCAGAGGCAGCGCAGCGCGGCCACGAGGTCGGTGATCTCCGGCGTGCTCAGCAGGCCGCCGAGCCCGATGATTCGGTTGGGCACCCCCCGCTCGTCCAGGGCCTGGGAGAAGCGCGCCATGTGCCCGCGGTTGCGGAAGATCAGCGCCGAGGTGGGCAGCTCGCCCCGCTCGGCGAGGTGGCCGGCGCGGCGCTCGGCAAACCACTCGGCGACCGCGCGGGTCTCCTCGTGCAGGGTTTCCGGGAAGCGGGTCTCGACGGAGCCCCGCGGCGCGGCGGGACGGGGCAGCAGCTTCGCGACGGGCACCGCCGATTCCGCCCGCAGCGGGGCGGCGACCACGTTCGCGGCGTCGAGGACGACGCTGGCGTTGCGCCAGCTCACGGACAGGCTCAGGGTGTTGCTCCGCCCCGCTTCGCCGCGCGCCCGGAACTCGCGCGGGAAGGTCGTGAGGTTCTCGGAGCTCGCCCCGCGCCAGCCGTAGATGGACTGGTGCGGGTCGCCGACCGCCATGACCGAGTTCCCCGCGAAGAGCTCGGCGAGCAGCCGGGTCTGGCCGACGGAGGTGTCCTGGTACTCGTCGAGGAGCACG
>NZ_JAPFRB010000004.1:607967-608829 GCF_035726885.1 Leucobacter sp. M11 | reverse complement strand
AGCCGGATCGTGTCCAGGGCGAGCGCGAGCTGGTCGGAGAACTCGATCATGCCGCGCTGGCGCTTCTCCTCCGCGAACCGGTGCGTGAGCCGCAGGATCAGCGGCGTCTTCGCGGTCGCCTCCAGCGCGTCGGTCACCGCCTTGTACTGCTTCCCGGAGATCGCCTCGGGGCCGCCGCGCAGCTCCTTCTCGTTATAGGGCAGCCGGGAGATCGTGCGGAACTCGTCGAGGAGCTGCGCAACGCGCTCCGGCCGGGTCAGGTGCTCGCTCATCGCGCGGTCGAGGGTGAGCACGAAGTCGGTGAGCTGGGTGATGCTCAGCCCGCTCTCGGTCAGCTCGGGATCGCGCTCGCCCGTCACCACGCGGCGGGCCAGTCGCCAGGCCGTGGACTGGTCGATCAGGGTGGCCCCGCCGGGCAGCCCCGCCTGGGGGCCAAACTCGGCGACGATGCCGGAGGCGAAGGAGTTGTAGGTGCTCACCTCGGGCAGGCTCAGGCCGTCCTCCAGCCCGTCGAGGACCCGGTCGAGGTGCGCCGCGCGCTCCCCCGTCTCGCCGGGGCGGCTCGCCCGCAGTGCCTCGGTGAGCGTGGCGAGGCGGCCGCGGATCCGGATGCCGAGCTCCCCCGCGGCCTTCCGGGTGAAGGTCAGGCCGAGCACCTGATCCGGGCGGAGCAGCCCGTTGACGACGAGCCAGAGCACCCGGTTCGCCATCGTCTCGGTCTTCCCGCTGCCCGCCCCCGCGACGACGAGGGTCGCCTCGCCCAGCGGGGTCTCGATGACCGCGCGCTGCTCCTCGGTCGGCGTGAGCGGGCTCTCCCCCGGCGCGGTGAGGAGCGCGGCAATGTCCGCCGCCGCGTAGCGAA
>NZ_JAPFRB010000004.1:604135-607914 GCF_035726885.1 Leucobacter sp. M11 | reverse complement strand
GACACAGGCGGTTCCTGCTCTCTGCTGGGTTCGGTCATGCCTGGCTCACCGGCCGAATGACGTGGATGCGGCACTGGCCGAAGGAGGAGCGGCTGGAGCAGTGGTGCTCGACGCGGGCGGTGAACTCGGCCCCCGCCATCGTCTCGGCGGCTCGCTGCACGCGCTCGATGAAGGCGCGCTGGGCCTCCTCGGGCAGCGCGGACTGGCCGAACTCGCGGAAGGTGCGGCCCGCGCCAACCGCGCCGGGATGCACGTAGAGCAGGCGCGCCCCGCCGTTGCCGGGGGCCGCGCCGGGCTCCGGCTCGGTCCCCGCGGAGGGCTCCTCCGGCGACGGGGCCCCCTCCTCGCCGAGCTCGATCGCGTTGAGGACGATTGCGAGCTGATAGGCGGCGAGCTGGGCGTGCTCGGTGACCTGTTTCTGGCTCGGCGGGGTTTTGCCGGTCTTCAGGTCGACCACGCTGAGTTCCTCGCCCCCGTCCGCCGTTGGCACGGCCTCGAGCCGGTCGATCAGCCCCCGCAGCTCGGCCTGGCCGAGCGCGATCCGGAAGCCGCGCTCGCTGCCCACGAGGGAGCGGCGGCTGCCGTCAAACTCGTCCAGGTAGTCGACCAGGCCCCGCACCATCTTCCACGCCACGCCCCGCATCCGCTCGGATTCCCAGCCCGCCTCGAAGTCGAGCAGGCCCCAGGACTCGTCCAGCACGGCGTTCAGGGCGGCCTCGTCGGCCCGGGTCACGGTCTCGAAGGCGTGGTGCACGAGCGTGCCGACGTCCGCGGCTGCGTTGCCGCCGCCCCCGCCGAGCGTGGCGATCGCCCAGTCGAGGGGGCAGGTTTCGACCCGCTCCACCTGCGAGGGGCTCACGGGCACCCGGGCCTCGGGGTCGCTCAGGTCCACGAGCGGCTCGGCGGAGCTGAGCGGCTCCACCCCGTACCACTGCCCGGGGTCAGCCCCGGCGACCCCAGCGACCGCGAGCTCGACCAGGGCGTCCAGCGCGGCGGTGTCGCCCGGGTCCGCCGTGACGCGGCGGCGCAGCTCGGCGACCGTGCCGCGCAGGGTGAGCCGGGTGCTCGGCAGCCCGGTCACCGCGTCCGGCAGCCAGGCATCGGTGAAGGAGGAGGGCTGCTCGTCATCGGTCGCGAGCGAGACCGCGAGCACGCCGTCGCGGGCCCGGGACACGGCCTGGGCGAGCAGGCGCAGCTCATCGTGCACGGTGTCCCGGCGGCTCGGGGTGCTCGCCTCGCCGGTGCGGAGCAGGCGTTCGAGCGCCGCGGAGCCGAGCACCGAGCCGCGGGGCTTCACATTCGGCCAGACCCCCTCCTGCAGGCCGACGAGGACCACGAAGCGGGCCTCCCGGCCGATCATGCCCTGCGGGGTCGCGACGGTGATCGCCTCGCGCTCGCTCTGCCGGGCGAGGCTGTCCTCGGGCAGCTCGGAGCGCAGCAGGCTGTCCAGGAACTCGGCGATGGGCTCCTCGCTGCCCTGTTCCTCGTGGCGCTGGACGGCGAAAAAGAGCGCGACCACGGCGTCCAGGAGCCGGTTCGCGTCGTCTGAGACCGCGCCCTCGCCCTCGAGGGCGTCCCGCTCCCAGCGATCCGCGAGCCCGCTGCCGGACCAGGCCGCCCAGAGCACCTCGCGGGGGCTGCCCCCGTTGCGGGCGACGGCCTCGGCCGCCGCGAACACGGAGCCGATGCGGCGCAGGGCGCGGCCGCCACGGCTATCCACGGCGACGCCGAACTCGGGGTGGCGCACGGCCTCGTCCAGGATCTCGGCGAGGGTGCGCTCCCCGCCGGAGCGCCGCTCCTGGAGGCTGAGGGCCGCGCGCAGCCGCTTCACGGCGAGCCGGTCGAGCCCGCCGAGCGCGCCGCTGAGCAGGGCCTCGATCGCCGGGGTGTCGAGCGCCCGGAGGCCGAGGGCGAGCTGCACGACGAGGATCAGCTCCCGAACGACGCCGTGCTCACGGAGCACGATGCCGCCGGAGGCCTGGCCGGTCGGCACCTGCTGGATCGCGAGGGAGCGGGAGACGCGCGCGGCGTCGGCCTGGCTGCGGCAGATCACCGCGATCTCGGACCAGGCAAGTTCCGAGCCCGGTCCGCCGGGCTCCCCCGCCGGGCCGAGCCCCAGGTGTCGCTCCCGGATCCGGTGCGCGATGATGCCGAGCTGCTCGCTGGGCGAGGAGGCGAGGCTGAACTCTAGGCGACCCTCGGGGCGCGCGGCGCTCGCGGGGGTGGCCCGCTGCGCGCCGAGTTCGGCGGCCCCGATCCGGGCGGTGATGTCCGCGACCCGGGCGCGCAGCGTCGCCCCGTGCCGGTGCACGGTGCCGAGGAGGATCTCGGATTCTGGCGTGCCCGCGCGGCCCGGGGCCTCCGCCCGGCCCCCGTGTCCCCGGAGCGCTCGGCCGATGCCCGAGAGCAGGCCGACGGCCGGCCCCTGGAACGCGCTCGTGGCGATATCCGGGTCGCCGAAAGCCCAGATCGCGGTCCCCCGGTCGGCGAGCGCGGCGAGCAGCCCGGCCGCCGAGGCGCTGAGTTCCTGCGCGTCATCGATGAGGATGAGCCGGGGCGGCTCGGGGGCTCCCCCGAGCGGGTCCTCGTCGCGGATGGCCGCGATCGCGGCGCGGATGAGCTCGCTCGTGCCGTACTCGTCGGGGTGCCGCTGCGCGACGCGGGCGTCCAGGGCGTCCAGCAGCGCCGCCGCGTCGGCCCAGGCCGGGGCCCACTCGGCCGCGTCCGGGGTGCGGGCCGCCAACCCGGGCAGGGCGGCGGGGTCGAGGCCCGCGTCCACGGTGACCCGCCGCAGCTCGCGCAGCTCGTTGCGGAACTGCACCGAGCGCAGGACCTCGGCGGGGAGGCGGAGCCCGCCCTGACGGCCCAGCTCCTCGACAAGCTCGGCGATGAGTTCGTCCTGCGCCGCGCCGGTGAGCAGCCGGGGACGGGGCCGGGCGAGGGCGGCGCGCTGCGCGGCGACAACCTGGAAGGCGAGCGAGCTCGGGGTGCGCACCATCGTGCCCCCGAGCGGCCCGCTCACCCGGCGCTCGAGCCGGGTGCGCAGCTCCGCGGAGACGCGCCGATTCGCGGCCACGACCAGCAGCTCCCGGGGGGCGAGCGCGCCCGTCTCGATGAGCCGGCCCACGGCCTCGATGAGCGCAGTGGTCTTCCCCGAGCCGGGGGCCCCGAGCACGCGCGCGTGCCCGCTGGGGCTCAGCGCGCAGACGGCCTCCTGCTCGGCGTCCAGGGACACGCCTGCGGCGGGTGCGGCATCGGGCTCTGATGTCATAGATCCAGCCTAGCGAGGCACCCCCGACATCCGTGGGGTGCGGGGCTGACCGGGCCGCGTTCGCCGACAGCGCAGGCCGGAGCGGACGCTCCCCGGCTTTCTCGGGAACCGGTCCCGTAGACTCGGGAGCACCAGTCACCGCACGAAGGAGCACCCGTGGAAATCCGCATCGGCATCGTGAACTCGCCCCGCGAACTCAGCTTTGAGACCGAGGGCACCCCGGACGAGATCCGCGACCGAGTCCAGAAGGCCTCCGTCGCCGGCGACGTCCTGATCCCGTTCACGGACAGCAAGGGCAAGGAGTACCTGGTGGCCGCGGCCTCCATCGCGTACCTGGAGATCGGCACGGACACGAGCCGCCGGGTCGGCTTCGTCAGCTAACGGAATGCTCTGCGAAACACGCCGCCCCGAGGGGCGGCGTTTTTCGTCTCCGGCGTCGGGCTAGGGGGCCGGGACCGGGTCCACCACGAGCCGGACGGAGTTGCCCCAGGGGTCGTCGATGAGGAGC
>NZ_JAPFRB010000004.1:598437-604086 GCF_035726885.1 Leucobacter sp. M11 | reverse complement strand
TGATGCCCGCGAGTTCCTCGGCCGAGCCGAGCTGCACCGTGAAGCGGATCAGCCCGAGCCCGTCCGCGCGCACCCCTGCCCCCCGGCTGTTCCAGGAGTTCGCGGCGAGGTGGTGATGGTATCCCCCGGCCGAGAGGAACAGCGCGTCCGGCTCCTCGGCGGTCACGTCGAAGCCGAGCACGCCGTGATAGAAGCGCTTCGCTTCCTCGGTGTCCCCCACGCGCAGGTGCACGTGTCCCATCACGGCGTCCGCGGCATCGCCGTCGCCGAGGTGCTGCTGAATGAACTGATTGGGGTCGAGGGGGTCGCTGCCCATCTGCACCCGGTCCCCCGTCCAGGTCCACTCGTCCCGGGGGCGGTCGACATAGAGTTCGAGCCCGTTGCCCTCGGGGTCGCCGAAGTAGAAGGCCTGGCTGACGTGGTGGTCGGCGCTGCCCTGGTATCGCTCGGGCGCGGTGTCGGCGATGCGCTGGAGGGTGGCCGCGAGGTCGCGCTCGCTCGGGAACAGGATCGCCGAGTGGAAGAGCCCGGCCTCGCTCGGGCTGTCGGGGGTGATCGTGTCCGCGCGCTCCTGCTCCAGGGTGATCAGCGCGCGGCCGTCCGCTCCGAGCACGGCACGGTCCTCGTCCGCGTCCAGCACGTCGAGGCCGACCGCGTCCTCGTAGAAGCCCCGCACAAGGTCGAGGTTGGCGACGCGCAGCTCGACCCCGCCCATGCCGACGCGCTCCCCGAGCAGCCCCCGCTGCTCTCCGTCCCCGTCGGCGGCCAGGGCGATGGCGGCCCAGGCGATGCCGCCCGCGAGGACGAGCACCGCGGCGACGATGATGGCGACCCAGGTGCCGCGCTTCGGGCGGGAGGCGGGGCGCGGTCGCGCGGGATGGGACGGGGCGGAGCGTGGCATGGAGGCCTTTCGTGAGCGCGGGCCGCCCGGCGCGGGCGACCGCCCCACCGTACGCGAAAAACAGTTGTCGCTTCAACGAAAACGCCCAACGCTCCGGGCTTTCCCAGCCGGGCCGAGCCCCCCAGGCCCGGCTGGGCGCGACCCTAGCGCTTCCGGAAGCGGCCCAGGAGGATGATCGCGCCCGCGAGCACCGCGGCGACGGCGAGCGCGCCGGCGGAGATCCAGACGACCGCGTCGCCGCCGGTCTCCACGAGGTTCGGCGTGCCCGGGGTCGCGGGCGTCACCGGGCCCTTCTCGGCCGGCGGCGTGGCCGGCTGAGTCGGCTTCGGGTCGGGCTGGTGCGTTGGCGGGGTGCCCGGGTCTTCGGCGTCCGGCACGAGGAACGCCTCGGAATCGGTCTGCGCGGGGGTCCGGCACTCCGCGGTGCCCTTGGCCCGCACCGAGAGCTCCGTGCCCTGGTCGGCCTCGGTCACCGTGTAGGCCGCGCCCGTCTCCCCCGCGATCGCTTTCCCGTCACGGAACCACTGCAGCGCGAGCTCCGCGGCCGGGATCCAGGCTGCGACCGAGGCCGTGAGTGTCTCGCCCGGCTCGGGTTCCCCGGTGATGACCGGCTCGGTGGTCTGGGCAAAGGGCAGCGGCGTCTTGCTGACCTGCGCGGTGATCGTGGCAGACGGCGTGCCGCCCGTGACCCCGTTCTTCGCGGTGATCGTCACCTCGGTCGCGTCGAGTTCGCCGCCCGGCTCCAGGGTGAGCGCCCCCGTGTCCCGGTCGAGCGTCACCCCGGCGGGCAGGTCGCCGTCCGCGACAAACCAGCTCGGGGCGGGAGTGCCCGCGACGGCATCCGGCGTCACCGTCACGGCGTCGCCGGACGCGATGGCGCAGAGGTTCGCGCTCAGGCCCCCGGGGTAGCTCAGGGACGGGGCGGCCAGGGTGAGAATGTCCACCGGCATGACTCCCCAGGGGCCGAAGCCCGAGAGGTACAGGCGACCGTCCGTGCCGAAGCGACTCTGGTAGAACGTGAAAAAGTCGATCTCGGCGAAGTCGAGGATTTCCTCGGGAGCTTGGGTCATCAGGGGGTCAAGCCGAAAGAGCGACCATCCGGTGCTCACGTAGAGCGCGCCCTGTCCCGCCTGGCGCGCGTCGATGCCCTGGATCATTTGCCCCAGTCTGGGCTGACCGCCCTCGTCCCAGGTAATCTCGCTCAGGTCGGGCTGCCCCGTGGGTCCTTCGGCGGTGTCCGTGAACCCGAAGTTTGTGTCGGGTGAGGTGATCTGCCCGTCGATCAGGATGCCGAGCTCCGTCGGGGCGATCTGGAAGTAGACGACCTCGGTGCCGTCGGCAAGCGTGCCGACCTCGAGGTAGGGCGACTGATAGGGATTCGGGGAGGACGGGATCGGGGTCGCGTGCATCGGGGCTGGCGCGTCGCCCCAGGCCCCCCGCCACACCCCATTGGCCGCGGTGTTGCCGCGCTCGTCGACGCGGTAGGTCACCGTGACGTCGTCTCCCGTGCCGGTCACGGCAATTCCGACGATCTCAGCGGCGGGGTGGCCGGGAACCGTGACGGGCTTGCTGACGTGCGCGGAGCCGTCCGGGGACCATCGGGTGACCTGGTACCCCCTCGGATCGGCTCCGCCGGCAGGGTCCCGGTGCAGGGTATAGAAGTTGCCGTCCGCGTCGGTGCTCAGCGAGTAGACCTTGCCCGTGAGCGAGCCGACGTTTGTCTCGATCCGGACGGGGGGCGGGCCAGCCTCGCCGCGCGGGTGTTCGAAGTAGCGGAACACGGCCTCCTGGCTCGTGTTGTTGCTGCCGGACCAGAGCGAGCCGTAGAAGTCTCCGTTCGCCCCGGGCTCGAGCAGCCCCTGCGGACCGGTTCTCTCGTGGCTCATGATGTCGTCCTTGAGGACGACGTTTTGCCCGTCGCTGCCGAGGGCGGGGGGTTCTGCTGCCTGAGCAGCGGCGGCCCCGGCGACGCTCCCGAACAGGCCGATGCTCAGGGCGAGCAGCGCCGCTCCGACGCGGCGAGGCCGACGTGCGGCCCGCTCGCTCGGTGCAATCGCGGCCTGGTCCGTTGCCGCTTCGTCCCGTATTGTGCGCATGATCCCCCCGGATTCTGCGAGCCCTGGCGACGTCGCTGTTCTCCAGCGTAGTCAGCGGGGCACCTCAGCGAAAGGGGCATCTCCCGGGTTCGACACGACGCCCGCGCGAGGGAGGCGTTCGCCCCTGACGGGGACGGTCCCTACGCGGTCAGCCCGAGCGCGTCCATGCGGCGGATGTGGTCGGCGATGAGCTCGCTGAACACGGGCTCGACGCGGGCCTGGTCAATGATCCGGTTCTCGCTCAGGTCGAGCACGCCGCGGGCAACGAGCAGGGTGTCGCCGACGAGGCGGCGGCCCCACAGGGCGAGCCGGTCGCCGAGCCCGGGCACGGCGGCGATTTCGGAGCGCAGCAGTTCCTGGACCGCGTCGCGTCCCGTGTTCTCGGCGAGGATCCGCACGGCATCCGTCGCGAAGCGGTCCTTGAGCCCGCCGCCGAGCGTGGCGAAGAAGTCGTCGAAGAGCCCGGCGACGAGGTAGACGCTCAGCACGATCTCGTGCCAGTCGTCGGTCTCGATCCTGGCGAGGTAGCGGTCGATCACGCCCGTGTACGGGGCCATGACGGTGTGCGGTTCGTGCCCGCGCCGACGGATTTCCTCCGCGAAGGCCTGCTGCTTGTGCAGGGCGATCCCGGCTGCGGTGCTCAGGACGTCCTTGGCTTGCAGGGTGGGCGCTTGCGCCACGGCGCGGGTGCTGGCCTCGTAGACCTCAAGCTCCAGGTAGGCGACGAGCCCCAGGAAGGGCAGGATCTCGGGAGCGAGCTCCTTCAGCGCGACCTTCGTGGCGTCGTCCTGATCGCCCCGAGACCGCATCTTGCGGGAGGGAGCTGTCGGCTTGCCCAGCGAACGAAACCAAGAGAACATCGCACCAGTTTATCCACAGCCGCATGCGACAAACTACACTTGACAGTATTCGCGGTGTGCCGAGGAGCCGCCGCCCTACGCCTGGGAGAAGTTCAGGGCGTAGACCACACGAACCGAACAGGGTAAGAATTGACTACATTTGCGGAACTGGGCGTCGACCAGGACATGGTGGACGTCCTCGCGGAGCAGGGCATCGTTGAGGCGTTCCCCATCCAGGAAGAGACGATCCCGCTGGCGCTGACCGGCCAGGACATCATTGGCCAGGCGAAGACCGGCACCGGCAAGACCTTCGGCTTCGGCCTCCCCGTCCTGCAGCGAATCGGCGCGAACCCCGCGCCGGGCGTGCAGGCCCTCGTCGTGGTGCCCACGCGCGAGCTGTGCGTCCAGGTGTACGAGGACCTCGAGCTGGCCGCGCGCGACCGCGCCGCGACCGTCGTCCCGATCTACGGCGGCAAGGCGTATGAGGAGCAGATCGAGCAGATCAAGGCGGGGGCGCAGATCATCGTCGGCACCCCCGGCCGCTTGCTCGACCTCGCCAGCCAGCGCCTGCTGAACCTCGGTAACGTGCGCGAGATGGTGCTCGACGAGGCCGACAAGATGCTCGACCTGGGCTTCCTCCCGGACATCGAGAAGCTGTTCGCACAGACGCCCGCGACCCGGCACACGATGCTGTTCTCGGCGACCATGCCGGGCACGATCGTGACCCTGGCGCGGCGCTTCATGTCGCGCCCGATCCACATCCGCGCGACGAACCCCGATGAGGGCCTGACCCAGGCGAACATCGAGCACCTGATCTACCGCGCGCACTCGCTGGACAAGATCGAGGTCATCGGCCGGATCCTGCAGGCCGAGGGCCGCGGCAAGACCGTGATCTTCACCCGCACCAAGCGCGCCGCCGCGAAGCTGCAGGAGGAGCTGACCGAGCGCGGCTTCAACGCCGCGAGCGTGCACGGCGACCTGAACCAGGACCAGCGCGAGCGCGCGATGGCCGCGTTCAAGGCCGGTAAGAAGGACATCCTCATCGCGACCGACGTGGCCGCGCGCGGCATCGACGTGGACGACGTGACCCACGTCATCAACCACACGGTGCCCGACGAGGACCAGACCTACCTCCACCGCGCCGGGCGCACGGGTCGCGCTGGCCGCACCGGCATCGCCGTGACCTTCGTCGACTGGGACGACCTGCACAAGTGGGCGCTCATTAACAAGGCGCTGGACTTCGGCATCCCGGAGCCCCAGGAGACTTACTCCTCCTCGCCGCACCTGTTTACGGACCTGAACATCCCCGAGGGGTCGAAGGGTCGCCTGAAGGCGGCCGCCCCCGTCGAGTCCTCCTCGCGCTCCGGCTCCGGCCCGAAGCGCGAGGGCGGCCGTGACGGTGGCCGTTCCGGCGACCGCAGCCGCCGCGAGCGCGCGCCGCGCGAGGACCGCGCCCCCCGCGAGCCCCGCGCCCCGCGCCAGCCCGCCGAGAGCCGCCCCGAGGGCGACGCCCCGGTGGCCGCTGGCGAGGGCACCTCGACGAGCGCCCGCCGCCGTCGCCGCCGTCGCACCCGCGCCGATGGCGAGGGCCAGGCGGCCCCCGCAGCGGCCGAGGCCGCGGCGACCACCGTCGCCGAGTAGCGCACCACCCCAGAACGGGGCCGCGATCCCTCCGGATCGCGGCCCCGTTTGCCGTTTCCGGGCGAGGGATTGCCGTGCGTGGATGACCGGGGGCTGCTGACGCGGCAGAGCCAGCCCAGGTTTAGCGCGGGACGGCGACCTCGGCGCGCAGGCGCTCCACGAGGTCCGGGGG
>NZ_JAPFRB010000004.1:596573-598364 GCF_035726885.1 Leucobacter sp. M11 | reverse complement strand
AGGCGCGCGGCGTGCGGGCGCAGCGGGTCGGTCCAGTCGGGCCGGTTCTCGGGGTGGTCCAGCTCGATCCCCCAGAGCCCGGCGGCCGCGAAGTCCTCGACGATCGGCACGGGCACGGGCCCGCGCTGGCGGCGGGCGGCCGGGTGCGCGAGAACGGGGACCCCGCCCGCGGCCCGCACCAGCTCGATGCCGGTCACCGTCTCGACCGCGTAGGTGTTCACGTAGTAGGGGCCGCCGGGGTGCAGCACGTCCGCGAAGGCCGCGCCGCGGTCCGGGAAGTGGCCCAGCTGGACGAGCGCGTCCGCGATGTGCGGCCGCCCGAGCGTCACCCCGACCCCGATCGACTCGCTCATGGTGTCCCAGTCCAGCGGGTAGCGCTTCGAGAGGCGGCGCACCATCTCGCGTGCCCGCCCGTAGCGGCTCTCCCGGATCCGGGCCATGATCTCGGCGAGCTCCGGCACCTCGGGGTCGATCCCGTAGGCGAGCAGGTGCACGGAAATCCCGTTCGTCTTCGTCGTCAGTTCCAGGCCGGGGATGAAGTCAACGCCGAGCCCGGCTGCGGCGGTGCGCGCCTCGTCCCAGCCATCGACCGTGTCGTGGTCGGTCAGCGCGAAGCCCGTGAGCCCGAGCTCGGCCACCTCGGCCGCGATCTCCGCTGGCGAGGTCGTGCCGTCGGAGATCGCCGAGTGGGTGTGCAGATCGTATCCCCGAACGAATGACGGCAGGCTCATCCCCCCATGCTAGCCGCGGCGCGCCGGGACGGGGGAACACCCAGCCGCTTCCTCGGGGCGATAACTAGACTCGGCTCCGTTATGGCACGTTTCTTTGGCTCCCTCATCCTGCTCGCGCTCGTCGTCGCGGCCGTCATTGCCGTGTGGCCGCAGCTGCTCGGCCTCGAGCACACGGAGCCCTTCGCGCAGCTGGTCGCGATGCGGGGCCTCAGCGTCGCCGTCGCGGCGCTGCTGATCGTCTTCCTGCTCATCCTGAGCCTCGTCATCCGCCCGTGGCGCGGCTTCCTCGGCCGGGTCTGCGTGATCCTGCTGCTGTTCGCCCTCGCGAACGTCGCGATTCTGATCTGGCGCGGCGTCGGCAACGCCCCGCTACCGCCGGCCGGGTCCGGGGACGTGACGGTGCTCAGCTGGAACACCTTCGGCGACGAGGTGCCCGCCGACCGGATCATCGCGCTCGCTCAGGAGCAGGGCGCGCAGATCGTGGTGCTCCCCGAGACGACCGACGACCTCGCGGACCGGGTGGCCGCGGGGCTCAGCCAGCAGAGCGGGTCGAGCTACGTCGCGCACACGGCCGCGACCGACGAGGTCTACCGCTACCGCTCGACCTCGGTGGTCGTGGCCGCCGAGCTCGGCGAGTACCGCCTGGACGCGGCGGCGGGGGCCGACGGGGTCATCCCCTCCGTCGTGCTGCGTCCCGCGGCCGACAGCGGCTCCCCGACCGTGATCGGGGTGCACTCGATGGCGCCCGTGCCCGGCGAGATGTCGAGCTGGCGGGAGCACATGAACTGGCTGCGGGGGGCCTGCGAGATCCCGAACGCGATCATCGCGGGGGACGTCAACGCGACCCCCGATCACCTGACGGAGGTGCCGGGCTGCGAGATCGCCGCAGTCACCGCCCGCAACGCGGGGGTCGGCACCTGGCACACGATGCTCCCGGCGCTGGCCGGGGCTCCGATCGACCAGGTGTTCAGCACCGAGGGCTGGCGGGCCGCTGGCTTCCACGTCATCACCTCGGAGGGGGCCGCTGGCAGCGATCACCGCCCCGTCGTGGCCCGGCTGA
>NZ_JAPFRB010000004.1:589277-596498 GCF_035726885.1 Leucobacter sp. M11 | reverse complement strand
AGCGGCTCGGTGGCACAATGGGAGTATGACCAGCACCTCGAACGCCGAAGCGCACGACGCACGGACCCCAGCCACCCAGACCCACGACGTCGAAATCGACAACAGCAACCGGAGCACCACCCCCGACTCCGCCGCGTTCCTGGGTTTCATCATGAGCGGCTGGGCCGAGCCCGCGGCCGCTGAGATCGCCCCGCGCCCCGCCGCCAGCTTCACCCCCGCCCGCCGGGCCGCGCTCAGCGCCGCCTTCCCGGGCAAGCGGCTCGTCATCGCCGCGGGCGCGATGAAGCAGCGCTCCAACGACACCTTCTACGTGTACCGGGCGCACTCCGCCTTCAGCCACCTGACCGGCTGGGGCTCCGACGCCGAGCCCGGCGCGCTGCTCGTCGCCGAGCCAACCGCCGAGGGCCACGACTTCACCCTGTTCTTCCGGGAGCGCGCCGGGCGCGACTCCGAGGAGTTCTTCGCGAACCCCGAGATCGGCGAGTTCTGGATCGGGGCGCGCCCCTCCCTCGCCCAGGTCGCGCAGGACCTCGGCCTGCCCACCCGCTCGCTCGGCGAGTTCGTGGCCGGGGCCGATGACCTCACCCTGGACGACGCGGAGCTTGCCCGCGCCGCCTCCGAGCTGCGGCTCGTGAAGGATGCCTTCGAGCTGGCCGAGATGCAGGCCGCCGTGGACGCGACCGAGCGCGGCTTCGTCGACGTGCTCGCGAGCCTGCCCCGTGCCAGCTCCGCGCCCCGCGGCGAGCGCGTCGTGGAGGGCGTGTTCAACGCCCGCGCCCGTCTCGACGGCAACACGGTCGGCTATGAGACGATCGCGGCCTCCGGCCCGAACGCCTGCACCCTGCACTGGATCCGCAACGACGGCGAGGTCCGCGAGGGCGACCTGCTGCTGCTCGACGCGGGCATCGAGCTCGACAGCCTCTACACGGCGGACATCACCCGCACCGTGCCCGTGACCGGCACCTTCTCCGAGGTGCAGCGCCGCGTCTACGAGGCCGTGCTGGAGGCCGCCGACGCCGCCTTCGCCGTGGTGAAGCCCGGGATCCGCTTCCGCGAGGTACACGAGGCAGCGATGGCCGTGATCGAGCGCAAGACCCGCGAGTGGGGCTTCCTGCCGGAGCGGGACGAGGCGAACACCGCCTTCCACCGCCGCTACATGGTGCACGGCACGAGCCACCACCTCGGCCTCGACGTGCACGACTGCGCCCAGGCCCGCCGCGAGCTGTACCTCGACGGCGTCCTGGAGCCCGGCATGGTGTTCACGATCGAGCCCGGCCTGTACTTCCAGTCCGATGATCTGACCGTGCCCGCCGAGTACCGCGGCATCGGGGTCCGCATCGAGGACGACGTCGTGGTCACCGCGGACGGTTACGTCAACCTCTCCGCGAACATCCCGCGCTCGGCCGACGCCGTCGAGGCCTGGGTCCGCGAGGCCCAGGGCCGCTAGTCCCGGGTCGCGCGGAACCGAAAACGGCGCTGGCGCTCACCCCGAGGGGTGAGCGCCAGCGCCGTTTCGTGCCAGTGGCTGGGTTACTCCCCCTGCGGCTGGTCGCCGATGAGGATCTGCCGGGCGTCCTGGACGAACTGGGGCTCGGTGATGACGTCGTAGCGGGTGGCGACGAGCTGCATGACCGAGGAGAAGTCGCGCCGGTTGCGGTTCATCGCGTAGGAGAGCACGCCGAAGAGCATGCCGAAGCCCGCGCCGATCGCGACCGCGGCGAGGAACACGCCGAGGATGCCGGAGTTGTCGGGCTGGAAGATGTAGAGGATCAGGCCGAAGAACAGCCCGAGGTACGCGCCGGACAGGGCCCCCATCAGGGCGACGCGACCGTAGGTGAGCTTGCCGGTGACGCGCTCCACGCTGCGAATGTCGTTGCCGAGGATCGCGAGGTTCGCGACGGGGAAGTTCGCCCGGGCGAGGGCGTCCACGGCGAGCTGCGCATCGTGGTAGCTGTCGTAGGTCGAGATGACGTCACCCTTGGGGATCTCCGGGAAGATCGTAGCCTGACGCGGTGAGACGGGTCGTGGTGTACTCATGGCCTTATTCTGGCACGCCCCGGCGTTTTCCGGGGGAGGAACGATAGATTGGTGTCGTGAGTAGCTCCCGAGTGTTTGTGGGTCGCCTAGCCGGGCGAAGCGTCTTCGACCCCGCCGGGGACCGGGTGGGGAAGGTCCGCGACGTCCTCGTCGTGTTCCGCTCCGCCGGCGCCCCCCGCGTGGTCGGCCTGATCGTGGAGATCCCCGGCCGAAAACGGGTGTTCGTGCCGATCGGCCGCGTGACCTCGATCGGGGCGGGCCAGGTCATCATGACCGGCCTCATCAACATGCGCCGCTTCGAGCAGCGCGGCGGGGAGACCCGCCTCGTCGCGGAGCTCATCGGCCGCGGCGTCGAGTTCGTCGACGGCTCCGGCCCGGCCGTGATCGAGGACGTCGGCATTGCCCGCGGCCCCTCCGGCGAGTGGCTCGTGAGCGAGCTGTTCGTGCGCGGCCCCCGCCCCGGCGCCTCCCCCTTCGCCCGCGGCGCGAGCCGCGTCGTGGCCTGGGCCGAGGTGCGCGAACCGAGCACGGACGTCGCGCAGAGCGCCGAGCACCTCGTGCAGACCACGGTGGACCTGAAGGCCGCGGACCTCGCGAACACCCTGCTCGAGCTGCCCGCCGAGCGGATGTTCCAGGTCATCGACGAGTTGCCAGACGACCGCATCGCGGACGCGCTGGAGGAGATGACCGAGGACGACCAGGCCCGGATCCTGACCCGGCTCGGCGACAGCCGCGCCGCCGATGTGCTCGACCGGATGGAGCCCGACGACGCGGCCGACCTCATCGCGCACCTGCCGGACGGCGCCGGGGAGACCCTGCTCGACCTGATGGAGCCCGAGGAAGCCGAGGACGTGCGCCGCCTCCTGGAGTACGGGCAGGACACCGCGGGCGGGCTGATGAACCCAACCCCGATCATCCTGAGCGCCGAGGCGACCATCGCGGAGGCCCTGGCCCTGATCCGCAAGCAGGACACCGACCCGGCGATGGCCGCCGCGGTCTTCGTCACGCTCCCGCCCTATGAGACGCCGACGGGCGAGTTCCTCGGGGTGGCGCACTTCCAGCGGCTGCTGCGCTATCCCCCGCACGACCGGCTCGGCTCGCACGTGGACCAGGAGCTGGAGGCGGTGCCCGTGCAGACGAGCGCCGCCGAGGTGGCGCGCCGCCTCGCGAGCTACAACCTGGTCTCGCTCCCCGTCGTCGACGAGAACGACCGCCTGCTCGGCGTCGTCACGATCGATGACGTGCTCGACCACCTCCTGCCCGATGATTGGCGGCACGCCGGGGACGAACTCTCCACGCGCTCGCGGAGGGTCGACTGATGGGGTGGCGGCGTCGCGACGACGCGGCCCCCGCGCCCCGGCTCCGCTTCGGCGGCGAGCTGGGCTCCGGCAACGAGCGCTTCGGGCGCTGGACCGAGGCCATCGCCCGCGGCATGGGCACCCCGTGGTTCCTGCTCGCGCTCTCGCTGTTCTGCATCGCCTGGCTGGTCTGGAACACTTGGGCTCCCGAGCACCTGCGCTTCGACTCCGCGGCGATCGGCTTCACCGCGCTGACCCTGATCCTCTCCCTGCAGGCCTCCTACGCGGCCCCCATGATCTTGCTCGCGCAGAACCGGCAGGACGACCGGGACCGCGTGCAGATGACCCAGGACCGCCAGCGCGCCGAGCGGAACCTCGCCGATACCGAGTACCTGGCCCGCGAGATCGTTTCCCTGCGCTTCGCCCTGAACGAGCTGCCGGACCGGGACTTCCTGCGCCAGGAGCTGCGGGCCCTGCTCCGCGAGCTCGGCGAGGAGGACCGCCGCGCCGCCGAGGAGGCGCGGCCCCTGACCCCGCCGAGCGATTCCGCGCCAAGCGGTCTCCAGCCGACGGATCCGCAGCCGACGGGTCCTCAGCCGATGAATCCCCCGACCACCCGTCCCCCGAACGAGGAGCCCCAGCCGTGACCGAGCAGCGCCCCGAGCCCATCCTGAGCGGCGAGGGGCTTCCCCCGCGCGAGCGAGCGGTGTGGAACCGCCTCGCGACGGTGATGGACCCGGAAATCCGCAAGCCCCTCACCGAGCTCGGCATGATCACGGGGCTTCGGGTGGACGAGGCCGCGGTCGCGCACCTGGAGGTGAAGCTGACCATCGTGGGCTGCCCCGCCGCGCGCCAGATCGAGCGGGACACCCGGGCCGCCGCCGAGGCCGCCGAGGGCATCGCCGCGGTCGAGCTGACGGTCGGCGTCATGAGCACCGCGGAGCGCACCGCCTTCACCGAGCGCGTGCGCGCGGGCAAGCCCGCCCGGGTGAACCAGTTCGGCCCGGACTCGCTCACCCGCGTCATCGCCGTCACGAGCGGGAAGGGCGGCGTAGGCAAGTCCTCCGTCACCGCGGGACTCGCGGTCGAGTTCGCCTCCCGCGGCCTCGCCGTCGGCGTGATCGACGCGGACGTCTTCGGCTTCTCGATCCCCGGCCTGCTCGGCCAGTCCTCTGACGGCATCACGGTGCAGCCCACCCGCGTCGGGGACATGATCCTGCCGCCGGTCGCGCACGGCGTGAAGTCGATCTCGATCGGGATGTTCCTCGGCGACCAGGACACCAGGAACACCGCCGTGTCCTGGCGCGGCCCCATGCTGCACCGCACGATCTCGCAGTTCCTCACCGATGTCTGGTTCGGCGACCTCGATGTGCTGCTGCTCGATCTGCCCCCGGGCACGGGCGACATCGCGATCTCGCTCGGCCAGCTCCTCCCGAACGCCGAGGTGCTCGTCGTGACGACCCCGCAACCGGCGGCGGCGGATGTCGCGGTGCGCAGCGCGCTCGTCGCCCGCCAGTCCGGGCAGCGCGTGATCGGGGTCGTGGAGAACATGGCGGGGCTCGCCCAACCCGACGGCTCCGTGCTGGAGCTGTTCGGCACGGGGGGCGGCCAGGAGGTCGCCGAGCGCCTCTCGGACGCCGAGCACGGCGAGGTCCCGCTCCTCGGCCGGATCCCCCTCAGCGTCGCCTTCCGGGAGGCGGGCGACGCGGGCACCCCCGCGGTGCTCGCGACCCCGTCGGACCCGGCCGCCCGCGCCCTGGCCGCGGTCGCGGATCGCCTGCTGGAGCGCGGCCGCGGCCTGGCGGGCAAGCCCCTCGGGCTCAGCGTCCGCTAGGCCCCTCCTCCGCGAGCCCCTCCGCCGCGTCCGCGACGGCCTCGGCTCAGTCCCCGTTCCGAGTCCGGCGCGGCCGGGACAGCAGCAGCGCGGCGAATCCGGCGGCCACGACCGTTCCGCCGAGCGCCCAGAGCCGCTGCGTGTCGCTCGCCCCCGTCGCCGCGAGCGGCGACACCGTGCCGACCGTGGGCCGCACGACCGGCGCGGTGCTCGGCCCGACGGGCGGGTCCACCGGCGGCGCAGTGACCGGCGGGTCAACGGGTGGATCAACCGGCGGATCCACGGGTGGGTCCACCGGCGGGATCACGGGCGGATCGGTGTCCGCGGCTTTCACCGTCAGCGTGACCTCGCGCTCGATGGCGTTGCCGAGCTCGTCTCGCGCGATCACGGTAAAGCTGACCGTCCCCGGCGTGGTGGGCGTTCCGGTCAGGGCCCCCGTTGCGGGATCGATCCGCAGGTATGCCGGCGCGTCCGCGCCGAGCGCCCAGCCGCCCGCCGCGGCGACCGTGAACCCGGGGTCGCTCACGGACACGGAGCCGGACCCCGGGGAATTGACGGTGAACTCGGGGATCGCTGTCTCGATGCTGACGCGGACAATCGGGTGAGCGACCGCCCCGTTGAATCGGTTCGCGGGCGCGGAGTCGAAGCCCCAGACGGCCTGTGCGTCCTCGGCCCCGAACCGCAACCGGAGGAAGGGGATCTCCGGGTCGGGATCGGGCTCGACCCCGCCGCCGGGGGGCCGCCCGATCACGCCCGGGAGCGTCACCCCGTCCTCCATCGTCACCCGTCCCGTCACGTCGATGCGGTGCGAGCTTGCCCCGACCGGGACGTAGATCGGCGCTCCGGTCACCGTTTGCAGCGTCACCTTCGTGGTGCCGCCCGGCAGACCGGCGAGGCTCGAAATGTGGTTCCCGACCGCCTGGAACGTGTTCATTGCCGGGTACTCGGCGAACACCGCAAGATCGGTGGCACCCGTGTTGCTGATGTTCACGTTGTTCAGCCCGGGCTTGCCCGCGAATTCGTCGAGCCGACCCGCCAGCGTCGGATTGTCGTTCACCCAGAGCTGAGACAGGGCGGTCGCGTCCCGGAGTCCGGCGAGGTTGTCGAGCGCGTTGTTGCTGAGGCTCACGAAGCGAAGCTCGCGCAGCCCGGACAGGGGATCCACGTTCGTCACGCGGTTTTCGACGGCGGTGAGCATCATGAGCTTGCTCATCTGCTCGGTTCCCGCGAGCGAGGTCAGGGCGTTGTGTCCCACCGCGAGCTGCGTCATCCCGACCAGGTCGGCGAGCGGCTCGATCGTCGTGAGCTGCGCGTTCGTCAGGTCCAGCTCACGGAGCGTGGTGATTCCCGAGAGCGGGCGCAAGGCGTCCGCCGCCCCGAGGCGGTTGCTGCCGCTCAGCGCGAACGCCCAGAGCTTGGTCGCGTGCTGTAATCCCTCAAGGGAAGCGACACCGGATCCGGTCACCGTGCAGCGCACCTCGCGCAGGCTGGCGAGATCCGCCACCGAGATCTCCTGGTCTGCGGGGCGGCCCGGGTCAAGCATCAGGTTCAGGCACGCGGCGAGCTCGGGGTCGGGGACCGCGCTGTCCGCGGCGAGCGCGGCAGTCGGCCCGACCCCGATCCCGATCCCCGCGAGGGCAATGAGCGCCGCCCCGCCTGCCGCCCAGAATCGTCGTCCGCTTCGCATCTCGTCCCCCAACGCCGTGTTCCTCCCCCGCGGGCTCGCAGCTCGGGTCGGACGCGGACGTCCGTGTTCCCCGCTACGCACCGTCCTGCCCCATGGTCATCGCACGTCGCGGGTTTTGTCAATGCCTCCCGGGCACCCCGCTGCGCTGGCGCGAGAAAGCGGGGCGAAATCCTTGCCAGGCACCCCAAATCCCTCTACTGTGCAGATGGGGGGCCTCTTCGCGCGCGGGCACTGCCGCGTGCGTGCTGAGCTGGGGCCCAGAGATGGGACGAACATGGGGAATTTCAGCGCGCGCGTGCGCTCCGCGACGATGACGGCGCTCGGGAGCGCAGCGCTCATCGCGCTCATCGCGAGCGGGGTGAACC
>NZ_JAPFRB010000004.1:564160-589244 GCF_035726885.1 Leucobacter sp. M11 | reverse complement strand
AGGACGGCCAGACCAAGTTCATCACCGATGACGTGATGTCGGTGCCCGGCGCCGGCCCGCAGGGGCAGCTCGCCACGGGAATCGACGGCTCGTTCTACTCCGCCATTTATTCCGGAACTGGCACCGGTGACACCCTGATCTATCGCTACTTTGAGGACGGCTCGACGCCCGTCTCGTGGGACACGAACGCCGCCCCCGGGGTCGCCGGAAAGGTGTTCTCGGTCGCCACGGACGCCGCGGGCACCGTCTACTCGCTGCACCGCACGGCCGGCCTCCCCGCCCCCATCACGATCGCGACGTGGACGCCTGCCGGCGAGTTCGTTGCGGCCCGGGACGTCGAGGTGGCCCCCGGCACGGACGGACGGGTCAACGGCCTCAGCGTCACCGCGGACGGCTCCACGGCCTACGCGCTCGTCGACGATGCCACGCCGGCCTCGTTGAACGGCCTCTGGGCGATCGACCTTGCCACGGGCGTGTCAACGCCCACGCTGGTCAACCAGCCCACGTCGCAGAACGCTGACCAGACCCCCTGGATCCACGTCGACCCCGTGAGCGGAGCGGTCGGGTTCAGCTTGGACGTCAACATCGTCGCGGTCATGCCCGACCCCGCCGCGCCCACCCTGGTCACGTACCCGGTGAACGACTCGATCCGCGGGCTCGACATGAGTCAGTACAGCTCGGGCAAGATCATCGCCACCACGGGCTCGTCGATCCAGGAGATCGACGTGACCACGGGCTCGCTGACCCAAATCCTCAACTTCGGCAACGTCGGCTTCTTCACCATGTATGCGTCGCGCTGGGGCACGGACGGCCGCTTATACATCTCCGGATTCGGCCCCTGGGGCCTGCTCGCCGTCGACAAGATGCTGCTGAAGTCCCCGGAGATCAGCTACGACACGACCACGATCACGACGAACACGTGCGCCGCCGAGCCCGTGACGCTGACCCCGGCGCTCGTCGGCACGCCCGCACCCACCTGGGTGACGGTGGCCGACGGTGAGCTTCCCGCTGGCCTGGAGCTGAACCAGGACACCGGCGTGATCACCGGAACCCCCACGGCCGCGGGCCACGTCGTGCTGCGGGCGGAGAACGGCGTGTCGACCGCGTGGAACTCCGAGCCGGACACGACCGAGCTCGACGTCGTCACGGTCACCGAGCCCCTCCCCTTTGCGGACGCTCCGGCACCCGTGCTGGCCGGAACGCCCACCCCGGGCAAGACGCTCACCGCGACGCTGCCCACGTGGGACCCGGCCGCCCAGTTCACGCTGCAGTGGCTGCGCAACGGGGAGCCGATCGAGGGCGCGACCGAGGCACGTTACACGCTCACGAAGGACGACGCGGAAACCCAGGTCACGGTTCGCGTCACGGGCAGCGCTGACTGCCGGATCACGGCAGACGCGTCCGCCGCCCCCGTGACCGTCGGCAAGGTTCCCGCTCCGCCGGTCACGCCTGAGCCGCCGGTGACGACCGAGCCGCCCGTCACGACCGAGCCGCCCGTGACCACGAAGCCCCCGGTCACGACGAAGCCCGGCACGGATGCTCCGGCCGGGACCACCCCCCAGCTGGCCGCAACGGGCGCCGCGGACCGCGCGCTCTGGGCCGGTGCGGGCGCCGCGCTCCTCGGCGCGGGCGGGCTGAGCCTGCTGCTGCTGCGCCGCCGCGTGCGGGGATAATCGGCCTGGGCTGACGACGAGCGGCCGTGCGATCGCACGGCCGCTCGTCGGGGATCGCGCCTACCCGGGGCCGAGCTGGAAGCGGTGCTCGCACGTGACGGTCGACCCGGGCCCCTCGACGCGGTTGCTGGCCCGCTCCGTGCCGTCCACGATGAGGCGGCAGGCGACAAAGGTGGCCCCCTCCCCCGCGGTGAGCTCGGCTCGCGCCCCGAGGAGGGGAAAGGGAACGCTCGTGTCCACCTCGTATTTCCGCGTGGCGGGCGCGGTGACGTTTTGCTCCGTCGTGTCCGTGGGGTTCACCCGCGCGTCGAGCTCCACGGCGAGCTCGGCGAGGTCCGCGTCGCTGTCCAGTTCGAGCACCACGAAGAGGTCGTCGGGCAACTCCGGGACCGGTTTCCCGGACAGCGAGTCGACCGTGCCAGAGACGCCCTCCCGAATGCTGTCCAGTACGAGGCAACCGGAGAGCAGAAGAACGCCCGCGCTCGCGCCGAGGCTTGCGCCGAGGAGCGAGACCCAGCGCCCGCGGCGCGACCTCTGGCGGGGGGATCCGGGTGGGCGGGGAGCCGCCGCTGTGGCCTGCTGCGTGCGTGTCATGCCACCAGTGTGCGGGCCGGCGGCACGGCGCACATCGGCCATGGGTGGGAGCGGGTCTCCTCCCTTCGGAGGGATCGCTGGTCGCGCTCGCTCGCCGTGCTGACGGCTCTGGCCCCGGTGGCCTGGGTGGGCTCCGCGGCCTAGGCGGCCTAGGTGGCCTCGGAATCGTAGGCGAGGTCCGCGACTTGCGGCTCGGCAGTCAGGTTGGCCAGCGGCGTGGCAGGGCTGTCTGCGAGCGGCGCGGTGGGCTCCGCCGCGGGGCTCGCCGGAGCGGGAGCGGCGTTCGGCTGGGCCGGTGCGGCGCTCGGCACGTCGGCCTGCGGCGTCGACACGGTGGCGGCCGCAGCGCTCGCGTTCGCCCAGGACCCGGCGTAGCCGTCGTTTGCCGGGTCGGCGGGCGCGGGCTGCGCCGCGGGGTCCTGGGGGGCCTTCCTGCGCCTGGCGGCGGACGCGGCTGCGGCGCGCTGCTGCCGGGCCTCCGGGGTGTCCTCGTCCTCGAGCAGGGCGTCTCGGATGATCCGGCGCGGGTCGTACTGGCGGGGGTCGAGCTTCTTCCAGTCCACGTCCTCGAACTCGGGTCCCATCTCGTCGCGCATCCGGTCTTTGGCCCCCGTGGCCATCGACTTGAGATTGCGGACCAGCTCGCCCAGCTTTTTGGCGTAGGTGGGCAGGCGATCCGGGCCCACGATAATGAGCGCGATCACCAGGATCATGAAGAGTTTGTCGAGCGTCAGTCCCACGTGCTCAGGATACCCCCTCGCGGGTGGGCACCAATTCGGATTCGCTGAGCGTGTGCGCCGGTCCCTCGGCGGGGCAGGCCCTACGCTGAGGGAAGGCATTTCAAGGAGCGTGGTGGATCATGGCTGTGATCGAACGGAACTGGCAGTACGTGGAACAGTACCCCGAGGAGTCGGCCGTCGCCCAGAAGGCCCGGAAACTCGGCGTGGAGCTGGGCGCGGAGCCCGTGAGCCGGGCCGTCGCCGCGCACCTCACCAGCGTCTCCGTCATCAGCGGGGCGCGCGCGATCTTAGAGATCGGCACGGGCGTCGGCGTGAGCGGCCTCGCCCTCCTGGCCGCGTCCCCCGAGGCGACCCTCACCTCGATCGACATCGAGGCCGAGACGCAGCGGGGCGCGAAGCAGATCTTCGCGGAGGCCGGGATCGCGCCCTCGCGCCTGCGGCTCATCACGGGCGACGCGCACCAGGTGCTCCCGCGCATGAACACCGCGAGCTACGACCTGGTCCTCATCGACGCGGACCCCGAGAGCCTGCTGGAGTACCTCGAGCTCTCCCTCACGATCGTCCGCCCCGGCGGCACGGTGCTCATCCCGCGCGCGCTCAACAACGGCCGGGTGGCTGACCCCGCCGCCCGCGACGGCGTCAGCCGAGACCTGCGCGCCATCCTCGGTGAGGTCCAGGCCTCGCCCGCGATCGTCGCCGCGCTGAGCCCCGCGGGCGACGGCGTGCTCACCCTGACCCGGGTGGCCTGATCCGCGTCACCCTGCCCGCCGCCCCCTGAACGGGTCCGGCACCTCGGGTCGCGGATGCGGAATAGACCCCTCCGCCCTCGGGTTTCACCCGAGGCACGACGCGCTCCCCGCGCGCCGGAGAACTCGTTTCGAGGAGGACCCACCATGACCAGAATCACCGTTTTCGGCGGCGGCGGCTTCGCCGGCTCGCACATCACGGAGTCGGCGACCGTCCGCGGCCACGACGTCACCGTGGTGACCCGCTCGGAGGTGCCCGCCCAGATCGCGCAGGCGAGCTACCGGCTCGGCGACCTGACCGTGCCGGAGGACCGGGCCCGAGCCATCGCCGAGAGCGATGTCATCGTGCTCGCCACGGCTCCCCGCGGGGACATGGTCGAGCGCTTCCAGCCCGCGATCGCCGCCCTCGCCGAGGAACTGCGCGGCACCGGAGTGCGCCTCGGCGTCGTGGGCGGCGCGGGGTCCCTGCAGCAGACGCCAGGCGGCCCGCTCGTGCAGGAAGACCCGAACTTCCCGGCGGAGTTCCTGCCCGATGCCTCCGCGCTGCTCGCCACGATCCGCGACCTTGAGGCCTCCCCCGAGGACCTGGACTGGTTCGTGCTGGCCCCCGCCGGGGACTTCGGCGGACACACCCCCGGCAGCCACCGCGGGGAGTACCGCGTCGGCGGCCGCGTGCTCCTGACGGACGAGCAGGGGGTGTCCTACATCTCCGGCGCGGACTACGGCGAGGCCTTCCTCGACGAGATCGAGACGCCCGCACACCGCCGGGAGCTGTTCACGGTCGCTTACTGACCGGCGGGTCGCCGTGCGCGGCGGCGGCCCTCCTCCCCGTCCAGCGGGAGCACTTCCGCGAGGCCCGGCGCTGGCCCCGACACGGGGCCGGGCTCGTGATCCGGCGCGGGTTCCCGGTCCGGCGCGGGCTCGTGGCCTGGCTCGGTGGGCGGCTCGGCGCGCTCGGCGGGCCACTCGGACGCCGCGTCCGGGGTCGGCGCATCCGCCCGGGCGGGTTCCGGGGCGTGCGCGGGCACGGCGGATCCGGGCTCGCCCCCCGGCGGGGCGACCCCGGCCATCGGCACCGGGATATACACCGGATAGGCGTAGCCGCCGAGAAATCCCGGGGTGCCCCCCGGCGCCTGGGGCGGAACGCCCGGGGGCACCTGCCCCGGGAACGGCCAGGCCACGGGCCCGGGGAACTGCCCCGGCACCTGCCCGGAGAAATGGGCGGGGAACTGTCCCGGGTACGCCCCGGGCCACTGCCCGTGCCCGCCAGGAGGGCCGCTCGCCGGGTTCGGGTCGCGTCCGCCGTCCGGTTCGCCCGGCTGCGCAGCGCGTTCCGACTCCTCCGGTTTCGGGGCCGGGACCAGCCAGAAGGTGAGCACCACCATCGCCAGGATGAGGACGACCGCGCCGAGCCCGAAGGGGGTTTGCAGGAACGTCGCCGCGGTGCCGAGGCCCGGGACCGCGAACAGCTTCTTCCCGACCTCGGCGACGACATAGGGCTCGGGGTCGCTCCCCTCGTTCGCGTCCCCCTTGAGCCGCAGGGCCGTCGCGCCATCCTCCGTCTCCTCGATGCCGACCACCCGGTGGGTGACGAGGCCCGGCCCCGAGGGGCGTTCGACCGTGACCACGTCGCCGATCACCAGGTCGCTCACCGGCGTCGAGCGGACCAGCAGGAGCGAGCCAACGGGCAGATCGGGCTCCATCGAGCCGGAGACGACCACCTGCGCTCGCACCCCAAACAGCAGCCCAAAGACGAACAGGATAATGCAGAGCCCCCCGAGCAGCGCTCCCGCCCACAGGAGCCCTGACCGCAGGGATTGTAAGATTCGCACGAGTTCCCTCCTCCGTTGCGTGCGCCGGGGTCCCGGCGCTTCGGCGTGGTGTTACGGCCCCCCAGCGCGGGCGGGGCTGCGCGCCGCCCCCGCCTGAGCCGCCCTGCGGTCCCGGGCCCGCCGGGCGAGCAGCGCTCCGCCGAGCGCGAGGACCGCGGCCAGGCCGATCAGCAGTGCGAGCCCGCGCCCGCCCGTGATCGCGAGCGGATCCCCCGGCACCGGGGGTGTGACCCCGGGCGGCGGCGTAACCCCCGGCGTCGTGCCGGGCAGCGTCGCGGTGAAGCGGAGCGTGACCGTGGCCCGCGCGCCGCGGTACGCGTCCCCCGCGGCGCGCGGCAGGGCCGCGGAGCCGCTCACGGTGACCGTCTGCCCGGGGCCCAGCGGCTCAAGCACCACGGCCTCGCCGTCGAACCAGGCCACCCCGACGTCCGCCACGGCCAGCTCGCCATCGCTCGACGCGAAGCTGAAGCGGAGCGGCTCTGGCCCCTCCGTGGCGGTGCCGCTCGCCGCGACGGGGATGATCGCGAGCGGGAGCGGTTCCTCGGTGAGGTTCGTCGCGGTCATCTCCCAGTCCGTCTGGTGCCCGGGGGCGGGCGTCCGCAGCTCGACGAGCTCCCCGCTCGTCTCAAAGGCGTCCGCGGCCCGGGCCGGTGCCGCCGCGACCGCCGCCTGGCTCAGGAACACGGCGGTAACGAGCGCGGCCACGAGCGCGGGCATCGTCCGGGGTCGCCCGCCCCGCCGACGGCGGGACGCAGCGCCCGGGTCGATCGCGTGCGCGCTCACTGGGACACCCCCTGGAATCTGAGGGACACGCGGGTCCCGGCGGAGAGAAAGTCGTTGCCCACGGCCTCGGGCAGCTCGATGAGGACGACCAGGGTGCGTTCCTGCCCGGAGACGAGCTGCCGCGGCCACTCGTAGCTCAGCGAACCGGGGCGGTGGCTGCCCGCATCGCTCATGATCGGGGTGCCCTCGTCGAGCACGGTGAAGCGCATCTGGTCGAAGAGTTCGAGAAACGAGCCGGTCTCGGGATCGCGGGCGTCGCCCTGGGGGTCGGGATCCTCGATGGTCAGGCGGAGCGCGGAGGCGAGTTCGGGGCTGGCGTTGCGGACGGCCACCCGGTACTCGCGGCGAGTTCCCGGGGGGAACGGGAGCGGGTTCGTGGTGCCCCCCGTCTGCACCACGTAGGCGTCGGGGTTGCCCTGTTCCCAATCCTGCGGGCTCGGGGTCCAGGCGGTGTCGTCGGAGCCGGCCACCATGAGATCAAACACGTGCCCCTCCCCGGGGCTGAATTCGGCAGTGAGGTCCTGGTTCTGGGTGACCGCCGCCGCGGTCATCAGGGTGCTGAGCCCGAGGAGCACGCCCAGCGACCAGAGCGCCCGCCGGGATATCCGCGGGGATCGCGTCAGCTGCTGCGCCGTCATGGGGTCCTCTCTGTGCGCCAGGGGCCGGGATGCCGCCGGGGGGACGAATGAGCCGTCTCCCCGGCGGCGCGGTCCGGGAGCCGCGTTCCGGTGCTGGCCGAGTGGCTAGTCGATCGAGGAGCCGTCGAAGCGTGCCTGCACGGAGGTGGTGCCGCCGTTGGCCGCGTTTGTCGCCTCCTGGTTTGCCCCCTCGACCAGCGACACCTTGAGAACGATGACGCTGCCCGCCTCCGGGTCCAGGTTGCTGAGCGTCACGGTGGGCGTCTTGCCGTCCGCGCCGAAGCTCACCGGGGACACGGTGACCCAGCTGCCGGGCAGGGTCGAGGCGTCGTCAACCTGGGCGACCTCGAAGCGCATGAGCTCGGCGTAGGCGGCGTTCTCGGCCGCGTTGGCGGGGTCCTCGACGGTGGTGTTTTCGAGGACGAAGCTCAGCGTGGACTTCATCGAGACGGACTCGTTGAGCACGGGCAGATTCACGTAGAGCGGGTCCCCGCCCGGGATGAGCGCCTCAGCGCCGACGATGGGGGCCACCGTCTCGGCGTCGGGGTTGGCTTCCACCCAGGTGTTGACCGTGTCGACGCTGGATTCCTGGCCCGCCGAGACCACGATGTTGTAGGCGTTTTCCTTGCCGCCGAAGCCACCGGAGCCGTTCAGATCGAGCAGCGCCCAGTCGGTGAAGGCCGCGGCCGTGGCGAGCGCGGCGATCCCCAGCACGGATCCGCCAGCGATGAACGCCCGCTTGCGCCCGGAGGCCTGTTTCTTCGTTCCCTGAGACATGTTTCCTCTTTCCTTGAGCACGGGTCAGCTTCGCTCCCCCGCTTCACTCCCAGATGTATCCCAAAAATGAATACTGCACATCACGCTAGCCACTCGGGAAGGAAATGACAAACAGCAGGTCACAGAGAGATTCTGGAGGGGCCCAGGCCGTGTGGCGCGCGAAACGGACCCGGGTTGCCATCGGGTGAAAACCGGCGTCGGACCCCGGTTCTGCGGAGCGAGTGAAGCGCTCCGGTCGCCTGCGGCGCGGCGGTGCGCCAGACGTGACCTGGGGTTCCTTCCCCCAAGAACCACGCCCCTGCGCACGATTGATTCCCCCGGGCGCAGCGTGAGACGATTCCAGGCTATCCGCTCCGCCTCGGGGCCGGGGCCGCATTCCGCGATGCCCCCGCACCCCGGCATCTGTTCCCCCGCGATCGCGTCCGGGTGGGACGGCTCATCGGGGCCTGGGAAATCACAAACTCCCCGGCCGCGACGAGCCGGGGCTCGTGCGGTTCCGGGGAGTTGTTGAGGGGTGTTCGGGTGCTCGCGACGATGCCGAGCACTCGCACGCTACTTCGGTGCGACCACGCCCGCGAGCGCGTCGTGCAGTTCCTGCGCCTCAGCGTCGTTTACAGAGACGACCAGTCGCCCCCCGCCTTCGAGCGGCACGCGCACCACAATCACACGCCCCTCCCGAACAGCCTCCATTGGTCCGTCGCCGGTCCTGGGTTTCATTGCCGCCATGACGCCTCCCTTTCGTGTTTGCCGTCGCTTCCATTATCCCAGCCCCGGCAAGTGGAAAAAAATCGTGGGGGCCCAGAACGCCCGCCGCAACCGGATCGTTACGATTGATCGCCCGAAAGCCAGCGCCGGAGCGCTTCCTCGCAGGCCTCGATCTGGGCGACGGGCACGCGCTCGTCATCGGTGTGCGCCAGCGCGGGGTCGCCCGGGCCGAAGTTCACGGCCGGGATCCCGAGGGCAGAGAACCGGGCCACGTCGGTCCAGCCGAGCTTTGCCGCCACCGGCAGCCGCACCGCGTCGAGGAAGCGGCGGGCGAGCTCGCGGTCGAGCCCCGGGCGCGCGCCGCCCGCGAGGTCGGTCACCTCGACGTCATCGGCCTCGGGAAAGAGGTCGCGCAGGAGGTCGAGCGCTTCCTCGGGGCTCTTGTCCGGAGCGAAGCGGTAGTTCACCTCGACCGAGGCGCGATCGGGGATCACGTTCCCGGCGATGCCGCCCGTGACGGACACCGCGTTCAGCCCCTCCCGGAAGACGAGCCCCTCGACCTCAACGCTCGCGGCCTCGTAGGTGCGCAGGCGCTCCAGGATCGGGGCGAGCTTCTCGATGGCGTTCTCCCCCATCCAGCTCCGGGCCGAGTGGGCGCGCACCCCGTGCGTGCTGAGCCGGACCCGTGCGCTGCCGTTGCAGCCGCCCTCGACCCGCCCGTTCGAGGGCTCCCCGAGGATCGCGAAGTCCCCCGCGAACAGCTCGGGATGGTTCCGGTGCGCGCGGCCGAGCCCGTTCAGCTCCGCGCCGACCTCCTCGTGGTCGTACCACATCCAGGTGAGGTCGACCGGGGGGTTCGTGAGCTCGCGGGCGAGGCGCAGCTGCACCGCAACCCCGGCCTTCATATCCACCGAGCCGCGACCCCAGAGGAACGGCTCGCCGTCCACCGGCTCAAGGCGGCTCGGCAGGTTCCCGTGCACGGGCACGGTGTCGAGGTGACCCGCAATGATGACGCGCTCCGCGCGGCCCAGCTCGGTGCGGGCGATCACGCAGTCCCCGTCCCGCGTGATCCGCAGGTGCGGCAACCCGGACAGGGCGGCGACCACCGCGTCCGCGATCGCCGCCTCGTTGCCGGAGACCGATTCGATGTCACAGAGCTGGCGGGTGACCCCGACCGCGTCCTGGCTGAGGTCGAGGACGGGCACGGACTGGGCTTCGACGCTGGGGCACATGCCCACGATTCTACCGAGGCGTTGCCCGGCCGATTCGCTATTCTCGTTTCATGACAGATTCCCCCCGCCACGCCTGGGGCTTCGGCCTCGCCACCGTCAGCGACGAGGGGCAGGTGCTCGACGCCTGGTTCCCCGCCCCCGAGCTGGGCGGCGCCCCGGCAGACCCCGGCCCCGCGCCCGCGGAGCTCGAAGCGCTCTGCGCGGCGGACCCCCTCCGGGAGGTGCGCACGGAGGTGGTCACCGCGCACATCGACCTCGATGCCCCGCCCGCGGACACGGCGGACGCCTACCTCCGCTTGCACCTGCTCTCGCACCGGCTCGTGCGCCCGAACGCCCTGAACCTCGACGGCATCTTCGGCCACCTGCCCACGGTCGCCTGGACGAGCGCCGGGCCCGTGCTCCCCGCGGTGCTGGACCGCGCCCGCCCCCGGCTGCGCCGCGCGGGCATCACGGTCACGGGGGTGGACAAGTTCCCCCGGCTCCTGGACTACGTGACGCCGGACGGGGTGCGGATCGCCGACGCCGGCCGGGTTCGCCTCGGCGCGCACCTCGCGCCCGGGACCACCGTGATGCACGAGGGCTTCGTGAACTTCAATGCCGGCACCCTGGGTGCGGCAATGGTCGAGGGCCGCATCTCACAGGGCGTCGTCGTTGGCGCGGGGGCCGACATCGGCGGCGGGGCCTCCATCATGGGCACCCTCTCCGGCGGCGGCACCGAGCGCGTCGAGATCGGGGCCCGCGCCCTGCTCGGCGCGAACTCCGGGGTGGGCATCTCGATCGGCGACGACTCGGTCGTCGAGGCCGGGCTCTACGTGACCGCGGGAACGAAGGTGCTCCTGCCCCGGGGCACGGCGGCGGGCGCGGACGAGCCCGTGCTCGTCAAAGCCGCCGAGCTCTCCGGGATCGCCGGGCTGCTCTTCCGACGCAACAGCCAGAGCGGGCAGGTCGAGGCCCTCCCCCGCAGCGGCGGCGGGATCGCGCTGAACCCCGCGCTGCACGCCTAAGCGGCGGGCACGCGATCCCCGCCGGGGGCCGCGCGGGGCTCAGCCCTGCGCGGTCACCCCGGCGAGCAGCTCGGGGGCCCGGCGGTCGAAGATCCTGGCCCCGAAGCGCACGCCGAGGAACAGCCAGAGCGCACCCGTCGCGAGCCCGACGAGCAGCGTCAGCCAGGCGTACAGGGGCACCAGAGTCGTGCCCGCGAGGATCGTGAGCACAATCGTGGGGACGCAGAGCACGGCGAGCGCGCCGTAGCTCAGCAGCATGCTCACCATGCTGATCATCCCCGCGCCCGGCTTCGAGGCGAAGGGGTTCTCCCCGGCCTGGGCCACGGGCATCACGAACAGCGCCGAGGACACGCTCGAGACGCCGAGGCCGCCGAGCGCGGCCGCGGCCGTGAGCCCGATGAGCGTCGGCAGCTGGTCCCAGCGCCCCACCAGGGCGGTCGTGACCACCGCGACGAGCAGCGCGGCGGGCAGCGCGATCAGCGCGCAGGCCCAGACCCGGCCGAGGCGGTCGTCGATGCCGCGCACGCCGCGCGAGACGTGCGTCGTGAACGCGGTGCCGTCGAAGGAGATATCGCTGTAGATGCTCAGGGACAGCAGCATCGCGACCATCACCGTGGAGCCCGTCAGCATGATCGGCGCCTGGCTCGTGAAGGCGAAGAAGCCCAACGCGATCGGCAGGACCACGACCACGAGCAGGCTCTGCAGGTAGCGGGGGTCCCGCAGCCAATAGGTCAGCGCGCGCGCCGCGACCGCGCCGCGGGGGCTGTCCGGGAAGCGGGCAAACCAGCCGGTGCCGGTGCGCACCGTGGTGCGCGATCCCTCGTTCGCCGAGCCCAACACCGAGCGGAACAGGGGCCGCCAGGCGAAAAACAATACGGCGACGGAGGCCAGCGCGACCGCGAGCTTCGCGCCCGCGAGCCCCCAGGCTCCCCCGGCGATCTCCGCGGGCACGGACCAGACCGCGCCGAGGGGCGTCCAGCCCAGCCCCTCCGCAATCGCGGGCAGCCGCTCCCCGAAGGCGGCAAAACCGGCCCCGACGCCGGCCAACAGCGGCCCGGCGAGCATCAGCAGCACCAGGACGAAGACCCACATGGCCTCGCGGAATCGGCGACCGGATGCGACGCGCGACAGCGCCGTGATCACGAGCTGGCAGGCGAGCACGCAGGTGACCGCCGCGACC
Source organism: Leucobacter sp. M11 (assembly GCF_035726885.1). Lineage (NCBI taxonomy): Bacteria > Bacillati > Actinomycetota > Actinomycetes > Micrococcales > Microbacteriaceae > Leucobacter > Leucobacter sp. M11. Next base: position 577,340 of record NZ_JAPFRB010000004.1, on the reverse strand, counting down.
GGAGCGAGCAGCACCGCGACCAGGAACGCGGCCGGGGAGCCGATCCAGGTCAGGGCAGTGGCCGCCGAGACGAGCAGCGTGATCAGCCCGGGGATGCCGAGGAGGCTCGCGACCGCGATCCCGGTTTGCTGGGTGCCCAGCGTCATCGGGTACACCATGAGCTTCGCGGGCTCCAGGGTGCGGTCCATGCCCGAGGTGACGATCGGGCCGATGATCCAGCCGAGGACGAGCGCCGAGCCGCCCAGGATGAGCGCGGTGCGGGCGAGCTCCGGATCGACGCGGCCGAGCGCGGTGAGCCCGGCGATCGCGAGGCCGAGCATGCCGAGCCCGTAGAGCGCGGCGAAGATCGCGCCGACGAGCTGCCAGGGGTGGCGCGCATAGGTGTTGCGCATGACCAGGAAGCGCAGGGCCACCATCGTCCGGACCCGGGCCACCGGCCCCGTCGGGCGGGCGAGGGGGGCCGGGCTGAGGCTCAGTTCTGGGAGAGCCACGACGGCCCCTCGTGCTGCGTGCGGCCACCGACGAGCTGCACAAAGCGCTCCTCCAGCGTCTGTCCGGCGCGGACCTGCTCAACCGTCCCGGCCGCGAGCAGGCGGCCGCTCGCGATCACGGCGACGTGGTCACAGAGCCGCTCCACCAGGTCCATCGAGTGGCTCGACACGATCACCGTGCCGCCGCTGCGCTGGTAGCCCGCGAGGATATCCCGGATGTTCGCCGCCGAGATCGGGTCGACCGACTCGAAGGGCTCATCGAGCACGAGGAGCTTCGGCGCGTGCACGAGCGCGCAGGCGAGGGAGACCTTCTTGGTCATGCCCGCGGAGTAGTCCACGACGAGGGTACTGCCCGCCTCGCGCAGGTCCAGCAGGTCGAGCAGGTCCGCGGTGCGCTGGGCGACCGTGTCCCGGTCCAGGCCGGAGAGGAGCCCCGCGTAGGTGATGAGCTGTTCGCCCGTGAGCCGGTCGAACAGGCGCACCCCGTCCGCGAGCACCCCGACGAGGGCCTTGGCCTCGATGGGCTGCCGCCAGACGTCGATGCCGAAGACGAACGCCTCGCCGAACTCGGGCCGCAGCAGGCCGGTCGCCATCGACAGGGCCGTCGTCTTCCCGGCCCCGTTCGGGCCGACGATGCCGTAGCAGGAGCCGCGCGGGACCGCCAGGGAGAGGCCGTTGACGGCGATCTTTTCGCCGAAGCGCTTCGCGAGGCCGCGCATCTCGAGCGCCGGGGTCTCCCCCGGCTGGGTCGCTCGGGGCGTGCCGCTCGGGGCGGGGGCCGCGGTGGGAGCGGGGGCCGCGGTGGGCTCGGCTGCCGGGATCGTTACGGGGGCGGGGCTCGGGTGTGGTTCGCCGGACATCAGGGGGTCCCATCGGGGGTCGTCGGTGCGGGGTCAGTCTCAGGGTAGCGCGCGCCCCGAAACACGACAACGCCGCCCCGCCGTCCGGAGACGGGCGGGGCGGCGGCGTTCGGCGCGTTGCTTAGCGGTTCAGGTCGCGGGCGGTCGGGCCGATGTAGAGCTGCTGCGGGCGGCCGATCTTGGTCTGGCGGTCGTCGTGAGCCTCGCGCCACTGCGCGATCCAGCCGGGGAGGCGGCCCATCGCGAAGAGCACGGTGAACATCCGGGTCGGGAAGCCCATGGCCTTGTAGATCACGCCGGTGTAGAAGTCGACGTTCGGGTAGAGCTTGCGCTCCTTGAAGTAGTCGTCCTCGAGGGCGATCTGCTCGAGTTCCTGGGCCAGGCCGAGCAGCGGGTCGTTGACGCCGAGCTCCTCGAGGACCTTGGCGGCGCTGTCCTTGACGATGCGCGCGCGGGGGTCGTAGTTCTTGTAGACGCGGTGCCCGAAGCCCATGAGCTTCACCCCGTCTTCCTTGTTTTTCACGCGCTCGACGAAGGACCGCACGCCCTGCCCGCTGTCGCGGATCTGGGCGAGCATGTCGAGGACGGCCTCGTTCGCGCCGCCGTGCAGGGGGCCGGAGAGGGCGTTGATGCCGGCAGAGACCGAGGAGAACATGTTCGCACCCGTGGACCCCACGAGGCGCACGGTGGAGGTCGAGGCGTTCTGCTCGTGGTCGGCGTGCAGGATGAGCAGCTTGTCGAGGGCGTCGACGAGCACCGGGTTCATGACGTACTTCTCGGCCTTGTTGCCGAAGTTCAGCCGGAGGAAGTTCTGCACGAAGTTCAGCTCGTTGTCGGGGTACAGGAAGGCCTGACCGATCGACTTCTTGTGCGCGTAGGCCGCGAGCACGGGCAGCTTCGCGAGCAGGCGGATCGTGTTCACCTCGACGAACTCGGGCACCGTGGTGTCCAGCGAGCTCTCGTAGTAGGTGGACATCGTCTGCAGGCCGCCCGAGAGCACCGCCATCGGGTGAGCCGTGTGGGGCACCGCCTCGAAGTAGTAGCGCATGTCCTCGTGCAGGAGGGTGTGGCGGCGGATCTCGTTGTTGAAGGCGTCGAGCTGGTCCGGCGTCGGCAGCTCCCCATAGATGAGCAGGTAGGCGACCTCGATGAAGGTCGAGCCCTGCGCGAGCTGTTCGATGGGGTACCCGCGGTAGCGGAGGATGCCCGCTTCACCGTCGATGTAGGTGATCTCAGACTTCGTGGATGCCGTGTTCACGAACCCGTAATCGAGCGCGGTGAGACCGGTCTGTCGCGTGAGCGAGCTCACGTCGATCGACGAGTGGCCGTCGCTCGCGGGAATGATCGGGAAGTCGGCGGTCCCCCCGGGGAACGTCAAACGGGCCGAGGCGTTTTCGGCTGGATTCTGGTTCGCCGTCGATTCGTTCAAATCGTCTCCTTGCGAGGTATTCACGTCTGTGGTGAGCGCGCATTTGCCCCGATCGGGGACACCGGCACCTCTCCCACCATAACCTGTGACCGGCCCCGAAGGTGAATCAGGAGCGTTGGTGAACAGTCACAGTTTGGACCCAAGACTTCTGTTGGGTTTCACAGTCGGAGGATTCGTACAACGATTCCGCGCGAATCATTTCGGACACCGCCAAAATTGCTTCGCGTCGAGCTACTTTTGCGGCGCGAACTCCGCGATGATCCGCTCGGCGGCCGCGCGAATATTTTCGTCGCTCGCGGTCAGCGAGAGCCGGATATGCTCCGGGGAGTGCTCCCCGTAGAAGGTGCCCGGGCCCGCGAGGATCCCGATCCGAGCGAGCGCCTCGACGCTCGCCCAGGCGCTCTCGCCGCGGGTCACCCAGAGGTAGAGGCCCGCCTCGCTCCCGTCGACGCGGAAGCCCGCGGCCTGCAGCGCGGGCAGCAACACCGCGCGGCGGGCCCGGTAGCGCTCCCGCTGCTCGGCCACGTGCGCGTCGTCGCCGAGGGCGACGGTCATGGCCGCCTGGACGGGGCCCGGCAGCATGAGCCCGGCGTGCTTGCGCACCGTGAGCAGCTCGGCCACGCGCTCCGGGTCCCCCGCGAGGAAGGCGGCCCGATACCCGGCCAGGTTCGACTGCTTGCTGAGCGAGTAGACGCTGAGCACGCCCGAGTGATCGGGCCGCCCGTCGCGCTCGCCGACAACGGCGGGGTCGAGGATGCTCGGGGTGGGGCGCGTCGCCCACTCCCCCGCCCAGCCGAGCTCCGCGTAGCACTCGTCGCCGACGATCAGCGCGCCGAGCTCCCGGGCGCGGGCCACGGCGGCTCGCAGCTGGGCGGCGTCCGACACCCGGCCATCGGGGTTGCCCGGGGAGTTCAGCCAGATCAGCCGGGTCGTCTCTGGCCACTGCGCGGGGTCGTCCGCGGCGAGCGCGGTCGCCCCGACGAGGGCCGCGCCCATCGCGTAGCTCGGGTAGGCGATTCGGGGGTGCACCACGGTGTCCCCGGCCCCCAGCCCGAGCAGGAAGGGCAGCAGGGCCACGAGCTCCTTGGAGCCCACGGTGGGCAGCACGGCCTCGCCGGTCAGCTCGACGCCGCGGCGGCGCGCGTACCAGGCCACGATCGCCTGGCGCAGCTCGCGCGTCCCGGTGGTCGCCGGGTAGGCGGGTGCGTCGGTGGCGTCGCGGAGGGCGCGCCGGATCGGCTCGGGCGTCGGGTCAACCGGGGAGCCGATCGAGAGATCGATCGCGCCCGCGGGGTGCTTCGCGGCCTGGGCGATCGCGGGCGCCATCGCATCCCACGGGTAGTCGGGGAGCGCTCCGCGCATGACTTAGTCCCCCTGGGGCGGGAGCACGGCGACCACGGGGTGGTCGAAGGCGTACACGCCGACCTTCGCTGCGCCGCCCGGGGAGCCGATCTCGTCGAAGAACTCGACGTTGGCCTTGTAGTAATCGGCCCACTCGCTGGGCAGGTCGTCCTCGTAGTAGATCGCTTCGACGGGGCACACAGGCTCGCAGGCGCCGCAGTCCACGCACTCATCGGGGTGGATGTACAGCATCCGCTCCCCCTCGTAAATGCAGTCGACGGGGCACTCATCGATGCAGGCGCGGTCTTTCACGTCTACGCACGGGAGCGCGATCACATAGGTCACGGCGTCCACCTTTCGTCTCGAGGAAGCCTCCGTCAAGTCTACGCTGTCTCGCGGCCCCCGATTCCCAGGGAGGGCTCGGGAACCCCGCGTGTTGCCGTGCGGGGTTCGCGCCCAGGCCGCTCCCGCGGCCGTTCCTGAGGGCGTTCCCTCGTTCGTTCCGCGGCCCGTGTGCCCGCCTCGGCTCAGCCCGGGGCGGCGGAGAGCAGCCCGTCGAGCACGATGCCGAGCCACGCGCCGAGGAGGAGCGGGGGGCCGAGCGGGATCCGGAGCCCGGCCCCGGCCCCGGCCCCGGCGCCCCGGGTCCAGGAGCGGGCGATGAGGAGCGCGACGCCGAAGAGCCCCGCGAGCAGCGCGCCCGCGCCCAGGCCCAAGAGCACCGCGTCGAGGCCGCGGGTGCCGAGCACGAAGCCGAGCACCGGGCCGAGCTTCACGTCCCCGCCGCCCAGCTGCCCGGGGGCGATGGCCGACAGCGCGAGGAGCGCGAGAAACACGGCGCATCCCGCGGCGATGCCGCTGAGGAACGGGCCCGGGTTCCCCCGCAGGACCACGAGCAGGGCCGCCGAGGCGACCGCGACCGCCCCCGTGGCGAGGAGGACCCGGTCGGGGAGCAGCCGGGTGCGCAGATCGATCACGGCGAGCGCGCCGCCGCCCGCGGCGAGGGCGGCGAGCGGGGCGGCCGCGAGCGCCTGGACGAGAGCGCGGCTCAGCGGGGCATCGGGCAGCTGCGCCGGGGACACGCCCGGCGCGCCGAGGAGCAGGGCCGCGGCCAGGAGCCCCCCGACGAAGAGCGCCAGGGGCCAGCCGCCCCAGCGGAGCGGACGGCCGCGCAGCCGGCGCAGTTCGACGCCCGCGAGGATGCGCGCGCCGAGCCCCGCGATGAGCCCCAACGCCCCCGCGAGCGCCCCGCTCATCTGGGCGCGCTGCGCCACTCAGCCACGATCGCCCGGGTCGAGGACGGGGATCGTGGTGGTGACGAGGGGGATGCTCGCGCTCGCCGGGCCCAGGAAGCCGGTCTCTCCCTCGCGGGGGAGCATGCCCGCGGAGACCCCGGCGAAGACCCCGTGCGTCTGCCCCTGGTCGGGCAGGGGCACGATCCGGCTGCTGCCGGGGGCCAGGCTGATTTCCTCGCCGCGCACGGTGCACCGGAAGGAGCCGTCCACGGGCTGGGACTCCGGGGACGCGGAGATGATGAGCGCCCCCGTTTCCAGGCGAACCTCGACCTCGGAGCCGCGCCAGCTCATCCGGTAGGTGAGGCTGCTCCAGTGCGCCGGGAGCTTCGGGTCGAAGCTGAGCCGGTCGCCGTCCTCGCGGAGCCCGCCGAAGCCGTGCACGATCGCGAGCCAGACCCCTCCGGCGGAGGCGACGTGCACGCCGTCGGCGGTGTTGCGGTGCCGGTCGTCCAGGTCGACGCGGAGCGCCTGCTCGAAGTAGCGGTAGCCGAGCTCGTGGTAACCGACCTCGGTGGCGATCGCGGACTGCACGGCGGCGGAGAGGCTGGAGTCCCCCGTAGTGAGCGCGTCGTAGTACTCGAAGTTTGCCCGCTTCTGCTCCGGGGTGAACTCGCCGCCCTGCAGGAACATCGCGAGCACGACGTCGGCCTGTTTGAGCACCTGGAAGCGGTAAATGACGAGGGGGTGAAAGTGCAGCAGGAGCGGCTTCTGCTCGGGCGGCGTGTTGGCGAGGTCCCAGACCTCGCGCTCCAGGAAGTGCGCGTCCTGCGGGTGCACCCCAGCCTCCGCGGAGTAGGGGATGGTCATGCCCTCGGCAGCGTGCAGCCACTCCCCCGGCTCGGTGTCGTGGATGCCGAGCCGCTCGCACAGCCGGGCGGCCTCGATGGGGTGGTCGCCGCGCATCTCCGTGAGCACCCGGTGCGCGTAGCGCAGGTTGAAGCGGGCCATCACGTTCGTGAAGAGGTTGTCGTTCACGACGGTCGTGTACTCGTCGGGGCCGGTGACCCCGTGGATGTGGAAGCGTTCCTCGCCGTGCCGGTCGTGCTCCCAGAAGCCGAGGCTCATCCAGAGCCGGGCGGTCTCGATCACGATATCGGCGGCGCCCTCGCGCAGGAACTCCGCGTCCCCCGTGGCCCGAACGTAGCGCGCAATCGCGAGGGTGATATCCGCGTTGATATGGTACTGGGCGGTGCCCGCAGCGTAGTAGGCGCTCGCTTCTTCCCCGTTGATGGTGCGCCACGGGAACAGCGCGCCCTCCTCGTTGAGCATCGCCGCGCGCTTGCGCGCCGCGGGGAGCATGAGCTGCCGGAAGCGCAGCGCATTGCGCGCCCAGCGCGGGTTCGTGACGGACAGGAAGGGGAGCACGTAGATCTCGGTGTCCCAGAAGTAGTGCCCGCCGTAGCCGCTGCCCGTGACGCCCTTCGCGGCGATCCCCTTGCCGTCGGCGCGCGCCGAGGCCTGGGCGAGCTGGAAGAGGTTCCAGCGCACGGCCTGCTGCACCCCGGCCTCGGCGTCGATCCGCACGTCGCTGCGCTGCCAGAACTCGGCGAGCCAGCTCTCCTGCTGCGCCCAGAAGTCCTCGCCCAGCCGGGCGGCGAGGTCGAGGCTCTGCCCGCAGCGGTCGATCAACTCGGGGGGCCCGCCGTGCACCGAGGAGTGGTAGGCGAGGGTCTTCGTGAGCCGGATGGTCCGGCCCTGCGTGGCGTGCACGTGGAAGACGTGCTTGGCCCGGTCGCCGGTGATGTCGGCGCTGTTGCGGTGCCAGCGGTCCGCGCACGCGAAGCTGTGGTCAGCGCCCGCCGCGACGGTCATCCCGGAGTTCGCGACCGAGTAGCTGAGGATGCTCCGCGCGCCCTCCTGCTCGGAGAGCGCGGGGAGGAGCACCCGGCCCGGCATCGTCTCCGCGCGGCGCGGGTCGCTGAGGCCCGCGGGCGCGGGCTCCGGGCGTTCCCGAACGAGGTCTTGCCGGTTGAGCAGCAGGCTCGTGATGGACACATCGGCGTCGGCGTTCAGCACCGTGATTTCGAGCTCGATGCGGGCCAGGTGCCGGTGCGTGAAGGACACCCCGCGCCGGGTGTCGATGCGGACGCGCTTGCCGCTCGGGGTGAGCCAGACGAGGCTGCGGCTAAGCACGCCGGTGCGCAGGTCGAGGCTCCGCGTCACGTCGTGCAGCTCGGCCGTGGTGAGCGTGAGCCGCTCGTCGTCGACGAAGATCCGGATCGTCTTGCCGTCGGGGGCGTTGACGATGGTCTGGCCCTGCTCCGCGAAGCCGTAGGCGCCCTCCGCGTGCCGGATCGCCCAGGTCTCGTGCAGGCCGTTCAGGAAGGTGCCGTGCTCGCCGAGGGGCAGCCCCTCCCCGTGGTTTGCGCGCAGGCCGAGGTAGCCGTTGCCGAGCGCGAAGAGGGTCTCGTCGACGGCCGCGTGCTCGGCCTGCAGGCCGTGGGTCCGCAGCACCCACGGGTCGTCCCCGAAGTCTCGGTGCTCGGGGAAGGCGTCCCCGGGGTCGAGCATCACGGAAGGAGGTCCGCAAGGTCGGTGACGGTGAGGTGCGCCCCGGCGGCGCGCAGGGCGTCGTGCCCGGCCCCGCGGTCCACCCCGATGATGAGCCCGAAGTCCCCGGCCGCCCCGGCGGCGACGCCGGAGACGGCGTCCTCGACCACGACCGCGCGGGAGGGATCGACCCCGAGCAGCTCGGCGGCGCGCAGGTAGGTGTCGGCCTCTGGCTTCCCGCGCAGGCCCAGCTCCTGGGAGGAGCGGCCGTCGAGCACGACCGGGAAGCGCTCGCGGAGCCCGGCCGCGGCCAGCACGGCCTCGGCGTTTCGGGAGCTGGAGACGACGGCGAGTTTCACCCCCGCCTGGGCCAGCCAGTCCACGAGGCGAACCGATCCCGGGTAGGGCTCGATGCCGTCCACGCGCAGGATCTCGGTGAAGGTCGCGTTCTTGCGATTGCCGATGCCGCACACGGTCCAAGCCTCGGGCGGATCGTTCTCCGAGCCCCAGTCCAGGGCGATGCCGCGGTCGCGCATGAGCGCGTCCACGCCCGCGAAGCGCGGCCGGCCGTCGAGGTGCAGGAAGTAATCGTCCTCGCGGTACGGGGCGAGCCCGTGCTCGGCGAAGACGTCCTCGAACAGCTCCCGCCACGCGCGCATGTGGAGCTCGACGGTGGGCGTGAGCACACCGTCCAGGTCGAGGAGGAAAGCCTCGTAGTGTTCCAGTTCTGTGGGTTCCGGCACACCTCCAGCGTAGTGATTCCTGACGAAAACGCTAGTGGCGTTGCGGCGCTGCCCAGGAACGCGAGGCTCAGGCGGCAGCGCCCGTGGGCGAGGCCTCCCCCGCGGCCGCGAGCGCTCGGGCGAAGCGCTCCGCGAAGTCGGCCACGTCCGCGTCCGTGAGGATGAGCGGCGGGGCCAAGCGGATGGTGCTCTCGTTCGGGGCGTTCAGGATGAGCCCCGCGTCGAGCGCCGCGGCAACGACCGCGCCCGAGACCGGGGCGCTCAGCTCGACCCCGAGGAGGAGCCCCTGCCCGCGCACCCCGGCCACGAGCGGGGAGGCGATGCCCGCGATGGCCGCGCGCAGCGTCTGCTCCAGCTCGGCGGCGCGGGCGACGAGCCCGGCGCGCTCGATCTCGGCGAGCACGGCGTTGCCCGCGGCGGTCGCGAGCGGGTTCCCGCCGAAGGTCGTGCCGTGGGTGCCCGCGGTGAACAGCTCGGAGGCGGCGCCGAAGGTGACGATCGCGCCGATGGGCACACCGCCGCCGAGGCCCTTGGCCAGGGTGATCGCATCGGGCGTGATCCCCGCGTGCTGGTACCCGAACATCTTGCCGGTGCGGCCAATGCCCGTCTGGATTTCGTCGATGATGAGCAGCGCCCCGTGCTCGTCGCAGAGCGCGCGGGCGCGCTCCAGGTAGCCGTCGGGCAAGGGCAGCACCCCGGCCTCGCCCTGGATGGGCTCGACGATGAGCGCGGCGACGCGCTCGTCCATCGCGGCCTCGAGCGCGGCGACCGTGGCGGGCAGGTGCTCCACGCCGGACGGCATCGGCTCGAAGGGCGCGCGCATCGCGGGCTTTCCGGTCAGCGCCATCGCGCCCATCGTGCGGCCGTGGAAGCTGAGGTCGAGCGCGAGGATCCGGGTGCGGGTCACCGGCTCACCCTCGGCGAGCCCGCGGCGGCCCTGCAAACGAGCCAGCTTGAAGGCGGCCTCGTTGGCCTCGGTGCCGCTGTTCGCGAAGAACACGCGCCCCGCCGGTCCCGTCTCCGCGGCGGCCAGCAGGCGTGCCGCCAGCTCCAGCTGGGGCGGAGAGGCGAAGAGGTTCGAGACGTGGATGAGCCGCTCGGCCTGAGCCGCGATCGCCGCAACGAGCGCGGGGTGGCCGTGGCCGAGCGCGTTCACGGAGATCCCGGCGAGGAAGTCGAGGTACTCGACGCCGGCGGCGTCGGTCACGCGGCAGCCGGAGCCGTGCGTGAGCAGCAGCGGGGGCACGGCGAAGGTGCCCATGATCGTGTCCGCGTATTGGCTGGCCCAGGTCGCGCGCTGATCCGCGGTCATGCGGGGAACACCTCCGTGCCGATGCCTCGGCTGGTAAAGATTTCGAGCAGGATCGAGTGCGGCACGCGGCCGTCGATGATCGCTGATTTTGCGACCCCGCCGTCCACGGCGTCCAGGCAGGCCCGCATCTTCGGGATCATGCCGGACTCCAGGCTCGGCAGCAGCTCCCGGAGTTCGTCCGTGCTCAGCCCAGAGACGAGCGAGTCGCGGTTGGGCCAGTCGCTGTAGAGCCCGGCCACATCGGTCAGAATCACGAGCTTCTGCGCGCCGAGCGCGGCGGCCAGGGCGGATGCCGCGGCGTCCGCGTTCACGTTCAGGGAGTGTCCCGGCGCGTCCCGATCGGGCGCGATCGAGGACACGACGGGGATGAGCCCGGCGTTCAGCAGCGCGAGCACGGGCTCGGGGTGCACCTCGGCGACATCGCCGACGAGGCCGAGATCGACGAGCTCGCCGTCGATCTCCACCGGGGGGCGGCGCACGCCGACGAAGAGCCCGGCGTCCTCCCCCGTGGTGCCCGCGGCGAGCGGGCCGTGCGCGTTGATCGCGTCGACCAGTTCGGGGTTCACCTTGCCGGAGAGCACCATCCGCACGACGCTCATCGCCTCGGGTGTGGTCACCCGGTAGCCGCCGCGGAACTCGGACTCGATGCCGAGTCGGCCGAGCATCTCGGAGATCTGGGGGCCGCCGCCGTGCACGACGACGGGCTTGAGGCCCGCGTAGCGCAGGTAGACGATGTCCTCGGCGAAGGAGCGGAACAGCTCCTGGTCGATCATCGCGTTGCCGCCGAACTTGATGACGACGATGGCGTCGCGGAACTGCTTGAGCCAGGGCAGGGACTCGATGAGCACCTCGGCCTTCGCCGCGGCCTCCTCGCTGGGCAGGATTGATGTGGTGTGGCGCATTAGCTCGCGTACGCGCTGTTCTCGTGCACGTAGTCGTGGGTGAGGTCGTTCGTCCGCACGGTCGCGGTCGCCTCGCCCTCGTGCAGCTCGATGAGCACGTGGATGCGGCGGGGCGTGAGGTCGACCTCCGCCGCGGGGGCGTCCGGGCCGCCCGCGTGGCAGACCCGCACGCCGTTCATCGTGACGTCCACCGCGTAGGGGTCGAACGGAGCCTGCGTCGTGCCGATCGCGGCGAGCACGCGCCCCCAGTTCGGGTCGTTGCCGAACATCGCGGCCTTGAACAGGTTGTTCCGGGCGACCGAGCGGGCGACCTCGACCGCGTCGTCCTCGGTGACCGCGCCGGTCACCTCAATGTCGATCGTGTGGCTCGCGCCCTCGGCGTCGGCCTGGAGCTGCTCGGCGAGCGAGGCGCAGACCTCGGTGAGCGCGCTCGTGAAGGAGCTCAGCTCGGGCGAGACGCCGGACGCGCCGCTCGCGAGGAGCGTGACGTGGTCGTTCGTGGACATGCACCCGTCCGAGTCGAGCCGGTCAAAGGTGACCCGGGTGGCCGCGCGGAGGGCCTCGTCGAGCTGCACGGGGTTCAGATCGGCGTCGGTCGTGATGACGACGAGCATGGTCGCGAGGCCCGGCGCGAGCATGCCCGCGCCCTTGGCCATCGCGCCGATGGACCAGCCTGCGTCCCGGTGCTCGGCGAGCTTCACGACCGTGTCGGTCGTGAGGATCGCCTCGGCGGCGCTCGTGTCGGCCGCGTCCTCGGAGAGCCGCTCGATGGCCGTTGGCACGCCGTCGATGATCCGGTCGCGGAAGTCCTGGCCGCCCACGCCGATCAGGCCCGTGGAGCAGACGAGGACGTCGTCCTCGGTGACGCCGAGCCCCGCCGCGACGGCCTCGGCGGTGAGGCGGGACGTCTGGAAGCCGAAGTCGCCGGTGAAGCAGTTGGCCCCGCCGGAGTTCAGCACGATCGCGGCGACGTTGCCGTCGGCGATGACGCGCTGGCTCCACAGGATCGGGTTGGCCTTCGCGCGGTTGCTCGTGAGCACGGCCGCAGCGGCGCGGGAGGGGCCGAGGTTCTGGACGAGGGACAGGTCGGGCTTGCCGGTGCTCTTCAGGCCGACGGCGATGCCGGCCGCCCGGAATCCGGCGGGGAGGGTCACGCTCACGGGGCGACTCCGTTCTGGCTGAGGCCGAGGGTCTCGGGGAGGCCCAGGGCGAGGTTTGCTGACTGGATGGCGGCCCCCGCGGTGCCCTTGACGAGGTTGTCCAGGGCGGCGATCACGACGACGCGGCCCGCGGCCTCGTCCACCGCGAGCCCGATGAGGCAGGTGTTCGCGCCGAGGGTGTCGGCGGTGCGGGGGAACTGCCCCTCGGGCAACAGGTGCACGAAGGGCTCGTCGGCGTAGGCCGCCTCCCAGGCCGCGCGCACCGTAGCGGCGGTCTGCCCGGGGGCGAGCTTCGCGGTCGTCGTGGCGAGGATGCCCCGGCTCATCGGCACGAGCACGGGGGTGAAGGAGATCGACACGTCGCCGCTCGCGCCCGCGCCGCGCAGGGCCTGGATGATCTCGGGGATGTGCCGGTGCGTGCCGCCGACGGCGTAGGGGTTTGCGGTGCCCATGAGCTCCGCGCCGAGCAGGTGCGTCTTCGCGGCCTTCCCCGCCCCGGAGGGTCCGACCGCGAGCACGGTCACGAGGTCGTCTGCGGCGATGACGCCCGCGCTGATGCCGGGGGCGAGCGAGAGCGCGACGGTGCTGGCGTTGCAGCCGGGGGCCGCAATCCGGCTGGCCTGCGCGAGCGCGTCGCGCTGGCGGCCCGCGCCCACGATCAGCTCGGGCACGCCGTAGGTCCAGGCGTCGAAGAACTCGCCGCCGTAGAAGGCCGCCCAGTCCGCGGGATCGGTGAGCCGGTGATCGGCGCCGCAGTCCACCGCCAGGCGGACATCGCGAAGCTCGGCGGTCAGGGCCCCCGAGGCCCCGTGCGGCAGGGCAAAGAAGACCACGTCGTGGCCGCTGAGCTGCTCGGCGGTCGTCTCGACGAGGGTGAGGTGGGCGAGCGATCGCAGGTGTGGCTGCACGTCCACGAGCCGCTGGCCCGCGTTGGAGTGCGCCGTCACGGTTCGGACGCGGAGCTCCGGGTGCGCTTCCAGCAGGCGGAGGAGCTCGCCCCCCGCGTATCCGCTCGCTCCCGCGACCGCGACTGAGATCGTCATGCCGTGCTTCTCCGTTCCCGGCGCGTGGGCGCCGCTCTCGCCTCAATTGTGGCACCGGCGGGAAGCGAACGCTTCCCGCCGGTGAGGATCAACCCTGGATCGTGGCGCCGTACG
>NZ_JAPFRB010000004.1:561922-564111 GCF_035726885.1 Leucobacter sp. M11 | reverse complement strand
GGCGGTCAGGGTGCGGTCGGGGGCCCGGAACTTCAGCGCGAAGGTGAGCGCGCGCTGCCCCTCCGGGATGCCCTGGCCGCGGTAGTCGTCCACGAGCCGGGCGGCCTCAAGTAGCTCGCCGCTGCCTGCGATGACCGCGTCCAGCACCTGCTGGGCGGGCACCGCCACGTCGACCAGGAGGGTGAGGTCCTGGGTCGCCGCCGGGTAGCTGACCAGCTGGGTGACGCTCGGCTCGCGGTCGGCCAGCTCGATGAGCAGGTCGAGGTTCAGCTCCGCCGCGGCCACGCGGCCGTGCAGGTGCGCGTCGGCGACCACCTCGGGGTGCAGCTCGCCCGCAACGCCGACGTCGTGGCTCACGCCGTCCCGCACCACCTGCAGGATCGCGGTGCGACCCGGGTGGAAGGCTGGGTGGCTGCCCTGGCGGACGCTCAGCGGGGCGCTGACCATCCGGGCGATGAGCTTGGCGGCGTCGATCGCATCGGCCCAGTCCGCGGCGCGGGCGCTGACGCCCGGCTGCTTCTGGACCGCGGCGCCCGTGAGCACCACGGCGGCGTGCCGGGGCTGCGCGGGAATCGACTCGTCCAGCTCGCGGATGCCCGCGTCGCCGGGGTACACGCCGAGCGGCGGCACCTCCTCGGTGCCGAGGGGGCCCGTTGGCGGGAAGAACACGGAGCCGAACTCGAAGATCGCGAGGTCAACGGCCCCGCGGGACACGTTGCGCTGCGTCGTGTTCACGAGCCCGCCGAGCAGCGAGAGCCGCATGAGCGGGGACTCGCCGTCGAGGGGGTTCGCGAGCCGCACCGAGGCGAGGTCCGCGGGCTGGCTGGCCGCGGCGACGCCGTAGCGAGCCTGCACCGTCTCGCTCACGAACGGCGAGCTCTGCACCTCGACGTAGCCCGCGGCGGCCAGGCCGTCGGCGGCGCGGCGACGCAGGCGCTGCTCCCGGGACAGGCCGCGCCCGGGCGGGGCGATGGGGAGCACGGCGGGGATCCGGTCGTACCCGATGATCCGCGCGATCTCCTCCACGAGGGCCTCGGGGAAGCTCAGGTCGCTGCGCCAGCTCGGCGGGGTGACGAGCAGGGTGCCGCTCTCGCCCTCCTCGATGACGCAGCCGATGGCGGCGAGCGTCTCGCGCTGCTCGGCCTCGGAGTAGGCGACGCCCATGATGCGCTCGGCGAATCCGAGCGGGAGCGCGATCGGCTCGGCGTCCTCGATCACGCCGAAGGCGGAGCCGAGCTCGTCGGCGACGCCCCCGGCCAGCGCCACGAGGAGGTCGACGGCGCGCTGGGCGGCCAGATCGGCGATGAGCGGGTCAACGCCGCGCTCGAAGCGCTTCGCGGCCTCGCTCGGCAGCTTGTGCCGCCGGGCGCTGCGCGCGACGGTCACCGGGTCGAAGTTCGCGGCCTCGACGAGGATGTTCACGGTCTCGTCGCGGGTCTTCGAGGACTCGCCGCCCATGACCCCGGCGATGCCGAGGGGGGCCGAGTGGTCGGCGATCAGCAGGTCCTCTGGGTGCAGCTTCCGCTCCACGCCGTCGAGGGTCAGGATCGTCTCGCCGGGCTCCGCGCGACGCACCACGAGGCCGCCGTCGACCCGGTCGAGGTCGTAGGCGTGAATCGGGTTGCCAAGCTCAAGCATGACGTAGTTCGAGATGTCGACGGGCAGCGAGAGCGAGCGGATGCCCGCGAGCTGCAGCCGGGCCACCATCCAGGGCGGGGTGGGGCGGCTCGCGTCGACGCCGCGCACCACGCGGGTCACGAAGGCGCTCGCGCCGTTCTTGCCGCGCACCGGGGCGTCGTCGGTGATCTCCACCGAGTAGCCGGCGGAGGGCTGCACGGTGACGCGGCTCGCGGGGTCGGTGAAGGCCGCCCCGGTCGCGTGCGAGTACTCGCGGGCCACGCCGCGGATCGAGAAGGCGTAGCCGCGGTCGGGGGTCACGTTGATCTCGACGGCGGTCTGGTCGAGGCCGAGCAGGGCCTTCGCGTCCTCGCCGACCTCGGGGTCCAGGCCGAGGGTGGACAGCACGATGATGCCGTCGTGGTCCTCGCCGAGGTTCAGCTCGCGGGCCGAGGCGATCATGCCGTCGGAGACGTGGCCGTAGGTCTTCCGGGCGGCGATCTCGAAGCCGCCGGGGAGCACGGCGCCGGGCAGGGTCACCACGACCTTGTCACCGACCGTGAAGTTGTGCG
>NZ_JAPFRB010000004.1:560684-561875 GCF_035726885.1 Leucobacter sp. M11 | reverse complement strand
TGGCCCTCGGGAGCCACGCGCACCCGGCACCAGTTGATGGTCTTGCCGTTCTTCTGGGGCTCGGGGGTGAGCTCCAGTACCTGGCCGACCACGACGGGGCCGGTCACGTCGAAGCGGACGATGTCCTCCTCTTCGAAGCCGACGCTGACGAGGTCCGCGTGGACCTGTTCCGGGGTGCTTCCCTCGGGGAGCTCGACGAATTCGCCGAGCCAGCTGAGTGGGACGCGCATTAGACGAGGCCTCCGAACTGGGTGCTGAAACGGACATCGCCCTCGACCATGTCACGCATATCGTTGATGTCATTGCGGAACTGCAGGGTCCGCTCGACGCCCATGCCGAAGGCGAAGCCCTGGTACTCGGCGGGGTCGATGTTCGCGGCTCGGAGCACGTTCGGGTTGACCATGCCGCAGCCACCCCACTCGACCCAGCGAGCGCCGCCCTTCGCGTTCGGCTGCCAGACGTCCATCTCGGCGCTGGGCTCGGTGAAGGGGAAGAAGTTCGGGCGCAGCCGGATCTTGGCCTCCTCGCCGAACATCTGCTTCGCGAAGGTCTCCAGCGTGCCGCGGAGGTTCGCCATCGTGAGGCCGCGGTCGATCGCGATGCCCTCGATCTGGTGGAAGACGGGGGTGTGCGTCGCGTCGAGCTCGTCGGTGCGGTACACGCGGCCGGGGGCGATCACGTACACGGGCAGCTCGCGGTCGAGCAGGGTGCGGATCTGCACGGGCGAGGTCTGGGTGCGCAGGATCAGGTGCCGGTCGGCGGGCTCCACGAAGAAGGTGTCCTGCATGGCGCGGGCCGGGTGATCCGGGTCGAAGTTGAGCGCGTCGAAGTTAAACCACTCGTGCTCCAGTTCGGGGCCCTCGGCGACCTCCCACCCCATCCCGATGAAGACATCGGCGATCTGGTCCTGGATCTGCGCGAGGGGGTGCCGGGCACCGACGCGGAGGCGGCTGGGCGCCTCGGTCACGTCGACCGTCTCGGCGGCGAGCTTCTCGGCCGCCTCTGCGGCGGCGAGAACCTCCTCGCGCTCGGCAAAGGCGCGCTCGATGGCGGCGCGGGCCTGGCCCATGAGCTTGCCGGTTTCGGCCTTCAGCTCCTTGGGTACCTCGCGCATTCGGCTGTTGAGATCGGCGATGGCTGAGCCCTCGCCAAAGTGCTGAGATCGAGCCTGCTTCAGCTCAGCGATGGAGC
>NZ_JAPFRB010000004.1:560350-560635 GCF_035726885.1 Leucobacter sp. M11 | reverse complement strand
TTCCTGGGAAATCGGGTTGCTGTCTGACACAACAGCCAATCCTAGCGCGTTCGCCCTGATCCCTACATTCCTGAGCTCGCGCGAATCGGGCGCAGGGGCTCTTGGGAGACCCATTTGGTATCCCAAATCGCCCGGATGCGGGTGATCCGGGCTGGGGTGAGTGGGCTTGTGGGGGTGGTTTCTGAGGTGTGTGGTTCTGGGGTGCCTGGGTGGGGCGAGGGTGCTTGGTTTGGCATAGGGCTCAGGGCGGGCAGAGAGCTGTGACGCTGTCACGCAAGCAAGGAC
>NZ_JAPFRB010000004.1:554124-560287 GCF_035726885.1 Leucobacter sp. M11 | reverse complement strand
TGAGCCCGGCAGAATTGGGTTTTGCTGTCAAGGAGTGAGGCAAAAACGCGCCATATTTTGTTGCGATAATCCGGGGCTGGGGCATATCATTTTCGATCAGAAATGAGGCGTGAGCAGCACTTTTTTACGGGTCACTTCGGGTAAAATTGGGGCATGGTCACTTTCACTCCCGTCGCACCCGGCGACACCGCCACCCGCACACCGCGGTCCGGTGCGTTCGCGCGCGTGCCGGGCACGGGGACGGTGACCGGGGCGAGCGCCGCGAAGATCGCGCAGCGGATCGCCGCCGATGCTTTTGCCGCGTCCCGGGTCGTTCCGGGTGACCAGCCCCAGCATCCGCTTGCCGCCGCCAAAGTGGCCGCCTCCGCGGCTCGCGCGCACCTCAACGCCGAGGAACTGCGCGCGCGGGAGGCTGAGTTGAGCGAGGCAATCTCCGAGGCCACCCGGGAGAAAAACCGGGTGGAGGCCCGTCGCGCTCGCTTGATCGCGGAACTCGCCGACCTCAACGAGGAGCGCTTTGCGCGCGAGACCGCGGAGGACGCCGCACGTGTGCTCGCCGCGACGGGACAGGTCATCAACCAGACCATCACCGGCGAGGACCGTGCACAACGGATGGGGCAGTTGGCCGAAGAGATCGCGTTCGCGGTCACGGTCGGGAAGCCCACGGGTGCGCGGCTCTTGAACGATGCGCTCGCGATCGCCGAGGATCTGCCTCACGTGTGGGGCGCGTTCTCGTCCGGTGCTCTGGATCAGGCCCGCGTGTCCGCCATTGTGCGGGTCACCGCTGATGCGCCGCCCGTTGCGCGCACGATTCTCGACGAGCAGCTCGCCGAGGTTGCCCCGACGCTGACCCCGGCGAAGCTGTTGCGGGTGGCCGAGGACCTGCGGAACCGGGTGGACCCCGTGTCTCCCGAGGCGCGGCACGCGGATGCGTTCCAGCGTCGCGGGGCCTGGAACGAGCCCGCCCGCAACGGGATGATGGAGCTCACGATCCGGCACTCCGCCGTGGAACTCACCGCGGCCTACGACCGGAGCGACGCCCTCGCCAAGCAGCTCGCGATCATGGAGAAACAGGACCACCGGGAACGCGTTGACGCACTGAAAGAGGCGCACACCGGCACCGAGGAGGAGCTTGATGTAGCCATTGCTGCGCTGCCGCTCCCCCGCGGCATCGCCCAGCTGCGCGCGGACGTGCTCGTAGACCTGATCTCGCTCGGCGAGATCGACACGGAAGCGCCCGAGACAACCGGGACAACCGGGACAACCGGGGCATCCAGCACCACCGAGGCACAGCCCGCAACACGGGCCACCACGGCCCCACCCCGCGGCATCCGCGGACAGGTCCTCGTCACCGTACCCACCCGCATCCTGGCCGGGCTCACCGACGACCTCGGCCCCGAGGCCAGCGCCGAGGCGATCCTCGGCAAGGAATTCGCGGAGCTGGACGGCTACGGGGTCCTCGATGACGAGACCGCGGAGCGGGTCGCCTTCGGGATCGGCTCCTTCCGGGCCTTGTTCACCGACGACCGGGGCGCGATCCTCAACGTCGGCCGGGACAGTTACTCGCCACCGAAGGCACTTCGCAGATTCACCGAGATTCGGGACCAACACTGCCGCTTCCCCGGGTGTGAACGGGCAGCGGTGCGATGCGACCTGGACCACTCGGTGCCCTGGGACTCGGGTGGGGAAACCTGCCACGATAATCTCGCGTTTCTGTGCCGCACCCACCACACGATGAAGGGCCGCGGCGACCCCGGGACGACCGGGCCGGGCAAGACGCACCGGGGCTGGACCCTGCTCGATAACGTGAACGGTGTGCTGGAGTGGGAGACCCTGAGCGGACGGCGCGCAACGACGCACCCCGAACGACCGTCGGCCGTGCCGGAGACCCCCTGACCGCGGGCAAGCCACCGCGGGGCGGATAGCCCCGCCCCCCTTTTCCGGTTGGCCAGTTCTGCTCCCCGGTCGCCTCCGGCGAGGTATCCCTCGCACCGGCCAGTGCCAGCCGGGGGCCAACTGGCGTATAGTTTCCGTGTGCTGATTTAACTGACATTCGACCTGCGTCCGCGGCTCCGTGCCCGGCAGGTTTCGGTCCCCCGCTCGGCGTTCTCTGTCCTGGGGGCGTGCAGGTGTTCCGTGCCTCGGCAGACCGGCCCGCGGCAACGCACACACAGGCACACAGCCCAGTGGTCGCTGCCGTCTCAGCATCGCCTAAACCCAGCCCCGCCCCAGCCCCGCTCAGAATCGCTCCGCGTCGCTTCCGGGCAACTCTGCCGCCGACGCGCACTCGTCAGTGCACATACGGCTGGGCACATCCGGCAGGGCACGCTCTGCGAAACACGCGCATCACCCCACCCGCGAACCCCCGCTCGAAGAAAGGCATCTCCCCGTGGAATTCCCTGACCCGACCCACCTCCACCCCAGCACCCGCCCCGAACTCAGCAACGTCACCTTCCTGAAAAACCAGATCACGTCTCCCCTCCTGGACATCGGCGAGTACACCTACTACGACGATGAGGGCACACGCCCGCCCTTCGAGGAGGCAAACGTGCACTACCTCTTCGGGCCGCAACGGCTCGTCATCGGCCGGTTCACCGCCATCGGCCCGGGCGTCACCTTCCTCATGCCCGGCGGAAACCACCCGATGACCGGTGTCTCGACGTTCCCGTTCACGATGTTCGGCGGCGACTGGACGAGTCGGACCCTCGACGCCTTCGCCGCCGTCCCACAGCGGGGCGATACCGTCATCGGCAACGACGTCTGGATCGGCCGCGAAGCGTCGATCATGCCGGGCGTCACCGTTGCCGACGGTGCCGTGATCGGAGCGCACAGCGTCGTCACGAAGGACGTCGGCCCCTATGACATCGTGGCGGGAAACCCCGCCCGCGTCATTCGATCCCGGTTCTCCCCCGCGGAGATCGACACCCTGCTCGCCGTTCGCTGGTGGGACTGGCCCGTCGAAGCGATCACCGAACACGCCAGCGCCCTCATGTCCGGCACGCCCGCGGAGCTCGCCGAGATCGCGGGGCGCGCCCAGAGCTGACGCTCGGCCGGGTCAGCCGCTCGCGCCCCCGCGGCGGCGAATCGGGAGCCAGACCCGGACCCGGCCCCGGTAGGCCCGGTAGGGCTCCCCAAAGCGTTCGAGGAGGTCCTGCTCTTCGCGAGGCCTGATGAGGACGTGCCAGAACAGGCTTCCGCACACCGCATAGCCGACCACGAGCCAGGAGCCGAGCAACAGCCCGACCCCGACGCCCTGCGCGATCCCGGCGACCGCCATCGGGTTGCGCACCCAGCGATAGGGGCCGCGCGTCACGAGGCGGGCGGGCATCGCGCTCGGCAGCGGCGTGCCCGCCCCCAGCCTGGACATGACCGCCGCCGAGCAGAGCCCCAGCGCGCTCGCCCCCACGAGGAGGACGAGACCGATGCCCCGCACGGCCGCGGGCACCTCGACGGCGAGCTGCCAGCGCCGCTCGACCGCGGCGATGACCGCGGGGATGACGGCCAGGAACACCCCCCAGAACAGGACGATCTGCCCCGCGGTGCGCCCGAGATGCGCCCCGCTCCCCGCGGGGCGGGCCGTGCGGAACGCGAAGGGTCCCGAGAACAGCACCGCGCTCGGCAGGCCCCCGGTGCGGATCAGGGTCGCGGCGAGCACGCTGCCCCCGCCCGCCGCGAGCATGCAGAGCGCGCCCCACCCGGCCAGCCCCGTCACCGTGGCGTAGCCCACCATGAGCAGGGCGACGAGCACGGTCCACCCCGTCGCGAGCCACAGCGCCCAGCGCACCCCGGCTGCGGCGAGCGGCGAGGCGAGCACGAAGAGGGGCAGATCGAGCGCGAAGACGAGCACGGGATCGAGCCCGCCGAGCGTCGCCTGGCGAACGCGTTCCCCGGTGAACACGAGCAGCCACCAGGTTGCCCCGCCCGCGGCCTGCACGGCGAAGTACGCACGGCCGAGGGCGCGCGCGTGTGGGGTCTCCCCTGCCGGGTGCGGGGGCGGGCTCATGCCCACAGTCTATCGAGAACGCCCTCTCGAGGACGCCCTGCCCAGTTCACTCGGGTACGATGCCAGTGTGCATGATCGACCGATGAGCCGGTGGGCGAGGGTCGGGCGCGGGGCGTCCGGCGCTGCTTTCGCGACGCTGATCGCGGCCGTCTCACACATGCTCGCCGGGGCAGAGGCCCCCAGCATCATCGCGATCGCCGTGACCTTCTCCGTGGCCCTCCCCCTGTGCGTCTTCCTCGCCGGGGTGCGGCTGTCGGTCGTTCGGCTCAGCCTGGGCGTTGGCCTCAGTCAGGCCATGTTCCACTGGTGTTTCTCCCTCGTCGGCGTCCCCGCGACGCTGAACGCCTCGGGCGAGCCGATGCCCGCGCACGCCAACCACGGCCTTCCCCTCACGGGCTATGTGCCCTCCTCGATGGCGTCGGGGGCGTCCGCCTCGGCGGACACGATCATGTTCCTCTGGCACTGCCTGGCCGCCCTGCTCACGGTGCTCCTGCTCCGCCACGGCGAGCAGGCCGTGTGCGCGCTCGGCTCCTTCGTCCGCGATGCCCTGTTTGCGCTGCTCGCCCCCGAGCCGCCGCGCCCCCTGCGCATTGCGGACCACACGCGCCTCCCGGCCGTGGCGGCGGATCACCCGCCGCTCGCGGCCCGCTTCCTCGACACCGTCAGCACTCGGGGCCCACCGGCCCGTCTCGCGTAGCCGCGGCCGATTCCGGCCACCTCCGAGACCACGACGATGCCGGGCACCCGCCCGGAGAATCAGGACCGCTTCACCATGCGTCATTCGACCACCGTTTCCCCTGCCCGCTCCGCACGAGGGGCGGGGAAACTCGCCGGGCTCAGCTGCGCCGTCCTCGCGATGGCCGCCCTGCTCGCCTTCGGCCCCGCGCCCGCCGCGCTCGCCCATGACCAGCTGGTCGGCACGACCCCCGCCGCGGGGTCGACCGTTGACGAGGCCCCTGGCGAGGTCATGCTGGAGTTCAGCAACAGCCTCATCGAGCTCGGCACCGAGATCAAGGTCACGGACGCCTCGGGCGAAGACGTCGCGCAGGGCGAGCCGCAGCTGAACGCTCGCGAGGTCACCCAGGCCCTGCCCTCGGATCTCGCCGACGGGGAATACACCGTGATCTGGCGGGTCGTGTCCTCGGACTCGCACCCCATCAGCGGGAAGTTCTCCTTCGTCGTGGGCGACGGCGCACCGACCGAGGCGACGCCGTCGGAGTCTGCATCTTCAGAGTCCGCGTCTTCGGAGTCCGCGACCGCGACCCCGGGCGAGGACACCGAGGAGCCGAGCGGTGACGCTCAGGACGGCGGCTTCGACTGGGGCCGCGTCGGCCTGATCGCGCTCGGCGGCCTCGTGCTCGGCGGCGTCGGCTACGCCATCATCGCAGTGCGGTCGCGCCGGAAGTAACCGGCCCCCACTGCCAGCGCCGCCCGAAGCCGGGCAGGCGCGTCTCACCGATCCCATTTTTCTGAAAGGTTCACCATGAACACCGCATTCATCTCCGCCCGCCGTTCCCTCTCCGTCGCGGCAATCGCCGTCGGCGCGCTGCTCACCCCCCTCGCCCTGACCGCGTGCTCCTCCCCCGGGGCGGCGGAGGAGACCACGCAGGAGAGCCGCACGATGGCCGAGAACGTCACCTTCGAGGGGGCCTGGGCAAAGGTCGCCGAAGCGAAGGGCATGTCCGGGGCCTTCGGCGTGCTGGAAAACACCGGGGACGCCGAGGTCACCCTGACCGGGGCGACGAGCGACCGCGCCGATATGATCGAGATCCACGAGTTTGTGGATGTGGACGGCACCGCCGTCATGCAGCAGATGGAGGGTGATTTCACGATCGCGGCGGGCAAGAGCCGCGAGCTCGTCCCCGGGGGCGAGCACCTGATGCTGATGCAGCTGCCGAGCGCTCTGCTCCCCGGCGAGGAGTTGCCCCTCGTGCTGACCTTCTCCGATGGCAGCACGCTGCCCGTCACCCTGCCCATCCGCGACTACGCCGGGGCCAACGAGGTCTACGGTGAGGGCGACGAGGAGATGGACCACGGCTCGATGGACAGTGGTTCGATGGACAGCGATTCGATGGACCACGGCTCGATGGACCACGGCTCCGCGGACACCGAGTAGTCCGACGATGAGCGAGTCACACCCCGATTCCGGGAAATCCCCCA
>NZ_JAPFRB010000004.1:552131-554049 GCF_035726885.1 Leucobacter sp. M11 | reverse complement strand
ACTCGCTCATCCGGCCGGTCCCCGGCCCGTCCCCCACGGCTCCGGCCGCGGGGGACGGGCCCGGGGCGGTGCACGGCGCTGAGACGATCGACTGCTTCGGCACACACCAGGCGGGCATCACCACCGCGCCGACGGCGCACCTGCGCTACCTGGCCCTCGACCTCGCCCCGGGCGTGGACCGGGACGGGCTCGTGCGCATGCTCCGCATCATCACGGGGAACGTGCAGCACCTCACCCAGGGCAAGCCGCCGCTCGCGGACAGTGAGCCGGAGCTTGCCGAGGTCCCCGCCCGGCTCACGATCACGGTGGGCTTCGGCCGGGAGCTCGTGGAGCGGGCCCGCCCCGGGGCCGCCCCCGCCTGGCTGGGGCCCCTGCCCGCGTTCACCCTGGACCAGCTGGACCCGGCCTGGGGCGGCGGCGATCTCCTCCTCCAGATCGGCTCGGACGATCCCCTCGCCATCGGGCACGCTTCCCGCATGCTGCTCCGTGACCTGCGCAGCTTCGCAACCGTGCGCTGGGAGCAGAACGGCTTCCGCCGCGCCCGCGGCACCGAGCAGCCGGGCACCACGATGCGGAACCTGATGGGCCAGGTCGACGGCACCGTCAACCCCGACCCCGAGGACCCCGACTTTTCCGGCCTCGTCTGGCTCGGAACGGACGCGGGGTGGCTCGCCGGGGGCAGCGCCTTCGTCCTGCGCCGCATCCGAATGGAGCTGGACACCTGGGAGGAGGTGGACCGCCCGGGCCGCGAGATCAGCGTCGGGCGCACCCTGAAAAACGGGGCCCCGCTCACCGGCACCCGGGAGCACGACGAACCCGACTACGAGGCCGTCGACGAGCTCGGCTTCGCGGTGATCCCGAACTTCGCGCACATCCGCCGCGCCCGCTCCGAGGACCCGGCGGAGCGCATCTACCGCCGCGCCGTGAACTACGACGTGAACGGGGAGGCCGGGCTGCTCTTCGGGTGCTTCCAGCGCGACCCGCTCCGCCAGTTCGTGCCCATCCAGCAGCGCCTCGACGAGCTCGATCTGCTCAACGAGTGGATCACGCACACCGGCTCAGCGGTGTTCGCCTTCCCCCCGGGGTTCCGGGAGGGCGGCATGATCGGCGAGACCCTGTTCGCGTAAGCGGCCCCGGTTCCGGCCGTTCCGCGTCGCGCTCCTCGGGAACTCCCGGGGAGCGCGACCCGGATCACGGCTCGGAGCGCTCGTCCCGCGGAGCCGAGGGCTGCTCGTGCCCCGCGAGGATCCGGAAGGACTGCCGCCCCATCGCCGCGAAGTCGCGGTGCCGGGCCGCGGCGAGGTCGGCCTCGCCTGCCAGGACGGCCTCGTGCGTCGCGGCGAAGAGCGCCGCGCCCGCCGCGGGGTCGGCGAGCTGCGTCTGCTCGGAGACCTGCATGCGCAGCTGGGCCGCGAGCAGGTCCATCGATTGGAGCAGCAGGGCGTTCCGCGAGCGTTTCGCGAGCAGGAGACAGTACTCGTGCATGGCGATGCCGAGCTCGTCGCCGTCGCTGCGCCGCCCCGCATCGAGCACGCGCTCGGCGATCTCGCTCAGCGCGAGCCGGTCCGCGTCATCCAGCTCCGGGACCCCGGCGGCGTAGGCCAGTTCGTAGAGCCCCGTGAGGGTGACCGAGATCTCCAGCTGCTGCCGGGGGTCGATCGGGGTGACCCGGGTGAAGCGGTGCGGGACAAACTCGACCAGGCCGATGTCGCTGAGTCGCTTGAGCGCGTCCCGGATCGGGGAGCGGGACACCCCCAGCCACTCGCTCAGCTCCGTGTCCCGGAGCGTCTCGCCCGGGGCGAGCTCGCCGCGGGTGATCGCGTCCAGGAGTCGGTCGTAGACCGAGTGCCCGAGCAGGCGTCGATCGGGGGCAGTGGTCCTCGGGGGAAGCGGCACGGTGATCTCCCTCGTGCTCAGG
>NZ_JAPFRB010000004.1:539245-552013 GCF_035726885.1 Leucobacter sp. M11 | reverse complement strand
CAGGGCGGCCAGGAGCGCGTCCGTCTGCTGGCGGCGGTAGGCGATCAGGCGAGTATCGAAGTCGCCGATGTCCCCCGTCGCGACCGCGCGGCGCAGGGCGTCGAGCACCTCGGCCCGGGAGTCCCCGGCCGCGTCCATCGCCTCGGGCAGGTACGCGAACGCGCGAAGAATGTGCGGCCAGGTCCGGGTCAGGTGATCGGCGAGAACCCCGTTCCCGTAGCGCTCGGCAAGGATGCCGACCGCGGCGAGCAGGCGCTCGGAGCGATCCCTGCTCTGGTCGGCTTTGGGAGCGTCGGAGGCGATGCGCGCGAAGCGCTTCCGGTCGTCCGCGGTGAGCAGCGGCAGCGCCTCGCGCGTCAGGGTGAGCAGGAGCACCGTGTTCACCTGCAGCAGATCGCGCAGCGAGCTCGCGGAGATCTCCGAGACGCGTCCGCCCCGCTGGGGCAACAGCTCCGCAAAGCCGAAGCGACCGAGCTTGCCGATCGCCTCGTGGACGGGGGTCCGGGAGACCTGGAAGTACTCGGCGAGTTCGACCTCGCGCAGGGGCTCGCCGGGAAGCAGTTCCCCGACGATAATCATGTCGCGTAACGAGGTGTAGATCTCGTCTGCGATGAGTTGACGATCCGCGTTCCCCGCGGAATCTGTCGGAACCGGCACGGCCACTCCTTACACTCGGTCGCCGGGCGTCACGGCATCCGAGTGTTCGGACGCTCCCCAGCACTCATATTCTATGCGCACAAGCCGAACATTGGCAGAGAGCGGCCCCCGGGGGCCCCGGTTCCCGGGCAGGCGGCAGCGGAGCGGCCCGGCCGGCATCGCTACCCCGCAGAACCGCTGCGGAGCTCGAAGGCGCTCTCGTAGAGGCACACCGAGGCGGCGGTTGCGAGGTTCATGGATTCGGCGGAGCCATAGCTCGGCACCCGGAGCGAGCGATCCGCGAGCGCGCGGACCTCATCGTCCAGGCCGCGCGCCTCGTTGCCGAAGAGCCAGGCCGTCGGGCGGCGCAGTGAGCCGTCGGAGCGAGCCTCGGCCAGGTCCTCCCCCGCCACGTCGGCGGCGATGAACTGCAGGCCGTACTCGGCGCAGAGCGCCGCGACCTCGGCGGCCTCCGGCAGCACGGCGACGGGCACGTGGAACAGGGATCCGGTCGTGGACCGGACGACCTTGGGGTTATACACGTCGATGCTGTTGCCGGTCAGGATGACGCCGTCGGCGCCCGCCGCGTCCGCGGCGCGCAGGATCGTGCCCGCGTTGCCGGGGTCGCGGATCTCCTGGAGCACGGCGATCAGCTTCGGGCCCGCGGCGAAAATCTCCCGGGCGCTGACCGGGAACATCCGGCACACCGCGATGACGCCCTGCGGGCTCACGGTGTCGGCCATCGAGGCGAGCACCTCATCGGTGATGAGCTCCGCCTCCCGGTCGTGATCGCGCAGGAGCTGGGCGATGTCGCGATGCCGCTCCAGCGCGGCCGGGGTGGCGAAAATATCGACGAGGAGCTCTGGGCGATAGAGGAGCGCTTCGCGGAGTGCCTGCGGGCCCTCAAGGAGGAAGGCTCCCGTGGCCTGGCGTTCGGACTTCTTCGCGAGCTTCGCCACGCGGCGCACGCGGGGGGACCGGGGGTTTTCAATCACAAGACCAGCCTAGCCAGTCCCGGCGCACAAAAAACGCCCGTGCCGAAGCACGGGCGTTTTCTGAGGGGGAGAAACTTAGGCGGCCTTGGGCGCGCTCGTGTCCTCGGGCAGCGCCTTCTTGGCGGTCTCGACCAGGGCGGCGAACGTGGCCGGCTCGTTGGTCGCGAGCTCCGAGAGGATGCGGCGGTCAACCTCGACACCCGCGAGGCCGAGGCCCTGGATGAAGCGGTTGTAGGTCAGGCCGTTGGCACGGGCACCGGCGTTGATGCGCTGGATCCACAGGCGACGGAAGTCACCCTTGCGCTTGCGACGGTCGTTGTAGCTGTAGACCAGCGAGTGCGTGACCTGCTCCTTGGCCTTCCGGTACAGGCGCGAACGCTGACCGCGGTAGCCGGATGCGCGCTCGAGGATTACGCGACGCTTCTTGTGAGCGTTTACCGCCCGCTTGACTCTTGCCATTTCAGTATTTCCTTAAAAAACGTGGGGTTCAGTGTTGCTTAGTGACCGAGGAGCTTCATGGCGACCTTGGCGTCACCCTTTGCGAGCACCTGCTCCTGGTTCAGACGGCGCTTGCGGCGGCTCGACTTCACCTCGAGGTTGTGTCGCATCCCCGCCTGCTGCTTCATGAGCTTGCCAGAACCGGTCAGCTTGAACCGCTTCTTCGCACCGGAGTGCGTCTTCTGCTTCGGCATTTGTTTCTCCTCTGTGTGGTTCACACCGCTCTCGCGGCGCAAGTGTGTGGTTAGGCGTCGTCCTGGACGGTCTCAGCGGCCTCGTCAGCCGTGGCGCTCTCGTCCTGGTTCTTGGCCTTGGAGGCGGAGCGGCGGGCATTCGCCTCGGCCTTCGCCTCCGACTTGTTCTTCAGCGGCGCGATGACCATGACCATGTTGCGTCCATCGATCATGGGGTTCGACTCGACGACACCGTACTCGGCGACGTCCTCCGCGAACTTCTGCAGCAGGCGCACACCCTGGTCGGGGCGAGACTGCTCGCGCCCACGGAACAGGATCATGGCCTTGACCTTGTCACCCTGGCCGAGGAAGCCGATGGCCCGCTTCTGCTTGGTGACGTAGTCGTGCTGGTCGATCTTGAGCCGGAAACGGACTTCCTTGAGGACGGTGTTGGCCTGGTTGCGCCGGGCCTCCTTCGCCTTCTGGGCGGCCTCATACTTGAACTTGCCGTAATCCATGATCTTGGCAACCGGGGGCTTCGAGTTCGGGGCAACCTCAACCAGGTCAAGGTCTGCCTCGGCCGCGAGCTTCAGGGCTGCTTCGATCGGCACGACGCCGACCTGTTCGCCACCGGGGCCAACAAGTCGAACCTCGGCGACACGAATTCGCTCGTTTGTACGGGGATCGCTGATGCGGAACTCCTCTGATCGTCTCCTGGCAACTGCGCGGATGAAGTCCGGCGGCCACGAAGGCGGAGTTCTCGCACGCGCTGACCACAGGGGTCTCACGCGGCACGCACCCGGTCGCAACCACTGGGGCTGCCGATCAGCCACTCGGAAGTGTCTGACGGAGTGCAATCAACCCGGTAACCTTGGTACTGATCGGTTCACGCGGGTGGGAGTTTCTCCACTTTCGTTCTTGGCCTGCTGGCCAAGAGCCTTCACAAGCTTAGCAGAATCGACGCCCATCAACAAACAATCAAGGAACTGATGTCTGAGACCCCCAGCACCCAGCCCGCACCCGAGTCCCAGGACTTTGCCCAGGAGGCGCAGGACGCCGTCCGCGACATCGCCGATGTCGCCGCCGTCGAGGTCATCACGACCGCCTGCGTGCACCTGCTCAGCGCCGCCGCCGTCAAGTGCGGCCTGGCGGACGACCCGGACACCCAGACCGACCTCGACGAGGCGCGCAAGCTCATCAACGCCCTCGCGGGCCTGATCACCGCCGCCGCGCCCGAGATCAGCGACATGCACGCCCGCAGCCTGCGCGACGGACTGCGCTCCGTGCAGCTGGCCTTCCGCGAGGCCTCCCCGATCCCCGACCCGATCGGCAAGGGCCCGGGCGAGAAGTGGACCGGGCCGGTCTCCTAACCCCGCACCCGAAATTCAACGCACGGTTCCCGCTGCGTCCCTCAGGGGCGCAGCGGGAACCGTGCGTTGTTTTCCCAGGGCCTCAGGCGGCCCGGAACCGCACGGTGAGGGAGTCCACCCGCTCCGCGATCACGTCCTCGGCGGCCCAGACCGCCTGGAGGGCTTCGACGATCTCGCCGAGCGCCGCCTGGTCGAGCCCGGGCGCGACCGCGATCTCGACGAGCGTCTCGGGCGTCACGAGCCGCGAACCAGGGTCGCCGGGCAGCACGCGCAGGCCCCGCACGCGGGCGTCGGCCGGGGCCGCTCCCGCGATGGCGGCGACCACGTCCGCGTCGCGCCAGGGCACCGTGTAGCGATCCTCGCGGGCGATCGCCCAGAGCGCGGGCCGGCGCAGACCGAACTCCGTCTCGGGTGAGGTCGGATCGAGGATCACCAGGTCGTTGCCGTCGTCGATCGCGGCGAGCGCGACCCGGTTCCCGAAGGACGGCACGGGACGCGCCTCGGGGTTCCAGCGCGCCATCGCCTCGACCGAGCTGAACACGGGCATCACGGTGCGTCCGTCGGGTGCCTGCACGGTGACGATCGACAGTTCCTGGGTCTTGTCCACCATCTTGCCCTCGTCGGTGAAACCGATCTCGCCGGCCTCGGCGAGGAGCGGGATCAGCACCCGGGCGGCGGGGAAAACGGCGACCACGGCCTCCGCGCCGAGCGCGCCAGAGCGGAACCCGGCCAGCGCCTCGGCGAGGGCCGCGGGCGTCGAGCCGTCGTCGTCGGCGAACTCGGAGGGGTGCGCGTCGAAGGTGCGCCCCTCCCAGGGCAGCCCGGCGGAGTCACCCGTCGGGGTCGCGCCGAACTTCTGCCCGCCCCCGAGGGGGGCGGCTCCGGTCGACGGCAGGCGCTCGACGGCCACGGGACTAGTCCCCCGCGATGTCGAGGGCCTGCGGCAGGGTGAAGGCGTCGTTGTAGAGTGCCTTGCCCACGATGGCCCCCTCCAGCCCGAGCGGCACCAGCTCGCGCAGGGCGGCAATGTCGTCGAGGCTGGAGATGCCGCCGGAGGCGACGACGGGGCGGTGGGTGCGCTCCATGACCTGCGTGAGTAGCTCAATGTTCGGCCCGCGCAGGGTGCCGTCCTTCGTGACGTCGGTCACGACGTAGCGGGCGCAGCCGGCGTCCTCGAGGCGTTCCAGCACGTCCCAGAGGTTGCCGCCCTCCTCGGTCCAGCCGCGGGCGGCGAGGGTCTCGCCGCGCACGTCGAGGCCGACGGCGATGAGCTCGCCGTGCTTCGCAATGGCGGCGCGGGTCCACTCGGGGTTTTCGATCGCGGCGGTGCCGAGGTTGACGCGCTTCGGGCCGAGGCTGAGCGCGGCCTCCAGGCTCGCGTCGTCCCGGATGCCGCCGGAGAGCTCGATGTTCACGCCGCGGGTCTGCTTGATGACCTTGCGCAGCAGGGCGGCGTTGTCGCCGCGCCCGAAGGCGGCGTCGAGGTCCACCAGGTGAATCCACTCGGCGCCCTGGTTCATCCAGTCGAGGGCCGCGTCCACGGGGCTGCCGTAGTTCGTCTCCGTGCCGGCCTCCCCCTGGGTGAGCCGGACGGCCTTGCCATCAGCAACGTCGACGGCGGGCAGCAGCTCCAGCTTGGGGCGCTTGTTAAACTCGCTCATGATCTTCCTCAAGTCGTTGGGGTGCCGGGCTGCCCGTGTCCGGGCGTCGGCAATTGGTCAGTGTAGCCCAGGCGACGGGCTCAGGCGGCCTCGGTCAGCGAGGCGACCCAGTTGCGGAGGAACCGGATTCCGGCCTCCCCCGACTTCTCGGGGTGGAACTGCGTCGCGCTGAGCGGTCCGTGTTCGACCGCGGCGACGAAGCGCTCGCCGTGCTCGGCCCAGCTCACGGCCGGGGCGTCGTCCGAGTGGCGGGGGTTGATCCCCCAGCTCGTCGCCGCGTTGGAGTGCACGAAGTAGAAGCGCTCTTCCTCGATGCCCGCGAAGAGGCGGGAGCCGGGCGCGGCCGCGACCGGGCTCCACCCCATGTGGGGCAGGATGGGCGCGGTCAGCTGCCGGATCTCGCCGGGCCAGATGCCGAGGCCGTCGCTCGTCACGCCGCGCTCGATCCCCCGCTCGAAAAACACCTGCAGGCCGACGCAGATTCCGAGCACCGGGAGCCCCTCGCGGAGCCGGTCGGTGATGAGCGAGCCGCCGCCGACCGCGTCGAGCTGGCGCATGACCGCGTCGAACGCGCCGACGCCGGGCACGAGCAGCCCGTCCGCGGCGAGCACCAGGTCCGCGTCGGCGGTCAGCTCAACCTCGGCGCCCGCGCGCGCGAGGGCCTTCGCAACCGAGTGAACGTTTCCGGAACCGTAGTCGAGGAGGGCGACCGTCGGCTTCCGGCTCACAGGGCGCCCTTCGTGGACGGAACCCCGGTGACGCGCGCGTCATAGCGCTTGGCGGCGCCGAAGGCGCGCGCGAAGGCCTTGAACTCGGCCTCGGCGATGTGGTGCGGGTCGCGGCCCTCGACGAGCTTCAGGTGCACCGTCAGCCGGGCGTTCAGGACGAGCGCCTCGAAGAAGTGCCGGACCATCGAGCCGGTGTAGTGCCCGCCGATGAGGTGAAACTCGAAGCCGGCCGGCTCCCCGCTGTGCACGAGGTAGGGGCGACCCGAGATGTCCACGACGGCCTGCGCGAGCGCCTCGTCGAGCGGCACGAGCGCGTCCCCGTAGCGGGTGATGCCGCGCTTGTCCCCGAGGGCGGCGAGCAGCGCCTCCCCGAGGGCGATGCCGGTGTCCTCGACCGTGTGGTGCACGTCGATGTGGACGTCGCCCGTGGCCGAGACCGTCAGGTCGGTGAGCGAGTGCCGGGCGAAGGCCGTCAGCATGTGGTCGAAGAAGGGCACGCCGGTGTTGACGTTTGCCTCCCCCGTGCCGTCGAGGTCGACGGTGACGGAGACGCTGGACTCGCTCGTCTCGCGGCTGACACTGCCTACGCGGGGTGCCGCGGTGCCGGTTCCGGTCATGATTGTGATGCTCCCTGCTCGATCGCGCGCAACTCCTGCAGCGCCCCAATGAGAATACCCGTCTCCTCGTCCGTGCCCGCCGTGAAGCGCAGGTGGCCCGGGATGCCGACATCGCGAATGAGGATGCCCCGCTCGCGGAGCTTCGTGAAGGTGTCGACGGGGTCGGCGAAGCCGCCCGCGAGGAGGAAGTTGCTGCCCGAGGGGTACACCCGGTAGCCGAGGTCGGTGAGGGCGGCCGCGAGGCGGTCCCGCTGCGCGCGGATCTCGGCGACCGTGCCGAGCATCGTCTCTGCGTGCCGGAGCGCGGCCGTGGCCGCCGCCTGGGTCAGCGCGGACAGGTGATAGGGCAGCCGGACGAGGCGGAGCGCGTCGATCACGGCGGCGTCGGCGGCGAGGTAGCCGAGCCGGACCCCGGCGAAGGCGAAGGCCTTGCTCATGGTCCGGGACACGAGCATCCGGTGCCGGCCGGGCAGGAGCGACACCGCGCCGGGCCAGGCGTCGTCGTCGTCCGCGAATTCGCGGTAGGCCTCGTCCACAATCAAGATGCCGTCAAAGGCGTCGTATGCGGCGAGGATTGTCTCGCGGCTGACGGGGGTGCCCGTGGGGTTGTTCGGCGCGCAAATGATCGCGATGTCCGGCTGCGCCTCGGCGAGCGCGGCGGCGACGAACTCGGGGCTCAGCGCGAAGTCCTCTGGGCGGGGCACCGCGACCCAGTCGGTTCCGGTGCCGTTGGCGAGGATCGAATACATCGAGTAGCTGGGGGTGAAGCTCAGCAGGGTGCGGCCGGGGCCGCCGAAGGCCTGGAGCACCTGCTGCAGCACCTCGTTGGAGCCGTTCGCGGCCCAGAGCTGCTCGGCGCTGAGGCCGTGCCCGAGGTAGTCGGCGAGCGCCCCCCGCAGCCCCAGAAACTCGCGGTCGGGGTAGCGGTTCGCGCCACGCACCGCGGCTTCGAGCGAGGCGGTGATGTCCGCGACGACGTGCTCGGGGATCGGATGCGTGTTCTCGTTCACGTTCAGGCTGACCGGGACGGCGTCCTGCGGGGCGCCGTAGGGGGTCTTGCCGACGAGGTCGGCCCGGAGCGGAAGATCACTGAGACTGGTCACCCCGCCAGTCTAGGCCAGGTGGTATCCCACGCTGGAATCGGGCGTGCGCGCGGATGCGCGGGAGTGAGGTGGGTGGGGGAAGCCAGCGCGGGGTTAGCCGGCGGAGGGCGCGTCTGCCGCGCTCACGTCGAGTGCGGCGGCGCTGACGGCCAGGCCGGCCGAGCTGTCGGGGACAACCGTGTCTGCGTAGCGGGTGGGGATCGCAATGCGGTCCCCCGTGCGCAGCTCGGAGCTCTGCAGCTGGTTCAGGCGCACGACCTCGTCAATGACCTCGCGCGGATCGGAGTTGGGGTCGAGCTCCGCGGCGAGGCCCCAGAGGGTCTGGCCCGGCTCCACGACGAGGTAGCTGAACTCGGTCGTGCCCGCCTCGGCGCTGGCCTGGGCGCGGTCCGCCGTGAGCACGGCGGCCGCGAAGAGCAGGGCCCCGACCGCGAGGGTGATGAGCGCGGCGAGGACGACGCGTCCACGGCGGGTGATCCGGAGGCGAACCGCGCCGGCGGGCTGCTGCGGTGCGTATGACTGGTGTGCGGATACCTGGTGTGCGGATACCTGGCGTGCGTATGCCTGGTGTGCGGGCGTGTGCTGAATCGAGCGAACGCGGTCCATGACCGGAACGGGGTGCATCGTGCGAATCTGGCTCATCATGTCTCCCTGATGTCTCCTGTTGTGTGCGGGTGACCTGCGCCACGCCGAACAACTGTTTCGAATCTATCTTCGAATAAACGAATCCGCAAGCCCAGAACGCAAAATCTCGGTGAGATATTCCGCAGACACTCGAACAGGTGTTTGTTTCGCTCGAACAAAACAACTACTGTCGGATTCATCAGTACCCACTGAATCACCGACCACCGACAAGCCCGCGACGCAGGCGTGACGAAGCCCCCGGCAACGGGGCAAGGAGGATCCATGGCACGGCAGTCAGCGACGGGCACGCCCCGCGAGCGGCGCGTAAAGCCCCTGAGCGAGAAGCAGCGGGCGATCCTCGAGTTCATCGCCCGACAGGTGGCCGCGCAGGGCTATCCGCCGAGCATGCGCGAGATCGGCGACGCGGTCGGCCTTTCCTCCCTCTCCAGCGTGACCCACCAGCTGAACCAGCTGGAGCTCGGGGGCTACATCCGCCGCGACCCGAACCGCCCCCGCGCGCTCGAGGTGCTCACCGAGGTCGTCGAGACCGTCGCCCTGGACGAGGCTGGCGCGGTGCAGGCCGACGAGGCCGCCCTCGTGCCCCTCGTCGGGCGGATCGCCGCCGGGGTGCCGATCACGGCGGAGCAGCAGGTCGAGGACGTCTTCCCGCTCCCCCGCCAGGTCGTCGGCGGCGGGGAGCTGTTCATGCTCAAGGTCATCGGCGATTCGATGGTGGACGCCGCGATCTGCGACGGCGACTTCGTCGTCGTCCGCCGACAGCCCACCGCGGAAAACGGTGACATCGTCGCCGCAATGCTCGACGAGGAGGCCACCGTGAAGGCGTTCCGCCAGCGCGACGGCCACACCTGGCTGCTCCCCCGCAACAGCGCCTTCGAACCGATCCTCGGCGACGAGGCCCAGATCCTCGGCAAGGTCGTCGCGGTGCTCCGCTCCGTTTAGGCGAGCGGGTCCGGGGTGAGGAGCCGAAGCTCGCGGAGCACCGCGAGCACCGCCTCGTGCCGGTTGAAGGTGTAGAGGTGCACCGAGGGCGCTCCGCCCGCGATGAGCTCACGGGCGAGCTCGACCGTGTGCGCGACCCCGAGCTCCGGCGCGTAGCCGCCCGCGGCCTCCAGCTCGGCGAGGAGCCCGGGCGGGGCGGGCTGCCCCGCCAGCTCCGCGACGCGGCGCAGCTGGCGATCGGTCGTGACCGGCATGAGCCCGGGCAGCACCGGAATCGTGAGCCCCGCCGCCCGAGCCTCCTCGACAAAGCCCAGGTATTCCTCGGCCCGGAAGAACAGCTGACTGATCGCCATCGAGGCCCCCGCCTGCTCCCGCGCCACGAGCCAGTCGAGATCCGCCGCCCGCGAGCGGCTGCGCGGGTGCCCGTTCGGGTAGGCCGCGACCGCAATGCGGCCGACGCTCGTGAGCGGCGGGCGCGCGGCCCGCACCTCGGCGATCAGCTCGGTGAGCTCCAGGCTGCTCAGGGCGTCCGCCGGATCGAAGTCCTGCTCGGGCACCCCCCGCGGCGGGTCGCCGCGCAGCGCGAGGAAATCGTGGATGCCCGCATCGAGAAAGCCGTGCAGCAGCTCGCGAAGCTCCGCGCGGGAGGAGCCCACCGTCGTGACGTGCGCCATCGGCAGCACCCCCGTCTGCTCGCGCAGGTAGCGCAGCAGGTCGAGCGTCTCCGCCCGGCTGGAGCCGTTCGCGCCGTAGGTCACCGAGACAAAATCGGGTCCGGCGGCGGCCAGGTGTTGCACCGCGTGCCCCAGGGCGAGCGCGGCGGCGGCGGTGCGCGCCGGGAACACCTCGAAGGAGAACCGGGTCGCGGTGGACGGCGATCCGATCAGGCTCACGAGGCACCCCCCGAGAGTTCGTCCGCGGCGAGCTGCGTTCCCCGCACGCGGGCCGCGATCTTCGCGAATGCGACCTCGCGCGCGAAGTCCGGGGAGCCGTGCCGCGGCTTCTCGTCCACCAGGTAGGGCGAGAAGCCGCAGTCGTCGGAGGAGCCGAGGGACTCGGCGGGGATGAAGCGGGCCGCGGCCACGAGCTGCGCCCGGACCTCCTCGGCCGTTTCCAGCCGCGGGTTGAGCGGATTGGTCACCCCGAGCAGCACCCGCGGCACCGCCCGCCCCGCGCCCGCGAGCTGTCTAAGCTGCCGGCCGATGAGCGCCCCGAGCCCGTCCCGGTCTGGCTCGCTCTGCGCCTGGACGAGGAAGTACCCCGCACGCAGTTGAAACAGCTCCGGGATCAGCTCCGCGTAGGCCACGTCCGCGCTGTGAGCGCTGTCGCGGTCCCCGCCCGGGCAGGTGTGCACCCCGATCCGGTCCCGCTCGGCGGGGCTGAAGCGATCCAGCACCCGATTGTTCAGGTCGATGAACTCGGTGAGCTTTGCCCGCCCGGCCCAGCCGTGCGCCGCGTCCTCGCGCAGCGCGAGTCGTCCCTCGGTGAAGTCGATCGACACGCGGCCGGCCCCGCCCGCGAAGCAGGCGCGGATGTCGCGCTCCGCCTCGGCAACGAGATCGTCCCGGAAACGCTCCTCCGGGTAGTCCGCGATCGGCTCGTCCCGCGGATACATCAGGGACAGCATCGAGGCGGACACGACGGCCTGCTTCAGCGGGAGATCCGTGCGCGCCCGGGCGTAGCCCAGGTGCTCGGCGGCGAGACTCCGATAGTGGAACGGGCCCGCTGCCAGGCGCGGGATCACCCGGTGATGGCCGTCCGCGAACACCGCGAACAGGGTCGGGCGGGTGTGGTCGATCAGGGCGCGGCTGTCCGCACCCGCGGCACCCCGCCCACTCGCGTCCTCCGCCTCGGGGGCGTGCAGGGGGTAGCTCGCGAAGCTCTGCCGCCGCTGCTCCCCGTCGGTGATCACGGCCGAGCCCGTCTCCGCGAACCGGGCCAGGGTGTCGTCCACGGCCCGGTCCTGCTCGACCCGGAGCTCCGCGGGGTCCAGCAGGCCCGCCTCCGCGTCGAGCACCGCCCGCTGGAGCCGTGCGGGCCGGGGCAGGGAGCCGACCGGCTCGCTCGGCAGCGTCACCCGGGGCACGCTAACCCCGCGCCGCGGTCGCCGCGGCCACCAGGTTCGTGAGGCTCGCCACCGTCTCGTCGTAGCCGCGCGTCTTCAGGCCGCAGTCGGGGTTGATCCACAGCTGGCGGGCCGGGACGTGTTCCTGCGCGACCGCAATCAGCTCGCTGAGCTCCTCAACCCCGGGGACCCGCGGGGAGTGAATGTCATACACCCCGGGGCCAATGCCCCGGCTGAACCCGGTCTCCCCGATGGGCTGGACGACGTCCATCCGGCTGCGCGCCGCCTCGATACTCGTGACATCGGCGTCGAGGCCGTTCACCGCGTCGATGATCTCCCCGAACTCCGAGTAACAGAGGTGCGTGTGGATCTGCACGCCCGCCTCGGCCCCGCCCGTGGCCAGCCGGAAGGCGTCCACCGACCAGCGCAGGTAGGCCGCGTGCTGCGCGGCGTCGAGGGGCAGCAGCTCGCGCAGGGCGGGCTCGTCCACCTGGACGATCGCGAGGCCCGCCGCGGCGAGGTCCGCGATCTCGTCTCGCAGCGCGAGCGCGATCTGCTGGGCGGTGTCGGCGAGGGGCTGGTCGTCGCGCGGGAAGGACCAGGCGATGATCGTCACCGGGCCGGTGAGCATGCCCTTGACCCGGCGCTCGGTGAGCGACTGGGCGTAGGCCGACCAGCCGACCGTCATCGGCGCGGGACGGGACACGTCGCCCCAGAGGATCGAGGGGCGCGTCGCGCGCGTGCCGTAGGACTGCACCCAGCCGTGCTGGGTCACCGCGAAGCCGTCCAGGTGCTCCGCGAAGTACTGCACCATGTCGTTTCGCTCAGCTTCGCCGTGCACGAGCACGTCGAGGCCGATCTCCTCCTGAAGTCGGATCACCCGTTCGATCTCGGCGCGGAGGAAGCCGTCGTAGGCGGCCTCGTCGATCTCCCCGCGGCCGAAGCGGGCGCGCTGCAGCCGAATCTCCCCGGTCTGCGGGAAGGAGCCGATCGTCGTCGTGGCGAGCTCGGGCAACCCCAGCGCGGTGCGCTGCAGCTCGGCGCGCTCGGCCTCGGGGGCGCGGCTCAGGTCCGCGGGCGTGACCGCGGCGACGCGCTCCCGGATCTCGGGGCGCACCACCCCGGGGGCTGCGGCGCGATCCGCAATCGCCCGGTCCGCGTCCGCCAGCTCCGTTTCAATTGCGTCAGCGGACTCCGTGAGCCCTCGGGCCAGCACCGCCACCTGCGCCACTTTCTGGTCCGCGAAGGCCAGCCAGGAGGCGAGTCGCGGATCGAGTGCCCGCTCCTCGGCGACGTCGTGCGGCACGTGCTGCAGGCTGTTCGCCGTGCCGATCACGA
>NZ_JAPFRB010000004.1:534271-539213 GCF_035726885.1 Leucobacter sp. M11 | reverse complement strand
GTCGCCAGGGCGGGGCGGAGCGGGGTCCGCCAGATGTTTCGGCCGTCCACGAGGCCGAGGACGAGCTGCGTGTCGCCCAGCTCGGGCAGCTCCGCGGGGAGCGAGCCCCGGACGAGGTCCAGGTGAATCGCCTCGACGGGCAGCCCCGCGAGGGTGGCGAGCGCCGCGGAGGCGTCGCCGTAGGGCGTGGTGAGCAGGATGCGGGGGCGCGCCGTCGCCCCGCCGAGCGCGGTGTATGCGCGGGCCACGAGGGCGGCGATCTCGGTCCGCGGCACCCCGAGGGAGTCCGAGGTGAGGGCGGGCTCGTCGAGCTGCGCCCAGGTGACGCCCGCGGCGGCCAGCTCCGCAAGCAGCGTGGCGTAGGCGGCGACGACGTCGTCCAGGCGCTCGATCGGGGCGAAGCCCTCCGGCGCGCCCGCCGCTGGCTTTGCGAGGAGCAGCCAGGTGACGGGGCCGACGAGCACGGGACGGGTCTCGATGCCCTGCGCGGCGGCCTCGCGGAAGCGGCGGACGAGCTCCGCGGCGCTCGGCGCGAGCGCGCTGTCGGGCGCGAGCTCGGGGACGCTGAAGTGATAATTCGTGTCGAAGTACTTGGTCATCTCGAGCGGCGGCTGCGTTTCGGTGCCGCGGGCGAGCGCGAAGGTGCGACCGAGTTCGCTGAGTCCAGCGAGGTCGCCGAAGCGGGCCGGGATCGCGCCGAGCCAGACGCTGGCGTCGAGCACCTGGTCGTAGGTGCTGAAGCTCTCGGGCACCGCCGCGCCCGTGGCGGGCAGCCCCAGCTCGACGAGCCGGGCGCGGGTGCGGGAGCGCAACTCGGCGGCGCGTGCTTCGAGCCCGGCCTCGTCGAGGTTCCCCGCCCAGTGCGCCTCAACCGCGCGCTTGAGCTCGCGGCGGGGCCCGATGCGCGGGTAGCCCAGCACGGTCGCCGCGGGCAGCGGTGCGCCGGGCCGGGCCTCGGCTCCGGCCGGGCGGCTGGCCACGGGAAGTGCGGGCTCGGGAAGTGCGGGGGTGCTCGTCATGGGGGCGTCCTTCGGCTGGGTGCGCGAGGGCCAGGAGCCCCGCGCGAGCGGCGTTCGACGGCGCCGGGGAACGAGCCCGACGGTCGGCCAACGGTCGTTGACGCCCCCACGCTAACCCCGGACGGCGGGGCCGTGCCGGGGCGTGACCTTCAGTGACACTCCATGACGGCCCGTGACAGGCCGCTCCCGGGGCGAGCGCCCCGGGACGTTACTCGGTGAGGGCCGCGGGCTTCGCGCTCGCGGGCACCCGAAGGGACTCCAGCTTGGCGGCCATCTCCTCGCTGACGAGGGCGCGAACCCAGGTGCCCTCCGCGACGTACTCGGTGGCGAGGATCCGGTTGCGGCCGTGCAGCTCGGCGATCAGCTCGCCCCGGTCGTAGGGAATCACGGCGAAGACCTCGCGGCTGGGCATCGGCAACGCGGTCTCGATGCGCGCCTGCAGCTCCTCGATGCCCTCGCCGGTCTTCGCCGAGACGAAGACCGCGTCGGGGGCGAGGCCGTGCAGGACGAGCCGCTGGTTCTCGTCGATCAGGTCCGCCTTGTTGAAGGCGACGATCTCGGGGATGCCCTGCGCCTCGACCTCGGCGATCACGCGGCGCACGGTGTCCAGCTGCGCGGAGGGGTCGGGGTGGGAGCCATCGACGACGTGCACAATCACGTCGGCGTCACGCACCTCCTCGAAGGTGGAACGGAAGGCCTCCACGAGCTGGTGGGGCAGGTTCCGGACAAAGCCGACGGTGTCGGCGAGGGTGTACTCGCGGCCGTCGCCCGTCTCGTGCTGGCGCACGGTCGTGTCCAGGGTCGCGAAGAGCTGGTTCTCGACGAGCAGGTCTGCGCCCGTGAGCCGGTTCAGGAGGCTCGACTTCCCGGCGTTCGTGTACCCCGCGATCGCGACCGAGGGCACCTCGTTGCGCTTGCGGTTCGCCCGCTTCGCCTCGCGGGCGGGCGCCATCGCCGCGATCTGCTTGCTCAGCTTGGCCATCCGCGAGTAGATGCGGCGGCGGTCCAGCTCAATCTTGGTCTCACCGGGGCCGCGCGAGCCCATCCCGGCGCCAGCGGAGCCGACCTGGCCACCGGCCTGCCGGGACATCGACTCGCCCCAGCCGCGGAGGCGGGGCAGCATGTACTGCATCTGCGCGAGCTCGACCTGGGCCTTGCCCTCCCGGCTCTTCGCGTGCTGGCTGAAGATGTCGAGGATGACGGCGGTGCGGTCGATGACCTTGACCTTGACCACGTCTTCCAGGGCGCGCCGCTGGCTGGGCGAGAGCTCGTTGTCGGCGATCACGGTGTCCGCGCCGAGCGCGGCGACCAGATCGGCGAGCTCCTGCGCCTTGCCCTTGCCGAAGTAGGTGGCGGGGTCGGGGCTCGGGCGTCGCTGGAGCATGCCGTCGAGGACGACCGCTCCCGCCGTCTCGGCGAGGGCGGCGAGCTCGCGGAGCGAGTATTCGGCCTCGGTCGTGTCGCTCTGTGCGTGCACGCCGATCAGGATGACGTTCTCGAGGCGAACCTTGCGGTATTCGACCTCGGTGACATCGTCCAGCTCGGTGGAGAGCCCGGGGACGCGGCGCAGCGCGTGGCGGTCCTCGCGCTCGGCGCGCACGGCCTCGGAGATGTCGGCGCTTTCGTGCTCGTCGAGGGCCTGGGCACGGCCGAGACGGGTGACCCGGGAGGCGTCGTCTTCGGGGGCGCGGCTGAGCACCCGGTCGAGGAGTTCGTCGGTCCCGCTGGCGTCGTCGGCGTCGAAGGAGTCGGGGACCCCACCCTCGGTGTTGGCCGCGTCATCGCGGTCTGGCTGCTGGGGCGTGGAATCATTCGTGCTCGTCATATGCCCCCCATTCTACCCGCGGGGCCTGAGAACGCACCCGGCGTTCTTACGCTGGTGGCGGACCCTGGCCGCGCAGGCCACGGCTCGCGCTCGCCAGGGTGCGCGCGGTGGTCGGGCCGGGCCGACGGCCTGCGATAATGGGGGCATGTCGAGCGATCACTACTTCACCCCGGACCCGGGCAGCGATTTCACCCCCCGAGAGGTGCGGGTCCGCCTCGCGGGCGAGGAGCGCACGCTCGTGACCGCCGGGGGCGTGTTCAGCCCCGAGCACCTCGACGCGGGCACCGCGGCCCTGCTGCGCTTCGCCCCGGAGCCGCCCGAGACGGGCGAGATCCTCGACCTCGGCTGCGGCTGGGGGCCCATCGCCCTGGAGGCGGCCCTCGAATCTCCGGAGGCACGCGTCTGGGCGCTCGACGTGAACGAGCGCGCCCGCGAGCTGACCCGGCGCAACGCCCAGAAGCTCGGGCTCACGAACCTGCGGGTCGTCGACGCCGCCGAGATCCCCGCGGAGCTGCGCTTCGCCTCGATCCGGTCGAATCCGCCGATCCGCGTCGGCAAAGAGGTCCTGCACGGCTTGCTGGAGACCTGGCTCCCCCGGCTCGCCCCGGGCGGGGTCGCCCACCTGGTCGTGGCCAAGCACCTCGGCGCGGAGTCCCTGCAGCGCTGGATCGAGGAGACCTTCGGCCCCCGGCTCACGGTGGAGCGCATCGCGAACCACAAGGGGTTCCGCATCCTCGAGGTCCGCGACGGGTCCGCCGCGGGCTGAGCCCGGTCAATCGCCGATGAGCTGATCCATCCGGTGCGCCATCAGCTCGCGGAGCACGAGCGAGGTCGAGGTGCGCCGGATGCCGTGGCAGAGCATGAGCCGCTGGGTGATGTCGTAGAGGTGCTCGGCGTCGCGCGCGACGACCTGGAGCATCAGATCCTCGCTGCCCGAGATCGCGAGGCACTCGACGACCTCGGGCACCCGGGCGATGTCCGTCATCATGGTGGACAGCTCGTCCTGATTGGCCTCCGCGGTCACGAAGGCCCGCACCGGGTAGCCGAGATCGCGGGGAAACACGGTCGTGCTGTTGGGCCGGAGCCGCCCCTGCCGGAAGAGCTTCTCGACGCGGCTCTGCACCGTGCCTCTCGCGTAGCCGAGCTGCTGGGCGAGCAGCTGCACCGTCGCCCGCGGGTTCTCGTCGAGGGCCCGGAGGATCCGGCGGTCGATGTCATCCAGGGTGGTCATATTGACGAGAGTAGCCGAGTTTTTCATGCCGAGGTGATCATTTTGATCAAAGCCACGCGTCGCTCTTGATCACTATTCCGCCGTGTGATGCACTCGAACCATGACAACGGCGTTGCGGGCTCCCCGCCCCCTCGGGGACACGGAAACCGGGCCGGGCCCGGGCGTTCAGCCCGCCTCGGCCGGTGAATTCTGCTCCATCGACGCGGGCGAGCTGCTCCGGCTCCGCGCCCGCCTGGGCGAGCGTCCCGAGTATCGCTCGGGCGCCCCCTCCCTCACGCTCTTCGCCGCCCAGGCCGTCCTCGCCGCGCTCGCGGACGAGGGCCTGCTGCCCGCGGGCCACGAGCGGCAGCCGTTCCTGCTCTCGGATCCGTTGGGCGGCCCCGGCGGCGACGGCCCGGCGCTCATTCAGCCGCGGCTCAGCGGCGCGGCAACGCGTCCACCCGGCAGCGGCCCCCTGCCCGGCCTCGCCGACCTCGGCACGCTCCTGCGCGGGGCGAGCTCCGCCCCGCTCGCCGCGCTGCCCCCGGGCACCGTGCTGGTGACGGAGCTCGCCGCTGACTCGGGGGCCCCGGCGCTCGCGCCCGGCGCACTCGCGGCCCTCGGCCTCGGCGCGGTCCGGGACCGCGCCTGGGCGACGGACGGCGAACTCGCCGTCCGCCCCGTGCTCACCCTGGGCCTGCGGGTGTCCGGGGGACGCGCCCCGGGGTCCCTCCTCGCCCGCATCGCCGGGCACCTCGGCGATCCCCTCGGCCTCGCCCTGCGGCGCTGAGCCGAGGACCGCGCAGCCGCCCACGTTCCCCGAGACGACCGAGTATTCCCAGCCCGCCAAGACCCCCCGAGAGAAAGTCCGCACCATGATCCGTGACT
>NZ_JAPFRB010000004.1:533001-534224 GCF_035726885.1 Leucobacter sp. M11 | reverse complement strand
GAACCGCGCGCGCTCGACGACCTGCTCGGCATTCGCGAGCTCCTCTCCCCCGCGGAGTGCGCGATCCTCGCGGAGACCCGGGCCGCCTTCGACGCGGAGATCCGGCCCCTGGTCGCCGAGCACTGGCGCGCGGGCACCTTTCCGAGCGAGCTGCCCGCGATCCTCGCCCGGCTCGGCGTGCTCGGCGCACCCGCCGCGGGCCGGAGCAGCCTGCTCCGCGGGCTCCTGCACGCGGAGCTGGCCCGCGTGGACGCCTCCTGCTCCACCTTCCTCGGGGTGCACGGCGAACTCTGCCTGAGCGCCGTCGAGCGATACGGCTCCCCGGAGGCCCAGGCGGCGCTGCTCCCCGGGCTGCGCGAGCTCAGCCTGGTCGGCGCGTTCGCGCTCACCGAGCCAGAGCACGGCTCGGACATCTCACGCGCGATGGGCGCCGCGGCCGTCCGCGACGGCGATGACTGGGTGTTGCACGGCGTCAAGCGCTGGATCGGCAACGGCACGATCGCGGATGTCGTGCTCGTGTGGGCCCGCGATCAGGCGGACGGCTCCGTGCTCGGGTTCCTCGTCCCCGGCGATGCGGCGGGGCTCAGCCGGACCCTCATCGAGGACAAGATCTCCCTGCGCATCGTCCAGAACGCGGACCTCGTGCTGGACGGGGTGCGCGTTCCGGAGTCCCGGCGGCTCCCCGGCGTGCGCGGCTTCGGCGACGTGGCCGAACTCCTGACCGCCTCCCGTGTCTGGGTGGCCTGGCAAACGCTCGGCCTGCAACTCGCCGCCTACGATCACGCGCTCCGGTACGCCCGCGAGCGGAGCCAGTTCGGCCAGCCCATCGGCGGCTTCCAGCTCGTGCAGCAGAAGCTCGTGCGCATCCTCGAAAACGTGACCGCGAGCCTCGCGGTGCTCGCGCAGCTCGCCCGACTCCAGGACGAGGGCCGGGTACGCTCGGAGCAGGCAGCGCTCGCGAAAGCCTCGGGAAGCGCCCGGATGCGCGAGAGCGTCGCGCTCGCCCGGGAGCTGTTCGGCGGCAACGGGATCGTGCAGGAGTCCGGCATTGCCCGCGTCTTCGCGGACGCCGAGGCGCTCTACACCTACGAGGGCTCCCACGACATCAATACGCTCCTCGTGGGGCGGGCGATCACCGGAATCTCGGCGTTCTAAGCGGCGCTCAGGCGGCCACGGGCACGGCCCTCGCGGGGCGGCCGGGTGCCGGCGACGCGGCCGGGAAC
>NZ_JAPFRB010000004.1:528123-532940 GCF_035726885.1 Leucobacter sp. M11 | reverse complement strand
CCAGTGTTCCTGGTGCTGCTGGCACCGCGCTCGGGCCGCGAGGGATCCGGCTGAGGCGGATGGGGACAGCCGGGGACGCGGCCAGGCCGAGCGCGCGGGCGGCGAGGCGCTGCGCCGCACGGGCGGAGCGGGGCCCGGAGCGGCGGGCGAGCATCAGCGCCCGCTGGCGCACCAGGCGGTGCTCGGCCCAGAGCAGCCACAGGCCGAGCAGGAACAGCGCCGCCCCGGGCAGGAGGGCCGCCGCCGTTCCGGACTGCGTGGTGACGAGGGCGGTCGCGGCGAGCGTCGCGACGGAGGCGAACCAGAACACGCCCCAGACCCGGAAGCTGCCGAGTTCGGCGCGGGCCCGGCGGAGCAGGGCCGCGCGCTCTCCCCGGTCCGGCTGCCGGGTGTGCGCGCCGACGCCCGCGGGGATCGGCAGGCGCGGAGCGAGCTGCTCGAGGATCGAGACGATGATTGCCATGAGGGGCGCACCGAGTCCGAGCACCACGACGAGGACCAGCACGGACTGTGTCTGAACCGACAGCATCGTGAGTCCTCCCCGGGTCAGGATCGGACCCCGGTGAGCACTCACTCGGGGAAGCCTCGCCCCCACGAGACTCGCGCCCAGCTTACGTTCGCTGGCAGCGATCAGGGCCGTTCTCCGGCTTTCCTCGGCAAACGGTGACCAAACCGTAATCGCTGGCGGGGAGCCGCCGGGCGCTACGCCCCCAGCTCGACGGTCCCGGAGAAGACGATCTCT
Source organism: Leucobacter sp. M11 (assembly GCF_035726885.1). NCBI lineage: Bacteria > Bacillati > Actinomycetota > Actinomycetes > Micrococcales > Microbacteriaceae > Leucobacter > Leucobacter sp. M11. Next base: position 532,198 of record NZ_JAPFRB010000004.1, on the reverse strand, counting down.
GCCGGGCCGGAGAGGGAAACGTGCTCGCCCTCCTCCGTGGGGAACATCCGCACGGAGAGCCTGCCGCCCGGCACGTCGATCCGCCAGCTGTTCGGCGCGCCCCGACCCGCCCAGTGCCGGAAAGCGAGCGCGGCGGCCGCGGCCCCCGTGCCGCAGGACAGGGTCTCGCCGCTGCCCCGCTCATGCACGCGCATCCGGATCCGGGCGACGCCCTCCGCGATGAGCGGCTCCTCGGGCACCACGAACTCGACGTTGGCCCCGTCCGTCAGCCCCGGCTCGATGTCCGGGGCGACGCTCAGGTCGAGCCCGTCCAGCTCGGCGGCGTCCGCGAGGGCCACCACCACGTGCGGGTTTGCGAGCTGGATGAGCGCCCCGGGGCGGGCAACGGCGAGCTGCCGAGCGCGCACGAGCCGCTCCTCCCGGCCGAGCGCCCAGCGGCCCAGGTCGACCGTGTAGCCCGCGGCCCCCGCGAGCACGTCGCGCACCCCGGACCGGGTGGCCACCGGGATCGTGTCCCCGCGCGTCGGCACGAGCAGGCCCTGCTCGATCAGAAAGTGCACGAAGACGCGGATGCCGTTCCCACACATCTCGGCGACGCTGCCGTCCGCGTTTCGGTAGTCCATGAACCACTCGGCTTCCGGTTCCTCGGCGAGCGCCGCGCTCCCCTCGGGGATCGCTCGGGAGCGGACGGCCCGGATCAGCCCGTCAGCGCCGACCCCGAAGCGGCGGTCGCAGAGCCGCGCGACCTGGGCGGGGCTCAGGTCGAGGGAGCCCTCGGGGTCCGCGATGAGCACGAAGTCGTTTCCCGTGCCGTGGCCTTTGCTGAAGTTGATCGTCTGGGTCACAGCATCAGTCTATTCGCGCGCTCGGCCAGCTCGCGACGGCCTCCGCATCGCTCGCGGCGGTGACGGTCGCCCGGATCTCGGCGGCCCGGTCGCCGCCCGTGGAGGGGAACCAGCGGGTGCCCCGGGTGCGGCGAAACCAGCTCGCCTGGCGGCGGGCGTAGCGGCGGGTGAGCGCCTGGGTCTGCTCGATGGCTTCGGCTTCGGTCACGGAACCGGCGAGCTGGCCGAGGGCCTGGGCGTAGCCGATCGCGCGGGAGGCCGTCGGCCCCTCCGCGAGGCCGAGGGGGACGAGCGCAGCGACCTCGGCGAGCAGGCCGTCGCGCCACATCCGCTCCACGCGGCGGTCAAGCCGCTCGGTGAGGACGGGGCGCTCCTCCTGCAACCCCGCAAACAGGGTGGGCACCACGGGCACGGGCGCTTCCGGGAGGGCGCTGGCCGCGGGTTCCCCGGTCACGATGAGCACCTCCAGGGCGCGCACGACCCGCCGGGGGTTGCGGGTATCGATGCGCTCCGCGCCCTCGGGGTCCAGGCGGCGCAGCTCGGCGCGGAGGGCGTCCAGCCCCTCCTCGGCCAGGCGGCGTTCCAGCTCGGCCCGTACCGCGGGGTCCGCGCCCGGGAACCGGAAATCGAAGCAGGCCGCGGAGACGTAGAGCCCGCTGCCGCCGACGAGGATCGGCGTCGTGCCCCGCTCGCGCAGCTCGGCGATCAGGGGTCGCGCGAGTGCCTGGTACCCCGCGACGGTGGATTCCTCGGCAACGTCCAGGACGTCGAAGAGGTGGTGCGGGATCCCGCGCCGCTCGGGCACGCTGAGCTTCGCCGTGCCGATGTCCATGCCCCGGTACAGCTGCATGGCATCGGAGTTGAGGATCTCGGCGTCGCGGCCCCGCGCGCGCAGCGCCTCGGCCACCTCGATCGCGAACTCGGATTTTCCGGTGCCGGTTGCCCCGATCACCGCGATCAGCGGCGGGCCGGACGGTGGCTGCTCGGTCACGGGCGGAGCACGGGCAGGCCAAGGTTCACGGGACGTGCCGCTCCCGCAGCCGCGGGCGCGGGCGCCCCACAGCTCTCGGCCTGGGCGCGGTCCCAGGCGTCACCGGCCCGGGTGCGGCGCAGCTCGTAGCGGGAGCCCTCGCGGTGCTCGGCGATCAGGTAGAAGGGCGCCGCGCGGGTCACGGTCACGGTGACCACGTCGCCGGGACGGGGCGGGGCTGTCCCCTCGGGGACGTCGAAGTGCACGAGCCGGGCGTCCTCCGCCCGACCGCTCAGCCGGCGGCTTCCCTCGTCCTTGCGTCCCTCGCCGTTCGCGACGAGCACGCGCACGGTCCGGCCGAGCTGGGCCTCGTTCTCCTCCTGGCAAATCCGCTCCTGCAGCGCGGTGAGGCGTTCGTAGCGTTCCTGCACCACGGCCTTCGGCACCTGGTTCGGCATCTCGCCCGCGGGCGTCCCCGGGCGGATGGAGTACTGGAAGGTGAACGCGGTCGCGAAGCGCGCGGCCTCAACCACGCGCAGGGTCTCCTGGAAGTCCTCCTCCGTCTCGCCGGGGAAGCCCACGATCAGGTCGGTCGAGATTGCCGCGTGCGGCATCCGCTCGCGGACGCGGTCCAGGATGCCGAGGAACTTTGCGCTCCGGTAGGAGCGGCGCATTGCCTTCAGGATCCGGTCGGAACCCGATTGCAGGGGCATGTGCAGTTGCGGCATGACGTTCGCGGTCTCCGCCATCGCATCGATCACGTCATCGGTGAAGGCCGCGGGGTGCGGGCTCGTGAAGCGGACCCGTTCCAGGCCCTCGATCTGCCCCGTGGCCCGAAGCAGCTCGGAAAACGCCTGCCGGTTGCCGAACTCGACGCCGTAGGTGTTCACGTTCTGGCCGAGCAGGGTGACCTCGATCGCGCCGTCCGCGACGAGCGCCTGCACCTCGGCGAGGACGTCCCCCGGGCGGCGATCCTTCTCTTTGCCCCGCAGGGTCGGCACGATGCAGAAAGTGCAGGTGTTATTGCAGCCGACAGAGATCGACACCCAGCCGCTCGAGGCGGAGTCCCGCTTCGTCGGCAGGGTGGAGGGGAAGGTCTCGAGGGATTCCTCGATCTCCAGCTGGGCCTCGCCGTTGTGCCTGGCGCGTTCCAGCAGCCGGGGCAGCGCGCCCATGTTGTGCGTGCCGAAGACCACGTCGACCCAGGGGGCTTTCTCCTGGATGACCGACTGGTCCTTCTGGGCGAGGCAGCCGCCGACGGCGATCTGCATCCCCTCGCGCTTGCGCTTGACGCTCGCGAGGTAGCCGAGGTTGCCGTAGAGCTTGTTGTCCGCGTTCTCCCGGACGGCGCAGGTGTTGATCACCACGACATCGGGGTCGCTTCCCTCGGCGACCGGGACATAGCCCGCGGACTCCAGGGACCCCGACAGGCGCTCGGAGTCGTGCACGTTCATTTGGCAGCCGAAGGTTCGCACGCGGTAGGTGCGGGCGCTGCCGTCCTCGTTGCGGGCCGCGTCGGACGCGGGAATCTCCACGGGAATTTCCACGGTGCTCATGGTGTCAGTGTATCGGCTCACCCGAGCGGGGCGACGCTAGCGCGCGGCCTCGTCGAGCGCCTCACGCGCGATGTCGCGCACCGAGGAACCGCCGAAACCGCGGCGGGCGAGGAAGGCGATCAGCCGGCGCTCGGCGGTCGCCCGGTCGAGAGAGCCCATCTTGCGGGCGCGGTCCCGGGCGGCCTCGCGGAGCACCCGGTCCTCGTCATCGCCCTCGGGGTCGAACTCGGCGAGCGCGATGCCGATGAACTCGCGCGGAATGCCCCGCTCGTTCAGGGTGCGCTCGATGATGCGCGTGCTCATGCGCTTGCGCTCCCGGAGGATCCCGGTCTGCGCCTTGGCCAGGGCGAGGTCGTCGAGGTAGCCGCGATCCAGGAATTCCCGAACGACCGGCTCGATTGCCTCGGGCTGGTGCCCCTTGCCCCGCAGGAATCGTTCGATCTCGGTGACGCTCTGGGCGCTCCGCGCGAGCCGGCGCATGGCCTGCTCGCGCGGATCGCCGAGGTCGGGCGCCGGCTCCGCGTCGGGCGTCTCCTCGGGGACGAGCCGGGAGCGCAACTCGACGACCTCGGCAAGATTGTCCCGCGGGGGGACCGGGGCTTTTCGCTCCGGTCCGCCGACGGGGAGAAAACGCACGACCACGGTGATTCGGTTCCCGCCCGGCGCTACGCGCCGAGCTTCTTTCCGCGAGCCTGCTCGAGAGA
>NZ_JAPFRB010000004.1:525689-528065 GCF_035726885.1 Leucobacter sp. M11 | reverse complement strand
AGCTTCGCGAGCAGCTTCTTTTCGAGGCCGTCGGCCAGCTCGGGGTTCGCGAGCAGGAACTTGCGCGCGTTCTCCTTGCCCTGGCCCAGCTGGTCGCCGTCGTAGGTGTACCAGGCTCCGCTCTTCTTGACGAGGCCGTGGTCGACGCCGAAGTCGATCAGGGAGCCCTCGCGGGAGATGCCGGTGCCGTAGAGGATGTCGAACTCGGCCTGCTTGAAGGGCGGGGCCATCTTGTTCTTGACCACCTTGACGCGGGTGCGGTTGCCCACCGCGTCGGTGCCGTCCTTGAGGGTCTCGATGCGACGGATGTCGAGGCGGACCGAGGCGTAGAACTTGAGCGCCTTTCCGCCAGCGGTCGTCTCCGGGCTCCCGAAGAAGACCCCGATCTTCTCGCGGAGCTGGTTAATGAAAATCGCGGTCGTCTTCGTCTGGCTCAGGCCACCCGTGATCTTCCGCAGCGCCTGGCTCATGAGCCGGGCCTGCAGGCCGACGTGGCTGTCGCCCATCTCGCCCTCGATCTCGGCGCGGGGCACGAGCGCCGCGACCGAGTCGATCACGACGAGGTCGATCGAGCCAGAGCGGATCAGCATGTCGGCGATCTCCAGCGCCTGCTCGCCGGTGTCGGGCTGGGAGACGAGCAGGGCGTCGATGTCGACGCCGAGCTTCTGGGCGTAGTCGGGGTCGAGCGCGTGCTCAGCGTCGATGAAGGCGGCGATGCCACCGTTGCGCTGCGCGTTCGCGATCGCGTGCAGGGTCAGGGTCGTCTTTCCGGAGGACTCCGGCCCGTAGATCTCAACGATGCGGCCCCGGGGCAGGCCCCCAACGCCGAGCGCGACATCCAGGGCGATGGACCCGGTGGGGATCACCTCGACGGGGGCGCGCTCATCGCTCCCGAGGCGCATCACGGAGCCCTTGCCGAACTGTCGGTCGATCTGGGCGAGCGCTGATTCCAGCGCCTTTTCGCGGTCGTTTGCGGCCATGTGCTTCTTCTCCTCGGGTTGTGTGGCGTGGGCCACGGGTGACTGCCTACCGACTGTCGGGCCGATCACGGTGATCGGTTCTCGACAAGGCACGGATCGCTTGATCCGGTTCCACGCTACGGGCAGCCACTGACACAGTGCGTGTCGGGGGCGACCCGGTGCGGAACTCGGCATCGAACGTCCTGGTGAGGAGACTACCAAGGAGTCGAACACATCTTCGAACCCGTGCGGCGTGTCGCCGGAGGAGTTTTCGAGGAAACAACTCAGGCCCGCCCGAAACGCGTTCGGGCGGCCCTGCGGGCGTGCGGCGGGCCGCTAGCGCGGGTCGACGAGGCCGCGGCCGTGGCGGCGCTCCGTGGGAACGCTCATCTCGCGGCACAGCGCGAGCCAGGCGTCGCGCGGATCGGCCCCGGCGGCGAGGGCCTCGTCAACCGTGCCGCCGAGCTCGGCGAGCCACTGATCCCGCGTCAACACGGGGCCGTGGACGGGGCCAAACTCCTCAGCGACGGCGCGCCGAAACTCGCTCAAACGCATGCGCGCTCCTGAGCCGACTCAGCCGGCGAGCACGTCGGAGCGGTAGCCCTCGACAAACTCGATCGGAACGGTGTCGGGCACCGTCTCCGCGAATGTGGGGTGCAGCCCCTCGACGATTGCGAGACGACCACTGACCTCTCCCATGATGACCGACAGCGGGGTCCCCAGCGCGTCAGCCACCGCAGCGAGAATCTCGCTGGAGGCTTCCTTCTGGCCACGCTCAACCTCGCTCAGGTAACCGAGCGCGACGCTCGCCTCCCCAGCGACCTGTCGGAGCGTGCGACCTTTTTGCAGCCGGAAATCACGGAGTACGTCACCAATTTCCTGACGAACGAGCACCATATGCGACCTCCCTGGCTCTGTAAGCGGTCTGTGACCGCCCCGCGGATATTCCACGGTTCCGACGCCTCACACTGCTCACTGTAGTCGGCGGATGCCAACCTGTGTTGTGTGCGTCACCAAGCATAACCTGAGCCATTCGGAATCTATTCCCCGGCTTTTTAAAACCTGAGTCTCCTCGACTCAGGTATTTCTCGGCTTCGCGCCGACTCCCCCGGAATTCCGCGGGATCACCTCGCCGCCGCGCCCACAGAACCGGGCGTGTCGCGCGGCGCGGTCCCAGCGATCCCCCGGCGAGCTCCCAGCCACTGCCGCGCCCCCAGCGCGCCGGGCGGCGCATCGGGTCGCGCAGCAGCTCGTGCGTCGGGGCCTCAGCCCGCCGCGGGAAGCGCGCGCAGCTCGTCCGCGAGCAGGTCCAGGGCGGCGGTCACGGTGGCCCGCCGAATCGCTTCGCGGTCCCCCGCGGCGGCGAGCCGCACGGAACGGTCCCCGCGCCTCGAGCTGATGCCGAGCCACACGGTGC
>NZ_JAPFRB010000004.1:519938-525650 GCF_035726885.1 Leucobacter sp. M11 | reverse complement strand
CGACGCCCGTTGTGGCGAGGCCAACATCCGCGGGAACCCCGCCCAGCGCGCACGCCTGCCGGACGCCGCGCGCCATCTGCTCGGCCACGAGCGCGTCGACCGGTCCCGTCTCGCGCAGCCGCTCCTCAGCCACGCCCAGCAGGCTCGCCTTCAGCTCCGTGGCGTAGGCGACGACGCCCCCGGAGACCGCCGCGGACGCGCCGGGCACCCGGACCAGCTCCGCGCAGAGGAGACCCCCGGTGAGCGACTCTGCCACCGCGAGGCGCACCCCCCGCTCGGCGGCGAGGCGGATGCACTCCGCGGCGAGGGTCATGCCCGCTTCCCCAGCCGGGCCGCGGTGATGACGTAGTCGATCCCGCTCGCGAGGGTGAGGCCGAAGGCGATCGCCATCGTGGCAATGTTCACCGGAACGATCCAGTCCCCGACGAGCCCGGCCAGGGGGAACAGCGCGAGCGCGATCGCGACGGACTGCGCGACGGTTTTGAGCTTGCCCATCCACGCGGCGGCCACGACGACCGAGCGAGCCTCGAAGAGCCGGTGCACGGTCACCCCGACCTCGCGGATGAGGATGATGATCGTGACCCACCAGGGCAGCTCGCCGAGGATCGAGAGACCGATGAGCGCGCTGCCGATCAGGGCCTTGTCCGCGATCGGGTCGAGGAGCTTGCCGAGATCGGTAATCAGGTTGTGCTTCCGGGCGAGGTAGCCGTCGAGGGCGTCGCTCGCGATGGCCACCACGAAGAAGATGGCCGCGACCCAGCGCCAGGGGCCGAGCGCCCCGCCGTCGGCGAGCAGCGCCCACAGGAAGAACGGGGTGGCCACGATACGGGCCGCCGTGATCACATTGGGCGCGTTCCAGTTCCTCGGCTTCGCGGGCGGAGCGGCGGGAGCGTTCGCATCGGTCATCGGGGTTCCCCTCGTCGTGGTACTGCGGGCGCGGGGCCGCGCGCAACGCGCCCCGTGTGCTTCAGGCTAGTCGTCCCGCCCGGTCAGACCCCAGGCGTCCTCGCTCTCCTCGGCCTCGACCTCTTCCAGACCCTCGGTGCGGGCCTCCAGCGGATCGAAGGCCTCGGCCTGGAGCGTCGCGGAGCCGCCGCCGGTGAACTGCGGGCCGGCCCCGGGCGAGGCGGGCTCGCCGCGCAGCTTCGCGAGCGTCGCGCCCAGCTGCTCCTGAGTGACCAGGACGTCGCGCGCCTTCGAACCCTCCGAGGGGCCGACGATCTCGCGCGATTCCATGAGGTCCATGAGTCGGCCCGCCTTCGCGAAGCCGACGCGGAGCTTGCGCTGCAGCATCGAGGTCGAGCCGAACTGGCTCGAGACCACGAGCTCGGTTGCCGCGAGCAGCAGCTCCAGGTCGTCCCCGATGTCGGCGTCGACCTCCTTCGCCTGCACCGTCTGGGCGACGTCGGCGCGGTACTCGGGCATCGCCTGCGCCTTGACGTGCTCGACAACGCGGGTGATCTCCTCCTCGCGCACCCACGCGCCCTGCACCCGGATGGGCTTCGACGCCCCCATCGGCAGGAACAGGCCGTCGCCCTGGCCGATGAGCTTGTCGGCTCCCGGCTGGTCCAGGATGACGCGGGAGTCGGTGACCGAGGCCACCGCGAAGGCGAGGCGGCTCGGCACATTCGCCTTAATCAGGCCCGTGACGACGTCAACGGAGGGCCGCTGGGTCGCGAGCACGAGGTGGATTCCGGAGGCGCGGGCGAGCTGCGTGATGCGCACGATCGACTCTTCCACGTCCCGCGGGGCGACGAGCATGAGGTCGGCGAGCTCGTCGACGACCACCAGGAGGTAGGGGTAGGGCTTGAGCACGCGCTGGCTGCCCTCGGGGAGCACGATGCCACCCGAGCGGACGGCCTCGTTGAAGTCGTCGATGTGCCGGAAGCCGAAGCTCTCCAGGTCGTCGTAGCGCATGTCCATCTCTTTCACGACCCACTGCAGCGCTTCGGCCGCCTTCTTCGGGTTCGTGATGATGGGGGTGATCAGGTGCGGCACGCCCTGATAAATCGTGAGCTCCACGCGCTTCGGGTCCACGAGCACCATGCGCACCTCGGCGGGCGTCGAGCGCATGAGCAGGCTCGTGATCATGGAGTTCACGAAGCTGGACTTTCCGGAGCCGGTGGACCCGGCCACGAGGAGGTGGGGGGTCTTCGCGAGGTTCGCGACGACGTAGCCGCCCTCGACGTCCTTGCCGATGCCGATCGTGAGCGGGTGGGTGCTCTTGCGGGCGGCGGGCGAGCGCAGCACATCGCCGAGCGAGACGTTTTCGCGGTCCTTGTTCGGGATCTCGACGCCGATGGCGCTCTTGCCGGGGATCGGCGAGAGGATGCGCACCTCGTTCGAGGCGACCGCGTAGGAGAGGTTCTTGGACAGCGCGGTGACCCGCTCGACCTTGACGCCGGGGCCGAGCTCGATCTCGTAGCGGGTCACCGTCGGCCCCCGGGAGAAGCCGGTCACGACCGCGTCCACCTTGAACTGGGCGAGCACCTCGGTGATCGAGGCGACAATGTCCTCGTTCGCCTGCGAGCTCGCCTTGGACGGCGGCCCGGCGGCGAGCGTGCCGTCGTCGGGCAGCTCGTACTCGGGCTGCGCCTGGCCGTCCGCGGCGCCCGCGAGGGGCAGGATTCGGGTGGGCTGGGATTCGGAGAGCGGGGCCGCGGGCTCCGAGGTGGGCTCGGGGGCGCTCTCGAAGGGATCGTAGGCGGTCGTCGGCGTATCATCGCCGAGGCCGGAGCCGACCGCGGGGGCCTGGGCGGCCGCCTGCTCCGCCTGGAGCAGGTCGGCGAACAGGCCCGTGGGGTAGACCCCCTCTGGCTCGGCCTCAGCCCGGGGCTCGGCGCTCTCGAGCGGCGAGTCGAAGGCGGGCTTGGCCGGGGCGCGCTCGGGCTCGTCGTCGAAGCCGAGCGCGGCGACGGCGGCCTCGATGGGCGCGGCGCCGTACTCGGGATCCTCCTCGCGGCCGGACTCGGTGCGCCGCCACCAGGGCAGCTCCCCCGCGCCGGGCTCGTCCTCGACGTCGAAGAGGGCGCTGTCGGCTTTCTTGCCTCGGCCGCGCTTGGGCTTTGCCGGGGCGCGCTCGGCGGCCTCGACGAGGTCCGCCGCGTCGGCGGCCGGGGTCGCGGGCTCGGGGGCCCCGAAGAGGTAGCGGTAGGCCTCGCCGAAGCGGGCCCCGATCCGGTTCGGCGGGGTCTTCGTGATGATGAGCACGGCGAGCAGGAGCAACAGGGAGAGCACGACCGTCGCGACCGGAACCGTGAGCTGCGCGAGCGGCTCGCCGATCATCCAGCCGAAGAGCCCACCCCCGCTCGCGAGGGTCACCATGCCCTCGCGGGGGTTCGGCCGCCCGCCGAAGAGGTGGCAGATCCCGGCAACCGACAGGAGCGCGAGGCCGAGGCCGATGCCGATGCGGCGGTTGTCGTGCACGCTGGAGGGGTTGTTAAACAGCCAGAACGCGAAGATGCCCATCACGATGGGGAGCCCGAAGGCGACGCCGCCGAAGAGGCCGCCGAAGGTCCACGCGCCCAGCTGCACGGCGACAGGGTTGCCGATGAGGAACCACTCGGTGACCACGCCGATCACGGCGAGCAGCACGAGGGCCAGCGGGATCCCGTCGCGGCGGTCCTCCGGCGCGATGGGTTCCAGGCGGAAGGCGCGGGCGAGCCCGCCGATCCCGTGGCCCATCGCGGTCCAGGCGCGCACCAGCCAGGGATCGCGCGCGGCCGTCTCGAACGCGACCGTTTTCGCGGTCGCGTTTTTCGTCGTCGCGGTCGCGCGGGTGCGCGTGCTCGCGGTGGGTGCGCCCTTTTTTGCTCGGGTCGCGGGGGTCTTGCTGGCCATGGTTCACAGGGTACAAGCAGCAACCGACAGCGGGCACCTGCGGGCCGGGTGTGTTGAAAACCCGCGGAATCACGGCGTGCTCCCGGGTGCGGCCCACCCGGGACAGACTAAGCTCGGGACTCATGGCATCCTCCCTTTTGCGGCGCCCCGCCCCGCTCACGTCCTCCCGAGCGATCGGCCGGGGCGAGTGAGCACCTCCGGGATCGGCCGCGCGAGCCTCTTTATCGCCTCTGGGACGATCGTCTCGCGGGTGCTCGGCCTCGTCCGGGCCATGATCCTCGCCTACGCCATCGGGATCAGCCTGAGCCCGGGGGCGGACGCCTTCGCGGTGGCCTCGCGCATCCCGAACACGATTTACACCCTCGTCGCCACGGGCGTGCTCAGCGCCGTGCTCGTGCCCCAGATCACGAAGGCGGCGCTCGCCAGAGACGGCGGCCGCGGCTACATCAACAAGCTGGTCACGATCGCGATCGTCGGCTCCGGGGCCATGATGGTCGTTGCCGTCGCGATCGCCCCGATCCTCGTGAAGCTCCTCGGGGCCACCTGGCCCCCCGAGCAGCTCCACCTCGCGACGATGTTCGCGTACTGGCTGCTGCCCCAGATCCTCTTCTACACGCTCTACACCGTGCTCGGCGAGGTCCTGAACGCGAAGAGCCTCTTCGGCCCCTATGCCTGGGCACCCGTGCTCAACAACATCCTGAACATCGCCGGCATGCTCGTCTTCGTGCTCGTCTACGGGCCGGACCCCGACGGGCACCGCGCCGTGGATGCGTGGTCGACCGGGGGCATGGCCCTGCTCGCGGGCTCCGCCACGCTCGGCGTCGCCGCGCAGGCCCTCGTGTTGTTCCTGTTCTGGAAGCGCGCCGGCCTGAGCTTCCGCCCCGACTTCGCCTGGCGCGGCATGGGGCTCGCGCAGACCGGGCGCATCGCCAGCTGGACCTTCGCGAGCGTCATCGTGACCCAGGTCGTCGGCTTCGTCAACGGCAGCGTCATGAACATCGCCTCGGGCACCGGGGCCGCCCTGGCCGCCTCCGATATGGCCGGGTGGATCTTCGTCCTCCCGCACTCGATCATCACGATCTCCCTCGTGACCGCGTACTTCACCCGGATGAGCGAGAACGTGCACCGGAACCGGATGGACCTGTTCAAGCAGGACCTGTCCTCGTCCGCGCGCCTCGCGGGCTTCGCGATGATGTTCTTCAGCGTGGTCCTGATCGTGCTGGCCTTCCCGATCAGCCGCCTAATGCAGCCCACCGCGAGCGACGTCGGGGTTTCCTCGCTCGCCGTCGTGCTCATCGCGAACCTGATCGGGCTCGTCCCCTTCAGCCTGCTCTTCGTGTTCAACCGGGGCTTCTTCGCGATGAGCGACACCAAGACGCCCTTCCTCATCACGGCGGGCCAGTCCGCGCTGACCCTCGCCGCCTCGGCCTTCTGCGCGACGCTGCCGCCCGAGATGATCACCGCCTCGCTCAGCGGCTTTGTCTCGCTCCTGCTCGGCGCGCAGGCGATCACCACCGTGCTCATCCTCCGCCGCCGGATCGGCATCCTGGGCGGGCGGGCGCTCTCGCGCTCCCTCGTCCAGTCCGCGCTCGGCGCGATCGTCTCCGCCGCCGGCGGCTTCGGCGCCCTGCTCCTGCTCGGCGGCGTCGGCCCGGAGAGCTTCGTCGTCGCGGGCTTCGGGCAGGCCTTCGTCACCTGCGCCCTGATCTTCCTGATCATGGCCGGGCTCTACGCCGGGGCCCTCTACGCGCTCGGCAACCGAGAGATGCTCGGGCTCGCCGCCCGGCTGGGCTCACCGCTCAAGCGGATCTTCCGTCGCTAGACTGATCCGGGTCCGCCGCAGGCGGACCGCAGCTGCGCCAGCCACCGCCG
>NZ_JAPFRB010000004.1:511478-519898 GCF_035726885.1 Leucobacter sp. M11 | reverse complement strand
GAAACCGAGGACACGCACACCATGACCGATGTGACGGCCAGATTTGCCACCGAGGCTGAGCGCCAGGACTGGGACGCGCTCATCGCCCGGAACCCCGCCGGGGGCGACTTCCTGATGGCCGCCTCCTTCGCCGCGACCAAGGCGAGCGTCGGCTGGGTCCCGCGCCACCTCATCTTCTCGTGGCAGGGGGTGACGAGCGCCGCGCTCGTGCTCGAGCGCCGCGTGCCGCTGCTCGGCCGCTACTGGTACCTCGTCAAGGGCCCGAGCGTGACGAGCCCCGAGGAATTCCTCGGCTGCGTCGCCGCGCTGCGCGCGTTCATCGCCCGGGAGAAGCTCAACGTGTTCAGCGTCACGACCGAGCCTCCGCTGCTCGACGACGAGGCGACCCACGCGGGCCTCGCCGCGATCGACGCCGAGCACCGCCCCGGCATCCAGGGCAACACCTACACGGCCATCGTGAACGTGGCCCAGGACGACGACGCCCTCATGAAGAGCTTCGACTCAAAGTGCCGCAACATGATCCGGCGCGCGATCCGCGACGGCCACGAGGTGCGCGAGTACCCGGCCGACGCCGAGACCTACGGCACGATGCACCGGCTGATGCGTCTCGTCGGCGGCGGGAAGGCAAACCTCCGGCTGCGCTCCGAGAGCTACACCGAAACCTTCTGGAACGGGTTCTCGCGGGCCGGGCAGGGCACCTTCTACGGCATCGACGTGGACGGCTCCCCCGCCGTGATGGCCTACCTCATCATCATCGGCGACCGCGCCTTCTACAAGGACGGCGGCTCCGAGCGCGAGCGCGTGACCCCGGGGATGAGCAACCTCGTGCAGTGGCACATGATGCGCGCCGCACGCGACGCGGGCTGCGTCAGCTACGACATGGTCGGCGTGCCGCCCACCAAGGAGCTGAACAACCCCGAGCACCTGAACTACTCGGTGGGCAAGTTCAAGCTCGCTTTCTCGCGCGTCGTCACGGAGCACATCGGCTGCTACGAGGTCGTGATCCGCCCCACCCAGGCCAACATCTGGGAGCGGATCGGCAAGCGCGTCGTCTCCAAACTGCACCGTCGCCGCACCGGCGACCTCGACCTGTTCTAAGCGGAGGACACCGGCACATGAGCCACTTTCTGCAGACCGATGCCTGGGCGCAGCTCCAGGGGGAGCTCGGCCGCGCCGTCGTGCGCGACTCCGGCGACGGCTGGCGCTACCAGGCCTTCCTGGAGCGCGGCAAGCTGAACAGCCGCCTCTACTGCCCCTACGGCCCGGAGCTCGATACCCCGGGAGCGCTCGCCCCGGCGCTCGCCTCCCTCACCGCGCAGGCGAAGCGGCTCGGCGCGGCCTTCGTCCGCCTGGAACCGACAGGCCCCGGGGCCGAGCAGGACCTCGCCGCGGCCGGGCTGAAGCGGGTGGCGCGGGTGCAGCCGGAGCACACCCAGCGCATCGACCTGTCGCGCCCCTTTGACGAGCTGCTGCTGGACATGCGCAAAACCAACCGGAACCTGCACCGCAACTACGCGAAGAAGGGCCTCACGGTCCGGCAGAGCCACGACCCCGCGGAGATCGAGACCCTGCTCGGCCTGCTGCACGGGGTCGCGGACCAGACCGGGATGCACGCGCACGCGGACGACTACCTGCGCACGCAGGCGAAGACCTTCCTGCCCTCCGGCGTCGGCACGCTGTACTTCGTTGACCTGGCCGGGGACGACGGCGAGCCCGCGCAGACGGTGGCCTCCGCCATGATCTACGACGACGCCGAGCGACGCTACTACGCGCACGCCGCCGCGAACTACGAGCACCGCAAGCTGGCCCCCGGCACCATCATCGTCTCGCAGATGATCGAGGACGCCCAGGCGAAGGGCCTGCGCGAGTTCGACCTGTACGGCGTGGTTCCGCCCGAGGTCACCGACCACGCGTGGACCGGCTTCAGCGAGTTTAAGCGCTCCTTCGGCGGCGTCCAGCACGACTTCGCCGGCACCTGGGAAAAGCCGGTCAAGGCGCTGAGCTACGGGGTCTACGACCTCGCCCGCAAGGTCGTCGGCGGGGGCCGCCTCTAGCCCGGCCCGGGACGCTTGGAGGGTTCGACGCCGGCCAAAGCGCCCTACACTGGGACCGACACGCCCCGGGGGCGGCTCGAGGCGGCGGACCCGGAGGCGAGGCGGCGCAATGGAGCACGGTCAGCGGATCCGAGTCCCCGTTCCCCCGCCCCCGGAGCGGTTTCCCCGGCAGGGGCCCGACCGCGTGGTCCAGTCCCGGCCCCGGGAGCGCCACCTCCGCGCCCGTCTCTCCCGCTACCCGAAGCTGGCGCGGCGCGTTCGCGGCGAATCCGGGGGTTTCGGTAGATCATGACGTGGGAGACAGGATCGTTCCTCCTTGCCGCGGCGTCTGTGGTGATCGGGCTGGCCCTCCAGGTGTTCGGGACCCGGAAGCTGTTTGCCCAGGTGCCGCACCGCCGCCTCCGCTGGACCGGCACCCCCGTCAGCGGCTCGGGTCCCGCCCCGTCCGGCAGCGGGGCCAGCTTCCCCGTCACGCTGCTGATTGGCATCATGCTGCTGGGCAGCGGAGCCATCCTTTTGGCCGCAGACCGGGCGTTGCCCGTTTCGGCAGCGATTGCGATCTACCTGGCGGTCGTCCTCGCCACCTGGACGCTGCAGGTCCTCCGCCACAATCGGCGCGTCGCCCGCGCGGGCGCGGCCCCCGAAGAAGCGGCCATGTGACGCCGCTGCGGCCCGCCGAGCGTGCGCCAACGCCGCGAAGCGAGGACAATAGAGGCATGAACGATTCCGCAGTTCCCCAAGACCGTACCGAGCTGGGCGCGCGCGTGGACGCGCTGCTGCCCCGCGCCCTTGCCGACCTGACCGAGATCGTCGCGATCCCGTCGATCGCCGACGAGCGAATCGTGGACCAGGCCGAGGTCGTCCGCGCCGCCGAGTGGACCCGAGCCGCCTTCCGCGCCGAGGGCATCCCCGCCGAGCTGGAGCTGACCCCGGACGGCACCTACGCCGTGATCGGGCACCGGCCCGGCCCCGAGGGCTCCCCCACCGTCCTGCTCTACTGCCACTACGACGTGCAGCCGATCCTCGACGAGGATGCCTGGCTGAGCCCGCCCTTCGCCCTCACCGAGCGCGAGGGTCGTCTCTACGGGCGCGGTGCCGCGGACTGCAAGGGCAACCTGGTCGCGCACCTGACCGCGCTGCGCGCGCTGCGCGGGGACGCCGCGGCGGCCGACGCGGGGCTCGACGGCGACTCCCCCTACCCCGTCGGCGTGATCATCGTGGCCGAGGGCTCCGAGGAGCAGGGCCGCGCGAGCCTCGACCGCTACGCGGAGGCGAACCCCGAGCTGTTCCGCGCGGCCGATGTCATGCTCATCCAGGACGCCGGGAACGCCCGGGTCGGGCTGCCCACGCTCACCACGAGCCTGCGCGGCGCGGTTGACGTCACGGTCACCGTCTCCAGCCTGGAGGCCAGCCTGCACTCCGGCGCGTTCGGCGGCGCGGCCCCCGATGCCCTCGCGGCCCTCGTGCACATGCTCGCCACCCTGCGCGACGAGCACGGTAACACGACGGTGCCCGGCATCGACGCCAGCCAGACCTGGTCGGGGCTCCCCTACGACGAGGACACGTTCCGCGCGGACGCCGGGATGCTGCCCGGCACCGAGATCCTGGGCTCCGGCTCGGTCGCGGAGCAGGTGTGGGCGCGGCCGGTCATCACGATCCTCGGCATCGACGCCCCGCCCGTTGTGGGCGCGGTCGCCGCGATCCAGCCCCGCGCCGCCGCGAAGCTGAACCTGCGCGTCCCCCCGGGGGCCGACGCCGCCGCCCTGCGCGACGCGCTCATCGCGCACCTGCACGCCGTGGCCCCGTGGGGCGTCACCGTCGAGGCCGAGGCGAGCGAGCTGGGTCACCCGTTCAGCGCCGACACCTCGGGGCCCGCGTTCCGGGCGCTGAGCCAGGCGCTCACGGACGCCTACGGCGGGGTGGAGACCGTCACGAGCGGCCAGGGCGGCTCGATCCCGCTGACCACGACGCTCGCCGGGATCAACCCGGAGGCGGAGATCGTGCTGCTCGGGGTGCTGGAGCCCGAGTGCCGCATGCACTCGACGAACGAGAGCCTGCACCCCGAGGAGCTGCGCCACATCGCCCTCGGCGAGGCCCTGTTCCTCGGCCGACTGGGGGCCACGGACTAACCGCCCCCTCCCGAGACGCGAGAGCGGCCCGCGTCCCCCATCGGGGGCGCGGGCCGCTCTTGTGGTGCGGCGAGTGCCTAGTAGTACGGATCCTTGCGCTTGGCGAGGGAGAGGCGGCGCGCGAGGCGGTCGCCGAGCCTCGTCCAGAGCGCGTAGGCGGCGCCCTTCAGCGGCAGGTCGAAGGTGCCGACGTAGTCGGTGACCTCCTTGTTGAAGCGCAGCTTGTACTGGCCGACGCCGTAGAGCGCGTGCTCCGTGTCGTCGATCTGCTCGCTCGGCGGCGCGCCGCAGAGGTCGTGCACGGTCGCCCCGTGCTCACGAGCCCACAGCAGGAGCTCCCACTGCATGCGGTTCATCGCGCCGTTGGGCAGGCCCGCCTTCGAGGAGGCCCCGTCCTTGTAGCAGCTGGTGTTGCCGAGCACGATGCCGAACATGCCGCAGACCACGCCGGACTCGGTGCTGCCGAGCACGAGCTGCCCGCGGCCGGTGGCCGCGAAGGTCTGCCAGAACTTCTTGTAGTACGCGTAGGGCCGCAGCTGGAACTTCTCGTCGCCGGTCTCGGAGAGCAGCGCGTACATCGTGCGGCAGTTCTCCTCGGTGGCCTCGACGCGCTCGACCGTGAAGCCGATCTTGTCGGCCTTGCGGATCTTCGTCCGGGTGCTCGAGGAGAAGCGGCCCATGACCTCGGCCTCCTCCCCCGAGATGTCGAGCAGGATCGTCGAGGCGTTCGGCAGGATCCGGAAGGTCGGCTGGAAACCGGCCCCGGTGAACGCGGCCTTCGCCGCGTCTGAGCGCAGCAACCGCGGCTCCACCTTCAGCATGAACGCGCCGTGGCGCTTCGCCAGCTCGCCGAGCGCCTGGGCGTGCGCGAGCACATCCGCCGTCTCCCGGCCCGCGGGCCCCGCGGGCACGTACCAGAACCGGCCGAGCACAGGCACGCGCTTCTCCAGCACGAGCGTGGCGGGGAAGCCGTCGCCCGGCTCCCCGACCACGTAGCGGGCGGAGTAGTTCTGGAAGGTTTTCGCTTCCGCGTACTCCGCGCTCTGCCAGACCTCGCCCCCGCCGGGGGCGGCCTCGACGAGTTCATCCCAGTGCGCGACCTCGGCCGCGTGTGCAAACCGTAACCGCACGTTAGACCTCAACGATGACGGGAACGATCATCGCCTTGCGCCGCAGGCGCTGCGCGACCCAGCGGCCGATCGTGCGACGCATGACCTGCTGCAGGCCCCGCTGGTCGCGGGTGCCGTTGCCGATCGCGTCCTCGAGCGCGGAAAGGATCTTGGGCTTGACCTGGTCGAAGACGGCCTCGCTTTCGGCGACCCCCTTCGTCTGGATGTCGGGGCCCGAGACGATCTTGCCGGTCTGCTTCTCGATCACGCAGATCACGGAGATGAAGCCCTCCTCGGCCAGCGTGCGCCGGTCCTTGAGGTCCTCCTCCGTCACCTCGCCGACGGACTTGCCGTCCACGTAGACAAAACCGATGTCGATCTGCCCGACCGCGCGCGCGACGCCGTCCTTCAGGTCGACGACGGTGCCGTTCTCGCCGATGATGACGCGGTTCTCGGGCACGCCGGTTTGCGCCGCGAGCTTGCCGTTCGCCACGAGCATCCGGTGCTCACCGTGAATCGGCATCACGTTCTTGGGCTGCACGATGTTGTAGCAGTACAGCAGCTCGCCCGCGGCCGCGTGGCCGGAGACGTGCACCTTTGCGTTGCCCTTGTGCACGACGTTCGCGCCGAGCTTGATCAGGCCGTCGATGACGCGGTAGACCTTGTTCTCGTTGCCCGGAATGAGGCTGGAGGCCAGGATGATCGTGTCGTCCTCGCCGATGGCGATCTGGTGCTCCTGGTTCGCCATCCGGCTGAGCACGGCCATCGGCTCGCCCTGGGAGCCCGTGGACATGTAGACCAGCTTGTGGTCGGGAATGTCGCCGGACTTCTTCAGGTCAACGAGCACGCCGTCCGGCACCGTGAGGTAGCCGAGGTCGGCGGCGATGCCCATGTTGCGCACCATCGAGCGGCCGAGGAGCACGACGCGGCGGCCGTTCTTGACGGCGGCGTCGAGCACCATCTGCACGCGGTGCACGTGGCTGGAGAAGCTCGCCACGACGACCTTCTTCTTCGACTTCGAGATGACGTTCTCGATGACCGGTCCGATGTCGGCCTCGAGCGGGGTGAAGCCCGGCACCTCGGCGTTGGTCGAGTCGGTCATGAACAGGTCGACGCCCTCCTCGCCCAGGCGGGCGAAGGCGCGCAGGTCGGTGAGCCGGCCGTCGAGCGGCAGCTGGTCCATCTTGAAGTCACCCGTGCCGATGACCATGCCGGCCTCGGTGCGGATGGCGACGGCGAGGGCGTCCGGGATGGAGTGGTTCACGGCGACAAACTCGAGGTCGAAGGGACCGGCGACCTCGCGGTCGCCCTCGGTCACCTCGACCGTGACGGGCTTGATCCGGTGCTCCTTGAGCTTCGCCGTGATCAGCGCGAGGGTCAGCTTCGAGCCGTAGATGGGGATGTCCCCGCGGCGCTTGAGCAGGTACGGCACGCCGCCGATGTGGTCCTCGTGGCCGTGCGTGAGCACGACGCCGACGATGTCGTCGAGGCGGCTCTTCAGCATTGCCATGTCGGGCAGGATGAGGTCGACGCCGGGCTGGTGCTCCTCGGGGAAGAGCACGCCGCAGTCGACGATCAGCAGCTTGCCGTTGATTTCGTAGACGGTCATGTTACGACCGACCTCGCCAAGCCCACCGAGGGGGATGACCCGGAGGGTGCCCTTTTTGAGTTTGGGCGGGGCGAATGAAGGGTTGGGCACGTGGCCTCCTGAATCTAGCGGGTGGTGCCTGCCACCTGGGGCAGCGCTCCACCGGCGGCCGCATTGCGGTCCGGTCGGAAATTGGTCAGATCAACGCCGGGGATGTCCCCGACGAGGGCGAGCTCGTCCTCAATCATCGCGGCTTCCCATTCTTCCGGCCCGACGAGAGGCAGGCGAACACGAGGGCTGCCGATACGGCCAAGGCCGTGCAGGATGTATTTGGCGGCAACGGTGCCGGGAACGTGGGTCATGACCGCACGCACGAGGGGCTCCAGCTGCTGGTGCGCGGCCTTCGCCGCGTGCAGGTCGCCGCGGTTCACGGCGTCCATGATGACCCGGTAGGGCGCGGCCGCGATGTTCGCGGTGACGCCGATCAGGCCGGAGGCGCCGATGGCCAGGTGCGGGAGCACGTTGGCGTCGTCGCCGGAGAAGTAGAGCAGATCCGTCTGGTTCAGGACCCGGCTGACCTCGCTGAAGTCGCCCTTGGCGTCCTTGACCGCGACGATGTTCGGGTGCTTGGCGAGCCGGAGGATCGTCTCGTACTTGATGGGCACGCCGGTGCGGCCCGGGATGTCGTAGAGGATGACGGGGAGGTCGGTCTCGTCCGCGATCATCCGGAAGTGGGTGAGCAGACCCGCCTGGGTCGGCTTGTTGTAGTACGGGGTGACGATCATGACGCCGTCGGCCCCGGCCTTCTCGGAGGCCTTGTAGAGCTCGATCGCGTGCGCGGTCTCGTTGGAGCCGCCGCCCGTGATGATCTTCGCGCGGCCGGAGGAGACGGCCTTGCCGACCTCGACGAGCTTGAGCTTCTCGGCGTCGGTCAGGGTGGAGGTCTCGCCGGTGGTGCCGGTGACAACGATGCCGTCCGCCCCCTGGACGATGCAGTCGTCGATGTGCTTCTCGACGGCGGGCCAGTCAACCTCGCCATCGGCGAGGAACGGGGTGACAAGGGCGACCATGACCTGGCCGAAGGGGTTCTCTACGTTCTTCACTCGTCTAGGCTACCGCGTCGGACCCGGAATCCCCCATTTGCCAGCGGGGAGTCAGGCTCCGCCTGGCGCGTGCGGGCGCGCTCAGGAGCGCCGTTCCGCGGCGCCGCGCGGCAGAGCTGGGCTTGAGGGCTCAATACCTGCTCTGCTGCTACTCGGGCTCCGCGTCCGGTTCCGCGCGGCGCTCGTAGCGGCAGAAGCGGTAGGCGAGGCCCGAGGCCTCGTCCACGTGCGCGGCGTCGCCGTGCGCCCCGGGCACCTCGGCCCACTCCGGGCCGAGCTCGGGGGCGCGGGTGTCCCCGTCAACGGCCGCGGCGATCCGGGTCACCTCGATCCGGTCCGCGAGGGGCAGGGCCTGGCGATACAGCTCGCCGCCGCCCATGACCCAGAGCCACTCGGGCGCGGGCTCCCCCGGCAGCCCCTCGGCGGCGAGCGCGATG
>NZ_JAPFRB010000004.1:506847-511436 GCF_035726885.1 Leucobacter sp. M11 | reverse complement strand
CAGTCCGCGTTGCGGGTGACGACGATGTTCCGGCGGCCCGGCAGGGGGCGGAAGCGTTCGGGGAGCGAGTCCCAGGTGCGGCGGCCCATGATCACGGGCGCGCCCAGGGTGACCCGCTTGAAGTGGGCGAGGTCGCCGGGCAGGTGCCAGGGCATTACGCCGTCGCGGCCGATCACGCCGTTGTCGGCTTGGGCCCAGATCAGGCCGAGCCGCGGGGCGGCCCCGCTCACACCGCCACCGGGGCCTTGATGCCCGGGTGGTGCTCGTAGCCGACCACCTCGAAGTCCTCGAACTCGTAGTCGAAGATGCTCTCGCGCGGGGCGATCTTCAGCGTCGGGTAGGGGAAGGGCTCGCGGGAGAGCTGGCGTTCGACCTGCTCGATGTGGTTGTCGTAGATGTGGCAGTCGCCCCCGGTCCAGACGAACTCGCCGAGGCCGAGGCCGGTCTGCTCGGCGATCATCTGGGTGAGCATCGCGTAGCTCGCGATGTTGAAGGGCACCCCGAGGAACAGGTCCGCGGAGCGCTGGTAGAGCTGGCAGGACAGTTTGCCGTCGGCCACGTAGAACTGGAACATCGCGTGGCAGGGCGGCAGCGCCTGGTTCGGCACCTCGGCCGGGTTCCAGGCGGTGACCATGTGGCGGCGGGAGTCGGGGTTCGTCTTGATCTGCTCGACCACGTTCGCGATCTGGTCGATCGTGCCGCCGTCGGTGTCGGGCCAGCTGCGCCACTGCACGCCGTAGACGGGGCCGAGGTCGCCGTTTTCGTCGGCCCACTCGTCCCAGATCGTGACGCCGTGCTCCTGCAGGTAGGCGATGTTGCCGTCGCCGCGGAGGAACCAGAGCAGCTCGACCGCGAGGGACTTGAAGTGCACGCGCTTGGTCGTGAGCAGCGGAAAGCCCTCGGCGAGGTCGTAGCGGATCTGCCGCCCAAAGACGCTGCGCGTGCCGGTTCCGGTGCGGTCGCCCTTCGGGGTGCCGGTCTCCAGGACCTCGCGGAGCAGGTCTTCGTACGGGGTCGGAATCACAGCGCTCATAGAGCCAAGGATACCCCCGCGGGCGGCCCCACGGGCTCGGCAACGCCCCGGGTTCGGACGGGCATCGCCGCCAGCGCAATTGCGGCGGGCGGGCGCGCTGTCAGCGGTGCCCGGTAGCGTCGTGAACAGCGGAATCACTCGCGGACGTGGCCTCGGCACGCGTGCCGCCCGCCCGCACCCGCCACCGCCCCCCGCTGAAGCGTGTGCGCGAGAGAGAAAGAGAGCCCGCCCGTGATGGGAAGCACCCACGCCGTCTCCGGCGCCGCCGCCTGGATCGCGGTCACCGCGACCGTACCCCTGTTCCCCGCGCTCGGCGCACTGCCCCTCGACCCGATCGGCGTGCTCGCGGGCACCCTCGTGTGCGCGGGGGCCGCGCTCCTGCCCGACGCCGACCACCCGAACGCGACGATCGCGCACGCCGTGCCCGTGCTCGGCCGCGCGGCCACGGGGGCGGTCGGCTCGCTTTCGGGCGGGCACCGCCAGGGACTGCACTCCCTGCTCGCCGCGGTCGGGGTCTGGTTCGCGGTGCTCTGGCTCACCGGCATCGCCTGGTCCCCCGCCTGGGCGGACGGCCCCCTCGCGGTCGGCACGGGCGCGGTCACCGCGGCCCTGCTCGCGGTCGCGCTCCGGGTGCTCGGCCTCGTGCCGCGCTGGCCGCTCGCCTGGCTCGCCGGGGTGCTCGGCGGGGGCGCGCTCGCCTGGTTCCTGCCCGAGCAGGCGCACTGGCTCCCCGCCTGCGTCACCCTCGGCTTCGTCGTGCACCTGCTCGGCGACTTCATCACGGTCGGCGGGGTGAACTGGCTGTGGCCGCTCACGCTCCGCCCGCCGCGCCAGCTCCGGGGCGTGCCCTGGCTGCGCGCGGTCTGGCGCCCGGGCGGGCACCTCGCGCTGCCCGTGCTCGGGCGGACGGGCTCCCTGCGCGAGCACGCCCTGGGCGCAACGCTGACGCTCTACGCCCTGGCCGGCGCGGGGCTCACCGTCTGGGCCGCGTTCGCCTGACGCCCGCTTGCAGGGGGTGCCCGCGGGCGGTGCCCTCTGAGAGACTGGAGTGCTCGGAGTGCTCCGGGCAGGAGGGAGCACCGTGGCCGAGACACCCACCCCCACGACCCCCGCCCCGGACGAGTGCATCGTCCGCGACCGGGCGGCCTGGCGGGCCTGGCTGGACGAGAACGAGTCGCTGCACGACGGGCTCTGGCTCGTGCTCGCGAAGCGGGGCACCGAGGAACCGACAAGCCTGTCCTATGCGCAGGCGCTCGAGGAGGCGCTCTGCAGCGGGTGGATCGACGGGCAGAAGCGGTCCCGGGACGCGGCGACGTTCCTGCAGCGCTTCACCCCGCGCCGGAAGCGCTCGATCTGGTCGGCGCGAAACGTCGGCATCGTCGGGGAGCTGAGCGCGGCCGGCCGGATGCGCGAGCGCGGCCTCGCCGAGGTCGCCGCCGCTCGCGCCGACGGCCGCTGGGAGCGGGCCTACGCGGGGCAGGCCGCCGCCGAGCCGCCGCCCGAGTTCGCGGCGGCGCTCGCGGCCGACCCGGAGGCGGCAGCCGCCTTCGCGGCGGTCAGCGGGCAGGCCCGCTACTCGATCCTGCACCCGCTCCTCACGGCCCCGAACGCCGAGGCGCTCGACCGCCGCATCGCCCGGGCGCTCGCCGCGCTGCGCGGCTGAGGCCCGATGCCGGGCGGCGCTAAGCGCCCGCTTCCTCGGGGCGCTCGGCGGCGGCGAGGGTCAGCTCGTCGGGGACGTAGCCCTCGATGTGTCGCTCCTCGACGCCGTTGTAGGCGGAGAGCGGGCGGATGAGGGCGTTCGAGGCGGCCTGCTCCATGATGTGCGCCGTCCACCCGGTCACGCGCGAGGCGATAAACAGCGGGGTGAAGGTGAGGGTGTCGAAGCCCATCAGGTTGTAGGCCGGGCCGGAGGGGTAGTCCAGGTTGGGGTAGATGCCCTTGCGGGACACGAACTCGCTCTCGAGCGTCGTGTAGAGCTCGGCGACGTCGGGGCGGTCGTAGTGCGCAACGAGGGTGTCGAGCGCGGCCTTCATGGTGGGCACCCGCGAGTCGCCCTTCTTGTAGACCCGGTGCCCGAAGCCCATGATCTTCCGCTTCTCGGCGAGCGCCGTGTCGAGCCAGGCGGTCACGTTCGCGGCGGAGCCGATCTCGGTCATGATGTGCAGCACGGCCTCGTTCGCGCCGCCGTGCAGCGGCCCCTTGAGCGCGCCGATGGCGCCCACGACCGCGGAGTACAGGTCGGACAGCGTGGAGGTGATGACCCGAGCCGTGAAGGTCGAGGCGTTGAAGGAGTGCTCGGCGTACAGCGTCATCGAGCGGTTGAAGGCGTCGACCACGACGGGGTCGGACTCCTCGCCGAAGGTCATCCAGAGGAAGTTCGCGGCGTAGTCCAGGTCGTCCCGGGGCTCGACGAGGTCGAGGGCGCGGCGGCGGCGCTGGCCGTAGGCGACAATCGCGGGCAGCGCGGCGTAGAGCCGGATGCTCTTGGCGAGGTTCTCCTCGGGGCTGCCCGAGGCATCCAGCACGGAGCCGGAGCCGTCCGAGGCGCCGATCACGCTGACCGCGGTGCGCACCTCGTCCATCGGGTGGGCGTTCAGCGGGAGCAGGTCGATCGCGGCCTTCACGCGGGCGTCGAGCGGCCGGTGGCGGCGCTCCTCGGCGCGCAGCTGCGCGAGCTGCTGATCGCTCGGCAGCTCGCCGTTCCAGAGCAGGGAGGCGACCGCCTCGAAGGGCTGGGTCGCGGCGAGCTCCTGCACGGGGTAGCCGCGATACAGCAGGCTGTTCGTGTCCGGGTTGACCTTCGACACGGCGGTCTCGTCCACGACGACGCCGGCCAGGCCCTTCCTGATTTCGTTCTCCGCCATGATTGCTCCTTTGCTCTCAAACGCTACTCAGTCCGGAACCCTCCCGGCGCACCCAGGCACGGGTCACGCCGAGGGGATATCCCTCGACCCCCTCAGTGTATACAATGAGGGGCGAATGGGCGAGTATATCCCGATAAATTCCGCGTTCAGTATACAAACAGGGGCAGGGGCGGCTCCCCGGGGCTGGATCAGCCCCGCTGGGTTGGCCGGACCATCGAGGTCACGCCTGGGCCGCCCGGCACCTCGGTGTGCGCGACGACGGCGAAGCCGAGCCGCTCGTAGAGGCGAACGTTGCGCTCATCAGAGGTTTCCAGCGCGACGACGTCGCCGCGGGCGTCGATGTAGCCGAGGCCCGCCCGCGTCACGGCGGTGCCGAGCCCGGCCCCCTGGTGGGCGGGATCCACGCCGACCGTCTCCAGCGTCCAGCTGCCGGCGGGCGCCGCGGGCAGCGCGAGCGAGGCGAGGGCCGCGAGCCGATCCCCGTGCAGCTCGGCAACGCGACGCTGCACGGCCTCCGCGGGCGCGGGCGCGTCCGCGGGCAGGAACGCCGCCACGGCCCGCCCGCCGTCCTCGACGACCACGAGCCCGTGGTCGAGGGCGTGGCGCAGGTACAGGCGCTGGGTCTCCTCCAGCCGCTGCGCATAGTCCTCCTCAGGGAGGGCCCAGCGGGTCCAGGGGTACTCGAAGAA
>NZ_JAPFRB010000004.1:506446-506793 GCF_035726885.1 Leucobacter sp. M11 | reverse complement strand
AACGGAGTGGCTCATGCGGTCCTTGGGTGCTGTGGCCTTAGCGCGAGAGCGCGATGGCCTGGTTGATGGCTTGGCGGGCGCGGCGGCGATCCCCGCAGGCGTCGTAGACGAGCCCGAGCCGCATCCACGATTCCCAGTTCTCGGGGGCCGCCTCGGCCTCGGCCTTGTACTTCGGGAAGAACTCGTCGGCCTGGTCGCGCACCGGGCGTCCGGAGGGCAGCGTGTCGACCTCCTCCTCGGGCATCCGGCCGGACTCGGCCAGCCGCCGCCCGAGCGCCGCGGAGCGCAGGCCGAAGAGCAGCTCGCGGATCAGGGCCCAGACGCCGATCAGGGGCAGGATGACGAGG
>NZ_JAPFRB010000004.1:505245-506415 GCF_035726885.1 Leucobacter sp. M11 | reverse complement strand
CCGTGCCGAACAGGGCGAGCGCGCGCGATCCCGCGAGGAAGAAGTAGAGCACCAGCAGGACGGTCATGATGCCGACGCCGGTCAGCGACCGTGCCTTGGCGCTCATATGGTGCCGCCCGCGGGGGCCTCGTCCAGCGCGGCAGCGAGGGCGTCCAGGCCGAGGAGCGTGTCCAGGCCGACCGTGAGGCCGGTGAGGCCGGGGGCCGCGGCCAGGGCGCGGAGCACCCCGCCCCGGTAGGCATCCTGGGAGTGGGTGTCGTGCGTGATCGTGAGCACCTCGCCGGGGCCACCCAGGCGCACCTCCTGCTTGGCGACGACCCCGGCCAGGCGCAGGCTGTGCACGGGGATACCCGCGACGAGCTGCCCGCGAGCGGGCTGCTCCGCCGCGGGGGCGGTCACGGGGCGTCCCGCGCGGTCGGCGGCGATCAGCTCCGCGGTGCGCACGGCGGTGCCGGAGGGCGAGTCCACCTTGTGCGGGTGGTGGGCCTCGATGATCTCGATGGAATCGGAGAAGCGGCCCGCGATCCGGGCGAGCACGGTGCCCAGCACGGAGCCGAGCGAGAAGTTGGGGACGACGAGCACCCCGGAGCCGGGGTGGGCCTCGACCAGGGTGCGCAGCTCATCGAGGCGGGCCGCGGACCAGCCGCTCGTGCCGACGATCACGCGCTGGCCGAGGCCAACGGCCCGGGCCACGATGTCCGCGGAGGCGTCCGGAGTGCTCACGTCAACCACGACCTCGGCGCCCTCGGCCTCGGCCGGGTCGCTCGTGGAGCGCAGCGCGGCGTGCAGGACGAGGCCGGGCTCGGCTTCGATGAGGGCACAGATCAGGCTTCCGAGGCGCCCGGAGGCCCCAAACACGGCAACAGAAATCGTCATAGGACGAGGGTACCGTGCTCGGCAGCGCCGGAACTGGCGGTTGGCCGCGGCCGGGCCGACTCAGCCCCGCCCGGGCATCGTGACGACCGCGCGACCCGAGAGGGATCCCTCGACGAGCCGCGCGTAGGCCTCCTCGATCCGCTCGAAGGCAAAGGTTTCGATGGGGCTCTGCAGGAGCCCGCGCTGGGCGAGCGCGAACACCCCGCGCAGGTCGCGCAGCGAGGAGCCCTGGAAGGTGAACACCTCCCCGTCCCGGGGGAGATCGCCGAACCAGCCCTGCTGCTTCGGCAGGGA
>NZ_JAPFRB010000004.1:501277-505182 GCF_035726885.1 Leucobacter sp. M11 | reverse complement strand
GATGGTGGCGTCGACGCCGACGAAGTCGAGCACGACCTCGGCCCCCCGCCCGCCCGTGCGCTCGAGGATCTCGGCGGCGGTGCCCTCGTGCACGCCGTCGAGGGCCTCGTCCGCGCCGAGGCTGAGCGCGAGCTCCCGGCGGGCCTCGTTCGGCTCGACGCCGATCACGCGAGCCGCCCCGAGCAGGTGCAGGAACTGGACGGCGTAGCCGCCGAGCCCGCCCGTGCCGAGCACGACCGCGGTCGCGTCGGGAGAGAGCTTCGGCAGCACCCGCTGCACGGCGTGATACGCGGTCGCCCCCGCGTCGGTCAGGGGCGCGGCGAAGGCCGGGTCCAGGTCGCCGATCGGGAGCAGGTGCGCCGCCCGGGACACGATGACGTACACGGCGAGCCCGCCGTCGGCCCCGTAGCCGCGCCCGCCCGGCAGCACGCAGTTTTGGTCGTCCCCGCGCAGGCAGTACCAGCAGACCCCGCAGGGATTCGTCGCGGAGACCGCGACCGCGTCGCCGGGGGCGAAGCCGGTCACGCCGTCCCCGAGCGCCGCGACCGTGCCCGAGATCTCGTGGCCGAGGGTGAAGGGCACGGACCAGCCGAGCATGTTCCCCACCTCCGCCGGGATCTGTTGCATGTTGATGTCGGAGTGGCAGAGGCCGACCGCTGAGACCCGGACGAGCACCTCCCCCGGGCCGGGCTCCGGCACCGGCACGGTGCTGAGCTTCGGTGTGCCCTGCCAGCTCGGCAGCTGATACGCGGTCATGGTCGTCATGGTGTCCCCCTTCGGAACGCAGGTGTCCGGGTCCCCCACCCGGAGCTTCGCGCCCAGGCTAACCCGATCCACAGCCAGCGTCCACCCCGGTTTCGGGTGCCCGGGCGGGCTAGCTCGCGGAGGGGGCTCCGGGGGCCAGCTCCGGGACCGGGAGACCGAAGACCTCCGCGAGCGCGAGCCGCGCGGAGAGATACCCGGACATGCCGTGCACCCCGGGGCCGGGGGGCGTGGAGGAGCTTGCGAGAAAGAGGCCGGGGGCGGGGGTGCGCCAGGGCTGCGGGCTGAGCACGGGCCGCGCGAGCAGCTGGGCGAGGGAGACGGCCCCGGAGGCGATGTCGCCGCCCACGTAGTTCGCGTTGTGCTCCCCCAGCCGGTCGGCGGTCGTGACGGACACGGCCCGGATCCGGTCGCGAAAGCCGGGGGCGAAGCGCTCGATCTGCGCGATCACGGCCTCCCGCACGTCGCGCGAGGAGCCAGCGGGCACGTGGGCGTAGCTCCAGATCGCGTGGCTGCCTGCCGGGTTCCGCCCCGGATCGAAGCCGTCGGTCTGGGCCAGCAGGACAAAGGGTCGCTGGGCGTGCTCCCCGCGCAGCACCCGGTTCTCCGCGTCGCGCACCTCTGCCGCGGTGCCGCCCAGGTGCACGGTCGGGGCCGCGTGCATGCGCTCGTCGCGCCACGGCACCGGGCCGTCGAGCACGAAGTCCACCTTGCAGGAGCCCGGTCCGTAGCGGAACCGCTCCAGGCGACGCCGGTACCCGGCGGGGAGGGCCTCCCCCGCGATCCGGGCGAGCGCGCGGGCCGAGGTGTCAAAGATCACCGCGTCGAAGCCGCCGCGATCGCGAAGCCCGTCGAGCGACGCGATCCGGGTGTCCGTCTCGATGCGGCCGCCGTGCGCGAGGAGGTCGTCCGCGAGCGCGGCCGAGATCACCCGAGAGCCGCCAACGGGGACGGGCCAGCCGCCCGCGTGCGCGAGCGCCGCGAGCACGACGCCGACGCCCGCGGATCCGAGGGAGGGCATCCGGGCGATGGAGTGCGCGGCGACCCCCTCGATCATCGCGTGCGCCGCGGGCTCCCGGAAGCGGAGCCCGGAGGCCACGGTGCCCCGCTCGAGCACCCGGAGGCCGAGGGCGGCGAAGGCGAGCGGGTCGCGGGGAACGCGGAGCATGGAGCCGCCCTGGGCGGCGTCGACGACCCCGTCGATCCGGCGCAGCACGGGCCGAAACAGGCGGCGGAAGGCCGGGCCGTCCGCGCCGAGCTCCGCCGCGGTCCGGTCCAGGTCGCGATAGGCGATCCCGCCGCGCCCGTCGGCGGGATCGAGCGGGTGCCCGTAGGAGGCCTCGGGGACGACCAGCTCGATCCGCTCGCTCAGGCCGAAGGCGCGAAAGAACGGGGAGGCGAGCGCCATCGGGTGGATCGCCGAACAGACGTCGTGCAGCACCCCGGGCAGGGTGGTTTCTTCCGTTCGGGTGCCGCCGCCGATGGTGGCCTCGGCCTCGAACACGGTGACGGGCACCCCGGCGCGCGCCAGCGTCACCGCCGCCGCGAGCCCGTTCGGACCAGAGCCGACGACCGCGGCCCCGCGGCTCCCGGCCGGTGTCCGGCTGCCCGGCTTCCCCCCGCGCCCGGTCATGGCGTCGCGGGTCCGCCCTGCGGCGGCGCGCTTCCCGCGGCCTGCGGCTCCGCCGCGCTCTCGGGGGGCAGCGCGGCCGGGCCGGAGGCGTCGAGCGAGGAGACGCGCTCCCCCGCGAGCCCGGCGGCGCCGACCTCGCCAACGGCGACGAGGGTCATGGGCCGGGCGGCGAGCATCGCGGCGACCTCGCGCACCTCGTCCTGGGTCACCTCGTGGAAGCGGCGCACGGACTCGTCCAGGCCGATCAGCTCGCCCGTGCCCAGCTCGGAGCGGGCGAGCCGCCCCATCCGGGTCTCGGAGTCTTCAAGCGCGAGCGCGGAGGACCCGGCGATCTGGCCGAGCACGCGGTCACGCTCCTCGTCGGTGATCCCGTCCGCCGCGAGCGCGGCCAGCTCGGAACGGAGCAGCTCGATCACCTGCCCCGCCTTCTGGGGGGCGCACCCCGCGTACATGCCGAAGAGGCCCGCGTCCGAGTAGCTCGCGCCGAAGGCGTAGGTGGAGTAGGCGAGCCCGCGCTTCTCGCGGATCTCCTGAAAGAGTCGGCTCGACATGCCGCCGCCGAGCACCGAATTCATCAGGCCAAAGGCAAAGCGGCGCTCGTCGCCCTGGGGCAGCCCCTCGCCGCCCAGGAGCAGGTTTACCTGGCCGCCCGGCCGCTCCAGCAGGGCGTCGCCGAGCCCCTCGAGGCGCGGGCCGCTGAGCCGAGACCGGCGCGGGGCGGGCGAGGCCAGCCCGCCGGTCGACCAGCGGTCGAGGCCGGAGCCCTCCAGCGCGGCGAGCACGCCCGCCACGATGGCGTCGTGATCGACGGCCCCCGCCGCCGTGACGACGAGCGTGTTCGGGCGGTACCGCTCGGAGTAGTACCCGACCACGTCGTCGCGGCGGGCGCGACGGATCGTCTCGGGGGTGCCGCCGATCGGGCGACCCAGCGGGTGCGCGCCGAAGACGCGCTGGAAGAACAGCTCCTGCGCGACGTCGCCAGGGTCGTCCGCGGCCATCGCGAGCTCCTCCAGGATCACCTCGCGCTCGTTCTCGAACTCCTCCGCGTCGATCAGGGAGGAGGTGACCATGTCGCCGAGCGCCGCGACGGCGTCGTCAATGTCCGCGTCGCGCACCTTCGCGTAGTAGCAGGTGTACTCCTTCGCGGTGAGGGCGTTGTGCTCGGCCCCGATCCGGTCGAAGGCGATCGCGATCTCGTGCGCGCTCCGGCCCGGGGTGCCCTTGAAGAGCAGGTGTTCCAGGAAGTGGGTGGAGCCGAGGCTCGCGGGGGCCTCGGGCTGTTCGCCCTGCTCATCCCGCGATCCCAGGCCGACCCAGAAGCCGATCGTGGCGCTGCGCGCGCCCGGCATGTGCTCGGTCAGGACCCGAAGGCCGCTCGGGTGGACGGTGCGCCGGATCCGGCTGCCCGCCAGATCCACGTCGAGTTCGGGGGTGTCAAGAGGAAGTCCAAGGCGATCAGTCACCCGCCCAGCATAGACGAGCCGCCCGTGAGCGCCCCGGAAGTCCGCCT
>NZ_JAPFRB010000004.1:500277-501247 GCF_035726885.1 Leucobacter sp. M11 | reverse complement strand
GTCCCGCGAGGTGGAGCGGGTGACGGCGCTGACGCGATCGAGCTCCTCCAGCTGCCCCGGGGTGAGCTCTATGGCGGGCGAGGACATCATCTCGTCCACGTGCGCGAGGGTGTCGGCGCTCACCACGGGGGCGACGACGCCGGGCTTCGCGTGCAGCCAGGCCAGCGCGATCTGGGCGTTCGAGACGCCCTGCTGGGCGGCGATCCGGTCGAGCACGGAGAGCACGCGCATGCCGCGGCGGTTCAGGTACTGCCCGGCGCGGGCGCGGCGGGCGTTCCCGATCCCGTCGGCGCGGCGGCGGTACTCCCCGGCGAGGAAGCCGTGCGCGAGGGCGAAGTGCGGCAGGACGCTGAGTCCCTGCGCCTGGGCCACGAGCGCGATGTCGCCCTCGACCTCGGCCCGACGCATCATGTTGTAGTGCTCCTGGATGCTCTCGAAGCGGGGCAGCCCGTAGGCCGTGAGCACGCGGGCCTCCATGAGGCGGTGCGCGCGGAAGTTCGAGGCACCGAGGGAGAGCACCTTCCCGGCGGCGATCAGCTCGCCCGCCGCGGAGAGGCTCTCCTCCAGCGGGGTGCCCTCGTCGTCGAGGTGGAAGTAGAGCACGTCGATCCGGTCCGTGCGCATCCGCTCCAGGGAGGCGTCGACGGCGGCGATGATCCCGGCCCGGCTGAGACCCGGGTACTCGGAGCCACGGCCCACCTTCGTCGCGATGCGCACGGCGTCCCGGGAGCGCCGGAAGCGCATCCAGTTGCCGATCATGACCTCGCTCTGCCCGGCCGCGTAGTTGTCGGCGGTGTCGATGAGGGTGCCGCCCAGTTCGCTGAAGCGGTCAAGGATGCGCAGGCTCATCCCCCGGTCCACGGTCCAGCCGAAAACGCTCGTGCCGAGGGCGATGGGGAACACGTCAATGCCGGAGTCGCCAAGCGCCCGGTCGGTGACGGGCCGACGCTCGGCCGGGGCGTCCGCCATC
>NZ_JAPFRB010000004.1:494654-500225 GCF_035726885.1 Leucobacter sp. M11 | reverse complement strand
CTAAGGGGCGGCCCTTCGGTTCCGTGGTCCCGGACGGTGCCACGAACCGACCCAGGCTCCCCAGATCGCCCCACTTCATCCTTGCTGCCTTCCGTGCCGGGCTCTCAACGCGTCGCCCAGCGCTTTCCTTTCCGCTGAGCGTAAGCCCCGGCGGGAAAGGAACCGCGTGGACGCGCGGAACCGTTATCAATTCTTTGCGGAGTCTCCCCCGCGGGCCGGGGTTCCCCCCGAAAAACGAGCGCGGGCCCGCTCCTGAAGAGGAGCGGGCCCGCGGTGAGGTGCCGGGGATTACTCCGCGGCGGCCTCCTCGGCGGGAGCCGACTCCTCAGCCGATTCGTCGAGCACCGGGGCGAGCGACAGCTTGCCGCGGTCGTCCACCTTGGTGATCTCGACGAGGATCTTCTGGCCGATCGAGAGCACGTCGTCCACGTTCTCCACGCGCTTGCCACCGGCAAGCTTGCGGACCTCGGAGATGTGCAGCAGGCCGTCCTTGCCGGGCAGCAGCGAGATGAAGGCGCCGAAGGTGGCGTTCTTCACGACGGTGCCCAGGTACTGCTCGCCGACCTCGGGGTTCTGCGGGTTCGCGATCGCGTTGACCTGGGCGCGGGCGGCCTCAGCCGCGGGGCCGTCGGTCGCGCCGATGTACACGGTGCCGTCGTCGTCGATCGAGATGTCGGCGCCGGTCTCGTCCTGGATGCCGTTGATCGTCTTGCCCTTGGGGCCGATCAGCTCGCCGATCTTGTCCACCGGGATGTTGACCGTGATCACGCGGGGCGCGGTCGGGGCCATCTCGTCGGGGGCGTCGATCGCCTGGTTCAGCACGTCCAGGATCGTGAGGCGGGCCTCGTGAGCCTGCGTCAGCGCGCCCTTGAGCACGTCGGAGGGGAGCCCGTCGAGCTTGGTGTCGAGCTGGATCGCGGTGATGAAGTCCTTCGTGCCGGCGACCTTGAAGTCCATGTCGCCCAGCGCGTCCTCGGCACCGAGAATGTCGGTGAGGGCGGCGAAGCGGGTCTCACCGTCGACCTCGTCGGAGACGAGGCCCATCGCGATACCGGCAACGGCGGCGCGCAGCGGCACACCGGCGTTCAGCAGGGACAGGGTCGAGGCGCAGACGGAACCCATCGAGGTGGAGCCGTTGGAGCTGAGCGCCTCGGACACCTGACGGATCGCGTAGGGGAACTCCTCGCGGCTCGGCAGCACCGGCACGAGGGCGCGCTCGGCGAGGAAGCCGTGCCCGATCTCGCGACGCTTCGGCGAGCCAACGCGGCCGGTCTCACCGGTCGAGTAGGGCGGGAAGTTGTAGTGGTGCAGGTACCGCTTGGTGGTGACCGGCGACAGCGAGTCGATCTGCTGCTCCATCTTGAGCATGTTCAGCGTGGTGACACCCAGGATCTGGGTCTCGCCGCGCTGGAAGATGGCGGAGCCGTGCACGCGCGGGATGACCTGGACCTCGGCGTCGAGCGCGCGGATGTCGCTCTTGCCGCGGCCGTCCATGCGGACACCCTCGCTGAGGATGCGGCCG
Source organism: Leucobacter sp. M11 (assembly GCF_035726885.1). NCBI lineage: Bacteria > Bacillati > Actinomycetota > Actinomycetes > Micrococcales > Microbacteriaceae > Leucobacter > Leucobacter sp. M11. The sequence goes on along the minus strand of NZ_JAPFRB010000004.1, from coordinate 498,703 downwards.
CGGACGATGTCCTTGGTCACGGACTTGTAGGCGGCGGAGGCCTGCCCGTTGGCGGACTCGGGGAGCTCCCCGGCCTCGACCTTGGCGGCGATGGCCTCCTTGACGCGGGCCTTGAGTGCGTCGTCGGCGTTCTGGCGCTCCTGCTTGTCCGCGATCAGGTAGATCGGGGCGAGCTCGGCGCGGGCCAGGGTGTCAACGGCGGCGAGAACCTCGTCCGTGTAGGGCAGGAACACCGGGTAGTCGGCGATGGCCTTGGCGGACTGGGCGGCCAGCTCGGACTGCGCCTTGCACAGCTGCGCGATGAAGGGCTTCGCGGCGTCGAGGCCCTCGGCAACGACGGCCTCGTTGGGCTTCGTGGCACCGCTGCGGATGAGCTCCCAGCTGTGCTCGGTGGCCTCGGCCTCGACCATCATGATCGCGACGTCTTCGACGCCGTTCTTGTCGGTCACCATGCGGCCGGCAACGACGAGGTCGAAGACCGCGTCCTGCAGCTGCTCGTTGTTCGGGAAGGCGACCCACTGCTCACCGATCAGGGCGAGGCGCACACCGGCGATGGGGCCGGAGAAGGGCAGGCCGGAGATCTGCGTCGACGCGGAGGCCGCGTTGATCGCGAGGGCGTCGTAGAACTCGCCGGGGGCGATGCTCATGACGGTGATAACGACCTGGACCTCGTTGCGCAGGCCCTCCACGAAGGAGGGGCGCAGGGGGCGGTCGATGAGGCGGCAGACCAGGATCGCCTCGGTCGAGGGGCGGCCCTCGCGACGGAAGAAGGAGCCGGGGATCTTGCCCGCGGCGTAGGAGCGCTCCTCGACGTCAATCGTCAGGGGGAAGAAGTCGAAGTGGTCCTTCGGCTGCTTGGATGCGCTGGTGGCGGACAGGAGCATGGTCTCCTCGTCCAGGTACGCGGCAACGGCGCCCTGCGCCTGCTGCGCGAGACGGCCAGTCTCGAAGCGGATCGTCCGCTTGCCGAACTTGCCGTTGTCGAGGACTGCCTCGGCGAACTTGATTTCAGGACCCTCCACGGGTTCTCCTTACACTTCGGGACGCGCGGGCACGTCCCGGGAACGCCAGATGGCCCCCGGGTGCGGTTGCTGATCAACAGTAGAAAATCACCCTCGCCGCTCTGGGAGAGAGGAATCCACCACCGAAGACCAGCGGACCTGCGGTTGTGCCCCACGTCTTTGGAAAGCGGTGTCAGTAGACACCGGTCCGAGCCTACCACGCGGGGCCCCGTTTGGGCCGGAAATCCGCGCGACGGGCGGGATCTGGGCGCACAAGCGCGCCCCCGTCCCTGATCAGGAACGGGGGCGCGGTCGACGCGGGAGCTTACTCCGTGATGTCGATGCTGTGCAGCGTCTCGGCGGAGACGGAGACGCGCAGGCGCTCGCTCGCCTCGTCCGAGAGGGCCTCGTCCAGGCTGAGCACGCTCAGCGCGCGGCCGACCTTCTCGTCCCGGGCAATCACGAGGCCGGCGATGTTGATGTTCTCCTGGCCGAGGATGGCGCCGTAGGAGGCCACCACACCGGGCTGGTCCTGGTAGGTGAAGGCGATCATGTGCTCGGCGATGGGCATTTCCATCTCGAAGCCGTTGATCTCGACGATCTTCTCGACCTGCTTCGGGCCGGTCAGGGTGCCCGTCACGGAGACGGTGGAGCCGTCGGCCAGGGAGCCGCGCAGGGTGATCACGTTGCGGTAGCTCTCGCTGCCGGACTCGGTGAGCTGGCGAACCTCGACGCCGCGCTGCTCGGCGAGCAGCGGCGCGTTGACGTAGGACACGGGCTCGGAGACCACGTTCGTGAACAGGCCCTTGAGGGCGGCGAGGCGGAGCACCTTGACGTCGTACTCGGCGAGCTCGCCGCGGACGACCACGTCGATCGAGGTGACGGGGCTGTTCTGCGCGAGGCCAGCGAAGACCTGGCCGAGCTTCTCGGTGAGGGGCAGGCCCGGACGCACGTAGGGGTCGATCACGCCACCGGCGACGTTGACCGCGTCGGGGACGAGCTCCCCGGCGAGGGCGAGGCGCACGGACTTGGCGACCGAGACGCCGGCCTTCTCCTGGGCCTCGTCGGTCGACGCGCCGAGGTGCGGGGTCACGGTGACGTTCGGCAGGCTCGTGAGGGCGTCATCCTGCGGCGGCTCCTGCACGAACACGTCGAGCCCGGCCCCGGCGATCTGCCCGGCGACGAGGGCGTCGCGGAGCGCGGCCTCGTCGATCAGGCCGCCGCGGGCGACGTTGACCACGTAGGACGTGGGCTTCATCTTCGCGAGCTGCTCGGCGCCGATCATGCCGAGCGTCTCGGGGGTGCGCGGCATGTGGATCGTGAGGAAGTCGGAGCGCTCGACGAGCTCGTCGAGGGTGACCAGGGTCACGCCGAGCTGCTGGGCGCGCGCCGCGGTGACGTAGGGGTCGAAGGCGATCAGCTCGACGCCGAAGCCGCGGAGGCGGTCGGCCACGAGGGCGCCGATCCGGCCGAGGCCGACGATGCCGACGGTCTTCTCGTAGAGCTCCGTGCCCGTGTAGGAGGAGCGCTTCCACTCCCCCGCGGACAGGGAGGCGTGCGCGCGGGGCACGTGGCGGGCGAGGCTCAGGATGTGGGTCACCGTGAGCTCGGCGGCGCTGATGATGTTCGAGGTGGGGGCGTTGACGACCATGACCCCGGCCTGGGTGGCGGCCTTGATGTCCACGTTGTCGAGGCCGACGCCCGCGCGGGCGATGACCTTGAGCTGGGGGGCGGCGGCGATGGCCTCGGCGTCGACCTGGGTCGCGGAGCGGACCAGGATGGCGTCGGCGGTGGCCAGGGCGGCCAGGAGCGCGGGGCGGTCCGTGCCATCGACGTTGACCACGTCGAAGTCGGGGCCGAGTGCGGCAACGGTGGCGGGCGAGAGTTGTTCAGCGATCAGCACGACCGGCTTAGACAATGGCGGATCCTTCGGTGCAGACGGGTCTGCCCGCCGGTTGCGGGCACGCGCACCAGTCTAGACCCCCTGGGATACCGCGACCTTGCCGCGGCCAGGCTTCGGCCAGCGCCGACGCCCCGAACTGCTCCGCAACCGGGCGCTCTTCCGCGGCGGCCCACCGGGCCGGGGCGGGTCACGGCGCTTCGGTCTTGTGGCGGGGCCCGGCGCACTGGGAGGATGGGATCTCTCCGTGTGCCTCCGCCGGAGCACCGCACACCCGAGAGATCACCGCATGCGCCCCGCCCTTCTTGTCCTCCGCTTCGGCACCGCCGCCGCCATCATCGCCGCCATCGTCGCGCAACTCGTCCGGAGCCTCGGGGTCTGGGCCGAGCGGGGCGACCAGCGCATCGACATCGACGTGCTGAACTTCTTCTCGTTCTTCACGATCCAGTCCAACATCCTCGGCGCGGTCGCGCTCACCATCGGCGGCGTGTCCCTCGCTCGGCGGGCGACGCCCCCGCGCTGGGCGGGCACGCTGATGCTCCTCGCCGCCACGTGCCTCGTCACGACCGGGGTGGTCTACAACACCCTGCTCCGGGGCATCGAGCTGCCGCAGGGCGCGACGGTGGGCTGGTCCAATGAGATTCTGCACGTGTTCGCACCGGCGCTCATCCTGCTCGACTGGCTCCTCGCCGCCCGCGCCCTCGGGCACCCCGGCCCCGGGCCGAAGTCGCTCGCGGTCGTGGTGGCCTATCCGCTCGTCTGGCTGACCGTGACGATGCTCCGCGGGCCGCGGGTCTTTGACGAGGGCACCGGGAACTCGTTCTGGTACCCGTACCCGTTCCTGAACCCGAACCACGACGGCGGCTACGGGCTCGTCGCAATCTACGGCGTGGGCATCGCGGCCGTGATCCTCGGCGCGGCCTTCGCCCTCCGCTGGGCCGCGAAGCGCCTGAGCCGCGCCGCGGACTGAGTCCGGACGGCGCGCGCTCCCGGGCAGGGGTACGCCCGGCACGGGCTCCCGCCCGGGCGCAGCGCCCGGCTACTCGAAGTAGGTGCTCGTGCCGACCAGGTTCATCAGGTCGAGCTGGATCACCGCGACCGTGGCGAGAGCCGCCGTCAGGATCAGCGCGCGGGTCCAGAGGCCCCGA
>NZ_JAPFRB010000004.1:480763-494595 GCF_035726885.1 Leucobacter sp. M11 | reverse complement strand
CAGCCAGAGCCAGCCCGCCGGGGAGACCCCGAGGCCCATCATCTCGGCCGCCTTCGGGATGCCCGTCAGGTTCCCGACCGCGGCCCAGACGGCGTAGCCGAAGAACACGGTGAGCACGCCGAAGAGCGCCCACCCAGCGATGCGGCTGACGGTGCCGGGGCGCGCGGCCTCGGCTGCGTCATCGAGCGCCGCGGCATCCGGGTCGTCCGTCGTGGGGCGGTCGACGCCGGCGGTCAGCGTTGCGTCACCCGCAGCCGTCTGCTCGGGGGTGAGCACGTCGGTGTTCTCGGTCGTGCCGGGCTGCACGGCGCTGCTCTCGTCGGCGCGGGTCATCAGTTCCCTCCGGGGGTGATCAGCAGGGGCAACGGGGCGAGGACGATCAAGCCGAGCACGAGGACCGCGGCGAGCTGCCAGGTGGGCTTCTTGCGGGTCAGCACGATGCCGGTGAGGAACCAGGCGGCTGGGGCGACCGTGGCCACCCAGAAGACGATCTGCTGGAAGATTCCGCCGATGGAGCCGCTGCCCTGCACCGAGGCCGCGTTCACGAGGGAGTAAAACTGCGCGATCGTGAACCAGGCCCAGGTGTAGAGCAGGAACAGGCCGCCGAAGACGCCGAGGAGCATCACGGCGACGTTCGACACCTCGGGGCGCTCGGCCGCGTCGGCCTCGGTGAGCGCCGTTTCGGGCTCGGGGACGACGGGCTCGGCGACCGGGGCCGCTTCGACCGTCCAGCCGTGTGACAGCGAGCTCTCGCGAGCCTCGCTCGTGGGGTTTTTCCGCATGCCCCCATGTTACCGCCCGCCCGCCTGTGACCCCGCCCGGAGCGGATGAGGCGCGCTCCCGTCCCGGGACCTACCCGACACCTGGCGGGTGGCTTCTCACAAAGCCGCGACAGCGTCACGTCGCCCCAAGCGACCCCGCTCCCTAGGCTCAAGCTGTCCCCAGAAGCTGGGGCTTTCAATGGAGAAAATATGACAGATTTCACGCAGTATGCCAACTCGCCGGCGCTGTGGTTCCTCGCGGCTGCGGTCTTCGCGGTGATCATCGTGCAGGCAGTACTCTTCTACCGTTTCGCTCGGGAGGTATCCGCGAGCGAAGCGATCCCCCGATCGGAGCTGGTCGTGGCGATGCGGGCCGGAGCGATCAGCGCGATCGGACCGTCCCTGGCCGTCGCCATTGTTGCCATCGGCCTGATCCCGGTCTTCGGCACCCCCGCCGTACTCATGCGCATCGGCATGGTTGGCTCCGTTCCCTACGAGCTTGCCGCAGCAAATGCGGCTTCCGGGGCGCTCGGGGTTGAACTCGGTGGAGAGGGCTACGACGGTGTCGCCTTTGCCACGGTGTTCTTCACGATGGCCGTCGGAGCCGCGGTGTGGATGCTGTCGGTCCTGATCGGGACGAAGTCTATGGGCACGTTGAGCGCCAAGGTGCAGGCCTGGAACCCCTGGGTCATGCAGACGGTGCCCGGCGCAGCACTCATCGCGGCCTTCAGCTATCTCGTCTTGAACTCAGCGAAGGCCAATCTCCTCAACATCGCGGTCATCGTCGTATCCGGGCTAGTGATGGCCCTCCTGCTCGTGGTCGCCGAGCGAAAACAGCTCGCCAGGCTCCGCGAGTGGGCCCTCGGAATCGCAATGCTCGCTGGCCTCTTCGTCGCGGCAGTCGCCGCCTAACGGAACGGAAGACACTCATGACGACACACACGCACACCCCGACATCCGCAGGCGCGCTCTTTGACCAACGCATCAACCGCTGGGGTCGACTCACGATTGGGCTCGGGCTGCTCATTTCCCTCGCGGGGCCGATCTACCTGTTTACCGTCGAAGGGCTCTTTCCCGGCTGGGCCGTCATCGGCACCTCCCTGTTTGCGATCACCACCATTTTCGCCGTGAACTGGATCGTAGAGCCCGCGACCTATTTCCCGATGCTGGGGGTCGCCGGGACCTATCAGGCCTGGCTGGTCGGCAATATCTCGAACAAGCTCCTCCCCGCGGCGATCACCGCGCAGGTGGCCACTGACGCGAAGCCGGGCACGCGGAAGGCGGAGCTCGTTTCTATTGCCGCGATCTCGGGAGCCGTCATCATCCACGTGACCTCCCTGGTCCTGTTCGTGGCCGTGCTTGGCACCTGGATCGTCAGTATTTTGCCCGAGCGCGTCGAAATCGCCTTCGGCTATATCCTGCCGGCCATTCTCGGGGCCGTGCTCGTGCAACTACTCATGGCGCTGCGCGACTGGTTCACCACGGGCATCGCCCTGTTGCTCGGAGGCCTGGTCGTGTTTGGCTTGCTCGCCCTCGTTCCCGGTGCCGCCGCATTCGCGCTCCCCATCGTTGTGGTCGGGACGGTCACCGCCGCGATCCTCCGTGGTCGCGCCAAGCACCGCCGAGCCAGCACCGATTCCTCGCAGTGAGCCCCAGCGGGTCAGCCAGACCCGCGACCCCGGCCCGCTCTTCCGCACCAGCACCCCCCTCACAACGAAACGAGTTTCCGAATGTATCCCAGCATCCGCATCAGCGGCACCGCCTATGAGCGTGGCTTCGCCTATGGCACTGCCGCCAAGGACCGAATCGCCAAAACGGTCTCCAGCTACCGGGCGGTCTACGCCGCCTACGCCGGGCTGGACTGGGCGGCGGCTCGCGACGTGGCCTCGGGGTTCACCCCCGCCATCGAGGCTTTCGAGCCCCGCTACCTTGCCGAGTTGTCTGGGCTTGCCGCTGGGAGCGGCTTCGCCCTGGACGAGATTCTTGCCATCAACTGCCGCACGGAAATCATGTTCTCCGGGCTCGCGAAGCAGATGCTCGCGGGCGAGTGCAGTGCCTTCGCGGCGCTGCCCGAACGGACCAGAAGCGGAGGAACCCTGATCGGCCAGAACTGGGATTGGCTGCCCTTTTCGACGGAGACGGTCGTCGTGCTCGAAGTCGAGCAGGCGGACCGCCCAAACTTCGTCACGGTAGTCGAGGCTGGCCTCCTGGCGAAGTTTGGCATGAACTCAGCGGGACTCGGGCTCGCGACAAACGCACTCGTTTCCGACCGCGATGACGGCCAGCCTGGGGTGCCCTACCATCTCCTCCTGCGGGGCGTGCTGGACTGCTCGACGCTCGCGGAGGCGATGAATCTGCTGTCCTCGCACCGGCGAGCCAGCTCAGCAAACTACCTCATCGCATCCGCGGACGGATTCGCGGTCGACATGGAGTGCCTGCCTGGGCGGGGCGCGACCGCCGCCCCGCTCACCCCGTCCGGCGGATACCTGGCCCACACGAATCACCTGCTCTCGCCGTCGCTTCGGGACCGGGACGTGCTCCTCCCGGTGCAGACCGACACCCTGATCCGCTTGCAGAGTATCGAGCGTGATCTCCGGATCACCACCGGGGTCAGCGTGGAATCACTGACCGGGGCGCTCCGCTCACACGCGGATTATCCGTCATCGGTGTGCACCCATGTCACCGAGGGATCCGAGAAGCCGATGAACTCGATGACCGTTGCTTCGGGCATCATGGATCTGAGCAACCGCCGCATGTGGCTCGCTGACGGCCAGCCCTGTCTGCACGAACACCGAGAGCTTGACCTGTCTATCTTGGGAGCCCCAGACGCGGAACTCGCGTCTTAGTCCGCGTGCTCGGCGGCCGGTTCCTCGCCGCGGCCGCTGAGCACGCGCCAGCCGAGAATGCCGGTCTGCGCGCGAAGCCGTCCTGCGGGTTCGGCGAGGCTCAGCCCGAGCTCTTCCTCGAACCGCTTCACCCGGGCAGCGACGGAACTGTGGTGGAAGTTCACCCGGACGGCGACCGCACGCAGGCTTCGCTCCCAGACCGCTTCCTCGAGGACGGCCAATGCCTGAGCCCCCTGTGCGCTCGCCCCGATCCGCCCAACCGCAGTGATATCCGGGTCTGCGAGCAGCACGGAGGTCGGTAGCTCCGCCAGGTGGATCAGGCCGCCCAACCCCTCAGCGCTGTAGTGCTCGCGCCCCAGCCCGGAGGGGTCGGTGAAACCGAGCGCGCGTTCCGCCCCGATTCTTGACTCGGGAAGGCGCTCGATCGGCAGCCACCGTCCGATGCCCACGCGGGAGGCCGTCTCCGCGAGCACCGCCCGGGATTCATCATCTGCTTCGGTGAGCAAAACGTGGGCGTGACCGTCAAGAACCGTGACCGCTCGCCCACGGAGCTTCGCAAAGCGAGCAACGGCGGCGTCGGGGTCAGCGCAGACAGCAACCGCTGCCCGGCTATCCGGGTGAATCCCCAGGCCGAAAGCCGCGGTACGGCGTTGCTCGCTGGTGGCCCCCGGACCGAACAGGATTCGGAGCTTGGCTTCAGACTCGGAGACCCGCCCCGCGGGGGCGATCTCCCCAGGAGCCGCCCGCAGGAGCGCGAGCTCCGCGGCCGCTGCCATACGATCAAGGATCAGCGAGGCGAGCGGATCACGATCGAGTACGCCCCCGAGCCAGACATTCCCGAGCGGCTCGTCCCTGGGGCCGAATTCCTTGTGCGTTGCGCTCTCCCGGACAGGACCCCGGGCTCCTGCGGGCCGGTATGGGTCCTGCGGGTACCACTCGGCAAGGGTCTCCCCCCGGGCATCGGTTACCCCGGCGGGGAGATGCGCGAGCGCCCCGGCAACCGCGGCGATCTCCGAGAGCGTGGCACCTTGACCGTGCAGGGCTTCGAAGGTGTCGAGGATATGGATTGCCTGCCCGACGGGCTCATCCGCGGGGCCGAGCTTCTTGAGAAATGTGCGCACCCTCGCATAGTAGGCGCTCTTCGAGCGCCGGGGAGCCGACGGGTGTCGGGTTCCAGCGGGATCTCACCCGACACCACGGCTGACCCCTCGCCCGGTGGCTCGGGGTCGACGCCAGCGGGAAGCTGTCCCCGCTGGCGGACCCGCGGCTCAGCCCCAGGCGTAGGAGAAGCGGCCCCGGTACTCGATGACGGTGCCGAGGAGCGGGTTCGTGCCGAGCACGGAGACGGTGCGCTCCCCCGTGCTCGCGTCCCAGCCGTCCTCGACGGCGATGTCCACGCCGAGCAGGCGCGGCAGGGGCAGCCGGAGCCGTCCGAGGCGCAGCGCGCTCTGCTCGCCATCGAGGCGCAGGCTGCCGCCCGGGCCGACCGTGCAGCGCAGCCGGATCTCCACGAGCCCGCGCGCGCCGACGCGGTTGCGCAGGGTGCCCGGGCGGGGCCCGGCGGAGAGGGTATCGACGAAGAATCTGGTCGCCCCGCGGAAGCGGAACATCCGGATCGCGCTGAGGGTGGGCCGCCCGCGCCCGTCCTCGCCCGGCTGGTTCACCACGGTGAAGGGCACGTCGGCCTCGTGCCGGTCGAGCAGCAGCGAGGGCCCGACGACGGGGCGGAGGAGGCGGCTGAGCGCGCGGTGTTTCGACCCCGCGACGGCGAAGACGCCGCTGCCCGCGCCCGCGGCGCGGGTCACCGGGTCCGCCCCGAGCGCGTATTCGCGGACCTCGGGCGAGAGGCGTGCCGCCTCCGCGCCGAGCGCCCAGGCGTACACGGACGACACCGGGCTCACGCCGGCCTCGGCGCGCGCTGACGGCTCGGCTGGCTCGACTGGCTCGGAAGCTTCGGTCCCGCGGGGTGCTGGCATGCCCCCAGCATGGCAGGTGTGCCGCCCCGGAACGGCGAAACGCCGCCCGGCGAGGGTGGCAGAGCCATCCCCGCGCGAGCGGCGTGTCACGATCCCGGGTGCCGGGAGGGCCCTTACCCGGCCGCCGGCTGCTGCTGGGTCGCGCAGTGGATCCCGCCGCCCCCAGCCGCGATGGGGTCAATGTTGAGTTGCACGATCTCCCGGTCAGGGTACAACTCCGCCAGCGTCTTCCGCGCGTGCTCGTCAGCCCGAGGGTCACCAAACTCCGGAGCGATGACCGCACCGTTACAGACATAAAAATTGATGTAGCCAGCCGCGAATTCATCGGACTCCCACTCCTCCCGGATCGTTTCGGGTGCGGGGAGCACGTGTACCTTCAGTCGGCGGCCACGAGCATCGGTGGCACGCTTCAGAATCCTGAGATGCTCGCGCGTGACGGCATAATCGAAGCTCTTCGAGTCGTCGTCGCGTCCGGCCACGACAACGCCAGGGCTCGCAAAACGAGCGTAAAAGTCGGTGTGCCCATCGGTGATGTCGCGGCCGCGAATCCCGGGCAGCCAGATCACCCGTTCAATACCGAGGGTGCGCCAGAGTTCCGCCTCAACGTCGGCCTTGCTCCACCCCGGGTTCCGGTTGTCGTTCAGCACGCAGCTCTCCGTGATGATCGCGGTGCCCTCACCGTCGATTTCGAGAGCCCCGCCCTCGAGCACGAGTTCGGTGTCCACCCGATCGCTTCCCACGAGGTCGCACACCCCCGCTGCGACCGCCGCATCCGCGGCGTGCTCCTGCCGATTGCCCCAGCCGTTGAAGTTGAAATCAACGCCCAGCGTTCCTGTGCCCGTCCTGATGAAGGTGGGCCCGGTATCGCGAATCCACAGGTCATCGATCGGATGCGTCACGTATTCGACGTTGGCAATCGGCGTGAAGCCCTCCCCCGGGTTCACGAGCGCGCGCACGGGCTCGTACCGGGCGATAGTCGCTGCGATCAGCAATAGGGCTTCCCGCGCACCCTCGGCGAGTTCGGCGGTCCAGATCTCATCACGCACGCCGAAGGACATCCACGTGGCGGTATGCGGAGCACCCTCGTCTGGCATCACCCCAAGGGACGGTCCCTCGTGTTCCGCCGACGGAGCACGCTCCGAAGCGGGACGCTGGCGGGCGCAGGCGGCCAAAGCGCCGAGCGCCAAACCGCTCCCGGTCAGGGCGAGAAAGGTACGTCGAGAGGAGCTCATCCTCCCAGTGTCCAGGATCGACCCAGGATTTCTCTGAGATCTCGCCTGCACCCGGCGATCGAACCTCGGAAACTGCGAATCGCCGCCTCCCTCCGGTAGGAGAAAGGCGGCGATTCGTGTGTCGGTTGCCGACTAGCGGGCGGCGGAGCCGTCCACGTAGTCCTCGTCCTGCTGCTTCCAGGCGAACAGCGAGCGCAGCTCGCGGCCCGTGACCTCGATCGGGTGAGCCTCACCCTTGGCACGCAGCTCCTGGAACTCGACGCCGCCGTTGTCCATGTCCTCGATGAAGCGCTTGGCGAAGGCACCGCTCTGCACGTCGGCGAGCACGGCCTTCATGTTCTCCTTCACCTCGGGGGTGATGACGCGGGGGCCGGAGACGTAGTCGCCGAACTCGGCCGTGTCCGAGACGGACCAGCGCTGCTTGGCGATGCCGCCCTCCCACATCAGGTCCACGATCAGCTTGAGCTCGTGGAGCACCTCGAAGTAGGCGATCTCGGGCTGGTAGCCGGCCTCGGTGAGCACCTCGAAGCCGTACTGGACGAGCTGCGAGGTTCCGCCGCAGAGCACGGCCTGCTCGCCGAACAGGTCGGTCTCGGTCTCCTCGGTGAAGGTCGTCTTGATGACGCCGGCACGGGTGCCGCCGATGGCCTTCGCGTAGGACAGCGCGGTGTCCCAGGCGGTGCCGGAGGCGTCGGCCTCGACCGCGATGATGTCCGGGATGCCGCGGCCGGCGACGAACTCGCGACGCACGGTGTGGCCGGGGGCCTTCGGGGCGATGAGGATGACGTCAACGCCCTCGGGGACCTCGATGTAACCGAAGCGGATGTTGAAGCCGTGCGCGAAGGCAAGGGTCTTGCCCGCGGTCAGCTTGTCCTTGACGGAGTCGGCGAAGATCGCGCGCTGGTGCTGGTCCGGCGCGAGGATCATGATGAGGTCGGCCCACTCAGCGGCGTCGGCGACGTTCTTGACGGTGAAGCCGGCCTCCTCGGCCTTCTGGATCGACTTCGAGCCGTCCTTGAGCCCGATGACAACCTCGACGCCGGAGTCGCGGAGGTTCATGGCGTGGGCGTGACCCTGCGAGCCGTAGCCGATGACCGCGACCTTCTTGCCCTGGATGATCGACAGGTCTGCGTTGTCGTCGTACATGATCTCTGACACGGGTATCTCCTTGGTGATTGTGTGCACCCCGCCAAGCGGGGCATGGAAATGAGTTTGGATTAGTTCTTGAAGACGCGCTCGGTGATGGACTTCGAACCGCGTCCGATGGCAAGCATGCCGGAGCGGGCGATTTCCTTGATCCCGAAGGGCTCCAGGAGGCGCAGGAAGGCCTCCGTCTTCCCGGTGTCGCCCGTGACCTCGATCACGAGGGCGTCCGTGACCACGTCGACGACGCGGGCGCGGAACAGGGTGACGGCCTCGAGCACCTGGGTGCGGGTGACGTGATCGACCCGGACCTTGATCAGCAGGTGCTCGCGCTGCACGGACTGTGCGGGCTCGAGCTCCACGATCTTGATCACGTTGACCAGCTTGTTGAGCTGCTTCGTGACCTGCTCCAGGGGAAGGTCCTCGACGTCGACGACGGCCGTGATCCGGCTCAGGCCGGGGATCTCGGTCCGGCCAACGGCCAGGGAGTCAATGTTGAAGCCGCGGCGGGCGAACAGCCCGGCGACGCGGGTCAGCAGACCCGGCTTGTCCTCCACGAGGAGGCTCAGCACGTGACGGGTGCTCATGATCAGTCCTCCTCCAGCCACTCGGGGCTGTGTTCTCTGGCGTACTGGACCTCGCTGTTCGAGACCCCCTGGGGCACCATCGGCCACACCATCGACTCGGCGCTCACGACAAAGTCGATGACGACCGGGCGGTCGTTCGTCTCCAGCGCAAGCGTGATGGCGGCGTCGATCTCGTCCTCTTTCTCGACGCGAATCGCGAGGCACCCGTAGGCCTCCCCGAGCTTCACGAAGTCGGGAACGCGCGCGGAGCCGTGCCCGGTGTTCAGCTCGGTGTTCGAGTAGCGCTTGTCATAGAACAGCGTCTGCCACTGCTTCACCATGCCGAGCGAGGAGTTGTTGATGATCGCGACCTTGATCGGGATGTCGTTGATGACGCAGGTGGCCAGCTCCTGGTTCGTCATCTGGAAGCAGCCGTCGCCGTCGATCGACCAGACCACGCGGTCCGGCTCGCCGACCTTCGCGCCCATCGCGGCGGGGACCGAGTAGCCCATCGTGCCCGCGCCGCCGGAGTTCAGCCAGGCGTTCGGACGCTCGTACTTGATGAACTGCGCGGCCCACATCTGGTGCTGGCCGACGCCCGCGGCGTAGATGCCCTCCGGCCCGGTCAGCTCGCCGATGCGGCTGATGACGTGCTGCGGGGAGAGCAGCCCGTCGGTGGGCGGGGTGAAGCCAAGGGGGTACTCCGCGCGCAGCTCGTTGAGCCGCACCCACCACTCGGTCGTGTCCTGCATCGCGTCCTCGCGGCGGAGCGCGGTGACGGAGTTCGTGAGGTCGGAGATCACGTCGCGCACGTCGCCCACGATCGGCACGTCCGCGGTGCGAATCTTCGAGATCTCGGCCGGGTCGATGTCCGCGTGGATGACCTTCGCGTCGGGGGCGAACAGCTCCGCCTTCCCCGTCACGCGGTCGTCGAAGCGGGTACCGAGGGCGATGAGCAGGTCGGCCTCCTGCAGCGCGAGCACCGCGGGAACGGTGCCGTGCATGCCCGGCATGCCGAGATTCTGCTCGTGCGAGTCGGGGAACACGCCGCGCGCCATGAGCGTCGTGACCACGGGGGCCCCGGTCGCCTCGACGAGCTGCTTGAGCTCCTCGGCCGCGCGGGCGCGCACGACGCCGCCGCCGACGTAGAAGACGGGGCGCTTGGCCTCGGCGATCAGCTCGGCCGCCGCCTGGATCTGCTTGCTGTTCGCCTTCGTGATGGGGCGGTAGCCGGGCAGGTCGATCTTCGGGTTCCAGGTGAAGTCGAACTCCGCCTGCTGCGCGTCCTTCGTGATGTCCACGAGCACGGGCCCGGGGCGGCCCGTGGAGGCGATGTGGTACGCCGCCGCGAGGGCCGCCGGGATCTCCTCGGCGGTCTTGCAGAGGATGGAGTGCTTCGTGATCGGCATCGTGATGCCGATGATGTCGGCCTCCTGGAACGCGTCCGTGCCCATGAGCGTGGAGAACACCTGGCCGGTGATCGCGAGCATCGGCACGGAGTCCATGTAGGCGTCCGCGATGGCGGTGACCAGGTTCGTCGCGCCGGGACCGGAGGTGGCGATGCACACGCCGACCTTGCCGGTCGACGAGGCGTAGCCCTCGGCCGCGTGGCCCGCGCCCTGCTCGTGCCGGACCAGGATGTGACGCAGTTTCTTGCTGTCCATCAGCGGGTCGTACACGGGCAGGATGGCGCCGCCCGGGAGGCCGAAGACATCGGTCACCCCGAGCTCTTCCAAGCTGCGGACCACGGCCTGAGCCCCGGTCATTCGTTCACTACGCGAGCGCGCGGGCGCACTCGGCGTGGGGACGACGGGAAAATTATCCGGTGTCATGCTGTGCTTTCTTGAGTGAGAGTCTGACTCGATAGGCGCGGGGCGCTATCCGGTGATGGCGCCCTCAGACGCGGAGTGCACGAGCTTGGCGTACTTCGCCAGCACGCCGCGCGTGTACCGAGGGGGAAGAGGGGCCCAGCCGTCTCGGCGGGCGTCGAGCTCAGCAGGGTCGACAAGTAAGTCGAGCGTGCGAGCCGCGATGTCAACCCGGATCAGGTCACCGTCACGAACCAGGGCAATTGGACCACCGTCCACCGCCTCCGGCGCAATGTGTCCGATACACAGGCCGGTTGTGCCGCCTGAGAATCGTCCGTCCGTTAATAGTAGTACATCTTTTCCGAGCCCCGCACCCTTGATGGCCGCGGTGATCGCGAGCATCTCGCGCATGCCCGGTCCGCCCTTCGGGCCCTCGTATCGAATGACGACGATGTCGCCCTTTTGGATCTTGCCCTCGGTGAGGGCGTCCATCGCGCCGCGCTCGCGCTCGTACACGCGCGCCGGGCCCTCGAAGACCTCGGCGTCGAAGCCCGCGGTCTTCACGACGGCGCCCTCGGGGGCCAGCGTGCCCTCGAGCACGGTCAGCCCGCCGGTCGCGTGGATCGGGTTATCGAGGGTGCGGATGACTTCGCCGTCGAGCGGGTCCGGGTTCAGGTCGGCGAGGTTCTCGGCGACGGTCTTGCCGGTCACGGTCATGCAGTCACCGTGTAGCAGGCCCGCGTCGAGCAGCGCCTTCATGACGACGGGGACCCCGCCGTGCCGGTCCACGTCGTTCATGACGTACTTCCCGAAGGGCTTGAGGTCGCCGATGTGCGGGACCTTGTCGCCGATCCGGTTGAAGTCGGCGAGGGTCAGATCGACCTCGGCCTCGCGGGCGATCGCCAGCAGGTGCAGCACCACGTTCGTGGAGCCGCCGAAGGCCATCGCCACGGCAATGGCGTTCTCGAAGGCCTTCTTCGTGAGAATGTCGCGGGCGGTGATGCCGAGCTTCAGCATGTTGACCACGGCCTCGCCGGAGCGGTGCGCGAAGTAGTCGCGGCGACGGTCCGCGGAGGGCGGGGCGGCGGAGCCGGGCAGGCTCATGCCGAGCGCCTCGGCGACCGAGGCCATCGTGTTCGCGGTGTACATGCCGCCGCAGGCACCCTCGCCGGGCGCGATCGCGCACTCGATGCGCTTCAGGTCCTCCTCGGACATGGTGCCCGCCTTGCAGGCCCCGACGGCCTCGAAGGAGTCGATGATCGTGACCTCCTTCTCGGTGCCGTCGCTGAGCTTGACCCAGCCGGGGGCGATCGACCCGGCGTAGAGGAAGACGCTCGCGAGGTCGAGGCGGGCCGCGGCCATGAGCATCCCGGGCAGCGACTTGTCGCAGCCCGCGAGAAGGACGGTGCCGTCGAGGCGCTCGGCCATCACGACGGTCTCGACGGAGTCCGCGATGACCTCGCGGGAGACGAGCGAGAAGTGCATGCCCTCGTGGCCCATCGAGATCCCGTCGGAGACGGAAATGGTGCCGAACTGCAGCGGGTAGCCCCCGCCGGAGTGCACGCCCTCCTTCGCGCCCTGCGCGAGCCGGTCCAGGGACAGGTTGCAGGGGGTGATCTCGTTCCAGGAGGACGCGATGCCGATCTGGGGCTTGGCCCAGTCCTCGTCACCCATGCCGACGGCTCGGAGCATGCCCCGGCTCGTGGTGGCCTCGATTCCATCGGTTACGTCGCGACTGCGCGGCTTCATGTCAAATTCAGGCATGGCGCCAGTCTATCCCCGTTGGTATACCTTGCGGGACACCGCCAGGGCGCAAACGCGAAAAAGCCCCGCGGCCGGGGCCGCGGGGCTGTGTTCTGGCGTCGTGACGCCCTTACTTCTCGATGTTGGGGAGCACCCACAGCGGCAGGATGAGTCCGACGCAGGTCGCGATCAGGCCGCCGGCGAAGAGCTCCCAGGCGTACTCGTGGCCGAAGCCGTAGCTGCCGAGGACCATGCCGCCGAAGACGAGCACGAAGGACAGCACCGTGAAGACGATGGTCAGCGCCGAGACACCCCCGCGGGAGCTCTCCTCGAAAATCATGTCGTTGTTCTCCTGAGCCGCCATAACTGCTTCCGCCTTTACCTTTGCTAAATGCTGTATCCCTGATGCTCTCCCTAGCGTATCCCAAAGATACGGGCCGCGCTCAGCCGGGAGGACTAGGCTCGGCCCCGATGATACAGATCGGACTCAGTACCTCGAGCGTGTACCCACTCCCCCTCGAGCAGACGTTCGCGCTCGCCGCGAGCATCGGCTACGACGGCGTCGAGGTGATGGTCACGCGCGACAAGCGCACCCAGGATCCGGAGGCCCTCCGGCACCTCTCCGAGCTCTACGGCGTCCCGATCCTGTCGATCCACGCCCCCGTCCTCCTGCTCACCCACTTCGTCTGGGGCACCGACCCGCGCACGAAGCTGCAGCGCTCGGCCGAGCTCGCCGCCTCCGTCGGCGCGTCCTCCGTCGTGGTGCACCCGCCCTTCCGCTGGCAGAAGGACTACTCAACCCGCTTCATGCAGATCGTGCGCGAGATCACCGCGGACACCGGCGTCACCATCGGCGTCGAGAACATGTTCCCCTGGGCGCTGAGCGGCAAGAGCGTCGAAGCCTACCTGCCCGGCTGGGACGTGACGGCCTTCGACTGCGACGCGGTCACGCTCGACTTCTCACACGCCGCCCTGTCCGGCCAGGACGCCCGCGACATTGTGGCCGCGGTGGGCGACCGCCTGCACCACGTCCACCTCTGCGACGGCACCACCTCGCTGGAGGACGGCACCGTGTTCGACGAGCACCTCCTGCCCGGCCGGGGCACCCAGCCCGTGGCCGAGGTGCTGCGCGGCCTCGCCGACTCCGGCTGGTCCGGCAGCATCGTTGCCGAGGTGAACACCCGCAAGGCCAAGGATTCCCCCACCCGGGTACGGATGCTCCGCGAGACGCTCGCCTTTGCCCGCGAGCACACCGCGGTGCAGCCCAAGGGCCGCTGGAAGCGTTTCCGCTCCGCGCTCGCCGGGGATCGCTAAGCTACACCCAAAAGAACGGAGCCCCGCATGTCGATTGGGAAGTACCTCACCAACTTCGGTGTCCTCGGCGCCCTCATGGGCGTCCTGAGCGTGTCCAAGCAAACCCGCAACATGCCGAACGACTGGCGTCGCTACCTCGTCTGGGGCAGCTGGATGCTCGGGCTGGTGCTCGCGATCGCCGGGGTGGCAAAGGCGCAGGAGGACGAGCAGTACCAGGCGGAGATCGACCGCTAGCGCGAGTTTCTTCGAAGCCTTCCCCGCGGGCCCTTCGGTCCGCTACAGTAAAGGCTTGGTGTGCCGGGAAGTCTGGTCGGCGGTTCATTCCCGACCCCGGACGAAAGGCCACTCATGGCACAACAGGACAAGAGCCGAACGCGCAGAATTCTGCGCCTGGTCAACCACCGCGAGGCCGCCCGCGTCAGTCGGATCCTGCGCAAGGAGAC
>NZ_JAPFRB010000004.1:479921-480617 GCF_035726885.1 Leucobacter sp. M11 | reverse complement strand
CCGACGGCCTGCTCGCGATCTTCTTCTTCATGGTCGGGCTCGAGCTCAAGCGCGAGTTCGTGGAGGGCGACCTCCGCAACCCGAAGACCGCGATCGTGCCCGTGGCGGCCGCCCTCGGCGGCGTCGCCATCCCCGCGGTGCTCTACGCCGCGATCAACTGGGGCCAGGCCAGCGTGCACGGCTGGGCCATCCCGACCGCGACCGACATCGCCTTCGCCGTCGCCGTGCTCGCGATCATCGCCCCCCGGCTCCCCCCGGCGCTGCGGATGTTCCTCCTCACGCTCGCCGTCGTGGACGACCTCGTCGCCATCGGCATCATCGCCATCTTCTACACGAGCGACCTGAACTTCCTGCTCCTCATCGCGGCCGTCGTGCCGATCGCGCTCTACGCGGTGCTCGCGAACCGCTTCCAGTCGTGGTTTGCCACGTCCAGCTGGGGTGCCTGGCTCATCCTGCTCCCCATCGGCGTGGTCGCCTGGGCCCTCGTGCACGGCTCCGGGATCCACGCGACCGTGGCCGGGGTGCTGCTCGCCTTCACGGTGCCCGTGAAACGCCGCGACTCCTCCCCGGGCCGCGGCCTGGCCGAGGTGATGGAGCACCGCTTCCGTCCCCTGTCGACCGGCTTCGCCGTGCCGATCTTCGCCTTCTTCGCCTCGGGCGTTGCCCTCACCGGCGGCGCGGCCGCGTTCCAGGACC
>NZ_JAPFRB010000004.1:473535-479865 GCF_035726885.1 Leucobacter sp. M11 | reverse complement strand
GGCACGACCTGGCTGGTGACCAAGTTCAGCCGGGCCGAGCTGGACGACTCCGTGACGTGGCGCAAGCTCATCGGCGTGGCCGCGCTCGGGGGCATCGGCTTCACGGTGTCGCTGCTCGTCGCCGACCTGAGCTTCCAGGACCCCGGCGACGGGGACACGGCCCGCATCGCGATCCTGTCCGCCTCGGTCATCGCGGCGCTCGTGGCGACCGTTCTCCTGGCCGAGCGGCCGCGGGCGCGCATGCGCCCCGTCACCTCCTGACACGCCCGGGGAGAAGGAAAGTATCCCCCCGATTTTCCTTCTCCCCGTCTCACTGCTAAAGTTATTTCTTGTGCCCGGGTCAAGCCGGGCAGGCGCCTCTAGCTCAATGGCAGAGCAACTGACTCTTAATCAGTGGGTTCCCGGTTCGAGTCCGGGGGGGCGCACAGCTTGGCCCGAGATCATCACGATCTCGGGCCTTTCTTGTTTCCCCGCGTCCCCCGTTTCCTCGCACCGCCGATTCCCTCAGGAGCTCTGCTTTCCCGTGCCGACCGTTCTCGCCGCCCCCGCCCGCGCTCCGCACCGGCGAGGCCCGGCGCCCTGGCTCGTCCGGTTCCTGGCCCCGGGGCTCGCCGTGCTGCAGCTGTGCACCATCGTGGCCGAGCTCATCGCCGCCGCCGCCTTCGTCCCCCGCTACAACTGGGTGACGAACACGATCAGCGAGCTCGGCGTGAGCACCTGCACGACAGAGTTCGACCCGCGCTCTGGGGTCGAAGCGTGCTCGCCCCTCGCCGACCTCATGAACGGCGCGATGGTCGTCTCTGGCATCAGCCTCGTGCTGCTCGCCCTGGTGCTGTTTCGCTCGCGGGGCTTCTCCGGGGTCGCGGGGGTGCTCTGGGTCATCGCGGGGCTCGGCAGCATCGCTACCGGCTTCGTGGCGCTCGATTCGTCCTCGGAGCTGCACCAGCTCGTGTCGATGCCGCTCTTCTTCGGCGGGCCGCTCGCCATCGCGCTCGGGGCGTTCCAGTTCCGGGGCGGGGTTCGCCTCGCCGGCATCATCCTGGGCGGCATCGCCCTCGCGCTGGGGGTGCTGTTCAGCACGACGGATCTCGTCTACGGGATCGGCGGCCTGATCGAGCGGCTCGTCATCTGGCCGTCGCTCGCCTGGGTACTCGTCCTCGCGATCCTCGCCTCCCGGCAGGCCCGGGAGGCTGCGCGTCAGCCGGGCGACCCGGAGCCGCCCCGGGAACGCCGCTGACGCCCCGCGGGGCGGGGGAAGCCGGGGCAGCGTGCCCGGCTAGACGGTCGTGGTGCTGATGAGGTAGCCATCCACGTGCATCCGCAGGTGTTTCTGCCCGGCGTCGGCGTGGTGGGGATTCATCTCAAACTCGATCTGGACCAGGTGCTGTTCGCCGTGTCCGACGGTGAACTCCATCGTCCGAAACCGTTGCAGGTGCACCCGCATCGGCTTCTCAATGACGAGCTCGCGATCCACGTAGACCCGCTCAATCGACTCCCAGTGGTTCAGGTCGTAGGTCACCTCGTGCTGCTCCTGGTACCCAACGATGATCGTGGCGGTCAGCCGACGGTGTTGCGGCATGCGCCGGGAGAGGGTGGTGCGGGTCAGCAGGTTCATCATGCGGATTGTGTTATTCACAGATTGCTCCTGACGCTCCGGGGTTCCTCCCCATCGTAGGGGTCATCGCGCCGCGGCGGGGCGGCGATTGCGGGCCCCCGGCTCCTGGCCTGCCCGAGAACGCGTCTCCCGGCACCGTCCGGCAGCTGATCGGCTTTCCTACGCGGCACAGCTATGGTGATCGTATGTGCCAGTACCAATCCACCTGTCCCACGACGCGTCATCGTCCAGGAACTCAGTGCCCGGTTCGGGTCAGCATCGAAAAGCACAATCGGAAAGTTCACGAACAGAACATCCGGTTGCTGTGGACGCTGGTTTTTGTCGTGGCTGTCCTTGCGATCGGTTTGGGCCTGTACTGGTTCTTTCTCCGCGACGGTGCCCTGGGTATCGGCATCCCCGCCATCGACAATCTGCTGATGCAGTAGCGAGTACACCAGGGTGAAGCGGTTGGTTGGGCCAAATGTCCAGACCGAACGGCACGACCAAGTGTTTCGTCGGGCGTGAGCGCTCACTCACGAGGAAGGCATAGGTTCTTGCTATGAATACGGCTCAGCTCTTGGTCATTTTGTACGTCTCGCTGTGGCTCCTCGGCATCCTCATTTTCCTCTGGGTACTTTGGGCCATCATCCGCGGAGCTGTCTTGTCTGCGCTTCGCAAGCACTCGGAAGAGGTCCGGTCCGCACCTTCCCGCTAGGCCAGGCCCATGGAGCAGGTGAGTTAGCCGAGCCCCTGCCCGTAGCCCCACCAGACCAGCGTCGCCACGAGGAAGACCACGACC
The DNA here is from genome assembly GCF_035726885.1 of Leucobacter sp. M11. Classification (NCBI taxonomy): domain Bacteria; kingdom Bacillati; phylum Actinomycetota; class Actinomycetes; order Micrococcales; family Microbacteriaceae; genus Leucobacter; species Leucobacter sp. M11. The sequence continues at coordinate 477,472 of NZ_JAPFRB010000004.1, read as the reverse complement.
GGCGCCCCGATGAGCAGCACGAGCGTCCAGACCGCCATCGGGCGGCGCTCACCCCGGAGCAGCGACAGGACGGCGAGCACCAACGCGGCGAGGAACGCGAGCGCCGCCATTGCCTTGCCCAGGACGGGACCGAGGAGCTGGCTGGGCACGCTGAAGGCGTTCATCACGAAAAACGAGAGAAACCCGGCGAAGACCAGGATCAGGGCAATCCGGCCGAGACGCGGCGGAGTTCGCAGGGGCGGGAGCGGTGTTTCCGTCATAGCGGCAACCCTACCGAAGCGTTCGCTCCCCGGAGCGGGGTCCGAGCGCCCGGGCGGCGAGCAGGCCGCCGAGCCCCGGCACCACGGACAGCCAGCGGCCCCGCCGCGCCGCTGGGGTGTCGAGCGCCTGGGCCAGGAGCATCGCGACGACGACGGTGCCGCAGTACGCGAGCCCGTGCACGGGCCCGAGGCCCTTCGTGAGCACGGGGTGATGCACGGTGGCGAGGTTCACGAGCATCGCGGCCAGCGTGACCAGTTCGACCGTGCCGAGCGCCCGGAGGAGGCCGAGCAGCCGCCGGGCGCTCACAGCCCGGCCCCGGTGGTGGAGCCGGGACGGACGATCATGAGCACCACGACGATGGCCCAGAGCAGGTTGAAGACTCCGGCGCTCATGGCGAGCCGCGGGCGGTCCGCGCCGCCGAGCGCGGCCGCCTGCGCCGGGAGAATCCCCCAGATGAGCACCGCGGCGGCGAGCGCCGTGAGCACCATCGAGACGATGAGCCAGGCGTCGCCGAGGACGCCCAGGGAGGCCCCCGTGGCGACGCCGAAGACGGGGACGATGATCCCGATCACCGCGTAGACGCGGCAGATGCGGTGCAGGATCCGGGCGACGGCTCCCCCGGGGTCGGCGCGCTGGGCCGCGGGGAACATGCTGGCGGCGACGGCGACGGGGCCGACCGTGAGGATTGCGGCGATGACGTGCACGGAGAGGAGGAACGCGGTCACGGGGGCGGCGCCTTTCTGCGGGGCTCGCGGGAGTCCCGAGGTGTGGGGGGGGGTCCTGCCATCCTCCCGCGCTTGGGAGGCAGACGATAGTGTCCTTTTTGCCAGCTTTCGCCAAGTTCTCGCCACTCGGGATCGACGCGTGTGATGGGCAGCTATTCGGAGGTTTTCCCGGTATTCTCCGGGCATGTTCACCGTTGTTGTGCTTGCCCTCCAGGAAACGATTCCCTTTGATCTGGCCACGCCGATCGAGGTGTTTTCCCGGGTGCGCTTGCCGGGTGACCGCCCCGGGTATCGGGTCGTGGTCGCGGGCTCGGCCCCCGTCGTCGCGGCGGGGCCCATCCGGATCGGGACCGACGATGGCCTGGAGGCGTTGGATCGCGCGGACCTCATCGTGGTGCCGGGGCGCACGGCTCCCGAGGAGCCGACGGAGCCCGAGGTGCTGGCCGCGCTGCGCCGGGCGGCCGGGCGCGGCACCCGCATCGCGTCGATCTGCGTGGGGGCCTTTTCGCTGGCCGAGGCGGGGCTGCTCGACGGCCTCCCGGCGACGACGCACTGGCAGGCCACGGCGGCGCTTGCCCGGCTGGCCCCCGCGGCCCGGGTCGACCCCGATGCGCTCTTTGTGGACGCCGGGCAGGTGCTCACCTCGGCGGGGGCCTCGGCCGGGCTGGATCTGTGTCTGCACCTGGTGCAGCGCGACTACGGGGTCGCGGTTGCGGCGGAGGCGGCCCGGATGGCGGTGACGCCCCTGCACCGCACGGGGGGCCAGGGGCAGTTCATCCTGCGGAACCGGCCGACGGCGCCGACGGCGACGCTGGAGCGGGTGCTCGGGTGGCTCGAGGAGCACGCGCACCGGCAGCTCACCCTGGCGGAGATCGCGGCGGCGGCGGGGGTGAGCGCGCGCACCCTGAATCGGCGCTTCGCCGAGGAGACGGGGATGAGCCCGGTGCGCTGGCTCGTCGGGGTGCGCGTTCGGCACGCGCAGGAGCTGCTGGAGACGAGTGATGCGACGGTGGACCGGATCGCGGCGCAGGTGGGCTTTCCGAGCCCGAGCAATCTGCGCGCGAAGTTCACCGAGATCGTGGGGGTGACCCCGGGCGCGTACCGGCGTGCGTTTCGACGCGCGACGGGGTGAGCGGCCCGGCAGCCGCCCGCCGCTCCCGGCCGAGCCTCGCCCGCTCCCCCGCCCGATAGAATCGGCGCATGATGATGACGCTGATCGTGAGCCTGGTGTGCGTTGCCCTGGGCACGGCGCTCGTGGCGCTCGGCACGACCCTGTTGCGGCGTACCGCCGGGAACGCGCCGCTGTCCCCGTGGGCGTTTCCGAAGGGCACCCCCGTCCCCGTCCTGCTGTGCACGATCGGCGGGGTGGTCCTTGGCGGCATCGGCGCGATGATGATCCAGGACTTCGGGCGTCGTCCGGCCTGGCTGAGCGTCGCGCTCATCGCGGTGCTCGCCCTCGTCTGGGGTGGCCAGATTCTCCTGCACAACCGAGGCGTGGCCCGGCGCGAGCGCGGCTGAGCGGGCGCGTGACGCGGCCCGCTCCTGGCCTCGTTCGGCGGCGACGGTTCCCCCGCCGCGCGGTTCCCGGTAGCCTGGCGGCATGTCGACAGCGTCCGTGATTTCGATCGTGGTGGCGGTCGCCCTGCTGCTGGGGGGCGCCGTCCTGCAGCTCTGGGGCATGCGCATCGTCACCCGGCGGGCCGGAACCGACCGGGTCCCGCTCCTGCGCCACGACCCGGACACCCCGATGTCCGTGCGGTCCTGGCTCATCGGGGGCATCACCGTGATGGGCCTGGGCACGAGCCTGCTCGCCGGGACGCGCGTGTGGCCCTGGTGGGCCGTCATCGCCCTGTTCCTCGGCCTGATCGCGCTCACCGCTGTGCTGCCCGTGCTCCGGCACAACCGGGCCGCCGAGGGCCCAGCATGACCGTCGCTGAATTCGTTGCGGCGGGCGCGACCGCGCTCGAGAGCCACGGGACACCCGGCGCCGCCTGGACCGTGCTCGCGGACCCCGACGGGAACCGCTTCTGCATCGGCGACCCGCACTGACGTCACCCGCACCCACCCCGAAGGAGAGCCGCATGACCCACACGCCCGAGGCATCCGCCGCTTCGCAGTCGCCGGAGCCGCCCGGCGGCCCCGCCCGCCCGGGGCTCTCGATCGGCATGATCACCGTCGACACCGTGGATGCCCGGGCGCTGGCCGCCTGGTGGGCCGAGCGCTTTGGGGCCACCGTCACGGACGACTTCGACGGCTGGTTCTGCTCCGTGACCGGCGGATCGCTCTCACTCACCCTCGGCTTCCAGCGGGTCGAGGAGCCGACGCCCGGCAAGAACCGGGTGCACCTCGATCTCGCCCTCCCCCTGAGCGGCCCGAGCCGCGCGGAGACCGTCGCGGCCTTCGTGGCCGCCGGGGCCACGGTGCACGACACGGTCGCGATGCCCGAGTTCGGCTGGACGGTGCTCGCGGACCCCGATGGGAACCTGTTCTGCGTCGGCGACCCCTCGACCTAGCCGCTCGGGGCCCCGGGGTCTCGGCTAGGCTGATCGGGTGACCGAGCAGACGATTCCCGCCGTGCAGATGCCCTCCGCTGACCTGATCTTCGCCCTCGAACTGGCGGAGCTCGCCGATTCGATCGCGCTCCCGCGCTTCCGGGCCGCGGACCTCACGATCGACGAGAAGCCGGACCGCACCTTCGTGACCGACGCCGACCTCGCGGTCGAGCGCGCGCTCCGCGCCAAGATTGAGGCGGAGCGGCCGGGGGACGGCTTCTACGGCGAGGAATCCGGCCGAGTGGAGCAGGGCTCCCGACGCTGGGTGCTGGACCCCATCGACGGCACCTCAAACTTCCTGCGCGGGGTGCCCAACTGGGCCGCGCTCATCGCGCTTGAGGTCGACGAGGTGCCCACCGTCGGCGTCGTCTCGGCCCCCGCCTTCGGGCAGCGCTGGTG
>NZ_JAPFRB010000004.1:472608-473480 GCF_035726885.1 Leucobacter sp. M11 | reverse complement strand
ATCCGCGTTTCCGGGGTGAGCGACCTGGCGCACGCTTCCCTGAGCTCGCAGAGTATCGCGCAGTGGGACGAGGCCGGCTACCTGGAGCCGCTCATCGCGCTCAGCCGCGCCGTGTGGCGCGACCGGGCCTACGGCGACATGTGGTCCTACATGCTCCTCGCGGAGGGGCTCGTCGACATCGTCGGGGAGTTCGATGTGAAGCCCTACGACCTGGCCGCGCTGATCCCCATCGTGCGCGAGGCTGGCGGCCGATTCACGGACATCGAGGGCGCCGATTCCGGCTGGAACGGGAGCTCCCTCGCCACGAACGGCCGCGTCCACGACGCCGTGATCGCCCTCGTGCGCGACGCGCACCGTCCCGCGCCCGCCGCGGGCTAAGCCCGGCCGCGAAGGCCCGGGGCTCGGCCCCGGGCGCACGACGCTACTCCCGGCCCCTTCGCGGTGGATTCACGGCTTCGCCACGGGTGCCCAGCCTAAGCTGGGGCCATGAATTGCCCCACCGATAACACCACCCTGCTGATGAGCGACCGCAACGGCATCGAGATCGACTACTGCCCGCAGTGCCGCGGCGTGTGGCTCGACCGGGGTGAGCTCGACAAGATCATCGAGCGCGCCGCCGCCGATGGCGCCCCCGCGCAGCCCGCCCCCGCCCAGCAGCCCCTGCCCCCCGTGGCCCCGCAGCAGCCCTACGGCCAGCCGCAGATGCCGCAGGACCCCTACGGGCAGCGTCCCGGCTACGGCCAGCAGGGCTACGACACCCGCGGCTACAACAACGGCTACGGGGGCAAGCCCCGCAAGCAGAAGCACTGGCTGAGCGAGCTCTTCGACTAGGCCGCGCCAGGCCCGCCAGAGCCCCCGTCCGCACCCTCAGC
>NZ_JAPFRB010000004.1:472417-472574 GCF_035726885.1 Leucobacter sp. M11 | reverse complement strand
CCGACGCGGCCCCCGCGAGAGAACTGGTCGAAGAGCGCGAAGCCGAGAGCCACGAGCACAAAGCCGGTGATCACGATCCCGCCGAGCAGGTAGCCGGTGCCGTAGCTGTCCGCGGGGTCCGTGCCCGGGTCGGCCCGGAACACCGCGGCGAAGAAGA
>NZ_JAPFRB010000004.1:468606-472386 GCF_035726885.1 Leucobacter sp. M11 | reverse complement strand
GCCCACGCGCTGCCCGACCTGGGCGATCGACCCGGCGACGCCGCCGGAGCGCAGGGGGACCTCGGCCAGGGTCAGCGTCTGGTTTGGGGCGATCACGGCCCCGCCGCCGAGCCCGGCGACCGCGAGCGAGGCCGCCATGAGCCACGGCACCAGCTCGGTTGGGGCGAAGCGGGCAGCCGCGAGCGCGCTGAGGAAGCCGACGCCCACGAGCAGGAGCCCGAAGATCACAATCGGACGCCCGATCGCGTTGACCCGCTGCCCGCTCCACCAGGAGCTGACGGCGGAAAACAGCGCGAAGCCGATGCTGACCATGCCCGCGTAGACCGGCAGGAGGCCGAGCCCCTGCTGGAGGTACAGGGTCATGATGAGGAAGTGCGCGGGCATCGCCGCGAAGTAGGACGCCCCGACGAGGGCCCCGTTCCGGAAGGAGGCGAGCCGAAACAGCGCGAAGTCGATGAGGGGCTGCTTGCCCCGTCGCTGGTAGTGCCGCTCCCACGCGACGAAGGCCCAGCCCGCGAGCACGGCCACGATGAGCAGCGCCCAGCGCAGCGGCGGGTCCTCGGGGCGGCCCGTGGTGAGCACGAAGGGCAGCATCAGGGTGAAGACGGTGACCGCGAGGAGGAGCACGCCGGGCAGGTCCAGGCCGCCGCGCTCGGCGGGCACTCGGTTCCGCGCGGGCAGGTAGCGCAGCGCGAGCAGGAACAGGCCGATGCCGAGCGGCAGGTTCATCCAGAACAGCAGGGTCCAACCGCTGTGCTCGCCGCCGACGCCGACGAGGAAGCCGCCGATGGTCGGGCCGAGCGCGGTGGCGATGCCGACCGTTGCGCCGAAAATCCCGAAGGCCTTGCCGCGCTCCGGGCCGGCGTAGAGTTCCTGGATGAAGCCGATGACCTGCGGGGTGAGTAGCCCGGCGGCCCCCCCCTGCAGGATCCGGAAGAGCACGAGGAGCCCGATGGACGGGGCGAGCGCGCCGAGCACGCTGGCGATGGTGAACAGGCCGAGGCCGGTGAGGAGCAGGGTGCGCCGCGAGGTGGTGTCCCCGAGCCGGCCGGCCGGGATCATGACGAGGCCCATCGCGAGCACGTAGCCCGCGACGATCAGCTGCAGCTGGCTGCTGCTCGCCCCGAGCGCGAGCTCGATCGAGGGGAGGCCGACGTTGACCTTGGTCATGTCGAGGATTGTCAGGACACTCACCGCGGTGACCGTGCCGAAGGCGATGGCTCGCCGTTGCGGCTGCTCAGCCGTCTGGGGTGCGCTCACTGGCGGACTCCTCTCTCACGCCCGCGAGCGGGCGCATCAGCGTGCGGGGTCCGTGCGGGCCCCGCCGCACACCGAGGCTACTACCGATTCTTCTCGACGGAGTCGAGGATCGGCTGCAACGAGCGATTCAGCGTGCTGACCAGCTCAGGGGTGAGCGGGTCGAAGATGATGTTGCGCACGGCGGTCACGTGGCCGGGCGCGGTGTCCTTGAGCTTTTCGTAGCCGACGTCCGTGAGGATCACGTTCGTGGCGCGGCCGTCCGTGGGACAGGCGGAGCGGCGCACCCAGCCCTGCTGTTCCAGGCGGGTGACCACGTGCGAGAGCCGGGAGAGCGAGGCGTTCGTCTGGAACGCGAGGTCGCTCATCAACCGGGTCATGTCCGGCACCTCGGAGAGCATCGCCAGGACGAGGTACTCGAACTGGTTCATGCCCGCCTCGCGCTTGAGCTGCGCTTCGACGGCGCTCGGCATCAGCATGGACAGCCGCACGAGCTTCATCCAGAGCTCGCGCTCCTCCTCCGATAACCACTGGGGTTCCGACACGTCGCCATCCTTAATGCTTGAACTTTAAACTATACCCGATCCCCCGGTTTCCTGCGACCCCATTCTGCCGCAAAAAAGTTCATCAGATGAAAATGTCCTTGGAGATCGGCACGGCGGGTTGCCCCCGCCCCGGAAGCGGGAAACAATGAGGCCATGTCTGTCGATGAAGGTCACAGTGACCAGATCTATACCCTGTTCGCCGTCTTCCGCACCAGCTCGAGCGACCCGCTCGAACTGGACGGTCGAGATGTCCCCAACGCCGTCGCCCAGCTGGAGGACGTCGTCTCGATGCTCGGCGAGAACGTCACCCTCCGCGGCTTCTACGATGTGAGCGGCCTCCGCTCCGACGCCGACCTCATGATCTGGCTGACCGGCACCTCCGCCGAGGGCCTGCAGTGGGCGCTCCGCGAGCTGCGCCGCACCGCGATCATCAAGCCCCTCGTCCGCGTGTGGAACGCGATGGCCGTGCACCGCGACGCCGAGTTTAACCGCGCGCACATCCCCGGGTACATGCGCAACCAGCCCACCAAGGCCTGGGTCACGGTCTACCCCTTCGTGCGCTCCTACGACTGGTACCTGCTGGACCCGGCCGAGCGCGCCAAGATGCTCGCCGACCACGGCCGCCAGGGGGCCGCGTTCACGGGCGTCCTCGCGCACACCGTCTCGGCCTTCGCCCTCGGTGACTACGAGTGGCTGCTCCCCCTCGAGGCCGACGAGCTGACCGACCTCGTCGACCTGATGCGCGACCTGCGCAACACCGAGGCGCGGATGCACGTCCGCGAGGAGGTGCCGTTCTTCACGGGCCGCCGGATCGAGCCCGTCGAGATCATCGAGGTACTGCAGTAAGCTGCGGCTCCCCACGGCGCTTCGTGACGCTCGGCCCCCGCTCCCCGCGGGGGCCGAGCGCGCGAAGCGCCCACAGGATCGCGACGAGATCGACGATCTCTTGCATCCATGCCCCGACGATGGCCGGGAGGAAGCCGAACGCGGCGACCAGCATCAGCCCCACGCTGATGATCATGCCCATCCAGATCGCCTGGAGCGCGATCCGCACCGTCTCCTGGCCGTAGCGCACCGCGAGCCCCACCCGGGAGACCTCGTCGACGAGGTTCACGACGTCGGCTGATTCGCTCGCCGCGGTCGCCCCGCGCGCCCCCATCGCGAAGCCCACGTCCGCCGCCGCGAGCACCGGGGCGTCGTTGAGCCCGTCGCCGACCATGAGCACGGGCCGCGGCTGCGCCTCGCGCACGATCCGCACCTTGTCCTCCGGGAGGCACTCCGCGAAGAGGCGATCGAGTCCGAGTCCCTCGGCGATCGGCTCCGCCGTGGCCCGCACGTCCCCCGTGACCATGATCTGGTGGGTGACGCCGAGGGCGCGCAGCTCCCGCACCGTGGCCTCGGCGCTCGGCCGCACCCGGTCGCGCATGACGATCGTGCCCGCCGGGCGACCGTCGATGGCCACGTGGATGCCGAGCTCGCCCGTGGCGATGGGCGCGGGGACAAAGCCCGGCGCGTGCGCGGCGATCCAGGCGGCCTTGCCGACCCGCACCTCGCGGCCCTGCACCGTGGCGCGCACCCCGTTCGTGGCCTCCTCCTCGGCGTCCTCGACCGGCAGGAGCCCGAGCCCGGCGCGCTTGGCGGCGTCCACGACCGAGGCGGCGAGCACGTGCGAGGAAAACACCTCGGCGGAGGCGGCGGCGCGGAGCAGCTCCTCCTCGGTGACGCCGGGCGCGGGCGCGAGCCGCGTCAGGGCGGGCTTGCCCTCGGTGAGCGTGCCGGTCTTGTCAAAGGCGACGAAGCGGATCCGGGCGAGCTGCTCCAGGGTGGCGCTCCCCTTTACGATGATCCCCGAGCGGGCCGAGCGGCTCATCCCGCCCAGGAAGGCGACGGGGGCCGCGATCAGCAGCGGGCAGGGCGTGGCCACGACGAGCACCTCGGCGAAGCGGTGCGCGTCCCCGCTCGCCCACCAGGCGATGCC
>NZ_JAPFRB010000004.1:467540-468552 GCF_035726885.1 Leucobacter sp. M11 | reverse complement strand
GATCACGCGGGACTTGCTCTCCCCCGCCTCGGCGACGAGCTGGACGATGCGCTGATACTGGCTGTCGGCGGCGGAGGCCGCGGCGATCATCTCGACCGCGACGGGGCCGTTGACCGCCCCGCTCGGTACCTTCTCGCCCGTGACGCGCTCCACGGGAAGACTTTCGCCCGTGATCGAGGACTCGTCGAAGTGCGCGGCGGCGTCCACCAGGGTTGCGTCGACCGGGACAAGCTCGCCCGGCCGCACGAGGATCCGGTCGCCCGTCATCACGTCCGCCACCGGGGTCTCCCGGGTCCGGACGCTGACGTCCTCGCCCGGGACGATCACGTGGGCCACGTCGGGGGCGCGGTCGAGGAGCGCGGTCAGCTCGCGGCGGGAGCGCTGCTCCGCGTAGTCTTCCAGCGCCTCGCCCCCGGTCAGCATGAGGCAGACCACGAGCGCCGCCCAGTGCTCCCCCACCGCGACGGCGGCGCAGATCGCGATGATGGCGAGAATGTCGATCCCGGCGTGCCCGCCGAGGAGGTCGCGCACCATTCCGACCGCCTGCCAGGCGGCCACGAGCAGCGCGAAACCGCCGACGACCCAGGGCACCAGCCCCGCGGCGGGGGTGGCCGAGAGGATCCCCCCGGCGATCGCCACCGCCAACGTCGCCACCACCCACGGATAGCGTCGCCCAGCCCCCAGCATCCAGTTCATGCGTTCCCCCTCGCTCAGGACTCCTACTTTGCCCGGATTCCCCGGTCACCGCCAGGGGCAATGCCCCGGCCCAGCTCCTCGGCGCGGGCAACGCCTAGACTGGGGGTATGGCTGTCACCCCGCGCCCGCGAGCGCTCACCGTGGTCTTTTCGTTGCTCCTGGACGCCGCCCTCGTCGTCGGCTTCGCCGCGGTTGGCCGCGGCAGTCACGAGCGGGCCGCCACCCTCGGTGGGCTCTGGGAAACCGCCTGGCCGTTCCTTGCGGGCCTCGCGCTGAGCTGGCTGGTCACCGTCGCCTGGTACCGCCCGACGTCCCC
>NZ_JAPFRB010000004.1:465772-467509 GCF_035726885.1 Leucobacter sp. M11 | reverse complement strand
ACGCTGACGGCGGGAATGGGCTTCCGCGCCCTCGCGGGCCAGGGCACCGCGCTGCCCTTCGTCCTCGTCGCCGCGGGCACCCTGCTGCTGCTCCTCGTCGGCTGGCGTCTCATCGCGGCGCTCACGGCCCGTGTGCGCCGCCGGGCGCTGGCCCGCTAACCGCGCGCGCCCGGTGGACGCTGCCGGGCAGAACCAAGAACGGCCGCCCGAGGGGCGGCCGTTCTTGGTGGCACAGGGTGAGTGTGATCGGCGCGGTGGAGCTGCGGGGAATCGAACCCCGGTCCACTTCAGTGATTCCGCGTCTTCTACGGGTGTAGTTCGCTGAGTCGTTCTACTCGGCCCCACGTTTTGTTGCGAACCCCTAACGTGACAGGCCCAGCCTCAGAAAAAGTCCCCGCACACCCTGAGACGCAGTGTGCGAGCAAGCCTCCTAAATGACGCCAGGACACGGGGCGGAGACACACCCGGTCTGACGGACTTACAGACTCTGCTTATGCAGCGAGAGCGAAGTCGGTGCGCTTAGCGTTGGCACCTATAGTTTGCACAGATCGTTAACGAGATAACCGTGCGTCCTCGACCCGCTTCCCACGGTCTCGCGTGAAATGTCGAAACCGATCAGCCCCGTGGGGCGAGGTCGCCTGCGCGACCTCTGATGCGTGATCAAACTCACCCTGTTGAATTGCCAAGTTCCGAACGAATCCGGAACACCTGATTCTAGCCCGGCAGGCTGGGAAAGTCGAGTGAGCTGGGTCGTCGGCCTAGTACGGGAGTAGCGCTCGCGCGGCGGCGCGCTTGGTGACCCAGCGCCGGTGCCATTTCCCGCCGAGCCAGGTGAACAGCGCCCCGAAGCCGATCGCCAGCATCGACACGAACACAATGGCGATGATCGGGAAGGTGACGGTCGCGGCCAGCGCCTCCGCCGTGTCCCGGCTCAGCTCATGCTGCAGGGCCAAGATCAGGTTCGAGCCCAGGAGCGAGCCGGCCGTGACCCCGAGGATCGCGTACAGCATGAGGGCGATGGTTGCGCCGACCGTGAGGTCCGCGGCCCGCGGACGGGCGGGGGTCGCGGGAGGGTGCGCTGCTGGGGAGCCCGCCGAATCCGCAGCGGTCGCGGCCTCGGCGTCCTTCGACTGCGGCGTGTTCATGGGCCCCTTCTGAGCGTGGCGCACGCCCGGATCTCCGGGCGGCTCCGAGTATTCTACCGGTCCGGGGTGCCGGGCTGCGGCGCGGCGGAGTCCTCGCCGAAGTGCCCGCTGAGCCGCTCCCGCATCTCGTGGCTCGCCTGGTTGAGGCCGGTCAGCTCCGCGGTGATCCCGGCACGGGCATACTTCGCCTGCACGCTGTCAAGGGCGGCGACGGTCGAGGCGTCCCAGAGGTGCGCCTCGGACAGGTCGATGATGACGCGCTTCGGGTCGGCGGCGTAGTCGAACTGCGTAAACAGGTCGTTCGAAGAGGCGAAAAACAGCTCCCCGCGGACGTGATATCGCGCCACGGGGGTGCCGTCCGTGTCCGCGCCGAGGAGCCGGGTGACCGAGGTGAGGTGCGCGACGCGGCGGGCAAACATGAGGGCGGCGGCGATGACGCCCGCGCCGACCCCGATTGCGAGGTTGTTCGTGGCGACGACCACGGCGACGGTGATGAGCATGACCGCGGTCTCCGACTTCGGCATGCGGCGCAGCGTCGCGGGGCGGATCGAGTGCCAGTCGAAGGTGATCGCGGAGACAAACAGCATGACCG
>NZ_JAPFRB010000004.1:464593-465712 GCF_035726885.1 Leucobacter sp. M11 | reverse complement strand
GCAGGAACACCCCGCTCATCAGGGTGGAGATCCGGGTGCGTGCGCCGGAGGCCTTCACGTTCATCATCGTCTGCCCGACCACGGCGCAGCCCCCCATGCCCCCGAGGAAGCCGGTGACGATGTTCGCGATGCCCTGCCCCCGGGCCTCGCGGCTCTTGTCCGAGCGGGTGTCGGTCACGTCGTCCACGAGCTTGGCGGTGAGCAGCGATTCGAGCAGCCCCACCAGCGCCATCGAGAGCGCGAAGGGCAGGATGATGCCGAGCGTGTCCAGGGTGAGCGGCACCTGCGGCAGGAAGAACACGGGCAGCGCCTCGGGGAGCGCGCCCTCCCCGCCGACCGTGGGGACGTCGATGCCGCCGAGCACGGTGGCGATCGTGAGCACCACGATTGCCACGAGCGGGGCGGGCACCGCCTTCGTGAGGCGGCCGAGCCCCCAGATAAGCAGGAGCCCGACGGCGACGATCGGGTACACGGCCCAGGGCACCCCGATCAGCTGCGGGAGCTGGGCGAGCGCGACGAGAATTGCGAGCGCGTTCACGAAGCCGATCATGACGGAGCGCGGGATGAAGCGCATGAGCTTCGCGACGCCGAGGAGCCCGAGCAGCACCTGAATCACTCCGGCGAGGATCACGGCGGCGATGAGGTAGTCCAGCCCGTGCGAGGCCATGAGCGGGGCGATCACGAGGGCGACGGCCCCGGTCGCGGCGCTGATCATGGCGGGGCGGCCGCCGACGATGGCGGTCGTCACGGCCATCGTGAAGGAGGCGAAGAGGCCGACCCGCGGGTCCACCCCGGCGATCACGCTGAAGGCGATGGCCTCCGGGATGAGGGCGAGGGCCACCACGAGACCCGCGAGGACTTCGACGCCGAGCCACCGCGGGGTGCGCAGGGTCCGGAGCACCGACTGGCGCTGCTGGGGGCTCGGGGACGGCAGGGGGATCACCGCCCCATTCTGCCCCATGCGGGCTCGGCCGAGTGCCGCACGGACGCGGACGCGCCCGCTCGAAGCCGTTTCCGGCTACGGTGTCCCCAAGGGGCGCACGCCTCGACCGCACGGGGCGGACGAGGAGCCCCGCTCAGGGGGGGGCCATGAGCTGGACCAGGAACCACAGCAGAATC
>NZ_JAPFRB010000004.1:459527-464451 GCF_035726885.1 Leucobacter sp. M11 | reverse complement strand
GGACCGTCGTCGCAACCGGCACGATCCGGCCGCACAACGAGGCGGTGAACGGCCGGGTGACGGGCGAGCTGTCGATCGTGGCGGCGGAGGACTCCACGTTCGTGCTCCAGATCGATGAGGTCTCTTCTCCCGAGTATCCAACCCTGGCGTGGGCGCTCGTTGACGTCCCCTACGACGAGGTGACGTGCTGGGAGGGCTTCTGGGCGTTTGACGGAGGGAACCTGCCCATGACCGCCGGGAGCGGCGGGCACATCTCGCACGTGGACCCGAGCGCGTACCGCGAGGTGCTCCTCACGGGGACGCGCCCCGGGGAGGAGCTGGTGCTGGGGTGCACCTACCCGGTGATCGCGATTGCGCAGCTGAGCTGGACGATGCCGAATCCCTTTGCGGGGCTCGCCCCGCGAGATGGCGGCGTTCGCACGGGCGCGACGGGCGAGGTATCGGAGCGGGATGACGGCACGCTCGCAACCTACACGGTTGCCTGGGGTGACAGCCGTGGCGCGATCCGCGATCGGTTCGGCCTGGACCTCGAAGAGTTTTGGTACCTCAACCCGCGCAACCCTCCTTTCCTGGAGCCGAGCACCACGATGGAGCAGTTCGCGGCCGCGGACGCGGAGGTCCCGCTCAACGCGGGAGACATCGTGAACCTCGATCCCGCTGACCGTTCCCGGTGACCGTTCCCCGGCGACCGGCTGGGTTCCGAGGCGGCGATGCGGCTCAGCCGGGCTCTGGCGTCGCGTAGAGCCGGGTGATCTGCGCCGCGAAGTCGCGCACGACGCGCGAGCGCTTGAGCTTCATCGTCGGGGTGAGGTAGCCGCTGGCCTCACTCAGCTCCTCCGGGATGATCCGGAACCGCTTGACCTGCTCCGGCCGGGACACGCTGCCGTTCACCGCGTCGAGGGTGCGGCGCAGCTCCGCGGAGAGCTCGGGCACGTCCGCGATGTCCCGGTCGGCGAGCTCCACCCGGGCGTCCCGCGCCCAGGCAGCGAGCGCCTGGGGGTCCAGGGAGATGAGCGCGCCGAGGTAGGGGCGGGATTCGCCGACGACGACCGCTTGCGCGACGAGGGGGCTGTGCCGGGCGATGGCCTGTTCGAGGGGCTCCGGGGCGACGTTTTTGCCGTAGGAGGTCACGATCAGGTCCTTGGCCCGCCCGGTGACGGTGAGGTAGCCGTCGGGGTCGAGGCTGCCGAGGTCGCCGGTGCGGAAGTAGCCGTCGACGAAGGCGTCGGCGTTCAGCGCGTCGCGTTCGTAGCGTTCGAAGACGCCGATGCCGCGGACGAGGATCTCGCCGTCGGAGGCGATACGCACGCTCGCGCCGGGCACGGGCCGGCCGACGGTGCCGAAGCGCACCTGGCCGGGAAGGTTCCCGGTCACGGGGGCGGTGGTCTCGGTGAGCCCGTATCCCTCGACGACGGGGAGGCCGACGCCGGTGAAAAAGCGGGCGGTGTCGGGGTGCAGGGCGCTGGCCCCGCTGAGCAGCGTTTCGAGGCGGCCGCCGAAGAGGGCGCGAATCCGGGCGTAGAAGAGCCGGTCGAAGAGGGCGTGCCTGGCCCGGAGCGCGAAGGGCAGCGGCAGCGTCGGGTGGGTGGCGCGGTATTCCGCCGCCTCGATGGCGGTGCGTCGCGCGGCGGCGAAGGGCCGGCCGAGGCCGGAGGCCTGCGCCTTGGTGGCGACGGCGGCCTCGACTTTTTCGAGGAGCCGGGGCACGACGACGAGAAAGGTGGGGCGGAAGGGAACGAGTTCCCCGAGGAGTTCGGCGGGGTCGGCAAGGTGGCCGACGGTCATCCCGGCGTGGATCGCGACGAGTTGCACGCCGCGGGCGAGGACGTGGGCGAGCGGGAGGAAGAGCAGGGTGCGGCTGTCCGCGCGGATCACGTCGCCGTAGCTGTCGGCGATGTTGCTGACTAGTCGAACGAAGTTCCCGTGACTGATGCGGGCGCCCTTCACGTCGCCGGTGGTGCCCGAGGAGTAGACGATCGTGGCGAGGGAGTCGAGCGTTGCCGCGGTGCGTCGGCGCTCGACCTCGGCGGCGAGCGCGGGGGCGGTCTCGGCCTGTTCGAGGGCCCCGGGGTCGAGAGTGTCGAGGCGGTGGTGGCTGGGGGCGGGCAGGCCCTCTGCGGCGAGGAGCTGCCCGGCGCGGGTTGCGCGGCGGCGGTGTTCATCGGTCTCGGTGAACAGTCGGCTCGCTCGGGAGTCGGCGAGGATGCGGGCGATCTGTTCGGGCGCAGAGGTGTCGTAGACGGGGACGAGGACGGCGCCGGCGTAGGCCACCGCGAATTCGACGAGGGCCCATTCGTACCGGGTGCCGGAGAGGATCGCGATCCGCTCCCCCGCCGCGACTCCGTCGTCGAGGAGTCGGGCGGCGAGCGCGCGAACCTGTCGGGTGAAGGCGGCGGCGCTGACGGGGGTCCAGGTGCCGTCGATGCGTCGGGAGAACATGGGCGCGTCGGGGGCGTGGGCGGCGCGGTGTTCGAGGAGGTCCGTGAGGTTCGTGTCGGGGTCCGGCTCGATGCGGGGCGGGGTGTGCGCCTCGGGGTGGGGTGCGGTCACGGTGAGCCCTTTCCTTTATCTAGCTAGGCGAGCTAGTGTTGACCTGATTGTGCCACACTCGACCCACAGGAGGCCGCATATGCCCGATTTTCCCCTCTCCGCGTTTCTCGGCGGCGTCGGATGGTCCGCCCTCGGCATCCTCGCGCTCCTGCTCATCGTCTTTACCATCGGCTGTCTTCAGCAGCGCCACCAGGTCATCGACGCCGCCTGGGGCCTCGGCTTCGTGACCGTGGCCGCCATCACGTTCTTCGCCTCAGCCGGGCACGGCGACCCGGGCCGCCGCCTGCTCCTCCTGGCCATCGTCGCGGCCTGGGGCATCCGCCTGGGCGGCTTCCTGGCCTGGCGGATGCGCGACGGGCACGAGGATCCCCGCTACGTGAAGATCCTGGGCTCCGCCCCCGGGAACCGGAACGCCTACGCGATCCGGAAGGTCTATCTGCCGCAGGGCATCGTGATGCTCCTCGTTTCGCTCACGATCCAGGTGGGCATGTACGCGACGGGGCCGCTCGGCTGGCTCGCGTGGCTCGGCCTGATGGTGTGGCTGGTCGGCATGTTCTTCGAGGTCGTGGGCGACTGGCAGTTGGCCGCGTTCAAGCGCGACCCCGCCCGGCGCGGCACCGTGCTCGACACCGGGGTGTGGCGGCTCACCCGGCACCCGAACTATTTCGGCGATGCCGCGGTCTGGTGGGGCATCTTCCTGGTGGCCGCGGACTCCTGGCCCGGGGTGCTGACGATCCTCTCGCCGCTGCTGATGACCTGGGCGCTCGCCGCGCGCACGGGGAAGCCGCTCACGGAGTCGCGGATGCTGGAGCGCCCCGGCTACCGTGAGTACATGGCGCGCACGAGTGGTTTCTTCCCGCTGCCGCCCCAGCGGGGCGCCTCCCCCGCCGGGGGTGACCGGCGTGGCTAGGCTCGGCGGGAGCGACGCGCCGCCGCGCGCCGCCGCGGCGCAGCACGCCGCCCGGATCCTCCTCGGCGCGTTTCTGCTGTTCGCCGGGATCGCGCACCTGACGTTCGCCCGGCGAGACTTTCAGGCGCAGGTGCCCGACTGGGTGCCCGCGGACAAGGATTTCGTGGTGCTCGCCTCCGGCGTCGTGGAGATCAGCCTCGGCGGGGCGCTACTCGTGCTCGGCCGGCTCCGGGTGCCCGTCGGCTGGGTCGTGGCGGCGTTCTTTGTCGCGGTGTTTCCGGGGAACGTGTCCCAATTCCTCACGCGCACGGACGCCTTCGGGCTGAGCAGCGACGCGGCCCGCGGGATCCGGCTGCTGTTCCAGCCCGTGCTCGTCCTCTGGGCGCTCTGGAGCTGCGGGGCGCTCGGCCAGGCCCGGCGCGCGCTTCGGCGACGCTGACCCGGGACGGTGTCTGCCTGCGCCCGGAGGACGAGGCTCAGCCGAGCCCGCGGGCCTGCTCGATGAGGGATAGCCCGAGCACCGCGGTGCCCCCGATCATGAGGTACATGATGCCGAGAAACAGCGCGTAGGTCACGGTGAAGCCGAGCCCCGCGCGGAGGTTTTTGCCCTCCCGGAAGTGCCCCCAGACCTTGGTGAAGAGCCGCTTCGGGCTGCGGATATCCCAGCTGTTCAACCGCAGGTAGCGCCCGAGGTACATGCCGAAGCCGAGCAGGAGCAGCAGGAACGCGACGAACCACAGGGCGTCCGGCCGCAGCATGGCCTGGGCGCTGTCCTCGTAGCGGGTGGTCGCGTACATCAGGTGCGCCAGGAACACGTTGAGCACGGTGTTGCAGACCCCGGACATCGCCAGGCTGATCACGAGGATGATGTCGTACCAGAGCGGCACCGGGTCGTCCTCGCCCCGGTGCGAGAAGTTGAGCTCGGTGATCAGGTAGCTCGCGTTGGGCAGCAAGAGCAACCAGACGATGCCGAAGACGAAGGTGCTCGCGATGCCCAACCAGGGGCTGACGAGCAGGAGGATGCCGGAGACAATCACGCCCGCGCCCATAACGAGGATCGGGGCCACCGACAGCCACACGTTCCAGAGCATCGGGCGATAGATCCGCGTGCCGAAGGCCCAGCCGCGGGCCAGGATCAGCGCGACCGCATAGACATTCAGGAGGGTAGCCCCCAGCAACAAACTCCCAATCATGTGGCCAGTATGCCAGGCTGCGTCGCCAGCACCCGCCCAGCCCCGCCCGGGAGCGCCCCCGGGCGGGCAAGGATCCCAGACCTCTCTGAACAACGGGTGTCCAAGAAATCCGAGCTTCCTGGGCATCGGCGAATGCCCTTGAACTCGGGGCGAGCGGGGGCGTAACGTAGGGGCACACACCAATTGCAGTGAGGAGTCAGATCATGGGTATCATCGACGACGCAAAGCGCAAGGCCGAGGAGATCGCCGACAAGGTTGGCGACAAGGTCGA
>NZ_JAPFRB010000004.1:459337-459441 GCF_035726885.1 Leucobacter sp. M11 | reverse complement strand
TGAAGACCAAGAACGACATCAAGGACGAGATGCGCGACTAGTTTCGCCTCCCCCGAAACGCCCCGTCACCCCTCCGGGTGGCGGGGCGTTTTTGTCCCCCGGGA
>NZ_JAPFRB010000004.1:458429-459296 GCF_035726885.1 Leucobacter sp. M11 | reverse complement strand
CTAGGCCCCCGCGTCCGCCTCGGACGCACCGGGTCCCGCGGATGCTTCGGGTTCGTCGTCCAGCAGGAACAGCTCCTCGACCGGGCGACCGAAGACCCGGGCGAGCCGCATCGCGAGCGGCAGCGAGGGGTCGTACCGGCCCTTCTCGATGGAGATGATGGTCTGCCGGGAGACCCCGAGCGTGTCCGCGAGCCGCTCCTGCGACCAGCCGAGCGCTCGGCGGCACTCGGGCAGCGCGTTCCTCATCGGGTGGCCCGGCGCTTCTGCCAGAGGTACCGCGCGCCGAAGTCGAGCATCAGCACGACGAGGACCGCGGCGAGCACGAGCTCGACCCGGGCATCGATCCCGAGAAAGGCGAAGACGGCCGCGCCGATGCCCCCCACGAACAAGAAATCCTGGAAGGCCCCCGCCGCGGCCTTCGCGTACCAGTCCGACTCGACCGATTCCTCGGGGCGCTCGGCCGCCTCCGTGATCGTGCCGCGATCCACGAGGAGCACCCAGGAAAGGGCGGAGAAGACCGGGAGCGTGGCCACCGCCAGGAGCGCGAACGCGAGCCAGGGGCTCTCCGCGTTCACGGTTCGGGCGAACAACCCGCCGAGCAGCGCGGCGCACCCCGCGCCGATGGCGAGAGAGACCGTGAGCAGGACCCCCGTGCCGCCGCCAAAGCGGCTGCGTCCCCAGGCGCTGCGTCCCGTGTGTGCTCGATTCATCTCGACTCCCCTGTTCTTCGCGCGTCCCCCAGGCGGGGCGCCGCTCCCACGATAAACGTCAAGCACCCTTTACGTCAAGCTTGCTTTACGTTTAGGGGGTGGGAGGAGGGCGTGAACGCTCGTGCCGCGAGAAACCCGGCGCGCGGACGCCTGGCGC
>NZ_JAPFRB010000004.1:456703-458353 GCF_035726885.1 Leucobacter sp. M11 | reverse complement strand
AGGGCGAAGCGCTCGAGCACCATCGGCGCGTCAGGCGCGAGGGCACCCGGACTCCCCCAGGCCAGGTCACGCTCGAAGCGCCAGTCCGCCAGGGATTCGTGCCACGAGCCCGCGCCCACGACCTCCGACTCCGTCACCGAGCCAGCCGGGACCACGATTGCCCCTGCGGAGCGAATCACCGCGAGCGTGTGCCCGCTTGAATCGACCAGCGTGCGCAACTCCCCCGGCCGGGGCACCGCCCCGCTCGCGCTGAGGCCGCGCGCGCCCGTCTCGGGTCCCGGCCAGCTCAGGCGGCGCAGGTCCCCGTTCACGATCGCGGTCAGCATCCGGTCGCCCATCGGCCCCGGCGGCAGGACCGCCGCCGGCACCGACGAGGCGCGGCGGCCCAGGGAGGCCCGCTCGGCCACCCGGGCCCGCCACCGCGCCGCGCCCGCCGCGCAGGCTGCGGAAACGAGCACCAGGGCGGCCGCGAGGGAGAAGAAGGGCTCGGTGAATAAGCCCCGAAGCGCAACACACGCGAGCACGGAAACCCCCGCGCCGAGCGCCGCCCCCCAGCCGATACCCCGGTCCAGGGAGGGGTGTTCGCGCCGCTGCCAGCCCGGGTCCCGTGCCGCCTGTGCCATCGCCCCGAGGATTGCCCCCAGGCTGGCGACGGCCCCGGAGACGAGGCCGCACAGCGCCGCGACGCCGAGCGTGGGGAGCCACCAGAGCCCGGTGCCCGGGCCGGGAAACCCCAGAACCGCGAGCGGTACCAGGCTCAGCGCGAGGCCCGCGAGGGCCCCAAAGAGCGGGCCGAAGCGGGCTTCCCGGCCGTAGCGTGCCCGGATCCCCTCCTCGGACAGGGCCGGGCCGGGCTCCGCGCTCAAGACTCACGCTCCCGTGCCTCGCTGGGGCCGGGAAGGAGCCCCAGGATGGCGCGGTAGAGCCCCATCGCGGCCACGCCGATGAAGAAGCAGGCGACCCCGGCGCCGCCGGTCCAGAGCCAAACCCACCGCGGTTCCGCGCTGCGGAGCAACCCGGTGCTCGCCCAGAAGGCGAGCATCACCAGCGCGGCCGCCGTCCCGCCACCCAGCCCGGCGACGAGCATCGCGGGAAACAGGGGGCGAAACCCCTGGCCCCGCTCGTGCAGCAGCGTCGCGATGGCCCCGCCGAGCAACACGAAGGCAGCGCACACCGCGCCGAGGGCAGCCCCCAGGGTGAACATCAGGATCCGGTGTCCGAGGGGCACGCTCTGCGGCCCCGCGGCATCCGGAGGAAGGTTCCCGAAGACGGCCAAGGACACGAGCCCCCCGGCGATCACCCCCGCGGCGAGCCCGCCGAGGAGCAGGCCCCCGTACCGGGACAAGAAACCGGTTCCGGCGAGCGCGCGGGCCCGCCTGGCCCGATGGTCCTCCCGCCGCTGGGCACGGTCCTCACGGTCGGCCTCGAGCGTGGCCTCCAGGAGCGCCGGGGCGAAGCGGCTGGGGATGGCCGCCGCCAGGATCCGCGCACGCACCTTTTCCGGGGTGACGGGCCGGGTGCTCGTGAGGCGCGCCACCCAGGCGTCGATGCCGACTCCCGTCGCCACGCGGAGGGCGTCATCGTCCAGGGGCAACGTCACCGGGGCGGGCTGGTCTGCGCTCGGCAGCTGCGGCGAGGCGACCGGGGGCG
>NZ_JAPFRB010000004.1:455741-456644 GCF_035726885.1 Leucobacter sp. M11 | reverse complement strand
TCCACGCTGCCCGGGCCAGTCGTGCTCGCGTTGCCCGCGTCCATATGGTCCGCGTTCGTATTGCCCCCGTCCGTGTTGCCCAGGCGATCCGTTTCCGCGTCGCCCGCGCTCATGCTTCCGCGCCCATGTCGTCCCCCTCCGCGGCGCGCCGGGAACGCCCGGCGCGTTCAGGTCAGTGTGACAGAGCGCACCGGGGAGCGGCAAGGCTCCGAAGCTCGGCCCGCGGACCGGTCTCCGGCGCACGCCGGTTCCTGGAGTGGCTCAGGCCTCGGCGCGGTCCTCGTCGGTGTGGCTGGCCGGGCCGGTTTCGGTCGCGCCGCCCTCGTCCGACCAGTCTCGCCCCTCCTCCGCGGAGTGGGCGGGGTCCGAGATTGCGTCCTCCGGGTGCGTCTTCTTCGTGCTCACGGTGTCCATCCTTTCCTCGGGTTCCTGTGCCCGACAGCGTACGCCCCGAAGCTGAACGCCGGGTTGATTCCGGCGGGAAACACCGGGCCGTGTTCCCCGCCGTCAGGGGTTCTTGCCAGACTGGTCGGATGAGCGAATACCTTCTCGTCCCCGGACCGCCCCCTCTCGACGAGTACCGTCGGCTGCGCGCCGAAGCCGGGCTCAGTCCCAAACGAGCGGAGCAGGCAGACGGTGCCCTCGCGAACTCGTGGGCGTTCTGCCATCTCCGCTCCCCCGAGGGCGAGATCGCGGCGATGGGCCGGATCATCGGCGACGGCGGGTGGTACTTCCACATCTCCGACATCGCAACCCACCCGGAGCACCAGCGGCGCGGGCTTGGCCGCCGGGTCATGGAGTGGCTCATCGCCCAGGTGGAGGAGCGCGCCCCGGCGGGCGCGAGCATCACCCTGATGGCGGACCCGCCCGGCTTCGCACTGTACCGCGGCCTCGGCTTCGTCT
>NZ_JAPFRB010000004.1:452497-455695 GCF_035726885.1 Leucobacter sp. M11 | reverse complement strand
GAACGTGTCCGAGTAGCCCGCCGGCCGTTCACCCCCGCCGGGAGACGGGCTCCCAGAGCTGACAGGGCTGGGTCGAGCCGGTGCGCACCAGCAGGCAGTCGGGGGCCTCCTGCACGCTCGTCCTGCCCGAGGGCTCGTCCCCGTCGAATCCGGGCTCGGGCTCGAGGGCCCCGAGGAGCCGCCAGAGCGCCCAGCGAGGGCGGTAGACGTTCAGGAAAATTTCGCCGTCGCAGTGGCCGCCCAGCTCCGCGAGGCGACGCAGCATTGCCGTGGCCCGCGGTGCCGCACAGTCGCGAAACCGGCTGGCGAAACGAAGCCTGCCGTCACAGCCGAACTCGACGACCTGCCGGAACACAAAGCAGGCCAGGCACTCGTGCGGATCGGGGCGGGTGATCTCGGCGGCGGCCAGGCGGACCAGCGCCTCGGCCTCCGCGGCGATGGGGTGGTTGTCGGGGGGACGTGGGGAATTCGTGTGTGCGTTCATGCGGACAGGGTGCCCCGCACCCCCGACAGGGCGGCTCCCACGCCGAGCGAGGCAGAGGAACAGATCGCGCAAGAGCCGAGACCCCCCCCCCCCGTCGGTGTGCGTTCCGCATGCCGCCAACCCGACGGTCAGCCGCTGAGAATGAACATCCGGGGTGATCGAGAACTGCCGAGCGCCAGATCAGCAGGCCGATTCGCTCTCCTCCTCAGCGAGAAGCAGCGCGCCCAGACACTCAAACAGCTTCCGCTCGTCGTCGACTTCTTTCTCGACGGTTCCGCCACTCTGTCAGGATCATGGCGAGCGCGTCTCCGCCCTGTATGACGGCCGAAGGTATCTCACGCCGCCCAGCGACGCTGAGGTCTTCACGCCAGAAGTGCAGCGGACATCGTCGCTCACGCGACCCGGAGCGGCGTGATCGCCGCGACAGTGTCGCGCAGAGCCCGCCGTTCGAGCCGTAGCTCGTAGTTCGACTGCAGGTTCATCCAGAATTCTTCGGATGTGCCGAAGTATCGTGCCAGCCGGATCGCTGTGTCCGCGGAGATCCCCCGCTTCCCGTGAACAATCTCATTGATCCGGCGCGGCGGCACCCCGATGGACACCGCGAGCTTGTTCTGTGTGATCCCGAACCCCGCAAGAAAGTCTTCCCGCAGAATTTCTCCCGGATGGAAGGGATCGATCAGATCAGTCTCAGCGTTCGTCGACGAGTTCAACAGCTTGTGCTCCTCCATCTTTCCAGAGAAGGCAGATACGCCACTGCGCATTCACCCGAATGCTGTGCTGCCCGCGACGGTAGCCGACGAGTTGCTCCAGGCGATTTCCCGGCGGAATCCAAGGATCCTCAACGTCGTTCGCCGCATGTATCACCTCGAGTTTCCGCAACGCCGCTCGCTGCACGTTCCGGTCAACACGCTTGACGTACTACTCATGCCAGATATGTTCGGTATCTGTGTTTCCGAACGTATCTGATCACGCGGCAAGAATATAACGGGATCCGTTCATAACGTTTGACGTTAAAGCGGACCCCGACGACGTTCCGTAGCCGAACGACATGATGGGCCAGGCCGCTCGACGATCTCAGGAGGGGATTTGAGTACGACCGGTCTGGCCTAGTTACAACTCATCGCGCTTCAGACAAGTCCGACTGTTCCGACAGTTCTTTGATTCCCCGGCGGAAGTCAAATACCATCAAGACGAGCGCGAGCAACATGACGGCTACACCGGTGCCGGCCACGAACATCCCACCTTCGACGAGGAACGGCGGACTACAAGTCTCCATTAATTGCAGCACCCACGGAGTGTCAGCGATACGCTCCTCAAACTGATCATTGGTTGCATTGCACTCAGGGACCTTGCCGGACGTCGAAGCTGCAATGCTGCGCGAAACGACAGCGAATAGCCCTCTGGGGTCGATCCCATTCGCTCCGAGTACGACCAACACCATAACGAAAATAGCTGGTGCGAGCAGCCAGCGGATTATGAGGTTCTCAGCTCTCCGACACAAGACGACGACCGAAACCGTCAAGCCGATTCCGTAGCCCGCTACGGCACCCGCTGCGGGAATGTCAATGAGTAACTGCGGTGAGATCGTCGCCGTTAGGTCAGTCTCGGGGTCTGGGGAGGTAGATAGGGGAAGGAGCTGATTCAGTACAGGCAGCATGGCGGCGGTCACAACGCCTGCCGCTGTTCCGTAGCCAGTCCACGTCGCAACAACACGAAACACGCCAGCGGCATCAAGACTGACGAGGAGCACTCGCGCAAATCTCATCAGGGTCAGAATGAGTAGGCTCACCACCACCGCTGTCGTTAAGCAGGAAACGACAAGCAACGCATTGTAGCCGACGACTAACGAGAGGACTCGCTGCTCCACGATCGACCCTCCACGGATTGCATGTATGAAAATCCACGCGAAAACCATAGGGAGAATTGCAAGACCCGATACATAGGCGAGCAAGATGGCACGGGGAGCGAGAACCCTATCCATCACATCCATTCCTAGCCGAAACTCAGACCATCCAGTTGGCGCGACAACTCGCGCACTTTGCCTTAGACCCAACGAGATTCGTCGAGATATTGCCTGGGCATGCTGAATAACTAAGCTACGTAGGCCGTCGACCCGAGCTTTACGCACCCAAAAATCCTGAGCGCGTCTTTCCCTGGCACCCCACGCTGATACCACTTCGCGAACCCCCATCCGCCAATAAGGAACAGCCCGACACCCGTTGCAACCAAAAACCCCATGGGTGCCATCCTCACACAAGCTACCGACACCACGTCGCAACTCGTGGCGTCGTCAGCAGCAGCAATGTTCTCGCAACGCAAAAATGGCGCAACTCTGTCGAGTTGCGCCATTTCTCCATGCGTAGAACTAAACGTTAAAGCGGAACTCCACGACGTCGCCGTCCTGCATGACGTAGTCCTTGCCCTCCATGCGGGCCTTGCCCTGGGCGCGGGCCTCGGCGATGGAGCCGGTGGCGACGAGGTCCTCGAAGGAGATGACCTCGGCCTTGATGAAGCCCTTTTCGAAGTCGGTGTGGATCACGCCGGCGGCCTGCGGGGCCTTGTCGCCCTTGCGGATGGTCCAGGCGCGCGCCTCCTTCGGTCCCGCCGTGAGGTAGGTCTGCAGCCCGAGGGTGTCGAAGCCGATGCGCGCGAGCTGGTCGAGCCCGGACTCGGTCTGACCGGTCGAGGCGAGCATCTCGGCGGCGTCCTCCGCG
>NZ_JAPFRB010000004.1:451000-452459 GCF_035726885.1 Leucobacter sp. M11 | reverse complement strand
GAAGATCGCCTTCGCGGGCGCGACGAGCGCGGCCAGCTCGTCGAGGCGGGCCTGGTCGCCCAGCACCCCCTCGTCGACGTTGAACACGTACATGAAGGGCTTCGTGGTGAGCAGCCCGAGCTCCTGGATCGGCGCGGTGTCCACGGCGGAGGCCGAGAGCGGGGTGCCGTCGTTCAGGACCGCGAGGGCCTCCTTGGCGGCGTCCACAACCGAGGCCTCGATCTTCTTCGACTTCAGCTCCTTCTCGTAGCGGGGCAGCGCCTTCTCCAGCGTCTGCAGGTCCGCGAGCACGAGCTCGGTGTTGATGGTCTCCATGTCGCTGGCCGGGTTCACGGCGCCGTCGACGTGAATCACGTCCTCGTCGGTGAAGCCGCGCACGACCTGGGCGATCGCGTCGGCCTCGCGGATATTCGCGAGGAACTGGTTGCCGAGCCCCTCGCCCTCGCTCGCGCCGCGCACGATGCCCGCGATGTCCACGAAGGACACGGGGGCGGGCAGGATCCGCTCGGAGCCGAAAATCTCGGCGAGGGTGTCGAGCCGCGCGTCCGGCAGGTTCACCACGCCGACGTTCGGCTCGATGGTCGCGAACGGGTAGTTCGCGGCGAGCACGTTGTTGCGGGTGAGCGCGTTGAACAGGGTTGACTTGCCGACGTTGGGCAGTCCGACGATTCCGATTGTAAGAGCCACGAGAGACGAGTCTACGGGACGGGGCCGGGTTCCGCCTGCTCGGCGGCCGCCCGATCCGTCCCGGCCCCGGGTGCGCGGGTCTCCGGGCGCAGCATGACGCGGTCCCCGGGCGTGCCCGTCAGCTCGCCATCCGCGAAGTGCAGGGTCACGGTGACCCCCGTGAGCTCCCCCAGGTCCGCCCCGTCCAGGCTCCGGAGCAGCCGCCCGAGGTGGTGCGGCCCGAGGTTGCGCAGCTGGATCGCGTGCGCGCCGGGCTCGGCCCGGCTCGGACGCTCGGGCAGGTCCGGGACGCACGAGCCGCACAGCCGGTAGCTGCGCAGCCCCGCGACCTCGCTTCGGCTGAGCAACTCGGGCATCGCCGCGGCCCGCGCCCGGGGCAACTCCCCCTCCCCCGCGGGCCGGGTGACGGCCCAGCCGGGCAGGCGGGACGCGTCCGCGATCTCGCCGGGGAAGGCGCGGACGTAGCTCCAGGCCCGGTCCCGATTCACCCGATGCTCGATCGTCGGGCACTCGGCGTCGTGGATCGTGGCGGGACCGTCCCCGGATCGGTTGCGCAGGAACACCCGCCCGGCGGCGAGCGCCTCGCGGACCTCGTCCTTCTCGGCGCGGATTCGTGCGGTGACCGAGGCCACCGCGGACGGTTCGGCCTCGCCCGGGCCGAGCGGCGCATCGCCTGACGCGGCGTCATGCGTGGCCGCGTCCGCCGCTTTCGGTGCCCCGTACTGGGCGAGGAGTTCGGTGAGCGAGAGGAGCTCGGCCACGGGGGCCTCCT
>NZ_JAPFRB010000004.1:444196-450950 GCF_035726885.1 Leucobacter sp. M11 | reverse complement strand
CGGCGGCGGTGTCCGGGGGCCGGGGCAGCTGGGCACGGGCGTCTCGCCGGGGAAGCTGGCGCTCGTGACCCGCGTCCATCCTCTCGCACCGGGGCACGGGGTCGCAGCGCGGCGTCCCCCGGCAGGGGGTGCGGGGGTGCGGAAGGGTTTTCGGGGACGGCGCGTTGTGCTGGGTATGAGCCTCCCCTTCACGAACACGGTCTCCGTTGCGGTCATCGGCGCCGGGCAGGCGGGGCTGAGCGCCGCGCATCACCTCCTGCGCCGCGGCTTCCGCGAGCTTGCGCCGGAGCAGGCGCTCGGCCGCGCCCCGCTGCGTTCCGAGCCCGGCGAGCGCAGCTTTGTCGTGCTCGACGCGGAGACCGGGCCGGGCGGCGCGTGGCGGCACCGCTGGCAGAGCCTGACGATGCGCACGGTGAACGGGATCCACGAGCTGCCCGGGATGGCCCCGATCACGCCGGATCCGCAGTCGCCGAGTTCCGCGTTCCTCCCGGCGCTGTTCGCGGAGTACGAGGGGGAGCAGCCGCTCAGCCCGATCCGACCGGCCACGGTCTCGCGGGTCAGCGCGGAGCGGGCCGAGGGGCCGCTCACGGTCGCGTTCTCGGTCGACGGGGCGTCTCATGCGCTGCTGGCCGACGCGGTCATCAATGCGACGGGAACCTGGACCAAGCCGTTCTGGCCCTTCGTGCCCGGCATCGATCGCTTCGGCGGGGAGCAGCTGCACACGGCTGATTTCGTCTCCGCGGAGGCCTTCCGTGGCCGCCGGGTCGCCGTGGTGGGCGGCGGGATCTCCGCGGTGCAGTTCCTCGATGAGCTGTCCCTCGTGACCGACACGCTCTGGTTCACGCGCCGCGAGCCCGAGTGGCGGGACGACGATTTTGACACCGCCGCGCGGATCGCGGCGGTGCAACGGGTCGAGGATCGGGTGCGCGCGGGCTTGCCGCCGGAGTCCGTGGTCGCGGTGACGGGGCTCATCTGGACGCCGAGTCTGCGCGCGGCCGCCGCGCGGGGGGCGCTGGATCGCAGGCCCATGTTTCGCTCAATTGAGCCCGACGGGGTGCGGATGCCGGACGGGGCGTTGCTGCCGGTCGACGTCATCCTGTGGGCCACGGGGTTCCGGGCGGCCCTCGATCATCTCGCCCCGCTCGGGTTGCGGACCGCGGGCGGCGGGATCGTGATGGACGGCACCGCGGCGAGCGCCGACCCGCGCGTGCACCTCGTGGGCTACGGCCCGTCCTCGTCCACGATCGGGGCGAATCGCGCCGGTCGGGCCGCGGTGAACGCCGTGCTGGCGCGCGGCTTTTCCGATGCACCGGCCGCGCGTGACCGGGATCGCGTTTCGGGGTCTGTCAGTGCCGTGTGAGAAGGTGTAATGTGCCCATTAATTTTTCTGCCATCGATTTTGAGACCGCGAACAGTAACAGCGCCTCGGCCTGCTCCGTCGGTCTGATTCGCGTGCGCGAGGGCGTGGTCGTGGATCGGCAGTACTGGCTGATTAAGCCGCCAGAGGCGTTCGCGGCGTTCCTGCCCTGGAACATCAAGATTCACGGCATCACGCCGGAGCAGGTCGAGTTCGCGGAGTCCTGGGAGCAGCAGCTCCCCCGGCTGCTGGACTTCCTCGGCGACGACATCGTGGTGGCGCACAACGCGGGCT
This sequence comes from Leucobacter sp. M11, assembly GCF_035726885.1. NCBI lineage: Bacteria > Bacillati > Actinomycetota > Actinomycetes > Micrococcales > Microbacteriaceae > Leucobacter > Leucobacter sp. M11. The sequence goes on along the minus strand of NZ_JAPFRB010000004.1, from coordinate 449,299 downwards.
TCGACATGGGTGTGATCAAGGGGGCCTGCGCGGCCACGATCCAGCCGACGCCGAAGCTGCGCTACCTGTGCAGCGTGCAGGTGGCACGCAAGACCTACGAGTTGCCCTCCTACAAGCTGCCGAGCGCGGCGGCGGCCGCGGGCTTCCGCGAGTTCTCCCACCACGACGCCCTCGCCGACGCGGAGGCCTCGGCCGCGATCATCTCGGACGCGGCCGGGCGGCACGGGGTCGACGATCTCGACGCGCTCGCGAAGGCCACGAAGCTGAGCATCAAGCGCCTCGTGGCCACCCCGCTGAAGCTGTAACCCCCTATTCGAAGCGCGTCGACTGGCGGCCGGTGATCCGGGCCGCGGCCCGGGCGGCGATCACTACGGTGACGGCGGCGACCGCGAAGACCGCGCCGAGCGTGATCAGATAGCTCGGCTCCGGCCAGCCGAGCTGGCGGCGGCCGGCGGTGAGCCCGGCGAGCACGCCCCAGGCTTGCAGGAAGCCGAGCCCCACGGCGGCGAGGATCACGGCGGCCAGCGGCAGCACAGTTTCTCGGACGATGATGCCGGTGAGGGTGCGCTCTGGCATCCCGGTGAGCCGGAGCAGGCCGAGGGTGCGTTTGCGGTCGATCACGCTGGAGACCGTCGCGACGGCGAGGGACACGGTGGCGATCAGCCCGACGATGGCGAGGCCGAGATTCGCGAGCGCCGTGAAGGAGGCAGCCAGCGTTTGCTGCCCGGCACCCAGGGCCTCGGCCCGGGTCATCGGCGGCAGCTCCCCCGCGCCCGAGCGGATCAGCTCGGTGCGCGCGGTCTCGAGGGCGGCGCTGCTCCCGTCGGTGCCGACGAGCAGCGTGCTGGCTTCGGGCCGCTGGCCGGGGAGGAGCCGGGTGGGGGTGATCTCGGCGGGCGAGCCGTTCAGGTAGTCGCCGAGGAACACGAACTCGGTGTCCGCGAACTCGCCCGGGGCGATGAGGCCGAGCTCGCGCGCGGAGGCGACGGTCATCGCGTAGCCGGGGCCGTTCTCCAGGGTCGCGGGGGCCCCGGAATCGCCCTCCTCGGCGGTGTGGAACACCTCGGTGATGGCCCCCACCCCGGGGATCTGGCCGAGACGGTCCAGCAGCGCCGGGTCCTCGCGAACCTCGCCCATCGTGATGAGGGTGCTGAGCGGCAGCCGGTCGGGCCCTTCCGGGGCGCTCGCCTCGAAGCGTTCCGAGGTCACCGCCCCGGCGAACACCGTCACGGCGAACACCGCGAGCACGAGGCCGGACACGGCGCGAAAGGTGGCACGCGGGGTGCGCCGGATTCGATTCATGGCGACCACCCCGGCGGCGCTGCCCGTGTGCGCCGCGACCACGGTGCTCAGCAGCCGGGTGAGCCACGGCCCGGCGATGAGCAGCCCGAGCAGGGTGAGCAGGAAGCCGAGGATGACGACGTTTCCCCACTGCCCGACGTCGACCCCGCGCACCGAGAGCAGCGTGAAGCCCAGCGTGATGAGCACACCGAGGCCGAGCGGGATCAGCCGCCACCAGTGCACGGGCTTTTCCTCGGCCCGCGCCGCGTTGCCGAGCGGGGTGGGACCGCTGCGGAGGATCTGCCAGAAGGCGGCGGCGGTGACCATCGCGATGATGCCGAGCGCGATCATCGCCGAGGCCAGCGGCCCGATCGCGAGGTCTTCGGGGAAGAACGTCCCCTCGTTGATGCTGACCCGGGCGGCCAACGGCCGCACGAGCCAGGCGAGCCCGACCCCGGCGATCGCGCCGACCGCCGCCGCCGCGCAGGTCTCGGCGGCGGCGACGAGGGCGAGCTGGCGCCCGGTCGCGCCGATGAGCCGGACGGACGCGAAGCGCTCCCGGCGCTCGGCGGCGCCCAGGTTCGTGACGATGCTGATGAATACGAGCACGGGCACGAGAATCGCGATGGCGCCGATGACCGCCACGAGGGCGTAGTTGCCGCCCACCCCGTAGCCGCCGGTGCCGAAGGAGTCCACGGGCTGGGCGAGCGGGTCCGCCCGCAGCGCCTCGACGTCCTCGCCGACGAAGGCGACCAGCGAGTCCGGGCTCGGCACCGCCGCCGGGTCGAGCACCCCCTCGAGGGTGCCAAAGCGCGCCCCGAGTTGCTCGGGCGGCACCTCGGCGACCAGGGCCGCGAGCGCCGGAGAGGCAAAGAAGTGCCCGGGCTCGGGAACGGCGGGCGCGGGAACGGTGAGGGAGTCCCCCGGTTGCAGCCCGAGGGTGAGCACCTGGATCAATTGGCCGTCGTAGGCCTGCGTCTCCGAGCGGGCGAGGGGCTCGGTCAGCGCGGAGCGGTCCTCGGTGCCCGCCGTTGCGCTGAGGTTGAGGGTCAGCGCACCGGCCCGCGCGCTGCGCGCGTCCAACCCCAGGTAAGACCCGAGGAGCAGGGAAAACAGCGCGACCCCCACCGCGACGCCCGCGGCGATGCCGGCCAGGCGACGCCTCGCCTGCGGCGTGTTCGCCACGAGCAGCCGGATCAGCGCCGGGCTCACCGCTGCCACCCCGCCGGCACCGCGATCTGGCCGTCGCGGACGATGACCTCGCGGTCCGCGTAGGCGGCGGTGCGGGCGTCGTGGGTGATCACGACGACGGCCGTGCCGCTGAGCCGGGCGAGCTCGGCGAGCTGGGTCATGACCTGCTCGGCCGCGAGGGAGTCGAGCGACCCCGTCGGTTCGTCGGCGAAGAGCACCCGGGGAGCGGTGACGAGCGCCCGCGCGATGGCGACCCGCTGCGCCTGCCCGCCGGACAGCTCCGGGGGCCGCTGGTCGAGGTGCTCGCCCAGGCCGAGCCGCTCGAGCTGGCTCCGCGCCTGCCGCAGGGCATCGCGGCGCTTCACCCCGCCGAGCAGCAGCGGGAGGCTCACGTTGTCGAGGGCGCTGAGGTCGGGCAGCAGCTGCCCGAACTGGAAGACGAACCCAAACTCGCCGAGCCGCAGCCGCGAGCGGGCGGCCTCGCCGAGCCCGGTGATCTCGACCGGGTCGGCCCCGGGTCCCGCGGTGAGGGTCACCGTGCCGGAGTCGGGCACGATCACCCCGGCCAGGGCGTGCAACAGGGTGGACTTGCCGGAGCCGGAGGGCCCCATCACGGCGAGAATTTCCCCGGGGAACAGGTCGACGTCGACCCCTCGCAACGCCTCGGTGAGGCCGAATCGAACGCGCACGCCTCGGGCCGAGATGAGCGGCTCGCTCGCGGTGAGCACGGTCGGGGCCGGGGCCGGTCGCTGTTGCTGGGTGTCGCTCATGCGCCGCGCACCTCCCCCGCGAGCTGACCGAGGCGGGACGACGTCAGGTCGATCCAGCGCAGATCCGCCTCGATGTGGAACAGGGCGTGATCGAGCAGGAGCACGTCGGCGATGCCGGCGCCCTGCTTCGCGCGGGTGAGCTCGCGCATCCGCTGCATGTGCTCGGCGCGCTGGGCGTCCAGGAGCGCGGCGGCATCGTCGCCGAGGAGCAGGGCGATCACGGTTTTCGCAAACAGGTCCGATTGCAGTTTCTCGGAGGGAGTATCCGGGGTAAACATCCACGCCGCGATCTTCTCGCGCCCGGCCGGGGTGACCCGGTAGCGCTTGCGCTCGGGCCCGGCGGCGTCGTCCGGATCGTCATCGGCGTCGATGGCGGCGATCAGGCCGTCCCGGATCATTCGGGCGAGGGTGGCATACACCTGCCCGAAGGCCAGGGGTTTCTGCCCGCCGAAGGTGCGGTCGTAGCTGTGCTTGAGGTCGTAGCCGTGCGAGGGTTCGACGCTGAGCAGGCCGAGCAGGGCGAGTGCGTTGTTCATAGCGGCAACTATACACCGAGTGTATAGATACGGAAACCCGGCCGCGTTCCGCGCGGAACCGTGCCCGCCTAGGCGCGCTGGAGCCAGGCGAGCACGGCGAGGACGCGGCGGTGCCCGCCCTGGGCGTCCTCGAGCGCGAGCTTCTGGAAGATCTGCGAGATGTTCTTTTCGACCGCGCCCTGCCCGATCACGAGCGCCCGGGCGATCTCCTGGTTCGTGCGCCCCTCCGCCATCCCGGCCAGCACTTCGGTCTCGCGCGCGGTGAGCTGGGCGATCGGGTCCGAGCGGCGGCTCATCAGCTCGCGCACCACCTGCGGGTCAAGGACGGTGCCGCCCCGGCAGACCCGCTCGACCGCGTCCCGCAGCTCATCGAGCGAGGCGACCCTGTCCTTCAGCAGGTACCCGACGCCCTCGGCGCCCCCCGCGAGCAGCTCCGCCGCGTAGACGACCTCCACGTACTGGCTGAGCAGCAGCACCGCACGCTTGGGGTTGCGACGGCGCAGCTCGATCGCCGCACGCACCCCCTCGTCGCGGAAACCGGGTGGCATCCGCACGTCCAGCACCACGACGTCGGCCTCGGTCGCCTCGAGGGCGGCGAAGAGGGATGTCGCGTCCCCCACGGCCGCGACGGTCTCGTAGCCGGCCTCGTCGAAGAGGCGCACGAGGCCCTCGCGGAGGAGGACGGAGTCTTCGGCGAGGGCGACGCGGATGGGGCGCTGGGCTTCGTTCACGCCCCCAAGGATACGGGCACGGTGGCGGTGACCACGCTCGGCCCGCCCGCCGGGCTCGACACGCGGAGGCTGCCGCCGATGCCGCGGAGCCGCTCGGCGAGACCGGCGACGCCGTGCCCCGGCACCTCGACGATGCCGCCCGAGCCCTGGTCCCGGACCGTCAGCTCCACGGTCGCCGCGTGCAGCCCGTCGACGAGCGCGATGCTCACGCGCTCCGCGCCGGAGTGCTTCGCCGCGTTCGTGAGCAGCTCGGCCGCGACGAAGTACAGATTCCGCTCCAGCTCCGGGGACAGCGCTGCCCGCGCGGTCACGGTCAGATCAACGGGCATGGGCCCCCGCGCGGCCAGGGTCTGCAGGGCCGCGGGCAGACCCCGATCGCCGAGGATCGGCGGGGCAAAGCCGCGGGAGAGCGCGCGGAGTTCGTCGAGGGTGTCCTTGGCGGTGCCGCGGGCCTCCCCGAGCAGCTGCGCCGCCGCCGCCGGATCGTCCGAGAGCCGGCGCTCCGCCGCCGCGAGGTCCATCTGCAGGCGCACGAGCCGCTGCTGGGGGCCGTCGTGCAGGTCACGCTCCAGCTGCCCGAGCGTCCGGTTCTCG
>NZ_JAPFRB010000004.1:443298-444134 GCF_035726885.1 Leucobacter sp. M11 | reverse complement strand
CTCGGTCTCGCCGAGTAGGGCGCTCGCGAGGGACCAGTGCAGGGCGGTGAGCCCGCGGTAGACGGGCGGCAGGGTCAGCAGGAAGCAGAGGCCGATGATGGCGTAGATGATGGAGTCCGCGAACGCGGGGTCGATCTCCAGCCCGGGTCCGACCCGGTCGGGCCAGATCAGCTGGGAGAGGCCGACGTTCCCCGGCCCCTGCGGAATGAACTGGATCAGCAGCCAGTACAGCGTGCCGACGAGGCCCAGCAGCGCCCAGGTGAGGGCAATGGTCCAGGTGATCATGGTGAGAACGAAGCCGAGCAGGCTCTGGTGCAGCATCGCGCGCCAGTCGCTCGCCACCGTGAGGGGGCGGAGGAAACCGCGGACGCCCTGCTCCGGCTGCACCCCGAGGGAGACGCGGCGCGGCGCGGGGATCGGCCGCCCATCCGCGCGGACCACCCAGTCCCGCCAGACGGCGCCCATCCCCCGGGCCGTCACGAGGCCGAACTGGAGGATCACCACGCCGATGCCCAGGACCAGCAGTCCGGAGCCCGCGGCGAACAGCGTGATCAGCACCGAGAACGCAAAGAGCGCGATGGGGAAGTTCCCGAGCAGGAAGCCGGCGGTGGCCGGGGTCTGCTGCCATTGGCGGAGATAGCTCATTCGGTGCGGGGATCCTTCGATCGTCGGGGTGCGCGGCTCGCTCCGGAGGCGGCTCGGGTTCAGGACTGTTCCAGACATACTCCCACCTTCCCAGCCGCTGCCCGCCTCGACTATCCGGTCACCCCCCGAAGACGCGGGTGGCGTTCCCCCCGAATCCGGCAAGCAGGCCGTCGAGTCGGGCGTCACCCGGC
>NZ_JAPFRB010000004.1:442550-443260 GCF_035726885.1 Leucobacter sp. M11 | reverse complement strand
TGGCCGGTGGCACGATAGGGCACATGGACGTTTCTTGGCTCTTCCCCGTCGCGGTCCTGGCCGCCGCGGCCCTCGCCTTCGCGCTCGGCTGGCTCGGCGCTCGGGCGCTCTGGCGTGGCCGGGAGCGCGACGCCGCCGCCCGCGGCTCCGCGGAGACCGAGCTGGCCGGGCAGCGCGCCCGCCTCGACGCCGAGCAGGGCGCGCGGGTCCTCCGCGAGGAGCTCGCCGCCGCCGAGTCGCGGATCTTCGCGCTCGAGGAGCGGCTCGCCGACGCCATCGCCCAGCGCGATCAGCACCACGCCAGGGAGCGCGACGAGCAGCGCGTGTTGCAACAGCTGGCCCCCGTCCGCGAGACGCTGGGGCGGCTCGCGGAGACCGTGACCGAGCTCGAAACGCAGCGCGCCAATCAGCACGGCGAGCTCCAGCAGCAGCTGCGCGTCGCCGCCGCCGCGGAGGAGCGGCTGCGCGGCACCGCCGACTCGCTCGCCGCGGCGCTGCGCAACAACAACGCCCGCGGCGCCTGGGGCGAGACGCAGCTGCGCCGCCTGGTCGAGGCCGCTGGCATGGTCGAGCGCGTCGATTTCACGGTGCAGGACACCCTGCGCGGCCCGGACGCGACGGCCCGACCCGACATGATCGTGCGGCTGCCGGGCAACAAGCAGCTCGCGATCGACGCGAAGGCCCCGATGAGCGCCTTCCTCGATGCCGGG
>NZ_JAPFRB010000004.1:439372-442505 GCF_035726885.1 Leucobacter sp. M11 | reverse complement strand
CTGCTCGCCAAGCACACCCGGGCGGTCCGCGAGCACGTGACCGCGCTCGGCGGCCGGGAGTACTGGAGCGCCCTGCCCGAGTCGCCCGAGCTCGTGATCGCCTTCATCCCGAGCGAGTCGCTGCTCGCGAGCGCCCTCGAGGCCGACCCGAGCCTGCTGGAGTACGCCTTCGAGCAGCGCGTGGCGCTCGCCTCCCCCGTGAGTCTCTGGGCCATCCTCAAGTCCGTCGCGCACACCTGGCGGCAGGACACCCTCACCGAGGAGGCGAAAACGCTCTTCGATCTCAGCCGCGAGCTGCACACCCGGCTCGGCCGCACCGCCGGGCATCTCGACAAGCTCGGCCGCACCCTCTCGCGCGGCGTGCAGGACTACAACGCCTTCGTGGGTTCCTTCGAACGGCAGGTGCTTCCCACGGCGCGCAAGATCGGAGCGCTCAACGAGGGCAAGATCCTCGCCGGACCCGAGGAGGTGGACACCGCGGTGCGCCCGCTCACCGCCCCCGAGCTGCGGCACGACGAGTCGCTCCCGCTGGCCAGCACCGCGGGACTCTCGGCCGCCGCGCGCCGGGCGCTCCCCGATACCCCGCTCGATCTGAGCGTCCTCGGCTCGCGTGCCGAGGAGGCCGCGACCGCCGATGAGCCCGCCGGGCCGGACGGGCCACGCTGACGCGGCTCCCCGGGGCGTTGCGGCGCGCTCGCTAGGCGTGTTCGATGAGCCAGGCGAGCCCGGCAGCGGGCACCGCTCGGTCCGCGAGGGCGTGCCGACGGACCCCAAGCTCATCGTGCGACGCATCCGCGCGTGCGCCCGCCGGGGACGGCTGCCCCGCCCACACGCGGGACAGTCCGACCCGCGCGAGCACCGCCTCCGAGGCCGGGTTGTTGCTCAGTACCCGGGCCGTCACGGGCCACTCGGGGCGGGCCTCCCGGGCCGCGCGGAGCGCGACGCGGGCGACCTCGGTGGCGAAGCCGCGGCCCCAGGCCTCCGGGGTCAGCCGATAGCCCAGGTTCCAGAGCTGCGGGCCGACCGCGGTGACCCCGCCGACGCCGATGAGCGCGCCCGCGGGCAGCCCCGCCGAGAGATCCTCCCGGAGCCGGAGCGCCCACTGCCCTGCCCCGAAGCGCTGCCAGCTCTGCTCGGCCTGGCGCAGCAGTTCCCGGGTCTGCTCCGGGGAGCGGTGCCGTCCCTCGGGCAGGTGCGCCCAGGTTCCCGGGTCGGCGAAGATCGCGTGCACCTCGGCGAGGTCGGCCTCGCCCAGCGGCGTCAGGCGCAGGCGCTCGCTCCGGTGCTCGGTACCCGGGATCACCGCTCGTCGCTGTTGGCCGAGTCCGGGCCCGCAGGCTCCGGGTCGATCAGGTCCGCGCCGTGCTCGGCGTCGATGCGGCCCGCGGCCTCCCCCGCGAAGAGCGTGCCCACCACGAGCAGGTCCACGTGGATCCCGGTGAGCGCGCCGTCCGCGTCGCGGCTTTCGAGCACGGGGTAGGCCCCGTCGCCCCAGCCGGCGGCGCTCAGGATCACGTTTTCGCCCGCGGCGGCCAGGGGCATCACGATGTTCGCGGTGCCCTCGGGGTGCGGGGTGTCGCTCGTCAGGGTGGCGATCCAGCCGCCGCCGTCCTCGGGGTTGAACACCGAGTCGTACCAGGCGTTCGGATCGGCGGGCATGGCCCCGGCCACGGCAGAGGCGTCCACGAAGCCGATCGTGCCCGCGTCCACGGGCACCGCGTAGAAGCCGCCCTCCTCGGCGTGCTCCTCGGGGCTCTCCTCCGGATCGGGCTCGACGGCCGCCGCGGCCACGGAGGCCGTTGGCGCGTCCGACAGCACGAGGCTCAGGTAGGCCTCGCGCGGGTGCGAGCCGTCCTGCTCGGCCGAGACATCGGCGACGGTGAGGAACACCGGGTAATCGCCCGCCGGGATCGGCACGATGAGCGCGTCATCGAGGAAGACAAAGGGATCGGTGACGCCGAGCCTGCCGGAGGGCACGCGGAGCACCCCGAGGTCGTGCACGGTCAGGGCGGCGGGCGCGCCGTCGGGCTGGACCGCAGGTCCCGTGCGGAGGGCGAAGAAGGCGTCTGAGTTCACCCCTGTAGCCTAACCCGGTCGGCGTCCGCGGGCCTGGGCAATCCGTGTCGGCACGCGGCTTCAACCGCGGTCGGCGGCGCGCCTGGCGGCCACGACGCTTCCCGCCGGATGGTGGCTGTGTTTGACTGGGGCCATGAGCCACGTCGATCCCGATGCCCTGACGGGGAAGATCATCCTGCCCGACCTGCTGGAGCCTCCGGAGCGGCGACCGCTCACGGACCGGGGACTGCCCGAGCCGCGCCCGGACGGCCCCTCCCCCTATCCGAGCTACGAGTACCGGCTCGATCTCGAACGGATTCGCTTCTCGTCCTACTTCTCTCGCCTCTCCGCGGTGACCCAGGTCGTGCCGCAGGGCAGCGTCGGCCCCGTCCTGCACAACCGGCTCACGCACTCGATCAAGGTCACGGCGGTCGCGCGCGAGATCGCCGTCACCCTCGCAAACGACCCGGGCGAGCGGGGCGAGCTGATCCGCGCGCTCGGCGGCATCGAGCCCGTCGTGGTCCAGGCAGCGGCGAGCGCGCACGACCTGGGGCACCCGCCGTTCGGGCACCTCGGGGAGCACACCCTGGACCGCCTGGCGCGCACCCGGCTGGACCTGCCCGAGGGCTTCGAGGGCAACGCGCAGACATTCCGGATCCTGACCGCGCTCGACGCGAATGAGCACGCGGAGACCGGGCTGAACCTGACGAAGGCGACCCGCGCGGCGGTGCTGAAGTACCCCTGGACCCGGTTCGCCTGGCGCGAGGAACACGAGGGCGGCGCGGAGCCGGTGCCCGCGGAGCGCCCCCGGGGCATCGGGGACGAGCCGCAGGACGGCGCGGCGAAGTTCTCGGCCTACGCCCTGCACGCCATCGAGATGGCCGAGGTGCGGCGCGCGTATCCCGCGCTGGGCCCGTGGCAGCAGACGCTCGAGTGCTCGGCGATGGATATCGCGGACGACATCGCCTACTCGGTGCACGATCTGGATGACTTCTACCGGACCGGGGTGCTCCAGCAGGTCGCGGTGTCCTCGGAGCTGCGCAGCTGGCTCCGGGGCGCGGCGGAGCTCGCGCGCGCC
>NZ_JAPFRB010000004.1:437925-439320 GCF_035726885.1 Leucobacter sp. M11 | reverse complement strand
GCTTGTGGCGCTCGATCACGAGCAAGGACCCCTGGATCGCCGACCGGGACGCGTTCCAGTCCGCGGTGCTCCGGGTCAGCGAGGAGCTGGGCGACGGGCTGCTCGCGACCCCCTACGACGGGAGCACGGAGACGGATCGCGCGATCGCGACGTTTACCCGTTCCTGGATCGACCGTCTCCAGAACGCGATCATTGTGGAGCGGGAGCCGAACATTCGGAGCGGGCACATCCGGCTGGACACCCAGGCCTGGCACGATGTCGCGGTGCTGAAGTTCGTGCACAGCCGTTTCGTGCTAGACCGGCCGGATCTCGCGACCGCGCAGCGCGGGCAGGGCCGAGTGCTGGAGGTGCTCGTGACGGGGTTTTCGGCGTGGCTCAGCGACCCCGTGGACGCGGCCCGCGCCCCGAGGCGGCTGCGAGAGTCCGTGGAGAAGGCGATTGAGGAGTACCGGGCGCTGGAACACCTGCCTACGGAGCTGCACGGGCACGAGTTCACGCTGAGCCCGGATCGGCTGGTGCGCCGGGCGACCGGGCGCGCGATCATCGACTATGTGGCGTCGCTGAGCGATGCGCAGGCGCTGAGCCTCGCGCACACGATCTCGGGCGGCCTGCCGGCCGGCCTCGGCGCGGACCTCACCGGTTCGGTCGTCTAGGGCGGGGCTCAGCCGCTGCGCGTGCCGGGCCCCGGGGATTCCTCCTGGGCTCGGAGCAGCGTCGCGAGCAGGCGGTCAAGCTCGGCTCGGTCCTCGGCGTCGAGCGGGGCGAGGAGCCGCTCCTCGTTCGCGAGGTGGGCCCGCAGCGCCTCGTCGGCGCGTTGGCTGCCCGCAGCCGTGAGCGCCACGCGGACGCTGCGCCGGTTCGCGGGGTCAATCTCTCGGGTGACGAGACCCTTCGCAACAAGCCGGTCCAGTCGATTCGTGATCGCGCCCGAGGTGACCATCGCGCCCGCGGTGAGTTCCCCGGCGGTGAGGCCCCGGGGCCCCGCCCCCGAGCGAACCAGGGTCGCGAGCACGTCGAACTCGCCGGTGCGCAGGTCGTACTCCCCGAACACGCGCTGGATCTCCTCGGCAAACGAGGCGCTGAGCCGCGTCAGCCGACCGATCACGCCCATCGGGGCGAGGTCGAGGCCCGGGCGGACCGCCGCCCACTGCCCGAGAATGCGGGTGACGCTGTCCCCGGCGTCTGCGTGCGCTGCCATCGTTCTCCCCTCGCGAAACAGTTTGACGGGCCCCAGTCTAGGGCGTATTTTGTTTAACGCTAAACATTTTAACGCTAAGGAATCAAATGAGCCGCCTCGGCACCACACTGCTCACAGCCCTCGCCCCGGCCATCTGGGGCAGCACCTACCTCGTGACCACGGAGCTCCTGCCGCCCGGGCACCCGCTCTTCGCCGGG
>NZ_JAPFRB010000004.1:431970-437879 GCF_035726885.1 Leucobacter sp. M11 | reverse complement strand
GAACGCTGCCGCGGGGCATCTGGTGGTGGCGGTCGCTCCTGCTCGGCGCGCTCAACATCGGCGCGTTCTTCCCGCTGCTGTTCCTCAGCGCCTATCGGCTCCCCGGCGGGGTCGCCGCGACCCTCGGCGCGGTGCAGCCGCTTGTCGTCGCTCTGATCGCGGTCCCGCTCCTCCGCGACCGGCTGAGCACCCGAAAAATCCTCTGGGGCCTCGTCGGGGTCGCCGGGGTCAGCCTCGTCGCACTCCGCTCCTCCGCGCAGCTCGACGCGCTGGGGATCGCCGCGGGGATTGCCGGCCCCCTCGGCATGGCCGTGGGCACCGTGCTCACGAAGCGGTGGGGGCGTCCGGCTGGCGTCGGCCCCACCGCCTTCGCGGGCTGGCAGCTCACCGCGGGCGGGCTCATCCTCCTGCCCGTCACCCTGCTGGCGGAGGGAGTGCCCGCGAGCATCGACGGGCCAGCCGCGCTCGGCTATCTCTGGCTCACCCTCGCCGGGGGCCTCCTCAGCTACGCCATCTGGTTCGACGGCATCGGCAAGATTCCCGTCACCTCGGCGGCCCTGCTCGGCCTCGTCTCGCCCCTGGTCGCCGCGGCGCTCGGCGCGCTCGTCCTCGGGCAGTGGCTCGGTCCGTGGCAGCTCGCGGGCTTCGCTCTCGCCCTGGCCGCCATCGTCGGCGGGCAACTCCCGGGCCGCACGAAAGCCCAGCCCGGGAGCCCCGGCCCCGCGGGAAGCCGAGCGCCTCAGCGCACGATCGCCTGAGAAAAACAGCGCAGCCCCCGACCCAAACGGTCGGGGGCTGCGCTGCCGCACGAGGCGGTCGCGGGGGCTATGCCCAGCGGGAGATGAGCGAGTCGCTGATCACGCGGCGGATGGTGCCGGAGTGCGAACGCATCACGATGCTGTCGGTGCGGATGAAGGGGCCGCGGCGGCTGACGCCGTCCACGAACTCGGCCGAGGTGATGCCGGTGGCCACGAAGTAGGTGTTGTCGCTCGCGACGAGGTCGTCGGCCTCGAGGATGCGCGTGAGGTCGTGACCGGCGTCGATCGCCTTCTGCAGCTCGTCGTCGTCGCGGGGCTTGAGCTGACCCTGGATCATGCCGCCGAGCGCCTTCACGGCGCAGGCCGTGATGATGCCCTCCGGGGTGCCGCCGATGCCGACGCAGAGGTCGATGTTCGCGTCGTAGCGGGCGGCGTTGACGCCGCCGGCGACGTCGCCGTCGAGGAGGAGGCGGGTGCCGGCCCCGGCCTCGCGGATCTCGGCGATCAGCTGCTCGTGGCGGGGACGGTCCAGCACGGCCACGCGGATGTCGGAGGTCGACACGCCCTTGACCTTGGCCAGTGCGCGGATGTTCTCGCCGATGGGCTTGCGGATGTCGACGACGCCGACCCCGTCGGGGCCGCAGACGAGCTTGTCCATGTAGAACACGGCGGAGGGGTCGTACATGCTGCCGCGATCGGCGACCGCGATCACGGAGAGCGCGCCGGGACGTCCGGCCGCCGTCAGCGAGGTGCCGTCGATCGGGTCAACGGCGACGTCGCAGTCCGCGCCCTGGCCGTTGCCGACCTGCTCGCCGTTGTACAGCCAGGGGGCGTCGTCCTTCTCGCCCTCACCGATGACGACGGTGCCGTTCATGTTGACGGTCGACAGGAAGCGGCGCATCGCGTCAACGGCCGCGCCGTCAGCGGAGTTCTTGTCGCCGCGACCCACGAACGGGGTCGCCCGGACGGCGGCCGCCTCGGTTGCGCGAACCAGCTCCATGGCCAGGTTCCGGTCGGGCTGCCAGTCGTCGAGTGAGAGACCATCGGTCATGACGGGTGTGCTCCTTGAAGGTTTCGGGGCCGCTCAAGGCCCGGCCCGGCACGGTGTCGCCGGACGCTCCTCACACCAGACTACCGCGGTGTCGATACACTGGGGGCACCAGCCCCGTGACCACCCCAAGCTTAAGGAGCGGACGATGCCAGTCGCCACGCCAGAACAGTACGCCGAGATGATCGACACGGCCAAGAAGAACGCCTTCGCGTTCCCGGCCATCAACGTGTCCAGCTCGCAGACGCTGCACGCCGCGCTCCAGGGCTTCGCGGAGGCCGGCTCCGACGGCATCCTCCAGGTCTCCTCTGGCGGCGCGGACTACTTCGGCGGGCACACCGTCAAGAACCGCATTGGCGGCTCGCTCGCCTTCGTCGCCTTCGCCGAGGAGGTCGCCAAGGCCTACCCCGTCACCGTGGCGCTGCACACCGACCACTGCCCACAGGAGAACCTGGACAACTGGCTGCTGCCCCTGATCAGCGCGAGCGAGGAGCGGGTCAAGCAGGGCGGCCTGCCCCTGTTCCAGTCGCACATGTGGGACGGTTCCGCGGTTCCCCTCGAGGAAAACCTGCGCATCGCCCGTGAGCTACTCCCCCGCCTGCACGCGATCAACTCGATCCTCGAGGTCGAGATCGGCGTGGTCGGCGGCGAGGAAGACGGCGTGGAGAATGAGATCAATGATCAGCTCTACACGACGCTCGATGACGCCGTCGCGATGGTCGAGGCCCTCGGCCTCGGCGAGCAGGGCCGGTACCTGACCGCCCTCACCTTCGGCAACGTGCACGGGGTCTACAAGCCGGGCAACGTGAAGCTCCGCCCCGAGCTCCTCAAGGAGATCCAGGACGGGCTCGCCGCGAAGTACGGCACCGCCGAGAAGCCGCTCGACCTCGTGTTCCACGGCGGCTCCGGCTCTTCCGACGCCGAGATCGCCGAGGCGGTCCGCAACGGCGTCATCAAGATGAACATCGACACCGACACGCAGTACGCCTTCACCCGCCCCGTCGTCGACGCCATGCTGACCGGCTACGAGGGCCTGCTGAAGATCGACGGCGAGGTTGGCAACAAGAAGCAGTACGATCCCCGCGCCTGGGGCAAGCGCGCCGAGGCCGGTATGGCCGCGCGCATCGTCCAGGCCACCGAGCAGCTCGGCTCCGCCGGGCAGTCTGTGAGCGCCTAACCATGAGCAACCAGGACACTCCGTCGCCCGAGAACCGCTTCGAACCTCGGGACCCGATGTCGTCGCGCGCCGAGGGGGTTGACGGAGGTCCTGAGCTCGCTCCGGGCACCGCGCCCGAGGCCGCCCCGGTCACCCCGGAGCCCGCCGCCCCGGCCAGCCCCGAGCCCGCCGCGTCGCTGACGCCCGAGCCGGTCGAGCCGCTGCTGCCCCCGCCCGCCCCGAACGCCGACCAGGCCCCGCTGCCGCCGCAGGTCGCGACGCCCCCGGAGCGCCCGGCCCCGAGCCCCGCGCCCGAGGACACCCGCCCCGCCCCCGAGTTTGGCGAGTACGCCCCCGAGGGCTGGTCGTGGGACCCTGAAACCGGCACCGAGGGCACGGGCGGCTCCGCAGCCGCGCCCGGGACCCCCGGCGCGGGCGCAACCGGCTCCGCCCCGGTCTCCCCGACCCTGCCCAACGTGCCGCACAACCTCGGCGTCGGCGCGCGCCCGACCTCCGGCCGCGGCCGCCGTGGCCCGGCCCCCGCCGCCCCGAGCGAGCAGCCCAAGCAGCCCGCGGCGTCGGGGAACCGCCCGGCTCCGTACGTCCAGCAGCAGCAGACCCCCGCGCCGCCCCCCGGCGGCTACGCCCCGCTGGCCCCGGGTCAGTTTGGCCCGCCCCAGCAGCCCAAGCGCCGCGGCGACCGAATCGCCACCGCCATCCTGCTCGCCTTCGGCGCGCTGGCGAACTTCTTCTTTGCGCAGATGTTCTTCGCGCTGGAGTCGACCTTCGCGCAGCTCTACGAGATCTACGAGCTGGGCGAGTTCACCGCCCCCGCCTCGGTGGGGACGCTGTCCATCGTGGGGGCGATCTCGATGCTGTCCCTCTGGGCGCTCGCGCTCGTGGGTTCCCTGCTGCTGATCCGCGCGGGCAAGCCGTCCTGGTTCGTGCCCCTGATCGCCGGGGTGCTCAGCATCGTGCTGCTGTTCGTCCTGCTCGGGGTCGCCGTTCAGGCGGTGCCGGAGCTGTTCACCGCGATTCAAGAGATCGGCGTCGTCCTTCCCTCGGTCGCCCCCTAGCACCACCGAAGCACACCCGGCTGCGGCCCCGGACACCCGGGGCCGCAGCCGTGTTCGTTTCCTCGGGATGAACGGGGGGGGATATCCGGGCTGCGCCGTCCCGATGATCAGGCGGAGCTGAGCGGGAGCTGGGCGGTGTCGCCACCGCAGGCATTTAATATTCAATACGCAATGCCCTTGCACCCCCTCCCCCGTCGGGGACCCACGCTGACGTGCCCGCACGCGTCAGCGTGCGCGCGTCCCGATCCACAGGAAACCGCATGCAGAATACCCACCGCCCACCCGGCCGCGGCGCGCTCGCCGTCCTCCTCGGCACGGCTCTCGCACTGGCCCCGGCCCTCGCCGGGTCCGCGACCGAGCCGGTGCCCGAGAGCGCCGGGCAGACCACCACCTCCTTCGCGCCCAAACTCAGCACCGACATTGTCATCGGCGAGGAGGTACAGCCGAACTCGATCCTCGTCACGCGCGACGGCACCGTCGGCTTCGTCACCGACCGGGTCAGCGGCACCCTGAGCGTGCTCGACCTCGCGGAGAACCGCGTGAGCGACACGGTCGCGCTCAACGCCCCCCGGAACTCGGCGCTCGCGCTGAGCCCCGACGAGTCGCTCCTCTTCCTCGTCGAGAAGACTCCGTACGGCTTCTCGCGGGGCATCGGCGTGGTCGACCTCGGGACGATGAGCCTGCGCAACAGCCTCACCCCCGACCTCGTCAACATCGAGGTCGCCACGCCCAACCGGGACGGCAGCACGGTGGTCGCGCTCGGGCTCGGCGGCGAGGTCCTCCGGCTCGACGCCAGCACCGGGGAGGTCCTCGCGAGCACCGTCCTCGCGGGCAACAACTTCCACTCGGCCGTCTACACCGAGCACGAGGCGGAGCTCCTCATCGGCGGCGACCGGCAACTCATCGCCCTCGATCCCCTGACGCTCGACACGCGCCGCATCATGCCGATTGCCGGCGTCCGTGACCTCAACGATCTCACCTTCGACCGGGACTTCAGTCGGGTCTACGTCGCCGACGGCACGGGCACCGCGCTCGCGGTGCTCGACCCCGGCACGGGGGCCGTGCTGAGCTCCGCCAACATGGGAACGCTGATGGATAACCTCGTCGGCGACGACACAGAAAACCGCGCCTATGGCAACGCGCAGCTGGGGAACGCCATCCTCGCAGCGGACCTCGCAGCGGGCCTGCGCGCGACGGGCACCCGAGACACTCCAGCCGCCCCCTTCGACGTGGTGCGCAACCCCCAGACCGGGGATCTCTTGAGCGCCAACGCGGGCTGGACCAACGGCAAGAAGGGCAGCACGGTCTCCGTGATTCACGCGCCGGGGGTCACTGACCCCGGGGACCAGACGGTATCGGCGCCTGGCGAGAACGTCACCTTCCGGAGCGAGGTGACCGGCATCTCCCCCGAGCACGGCGGCGGCGTCCAGTGGCAGCGCTCCGCCGATGCGGGCGCGACCTGGCAGGACGTCCCGGGGGCGACGGGAGACGCACTGACTCTGAGCGCCCCCGCCGAGGCGATTGGGGACCGGGTGCGCCTCACCTGGTCGGACGATTTCTGGGGCACCTCCGGAACCTCTGGCGAGGCCGTGATCCGCGCGCAGGGACCGCGGATCACCTACGAGGGCCCGCTGCCGGAGGGCGTGGTCGGGGAAACCTACCCGGGCACCGAAATCACGGCGACCGGCCTCCCGGGCCTGCGCTGGTCCGTGACCGGCCTCCCCGAGGGCCTGCGCCTCGCACCCGAGACCGGGCTGCTCACGGGCACTCCCGCCGCGGAGGGGCTCGCCACGCTGACGGTCACGGTCGAGGACGACTTCGGCGCCGACACCGCGACCTTCCCCCTGACGGTGCGGGACGGCACGGGGACG
>NZ_JAPFRB010000004.1:431684-431926 GCF_035726885.1 Leucobacter sp. M11 | reverse complement strand
GAGCGGCCCCGACGGCCCCGCGGGCCCGGGCACGCCCGATCCCACGGCCAAGGGCACGCAGCCACCGGCCGCAGTCGGCCTGGCCACGACGGGAGGCGCAGCCCCCTGGGGCGCGCTGCTCGCCGGGGCGCTGACGCTCGTCGCCGGCGGGGCCGCGTGGCTCCTCGCCCGCCGCCGCACCGCCCGCTCGGGGTCGCCGCTCGACGCCTAGGGGAACCGCGCCTGCGCCCCGTGCCACGGCA
>NZ_JAPFRB010000004.1:431512-431651 GCF_035726885.1 Leucobacter sp. M11 | reverse complement strand
TGATCACATAAGATCAGATGAAGGCTAGCCTTACCTCAGTGACAGCGGCGGTGCCGCCCGTCGCGAGGTTCCCCGTCCCCCACCCCGAAAGACCCTCATGCCCCCTGCCCAGACCCTCCGCGTCGTCGGAGGAACGGCG
>NZ_JAPFRB010000004.1:430030-431461 GCF_035726885.1 Leucobacter sp. M11 | reverse complement strand
GGCGAGACCGACCCCTCCGCCCCGCGCATCCTGAGCGACAGCAACATCGTCGGCCCGGAGGGCTCGGCCTTCGGCGCGACGATGTCCCAGGTGTCCTGCGATGTCAACGGAAACGGCACCCCCGATCTCGCCGTCGGTACCTACATGACCTTCGATACCTCCCCGGGAGCGACCGGGGCCTACCTCCTGCTCGACCCCACGAGCGAGGGCGGCAACATCGAGGACCTGGAGCCGGTGCGCATCCTGGACAGCTCCCGCAACGCCATGGGCGGCGTCGACGTGCGCTGCGCCGGGGATACGACGGGCGACGGCTTCGACGACCTCGTCATCACGGTGCAGGGTCAGGCCAGCTTCGTGGTCTTCGGCTCGGCCGACTTCGGCGATATCCACCTGGACACGCTCGGCGAGCGCGGGCGCACCATCCTCGGCTCCGTGACCCGCGCGAACGGCGTCGGCGACCTGAACGGGGACGGCCGCGACGAGATCGCCCTCACCGACACCCGGGGCACGGTCACCGTGCTCGCCCCCGCCGATCTCCCCGCTGAGAGCGCCCTGGAGACCGCACCCGGCACCCGGATCTCGGGCGCGAACATCGACCTCGTCTCCGTCAGCCGCGCCGGGGACATGAACGGGGACGGCCGCGAAGACCTCGCCGTCGGATCGTCCTCCTGGAAGGCGCCCGGCGCGGAGAGCTTCGGGACCGGAGCGATCTGGGTCATCACCGACCTGTCACGGGACGTCACCGTCGGCGACGTGGCGATCCCCGGGTTCCGCATCGACGGTCCCCCGCGCGGCTATGACCTGCTTGGCACGCTCACGGTGGGCCTCGGCGACATCACGGGCAGCGGCTACGACTCGCTGCTGATCGGCGGCGAGTCCGACGAACCGAAGTCCGGCAGCGCCGTGGTGGTCACCGGCGGACCCGATGGGGTGAACGTCGTGACGAACCCGCTCACGGCGTCCGGCCCGGCGGTGCGGAGCGAGGCGGACGGTGCCCAGCGCGGCTGGTGGCTGAACGGCATCGCCTCCGGAGACCACTTCGGCCACGCGGTCGGCTCGGCCCGGATGGACGGCTGGTCGATGGTGCTCGCCAGCGCGATGGACGGCTCGATCGATCCCGAGCAGCCGAGCTCCGGGTACGTCGCCGCGATCGACTCGCGCGCGCTCGTGGCTGGGACGCTCCCGCTCAGCCCGAGCGGGGTCCTGGAGGTTGCCGACCTGGTGGCCGGGCCCGTCCCCGGGGGCATCCTGATCCCCGGGACGCTCGCCAAGCAGAATCTCGGCCGCTCCTTCGCCGACCTCACCAAGCACCCGGCCGGGTCCTCCGTGACCTTCGCCGCGGGCGCGCCCGCGCTCTTCAGCTGGGGAGAGATCCCCTCGGTGCGCGTCGTGACCCTTGAGGTGCCCGCGCCCGTGCTCACCCCGGACCCG
>NZ_JAPFRB010000004.1:425820-429823 GCF_035726885.1 Leucobacter sp. M11 | reverse complement strand
GGACCGGCGGTCGCGAAGCCCGCGCCACTCGCAGAGACCGGGGCACCCTCCGGCGCGCTGGTCGTCGGCGGGGCGCTCGCGCTCCTCCTGGTTGGCGCGCTGACCCGCCTCAGCGCCCGCGCCCGGCGGCGGGCCTAAGCACCCAGCGGGACAGGTCCGGCCGAGCCCTGCGCAGGGCTCGGCCGGATCCCGTCGGCGCGGGGGTATTCAGCGCGGGGTATTCAGCGCGGGGCGTTCAGCTCGGGGATGCTAGGCGCGGATGCGGCCGCCGAGGGCGCGCTCGTCGCGCTGGCCCTGGCTGTTCTGGCGCAGCTCCTTCGGCAGGGAGAACACGAGGTCCTCCTCGGCCGTGACGACCGCGCGCACGTCCTCATACCCGGCCTCGCCGAGGTCGTCCAGGAGCTCCTGGACGAGCACCTCTGGCACCGATGCGCCGCTGGAGATGCCGATCGTGTTCACGCCGTCGAGCCACTCCTGCTTGACCTCCTCCGCGAAGTCCACGAGGTAGGCGGCCTTCGCGCCGTACTCGAGAGCCACCTCAACGAGACGCACCGAGTTCGAGGAGTTCGTGGAGCCAACGACGAGCACGAGGTCCGCGTCGGGGGCGATCTTCTTGATCGCGACCTGGCGGTTCTGCGTGGCGTAGCAGATGTCGTCGGAGGGCGGGTCCTGCAGCTTCGGGAAGCGCTCGCGGAGGCGGCGTACCGTCTCCATCGTCTCGTCCACGCTGAGCGTGGTCTGCGAGAGCCACACGAGCCGCTCGGGGTCTTTGACCACGAGGCCCTCGACGTCGTCCGGCGAGTTCACCACGGTGATCAGCTCGGGGGCCTGGCCCGCGGTGCCCTCGACCTCCTCGTGGCCCGTGTGGCCGATAAGGAGGATCTCCATGTCCTGCTTCGCGAAGCGGACCGCCTCGCGGTGCACCTTGGTCACGAGCGGGCAGGTCGCATCGATCGCGTTCAGGCTCCGGTCGGAGGCCTCCTGCACGACGGCGGGCGAGACCCCGTGCGCCGAGAAGACGACGTTCGCGCCCTCGGGCACCTCCTCGACCTCCTCGACAAAGATCGCGCCCATCTTCTCGAGCGTGCGCACGACGTGCACGTTGTGCACGATCTGCTTGCGCACGTAGACGGGCGCGCCGTAGCGCTCCAGCGCCTTCTCGACCGCGACCACGGCGCGGTCCACGCCCGCGCAGTACCCGCGCGGGGCGGCGAGCAAGACGCGCTTCTCGCCCTCGACGGGACGGTTCTGGAGCCGTCCACCCTGGCGACGCATCCGAGGCATCGCTAAACTAACCACCGGCGCGCCAATGGTGCGCTGATCACGCTGAGAGTAAGCCATACCCCCAGTGTACGGTGCGGGCGCTGAACACCCGCAGAGAGGGGGCTCCCCGTGGCCGAAACACCCGCAACTCGCGAGCAGCCCTGGCCCGTCGCCACGGTCAGCAAAAAGATCGGCGACTGGGTCGCCCGGCTCGGCGCCGTCTGGATCGAGGGCGAGATCACGCAGTGGTCCGTCTCCGGCGGCAACGTCTACGGCAAGATCAAGGACCTGAGCGACCCGGCCACGCTGAGCTTCACCGTGTGGTCCTCCGTGCGCGGCAAGCTGCCCGCGAACCTCAAGCAGGGCGACCGGGTTGCGCTGCTCGGCAAGCCGAATTTCTGGGCCAAGGGCGGCACGCTCACCCTGCAGGCGCTCGACATCCGGCACGTCGGCATCGGCGACCTGCTGGAGCGCCTTGAGCGGCTCCGCGCGCAGCTCGCGAGCGAGGGGCTCTTCGACCGGGATCGCAAACAAGCGTTGCCGTTTCTCCCCGGCGGGATCGGCCTGATCACCGGGAAGGACTCCGACGCGGAAAAGGATGTGCTGCGCAACGCCACGCTCCGCTGGCCCGGCGTCGTCTTCCACGTGCGGCACGCCGCCGTGCAGGGCGACCGCGTGCCCGGCGAGGTCGTGGCCGCCATCCAGGCGCTCGACGCCGACCCTCGCGTCGAGGTCATCATCATCGCCCGCGGCGGCGGCGACTTCCAGAACCTGCTCGGCTTCAGCGACGAGCGCGTCGTGCGGGCGGCCGCGGCCGCGGCCACCCCGATCGTGAGCGCCATCGGCCACGAGGCGGATCGGCCCCTCCTCGACGAGGTCGCCGATCTGCGCGCTTCCACCCCGACCGACGCCGCGAAGCGGGTCGTTCCCGACGTCGGCGAGGAGCTCGCGATGATCGCGCAGGGGCGCGCGCGGCTCGCCACCCGCGTCGCGCAGCTGCTGCGGCACGAGACCGAACGGATCGGCTCGCTGCGGGCACGCCCCGTGCTCGCGGAGCCGGAGCGGCTCGTGGAGCTGCACAGCCAGGACCTCACCCGCTGGGTGGCACGCGGCGCAGAGCTCGCCCTCCGCCAGGTCGAGGCCGCCGCCCAGCACACACAGGAGCTGCGCACCCGGCTGCGCGCGCTCTCCCCGAGTGCGACGCTCGACCGGGGCTACGCGATTGCGCAGACCGCCGACGGGCGGGTGCTCCGCGACCCCGCCGAGGCCCCGGCTGGCGCCGGGCTGCGCCTCACGCTTGCCGAGGGCGTGCTCGGCGCGACGTCCGCGGGCTCCCCCGCCGCGAACTAACACTGTCTGTGCGCCCGCGGCCCCAAAGCCGACAAAATGTGTCAACTCACGGAGGGTTCAGCCCCGGAGGCTAGACTGAGAGTCATGGCACCCGCAGACGATGTCTCCTCCCTCAGCTACGAGCAGGCCCGCGACGACCTCATTCGAGTCGTCGACCAGCTCGAGCGCGGCGGGACGACCCTCGAAGAGTCACTCACCCTCTGGGAACGGGGCGAAGCCCTCGCCGCCCGGTGCGAGCAGTGGCTCATCGGCGCGCGGGAGCGCCTCGACGCGGCGAAGCAGGGCTCCGCCGCCGAGGCCAGCGAAGCACCCACCCAGAACACGGAGCAGTAGTGGCGAAGAAGAAGCGCGTCGCAATCGTCGCGGAGCTCGGCCGACCCGAGACTCCCGAGGAGACGGCGGCCCGGAAGGCGCAGGACACCAAGAACTATCGCGAGCGCAAGACGGTGAACAACCTCGTCTTCTCCCTGCTCGTAACCGTCGCGATGGTGGCCGTGATCTTCCTCGCGGTCCCCCGCGGCAACCTCGACGTGAGCAAGGTCACGCACGACGTGCCCGCCCTCGCCGCCGAGGCTGAGACCGGGGTCGGTCGTCCCCTGGTGGCCCCGGACCTCGACGCGGACTGGCGCGCGACCTGGGCCCGGGTGCAGACCACCGGCAAAAACGGCGTCGTGTCCTGGTCCGCCGGGTACGAGACCCCGAGCAAGAACTTCGCGAGCTTCCAGCAGGCCTGGGACGCGAACCCCACCTGGGTCGCGCAGAACCTCGAAAACCAGAGCGCGACGGGCGTCGAAACCATCGCGGGCGTCGAATGGACCGTGTACGACCACCGCGACAAGGACAAGGGCAAGACGAACGTGAGCTACGGCCTGGAGGCCGTGGTCGACGAGGGCACCGAGCTGGAGACGACCTTCGTCGTCTCCGGCACCGACAGCCCCGAGCAGATCAAGCTCCTCGCCACCCGCGTGCTCGAGTCCTACACCGCGCTGCCCGAGGGCGAGTAACCCACGCGGCACGGCCCCGCACTGACGCGATCCGATCCACGAACTGAGAAGAGACACCGGCGCATGAGCACACGGATGACACCGCAGGAAGCCTGGAATGACATGCTCCTCGGCAATGACCGCTTCGTCACGGGGGCCCCGCAGCACCCGCGGCAGAACGTCGAGCGCCGCAACCAGGTGTCCGGCTCGCAGAACCCCGACGCGGCGCTGTTCGGCTGCTCCGACTCCCGCCTCGCGGCCGAGATCATCTTCGACCGCGGCCTCGGCGATCTCTTTGTCGTGCGCAACGCCGGGCACATCGTCTCCGATAGCTCGGTCGCCTCCCTGGAGTACGCCGTGGTCGACCTCGACATCTCCCTGATCACGGTGCTCGCCCACGACTCCTG
>NZ_JAPFRB010000004.1:421945-425765 GCF_035726885.1 Leucobacter sp. M11 | reverse complement strand
GAGAAGGTGGCCCGGCTCATCGACCCGATCATCCCCGCGGTCCAGGAGGTCTGGTTCCGGGATCACTCCGACTCCCCCTACGTCGACCCGGCCCGCATCAGCGCCGAGGAGGTCGGCCGCCTGCACCTGCGGCACACCGTCGCGGCGCTCCTGCGCAGCTCGAAGGTCATCAGCGACCGGGTCGCGGCGGGCCAGCTCGGCATCGTCGGCTGCCAGTACCGGCTCGTCGAGGGCCGCGCCGAGCCCGTGAGCTACGTCGGGCCGCTGCAGATCAGCCTGCCGGCCCCGGCGACGCCCTAACCCCACGATTTCGCAGTCTTTCCCCACCCACACCCTCAGCAACAGCAAAGGAACAGCACCGTGACTGAGCAGATCGAATACCGGATCGAACACGACACCATGGGCGAGGTGCGCGTGCCCAAGGACGCGCTCTACAGCGCCCAGACCCAGCGCGCGGTCGAGAACTTCCCGATCTCGGGCTCGCGCCTCGAGTCCGCGCACATCGCGGCCCTCGCCCGGATCAAGAAGTCCGCTGCCCTCGCCAACGCCGAGCTCGGCGTGCTCGACCAGAAGATCGCGGACGCGATCGCTGGCGCCGCGGACGAGGTCGTCACCGGTAAGTACGACGACCAGTTCCCGATCGACGTCTACCAGACCGGTTCGGGCACCTCCTCCAACATGAACATGAACGAGGTCCTCTCGAACCTCGCGACGGCGGCCCTCGGCTCCCCCGTGCACCCCAACGACCACGTGAACTGCTCGCAGTCCTCGAACGACGTGTTCCCGACCTCGGTGCACGTTGCCGTGACCGGTGCCCTGATCAACGATCTGCTCCCGGCCCTGGACCACCTCGCGTCCGCGCTGGAGGAGAAGGCCGTGCTCTGGAAGGACGCCGTCAAGGCGGGCCGCACCCACCTCATGGACGCGACCCCCGTCACCCTCGGTCAGGAGTTCGGCGGCTACGCCGCGCAGATGCGCCTCGGCATCGAGCGCGTCGAGTCGACCCTGAGCCGCGTGGCCGAGGTTCCCCAGGGCGGCACCGCCGTGGGCACCGGCATCAACACCCCCGAGGGCTTCCCGCAGAAGGTCATTGCGCACCTCGCGAAGGAGACCGGCCTGCCGATCACCGAGACCCGCAACCACTTCGAGGCGCAGGCCAACCGCGACGCCCTCGTCGAGGCCTCCGGCGCGCTCCGCGTCATCGCCGTGAGCCTCACGAAGATCAACAACGACCTGCGCTGGATGGGCTCCGGCCCCAACACGGGCCTGGGCGAGCTGTTCATCCCCGACCTGCAGCCCGGCTCCTCCATCATGCCCGGCAAGGTGAACCCCGTGGTTCCCGAGGCCGTGCTGATGGTCTGCGCGCGCGTGATCGGCAACGACGCGACCGTGGCCTGGGGCGGCGCGAGCGGCCTCTTCGAGCTGAACGTCGCGATCCCCGTCATGGGCACCGCACTGCTCGAGTCGATCCGCCTGCTCGCGAACTCCTGCCGCGTGCTCGCGGACAAGACCGTCGTGGGCCTGGAGGCCAACCTGGAGCACGCCCGCGCGCTCGCCGAGTCCTCCCCCTCGATCGTCACGCCGCTGAACCGCCTGATCGGCTACGAGGCCGCCGCGAAGATCGCGAAGTACTCGGTCGCCGAAAAGATGACCGTCCGCGAGGCCGTCGTGGCCCTCGGCTTCGTCGAGCGCGGCGAGGTCACCGAGGAGCAGCTCGACAGCGCCCTCGACGTGATGACCATGATCGGCAAGCACTAAGCACACCGTGGGTTCCCACCCTCAGCAACACGAGCAGGGCCGCGTTCCTTCCGGAACGCGGCCCTGCGTCGTTTCGTGGCGTTAGTCGGCCAGGTGCACGAGTCGGCCGTCCACGACGGTCGCGCGCACGGGCAGCTCCGTGAGCTCGTCCGCGGGGCAGGCGACCGGGTCCCCGTCCCAGAGGGTGAGGTCCGCCGGGGCGCCGACGGCGATTCGGCCGCCGCCCGGCTGGCCCATCGCCTCGGCCGCGCCCGTGGTGTAGCCCGCGAGCGCCGCCTCGCCGCTCAGCCGCTGCTCCGGTTCGAAGACCATCGCGTCCACCGCGCCGGGCGCGCGGCGGAGCCGAGCCCAGGCCATCCCGATTCGGGGGTCGTGCTGGGCGACGGGCCAGTCGGAGCCGAGCGCGAGCAGCGCGCCCGCGGCGAGCACATCGCCCGCGCGCCACGCCTTCGCGCTCCGGGCCGGGCCGAGCCGATCCGCCCAGGCGTCACTGTGGTCTTCAGCGCGCCACTGCATGTGCAGGGGCTGCATGGACACCGTGATCCCCGCGGCCGCGATCCGGGCGAGGTCGGCGTCCGCGAGGGTTTCGAGGTGCTCGATCCGGTGCGCGGGCCCCGCCGCGGAGCGCACCCCGGCCGCCGTATAGGCCGCGATCGTCTCGCCGATCGCCCGGTCGCCGATCGCGTGCGTGGCGATCTGGAATCCGGCCGCGGCGTAGCGCTGCACGAGCCGCCCGTAGTCGCTCGGCACGGGCCAGAACGGCACCAGGCCGTCGCCGTAGCGGTCGGCCTCGTAGAGCCACGCGGTGCCCGTGTCGATCACCCCGTCGTGGAAGAGCTTGACCAGCCCGCCCCGCCAGCGCGCCCCGAGCCGGTCGCGCTGGGCCAGGATCGCCTGGGTCTCGTCCTCGGTGAGGCCCTGCGGGTGCTGGAGGGACGACTGCAGGCGGAGCGTGAGGCCGTCTCCCGTCTCGTCCAGTTCCTCGAAGAGGTCGAGGGAGGCGGCGGTGCCGTCCATCATGACCGCGCCGGTCAGCCCGGCCCGGTTCATCTCGGCGAGGATGCCGGTGATCGCGGCGCGCTCCTCGGCGCTCGTCAACGCCGGGGCGTGATCGAGCACCCGGTTGTAGGCGCTCGGCTCGCGCAGCTCCCCGGTCGGGACGCCCGCGGCGTCCACGACGATCGTGCCCGCGTCCGCGAAGCGCTCCGCGCCGGTCACGCCCGCGGCGTCGAGCGCCGCGCGGGTCGCGATCGCCGTGTGATTGTCGAAGAGCATGACGACGGCGGGCATGCCGTGCACGGCGTCCTCGATCGCGTCGCCCGCGATGTCGCGGCCGGCGAAGGCTGCGTAGTCCAGGTTCCAGGCGCGCAACCAGGCCGCGGTGCCGCGCAGGCGGTCGGCCTCGTCCCGGAGCCGGGCGCGCAGGGCGTCGAGATCGCGCACCCCGGCGAGGTCGACCCCGCGGGCGAGCGTCGAGGCGTGGAAGGGGTGCGCGTGGCCGTCGATCAGGCCGGGGGTCAGGGTGCCGCCCCGGGCGTCGATGACCTCGGCGGCGGCGGGGACCGCGGCGCGGACCTCCGCCTCCGTGCCGATCGCCGCGATCCTGCCGTCGACGACGGCGACCGTGTCGGCGATCGCATCGGCGGCGGGGGCCTCCGGGGTGCGCAGCCGCGCGTTGCGGATGATCAACGCGGCGCTCACCGGTCCTCACCCACCGGCACGGCACGCGTGATCGGCTCGTTCTCGTCGAACTGCAGCGACGGCGGGTCCGCCCGGAACCAGTTGGTGCGGGAGCCGTAGATGAGCACGCCGACGGCGAGCCAGGCGGCGCCGAGCACGTAGGTGAACGGGGCGAGGGAGGTCCAGAGCCAGGCGGTGAAGCCGAAGCCGATGAGCGGCAGGATCAGGTACTGGATCCAGCCGCGCGAGCCGCGGACCCCCTTCTCGAAGAAGAAGTACTTGATCACGCCGAGGTTGACCAGGGCGAAGGCCACGAGCGCGCCGAAGTTGATCATGTAGACGGCGGCGTCGAGGGTGATGAACAGTGCGATCAGCGAGAAGC
>NZ_JAPFRB010000004.1:418837-421879 GCF_035726885.1 Leucobacter sp. M11 | reverse complement strand
GCAGGATGCCGTCGCGGCCCATCGCGAACAGCACGCGGCTGACGCTCATCTGGGCGGCCGTGCCGCAGAGGACGGTGGCGACGATGTAGATCACGAGGAAGGCGGAGACCATGACCGTGCCGCCGACCTTCTCCATCATCTCGGTGCCCGCGGCGTCGAGGTTCAGCAGCTGGGTCCAGTCCGGGTACAGGATAGATCCGGCCCAGGCGACCAGGAAGAAGCAGAGCCCGGCGAGGACGGTCGCGATCATGATGCCGCGGGGGATGTTCTTCTGCGGGTCGCGGGTCTCCTCGGACAAGGTGGAGATGCCGTCGAAGCCGAGGAAGGCCAGGGCGAGGACCGCGGCGCCGGCGAAGATCGGGCTGAGGCCGCCCTCGCCAGGAATGATGCCGCCGAAGATGACCTCGGGGGTCAGGTTGTCCGCGTTCGTGATCGCGAGGATCACGAAGGCGACGGCGAGCAGCATGGCCGCGCCGA
The DNA here is from genome assembly GCF_035726885.1 of Leucobacter sp. M11. Taxonomy (NCBI): domain Bacteria; kingdom Bacillati; phylum Actinomycetota; class Actinomycetes; order Micrococcales; family Microbacteriaceae; genus Leucobacter; species Leucobacter sp. M11. Next base: position 421,402 of record NZ_JAPFRB010000004.1, on the reverse strand, counting down.
CCGAGACGAAGTTCATCTTCTCGACCCAGGTGACGCCGAGGATGTTGAAGCCGAGCACGAGCACGATGCTGGACAGCGTGAAAATCCAGGCGGGGATGTTCGGGAAGGCGCTGTTCATGTAGAGCCCGATCAGCAGGAAGTTGATCATGGGCAGGAAGAGGTAGTCCAGCAGCATCGTCCAGCCGGTGAAGAAGCCGATGACGCGGCCGAAGGCCCGGGAGGTGTAGGTGTAGGCGGAGCCCGCGTTGGGGATCGCCTGGGCCATCTTGCCGTAGCTGTGCGCCGTGAAGATCATGGCCACGACCGCGACGATGTAGGCGGCGGGCAGGTGCCCGTCGCTGATCTTCGTCGCGGAGCCGTAGACGGTGAAGACCGCGAGGATACCCATCGACGCGAGGCCGTAGGCCACGAGCGCGGGCAGGCCGAGGACTCTGCGCAGTTGAACGGGTGCGCCTGCTGCGGGCGCGAGGAGCTGGTCAGACATCGTTGTGACAGCCTTCCTGGGGCGGCCGCGACTGTGCGGGGAACGCCCGTTGAGGGGGTGGGGGGACTCATCAACCTCGGACATCGAAGTTAACGTCGTTAACTATAAGTCACACTAAACTGAAAGTCCCCCTCATCGACGAAGGAATATTGCATGCCCTCCCCCAGGCCCCGGGGTCGCCCCCGCACCCCGATCCTTTCCCAAGCAGGAATCATCTCCGGCGCGCTCACCGTACTCGCCGAAACCGGGGCGGACGAATTCACGATGGCGCGCCTCGCGGGCCACCTCGGCGTCCAGACCCCCGCCCTCTACAAACACGTCCGGAACCGCCGCGATCTCGTCAACCTGATCCGGATGGAGATCGCCGCAAACATCGACTCCTCAGCGTTCGAGACGCTGCCCTGGCGCGAGGCAATGGTGCCCTGGGCTCGGTCCTACCGCGACGCTTTCGCGAGCAACCCGCACGTGATCACGCTCCTGGCGACGATCCCGATGGACGGCAACCCGAGCTCCCTGCGCATGTACGAGCCCGTCGTGCGCGGCATGCAGCGCGGCGGCTGGCCGCTCAAGGAGATCGTGCCCGCCATCGTGGCGGTCGAGTCCTTCATCGTCGGCTCTTCCCTCGACGTGCTCGCCGACCCCGATAACCTCAGCCCGAAGGGGGACACCGAAACCGCCCCGGAGTTTGTGCAGGCGGTGGATGCGCGGGACGCGGAGGATGCCCGGCTGGGTCGCGGCCACGCCGAGCACGCCTTCGAGGTCGGTCTTGCCGCCCTGGTGCGGGGGCTCTCCCCCGAGTGACCCGCTCACCCACTCACCCGCTCGCCCGCCAGGTTTTCGTCGATTCTGCCGCCAGACGCGGCGAAAACCTGGCCGAAATGTTCACGACCGGGGGCGCCCTGCGCGCGTAGTCTGACAGCATGAGCACACTACGACTGGGATTCATCGGCATCGTCACCTCCGACATGAGCGCCTCGCTCGCCTTCTACCGCACGCTCGGCGTGCCCGTGCCCGAGGGGGCGGAAACCGCGCCGCACGTGGACGTCGTCCTCGCCGACGGCGTCACCCTCGCCTGGGACACCGTGGAGGTCATCCGCGGTTTCGACCCGAACTACACGGTGCCAACGGGCAGCCACCGCATCGCGCTCGCCTTCGACCAGGGTGCCCCGGCCGAGGTGGACCGGGCCTACGCGGCTCTCATCGCGGCCGGAGTCACCGGGCACGTCGCCCCGTGGGACGCGCACTGGGGCCAGCGCTACGCGACCGTGCTCGACCCGGACGGCAACTCGATCGACCTGTTCGCCGCCCTGCCGGAGGCGTAACCCGCCAGCGCCCTGGGCCGACGACCCACCAGCCGGGCAAAGTCCCGGCTCAGGTGCGGCTGATCGGCGTAGCCCGCGCGGGCGGCCGCCTCCGCGAGGGGATGCCCGGCGTCGATCAGGCGCAGCGCGGCCTGGGCCCGCACGATCATCGTGAGGGCGGCGTAGCCGTAGCCAAAGCGCGCGGTCATGTCCCGGCGGAACTGGCGCTCCGAGCGCCCGAGCGCCGCCGCGGCGCCCGCGACGGGAAGCGCCTGGGCGGCCGCCCGGCGCACCGTTGCCGCCCAGCGCAACTCGCGGGCCAGGGCCAGCTCCCCGCCGCGTCCCGGAGCGATCGGCGGCGCGGCGGGGAGGGCGTCCGCCAGCCGCGGGGTGTCCCGCGCGGCGGCCAGCCAGTCCCGCCAGCGGCCCAGCTCCGACGCCTGCGCCGGGGCGAGCACGTCCTTCGGGTCCAGGAGCGCGTCGCGCACCTCGTCCGGACGGATCCCCAGGAGGGCCGCGGCCGAGCCGGGCGCGAGCCGCACCCCCGCCGTCGACACGCCCGCGTCAGCGGTGCCGAGCAGGAACCGGGTCGACGGCCCGGCCAGCCAGAGCGCATCCCCGCGCAGGATCAGATCGGCGCTGCCGTCGGCGGCGATCGGCTCGGCGGCCCCGCCCGCCGAGCGCCACAGGGTCGCGCCCCAGCCGGTCAGTTGTTCTTCGTACACCCGGATATTCTCCCCCAGGGGCCTGGGAAGTGCGCGCGACCGGAGGGCAACGCCG
>NZ_JAPFRB010000004.1:416199-418803 GCF_035726885.1 Leucobacter sp. M11 | reverse complement strand
GCCGCCACCCGTTCGTCGCTAGAGCACCTTCGAGAGGAAGGCCTTCGTGCGCCCGTGCTGGGGATTCCCGAGCACGTCCGCCGGGGCGCCCGACTCCACGACCAGGCCGCCGTCCAAGAAGGTCACGGTGTCCGCGACCTCGCGGGCGAAGCCCATCTCGTGCGTCACGACGATCATGGTCATCCCGGTTTCCGCGAGCGATTTCATCACCTCCAGCACCTCCCCGACCAGCTCGGGGTCGAGCGCGCTCGTCGGCTCGTCGAAGAGCATCAGATCGGGCTCCATCGCGAGCGCCCGGGCGATCGCGATGCGCTGCTGTTGCCCGCCGGAGAGCTCACGGGGGTAGGCCCCGGCCTTCTCGCTGAGGCCGACGCGGGCGAGCAGATCCATTGCCCGCTGAGCGGCCTCTCGCTTCCCGACGTTGCGCACAAAGACGGGCGCGCAGGTGATATTTTCCAGCGCGGTCATGTGCGGGAACAGGTTAAAGCGCTGGAAGACCATGCCGATGTTCTGGCGCTGGGCGGCTGCCTCGTCCGGCTTGAGCTCGTAGAGCGTGTCGCCCTGCTCGCGGTAGCCGATGAGTCGACCGTCAACCTCAATCCGCCCGGAGTCGATCGTCTCCAGGTGATTGATGCAGCGCAGGAAGGTGGACTTCCCGGAGCCGGAGGGGCCCAGCAGGCAGCTGACCTCGCCGCGTCGGATCTGCATGTCGATGCCCTGGAGCACGTGGTTGTCGCCGAAGGACTTGTGCACCTGGGTGGCGCGCAGCTTGAGATCGGTCATCGTGAGCTTCCCTTCCCGCCGGAGGCGTCCGGAGCGTTCGGCGTGGAATCGGGCGCCGTCCCGTCGTGCAGACCCGCGCCAGCGATGAGCGACGCCGTCTCCTGAGCCACGGCCGCTGGCGTCTGGGCGCGACGCCCGGAGCGCTTCACGATCGCGTGCCCGGCCTGGCCGCGCGAGAAGCGCTTCTCCAGGTGGCTCTGGCCGATCATCATGATCGAGGTAAAGAGCAGGTACCAGACCGAGGCGACCAAGAGCAGCGGGATCGGGTTCAGCGTCGCCGCCGAGATGTCCCGAGTTCTCGTGTAGAGGTCCCAGCTGAACGGCACCGCGGTCACGAGCGAGGTGGTCTTCAGCATCGCGATCAGCTCGTTGCCGGTCGGCGGAATGATGACCCGCATGGCCTGCGGGATGACGACCTTGCGCATCGTCAGCCACCACCCCATGCCGAGGGCGCTCGCCGCTTCCTTCTGCCCCTCGTCAACGGAGAGGAGCCCGGCGCGGACGATCTCGGACATGTAGGAGGCCTCGTTCAGGGCCAGGCCCATCACCGCGAGCCAGAACACGGGGATGACATCGGCGGTTTCGAGCACGAGCCAGGGCTCCATGAACGGAATGCCGACGTTGATGCTCTGGTAGATCGTGCCGAGCAGCCCCCAGAACACGAGCTGGACGTAGACGGGGGTGCCTCGGAAGAACCAAATCACGCCCCAGGCGATGGTGCGCAGCACGGGGTTGCTCGTTTCGCGCATCACCGCGAGCACGATGCCGATCACGACGGCCCCGAGCATGGAGAGGAAGGTGAGCAGCAGGGTGACGCCCGCGGCCTGGATGACCCGCACATCGAAGAGGTAGGTCGCGAAGGCGGGCCAGTCGTAGGCCTCGCGCTGTGCGGCGTCGAGGACGAAGGCGATCAGGAAGAAGATGAGCGCGGCGGCGAGGAGGTTTCGCCAGGGGTGCCGGAGCGGCACCGCCCGGATGGGGGCGGGCGGTGCCACAGGGACCACCTTGGTGATCAAATCGGTCATGGTTACTCGGTGCCGGCGTTCACGGTAATCTCGTCGACGCGGCCCGCCTCGACACCCCAGAACTCCAGGATCTCGTCGTAGGTGCCGTCGTCGTGCAGCTCCTGGATCGCGGCCTGGAAGGCGGCGACCAGCTCGTCGTTGCCCTTCTTGAAGGGCGCACCCGCCGGGAGCGTGTCGTAGATCTCGGAGCTGATGAGCTTGCCTTTGCTCTGGGCAACGGCGTAGCTGACCACGGGCGAGTCCGCGACGAAGGCGAAGGCCCGGCCCAGGCTCACGGCGGCGACCATCTCGTCGGTCGTGTCGTAGCCCATCACCTCGACCTTCTCCTTTCCGGCGGCCTCGCACTTCTTGTCCACCTCGGGGATGTAGTAGAGGGGGGCCGAGCCGCCGTTGGGCACGGAGACCTTCTGGCCGCACACGGCGAGCTCATCGGTGATCGGGTTCTCCTTTAGGGAGCCGTACTGGTTCCCGGCGAGGATGAAGTCGACCATGTCGAAGTTCTCCTGGCGCTTCACGGTGTCGTAGTAGCCCGCGATGCCGGAGTCAAAGGTGTCCATCTCGATCTTCGGGATGATGTTCTCGAACTTCGAGATCTGGTTGTCGACCGTGAGGCCGAGCTTGACCGTCGCCGCGTTCATGAGGTCCACCTCCCAGCCGATGGGGTTGCCCGCGTCGTCCTTGAACTCGTTGGGCGGGTAGGTGGCGTCGATGCCGAGGGTAAAGCTGCCCTTCTTCGCGATGTCGGCGGGCAAAAGCGCGGCGGCCGCGTCGCTCTTCTCGATGCTGCCGAGGTCAA
>NZ_JAPFRB010000004.1:416023-416111 GCF_035726885.1 Leucobacter sp. M11 | reverse complement strand
CATCAGGGTTTTCTTCATCAGGCGGGTTTCCTTTCGGGAGTGGAACTGCTGGGGTGATGCGGAGGAATTCGGGACGCGGGGTGCGCGT
>NZ_JAPFRB010000004.1:415149-415983 GCF_035726885.1 Leucobacter sp. M11 | reverse complement strand
CGTCGATCGAGGCGGCCGCCTAGGCGGCGCTCCGGTCGGCGGCGAGCCCGGCCACGAGGCGACCGTCGGAGTAGACGCGCTCGGCCCGGGTGTCGTGGATGTCCTGTGCGGGGCCCGCGAAGGGGTCCCGGTCCGTGAGCACCAGGTCCGCGAGGAAGCCCTCGGCGACCCGGCCGAGGTCCGCGGCGCGGCCGTTACCCTCAATGCCGCCGAGTGTGTACGCCCGGAGGGCCACGGCGAGGTCCAGCTTCTCGTCGGCCAGGAAGACGCGCTCGTTGTAGTCGGGGTGCGCGCGCGGCACCTGACGGTTCACGGCGACGTGGATGCCGAGCCACGGGTCGGCCGAGGTCACGGGCCAGTCGGAGCCGCCGCACAGGTGGCTCCCGCTCCGGTGCAGGGAGCCGAAGGGGTACTGGTGGCCGACGCGCTCCTCGCCGAGGTAGGGCACGGTGAGGTCGACCATCTGGGGGTCGTAGCTTGCCCACAGCGGCTGCATGTTGGCCGAGGCGTTCAGCTCGCGGAACCGGGGCACATCGGCGGGGTGAATGATCTGGATGTGCGCCAGCAGGTGCAGGGTGGTTGAGGCGTCGCCGTTGCTCGTGCGCGCCGCCTCGATCGCATCGAGCGCCCCCCGGACCGCCCGGTCGCCGAGGGCGTGGAAGTGAATCTGGAAGCCGCGGCGGTCCAGCTCGGTCACGTAGCCGGGCAGCTGCTCCGGATCAACGAATGCGATGCCGGAGTTGTCCCCGCACCCGCATCCCGGGGTCAGGTAGGGCTCGATCATGGCGGCGGTCTGGTTTTCGGCGACGCCGTCCTGCATGATTTTGATCGTGT
>NZ_JAPFRB010000004.1:411894-415112 GCF_035726885.1 Leucobacter sp. M11 | reverse complement strand
TTCCTCGAAGGCGGGGATCTGCTCGAGGCCCTGGCTGCGCTCCCACCAGAGGGCTCCGTTGACGCGGGCGATCAGCTCCCCGGTCTCCTCGGCTCGGCGATAGACGTCGTAGAACGCGGGGCTGTGGTTGCCGTACTGGCCGATGAGGGCGTCCTGCCAGCTCGTGATGCCGTACTGGAGGAGCTTCTCCTGGCCGACGAGGAACCCGGCGTACATCTCTTCGAAGGTGGGCTCGGGGGCGTGCGAGAGGGCCAGCATCCGCGCCCCCTCGTGCAGGGTGCCCGTCGGCTCGCCGTCGGCGTCGCGCTCGATCCGGCCATCGGCCGGGTCCGGGGTGTTCCGGTCGATGCCGCAGCGGCGGAGGGCTTCCCGGTTCACCCAGGCGCTGTGGTGGTCGCGGTTGGAGAGGATGATCGGGCGGTCGGCGCAGAGTGCGTCGAGGTCCTCCGCGAGCGGGGTGCCGCCCGGGAACGCGGCCTGCTGCCACCCGGCCCCGATGATCCACTCCACCTCGGGGTGCGTGGTCACGTAGTCGCGGATCAGGGTCAGGTAGTCCTCGCGGGTGTAGCCGTCCGCGAGATTGCACCCCAGCATCTCCATCCCCGCCTCGACCGGGTGCACGTGGGCGTCGTTCATTCCGGGGTGCAGGAGGCGGCCGGTCGCGTCGACGACCTCGGTGTCCTCGGCGATGGCGTCGAGGACGGCGTCGCCGACGAGCGCGATCCTGCCGTCCCGGACCCCGACGTGCACGGGGGCGGGGTGGTATCGCTCCCCGTCAAACAGTGCGCCGTTGGTAAATGCGAGGTCGAGCCGTCCGGTCAACGCTTACTCCTTTGTATCGGTATGCTGGGGGTACCCGGGGGTACTTAATCGTTTAAGCGATACCGGGAACACTACCCACCGAACCCTGCTCCGTCAATTCGGCCCAGGGTGTACCCAAAAACCCCCAGATCCGAACTGCTTTCGAGCGAAAGGAACGTGTGTGGCGGTCACGCTGAAGAAGATCGCGGAACAGCTCGACCTCTCCGCCGCGGCCGTCTCCATGGCGATCAACGGGAAGCCCGGCGTCTCCGAGGAAACCCGAGATCTGGTGCTGCGCACGGCCGAGGAGCTCGGCTACAAGCCCAATCGCATGGGGCAGTCGCTCCGGCTCGCCCGCACGGGCGCGATCGGGGTCTACTTCCCGTCAACCGTGCTCGAATACTCGCTGTACTTCGCCGAGGTCACCCGCGGGATCACGGCCGGGCTTGCGGACACCGACCTCTCCCCGGTCCTCCTGCCCTCGGCCCTCGAAAACGGCGACGTGCGGGACTTCCCCTCGGTGGACGGCCTCATCATCGTGGAGCCCCACTCGGATGACCTCGGCATGTTCGAGCTGCTCCGCGGGGACACCCCGACCGTCACCCTCGACCCGCCCCCGCCCTCGGCGGAGCGCCCCTGGGGCATCATCGAGTCGGACAACGCGGGCCTCGTGCGGGAGGCCTTCGGGCACCTCGCGTCGCGCGGCAGCCGACTGCCCGCGCTCCTCACCGTGGAGACGGTCTCCGACTGGACCGCGCAGGTCGAGCGCGGCTATCTCGCCTGGTGCGCCGAGCGCGGCATTGAGCCCGCGGTCATCCGCACCTCGGTCACCCACAGCAACGAGGAGGTTCGGCAGATTCTGGAACGCGCGCTCCCCAGCGCCCGCCAGCCGGGCGACGCGCAGCGGGAGCGGGAGGCGCGCGACGGACTCTTCGTCTGCGGCGACGGCTTCGCCCTCCGCATCGCCGGGGTGCTGCGGAGCATGGGGCTCTCGGTCGGCGAGGACGTGCACCTCGTCTCCGGGGTGGACAGCACCATCATGCAGTACCACACGCCGCCGATTTCCTCGGTGGACATGAACCCCTACGCCTATGGCGTGCGCGCCGCCCAGATGATTCACCGGCTACTCAAGCTCCCGGAGCGCCCCTCGCCGCCCAGCTACGAGGTCATCCCCGCGCCCATCATCGCCCGCGCCACGTAGCGGGCCAGCAGACGCGGAGCCCCCGCCCCGCCGATCAGGCGAGGGTGCCGCGCACCGTTGCGGCGAGCGCGCGGGAGCTCGACGGGTGGAAGAGCCCGGCGAGGACGTCCCGGTACATCCGGGCGAGCTCGCTGTCGGCCTGGAAGCCGCGGGCCCCGAGCATTCGGAAGGCGACCTCGACGGCGGCCCTGGCCTCGTCGGTGACACGGTTTTTTGCGGCGGCCAGCGCGAGGAACCAGTCGTCGCGGCTGGCGCGCTCGTCGATGTCGCGGTTCAGGATCGCGAGGGCGTCGAGGGAGGCGCGGTGCTCGAGGACCGCGGCGGTGAGCCGGGCGGCGGCGTCGGGGTCGTCGAGGCGGGTGCCCTCGCCCGCGGCGCGGCGCGCCCCCTCGGTCGCGAGTTCGATGGCGCGGTCGCCGATGCCCGCGTACACGGAAGCGGTGAGCAGGGAGAACGTGGAGAAGATGCCGAGGATGAGCGCGTCCGAGCCGTCGTAGGGCTCGACGCGGGCGGTGACGTCGGCGCCGAGCATGCGCGCGCCGTCGAGCTTCGTCGTGTAGGACTGGGTGGCGCGCATCCCGAGCGGGTTCCAGACGCCGGGGTGCGAGATCCCGGCGTCGTCGCGGCGGAGGAACCCGTGCACGACGCGGGGGCCGTCGGGGCCGGTCTCGTCGCGGGCGTGCACCCCGAGCCGGGTCCACACGGGCGAGAGGGTCGTAAAGATCTTGGTGCCGGAGAGCCGGTACCCGCCCGAGCCGTCGGGCACGGCCTGGGTGTTCGCGTCCATCAGGACGGCGTCGTTCCCGGCCTCGGAGATGCCGAAGGCGAAGACCTCGCCCGCGGCGGCGTCGCGGAGCACCCAGTCGAGGCGGCTGTCGCCGCGCTCGTGCAGGAAGCGGGCGACCTGCACCCAGACGTGGTGCATGTTGACGCCGAGGCCGGTGGCCGGGGCGGCGGCGGCGAGGCGGCGCTGCTGGGCGCTCAGCTCGGCGAGGGTGAGCCCCCAGCCGCCGAAGGCGACGGGCACGGCGGCGGCGAGGTATCCGGCCCCGCGCAGCTCGGCGAAGTCTTCCTCGAAGAAGCGGTTCTCGGCGTCGTAGGCCGCGGCCCGGCCGCGGATCGTGTCGAGCAGGTCGGCGGACAGTTCCCGATTCGTCATGCCCCCAGCCTACGCCGCCGCGCTGGCCGCGGCGAGGGCTTGATAGGTTGGTGGAAT
>NZ_JAPFRB010000004.1:402568-411806 GCF_035726885.1 Leucobacter sp. M11 | reverse complement strand
CTCCCCGGGATTGCCGTGCTCACCCTCGCCGCGTTCGGCCCCGCCGTGCTGCCGGAGCACACCATTGGGCACATCGGCGGCGCGGGCGGGGTACAGTACACGCCGACGCCGCCGATCCTCTCCGGGACGGCGATGGCCGCCGGGGTGACCGTGCTCTGTGCCGCGGTGATGGGCTGGGCCTGCCGAGCGGAGCCCACGGGCATCCGGGTCACGCTGTTTGCGGCCGGGACGATTCTGTTCGAGATCGCGGTCATGCTGTTCGGTGGGCTGTGGGCCGGGACCGGCGAGTCCTGGGTGGCCGGGATCGTGTTCCTGGCGGCAATGCTCGGCCTCGGCTTTGGGGCGCTCCCGATGCTGATCGCGCCCAGCGCCGCCCGGGTCGCCGAGGCCCGCGCGGCCGACCCGGGCCCGGGCGGCCCCTGAGCCGCTCGATGCCGGCGGCGACTCCGTCAGGGCCGCCCGACCGGTGACTGTCCACGCTGGGTGCGGCTGTTGCCGAGCGGAACCTCGCTCGGCGAACGTCGCGGCACAGCACGAACGCGCGCGACCCACTTTTCATAACCGAAACATAACCAACGCATCACCAAGACATAACAAACACAAAACTCCCGTAGCTAACCTTCTAGTTCACGGTTAGTGTTTCGACACGCCGAATCTGATCGGCGAATTTCTCGGATTGTACGATAGGCCGCCCCCGGGTGGCCCGCCGGGGGCGAGCGACGACGCTCACCCCCGTTCTGCTCGAACATTATCCCGCCAGCCAGGCTCAAGCCCCTTCGGGCTCGCTGCTTTGCGCATCTCAGAGATCTGCCCTGGCGACACCACAGAGGGGTTCATTGCCATGCAAAAAACCACACCATTTCGCTGTACCATTCTCGCCGCCGCGCTCACCGCCTGCTTGGCCGTGGGCTCGATCACCGGTATCGGCTCAGTCGCCTCAGCAGAGGAGCCCGAACGCGCCGCAATCGACATCAATGACGTGCCCATCGCCGTCGGCGACCCCGAGCCCGGGGCCGTTGGGGACGAGAGCACCCACAACGTTGGGCAGGGCGTGTTCCTGCCCTATCCGGGGTCGGATCGTGGCTACTGGGCGGGAGCATTCAGTATGCCCAGGGGGCTTCCCGGTGACCTGCAACAGGCGCTCTGGTGGTGCATGACGGTTGGCCCCTGGCAAGCCTTGGAATTTCATGACGTCTACGAGGTCAACGCGTCCGCGCTCTCCTACGTCTTCGCCACAAAATCTGCCATCGACACCCCCGAATCACGGGCTGCTATTGCGAGCATCGTCCACGGTCAATACGACACGGGGTCCGATGTGCGCCCGAAGGAGGAATCCCGGGCGACCTGGATGAACTCGCTGAATGAGCATTACCCTGACGTTGCTGCTCTCGCCGCGCAGTACCTTGCCGAGGGCGAGCAGTACGGTGGCCCCTACACCACGGACGGGTTTCAGGTGGTTCCGATGATGAATGCGGTGGGGAAGCCGCAGCTCAACGACGCAGCACACCCGCTCTGGTCCGTCGACGGGATTGGGGTGTTGTCCCAGGCGGGCTTCCCCGTCCCGGGGCACGAGATTACCCTCACCATCGATGGGGAGCTTGAGTGGGAAGCTGGCGGGAAAACACTCGTGATGACCTCCGCCGAGACACTGCTCTCCGCCCGAGCTTTCGCGACCGGAAATGGGTCAGCAACCGTGCGCATGACCGTGGCGAAGACCTTGCCGGGCGGCACCGTCGTCATCGGCTCCCAACCGGGGCACCAAACCATGGTTGGGGAGAAACCCGTGTACCTGAGCGCCGAGGCGTCTGACACGGTTGAGGTTGAGCTGCACTTCCGGCCAGAGGCGATCTCATCGGTTGCCAAAAAACTCGTCGATAACGGAGTTCTTGAGGACAACCTTGAGGTTTTTCCTGCGGCAGACACGATGTGGCTCAAACGAAACGGGGCGTTTATCCCGGTGGTCTTCGACGGTACGGCCTACTCCACGGGAGAAGTTCCCCCTGAGCAGCAGACCGAAATCCCCGAGGGGGCGAGCGTCGTGGGCACCGCCCAGATCACCGCGAATCGGGGACCCGGGGTCTACGGCCCCGCGACGATCGAGGGCGTCGACCCGCAGTTCATTACCTGGGTGTGGGAGGTGAAAGCAGCGTCCCAGTTCCCCGAGTACTCGGAGTTCATCGAGTCCGGCTGGAAGGACGCCTTCGGGGTTCCGGATGAAACGGCCTCCGTCCGGCACCCCCTCGAAATCGTGTCGTCGCTTTCCGTGCGGGAAACGGTTGACGGGATTTTCCTGGTCGATGACCAGTGGAGAACAGGCTTCCCCGAGAACCACGGGGGCTTTGCGGGCACGGAGCGCTTCGCCGCCGATGTTGCGGTGGTGACCAATAGTCTCCATTTCGTCCCCGGTCCAGAGTGGCCGACCGCAACCTCCTGCACCGCTGCCACCCTCCAAACCAGCACCACATCCCCGGCCAAAAACGGATTCGACCCGGTTTCTGCTTACTCGTTCAAGGTCGACGAGAGTCTCGGCGAGGGCACCTGGGTCGTGGTGCATTCCTTCCCCGGCGACGACCGAGTGCAGCCCTTCGAGTCCAGCTGCGATGATCGCACGCAGAGCTACCAGGTGAAGACCCCAACGCCCGACCGGGAGCTCGTGGTGACGACGCTGGTGCACACGAGCACGGGGAAGCCTCCCGTCGCAGGTGATGGCGGGAGCCTCCTGGACACGCATCTGATCACCGGGGAGATCAAGCCCGGCGACGGTGGCGTCTCCGAGCTGTATTTTGTGAAGACCGGCGAGGAGCTCGTGTGCAGCGAGGAAACCCAGGTGTGGACCTCAGAGCGGCTCGATTACGAGCAGGCGAAACCTCAACAAGAAAGCGAGAACAGCTTCACCATCACCACGAAGACTGGGTATGCCTATGGAGAGAACGCGGGCACCTACTCCTTTATTGAGCATGCCACCGACGCGGAGGGTGAGCTCCTCTCCCGGGGCAAGTGCGGAGCGAGCAGCGAGACGATTGTGGTGAAGCCACAGCCCGAGGTGCCCACCGTTCCTGAGGAGCCGGAGAAGCCGAAGGTGCCGGGCAAGCCCGGCGTCCCCTCGGTCCCGGTCGCACCGGGGCGACTGGCAACGACCGGCGCTGGAGGGCTGGGGGCTCTCGCGGCCGTCACCGCGCTGCTCCTGCTCTCCGGGGCAACCGTCCTGATTCGCCGCCGGGTCAGTTCCGGCGGGGAATAGCAGCTGGCCCGAGGGGCCGACCCCTCCCCCTCGGGCCGTCCCCTGTTGTGCCGGGGTTGGAAAACCGTGACCCCCTTGCCCGGAGGCGAGGGGGTCACGGTTCCCGGGGCGTCCCTGGCGGTGCGGACCGCTAGTGCGCGCCGTCTTCCAGCAGCTCCGTGACGAGCGCGGCGATCTCGCTGCGCTCGGAGCGGGTCAGGGTGACGTGCCCGAAGAGCGGGTGGCCCTTGAGTCGCTCGATGACGGCGGCGACGCCGTCGTGGCGGCCCACCCGGAGGTTGTCGCGCTGGGCGACGTCGTGGGTGAGGACCACGCGAGAGCGCTGCCCGATCCGGCTGAGCACCGTGAGGAGCACGTTCCGCTCGAGCGACTGCGCCTCGTCCACGATCACGAAGGCGTCGTGCAGTGAGCGCCCGCGGATGTGGGTCAGCGGCAGCACCTCGATGATGTCGCGAGCGATGACCTCCTCCAGCACGTTCTGGCTGATGACCGCGCCGAGGGTGTCGAACACGGCCTGCCCCCAGGGGTTCATCTTCTCCTGCTGATCCCCGGGCAGGTAGCCCAGCTCCTGGCCGCCGACCGCGTAGAGCGGCCGGAACACGAGGATCTTGCGGTGCTGCTGCCGCTCCAGCACCGCTTCGAGCCCCGCGGCGAGCGCGAGCGCGGACTTGCCGGTTCCCGCCCGGCCACCCAGGGAGACGATGCCGACCGAGGGGTCGAGGAGCAGGTCGATCGCGAGCCGCTGCTCGGCGGAGCGCCCGTTCATCCCGAACAGCTCCCGGTCGCCCCGGACGAGCCGGAGCGAGCCCTCCCCGGTGACCCGGCCGAGCGCGGAGCCGCGCGGGGACTGGATGACGAGCCCGGTGTTGCGCGGCACCTCGGCCAGCTCGGGCAGCTCCGTGAGGCCCTCGGTGTCGTAGAGGTCCCCCATCTGCTCGTCGCTCAGGTCGAGGTGTTCGATGCCCGCGTAGCCGTCGCTCCGGGCCTGCTCGGCCCGGTACTCGTCCGCGTGCAGGCCGATCGAGGCCGCCTTGACCCGCATCGGCAGGTCCTTCGAGACCACGGTGACGGCGAGCCCGTCGTTGGCGAGGTTCAGCGCGACCGCGAGGATGCGCGAGTCGTTGTCGCCGAGCTGCATCCCGCTCGGGAGCACCGCCTGGTTCGAGTGGTTCAGCTCGACCCGGAGCGAGCCCCCGTCGCCGACGGGCACGGGGAAGTCGAGTCGTTCGTGGTGCTCGCGGAGCCGGTCGAGGTGCCGGAGCGCGGAGCGGGCGAAGAAACCGATCTCGGGGTCGTGCCGCTTCTTCTCCAGCTCGGAGATCACCACGACGGGGATGACGACCGAGTGTTCGGCGAAGCGGAACAGCGCGTTCGGGTCGGAGAGCAGCACCGACGTGTCGAGCACGTAGGTGCGCTCGGCCTGGCCGATCCGCTCCGGGTGCTCCGCGGGTGTGTCCACCCGGGTCGATTCGCTGACTGAGGTGGAACTCTTCGTCGTCTTCACAACAACTCCCCGCCCCGGGCCGGAGCCCGGCTCGTGTTCCGAGACGACCGGTGTCGTGTCCAAGGATCGAAGTGTGGTCGCCCCGACCAGGTACGGTACCTGATGCCGCTCACGCTACGCCGGGATGGGGCACGGGGCCAGAGCGACACGCTCAGCGAAGGTCACGAGTGGGTGAACGGCGGGCAAACCCCGGGCGCGGGTAGCGCGGCCCGATATCGGACTCGATCCGAGCCCTCCCCGGCGTCGTCTAACAACACCGCGGAGGGCGAAGGCGAGCGCTTCCCGCGCGCCCGCGCCGCGACCCCGGTCGTCTCGGCGCTGCCAGATCCAGAGGCTAGCCCGGAAAACCGGGCAACTACCCCGCCGAAGCCCCGCGAAAATACGACTCTTTTTCCGCAGATCCCGGTCCCCGAATCGACGGATCGCCGGGTAACATAGTGCCAACGACGTTCAGTTGTTAGACATCTTCGAAAGGGGCCCCGTGCGGACCATTGACTGGGTAGACGGCGCGATCGAACTCATCGACCAGACCAAACTCCCCCACGAGATCGTGGTAAATCGGATCACGGATCTCGACAGCCTCATCGTCGACATCCAGCGCCTCGCCGTGCGGGGCGCCCCCGCCCTCGGCGTGGCCGGCGCGCTCGGCGTCGCCCTCATCGCCGCGGGCTCTGACGACGAGGCCGCGGTGCGCGCTGACGCCCAGCGCCTGCGCGACGCGCGGCCGACGGCCGTGAACCTCTCCTGGGGTGTCGACCGGGTCCTCACCACGCTCGACGGCGGCCCCGCCGCGGTCCTGCAGGAGGCCCTCGACATCATGGCCGAGGACGTCGCCGCCTGCACCTCGATGGGGCTCTACGGCGCCGACCTCGTCCGCAGCCTCGTGCCGAACGAGACCGCGAACATCATGACCATCTGCAACACGGGCGGCCTCGCGGCGGTCGAGCGCGGCACCGCCCTCGGCGTGATCCAGACGATCCACGAGCAGGGCTGGCTCAAGGAGGTCTTCCCGCTGGAGACCCGCCCGCTGCTGCAGGGCGCGCGCCTCACCGCGTGGGAGCTGACCCAGATGGGCGCGCCGTTCCGCCTCCTCGTCGACTCGGCCGGGCCCTTCCTGCTGTCCCGCGGCATCGCCGACGCCGTCTTCATCGGCGCGGACCGGATCGCCGCCAACGGCGACACCGCGAACAAGATCGGCTCCTTCTCGCTCGCGCTGGCCGCGAAGCACGCGGGCGTCCCCTTCATCGTGGTCGCCCCCGAGTCGACGATCGACATGAACACCGCCTCCGGCGCGGACATCGAGATCGAGGACCGCGGCTCCGCCGAGGTCGTCTCCTTCGCGGGCACCCGGACGACCCCCGAGGGCACCGAGGCCGTGAACCCGGCCTTCGACGTCACCCCGCACGAGCTCATCACCGCGATCGTGACCGACCGCCGCGTGATCCGCACGGATCTCGGCGAGACGCTTTCCGGTATCGATTTCGGCGCGACCCGCACCGCCTAGGTCTCCCCAGTTACACTGCTCGAAGCACCTTGAGCGCCTCACCGTTTTGAAAGGACCCACCTCAATGTTGAAGAAGACCGCACTCGTTGCGGGGCTGGCCTCCGCCGCCCTGCTCATGACCGGTTGCGCCGGCGGCGGCGACGCCGCGTCCGGGGACAACTTCGTGTACATCACGAGCGACCCGATCGGCGTGAACGAGTTCCTGAAGTCCGGCGACGCCGGCATCAAGGAGGCCGCGAAGCGCCACGGCGGCGAGTCGAAGACCTTCGAGTCCCGCACGGACGAGGAGCGCCGCTCGAACCTCGAGGCCGCCGTCGGCGAGAACCCCGCCGTCACCGTCATGCTGGGCTTCCAGTTCGAGGACATGGCCGTCGAGTTCGCCGAGCAGTACCCCGACCAGAAGTTCCTCCTGATCGACGCCCCCGCGAAGAAGGACCTGCCGAACCTGTACTCGGCCACCTTCCGCGAGCAGGAGCCCTCCTACCTGCTCGGCGTTGAGGCCGGCAGCCTGACGAAGTCGGGCAACGTGGGCTCGGTCATCTCCCTCGACATCCCGCTGCTGCAGAAGTACGCGGGTGGCTTCTACGAGGGCGCGCAGTCCGTGAACTCGGACCTCGCCCCGAACAAGCCCCAGGTCATCGGTGGCGACAACCCCTTCGCTGACACCGCCCGCGCCAAGGAGCAGGCCCTGGCCTTCGTCTCCGGCGGGGCCGACCAGGTCTTCGCCGTTGGCGCCGCCGCCAACGGTGGCATCATGGAGGCCGCCGCGGAGAAGGGCTTCTTCGCCTACGGCGTGGACGCGAACCAGTGCCAGATGGCCCCCGGCAACGTCGTTGACGGCACCATCAAGGCCGTGGACGTGGTCGTGAACACCGTCGTCGACGAGATCATCGACGGCAAGGCTCCCAAGGACGCCACCAGCTCCTTCGGCCTCAAGGAGGGCGGCATGAACATCGTCAGCCTCACCGACGACGCCGCCGAGTCCGGCTGCACCGTCATGGACAACCCGGAGCTGCTCGAGACCGTGAAGCAGGCCAAGGACGACATCGTCTCCGGTAAGGTCACCGTCACCGACCCCAGCGCCTAAGCAGCGGGTCACCACGTGCGCGGCCGAGCAGAAACGCTCGGCCGCGCACGTGCGTTCCAGAGTTTTCCCGCCGATCGGCTCCGGCGTCGCGTGCGATACGCGAGAATAGATCCGCCCCCACCCGCCTTGAAGGAGTGAAGATGACCGCCGAAGTCGAGATGCGCGGAATCACGAAGCGATTCCCCGGTGTGCTCGCCGATGACAACGTGGACTTCTCCGTCGAGACCGGCGAGATTCACGCGCTCATGGGCGAGAACGGCGCGGGCAAGTCGATCCTCATGTCGATCCTCGCCGGCGTCTATCAGCCCGACGAGGGCGAGATCTTCATCCGGGGCGAGCAGCAGCGCTTCGCCTCCCCACTCGACGCGATCGACGCCGGCATCGGCATGGTCTTCCAGTCGTTTAAGCTCTTCCCCTCCCTGACCATCGCCGAGAACGTGGTGTTCCGAAAGGAACCCACCCGCGGCGGGCTGATCGACCGCGCCCGCGCCAACCGCGAGGTGGCCGAGATCGCTGAGCGCTACGGCCTCGCGCTCGACCCGACGGCCCGGGTCGATTCCGTGCCCGTCGGCGTGCTCCAGCGCGTCGAGATCGTCAAGGCGCTCTACCGAGACGCCCGCGTGCTGATCCTGGACGAGCCCACCGCCGTGCTCACTCCGCAGGAGACCGAGCGCCTCTTCGAGGTGCTCCGCGCGCTCAAGGCCGACGGCCGCACCATCATCCTGATCACCCACAAGCTCAAAGAGGTCATGGCGATCTCCGACCGGGTCACGGTGCTCCGCGACGGCCGCGTCGTCGCCAACCTCGTCACCGCCGACTCCTCCCCCGAGGAGATTACCCGCAACATGACCGGGCGCGACGTCGACCTGAGCACCCCGCCGCCCAAGCAGCCCCCGGGCGAGGTCGTGCTCGCCGCGAGCGGCGTCACCGTGCCCGGCTCCGGCAACCGCAACGCGGTCGGCGGCGTCGACCTGACCGTGCGCTCCGGCGAGATCGTCGGCATCGCGGGCGTCGCCGGAAACGGCCAGGTCGAGCTGGCCGAGGCGATCATGGGGATGCGCGCCCTGTCCGGCGGCAGCATCACCGTCTCCGGCGCTGACCTGACGAAGGCCTCGATCGCGGCCCGCCGTGACGGCGGCCTCGCCTACATCCCCGAGGACCGGCACGCGATCGGCAGCGCGCCCACCGCCTCGGCCACCGACAACCTCGCGATGGGCCACCACCGCAACGCGCCGCTGCTGCAGCGGGGACTGCTCTCCCGGTCCCGGCTCGTCGAGCACGCCGAGCGCCTCATCGCCCGCTTCGGGGTCAAGATCGCCAGCCCGGCCACGCCGGTCGGCACCCTGTCCGGCGGCAACCTGCAGAAGGTCGTCGTCGCCCGCGAGATGGACTACGACTCCCCCGTGCTCATCGCCGAGCAGCCCACCCGCGGCGTCGACGTCGGCGCCATCGAGTCGATCCACCGCGAGCTCACCGAGTACCGCGACGCGGGCGGGGCACTGCTGCTCATCTCCGCGGAGCTCAGCGAGATCATGTCGCTGTCCACCCGCATCCTGGTCATGTTCGAGGGCGAGATCGTCGCCGAGCTGCCCAAGGAGCACGCCACCGAGCAGCAGCTCGGTCTCTACATGGCCGGACAGCGGCAGCGCCCGGGGGACCCGATCGCCCCGATCGCCCCGGCCGCCGCGTCCGCACCCGACTCGAACGGAGCCACCCGATGAAGCGCGTCCGCGACTGGCTCACCGGCCCGATCCCCGTTTCCATCGTGCTCGCGCTGCTCATCGGCGCGGTGTTCATGCTCATCGCCGGGGCGAACCCCCTCGAGGGCTACGCCGCGATGGTGAAGGGCTCCTTCGGCTCCGGCATGGGCTTCAGCACGACCCTGCAGCGGGCCATCCCGAT
>NZ_JAPFRB010000004.1:395866-402534 GCF_035726885.1 Leucobacter sp. M11 | reverse complement strand
CGGGCGGGCATCATTAACCTGGGCACCGAGGGGCAGATGCTCATCGGGGCGCTCGCGGGCGGCTTCGTGGCGCTCACGATGCCCGGCCCCGGGCCGCTCGTGTTCCTCGTCGCGCTCCTCACGGCGGTCGTCGTCGGGGCCTGCTGGGGGCTCATCGCCGCCCTGTTCCAGACCTGGCTCGGGGTGCCGATCCTGCTGACCACGCTGCTGCTGAACTACCCCGCGCGCTACTTCTCCTCCTGGGCCATCCGGTACCAGCTGAAGGACCCGGAGTCCGAGCTCGTCGCCTCGAAGCAGATCAGCGAGTCCGTGCAGCTGCCGATGCTCGCGCCCCGGGAGTCCGCCCTCGGGCAGGCGCTCGCGAACAGCCTGGGCTCCTCGAACCCGATTACCCAGGTGCTCGCGAACGTGAACTGGTCGCTGATCATCGTCGCGGCCCTCGTCGTGGCCGTCGTCTTCATCAACAAGCGCACGAAGTACGGCTTTGAGTCCGGCGTGAACGGCCAGAACTCGGCCTTCGCCCGCTACACCGGCGTCAAGCCCGCCCCGCTCACCCTCCGCACGATGGCCCTCTCCGGCGGCATCGCGGGCGGCATCGGGGCCCTGATCATCCTGGGCGCCCCGAGCACCCGCCTCATCGAGGGTCAGCTCCTGCAGACGAACTACCCCTGGATCGCGCTGCTCGTGACCCTGCTCGCCCTGTACCGGCCCGGCGGCATTGTCATCGCCGGCATCTTCTACGCCGCGATCATCGTCGGCGCAGCCGCGATGGGCCGCGACCTCGGGCTCTCCCCCCAGATCGCCTCCGTGATCCAGGCGGTCGTCATCATCCTGATCGCCTACCGGGTCGCCATCCCGAAGCGGAAGAAGCCCGGCGAGGACCCCGAGCGGCCGGTGATCCCGGACCCGGATCCGGCCCCCGTCACGGCGGCCGGCCCCACGCCCGCCGCTGACTCGCTCGCCACCCCGACCACCGCAACCACCGCCCCCGCCGCCGCGGAACAGAAGGAGCGTGCCTGATGGACCTCACGACGCTCTTTGACCAGGACCTCGTCGCCTCGGTCCTGCGCTCCCTCATCCCGATCCTGCTCGCCGCGCTCGGCGGCATGATCTGTGAGCGGGCCGGAATCTTCAACATCGGGCTCGAGGGCATCCTCCTCGTCGGCGCGTTCGCGGCCGTCGCGGGCTCGTACTTCGCCACGAGCTGGTTTGCCGGCATCCTCATCGGCATGCTCGCGGGCATCGTCTTCTCGCTGCTGCTCGGCTACGGCGCGGTGTATCGAAAAGCGGATCCGATCGTGCTCGCGATCGCGATGAACATCCTCGCGATCGGTGTCACGAGCTTCCTGCTCCTCGCGCTCTTCGGCGCGCAGGGCGTGTTCCGCGACCCGGGGATCGTCGGGCTGCCGGTCTGGAAGGTGCCGTTCCTGAGCGACATCCCGTGGCTCGGCCTGCTCTTCCAGCTCACCCCGCTCGGCTACCTCGCGCTGCTGCTCGTGCCGATCAGCTGGGTCGTGCTGTTCCGTACCCCGTTTGGGATGCGGCTGCGCGGCGTCGGCGAGCGGCCCCTGGCCGCGGCCACGCTCGGCGTGAACCCGCAGCGCTACCAGATGGGCGCGGTCATGCTCTCGGGCGCGCTCGCCGGGCTCGGCGGGGCGCAGCTTGCCCTCGGCAACGTCGTCCAGTTCACCGAGAACATGACCGCCGGGCGCGGCTGGATCGCGGTCGTCGCCGTGATGCTCGCCCGGGCGCACCCCGTCGGCGTGCTCGGCGCGGCCCTGCTCTTCGGCTTCACGGACGCGATCGGCTTCCGGATGCAGGGCCTCGGCCTGCCCCAGCAGCTCACCGACGCCGCCCCCTACGTGGTGACGCTCGTCGTCCTGCTGCTCGTGAGCAAGCGCTTCCGCCGCACCTCGGAAGCGCAGGTGGCGTAGTGAGCCAGGACATGCCCGCAGCCCCGCCCGCAGCACTGCCCGCCGAGGCCCAGGCCTGGGTGGACCGGCTGGGTTTGGAACCGCTCGAACACGAGGGCGGCCTCTTCCGGCAGATGTTCCTCGACGAGCACTCCAGCGCGATCTACTACCTGCTGGCCGCCCCGGACTTCTCGGCGCTGCACTCGCTGGGCTCGACCGAGGTGTACCACTGGTACGCGGGCTCCGCGCTCCGACTGACCACGATCACCCAGAACGGCGAGGTGGTCGAGCACCTGCTCGGCCCGGATCACGCGGCGGGGCAGCTCCCGCAGGCGGTCGTGCCGCCGGGCGTGATGCAGGGCTCCTCCCCCGCGGGCGAGTGGTGCCTCGTGGGCACCACGATGTCGCCCCCCTTCGACTGGTCGAGCTTCGTGCTCGGCGACCGGACGCTCCTCACGCACGCCTCCCCCGAGCACGCGGCGCGCATCGCGGAGCTCACGCGTCCGGAGCCCGTGTAGCGCTCCACCCCGGACAGTAGGCTGGGTGGATGGCTGATCCACGAGTTCTCCGCACGCGGGCCGCGATTCACGCCGCGGTAATCGAGCTCGCGGCAGTGTCCCCCGTCTCCACGATCAGCGTTACCCAGCTGGCCGAGGCCGCGGGAATCAATCGGGTGACGTTCTACAAACACTTTGCCTCCCCGAACGATGCGTTGCTTGCCGCCCTGAACGCGGAACTGGATCCGATCCGGGACCGTGGGGTCAGGCGCCGCCACGAGGCCAACGCCGACGCCCGCGAGGTGGTCGTGCTCGGTCTCACCGAGATGCTCGATCACGTGGAACAGCACCGGATGCTCTACCGCACGGCCCTGTCCATCCCCAACGAAAATGCGACCCATCACCTGCTCAGTGAGCACTTTGCTGAATCCATCCGGGGGTTTTTGGCCGACCAAGCACCCTTCGCCCCGGAGCTCGACCTGATCGATCGGGAGATCACCGCGCAGTTTGTCGGGAACGGCTTGGTTGGCGCGATCTCGTCCTGGCTCACCCGGGAACAGCCAACGCTCGACCGAGCACGCTTCCTGGCCACGTTGACGGAGAGCCTACCCGCGTGGTGGTTTAAGCAACACTCGTAGTTTAAATTACACCTGTCGCATATACTGGGAACGCGGGGGTTCCCTCCGCGTCACCTCTATCAATGACGATATGAACAGGATGTTTTTTCCATGAAAGCTGCCCTCCTCACCCGAATTGGCGACCCGATCGAAATCGCCGAGGTCGAACTCGCGGAACCCATTGGTCGCGAGGTCCTGGTCACGGTGAAAGCCTCTGGACTGTGCCACAGCGATCTGCACATCGTCGAGAACGACTATGGCTTCCCGATGCCCGCGTTGCTGGGTCATGAAATTTCTGGCATCGTGACCGCGGTGGGCCCCGACGTGTCCACCCTGAGCGTTGGCGATCACGTGGTGGGGTCTCTCATCAGCCACTGCGGGGTATGCAAGCAGTGCCTATCGGGGGCCCCGTACCGGTGCGAAGATACCGCTACCGTCCAGCGCACCCCCGATCAGCCGCCCCGCATTACCCGGGATGGCCAACCGGTCCTCCAGCTTGCCGACCTTGGCGGCTTCGCCGAGCAGGCCCTGGTGCACGAAAACAACCTGGTCTCGATCAACAAATCGGTGCCCTTCGATCGCGCTGCGCTCCTCGGCTGCGGCGTGATCACCGGGGCCGGGGCCGCAATTAACTCAGCGCGGGTTCGCGTGGGCGACACCGTCGCCGTGATCGGATGCGGTGGGGTCGGGCTGAACACCGTTCAGGGGGCGGCGCTCTCCGGCGCCCGTCGAGTGATCGCCATCGACCTCCAGCCCAGCAAGCTGGAACTCGCGAAGAAGTTTGGGGCCACCGACGTGATCAACCCGAGCGAGGAAAACCTCGTCGAGCGGATCCGCGAGATCACCGGGGAACCGGGCGTCGATCACGCCTTCGAGGTCATCGGCCTGACGCAAACCGCCCAGCAGGCAATCGACATCACCACCGTCGGCGGCACCGCGTACATGGTCGGCATGCAGAAGCCGGAGGCCAAGATTGAGATCGAGGGCATGACGGATCTCTTATACGGGCAGAAGACCGTGATGGGCGTGTTCATGGGCTCCACCCTCGCCCTCCGGGATATTCCCATGTACGCCGATCTCTATCAGCAGGGGCGCTTCAACCTCGACGACCTCGTGTCCCGGCAGATCCGCCTGGAGGACATCAACGAGGGCTACGCGGAGCTGAAGCAGGGCCAGGTCGCCCGGAGCGTCATCGTCTTTGACTGACCTCGCGCCGCGCCCGCTCGCATCCGGCGGATGAGCTCAGCGGGCGCGGTGGATTCGGGGCAGCTCTGGACGCACAGAGCTGCCCCGGATTCGCCGGGGTGCCGGGAGCGATGACCCTGCTATGCTCGAGCCATGCGCTTGAACTCCCTCACCCGGCAGTGGTGGCACGCCTAGAGGCGGCCACGTTCATTCGCGAACCCACACCACACCGCCTCGCAGTGCCAGTCACTCGGGCGGTTTCTTCGTCTGCGGGCGGGCGCGGCGGGCCACACCACCCAGGAGCCCCCATGACGAACACCGCAACGGTCGCGCCGAGCGCCCAGTACCTCGCCGACGAGCACGGATACTTCGGCGAGTACGGCGGCGCGGCGCTGCCCCCGCATCTCGTCGAGCCCATCGCCGAGGTCGCCCGCGCCTACGCCGAGGCGAGCGCCGACCCGAGCTTCCACGAGGAGCTGCAGGCGCTGCTCTCGCGATACGTCGGCCGCCCCTCCCTGCTGTACTTCGCCGAGAACCTCAGCGCGCACCTCGGCGGTGCCCGCGTCTACCTCAAGCGCGAGGACCTGAATCACACGGGGGCGCACAAGATCAACCACACGCTCGGCCAGGCCCTGCTGGCGAAGCGGATGGGCAAGCGCACCCTGATCGCGGAGACCGGCGCTGGCCAGCACGGTGTCGCGCTCGCGACCGCCGCCGCGCTCACCGGCCTGAACTGCGAGGTGCACATGGGCGCGATTGACGTCGCCAAGCAGCACCCGAACGTGGTCCGGATGGAGCTGCTCGGCGCGACGGTGGTCGCGGTGGACGAGGGCGGGCAGTCCCTGAAGGAGGCCGTGGACTCGGCCTTCGCGACCTACGCGGCCAACCCGGAGGAGTACTTCTTCGCGATCGGCTCCGTCGTGGGGCCGCACCCCTACCCCAGCATGGTGCGCGACTTCCAGTCGGTTGTCGGCCGCGAGGCCCGGGCGCAGGTCCTCGAAGCGGAGGGCCGGCTGCCCGACGCGCTCATCGCCTCCGTCGGCGGCGGCTCGAACGCCCTCGGGCTGTTCACCGCCTTCCTCGATGATCCCGAGGTGCGCCTCATCGGCGTGGAACCCGGCGGCGAGGGGCTCACGGGCGACCGGCACGCCGCGACCATGACCCTCGGCACCCCGGGCACCCTGCACGGCATGCACACCCGGGTCTTGCAGACCGCCGCGGGCGAGCCCTCCCCCGTCCACTCGATCGCCTCGGGACTCGACTACCCCGGCATTGGCCCCCAGCACGTCCGGCTCCAGGAGCAGGGCCGCGGGGAGTACGTCTCGGTGTCGGACGCGGAGACGCTCGCCGCCTTCCAGCTCCTGACGCGCGTCGAGGGGATTATCCCGGCGCTGGAGTCATCGCACGCGATCGCGCACGCGGTGAGGCTCGCGCCGACCCTGCCCGCCGACGCGGTGCTCGTCGTCAACCTCTCGGGTCGGGGCGACAAGGACGTGGACTACGTCGCCGAGCGCCTCGCGCGCTGAGCCCGCGCGCGGCTGGGCCCGCCGGGCTCAGCCGCGCTCAAGCAGCACCATGACCTCGGCGTGCGTCGTGTGCGGGAACATGTCGAACAGCCGCCCCCGCGCGGGGCGCAGGCTCGGCATCGCCGCGAGGTCCGCCGCGAGCGAGTCCGGGTTGCAGCTGGAGTACACCACCCGGGAGACCGCGGAGGCCTCCAGGCGCGCGGCGAGCTCCGGCCCGATGCCGCGGCGCGGCGGGTTCACGATGACCAGCTCCGGGTCGTTCCCCTCCCCGAGCGCGAAGGCGGTCGCGTCGCCCGAGGCGAAACGCACCCGGTCGTAGCCCGCGCCGGGGTGCGCCGCGTGCAGGGCGTCCCTGGTCTGCTCGGCGCTCGCGATCGCCTCGGCGCTGAACTCGATCCCCGTGACGGAGCGATCGGGGGCCTGGCTGTGCAGCGCGAAGCCGCCGACCCCGCAAAACAGGTCCCACGCGCTCGCGGGCGCGGCCTCGTTCACCCAGTCCCGGCCCTGCCGGTAGAGGGCCGCGGCGACCGCCGTGTTTGTCTGGAAGAAGCTCCGCGCGCCGAGCAACAGGTCGATGCCGTTCACGGTCATCGGCAGTGCGTCCGACTCGGTGAGCACCTCCTCGCGCTCCCCCTCCAGCACCGCCTTGTGCTCCGGGAGCAGGTTGACCGACACGACGCGCAGCCGCGGGATCGCGGCGCGAAGCTCGGGGAGCCGCTTGCGGATCTGCCCGATGAGGTGCTCCGAGCGCACCACGAAGCGGAGCATCAGCTGCCCGTCCGCGGCCTCGGTCACGAGCACGTGCTTGAGCTCCCCGCGCCGCTCGGCAACCCGGTAGGGCTCCAGCTTCGCCGCGGTGATGAAGGCGGCGAGCGCCGGGAAGATCGCCCGGATGCCCGGGGCGGTGATGCCGCACTCGCGCAGGTCAAC
>NZ_JAPFRB010000004.1:394513-395814 GCF_035726885.1 Leucobacter sp. M11 | reverse complement strand
CCGATGACCATCTTGGCCTTGTTGCGGAAACCCGCGGCCTCGCTCGCGACCGGGGGCAGCCACTCGATGCCCGGGGTCGCCGCGAGAACCGCCTCGCAGCGCAGCTGCTTCGCGGCGAGCTGCTGCGCGTAGGGGGTCTCGATCAGGGAGCAGGAACGGCACACCCCAGCCTCGAAATAGGAACAGCGCATCCCTCAATGGTAGGCGGCTTTTGAGGCCGCGGGCTCCGCGCACGAGTCGCCGGGTTTGCGCTTCCGGGAAAGCGGCGTACGCTTAGTTAAAGTCACTTTGACTTTAACTCTCGTTGTTCGAGCACCCGGGCGGTCATCCGCCCGGGAAACCCAGGGATAGGAAAGGGGACCCCATGAGCTTCGCATCGGCGAACGTCAGCGAACGTCGGCTCCTGCCGCCCAGCGTAGCGGTGTCCACGGTCGCCTTCTCGCTGACCCCGCCCGACGGCGCGTCGCTCGGGGCGGAGACACCCGCCCCCGAGGGACGGCTCTGGCTGCCCCTCGTGAGGCGCACCCGCGCGCCCTTCCTCGGTGCCTGGGCGCTGCCCGGCGGCCCGATCCGCGGGGGCGAGACCCTCGTGGACACCTCGCTGCGCACCCTGGAGTCCGCCGCGGGCCACACGCCCGACTACATCGAGCAGCTCTACACGTTCGGGGCGGCCGAGCGCTCCGCCCTCGCCGAGCGCACGGTCACGATCGCCTACTGGGCGCTGTTCGGAGACCGCGACTGGGCGGCGGAGGGCCGCGACCGCTTCCTCGCCGCGGAGCGGACCGCGGCCGCCCGGCACCGGGTCGCCGCCGACGAGCACGCCCCGGCCAGCGACCGGGCGAGCGACCGCTCGGCGAACGCCGCCCCGGCCCAGAGCCGGCCGCGGGCGTGGGACGACCCGCAGCCCCCCATGTCCTCCTCGGTGGGCGGACGAGCGAGCGCCGACAGCACCGACCGAACCGACGCCGAGTCCGGCAACGTCGCGTGGTTCTCCGCCGACGCCCTCCCCGAGCTCGCCTTCGATCACGCGGAGATCATCGCCTACGCCCTGGCCCGGCTGCGGACCAAGACCGGCTACGCGGCGATCGCGCACCGTTTCCTCGGCCCCGTGTTCACCCTCGCCCGGCTCCGCGCCGTGACCGAGGCGATCCTCGGCGAGCCCGTTGACCCCGCAAACTTCCGCCGCCAGATCCTCGCCGATGAGCGCATCGTCGACACGGGCGAGCGCGAGACCGGCGGACGCCACCGCCCCGCGAGCCTGTTCCGGTTCCGGGAGGACCCGGGCACCGCGTCCCCCGCCC
>NZ_JAPFRB010000004.1:392359-394469 GCF_035726885.1 Leucobacter sp. M11 | reverse complement strand
CCCGAATCGAGGAGCCACGCATGACCTCCGTCAACGACCTGATCCAGTCGCTCGAGCCCCGCACGGGCGAGCTCGGCCGCCCCGCGGTCCAGACCCTGCCCGGGCACCGCCGCCCCGTGAACCTGCGCACGCTGAACGCGCCCGCGACGAGCACCTGCGACGCCGACCTTGCCGAGGACCCCTGGGTGATCGACCGGACCCCGGGGTACGGCCCCGGGGCCTCGGTGGCGGATCTGCTCCCCGCGGATGCCCCCGCGCAGGGGCGGCTCCCCGACGAGTACACCCGGGCGAGCGCCGAGGAGCTGGACCGGCGCATCCGCGCCGCGAAGGCGGAGCTTGGCGACCGGGTGCTCATTCTCGGGCACTTCTACCAGCGCGACGAGGTCGTGCAGTACGCGGACTTCGTCGGGGACTCCTTCCAGCTGGCCCGCGCCGCGACCACCCGCCCGGACGCCGAGGCGATCGTGTTCTGCGGCGTGCACTTCATGGCCGAGACCGCCGACATTCTCTCCGGGCCCGAGCAGGCCGTGATCCTGCCAAACCTTGCCGCGGGCTGTTCGATGGCCGACATGGCCACGATTGAGGAGGTCGAGGACTGCTGGGAGGACCTCATGGCCACCCTCGGCGCGGAGCCGAACGCGGACGGGCTCGCGCCCGTGATCCCCGTGACCTACATGAACTCCTCGGCCGCGATCAAGGACTTCTGCGGGCGCAACGGCGGCATCGTCTGCACCTCCTCGAACGCCCGCACCGTGCTGGAGTGGGCCTTCGAGCGCGGGCAGCGCGTCGTGTTCTTCCCGGATCAGCACCTGGGGCGCAACACCGCGCACGCGATGGACATCAGCCTCGACCGGATGCCGACCTGGAACCCTCGGCTCCCCCTCGGCGGCAACACGGCCGAGGAGATCCGGGACGCGAAGGTGATCCTCTGGAACGGCTTCTGCTCCGTGCACAAGCGCTTCACGGTGGACCAGATCGCACAGGCCCGCGCAGACTTCCCGGAGGTGCGCGTGATCGTGCACCCCGAGTGCCCGCTCCCCGTCGTGCAGGCCGCGGACGAGAACGGCTCGACCGATGTGATCCGCAAGGCCATCGAGGCCGCCCCCGCGGGCAGCGTCTTCGCGGTCGGCACCGAGATCAACCTCGTGAACCGCTTACAGGCCGAGCACCCGGACAAGACGATCTTCTGCCTGGACCCCGTGATCTGCCCCTGCTCGACGATGTACCGCATCCACCCGGGCTACCTCGCCTGGACCCTGGAGCGGCTCCTGGCGGGCGAGGTCGTCAACCAGATCACCGTGTCCGAGGCGGTGCAGGACGGCGCGCAGGTGGCCCTGGAACGGATGCTGGCGGCCAAGCCGTGATCCTCGTCGTCGGCACGGGCGTCACGGGGCTGACCGCGGCGCTCGCCGCGGCCGGGCACGACGAGGTCGTGCTCGTCACGAAGGCAACCCTCGGCGAGACCAACACGGCGCTCGCCCAGGGCGGCATCGCCGCGGCGCTCACCGACGACGACTCCCCCGCCCAGCACGCGGCGGACACCGCCGCGGCCGGGGCGGGCCTCACGGACCCGGCCGCGGTCCGCGTGCTCACCGAGGAGGGACCGGAGCGGGTGCGCGAGCTGATCGCCCGCGGCATCCCCTTCGACCGGGACGGTGCCGGGCGGCTGGCCGCGGGGCTGGAGGCGGCCCACTCCCGGCACCGGATCGTGCACGCCGACGGCGACCGCACGGGAGCCGCCCTGCAGGCGGGGCTCAGCGCGCTCCTGCCCGGCTCCGGAATCCAGGTGCGGGAACACCGCTTCCTGCTCGACCTCGTGCTTGCGTCCGGCCGCGTCGTGGGCGCGCGCTTCCTCGACGCGAGCGCCCCGGCTGGCCAGTCCCGGCCGGAGACGATCCTCGCCGACGCCGTGATCCTCGCCACGGGCGGGGCGGGGCAGCTGTTCGCGCACACCACGAACCCCGCCGTGGCGACCGGGGACGGCATCGCCGCCGCGTTCCGCGCCGGGGCCCGGGTCGCCGACCTCGAGTTCTTCCAGTTCCACCCCACCGCGCTGGCCGCGACCGGGCCGGAGTCAGCCGCACCCCTGCCGCTCGTCTCCGAGGCGGTC
>NZ_JAPFRB010000004.1:391518-392318 GCF_035726885.1 Leucobacter sp. M11 | reverse complement strand
CTTCATGCCCGCCCGGCACCCACTCGGCGAGCTCGCCCCCCGGGACGAGGTCGCCCGGGGCATCGCCGCGCAGATGGCCGCGCAGGGCGGCGCCCCGGTCCGGCTCGACGCGACCCGGGTGCCGGATCTCGCGCGCCGCTTTCCCGGCATCACCGCGCTCTGCGCCGCCGCGGGGCTCGACTGGACGCGGGAGCCGGTACCCGTGGCCCCGGCCGCGCACTCGCTCATGGGCGGGATTCGCACGGATCGACACGGGCGCAGCTCCCTGCCGGGGCTCTACGCGGCCGGGGAGAGCGCGTGCTCCGGGGTGCACGGGGCGAATCGGCTCGCCTCGAACTCGCTCCTGGAGGGGCTCGTGTTCGGGCAGCGCGCGGCCCTCGCCGCGCTCCGTGACCGGGCGGGCGGCGTCGATCCGGACACCACCCCGGTGCCGCAGGCGGACGAGGCGATCCCGTCGCGGGAGCTGCTGCTGCGCCCCGCCGCCGCGACCCCCGAAACCGCGTCCGCGCTCCCGGACCGAGACGAGCTGCGCGCGCTCGCCTGGGCTGAGCTCGGCCTCAGCCGCTCCGAGGCGGGGCTCCGCGCGGCGGGGCAGCGCTTCGATGCCTGGGCCGCGGCGGGCGACGCCCTCCCGGCTGATGCCGCCGTCGCCGAGCGCGAGACCGCGAACCTCGCCCTGCTCGGCAGCCTGCTCGCCGCCGCCGCGCTCCGGCGAGCGGAGTCCCGCGGGGCGCACGCGCGCCTCGATGCCCCCAAGCCCCGCGCCGAGTGGGTGCTTCGCCAGGTGTTCCGCGCCGAGG
>NZ_JAPFRB010000004.1:390877-391463 GCF_035726885.1 Leucobacter sp. M11 | reverse complement strand
CACGCTCACCACGACCCCGTAGGAGACCCCCGTGCTCACCGCAGCCACCATCACCGAACGCGTCCGCGAGGCGCTCCGCGAGGACGCGCCCTGGGGCGACCTCACCGCCCGGGTCGCGATCCGCGAGGACGCGGTCCTCAGCGCCGAGCTGAACGCCCGCGAGCCCGGCGTCTTCGCGGGGGGCGAGGTCTTCGCGGCGGCCTTCCGCGAGCTGGACCCGCGGGTCGCGGTCCAGCTGCTCGCCCGCGACGGCGACGCCTTCGTCGCGGGCCAGGTGCTCGCCCGCGTCTCGGGACCGGCGCGCTCGGTGCTCACGGCCGAGCGCATCGCACTGAATTTCACGCAGCGGATGAGCGGCATCGCGACCCTGACCGCGCGCTTCGTCGCCGAGACGAGCGGCACTCGGGCGCGGATCGCGGACACCCGGAAGACCACGCCGGGACTCCGCGCCTTCGAGAAGCATGCGGTGCGGGCCGGCGGCGGCACGAACCACCGCTTCGGGCTGAGCGACGCCGTGATGATCAAGGACAATCACCTGGCCGCGCTCGGCGCGGTGGGCCCCGAGGAGGTCACGGCGGCCCTGCGA
>NZ_JAPFRB010000004.1:390375-390827 GCF_035726885.1 Leucobacter sp. M11 | reverse complement strand
CCGGATCGAGCAGATCGAGCCCGTGCTCGCCGCCGGGGTTCCCGTCATCATGCTCGACAACTTTTCCGTCGCCGAGCTGCGCGAGGGCGTCGCCCTGATCGCGGGCCGCGCCGTCGTCGAGGCGAGCGGCGGCGTGGGTCTCGACACGGTGCGCGCGATCGCGGAGACCGGCGTGGACGTGATCTCGGTTGGCCAGCTCACCCACGGGGCGCGGGCCCTCGATCTCGGGCTCGACGCGGTCGCTGACCCCGATTCGGCCGCCGCCGCTGAGGCCATCTCAGGCACGGCGGGCAGCGAAACCGATGCACGCGCCCAGCAGGCGCGGGACGACCGTGGCTGATCTCGACGCGGCGGCGACGACCCCGCTCCATCCGGAGGCGCTGCGGGCGATGTGGCCCTTCCTCACCGAGGAGTCCGGCAACCCGTCGAGCGTGCACCAGGCCGGGCACCGT
>NZ_JAPFRB010000004.1:389371-390311 GCF_035726885.1 Leucobacter sp. M11 | reverse complement strand
ACGTCGTGTTCACCGCGGGGGGCACCGAGGCGGCGAACCTCGCGATCCGCGGGCTCGCGCTCGCGAACCCGCGCGGGCGGCACCTGGTGACCGTCCCCACCGAGCACCCCGCCGTGTTGGAGACGATCGCGGCGCTCGGTCGCCTTCACGGCTTCGAGATCACGGTCCTGCCGGTGTCCGACACGGGCCTCGTCGATCCCGCGGCGGTGGCGGACGCACTCCGGCCCGATTCCACGCTCGTTTCGGTGGCGCTCGGCAACAACGAGATCGGCACGGTGCAGCCGGTCGCCGAGATCGCGGCGGCGGCCCGCGCGGTGGGGGCGCTCAGCCACAGCGACGCGGTGCAGGCGCTGGGGCAGGTGCCCGTGGACTTCGCCGCGCTCGGCGTGGACGCGCTCACCTGTTCCGCGCACAAGCTCTCCGGGCCGAAGGGGGTCGGGGCGGCGCTCATTCGCCGGCAACTCCCCCGGGAGCCGCTCATCTATGGCGGCGGCCAGGAACGCGGCTCGCGCTCGGGCACGGAGAACGTGGCTGGCATTGTCGGCTTCGCCGCCGCGGTTGGCCGTGTCCTCCCGGAGCGGGCCGCCCAGCGGGAGGCGCTGCGCGCGTCCCGGGATCGGCTGATCGCCCGCGTCGCCGAGGCCTGGCCGGACGCCCGGCTCACGGGTGACCCGGAGCAGCGCCTGCCGGGACACGTCTCCTGGGTCTTCCCCGGGGTCAGCGGCGAGTCGATCCTCGTGGCCCTGGATGCGGCGGGAATCAGCGCGTCCTCGGGTTCCGCCTGCGCCGCGGGGCACGACGAACCCTCTCCCGCGCTCCTCGCGCTCGGCATCGAGCCCTCGCTCGCCCAGACCGCGCTCCGGCTCACCTTCCACGAGCCCCTGGATGCGGACACCGAAGATCGGGTCCTCGCCACCCTGCTAGGCGAGCTGCGGCGGTA
>NZ_JAPFRB010000004.1:387161-389302 GCF_035726885.1 Leucobacter sp. M11 | reverse complement strand
TGCTCGGTGCGCAGCGGCGAGCGAGAGTCTCGGGGCGCGAGTCCCGCGGCTTTCCTTAGCCCCCCGGGGGCGGTGCGGCGGCGCGTTCCGGCAGGGTGATGATTCTTCGCCCCGAGAGCGTCTCCCATTCGAGCACCCCGTTCCGGTTCGCGATGAGCCGCCAGCCGCGGTGCGCGATGCCGGCCTGACCGTCAGGACCGCGCCCGCCCGGATCGCCTCGGCCTTTCAGGGTGTGGTGGGTGCGGCAGAGGAAGGCGAGGTTTCCGTGGGCGGTGTCGCCGCCCGCGTCCCAGGGGACGGAGTGGTCGAGGTCACAGCGGACGGCGGGCCGCTCACAGCCGGGAAAGCGACAGTGCTGGTCCCGGAGTTCGGTGAAGCGGCGGAGCCCCTGCGGCGGAGCATAGGCATTTCGGCCGACGTTGAGGATTGCTCCCGCGTCGTCGGTGAACAGGGCCCGGAACTGGCCGAGCCCCAGGCCGACCCGCCGAGCGGTTTCGTCGTCGAGGATGCCGTAGCCGTCGAGTGCGGCGAACTCTCGGCCGAGGAGCGCGGCGGGGTCGCTCGCGGCGGCGTTCTCGGGGCAGCCGTCCCAGCTGAGACCGGAGAGGAGGCGTGCGGGGATCGTGACGAGGATCTGCCCGCGGACCCCGCGAGCCGGGGTCGTCGCGCGGCGTGCTGCGGGCGCGGCGGGCTCGGAGGCGCCCTTGGCGGGGTCCGCGACCGGGTCGATCTCGCCGAGCGAGACGAGGTCTACGGAGACGTCGGCGCGGAGCTGCGCGATCGTGCGGGGCAGGGGCAGCGCGTTGATTGCGGCGTCGAGTTCCTCGCGGGTGCCGGTGCCGGGCTCCCCGGCCGCGTGCGCTCGGCGCAGTTCGCTGATCTGTTGCTCGTGCTCGCGCTGTTCAAGCACGGCGAGTTGCTTCGCCAGCGCGTCGATTCGGTCGAAGGCCGCGGACAGTTCCGGGGCCGCGGAGCGCACGGTCAACTGCATCATGCCGTTCCGGGCGGGCTCCAGCCAGGCACCCCGGCGCTGGAACGCATCCGCGTGCCGGGCCTCGGGCGAGACCGGGTCAACCCGGTTCCGCAGGGCCTCGGCGACCCGGAAGAGTTTGCCCGGGGTGAGCAGCGGCCCGATCTCGGCAAGGCGCTCATCGAGGATCGCGCGAGCCACGGGCGGGGCGTCCTGGGTGACCGAGACGATGGTCGAGACCCGGCCCTGATCGAGGAGGCCCGCGGCGTGCGCGGCCCAGGTGTGCGGAAGATCCTCGGTGAGCGTGATCGCGTCGGATAGGAGCTTCGCGCCCGTCTGCTTGGGTGCGGTCACGGCGCAGGCGGTCTCCTCGGCGAGCTGGAGCATGCGCTGCTCCACCTCGCGGGGCGATTCGCGCTGATCGAGATCCGTGTCGGAGGCGAGCAGGGCGCGCGTGGCCGCTTCGAGGCTTTCCCGCGCGAAGCGGCGATCCGTGAGGTGCGCGAGCGCGGCAATCCGCTCGGCCCGCCGCGCCTCGGCCCGGTTTTTCTCCCGGGTGAGCTCGGTGACCTCCTCGCTGAGCGCGGCCTCCAGCACCCGCAGCTCTTCGGAGGTGAGCAATTCGTACTCGGCCTCAGCCACCACCCGGGCCTGCGCGAGGGGGTGTTCCGCCGGGGCGACGACTCGTGCGGCGGCGTTGCGGGCGTCGGTGGCAATCCGCTCCGCGATCCTCGCCGCCGTGGTCCCCGTGATTGCGCTCGTGCCCGGGACCCGCGCGAAGGCACCCGACCCCGCCGGGGCGACGCTGGGGGCGCCAGCGTGACCGGAGGGAGCGGTGTCGCGGGGTGCGACCGGAGTGAAGGAGACCATGCCTCAATTTTACCGCGAATAGCGGGCGATTACGAGTAAATAAACGCAGATCAGGTACAGTTTATGCGCCCAATACAGATGATCAATGCAGGGGTCATCTGATCCGCGAAACCCCAAATGTTTGAGGCCCGCGCTCCGCAGAAACCGCAGCCCCGGCGCTCGGAAACCGGCGCACGTGGCCAGATCAGCGGGGCTCTGACCCCGTCCGCGACCGCCGTGGCATCGCGGCCCCGCCTCGCCCGCTACCCCCCTCTTTTTTCCGACGAAGCACCATTGGCGCGCTTGCGCCTTTGCCTCCTGA
>NZ_JAPFRB010000004.1:386272-387050 GCF_035726885.1 Leucobacter sp. M11 | reverse complement strand
TCCTCCTTGCTTCTATTCGCCCTGCGCCCTTGCGACTGAGCGACTTGCGTGCATGGAGTCTTCGGAGTCTTTGCATCGTTGCACCTGAGCACCTGTTGCTGCTTCAGCGCCTGCGGCGTCTGCCCCCTCCCCCTCCCCCAGCACCCAGCACCCAGGGCACAGAAAAAGCCCCTGCCCGCGCGCTCAAGGGGGGGATGGCGCGACGGACAGGGGCTGCAGAGCCCGGGCAACGGATCGGGGGGAAACCGGCACCCGGGTGCTTATGGGGAACCGCGCAGGGCGGCTCCGGCTTAGGAGACGAGGGCCTCCAGGGCGGTGCGCAGGGCACCGTCAACGGCCTGGCCGACGATCTCGCGGTGCGGGTCGTAGCCGGACATGCTGTCGTCCTTCTTGGCGAGCGGGTTTCCGTCGATCGCCAGCACGGCGCCCGACTCGATCCCGTTCAGCGAGGCGACCACGAACAGCGCCGCGGCCTCCATCTCCACCGCGACGACCCCGGCGCGCTGCCAGAGGGCGTGGTCCACGCCGATCTGGACATCGCTCGGGTAGAACAGGTCCGCGGTCAGCACGATGCCCTCGTGCACGTCGAGCCCCGTGTTCTGGGCCGCCGCGCGCAGCGCGAGGGTCAGTTCGGGGGTCGCGATGGCCGGGAAGGAGCGCGGGACGAGCTGGCCGGAGATGCCCTCTTCGCGGACCGCGCCCGTGGCGACCACGATCGCGCCGTCAACGACCTCGGGCTGGATGCCGCCCGCGGTGCCCGAGCGGATGATGCGGGTGA
>NZ_JAPFRB010000004.1:385507-386213 GCF_035726885.1 Leucobacter sp. M11 | reverse complement strand
GACGCGACCGTCACGGGGACGCCGTTGTAGGTCCCCGCGTAGACGTGGTACTCGCGGTTCGCGCTGAGCAGGCGGGCGTCATCCAGCATCTCGGAGACCAGCTTGGCCCGGTTCGGGTCGCCGACGACGAGCGCGCGGTCGGAGATCTCGGAGACGCGGGTGCGCAGCAGGGGCAGTTCGGCGTCAGCGGCCAGGCGGGTGGGAGACACGGGATGCGTTCCTTTGCTCGGGGGTGGTGTGGGTGACGGGGAGGCGGTGGCGGTTCGGCGGAGGCCCCGGTCTACCCGGGGCCTCCCCCGGCACCGAGATCAGTCTGTTCAAGCTCGCTATGAATCCGCTCCGTAACCGCCGCGGCATCGCTGAGAATGGCCGCTTCGTCGAGCGTGGTCAGCTCGCCGTCCGCGAGCAGGTGCCTGCCGCCGACGAAGACGTTGCGCACATCGGAGCCGCGGGCGGCGAAGCCGAGGAAGGAGGTGACCGAGTGCAGCGGCACGGCGTGCGCGCCGCTCAGGTCCACCGAGATCACGTCGCCGAAGCGGCCGGCCTCGAGCGCCCCGGCCTCGGGGAAGCCGATCGCGGCGGCGCCGCGCGCCGTCGCGAGGTCGAGCAGGTCGCTGCCGAGCACGGCGTCCGCGGACTGGCGCGCCCCGCGGTGCAGGATCGCGCCGGTCTTGAGCTCCTCGAAGAGGTCGAGGGAGTTATTGCT
>NZ_JAPFRB010000004.1:381345-385461 GCF_035726885.1 Leucobacter sp. M11 | reverse complement strand
ATCTCGGGCAGCGGCGCGATGCCGGAACCCAACTTCAGGTTCGACACCGGGTTGTGGCTGATGGCGGCCCCGCCTGCCGCGAGCAGCTCGATCTCCTCCTGCGTGAGGTGCACGCCGTGCGCGACGAGCACGCGGGCGTCGAGCATGCCCAGCTCCGCGATGTGCATCGCGGGCGTGCGCCCGTAGCGGTCCAGGTTGACCTGCACCTCGGGCGCGGACTCGGAGAGGTGGATGTGCACGGGGAGCCCCGTGCGGACCGCGCGCTCGCCGATCTCGCGGAGGAACTCGGGTGGGCAGGTGTACGGCGCGTGCGGCCCGTAGGCGAGGCGGATCTGCTCGTCGCCCGCGAAGCGCTCGGCGAGCCGCTCGGTCTCGTCGAGCATCGCCGCGCCGTCGCGCTCGTCGGCCGCGGGGAAGCCGACCGCGTCGGGGGCGAACAGCGCCGGGGCGGCCAGCACGCGCATGCCCGCGTCCTGCACGATCCGGAGCAGTTCCTCGTCCCAGTGGTACATGTCCGCGAAGGCGGTCGTGCCGCTGCGCAGCATCTCGACCATCGCGAGCCGCAGGCCGGTCGCGATGTCCGCGGCGGTCATGCGCAGCTCCCGCGCCCGAACGGCGTCGAGCCAGGGGGCGAGGCCCTCGTCGTCGGAGACGCCGCGGAACAGGGTCATCGCGGAGTGCGTGTGCCCGTTCACGAGCCCGGGCATGAGCAGCTGGCCGTCGAGCACGAGATCGCCCGGGGCGGCCTCGCCGCGGCGTGGCCCGGCGTAGGCGATCCGACCGTCCGCGCCGAGCACGAGCTCGGCGTCCCGGACGAGCCCGGCGTCCGCCTGGGTCAGCATCCAGTCGGCCAGGATGCGGGTCTGTGCCGGTGCCGGTGCCTGCGCCTGCTGCTGCGACTCGGTCACGGCGCTACCACCCCGGGGTGGCGAGCATGCCGCCGTCGACGACGAGGTCGTGCCCCGTGATGAACGATGCCGCGGGCGAGGCGAGGAAGACGCAGGCGTTGCCGATGTCCTCGGGGCGGCCGGTGCGCCCGAGCGGGGCGTGGGCGAGCCAGCTGCCGTGCCCCTCTGGCCAGCGCTCGGCGAGCCCGCCGGCGTCGATGAGCCCCGGGGAGACCGTGTTCACCCGGATGCCGTCGGCCCCGAGTTCCAGGGCGGCGGCGCGGGCGTGCATGACGATGCCCGCCTTCGCGGCCGAGTAGTGCGCGTGCGCGGGGGCCGGGCGGCTGGCCTCGACCGAGGCGATGTGCGTGATCGAGCCGCCGGTCCCGGCGGAGCGGAAGTGTTCGGCGGCGGCCTGGGTCATCACGAAGACGCCCGTGAGGTTGGTGTCCACGACGCCGCGCCAGTCCTCGACGCTCAGGTCCTGGTGCAGCCCGACCGGCTGCACCCCGGCGTTGTTGACGACGGCGGTGACGTGCCCGAAGGCCTCGGCGGCGACCTGGAGGAGCGCCCGGCAGGCCTCGGGGTCGCGCACATCGGCCCCCGCGGCGAGCGCGGTGTGCCCGGCGGCGGTGAGTTCTTCGGCGAGGCGCTGGGCGGGCTCGGCGGAGCGGTTGAAGTGGACGAGCACGGCGGCTCCCGCGGCGGCGAAGCGGCGGGCGATGCCGGAGCCGACGCCTCCGGAGGCGCCGGTGACGATCACCCCGGT
The DNA here is from genome assembly GCF_035726885.1 of Leucobacter sp. M11. Lineage (NCBI taxonomy): Bacteria > Bacillati > Actinomycetota > Actinomycetes > Micrococcales > Microbacteriaceae > Leucobacter > Leucobacter sp. M11. The sequence goes on along the minus strand of NZ_JAPFRB010000004.1, from coordinate 383,805 downwards.
GCCCTCCAGCGAGGGCAGGGTGGGATCGGGAATGCTCATCACAACCTCCTCACACAGTTGTCTTACAACGTACCTCCCCCGTGCACGCGAGTCAACCGGATCGCGCCACTCCGTCCGGCCCCGCCCAGCAGACAAAGCGCGATACACTGCGATTCATCGGCTTCACTTGCCCGTTCACCCGCTTCCCACGCACCCCTTTGAGAGGACCCACCGATGGCCCGGCCAACCAGTCTCGTCTCACAGGTGTCGCAGTCGTTGCGCAACGCGCTCGCCCGCGCCGAGTACGGACCCGGCGAGCGCCTGCCCACCGAAACCGAGCTCGCGGAGCAGTTCGGGGTGTCCCGCCCGACGGTCCGGGCCGCCCTGCGCGAGCTCGAGACGAAGGGCCTCGTGCGCACGCAGCACGGCGTTGGCTCCTTCGTCACGGACCGCCCGATGATCACCGCGGGCCTGGAGCGACTCGACTCGATCTCGGAGTCGATCCGCGCGATGGGTCGCGAGCCCGGGATGACCTACGAGAGCCGCACCCTGCGCCCCCTCCTCCCGGACGAGGTCGAGCGGATGGGCGTGGCCAACGGGACGAGCGCCCTCGAGGCCCGGCGCTCCCTGCTCGCCGACGGCGAGGTCGTGGCCTATTCCTACGACCTGATCCCGGTGGGGATCTGGCCCGAGCGCCGGGACCCCGCCGAGCTGACGGGCTCGATCTTCCGGGCGCTGTCCACGGAACTCGGCTACCGCGCCGACCACAGCCTCGCGGAGATTCATGCGCTGTCCTCCCCGCACATCGGCTGGGGGCCGGAGGCCGATGACCACAGCCTGTTCCTCCTGCTGGATCAGCTGCACTACGACGCCGCGAACACGCTCCTGCTCTACTCGCGCACCTACTTCATCGAGGGGCGCTACACCTTCTCGATGCTGCGCCAGGCCTGAGCGCGGCGCCGCCCGGCGCACACCGGCTCGGCGGGCACCGCCCTGGGCGGATCCAGAGCCCTCTGCTAGGTTGTTTGACAACTGGACCCGGGTTCTCGACGCGGGCGCCGAACGATGGGAGAAACCGATGAGCACAGCTGCGAACGAGACCGAGCTCCGCGAGGCCATCGTTGACGTCGGCCTGCGCATGTGGCAGCGCGAGCTGGTCGCGGCGAACGACGGCAACGTCTCCGTCCGCCTGGACGACGAGCGCCTGCTGTGCACCCCGACCGGGATCAGCAAGGGTCGGATGCGCCCGAGCGACCTCGCCATCGTTGCGCTCGACGGCACCCTGCTCGACGCGGGCACGGGCCGCGGGCCCTCCTCCGAGATGAAGATGCACCTGCGCGCGTACCGCGTCGGCTCCGAGACCGGCACCCCCGTGAACGCGGTCGTGCACGCGCACCCGCCCTACTCGACGAGCTTCGCGATCCGCGGCGAGGCCATCACCTCGACCATGCTCGCCGAGACCGTCGTCTTTATGCCCAGCGTGCCGCTCGCCCCCTACGCGATGCCCTCCACGGAGGAGGTGCCCGACTCGGTCGCGCCCTTCATCGCCGAGTACAACGCCTGCCTGCTGGAGCACCACGGCGCCCTCACCTGGGGGCCGGACCTCGAGGAGGCCTACCTCTCGATGGAGCGCCTCGAGTACCTGGCCCGGATGGTGTTCCTCATGCGCCAGTCCGGCGGCGAGCGCGAGCTGTCCGCCGAGCGGGTATCCCGGCTGAAGGCGCACTTCAACCTGGCGTAGCCCCCCGGGGGAGGTTCGGGGGCGTCCCCGGACTAGCTGAGCAGCCCAATCAGGCCCTGGATCAGGGTGGCCGTGGCCCCCGCGAAGGCCAGGAAGATCACGAAGAGCCGCACCTGTCGCTCGCTGACGACGCCGAGGAGGCGTTCCCCGAGCCAGATCCCGGCGAGCACCCCGCCCACGACGAGCGGCCAGAACCACCAGTCCGTTGGGGGCAGGCTGTGCGGGTCGATCACGAGCTTCGTGGTCGCCGTGAGCGCCCCCATCAGCACGAAGAAGGGTTGCAGGGTCGCCGCGAAGGGTTGTGCGGGCCAGCGGGTGAGCACGGCGTAGGCGCTGACGGCTGGCCCGCCGACGCCCGCGAGCGCGTTCGTGAGCCCCGAGGTGAATCCGGCGATGGCGCGCGGCGTGCGCTGCTGCTGGGAGATGCGTCCGCTGGACAGGACGAGCGAGGAGCCCAGGGCCAGGATCACGACGAGGCCGACGCCGACGGACATCGCCTCGGGCGAGAACAGGGTGGCGAGCCAGATGCCGAGCCCGGAGCCGAAGACGGCGAAGGCGCTCAGCCAGCGGAACATCGACCAGTCGATGTCGCGCCAGACCCGCGGCATGATGAGCGTGCTGGAGATGAGCCCGAGGACGTTCACGAGGACGACCCCGGCGTGCGCGCCGAGCAGCAGCGTCATGAGCGGGGAAACGAGGAGCGCGAAGCCGAGCCCGGCGATCCGCTGGGCGCTCGCGCC
>NZ_JAPFRB010000004.1:379452-381228 GCF_035726885.1 Leucobacter sp. M11 | reverse complement strand
ATGGGGCTACTTCCTGAGTTCTCGGCGCGTCCCGGGTGGCGGGATGCGCTCCCCATCGTGCCAGAGTTGCCGGCTGCCCGCGGGCTCGGCGGCGCGCGGCTAGCCGAGGAGCTCGACGAGGCCGCGGATGAGCGTGGCGAGCGCCCCGGCGAAGGCGATGACGATCACGACGGTGCGGACCTGCGCCGGGGTGACGAGCTTCAGCAGGCGCTCGCCGATGGCGATGCCCACGAGGATCGCGGCGACGACCGCGAGCCAGGCCCAGGCGGGCACCGCTGGCATCACGCTCGGGTCCATGAGGAGCTTCGTCCCGGCCGACATGGACCCGATCAGCACGAAGAAGGGTTGCAGGGTGGCGGCGAAGGCCGCCGGGGACCAGTTCGTGAGCAGGGCGTAGGCGCTCACGGGCGGGCCGCCGACCCCCGCGAGGGAGTTGGTGAGCCCGGCGGTCACCCCCGTCACGACGCGCGGGGCGAGCCGCTCTCGGGAGAAGGCGCGGCCCGAGAGCAGCAGCGAGGAGGCGAGGGCGAGGATCACGATCGCCCCGACGGAGACGGAGAGCACCGCCGGGGAGGCCCCGACCGCGATCCAGGAGCCCAGCACGGAGCCGAGGACCGCGGAGGCCCCGAGCCACCGGAACTGCGACCAGTCGATGAGCCGCCAGACGCGGGGCAGGATGAGCAGGCTGGAAATCACGCCGCAGAGGTTCACGATCACCACCCCCGAGTGCGCGCCCAGGACGAGGGTCATGAACGGGGCGACGAGGAGCGCGAAGCCGAGGCCCGCGACCCGCTGGGCGGAGGCCCCGATGACGATCAGGGCCAGGATCAGCAGGGCGGTGGCGAGGGTCATCTCAGGATCCGAAGCGGCGGTGCCTCTGCGTGTAATCGCGAAGGGCGCGGAGGAAGTCAACCTCGCGCAGGTCGGGGTACAGGGCTTCGACGAAGTAGAACTCGCTGTGGGCGGACTGCCAGATCATGAAGTCGCTGAGGCGCTGCTCGCCCGAGGTGCGGATCACGAGGTCGGGGTCGGCCTGCCCGCGGGTCCAAAGGTGCTCCCCGATGAGCTCGGGGGTCAGCGTCTCGGCGAGCGTGTCGATGCTCCCGCCGCGCTGCTGGTGCGCGTCGATGATGCTGTGCACGGCGGCGGCGATCTCGCTGCGCCCGCCGTAGCCCACCGCGAGGTTCACGTGCAGGCCCGTGCGGCCCTGTGAGCTGTCCTCGGCGTGCTTCAGGGCGCTCGTGAGCTCGGGCGAGAGCTCGGCGCAGGAACCGACGTGCTTGATCCGCCAGGTGTCGTGCCCGGCAAGCTCCGTCGCGAGGGTGCCGATGATCTCGAAGAGGTCGGCGAGCTCGGCCGGGGTCCGGCCGACGAGGTTGTCCGTGGAGAGCAGGTACAGGGTGACCACCTTCACCCCGGCCTCCTCGCACCAGCCGAGGAACTCGGGCACCTTCTGGGCCCCCGCTCGGTGGCCGAAGGCGGGCTGTTCCTGGAGCCGGAGCTTCGCCCAGCGGCGGTTGCCGTCCACGATCACGGCGACGTGATGGGGGATCTGACTCGGGTCGATCTCCCGGCGCAAACGGCGCTGGTAGAGCCGGTACAGGAAACCCGGTCTGGGAAGGATCGATGGTTCACTGCTCACCCGTCCACTGTAGCGCCCCATATACCTCCCGGGGCGTGTCGGGACCGTACACTCGGAGCATGAACTCAGGGACCGAGCGTGCCACCCCGTCCGACGATCACGCGGACGCGTCCGGGCCGGGTTCTCCCCTCGAT
>NZ_JAPFRB010000004.1:363262-379418 GCF_035726885.1 Leucobacter sp. M11 | reverse complement strand
AGCACCCCGCCGCGCACGGCGACGAGGCGGCCCCGCCCGCCGAGGAGGTCAAGCCGACCTGGCGCGGGTGGATCCACGCGGGGACCTTCCCGGTCACGATCATTGCGGGCATCGTCCTCATCGCGCTCGCCGATGGCGCGGTCGCGACGTGGGCCGCCGTGGTGTTTACCCTGTCGAGCATGCTGCTGTTCGGGATCTCCGCCCTGTATCACCGGTTCAATTGGCAGCCGAAGACGAAGCGGATGCTCAAGCGATTCGACCACGCGAACATTTTCCTGCTCATCGCGGGCACCTACACCCCGATCGCGCTGCTCACCCTGCCCCGGGAGCAGGGCCTCATCCTGCTCGTGAGCGTCTGGGCGGGGGCCCTGCTCGGGGTCGGCTTCCGGGTGTTCTGGCTCGGCGCGCCCCGCTGGCTGTACGTCGCGCTCTACCTGGCGCTCGGCTGGGCCGCCGTGATGTTCATCCCCGATATCTTCCGGGTGAACGCCGCGGCGATGGTCCTCGTCGTCGTGGGCGGGCTCATGTACACCGTGGGCGCGATCGTCTACGGCACGAAGAAACCGAACCCGGTTCCCGGGGTCTTCGGCTTCCACGAGATCTTCCACACCCTCACGGTGCTCGCCTTCCTCTGCCACTGGGCCGCCGCGCTGCTCGTCTCGATCTAAGCCGGGGCCCTCGCTCGGGGCGCTGGGCGGCGGATACCCTGGGGGCATGAACCCTCCTGTCGCTGCCGATCCGCACGCGGTCGATCCACTCGATCCACTCGATCCACTCGATGTCGCGGCGTTCTGGCGCGCCTGCCGCGCCGCCCTGCCGGAGCTGCCCGAGCCCGCGCCCGAGGCGTGGGCGTTCGGGGCCACCCCGGAGCACGCCGACAGCCTCCTGGCGCTCGTCCTCGACGGCACCAAAACCGGGACCGCGTCCTCGCTCTGGGACCTTGAGCACGCCGGCGAGCCGATGCCCGAGCCCGGCCTCCTGAACCTCATCCTCGACGGTCGGGGCGCGCCGCGCGCGCTCCTGGAAACGACGGCGGTGGCGGTCGTGCCGTTCCGCGACGTCGGCGCGGAACACGCCTTCGCTGAGGGAGAGGGCGACCGGTCCCTGTCGGACTGGCGCGAGACCCACGAGCACTTCTGGCGCACCTACGCGGTGGATCCGCGCGGCTTCGCCCCCGGGATGCCGATCGTCTGCGAGCGATTCCGCCTGCGGTACCCCGTGCCCGGCGTTGCCCCCTCCGGGGACTGAACGCGACACTCGCCCCCGGCCCCAGCCGAGGCCGCTGGGCCGCCGGGCGGCTCGTCTCGATCTTCCCGGGCCGCGGCCCGGGGCAAACGACGTAGGATGGCAGGATGGCAGTTCCCCCCTTTCTTCGTCGTTTCGGTGAGCCGGGCCGCCCCGAGCAGGCCGTGCTCACCGCGGTCGTCCTCGGCGCCGCCGCCCTCATCAACCCCGCGAAGCTCGGGCCCGGTCGCCGGGCCGCCTACCGCGTGGGCCTCGCCGCGATCACCGCGATCGATCTCTTCAGAGGCATACCTCGGGAAACCGGCCCCGTCAACCGGGTCGCGCTGACCGCGGGCGCGGCCGGCACCGTCCTCGGCCTCGCCGAGCTCGGGGAATCGATCGACGCCAAGGCGCACGGCGCGCTCGTACGCCGCGGGGTGCGCCGCCCGCGCACCGTGCTCGCGCTGGCCACCGTGGCGCTCTCGCTGCTCAGCGACCTGCCGAACCTGCGCGAGGCCCGCCGCGAGGCGGCCCGGGACTCGGCTGCGAACGCGGACTCCGAGGCCGAGGCCTTCGGGGAGCTCCCCGAGGGCGCGCGCTCGCTGATCACGGGCATGCTCGACTTCAGCGCCGACCGCGGCTCGGCCGCCCTGCGCGCCCAGCTCGCGGAGGCCCGCGAGCAGCTCTGGGACGGCTCCTCGGGCGCGTACTCGGAGATCGACATTGACCTGCCGCACCCGGAGGCCCTCCCCCGGGTCGTGCCGCACTCGCACGTCTTCCCCGTGATCGCCCGCTTCGACGACCCCGAGAGCGGGCAGCCCCGCGAGGTGCGCCTCGACATCGAGGAGGGCCGGCTCTCGAGGCTGCGCATCGAGGAGGCCGACGACGCGGACAGCGAGGACACCGGTCCCGACCCAGACGGGAACGCCGAGGCGCACGAGCGCGGCCTCTGGCCGAGCGCCTGGCCCGCCCGGGCCGAGGTCACCTTCTCGCTCGAGAGTGATTCCCCGGCGCACGGCTCCCGGCAGGGCTAAGCCCCCGCTCCGGGGCTGCTCGCCGCGCACCTCCCCGTGCTCCCGCCCGGATCAGCGTCCGGACGGGGAAGCGGTGAGCTCCTTGACCATGCGGTAATTCGTCAGGGCGATCCCCTCCGCGCGTGCTCGCTGCTCACGCACCACCGCAAAGCCGATCCTCTCGAAACAGGGGCGAGCGGGAAGACTGACATCGGCGCTCAGTTGGGCCGCCCCCGCCGCTCGTGCGCCGCGCTCGATGGAGCCCAACAGCGTTCGGGCCACCCCGCGGCGGTGGTACCGGGGGGCAACGAAGAGCATGTCGATCCAGCCGTCCCGGTCGACGTCTGAAAACCCCACGACCTCAGTTTCGAGAACGGCGACCACGGTTGCGCGTTCGCCCCGTTCCCGGTCCCAGTCTGCGAGGGCGCGCCGCCCCGGCCTCGCCCACGCCTCGATCTGCTCGGGGCGGTAGTGGGCGGCGGCTGTCTGCGTGATCGCATCGGTGAAGATCGTGAGCGTCACGCCCGCGTCGGCCGGTTCGTATGGGCGCACCGAGACGCGCAACGGCCCAGAATCAGTCATGTTTCCAGTGTGCCATGCGTGCCTCGGCCGCTCATCCCCGACCAGCTCTGCTCCCCCGGGTCGCTCGCGGAGCCCTGCTCCCCTGAACCGAGCCCGCCCACAACGGAGAGGAGCCAGGCTGTTGACCGATCCAGCCGTGTCTCCGTCCGCACGCGCTCCCTCCGGGCACGTGCGCAAGACCATCGCCGCGGCGCTGTCGACCGGGCTGGCCGCCGGGCTCGGTTTCGGAGTGGGCAGCGCCCTCTCGGAGGATGGGCTGTGGTGGCGCTCGCCCCCGGCGGAACGGGTCATCGCCAGCCTTGCGGCTGACGCAACCGGGGACAGCGCACCCGAGATCCCCGCGCTGACCGGCGCGAACCGCGACGAGGTGATGCCGAAACCCGGCACTGCGCTGGCTCTCGGGAGGATGTTTCAGTCGAGCGCCTGGGCCTTTGTGGACGAGGACGGCCGGATCTGCCTGCGCCTGATCACGCCGGAGGAGACGGCGCAGCGCTGCGCCCCGCCGCGCGAGGTGGCCCGTGCCGGGCTCAGCACCTCGGTCGGGACGGGTCGAGCCGGGCTTGCGGCGCTGTTACTCCCCGACGGTCTCGATCTCCGCGCCCCGCCGACGGACGTCACGCGCGTCGGCGAGCAGGCGTTTCTCACCCCCGCGCGCGTGGACGGCTCCCCCGTGCCCGTGTCCTTTCCAAAGCGTGGCGGGGGCACCCTGAAGGTTCCCCGCCTCCCCTCGGCCGCGCACACCGGCGGCATCGACGTGTAGCCGCGCCGCCGACTCAGCCCGCCGCGGCGAGGGCCGCGAGCACGGCCTCCCCGTAGCGGGCGCGCTTGGCCTCGCCGATCCCCGTGATGCCGTTCAGGCCCTCCGGGGTGCTCGGGCGGTGCACCGCGAGCGCCTTGAGGGTCGCGTCGCCGAACACGATGTAGGCGGGCACGCCCTGCTCCTTGGCCTCGGCGGCCCGCCAGGCGCGCAGCGCCTCGAACAGGCTCGCCTCCTCCGGGCTGAGGTCGAGCGTGGCCTGGGCCTTCTTCGCCGCCGCGGGCTTGGCCCGGAGCACCTCCTCGCGAACGAGCACCTGCTCCTCGCCGCGGAGGATCGGCAGGCTCGCCTCGGTCAGCGCGAGCACCCCGTACTCCCCCACCGTGTCGACCTTGCCCGACGCCACGAGGTGGCGCACCACCCCTCGCCACTGTTGCACCGTCAGGTCGTCGCCGATCCCCCAGGTGCTCAGCCGGTCCAGGCCCACCTGGCGCGCCCGATCCGAGGCGGTGCCGCGCAGGGTGTCGATGTGCTGCCCCGCGCCGTAGCGCTGGCGCAGCTCCCGGTCCGTGCGCATGATCGTGGACAGGAACTTCTGCGCGGGCACGGTCGCGTCCCAGACCTTCGGCGGCTCCAGGCAGACATCGCAGTTGCCGCAGGGCTCGTGCCCCGTCTCGCCGAAGTAATCGAGCAGGAACACGCGGCGGCAGCTCGTCGTCTCGCACAGGGCGAGCATCGCGTCGAGGTGCCGGGCCTGGTTGCGCTTGGTCTGCGCGTCGCCCTCGGAGGTGTCGATGAAGCGGCGCTGCTGCACCACATCGGCGAGGCCGTAGGCCATCCAGGCCTCGGCGGGTTCCCCGTCTCGGCCCGCGCGACCCGTCTCCTGGTAATAGCCCTCGACGGACTTCGGCAGGTCGATGTGCGCCACGAAGCGCACATCGGGCTTGTCGATGCCCATGCCGAAGGCGACCGTGGCGACGACCACGAGCCCGTCCTCGCGGAGGAACCGGGTCTGCGCGCGCTGGCGAGTGCCCGCGTCCATGCCCGCGTGGTACGCAATCGCGGGCACCCCGTTGTCGTTCAGGAAGGTCGCCGTCTGCTCGACCGTCTTGCGGCTCAGCGCGTACACGATGCCCGTCTCGCCGCGGTGCTCCTGGGTGATGAAGCGCAGCAGCTGCTGCCGGGCCTGGTTCTTCTCCACGATCCGGTACCGGATCCCGGGCCGGTCGAAACTCGACACGAAGTGCTCGGCGTCGGCGAGGCGCAGCCGCTCCTCAATCTCGCGGTGCGTCTCGGGCGTGGCGGTGGCAGTGAGCGCCACCCGCGGCACCCCGGGGAACAGCTCGGCGAGCTCCCCGAGCCGCAGGTAGTCGGGACGGAAGTCGTGCCCCCACTGGGAGACGCAGTGCGCCTCGTCGATCGCGAACAGCGACACCGTGCCGCGGCGCAGCAGCTCGATCGTGCTCGGCACGTTCAGGCGCTCCGGCGCGAGATACAGCAGGTCCAGCTCGCCCGCCACATAGGCGTCGGCGACGCGGCGCTGTTCCTCGGGCGACTGGTTCGAGTTCAGCGCGCCCGCGCGCACCCCGGCCAACTCCAACCCCGCGACCTGGTCGTGCATGAGCGCGATGAGCGGGGAGACCACGATGCCCGTGCCCGGGCGCAGCAGCGCCGGGATCTGGTAGCAGAGCGACTTGCCGCCGCCCGTGGGCATCAGCACGATCGCGTCGCCGCCCTCGGCCACCCGCTGAATGATCTCCGCCTGCTGCCCGCGGAAGGCCGGGTACCCGAAGACGCGCTGCAGCAGCAGCTCGGCGCGCTCGGCGGCCGGGGCGAGCGGCTCGGCCCCGCCGGGTGCCCCAGTCCAGGGCGCACGCACCCCGCCCGGGGTGCCCCGCACGGCTGCGGCAAGGCCGCCGCCGCGCTCGGGCGGCGGCGCGAAATCGGGCTCGTCAAAGCCCGGATCGCCGTACGCCTCCGGATCGAGGTCCGCCTCGGCGGCGAGCGCCGCGGCCCAGTCGTCGCCCGGCTCGGTCACGCTACGCGCCGCTCTGCTCGGCGGTGCCCCGTTCCTTCGCCGCGGCGGGCTCCGCGGCTGCCTCGGCCGCGGGCGCTGCCTGCGCCGCGGGCGCTGCCTGCGCCGCGGTGGCCTCCTGGGCGGCCAGCTCCTCGGCCAGCTGCTCGCGGACCTCCTCGCGGTAGCGCATCCGGCGCACCCGGCGGTTCATGCTCATGAGGAGCAGGATGACCGCGAGGGCAACGAGTCCGGTGAACGCGAAGCCGACGAAGCCGGGCGTGACCTTGTCCGGGTCGAACTCGGCGACCTCGAAGCGGGCCAGGCCCGCGGCGAGCACGTGTGTCAGCATTTAGTTGTCCTCAATTCCCTGAAACAGATCCAGTTCCGGCAGGGTCGTCTCAACACGCGACCCCGCAAGTTCAAAGTCTTCGTAGGGCCACGCCTCGCGCTGGAGGTCGTTGGGCCAGAAGAAGAAGGTGCTCTCGGGAGCCACCTGGCTCGCGTGGGCGCGGAGCGCTTCGTCGCGCGCCTCGAAGAATCGGCCGGCCTCGACCCGGCTGGTGCCGCGCGACGGGCGCTGAAGCATCCGGGTCACCATCTCGTCCATCTGCGCGAGGAGGGGCGACTCGGGGTCGCGCTCGGCGAGCAGGTCGCGGAAGGTGCGCACGCGATCCCCGTTGAAGATGTCGTCGTAGTACACCTTCTGAATCTCCCAGGGCTCCCCCGCCTCGGGGTAGGCCGCGGCGTCGCCCGAGACCTCCCAGGCGATCATGCTGATGTCGTGGGTGCGCAGGTGATCGGGGTGCGGGTAGCCGCCGTTTTCGTTGTACGTGATCATCACGTGCGGACGGAACTCGCGCACGATCCGCACGAGCGCCTCGGCCGAGATCTCGGCGGGGATGTCCGCGAAGGAGTCCTTCGGCACGGTGCCGTCCTCGCGGGCCATCCCGGAGTCGGAGTAGCCGAGCCAGCGATGCTGGAAGCCGATGATGTCCCGGGCGCGCGCCATCTCGTCGCGGCGCAGGCCCGTCAGGTCCCTGGCCGACTTCGGGTCGCGGGCCACGAGCTCGTTGAGCACCTCGCCGCGCTCGCCGCCGGTGCAGCTCACGATGAGCACCTCGACGCCTCGGTCCAGGTAGTGGGCATAGGTTGCGGCGCCCTTGCTCGACTCATCATCCGGGTGCGCGTGCACCGCGATCAACCTGAGCGTCATTTCCGAAAACACCTCTCGTCGGGACACCCTGCGGGGCCGCGCACAGGATGTCTGGGGCACGGCTCGTCTAGGCTGGGTGTCATCATCAAGTTTAGAGGCTCTCGGAGGCAAAGGTGACGAACGCACAGGAGGCCACAAGCCAAGAGCTCGACGACCGCTACGGTCGTCGCTCGACCCGCGGCATTGACCGGGTCGTGTTGATCGTGGTCGGCGCGATCGTGCTCATCGGCGTTGTGTTCTGGGCCCTGTTCAGCGGCTGGAACCGGCCGGATGCCTCGCTGGAGTTCCGCGACATCGGGCACTCGATCGTGAGCGACCGGGAGGTGTCCATCAAATTTGAGGTCACCGTCCCGCCGGGCCGCGAGGTGGCCTGCTCCGTGGAGGCCCTGAACGAGTCCTTCGCGACGGTCGGCTGGAAGGTCGTCACCCTGGACGCGAGCGAGAAGCGGACCCGCGGCTTCGAACAGGCCCTGGTGACCACGAATCAGGCGAACACCGGCACGGTGAGTAACTGTTGGATTCTCAACGCCTCCTAGGGTAGCCTTTCGGAAACGCCCCCGCGCCACCGTGGGGGCGTCTTCGCATGCGTTTATCACAACCCGCATGGGGAAACACGCCGATTCGGCAGAGAGGGCCCAGCATGGCTGAAACACCCACCAAAACCTGGCTCACCCAGGACGCATTCGACCGCCTGAACGACGAGCTCGAGGAGCTCAGCGGGCCCGGGCGCATCGAGATCGCCAAGCGCATCGAGGCGGCCCGTGAAGAGGGCGACCTCAAGGAGAACGGCGGCTACCACGCCGCGAAGGACGAACAGGGCAAGATCGAGGCGCGCATCCGCACGCTCACCGAGCTGCTGAAGAACGTCACCGTCGGCGAGGCCCCGGTCAGCCAGGGCATCGTGGAGATCGGCACCGTGATCACCGCCGAGATCTTCGGCGACGAGGAGATCTTCCTGCTCGGCAACCGCGAGATCGGCGGGAACTCCGATCTCGACGTGTACAGCGAGCAGAGCCCGCTCGGCGCGGCGATCCTCGGCCTGAAGGTCGGCGAGTCCGCCAGCTACACGGCGCCCAACGGCAACGACATCACCGTCAAGGTCGTCAAGGTCGAGACCTACTCCGGGCAGTAGTCGCTCGCGACGCCCCCGGCCGAACGCCCCCGCCTCAGGCGGGGGCGTTCGTCGTTTCCGGGCCGGCCGGCCCCAGGCCCGCGCGCTGCCAGAGGCCCGCGAAGTGGCTGATCGGCCCGTTGCCCTGGCCCACCCGGAGGGCGTCGGCGTGCCGGATCGACTCGGTCAGCCACGCCTTCGCCTCGGCGACCGCGACCGTCCAGTCCCCGCGGCTGACGCGCAGGGTGGCGAGCGCGGCGGAGAGGGAGCACCCCGTGCCGTGCGTGTGCACCGTGTCGATGCGGGAGCCGGGGAACTGCGCGATCCGGGCCGCTCCCCCGGGCGGGGCGACCTCGACGAGGGCATCCGGGCAGTCCCGCCCCGGCAGGTGGCCGCCCTTGACGAGCACGCGCACCCCGCGGGAGCGGGCGAGGCGCTCTCCCTGCGCGAGCGCCTCCGCCCAGGTCTCGGCGCGGGGCTCACCCACGAGGATCGCGAGCTCCGGCAGGTTCGGGGTGACGAGGCTCGCGCGTGCGGTGAGTTCCCGCAGGGCGCGCTCGGCCTCGGCGTCCAGCAGCCGGTCCCCGCTCGTGGCGACCATCACGGGATCGAGCACGACGACGGGCGGGCGGACCCGGTCCAGCCACGCGGTGACCGCGGCGATCACCTCGCTCGTGCCGAGCATCCCGATCTTGACCGCGTCGATCTCGACGTCGTCGCTGACCGCGTCGAGCTGCTCGGTGAGGAACGCGACCGGGGGCAGGTGCACGGAGCGCACGCCGCGGGTGTTCTGGGCGACGAGCGCGGTCACGACGGCCATGCCGTAGCCCCCGTTCGCGGCGATCGATTTCAGGTCCGCCTGGATGCCCGCGCCGCCCGTCGGGTCCGTGCCCGCGATGCTGAGCACTCGGGGCGCGGCCCCGGGCGCGGGGACCGCGCTCACGGGGTACCCGCCCAGGCGGCGGCCAGCTCCCGGGCCGCGGCCTCGGGGTCGGCCGCGCCGCAGATCGCGGAGACAACGGCCCCGCCCGCCGCCCCGGCGGCCCGCAGCCCCGGCAGATCCGCGGCGCGCACCCCGCCGATGCCGACCGCGGGCAGCGCGCTCGCGGCGGCCAGCCGGGCGAACTCGGCGAGCCCGAGCGGGGCCGGGGCGTCCCGCTTCGTCGTCGTGGCGTGCAGGGCACCGATCCCGACATAGTCGACCCGGGCCGGGGAGTCCGCGGCGGCACGGAGTTGCTCCGCAGAGGAGGCGCTGAGCCCGATCACGGCGTCCGGGCCGACGAGGGCGCGCACCGCGGTCACCGGGAGATCCGACTGCCCCACGTGCACGCCGTGCACCCGGGCGCCCGCCGCACGGGCCGCGAGGAACACGTCCACGCGGTCGTTCACGAGCAGCGTCACCCCGGCGGGGAGGGCCGCAGCGACCGCGAGCACCGTTGCGAGAAACGCGGCGCCCGCCGCGTCCTTCTCCCGCACCTGCACGCAGGTGACCCCGCCGCGCACCGCCCGGGCCACCAGCTCCGGCAGCTCGTGCCCGGCGGCCCGGGCGATGCCTCGATCGGTCACGAGGGTGACGCGCAGGTCAACGGGGATCCGGGCCGCTCCCCGGTTGGGGGCGGGCTTCGTGGGGGTGGGGTTCATCTCGGTCCTGTCCGTGAGCGGGGCGTGGGCGCGGGCTGCGCCGTCTGTCGATGGGGTGCTGAGCGATCGTGTCCGCCGCGACCCCTGCTGGGGGCGCACCGGGGCACCGGGTGAGGAGCTCAGCGGGTGGGGAGATCACTGGGTGGGGAGATCAGCGGGTGGGGAGATCAGCGGGTGGGGAGATCAGCCGAACGCGGCGCGCGATACGATCTGATCCGCCGAAACATCGGCGAGCCGGTCCAGGTAGTGCGCGGCGAAGGTGCCCGGCCCACCGGCGGTCTCCGCGGCCAACTCGGCGGCGACCCCCGTGAACACGTGCGCGGCGACCGCCGCGGTGAGCGGGTCCGGCGCGACCGCCGCCGCGGCCACCATGATCGCCCCCAGCGCGCAGCCACCCCCGGTCATCCGGGTCAGCAGCGGATGCCCGTTCCGGGTGCGCACGGTCACGACCCCGTCCGTGATCGCGTCGAGCGGCCCCGAGACCGCGACGACCGCGCCCGTGCGGGCCGCCAACTCCCGGGCCGGCGCAAGCGCCAGCTCCACGTCGTCGGCGGCATCCACCCCGCGCCCGCCCGCCCCCGCCCCGGCCAGGGCAAGAATCTCCGAGGCATTGCCCCGGATAATCGTCGGCCGCAGGCCAATCAGCTCGGCCGCGAGCGCCGTGCGCAACGGCAGCGAGCCGACCGCAACCGGGTCGAGCACCCACGGCCGCCCCGCCTCCAGGGCGGCCGGCACGGCCTCCTGCGCGCCCAGACGCTGCTCGGCGCTCGGGGTCCCCAGGTTCACCAACAGCCCCGAGGCGAGCCGGGCAAAGACCGCGGCCTCCCCCGGCGTATCCACCATCGCGGGAGCGGCCCCGACGGCGAGCAGCGCGTTCGCGGTCACGTTCTGCACCACGCTGTTCGTGATGGACTGCACGAGCGGGGCCCGCTCGCGGATCGCCGCGAGCACGGCGATGGTCCCCGTCGTCAGGGCCGCCGAGCGGTCCTCGGGCCGGGCATTTCTCAGGTCTTTCGGCGTACGCGTCATGGCGGACATCCCTTCGCTCGCGTTATCGAGATCAGGTTCGACGGGTGTGTTCTCAGCCCTCGCGGGCACCCCGTGTCACAGGTGTGACACCGACCATAGCGCACCCCGGCGCGGAACCCAGCATCCGCGAACCGCCGCCCCCGCCCCGGTTGCCGCGGCCGGAGCGACGGTGCTAGGTTGGCCCTGGATTCGACACGGGGTGCCCGCGAGGGCTGAGAACCAAAACCCGTTGAACCTGATCTCGATTATTCGAGCGGAGGGATGCCGATCCGGCCGACTCGGCGCACCCGCAGGGGGCACCCGGGGATGCCCAGGCATCCGCACGCCCCACGAAAGGATGCCGTCATGGCCCACACCCCCCAGACCGCCGACCGCGCCACCGCGCCCGTCGCCCTCGTCACCGGCGCCGGCCGAGGACTCGGCGTCGAGCTCGCCCGGTCCCTCGCCCGCGACGGGGCCCGCGTCCTCGTGAACTACCGGGCCAGCCGCGACGGGGCCGAGGCGCTCGCCGCCGAGCTGAACGCCGAGCACGGCGCGGGCACCGCCCTCGCGCTCGCCGCCGATGTCACGGACCGCGCCCGGGTGGACGCGATGCTCGCCGCGGCGCAGGCGCACTTCGGCGCGCCCGTCACGGTGCTCGTGAACAACGCCCTGCCCGAGTTCAGCTTCAACGGCGACGCCCGTGCCACGGCGGACGCGATCGACTACGCCGCGTTCCAGCAGCAGTTGACCGGGATCCTGGGCGGCGCGCTCAACACCGTGCAGGCCGCCCTGCCCGGGATGCGCGCGGCGGGCGGCGGATCCGTGATCAACGTGGGCACGAACCTGTTTCAGCACCCCGTGGTCCCGTACCACGACTACACGGCGGCGAAGGCGGCGCTGCTCAGCCTGACCCGTACCCTCGCCGCGGATCTCGGCCCGGACGGGGTGCGCGTGAACATGGTCTCCGGCGGGCTGTTGCGCACCACGGACGCCTCGGCGGCCACGCCAGCGGCCGTCTTCGACCTGATCGCCGCGGGCACGCCGCTGCGCCGGGTGACCAGCCCCGCGGAGTTCGCGGACGCCGCCGTCTTCTTCGCCTCGCCCGCCTCTCGCGCGGTCACGGGGCAAAACCTCATCGTCGACGGCGGGCTGGTGATGGGCTAGTGCCCGGGGTTCAGCGCCCGGCGGCCCCCGCGCGGCCGCGCACCCGGATGGTGCTCAACGCGTTTCTGTACGGGGTGGGCCACCACACGAGCGGTTGGCGGCACCCGGACTCCGCCGTCGAGCGGGTCGGCGAGATCGCCTACCTGGAGGAGCTCGCCCAGCTCGCCGAACGCGGCGGGCTCGACGCGGTGTTCCTCGCGGACGGGCAGAGCGTCAACCACGAGTACGCGGCGGGCATCCCCTGGATGCTGGAGCCGATCACGGCCCTGACCGCGATGGCGCGGGCCACCCGGCACATCGGGCTCGTGAGCACGGTGTCCTCGACGTTCAGCACCCCGTTCACCGCGGCCCGGCTGCTCGCGTCCCTCGACCACATCAGCGGGGGCCGGGTGGGCATGAACGTCGTCACCTCCATGTTCGACGCGGAGGCGCAGAACCACGACATGCCGGAATTGCCGCCGCACGCCGAGCGCTATGCCCGCGCCGAGGAGTTCCTGGCCGCCACGAGCGCGCTCTGGGCATCCTGGGACGCGGACGCGATCGTCGCCGACCGCGCCTCCGGCCGCTTCCTGGACCCCGCGAAAATCCGTCCGGTGGGGCACGCGGGCGCGCACTTCCGGGTCGCCGGGCCCCTCTCCGTCCCGCGGAGCCCGCAGGGCCGCCCCGTGATCTTCCAGGCCGGGTCCTCGGCGACGGGCCGGGCCTTCGCCGCCCGGCACGCCGAGGCGATCTACTCCGTGTCCTGGGACCGGGGCCAGGCGCTCGCCTACGCGGGCGACCTCCGGGAGCGGATCGGCCAGGCCGGGCGCGACCCCGGCGCCGTCGGCATCCTGCCGGGGCTCGTCACCTACGTGGGCCGAACCCGGGCGGAGGCGCTCGAGAAGAAGCGGGCGCTCGACGCGCACCTCGATGTGCCCGCGGCGCTCGCCCAGCTCACGATGTTCACGGGCGTCGAGTACTCCGCGCACGGCCTGGACGAGCCGGTCGCCCCGCTCCCCCCGGCGGACACCTTCTCCGGGCCGCAGGGGCGGTACCTGACCGTGCAGCGGATCATCGAGACGGCCGAGCCCACGCTGCGGGAGCTGCTCGGCTTCCTCGCCGCGGGCGGCGGCCACGCGACCATGATCGGCTCCGCCGAGGAGGTCGCCGACGAGATGGAGGCCTGGTTCCGGGCGGGGGCCTGCGACGGCTTCAACCTGATGTGCCCGAGCTTCCCGGACGGGCTCGAGGACGTGGTCGAGCTCGTCGTCCCGATCCTCGTGGAGCGCGGCCTGTTCCGGGCCGACTACGAGCCGGGTGAGACCCTGCGCGAGCGGCTCACCCCCGCCTGACCCGCACGAAGCGGGCACGCTCCGCGTGACGTCCCCCCGGCATCACGCGGACCGTGCCCCGCCGCGAGGGTTAACGGGCCCCGCGGCGGAACTTGAAGCCCTCGTCGCTCAGCGCCCTGATGACCTCCTCCGCGTGCTCCACGCCCCGGGTCTCGATGTGCAGCTCCAGCTCCACCTCGTTGATCTGGAGGCCGCCGTCGTGCCGGGTGTGCAACACCTCGACCACGTTCGCGTCCGCGGCGGACACAATCTCCGCGACCCGGGCCAGCTGGCCGGGGCGGTCCGGCAGCATCACCCGCAGCTTCAGGTAGCGATCGGAGGCCGCGAGCCCGTGGCTGATCACGCGCTGCATCAGCATCGGGTCGATGTTGCCGCCCGAGAGGATCGTGGCGATCGACCCGGAGCAGCTGATCTTCCCGGCCACCATCGCGGCCACCCCGGCCGCGCCCGCGGGCTCCACCACGAGCTTCGCGCGCTCCAACAGCAGCAGGATCGCGCGGGACAGGTCGTCCTCGCTCACGGTGACAACCTCGTCCACATAGTCCTTGATCACCGCAAAGTTCAGGGTGCCCGGGCGGGCCACCGCGATCCCGTCGGCGATCGTCGGGCGCGTCTTGATCGTCAGCGGTTTGCCCGCCTCAAGGGACGGCGGATACGGGGCGGCGTTCTCGGCCTGCACCCCGATGATGCGCATCTTGCGGCCGCGCTCGGCGGCCCAGATCTTCGCCGCGGCCGCGACGCCCGCGATCAGCCCGCCGCCGCCGATGGGCACCACGATCGTCTCGATCTCGGGGGCCTCCTCAAGCATCTCCAGGGCGATCGTGCCCTGCCCCGCGATCACGGCCTCGTGGTCGAAGGGCGGGATGAACACGGCCCCGGAGGACGCGGAAAACTCGTTCGCGGCGCGCAGCGCCTCCTCGACGCTGTGCCCCTCCAACACGACGCGCGCGCCGTAGTTCCGGGTCGCCTGCAACTTCGGCAGGGCCACGCCCTTCGGCATGTAGATCGTTGCGGTGATGCCCAGCTCGCGGGCCGCGAAGGCCACGCCCTGGGCGTGGTTCCCGGCCGAGGCGGCCACGACGCCGCGCTCGCGCTCCTGGGCGCTCAGCTGACTCATCCGGTGATAGGCCCCGCGCAGCTTGTAGGAGCCGGTGCGCTGCAGGTTCTCGCACTTCATGAACACCTGGTCGGCGCCCGTGAGCTCGGTCAGGAAGCGGGAGGTCTGCAACGGGGTCGGCTGGGCGACCCGCGCGACGATCTCGCGCGCCCGCTCGAAGTCGACCATCGTCGGGGCTGCTGCGTTCGTCATTCGGTGTCTGTCTCTTTCGTCTCGGCCGGGCGGGCCTCTGGGTGGGCATTCGTGGGGGGTGCGGGGGACGCGGGAGGCGCGGCGGAATCGGCTCCGGTCGCGCCCGCCGCCGCGGGCTGGGTGCGCAGCGGGCCGCGCCGCTTGGCCCGGCGGGCCAGGGCGACCCCCCGGTTTCGCTCCGCGGTTTCGTCCTTTTCGTGGTCCAGGTACGCCTGCACGGGGTCCGGTTTGCCCCGCCAGCGCCCCTCGGACAGGTAGTTCACGATCGCGTTCAGCGAGGCCGCGAGCGGCACGGCGAACAGCGCGCCGGGGATCCCGGCGACGAAGGCCCCCGTGGACACCGCGAGCACGACGCCGAGGGGGTGCACGCGCACCGCGTTCCCCATCACGAGCGGTTGCAGCACGTGTCCCTCGATCTGGTTGACGAGAATCACGACGCCGAGCATGATCAGGGCGTTCACCGGACCGTTGTAGGCCAGGGCCACGAAGCTCGCGAGCGCGCCCGTGACGATCGCGCCCAGGAACGGGATGAAGGAGCCGAGGAACACGAGCACCGCGAGCGGCACCGCCATCGGCACCTGGAGGATCGCGGCCCCGAGCCCGATGCCGACCGCGTCGACAAAGGCGACGAGGATCTGGACGCGCACGTACTGGCCAACCGAGACCCAGCCGGAGCGTCCGGCCCCGTCCACCGCGGCGCGGGCCCGCTTGGGCATGAAGCCCACGAACCAGTACCAGATCCGTTTGCCGTCGATCAGGAGGAAGATCAGGGTGAATAGGGTCAGCAGGGTGCCCGCGCCGAACTGGCCGACCGTGCTACCGACGGACAGCGCGCCGCTCCAGATCGCCGAGCTGTTGCCCTCGAAGGACGTGAAGATCGACTGCACATAGGTCATGATCTCGTCGACGCTCAGGTGCAGCGGCCCGCCCTCAAGCCACCCCAGCAGGGACTCCAGTTGGCTCTGCGCGCGCCCGGCGAGGTTGCCGAAGCCGCTACGGAACTGGGTCACAATCAGGTAGACGAGCAGGCCGACGGAGACGAACAGGGCAAGCAGGGCGGCGATCACGCCGCCCCAGCGGGGCACGCCGTGCTTGCTGAGCTTCGTAATGATCGGGGTGAGCAGCGCGGTCAGCAGGATCGCGACGAAGATCGGGATCACGATGATTCGCACCTGCACGACCAGCCAGAGCAACACGGCAACTGCCGCGAGCACCACGAGCAGCCGCCACGACCAGGCGGCGGCGATGCGCATGCCCATCGGCACCGCGAGCTGCGGGTCGGCGACCGGAGCGTACTCGTCGGTCTCCACCGGCGTCGTGTGACCTGGGTCCCCCGATGTGTCTGTCATGGCCTCATTCTATGGGGAGGGGTGTTACCGTACACGGATGCGAGACCATCTCAGCCTGGAACAGGCCCGTCGACTGACCCTGCGCGGCCTGGGATTCTCGGCCTCGCTGACCCTGCCTGCGCGCCGCCCCTTCTCCGGGGCGCTGGACCGGATCCACGTGCTCCAGATCGACTCCGTCAACGTGTTTTCCCGGAGCCACTACCTGCCGGTGTTCTCCCGGCACGGCGGCTACGAGCGCGAGCGGCTCGACGACCTGCTGTGGCGCTCGGGCGAGTTCACGGAGTACTGGGCGCACGAGGCCGCGTTCCTGCCGACCGCCGATCGCCCGCTGTTTGGCTGGCGGATGGCCGAGCGCCGCGAACGCGACCGGGAAAGCGGTTGGGCGCAGGCCCACCGGGGCACCCTCGACGGGGTGCGCGACCGGCTGCGGGCCG
>NZ_JAPFRB010000004.1:361010-363218 GCF_035726885.1 Leucobacter sp. M11 | reverse complement strand
AACCGGGGCCCGTGGTGGGACTGGTCAGACACCAAGCTCGCGGTCGAGCGGCTCTTCGCCTGGGGCGAGGTGGTGTCCGTGGGGCGCGAGGGGTTCCAGCGCCGCTACGCGCTCACCGAGCAGGCGCTCCCCGCGCAAAGCAACGCCCACGAGACCGACCGAGGGGCGTCGTTTCGCGCGTTGATCGAGCGTGCGGCCCGGGCCTACGGCGTGGGCACCGCCGCCGATCTTGCCGATTACCACCGCCTGAAGAGCCGCGACGCGCTCCCCGCGATCCGCGAGCTCAGCGAGGCGGGGGTGCTCGTGCCCGTCCGAGTCGAGGGCTGGTCGACGCCGGGCGGCGCGCCCCTGCCCGCCTGGCGGCACCGGGACGCGGTGCTTCCCCGGACGCTCGCCCCCGACGCGCTCGTGACGCCCTTCGACCCGCTCGTCTGGTTTCGGCCGCGGGCCGAGCGGCTCTTCGACTTCCACTACCGGATCGAGATCTACACCCCGAAGGAGCAGCGGCGCTACGGCTACTACTGCCTGCCGCTGCTCGTGGACGGCCGCCTCGCCGGTCGCATCGACCTCAAGGCGGACCGGGCGGGCGGCGCGCTGCTCGTGCAGGCCGCCTGGCGCGAAGCCGATGCCCCCGATCGCACCCCGGAGGCCGCGGCGACCCTGCTCCGCGAGGCTGCGGCCTGGCAGGGCCTCGACGACATCCGCGTGTCTGGCGCGGGGAACCTCGCGCTGCCGGGCCTCTGAGCCCGGCAACGCTGGCCGCCGGGAGCCCGAGCGGGCGCGGGGCGCGGATCAGCGCAGCTTGCCGAGCAGCCGCCGCACGATGCCTTCCTTCCGCTCGGTAAAGGGCGGCATGATCGTCGGGCCGAGCGTATCGGGCGAGAGGGGCTTCGAGAGGATCGCCTTCTCGTGGCTGAAGGTGAGGAAGGAACGCTCCCCGTGGTAGGAGCCCGTGCCGGACTCCCCCACGCCGCCGAAGGGCAGCTCGGGCACGGTGAGGTGCAGCACCGGGGCGTTAAAGGCCAGCGCACCGGAGCTCGTCTCGGCCTCCCAGCGGCGGCGCACAGCCGCGTCCTCGCTGAACACGTAAAGGCTGAGGGGCTTGTCCCGCTCCGCGACGAACGCAATCGCGTCGCTCAGGTCCTCCACCGCGACGAGGGGCAGGATGGGGCCGAAGATCTCCTCCGACATGATCGCGGCGTCCCGGGAGACCCCCGCGAGGACGGTCGGCGCGAGGAAGCGGTCCGCCCGGTCGGCGTCCCCGCCGGTCACGATGGTGCCGTCGCCGAGGTAGCCGAGGAGCCGGTCCAGGTGCGCCTCGGTCACGATTCGCCCGTAGTCGGGGTTTCGCGCGGGCTGGCTCCCGTAGAGGTCATGAACGGCGGCGGCCAGCAGCGGGGCCAGCCGGTCCAGGGTCGCCCGGTCCCCGAGCACGTAGTCGGGGGCGACGCAGGTCTGCCCGCAGTTCAGGAACTTCGCCCAGGCGATGCGCTTGGCGGCGGCGGGCAGGTCAACGGTCGCATCGACGTAGGCCGGGGACTTCCCGCCGAGCTCCAGCGTGACCGGGGTGAGATGCTTCGCGGCCGCGGCGGCGACGATCCGCCCCACGCGCCCATTTCCCGTGTAAAAGATGTGGTCAAAGCGTTCCGCGAGCAGCTCGGTCGTCTCGGGCACCGCGCCCTCCACGACGGCGATCGCGCGCCGGTCGAGGTACAGCGGGAGCAGGGTGGCCAGGGCGTGCGACACGGCGGGCGCGAGCTCGCTCGGCTTGATCACGACGGCGTTGCCCGCGGCGATCGCCCCGATTGCGGGCGACAGCGACAGCATGAGGGGGTAATTCCAGGGCGCGATCACGAGGACGGTGCCCAGGGGCTCCGGCCGCACCCGCGCGGCGGCCGGTTGCAGGGCCAGGGGCACGCTCACGCGGCGGGGCTTTGCCCACCGGGCCAGGTTCGCGACCGTGTGGTCGATCTCGGAGATGAGGAAGCCGATCTCGGCGACCTGGGACTCGACCGGGGATTTCCCGAGGTCCGCCGCGAGCGCCGCCTCGAGGGTCTCCTCCGCGTCGACCAGCATCCGGCGGATCCCGGCGAGCTGCTCCCGCCGCCAGGCGAGCGGCCGGGTCAGCCCCGAGCGGAATCCCGCGCGCATCTCCGCCACGAGCGCGGGGATGGCCCCGTCGGAGCCGGACGTCGCCGCGCGCGGGGC
>NZ_JAPFRB010000004.1:360128-360971 GCF_035726885.1 Leucobacter sp. M11 | reverse complement strand
TGCCATGCCCCCATGCTACGCCCGGAACCCCGGAAGCGCCGGGGAACGCAACGGCCCCCGTCCGCGGAGCCGGGGCTCTGCGGACGGGGGCCAGTGTGCGGGCCGTCGCCCCGGGGTTAGGACCCCAGCGCGTGCAGCGCGGGCACAATGAGGTAGATCCCGACGATCACGCAGATCACGGAGAGGGCGAAGCAGATGTTCGCGCTGATGGTCGCCCAGCGCGGGCGGCCGACCTCCTCCACGTCGTCGTCTTCCTCGTCGCGGGCGGGGCCGTTGGGTGCGAAGCTCCCGTCGGCCTGGCGCACGCGCGGGGCGGGCATCGCCAGGAAGCGGATGCCCAGGGAATAGAGCGCCACCACGACGCACGCCGAGAACAGCGAGGCGACGAAAACGGTCAGGAAGGCGAGCCAGTCGATCACAGCGTGTCCTTCGTTTCGTTCTTGGCTGAGGACGCAGCGGCGGCTGCCTCCTCGGCGGCGGCAAGCTCGGCGGCCTTGGCCGCCTTATCCTCGGAGACCGCGGTCTGCGCAATCGAGGTGAGCGGCGGGATGGTTCCGGTCTCGGTGGGCACCGGGCGGATCTTGCGCTTGCGAATCCGGACCGCGTAGCCGGACTCGGCGACGTCGCTGATCGCGTTGGAGTGGTCCACGTTGTTCTTCTTCGAGCGCCAGAAAATGAACAGGATCACGCCGAGGCCGACCACCGCGTCGATGATGATGCCGATCGTGCCGAGGTGGGCGATGGCTGCGGCCACCGCGCCGACGATGCCGGCGGCGGGCAGCGTGAACAGCCAGCCCAGGCCGATGCGGCCGACCGTGCGCCAGCGAACCGTGGAGCCGCGGC
>NZ_JAPFRB010000004.1:359055-360063 GCF_035726885.1 Leucobacter sp. M11 | reverse complement strand
TGGGTGGAGGCGAGGATCGTTGCCGCGGTGCTCGTCTCCGCGGCGAAGCCCTGCGCGGGCTTGACCTGCGTGAGCCCCGCGCCGAGGGTGCGGATGATCCGCCAGCCGCCGGAGTAGGTGCCAACGGCGATGGCGAGGGCACAGGCGACGATCACCCAGAGGTGCGGCCCGGTGCCCGGGTCCTGGAGGTTCGCGGCCACGAGCGTGAGCGTGATGACGCCCATCGTCTTCTGGGCATCGTTCGTGCCGTGCGCGAGGGCGATCAGCGAGGAGGACGCGATCTGCGCGTAGCGGAAGCGGCCGCGACCATCGGGCTTGCCGTCGTTGCGACGGGTGATCGCGTAGGCCACCTTGGTCGCGGTGAAGGCAACGATCCCGGCCGTCAGCGGCGCGATGAGCGCGGGCAGCAGCACCTTGGAGAGCAGCCCTGAGCCGTTGATCGCTCCGAATCCGGCGCCGACCACGGCCGCGCCGATCAGGCCGCCGAACAGGGCGTGCGAGGAGCTTGAGGGCAGGCCGTACAGCCAGGTGACGAGGTTCCAGACGACGGCGCCGATGAGGCCGGCGAAGATGAGCTCCGGGGTGATCATCACCCCGCCGTCGCCCTCGTTGATGATCCCGTTTGAGATGGTCTTGGCAACCTCAGTGGACAGGAACGCCCCGATGAGGTTGAGAATCGCGGCCAAGAGGACCGCGGTCTTCGGCTTCAGCGCGCCGGTCGCGATGGGGGTTGCCATCGCGTTGGCGGTGTCGTGGAAACCGTTTGTGAAGTCAAAAAACAGGGCTAGCACGATGACCAGCAGCACGATAAGGGTGACTTCCACCAGAATCTTTCTCTCGTGAGCGTTGCCGGGCCCCCGGCAGAACCGGCTCCGTTCAGGATCCGATTACCCACCGTTCACACGACTGAGGTTGACACGCGTGTGTCAGAAGAATCGTGTCACCCATCGGCGCGTCGGTCAAGTTGAAAACGGCGTGGCGGTCGGACCCTCAGGAAGCGATCAGCGC
>NZ_JAPFRB010000004.1:357310-358996 GCF_035726885.1 Leucobacter sp. M11 | reverse complement strand
CGAGAAGCTGCCACCGCTGGCCCCGGTTCCCGGGGCGCTCACCGCGGTGTTCGCCTGCGTGCCGAAGGTGCCGAGGGAAGCCGCAAACGCCGCCCCCGTGATGGGCTGCGAGCTCGGGTACCAGAGCGGGCGCAGCTCGGCCGTTTCGTAGGCGCGGCCCAGCTCCTCGGCCCAGCCCCGCTCGATCCCCCAGAGCACCGCATAGGGCAGGAGCCGCTCGGTCAGCCGCACCATCTGCCGCGTGTCCGCCACGTCGATGCGCTCGGCCCCCGCCACGCTCTGCAGCATCGCGAAGCGGTCGGCCTCGGCCAGCTCAACGTAGCGCTTGATGCCCTCGATTTCCTCGTGCAGCTCGGCGCCCGCCCGGGTGCGGCGGACGGGGCGCACCGCGAGGATCGCCCCGGTGCACAGCACCACCAGCCCCAGCAGGACCGCGACGACGCCGACCCAGCTCCCGGCGCCCGCGACCAGGATCACGATTCCCCCGAGCACGCTGAGCAGCCCAAGAACCACGGGGAGGAACCTCAGCCAGGCGGGAAAGCTGCCCGGGGCGGCGCGCGTCAAGCCCCGGTCGGCGAGCTGCGCCGCGAGCGGCTCCGCGAGCGAGTCGACCCGCTTCGCGCGCTTCGCATTCGCGGTGTGCAGCGGCAGCGTCTGGCCGGGGGCCGGGTCCTCGCCGTAGAGCGCGCGGACCGTGTCCCGCTCCAGGCCGCTCAGCCCGTCGGCGGAGACGAACTGCAGGGCGAACTTGGGCTTCGCAGGCTTCGTGCCGAGGTCCTGGATCCGGACCGCCCCGCGCACCGCCAGATCAACGATGGTCGCGGGCAGGGCGGCCTGTTGCCGCTCGATGAGCGCCCCCGCCTCCGCCAGGCTGAGCCCGGCGGGCGGGGCATACTGGGCCACCACGATGCCGCGGCCGGGCTCGTGGCCCCACACCCGGGACCGGACCATCGCTGACCAGGCGAGCCCTCCGGCGGCGAGCGCCGCGAGCGCGCCGGGCAACCAGGTGGCCCACCAGGCGGTGCCGGGGGCCTCCGGGATGACGAAGGTGCCCGGGGTGAAGCCGAGCGCGACCGTCATGGTCTCTTCCGGGGCCAGGGCGCCGTCGCTGTCCGCGAGGAAGCGGGCCGGGTCGGCGGGATCGGGCGCGATCCGGCACTATTCGGTGTCGCCCTGCCCGCCGCGGTAGCAGGCGGCCTCCCCCGTGAGCCGCTCGCTCAGCTCGGGGGTGAGCCGAATTTCGGCGCTGGCGCGCTCGAAGGTCTGCGCCCACGCGACCCCGTTGGTGTCCCAGTAGAACTCCTCGGCGCGGGTGTCGGCGAAGGCTCGGACCGTGTTGCGCTGTTCGTAGCGCAGCACGAAAGTCTGCTCCCCGCGGAGGAAACGGTCGTCTCCCGTGGCGACCATGAGGGAGCCGTTTTCTTCCCAGGTCTCCGTGGGGACGGGGTGCCCCGCTTCGTCGGTCACCGAGGTGAGCGTGGTGCCAAGTTCGACGCCGTCGTAGTCGAGGGGGATGGCGCGGACGATACCCCGGTTCTGGTCCCGGTCGGGAAAGCGGGCGACGAGGCGTTCCTCGGTCGTGAGGCGGGCCGCGCCGTCCGGGCCGCGGCTGAGGGAGTACTCGGCGTGGTGTTCGGTGAAGACGAAGTCGTCGACGTCCCCGTCCGGCTGGGCTGTCCGTGCGAG
>NZ_JAPFRB010000004.1:353996-357216 GCF_035726885.1 Leucobacter sp. M11 | reverse complement strand
AGCCCGCTGCCGGCCCAGCGAACGGGTACCCGGAGTCGGCCCCGCACGTGGGCGGGGGTTCGTGCGGTCATGGGCGGGCCCCCTCGGGAGTCGGAGTGACCGTCGCCACAGTGTCGTTATCGGGGCCGAACTCGATGTCGAGGGCGACGCCGCCGCCGCCGAGCACCCCGGGGAGCCAGAGCCGGGCGTCGTGCCACATCCGCTCCAGCGGGATCTGCGTGCTGGGCACCCAGCCGAGGCGGAGCTCGTCGGAGTCGGCGGCGGTGCCGGAGAAGGCGCGGGCGAGGAACACGTGTGAGTCCTGGTCCCAGCTGGGCCGGTACGGGAAGCGGTAGCGGAGCAGCCCCGCCGGGATCAGGTCCTCGGGGCGGACCGTGAGGCCGCTCTCCTCGAGGACCTCGCGGGCGCAGGCCTCGGCCGGGCTCTCCCCCGCCTCGAGCTTGCCGCCGGGGGCCACGACCTTGCCGAGGCCGAGGCCGGTTCGTTTCTCCCCGAGCAGGACCAGCTCGCCGCCGGCGGGGTCCGGGGCAAGGAGATAGCAGACGGTGACCTGGGTGGTGCTCATGCCTCCACCCTACGGGGGCGGCGCGGCCCCGGGCCGTGGCAGCGCGGGCGAATCTGTGGCCGGTGGGTTAGCGTGAGGGGGTGTCCCCTGATGAGCGCGCCTCCGAGTCCCTGCCCGTTCCTGCCCCGCGGTCCGAGGCGGATCCGTTCCCCGCGGCCGAGCCGCTGCGCCGCGAGTGGCACGGCGAGGTGAGCTTTGATCCGCATCACTGGCTGGCCGACACGGAGTCGGCCCCGGCCCGGGCCTTCGTCGCCCGGGAGAACGCCCGTGCCGCGGATCGGCTCGCCCCGCTCGCCCCGCTCGCCGAGCAGATCGTGACGGAGATCGCCGCGCGCACGGAGGAGACGGACCGCTCGGTGCCCGTGCGGGTCGGCGATCGCTGGCGGTACCGACGCACCGTGCTCGGCCTCGAATACCCGATCCACGTGGACTGCCCCGTGGTCGCCCCGGACGATTGGGAACCGCCGGTCATCGACCGCGAGGCACCGGCCCCCGGCGAGCGGGTGCTCTTCGACGAGAACGTCGCCGCCGCCGGTCACGAGTTTTTCGAGCTGGGCAGCTTTGATGTCTCCCCGGACGGCGCGCTGGTGCTGGTTGCCGTCGATACGGTCGGCGACGAGCGCTACGAGCTGACGGTGCGCGAGGCCGACTCCGGGCGCGTGGTCGCTGGGCCGATCCCGGGCACGTTCGCGGGGGCGGTGTTCACCCCCGCCGGGGACGGCGTGCTCTACCCGACCGTGGACGAGGCCTGGCGGCCCGACACCATCTGGTGGCACGGCATCGGCGCGGGGCGCGCCGAGGTGCCCCTGGTTCACGAGCCGGACGAGCGGTTCTGGCTCGACGTGGATCGCGACCTCGACGGGGACACAATCGTGCTGACCTCGGCCTCCAGCATCACGACGGAGGTCACCCTGCTGGACCGACGCGTCTTCGCGCAGCTCACCGCCGGGGCGGACCCGGCAGCGGCCCTGCCGGAGCCGGACTGGCCCCGGCAGAGCGGGGTGGACGCCGCGCTCACCCCGCTGCCCGCGGCCCCGGGCCGGGAGGCGGGCGTGCTGGTGATCGACAACGCCGAGCACCGGAACTTCTCGCTCCGGGTGCGCGACGCCTCCGGGCAGGAACGGACCCTGATCCCGGGCTCGGAGGAGGTGCGGCTCGAAACGGCGCTCGTCTGCGACCGCTTCGTCGCGCTGGAGTACCGCCGTGACGGGCTCCCCCGCGTCGCCGTTGTGCCGAACGCGGCGCTGTTGCCCGGGCTCGACCCGGCCGCCCACGAGCTCGGGGACCAGGAGGCGCTGCGGGCCACGACGCTCGCCGGGGCCGGGGATCGCGCCCAGCCCGGCATTCGGCTCGCGGTCTCCTCGCTCGCCCACCCCACCGCGGTCTTCGACGTTGACCCGGCCCGCCCGGATGCCCCCTGGGTGCTCCGCAAGCGCCGTCCCGCCCCCGGAGTGCGGCCAGAAGACTACCTGGAATGGCGCGAGTGGGCCGTCGCCACCGACGGCGTCCGCGTGCCGCTGTCCCTCATCGCCCGGCGCGACGCACTCGGACCCGAGTTCGGCGGAACCGGAGCCCCCGGTCCCCGGCCCGTGCACCTCTACGGCTACGGTGCCTACGAGATCAGCATCGACCCCGCCTTCTCGGCGGCGCGGCTGTCCGTGCTCGACCGCGGGGCCGTCTTCGCGATCGCGCACGTGCGCGGCGGCGGGGAGCTGGGCCGCGGCTGGTACGAGGACGGCAGGCTCGCGCACAAGCCCAACAGCTTCTCGGACTTTGTCTCGGCCGCGGACCACCTTGCCGAGCTCGGCCTCGCCGATCCGGCGCGGATCGTCGCGGAGGGCCGCAGCGCCGGGGGGCTCCTCGTGGGCGCGGCGGCGAACCTCGCACTGGAACGCTTCGCCGGGGTGCTCGCGGGGGTGCCCTTCGTCGACCCGCTCACGAGCATGCTCGACCCCGAGCTGCCGCTCACGGTCGTCGAGTGGGACGAGTGGGGCAACCCGGTCGCCGACGCCGAGATCTACCACCTCATGCGCGGGTACTCCCCCGTGGAGAACGTGCGCCCGGCGGCGCGCTTCCCGGAGGTGCTGGCCGTGACGAACGCGAATGACACCCGGGTGCTCCCCGCGGAGCCCGCGAAGTGGGTCGCCGCCCTCCGGGAGGCGGGCGCGAACGCCACCCTGCTCACGGACGACACCGGCGGCCACGGCGGGGCGAGCGGGCGCACCGCGGCCTGGGCGGAGCGGGCCCGCGAGCTGGCCTGGGTGCTCGATGTGCTCGGCCTCGCGGACGCAGCTCCCCCACTCGCTTCCGAGGCAGCAACCGCGGCATCCCCGGCGGCGGCTTCCAGCGCCGGGCCCGGTCTTGGCTCCCTGTCGGATCCCACGATTCGGTCGTAGACTGGGCTCATGACCGAGACAGCACACAGCTCCGAGTACACGCCCGAGGCGGGCGCCATCACCATGTTCTCGACGACGTGGTGCGGCTACTGCAAGCGCCTCAAGAAGATGCTCGAGTCCGAGGGCATCGGCTACACGGAGATCAACATCGAGGAGACCCCGGGCACCCCCGAGCTCGTCGAGCAGCTCAACGGCGGCAACCAGACCGTGCCGACCGTGATCTTCCCGGATGGCAGCGCCGCCACAAACCCCTCCCTGA
>NZ_JAPFRB010000004.1:353578-353946 GCF_035726885.1 Leucobacter sp. M11 | reverse complement strand
CTGACCCCGGCCGCGCCGGGCGTCTCAGGGGCTCGGCCCCCGAGACGGCCCTACTCCCCGTCGGGACGGGGCTGTCGCCGGGAGCGGATGAGCAACGCAGCCCCGCCGCCGAGCAGCAGGGCGAGTGCGACGCCCCCTGCCGTGGCCCACGCCGCGGTGCCCGTGCGGCTGAGCGCCTCCGGGCCTTCGCCAGCCCCGGGGGCCGGAGCGGGTTCCTGCCCGCCCCCGGTCGAATCAGCGTCCCCGGCGTTGCCGCCGCCGTCCGCGCCCCCGTCTGCCGTGCCGGGGCGCTGGGCGGACTCGCCGCCCGCGGGCTCCCGTCCCGCCGAACAGGATTCGGGGCGCGACTCGGCTCCGCCCGAGCCGGG
>NZ_JAPFRB010000004.1:348274-353516 GCF_035726885.1 Leucobacter sp. M11 | reverse complement strand
AGACGGTCAGCAGGAAGCGCCAGGACGTCCGGGCATCCGTGGGAAAGACGAAGCCCGGCTCCGGGCTCGCGGTGGCAATCAGCGCGGTGCCGCTCTGCTCCTCGTCGTAGCGCACGCCGGTCACCGCGGGCAGCTCCAGCGCGGGGGCGGCCCCGCAGCGCAGGGCCGGGGCCTCCGGCACGGCCACGGGCGGCTCGCCGGGGTCCGCGCCGGGAGTCGGGGGCGGCGTGCCGGAGCCCGCTTCCCCCTCGGCCTCGCCCCAGAGCTGCACCTCGGTGAGGAGCCGCGAGGGACCCGGTGCCTCCGCCCAGTCCCCGCCCCCGGGTGCGTGGAGCGCGCTCGCCCCGGCGACCTCGGAAGCCGTCGCCGGGAACACCGTGCGTGCGCCCTGCCCGCCCGCCGTCACCACGATCGCGTAGGCGGTGCCCGCGTCGAGCTGCGGCCCGTCCGCGAGGCTCAGCTGCCGCGGGAGAAAGCCCTCGCCCACCTCAGGGCCGGGGACGGTCTCGCCGCCCGCGCCCGGGCTACTCTTCGGGGCGACGGTGTTGGGCAGGGTCACGGTCTCCCCCGTGCCGCCCGGCATCGGCTCGGGATCGACCGCGCCGCCGCGGACGGCGTGCAGGGCAATCGTGAAGTCATCCGGGCTGCCGGCTTCCGCCCAGACCGTGATCTTGGCCGCGGCCCCGGAGCCGAGCGGCGCGAAGGGCTGCGCGAGCCGGTCGCCGGGGGCGAGCTCCAGGCGGCGGAGCTCCCCCTCGGCCCCCGAGCGCTGGTCGATGGCGGTGCTCGGCGTTTCTGCGCGCAACGGCTCCGTGCGTACCGGCTCCGTGCGGAGAGGAGCTGCGGCGGCGGCCGTGGCTCCGAGCAGGGTGAGCGCGGCCGCGAGCATCAGGGCAGCGGCGGCGGTGGCCGGGGCCCCGGCCCGTCGTTTCGGCGCGGCTGACGAGTGGTCTCGCTGGGTCAGGTACGGCACGGAACTCCCCGGATTCGCGGTCACGGTCTGCTCTCCACCGTAACGCGGTGCGGCCGCGAAGCCCAGCGCGATCCTCAGAGCTTTGCCAGGCAAGCCCCGGATTCCCGGATCCGGTCCTAGCCGAACAGCATCCGGAGCTCCTGATACCGCGCGGCGGGCACCGCCTTCAGCGTCTCCGCGGCATCGGCGAGCGGCACCTGCTCGATCGCGTTCCGGTTCACGGAAACCATCGTGCCCCAGTCCCCGGCCTCGACCGCGTCGGCCGCCGCGAAACCGCAGCGGGTCGCGAGCACCCGGTCCGCGGAGGTGGGCACGCCGCCCCGCTGCAGGTGGCCGAGCACGGTGGCCCGGGTCTCGATGCCCGTGCGCTCCTCGATGAGGGGGGCCAGCACCTCGGCGATGCCGCCGAGTCGAGGCCGGCCGAAGCCGTCCAGCCCCTTGCGCGAGTACTCGGTGTCCATCTCGGGCAGGGTGAAGCCCTCAGCCACCACGACGAGCGGGGTCCGTCCGCGGTCGCGGACGTGGGTGACCCACGCGCTGATGTCGTCCAGGGACTCGGGAAACTCCGGGATGAGAATCGTGTGCGCCCCGCCCGCGGTGCCCGCGTGCAGTGCGATCCAGCCCGCGTGGCGGCCCATCACCTCCAGGACCATGCAGCGCTGGTGGGACTCCCCCGTCGTGCGCAGCCGGTCGATCCCCTCGGTCGCGATTGACACCGCGGTGTCGAAGCCGAAGGTGACGTCGGTGCCGCCCAGGTCGTTGTCGATCGTCTTCGGCATCCCAATCATGGGGATCCCCGCCTGGCTGAGCAGGTGCGCGACGGTCTGGGTGCCGTTGCCCCCGATGGCGACGATGCCGTCGAGGCCGTTTCGTTCCACCGCGGCGCCCACGGCGGCGACGCCGTCCCGGCCGTCCTGCCACGGGCCGACCCGGCTCGTGCCGATCACGGTGCCGCCGCGCCCGGCAAGGCCCCGCACCGC
Organism: Leucobacter sp. M11; assembly: GCF_035726885.1. Taxonomy (NCBI): domain Bacteria; kingdom Bacillati; phylum Actinomycetota; class Actinomycetes; order Micrococcales; family Microbacteriaceae; genus Leucobacter; species Leucobacter sp. M11. The sequence continues at coordinate 351,563 of NZ_JAPFRB010000004.1, read as the reverse complement.
CGCGCGATCGAGCCGCACGGCGTCGTCGTCAAAGACGCCGCGCCACCCGTCCCGAAACCCCAGGATCTCGTGGCCGAAGAGGTCGGCCCCGCGGAGCGTGAGCCCCCGGATCGCCGCGTTCAACCCGGGGCAGTCCCCGCCGCTCACCAAGACTCCGATACGCACCTGTGCTCCCTCGCGTGGTTCGGCGGGGTATCTGGGGCGCGACGGGTCCCCGGCGCCCCCTGCCCGGTGCGCCCAGGACGATGCTACCGCGATCCGGGGTCGTGCGGAGAGGAAAACTCGGGGCGGTTACTCCGCCTCGGCGATGGCCCCGCGCAGCAGGTGCATGAGCGCGAGCAACTGCACGGAGTCCGAACCCTCGGGTCGCAGTTCCACGCCGTCGAGCGCCCGGGCAGCGAGCCCGGCCTTGCCGTCGATGAGTTCCGCGATCTTCGCGTCGATCGTCTGGGCCGCGACGATTCGCCACGCGGTGACGGGCTCCTCCTGGCCGATCCGGTGGACGCGGTCGATCGCCTGGGTCTGCTCGGCGTCGGTCCAGCTCAGCTCCGCGAGCACGACGTTCGAGGAGGCCTGCAGGTTCACGCCGACGCCAGCCGCGGTGAGCGAGCACACCGCAACGGACACCTTCGGGTCCTTGTTGAAGGCATCGATCTGCTGCTGCCGGAACTCAGCCGTCTGGTCGCCGCGGATGGACACCGTGCGCAACCCGGCCTCGGCCAGCTGACGCTCGGCCGTGTCCATGACGTCGATGTGCTTCGCGAAGAAGACGACCTTGCCGACGGAGCGCGCCAGCTGCGCCGCGTAGTCCGCCGCGAGCCCGGCCTTCGCCTGGCCGATCTGGCGCACCATCGTGAACACGTTCTGGCCGGACTGGCTCTTGGACTCCTCGAGCTCCTGGGCGCAGATCATCCGGATCAGGGCCTCGGTGGACAGCTCCTTGCCCAGCTTGCCCGCCGAGGAGCGCTCGAAGCGCTCGTAGAGCTTCCGGGCCAGCTCCCGCTCGGCCTCGCGGATGCTCCGGCCCAGCTCGTCGTCCAGCTCCACCGGCAGGTCAACGACCCGCTTCGAGGGCAGGTCCTCGGCCACGTCGATCTTGCGGCGGCGCACGATGCCCATCTCGATGACGGACTCGCGGGCGGCGGGGTAGAAGCCGGGGTCGGCGGGGGTGAAGCCGTTCTCCTCGAGCGCGTGCAGCAGCTCGGGCAGGGGCTTTTCGTTGTCCGTCCAGCCCAGGAAGCGCCAGATGGCGCGGAAGTCGTCGACCTCGTTGATGAGCGGGGTGCCCGTGAGCGCGATCATCAGCGGGTTCTCGCCCGGGGTGCGCTTGCGGATCCGCTCGGACAGGGCGAGCACGTTCCGGGACCGCTGCGACTGGGTGTTTTTGATCATGTGCGCCTCATCGACGACCATGCCCTTGAAGCCCATCTTCGAAATCCAGCTCAGGTGCCGGTCAAGGATGTCGTAGTTGATGACGAAGACGTCGGCGAAGGCATCGAGGTCCTGGCCGTCGCCGTGCACGACGGTGGCGCGGCGCAGGGGGGTCCAGCGTTCGACCTCGCGGGCCCAGTTCATCTTGACGACGTTGGGGACCACGACGAGCAGGGGGTAGGCATCGGCGACGGACGCCGCGAGCACCGACTGCGCCGTCTTGCCGAGGCCCGGCTCATCGGCGAGCAGGAAGGTGCGGTGCCCCTGGCGGACGGACTCGATGAAGCGTGACTGGTGCGGCATCAGCTCAAAGTTCTTGGGCGAGAGCCGGTCAACCACGGGCGGCTCCGGAAGCGTCATGCAGGCCGAGCCCCCACCGGAGCCCTGCTCGAAGGCCTTCAGGAGGGGGCCGAGCAGCTCCCAGTTCGCGAGCCGCACGACCGGGGCCGGCTTCTTCGCCGGGGTGAGATCGGGCTCCAGGAAGGGGTTGGACCGCATGCGGGCGGTCACGAGCGGGGGCACGACCTGGCGCTGAGCCAGCTCGGGCGGCACGATTGCGGCCTGTTGCGGGGCGGGGCGCTCCTCCTCGGCGGGCAGCTCGATCCCGGCGGATTCCATAAGCTTGCGGCGCAGCTGCCGGGTGGCATCCGTGATGGGCGCGGAGGGTTCCAGCAGGGTAATGAGGGAGGTGTCCCGGGCCGCGGTCTTCGCGAGGATGCCCGCGATCCCGTCGAGGCGCTTCAGGGTCTCGGCGCGCTCGTTGTCGGACAGCCCCTCGGCCGTCTTGACGCGGGCGCGCTCCTCGCGCATGAGCAGCGCGATGACCTGGAACTTCGTCCGGTTCGCCGGCGTCGTCTTGCCCCGCTGCGCGGAAGCCTCCACCTCGCGCACCGCGCGAGCCAGGAGCGGGATGATGCCCTCGTTGTGCGAGTGGCGGCGCTTCGACGTGCTCTGGCGCGTGGCGTTCGACGGTGCCATGTTTCTCCTGATCGGCATGAATCGGCATACAGCTTGAATCGAGAACAGCGTGACTCGGCACTCATGGACAGCCCGAGGGGGTCGCGACTCTCGAGGGCGAACCGTAGCCGAGCGACATGCCGGGCACGGTCGGCGGGGTGATCCACGTTCAGCCCCCGGCCCTCAGTTTACACGGACCGGGGCGGCCTGGGAGCCCACTCGGCGGGTCGGCGGGTCACCGGGATAGGCTGAGGCCGTGACAACGACGACGATTGCCCTCATCCGCCACGGTCAGACCGACTGGAATCTCGCCGGGCGCATCCAGGGGCACACCGACATTCCGCTGAATGCGACGGGCATCGCCCAGGCCGAGGCCGCCTCACTCGCGCTCGGCGAGGAGCCCTGGCACGCGCTGTTGAGTTCCCCGCTGGGTCGGGCCAGGCACACGGCCGAGCTGATCGCCGCCGGGCTCGGGATGCCGGAGGTGCGCGATCACGCGGGCTTCCTGGAGCGAAACTTCGGCCTGGCCGAGGGACTCGTCGCGGGGCCGGAGCTCGACGCGGTGCGCAGCGACCAGGCCGGCGGCTTCGTGGCGGCGGAAACCCCGGCGGCCGTCGCCGAGCGGGGCATCGCCGCCCTCACTGAGCTGCGCGAGCAGCACCCGGGGCAACGCCTCCTGGTGGTCTCGCACGGGGCCTGTATCCGGATCACCCTGCAGCGGCTGCTCGGCCAGGACGTTCCCCGCATCCTGAACGCCGAGCGCACCCAGCTCGTGCACGATGGGCGGGGCTGGCAGCTGAGCCACCTCAACGGGCAGCTCCTCACCGCGGAGGCTCCAGAGCGGCGGGAACACCCGGAGCCGCAGCAGCGCTCCTCCGAAGCCTCCGCGTAGCGCCGGTCT
>NZ_JAPFRB010000004.1:345083-348218 GCF_035726885.1 Leucobacter sp. M11 | reverse complement strand
GCGCCCGAGCGGCTGGGAATGCGGATTCCGCGCGGCTGAGCCGGGGTCGCCGCGGTATCCTGGGGGTCTGCCAACTGTTGCGAGGCCTTTGGCACGTCGCCCAACAGAAGAGAGTCTCCCCCCGTGCTTTCCACCGCGCTGATCCCCTGGCTGGACCCGAACACCCTGATTGAGGGGTTCGGGGCCTATGCCCTGCTCGGGGTCTGCCTGATCGTTTTTGCCGAGACCGGCCTGCTCGTGGGCTTTCTGCTCCCCGGGGACACGCTGCTGCTCATCACCGGAGTGCTCACCTTTTCCGGCGTCATCGACGTGCCGATCGTCTGGGTGTGCATCGCAATCGCGGCCTCGGCCTTCCTCGGCGGCGAGGTCGGCTACCTGATCGGCCGCAGGGCCGGATCGAGCGCCCTGTCCCGCCGGGCGGGGGGCTTCCTCGGCTCGGACAACCTGAGCCGGACGCAGGGTTTCTTCGACCGCTTCGGCGGGCTCGCCGTGATCCTGGCCCGTTTCGTGCCGGTCGTCCGCACCATCGCGCCCGTCGCGGCGGGCGCCGGTCGGATGCCCTGGGGCCGCTACTCCCTGTTCAACGCGGTCGGTGCGCTCGTCTGGGGGGCCGGCCTCAGCCTCATCGGCTATCTGCTGGGGTACATCCCGCCGCTGCGCGACTTCATGGTCAGCTACATCGATCTCATCCTGCTCGGCGCGATCGCGGTGACCGTGATCCCCACGGCCTGGCACGCGATCCGCGCCGCGCGCCGGGCGCGCTCGGCCCCCGCGAATCCGGTCGCGGAGTATCCGGCGCAACCCGCCGCGCCGACCCCGTAGCGCCCGGGCGCTCCCCCCGCTCGCGCCCCCGCCCTGCCCCGGTGCCCAGTGCGGGGACCCCGAGCCTCGCCAGTGCGGTTAGCGGCGTTGCCGGCCCGCGCCGTCGAGCGGCACGACGAGCGGGGTGCCCGTCACGGGATCCGGCACGATCCGGCAGGGCAGATCGAAGACCTCCGCGACGAGCTCCTCCGTGAGGATGTCCTCCGGCTTGCCGCTGGCCACGAGCGCGCCGTCCTTCATGACGAGCAGGTGCGTGCCGAAGCGGGCCGCCTGGTTCAGGTCGTGCAACACCGCGACGAGGGTGCGCCCGCCCTCCTCGCGGAGGGCGCGGCACAGCTCCAGCAGCTCGTACTGGTGCGAGATATCGAGGAAGGTGGTCGGCTCGTCCAGCAGCAGCGTCGGGGTCTCCTGCGCGAGCGCCATCGCGACCCAGACCCGCTGCCGCTGCCCGCCCGAGAGCTCGTCGACGGCCCGGCCGGACAGCTCGGTGACCCGGGTGGCGGCCATCGCCTCGGTGACGGCCCGCTCGTCCGCCGCTGACCAGCGGTCGAACATGCCCTGGTGCGGGAAGCGCCCGCGGGCCACGAGGTCGGCGACCGTGATGCCCTCCGGGGCGATCGAGGACTGCGGCAGGAGCCCGAGCTTCGTGGCGACCTGCTTGGTCTTCATCCCAGAAATATCCGCGCCGTCGAGGAGCACGCGGCCCTGCTGCGGCGGCAGGAGACGGGCCAGCGCGCGCAGCAGGGTCGATTTTCCGCAGGCGTTCGGCCCGATGATCACCGTGAAGGAGCCCTCGGGAACCGTGGCATCCAGCTCCTCGATGATGACGCGTCGGTCGTAGCCGATGCGGATGCCCTCGGCGCTCAGGCTCGCGCGGGCCTGGGGCGCGGGCTGCGCGGGGGTGTCCTGGTCGAGCAGGGTCATGATGCGGTCCTTCCACGGGAACGGTATTCGCTGACGAGGAGCCAGGCAAGGTAAGCGCCACCGATCGACACGGTGACCACGCCGACCGGGAGGGCGACGTTGAGGGCAACCAGGTCGGCGAGCACGAGGAGCGCCGCCCCGGTCAGGGCGACGGGCACGAACTGCACCGAGGCCGAGCGGGTGAGCCGTCGCGCGATCTGCGGGGCGGCGAGGGCGACGAAGGAGATCGGCCCGGCCGCCGCGGTCACGAGCGCGGTCAACGCGACCCCGATCACGATCGCCCAGATCCGGCCGCCCTCCGCGCGGGTGCCGAGGGAGCGGGCGCGGTCGTCGCCGAGCTCCAGCTGCCCGAGCGGTCGCCCAACCATCGCGGCCCCCACGAGCAGGATCAGGAAGCCGAGGAACGCGGGGCCGAGCTGGCCGAAGCCGAGGCCGCTCAGGGTGCCCGCGCCCCAGACGGACGCGAGCATCGCCTGCTCGGGGCTCACCGACAGCAGGAGCAGGGAGTTCAGCGAGCCGAGCAGGGCCGAGACGCCGATGCCGACGATGATGAGGCGGAAGGCCTGCAGCCCGCCGCGCACCGCGAGGCCGTACACGAGCCCGGCCGTGACCGCGCCGCCGATGAGCGAGCCGACGGCGATCGTGCTGTAGGAGGTTGACCCCACGAAGAGCATGACCACGACCGCGCCCGTGTAAGACCCGGCGGAGAAACCGATCACGTCGGGCGAGCCCAGGGGGTTCTTCGTGAGCGATTGGAAGATCGCGCCGCTGATCGCGAGCGCCGCGCCGCAGAGCACGGCAAACAGCAGCCGGGGCAGCCGCCAGGTCGAAACGACCAGCCGGTGCTTGTCGGGGGCGTTCGGATCGAAGAGCGCGGCGAGCACCTCCCCCGGGGTCAGCGAGAGCGTGCCGACGCCGAGCGTGACGAGCCCGCCGATCACGATCACGGCGACCAGGAGCAGGGAAACGATGACGCTGCGCCGGTCGATGCGGGCGGAGACGCCGCGGCGACGCCAGACCCAGCCGGGGCGTCCGAAGTCGATGGGGGCGCTCGCCCGGTTCAGGGTGTCGGTCACAGCGCGCTCACCCCCCGGCGGCGGACGAGGGCGATGAGCACGGGCGCGCCGATCAGGGCGGTGACGAGGCCCACGCGCAGCTCCCCGGTCGGGAGCAGGATCCGCGCGAGGATATCGGAAAGGATCAGCAGGATCGGGGCGACCACGAGCGTCAGGGTGAGGATCCAGCGCTGATCCGTGCCCACAAACCAGCGCACCACGTGCGGGACCATCAGTCCGACGAAGCCGATGGGGCCCGCGATCGCGACGGCGGTGCCCGCGAGCAGGGTGACCGCGATGATGACGAGGACCCGGGTGCGACCCACGGTCACGC
>NZ_JAPFRB010000004.1:342961-345005 GCF_035726885.1 Leucobacter sp. M11 | reverse complement strand
CCACGATGATCGGCAGGGTGGCCGGCAGAATATCCAGCGCGCGTCCGCCGATCGAGCCGACGCCCCAGAAGCGCATCACGTCGAGGGTCGCCGTGCTCTTGAGCACGATCGCGGAGGTAAAGCCGCCGAGCACGGCGCTCAGCGCGACCCCCGCGAGGGTCAGTTTGACCGGCGTTGCCGCCCCGACCCCCACGGAGCCGATGGCGTAGACGAGGATCGTCACGATGAAGGCCCCGGCGATCGCGAACCAGACGAACTGGGCGGGGGCGGTGATGCCGAGGAAACCGACGGCGACGGTGACGAGAAAGCTCGCCCCGGCGTTCACGCCGAGGATCCCCGGATCGGCGAGCGGGTTGCGGGTGAAGGCCTGGATGAGCGCGCCGCAGATGCCGAGCGCCGGGCCGACCACGAGGCCCATGATGGTCCGCGGCACGCGCAGCTCACGGATCATGACGTGCTCATCGGAGCCGTCGAACGCGACGAGCGCCTCCCACACCGTCGCCGGGCTAATCCCCCGCGCGCCCACCATCAGGCTGAGCACGCAGACGAGCGCGAGCACGATCAGGGCGACGACGAGGGCGACGGTGCGCCCCACGTTATTCGCCGCGACGCCCTGGGTGGCATCGCGCACCGCGTGGCTCGTGTGTGTGACCCGCTCCGAGGCGTCCACATCGGGACGAGCGCTCGTCACGCTCGTCGATTGGCTCCGCTCGGAGCGGGTCAGGGGGGTCATACGGTTACTTTCCGGTTTCCTGCCCGGCGACGGTGTCGGCGAGCATCGGCAGGAAGGTGGGCAGCGCCCACGGGACGGACAGGATGGTCGGCGAGTTCGTCGCCATGCCCATCTCGGGGTCGGAGATCATGAGTGCCTTTCCGTTGGCGACGGGGGCCCAGCGGGAGACCATCGGGTGAGTCAGGGTCTCCTGGATCTCGGCCTCGTCGTTGGCCCAGCCGATGAAGACATCGGCCTTGAGCGTGTCCAGCTGCTCCAGGCTGACCGCGCCAAACCAGTCATCTCCCGCCACCGTGCCGAGAATATCGGACATGGAGGTGGTGTTGCTGAGCCCCAGCTCGGTGAGGAAGCGCACCCGGGGGTCGCTCTCGACGTAGACGCCGAAGTCGGTCGCCCCGTCGCGGACGCCCATCCCGTAGACGAAGGTGACCCCCTCGAACTCGGGGTGCGACTCCCGCGCCTCGGCGAGCAACGCCTCGGTCTCCGCGATCTTTTCCTCCGCGAGTTCGCTCTCGCCGAGGGCCGTGGCCACCGTGCGCGTCAGGTCCTGCCAGGGGCCGGAGGCCCACGTCTGCTTCTCGTAGGCAACGACCGGCGCGATCTCGCTCAGACGCTCGTACTCCACCTCGGAGACCCCGGAGTGCGGGGCCAGGATCACGTCGGGGTCGAGTTCGAGAATCTGCTCGAAGTTAATCTCCCCGGCGTCGTCATAGGTGATGTCCGCGGGCAGCTCCTCGCCGAGCACCTCGGTCACCTGCTCCTTGAACCAGGGGGTGTGCCCGTTGTCGTCGCCGCCCCACTGCGCGGTGGTGCCGACGGGCGCGATGCCGAGCCCGGCGACGAGGTCCTGGGTCATCCAGCCGATCGTGACGACCCGCTCGGGCTTCTCGGGGATCACGGTCTCGCCGAGCGCGTGGGTCATCGTGACGGGGAAGCCCTCGGCGGAGCGGTCTGAGTCGGAGGCGTTCTCGTCGGCCGGGGCGGAGCAGCCCGCGAGGACGAGGGCGCTCAGCGCGGTCGCTGCCGCGAGCGCGGTGAGCCGCGAACGGCGGGTGGTGGTGCGGAACTGCATGGGACTCCTCGGGCGCCGGGGCGCGGTCGTGCCCGGTCTTTCGTCCGGGCCGGACGACGGGTGCGAAGAACGCACCTCAACATCCTACGTTGGTTAGGCTTGCCTTATCGAGCCTAGGGACCGAATTGGTTTCGGATCCGCCAGGCTCCGTCGCGATCCGGCCAGCCACACGCCCCGGAATTCCGCGGAACGGCGCCGCCCGCGGCGGGGTACGGCAACGCTCCTCGGCAGACCGGACG
>NZ_JAPFRB010000004.1:340777-342922 GCF_035726885.1 Leucobacter sp. M11 | reverse complement strand
GGGTCTTACTTGCCGCCCCCGCCGGCGATCGCGTCGCTCAGCATCGGCACGAACTCGGGCAGCGCCCACGGCACGGAGAGGATCGTCGGCGAGTTCGTCGCCATCGCCATCGTGGGGTCGTCAAGGAAGAGGTACCGCCCCGCGGCGATGGGCTCCCAGCGCGAGAAGGTGGGGTGCTCGACCGTGTAGGCAACCTCCTCGGGGGTCTCGGCCCAGGCGATGAAGACATCGGCCTCGATCGTGTCGAGCTCCTCAAGGCTCGCGGACCCGTACCAGTTGTCGCCCTCGACGCTGCCGACAATCTTCGGCATGGACGAGGTGGACTGCAGGCCGAGCTCGGTGATGAAGCCGACGCGGGGCTCGCCGTCCACGTACAGGCCCACCTCAGAGGCGCCGTCGTACAGGGTGAGGCCGTAGGCGAAGCTCGTCTTGGCGAACTCGGGGTGCGCCGCGCCCTGCTCGGCGAAGAGGGCCTCGGTGCGCTCGATGGCCTCGGCGGCCGCGTCGGACTCGCCGATGGCCGCGCCAATCCGCTCGGTGAGGTGCTGCCAGGTGCCGGAGCTCCAGCTCTTCTCCTCGTAGGCGAGCGTCGGGGCGATCTCGGCGAGGCGCTGGTAGTCCAGCTCCGTGATGCCGGAGTGCGGGGCGAGGATCAGGTCGGCGTCGAGGCCGAGGATCTGCTCGAAGTCGAGGATCCCAGCGTCGTCGTAGGCGATGAGCTCGGGCAGCTCCCCGTCGAGCTCCTGCACGCGCTCGCGGAACCAGGGCAGGTACCCGTCCTCGTCCGCGCCCCAGGACTCGTTGATGCCGACGGGCACGACGCCGAGCCCGGCGACGATGTCCTGGGTCATGGTGCCGATCGTGACGACCCGCTCCGGCTTGTCGGGGATCTCGACCTCGCCCAGGGCGTGCTCGATCACCAGGGGGAAGCCCTCGGCGGTCGCCCCGCCCGTGGAGTCCGCCGCGGATCCCGAGGCGCAGCCCGTGAGGGTGAGCGCGGCGAGCGCGGCGCCCGCGGCGAGCGCCCGGAGGCGAAGCCGCGCGGGGCGGGCGGCTGGGCTGGTGGACAGGGAGCGGGTGTGCATGGGGCCTCCGGGTCGGCGCGCGCCGACATGATCCGATGTTGGTAAGGGGAACCTCACCAGGTTACGAAGCCGGGTGATCGCGAACCGGACAGGGTGCGTCTTTTCGCGGCCACTGTCGCGGACGCTAGGCGGCGGGGGCCCGCCTGGCCGCGTGGGCGGCGACGCGCTTCGGGGCGGATCGCTCGCCGATCCCCGTCGTGTACTCGCTCGGGCTCACGCCGAACTCGCGGCGAAAGGCTGCCGAAAACGCGCTCGTGGAGGCGTAGCCGGAGCGGTGCGCGACGAAGCCGACGGGCTCCCCCGCGGCGAGCAGGCCGACCGCGTGCGCCATCCGCACGAGGGTGCGCCACTGCGAGAAGCTCATGCCCACCTCCCGCGCGAAGATCCGGGAGACGGTGCGAACGCTCAGGGAGAGCTGCCAGGACCATGCGTCGATGGAGCGGTCGTCGCCCGGGTCCGCGAGCACGGCGTCGGCGAGGGGCCGGATGCGGGGATCGCGCAGCAGGGGGATCTCGGGGACCGCGAGCCCGGCGCGGGGGTCGCAGGCCACCGCGCCCGGAGCGCCGAGGACGGCGGGCAGCTCGGGCTCGGCCGCCGCCGCAATGAGTTGCACCGCGACGCGCTGGGCGCGGATGCGGTCCTCCCGGGGCATGGGGTGGTCGTTGAGGTGGTGCAGCAGTTCCCGGGCGGCCGCGCCGACGGTGACGACGCGGGGCCCCGTCCAGCTGTCCGGGAACAGGCCGGGGGCGACGTAGGTAAAGGAGGCGACCGCACCCGGGTCGATGCGTGCGGCGTGGGGCACGCCGGCGGGCACCCAGAGGCCCTGGCCGGGGCTGAGCCGCCAGATCGCCTCGCCGACGCCGACAATTGAGGTGCCGCGCACGGGCCACATGAGCATCGCGTCGCCGTGGAAGTGCTCGGCGCCCTGCCAGGCGTCGCGGTCGGTGCCGACGAGGGTCGCGGTCGTGAGGAGGTAGCTATCGGGGATATCCGAGGGGATGCAGCGCGCCTGAGCCCAGTTCGGGTGCACGGGACCTCCTGAGGCTGACGGAAAACACGG
>NZ_JAPFRB010000004.1:338703-340750 GCF_035726885.1 Leucobacter sp. M11 | reverse complement strand
CCGTTTCCGGTGTCCGGTCCGCGACGCGAACTGGCCGCTCAACCACCCCAACAAGGGTAGCCTAACCTTAGCCTAGATCTATGCCTCACCCCGCACCGGCGTCCGACGCCGTCCGTTCCGCGCGCCCGCCAACGCCCGCGCCGATGCGGCACGCGCTCGCCGGGAACGGGCGCGGACCGCGCCTGTTCGCCGCCACCGCGCTCGCCGTGCTCCACCAGAGCGGCGAGGCGCTCGTGCCGGTCCTCGTGGGGATCACGATCGACCGGGCGATCGTCGCGCGCGATCCCGCGCAGCTCGCGCTCTGGCTCGGTCTGCTCGCGCTGGACTTCCTCGTCCTCTCCCTCGCGTATCGTGGCTCGGCCCGGCTGATGACGCGGGTCTACGGCACCGCGGAGAACGACCTTCGCCAGCTCACCCTGGCGCGGGTCGTGCACTCGCGAGGGATTCGGGGGCGGCGCGGCCCGGGTGAGCTGCTCTCGGTCACGACCTCGGACACCTACCGGGTTGCGGGGGTGAGCTGGTCGGTCGTGCAGCAGGCCGCGACGCTCACCGCGATCACCGTCTCCGCCGTGTCGCTGCTCCTGATCTCGGTGCCGCTCGGGCTTGGCGTGTTCGGGGCCACCGCGCTCATCCTCGTCGTCATGCACGCCGCCGCGCGCCCCCTGGAGCACCGCGGCCTCGCGGAGCAGCGCTCCGCCGGGCAGGCGAGCGCGGTGGCGACGGATCTCGTCGCGGGCCTGCGTGTGCTGACCGGCATTCGCGCCCAGCCCGAGGCCCTCAGCCGGTACCGGAGCGCGAGCCGCGCCTCCCGCTCCGGGGCAATCGCGTCCTCGCAGCTGCTGCTGCGCTACTCGGCGCTGAGCACCCTCATCGCGGCCCTGTTCCTGGCCGGGCTCGTTCTCGCCGCCGGGCTGCTCTCGATTCGCGGGGAGCTGAGCATCGGGGAGCTCGTGACCGTGATCGGGCTCGCCCAATTTCTCCAGGACGCGGTGGCGCACGTCGGCACCTTTGGCTCGAACTGGCTGCACAAGCGCGCGTCCGCCCGCCGCCTGCTGGAGGTGCTGGAGGAGGACTTCGCCGTGCCGGAAGACGACGGCTCCGCCGCGGCGTTCGGTGCCGCGGGCCGCGCGGAAGCCGACGCGGCGTCCCCGGGGGCGGCCCTCGTCTGGCGTCCGGGGTCCTCCGACGGAGCCGAGCGGCCCCGGGAAATCCGGGTGCCGCACGGGGCCCTGATCGGCATCGTCCCCGAGGGGCCGACGCACGCCCGGGAGCTGAGCGCGGGCTTCGGCTATCGCCGCCCCCTCCTGCCGGGGGAACTCACGATCGATGGCGTCTGCGCCACCCGGCTCGGCCCCGAGCGGAGCCGGGAGCGCGTGCTCGCTCCCCCGCACGACGCGGTGCTGTTCTCCGGCTCGCTCGGCGAGGCCGTCGGCGGCGGGGCCGACCCCGCGCGCACGGGCGAGCCGGCCGGGCACGTCGTCGCGGCCTCCGCGCTCGGCGACGTGCTCGACCACGTCGGCGGCTGGCGCGCCCCGCTCGGCGAGAACGGCCGGCGGCTGTCCGGGGGGCAGCGCCAGCGCGTGCTCCTCGCCCGCGCCCTCAACGCCCCCTCGAGCGTGCTCGTCCTGGACGAGCCCGCGACCGCCGTCGACCCCGTGACCGAGCAGCGCATCGCCGAGGGGCTCCGGGAGGCCGCCGCGACCGTCGTCGTCATCACCGCGAGCCCGCTGCTGCTCGCCGCCTGCCACGAGGTGCACCGCCTCGCCCCCCGAGAGGACACCGAGTGATCGCCCCCGTGCTGACCGACCCCGCTGAGGAGCCGTCCGACGCCGCCTCGATCCGCCTCCGGGTGGCCACGCCACGGCAGACCTGGCGCGTCGTTGGCCGGATCATGGCGCGACGGCGCTGGCTCGTGCTCGGCGTCATCGTGTGCCTGCTCGGCGGCTCCGCCTCGGCGCTGCTTGTGCCGCGCATCCTCGGCCTGATCGTCGATCAGGTGACCGGGGGCGCGGGGGTCGCCGCCGTCGTGATCAGCGCCGCCTGGCTG
>NZ_JAPFRB010000004.1:329439-338639 GCF_035726885.1 Leucobacter sp. M11 | reverse complement strand
TCCAGGGCATGGTGACCGAGCTGCGCGAGGACGTCATGCGCTCGGTGCTGGACCTGCGCGGCCCCGAGGTCGAGGCCGCGGGGTCCTCGGACGTGGTGTCCCGGGTGACCCGGGACGTCGAGGCGGTCACCGAGGCCGCCTCGGACATCCTGCCGCAGGTCACGGGCTCCGCCTTCGCGATTGCGCTGACCGCGGTCGGCATCCTCGCGATCGACCCCTGGCTCGCGCTGGCCGCCCTGCCGACCGTGCCCGTGTGGGTGCTCGCGACCCGCCGCTTCATCCGGCGCTCGCGCAGCGTATACACGGAGGTGCGGGTGGCCGAGGCCGATCGCGGCCAGGCGGTTCTGGAGACCGTGTCCGGGGCGGACACGCTGCGCGCGTACCGGGGGCAGGACGCCCGGTTGGCGGAGACCGCGCGCCGGAGCGCGCACGTCATCGAGTTGCAGATCGAGGCGACCCGGCTGCGCACGGGCTTCTGGGGCTGGCTGAACGCCGCCGAGTTCCTGGGCCTGGCCGGGATCCTCGCCGTGGGCTTTGTGCTCGTGGGGCAGGACGCGATCACGGTGGGGGCGGCCACCGCGGCCGCGCTCTACTTTCACCGGCTCTTCGGGCCCATCGGCGGCCTCCTCGGCAGCATCGACGAGCTCCAACTCGCGGCGGTCGGGCTCTCCCGGCTCGTCGGGGTCACGCTCATGGCCGAGGACGACGAGCGGGCGCGGTCCGCGCAGGCCGCGGGGCAGGCCAGCGAGCGAGGAGCGCCCGACCCGCGCGGGGGTGCCGTCTCGGCGCGGGGTCTCGGCCACTCCTACGATGGGCGCCGGATCGCGCTCCGCGGGGTGGACCTCGAGCTGGCCCCGGGCTCACTCACCGCGCTCGTCGGCCCCTCGGGCTCCGGTAAGAGCACCCTGGCGCGCGCGATCGCGGGGGCCATCGTTCCGGAGACGGGCACCGTCACGATCGACGGCGTCCCCGCGGCCGGGCTGGCGCGGGACCCCCGAATCGCGCTCGTGACCCAGGAGACGCACCTGTTCCGCGGGAGCATCGCGGACAACCTGCGGCTCGGCGCGCCCACGGCCGGGGCGGAAGCGATGACCCAGGCGCTGAGCGCCGTCGGCGCGGACTGGGTGCTCGCGCACCCGGAGGGGCTCGACCGTGACGCCGGGGACTCGGACCTCAGCGGGGCGGAGATCCAGCAGCTCGCCCTCGCCCGGGTGCTGCTGCTCGATCCGGCCGTGCTCGTCCTGGACGAGGCCACCGCCGAGGGCGGCGAGACCCTCTCCCCCGAACTCGACCGGGCCGTGGCCGCCGTGGCCCGGGGGCGCACGACCGTGCTCGTCGCGCACCGCCTCGGGCAGGCCAGGACCGCCGAGCGGATCGTGGCCCTCTCCGACGGGGTCGTCGCCGAGCAGGGCAGCCACGCGGAGCTGCTCGCCCGCGGCGGCGACTACGCCACGCTGTGGAACGCCTGGTCCTCCTCGCGTCCCGCTCCGGAGGCACCCCCCGCGGCCTGACACGCGACCCTGGGTGCCCCAAAACGCGCAACGGGGTCACCTCCGGGAGGATTTAGGCGTCCGGTTCCACGATGGTCAGGGAGTGCACGCCGGGGGGAAGATACCGCTCGGCCAGCTGCCCGCTCAACCAACCCAGGAGTTCGTCCAGGAAGGGCTCGATCCGCTCAGCAGCGTAGTGGGAGCTGGACCAGGCGACCCAGTCCTGCGCGAGGATGGGCGTCCCGTTGTTCACGAGCGGGATGTTTCGCAGCCCGTGCGCCGCCGCGGAGACGCCGATCGCGACCCCGCGACGGGAGGAAGCCAACGCCTGCGCAACCTGGATATGCGTGGCCTCACCCGCGATGGTCATCTCGAGGCCCGACGCCACCACTTCACGGTCAAATATCGCGCGAACCCCGCTGTGCCCGTCGCTCGTGAACAGCGGCAGACCCACGAGATCCGCAAGCTCGATCGCGTCCGGGTCCTCCGGGAACAGTTCCGGCCCAACCTGGGCATAGAGGGGCGTCTCAAACAAGAGGCGACGCCGAAGCCCGGCGGGAGGGGGCCACGTCGTGATCGCGAGATCCACCTCGTTGCGCAGGACGTATTCGTAGGCGTCGTCCGGGGCAGTTTCGATAACGTCGACGATGGGACTCGCGTGCTCGGCCATATAGGGCAGCACAGCCTCCAGGGAGATCATGAGCGGGCACGCCACCCGGAGCCGGAGCTCTTGATCGCGAAGGCTGCCCAGCACCCCGACGAGGTCCCGGTGCCGGTACAGATGCTCGCGCACCTGGGGCTCCAGGATCCGCCCGGCTCGCGTGAGGATCATCCCGCGGGGTTGGCGTTCGAAGAGCGCGGTTCCCGCTTCCCGTTCCAGGGCCTGTATCTGCCGGGAGAGGGAGGGCTGGGTCACGAAGCACTGCGCAGCGGCGCGCGTCGCTGAGCCGGTGTCGGCCAGGGCGAGAAAGTACTCGAGGGCACGGATATCCATGCGCACAGGCTATCAATATCGATACTTTTTGGCATTTGTGCGAATGTCACGGGCGGGCGACACTGGCTGAGGCCCGCAAACCCCGGTTGCGGGCCTCCCCTCACGAGAAAGAGTTTCAATGGCTGAAACAGCACCCTCCCGAGCGAAGACGCAACAGCGCGCCGTGCTCGGAGCATTCGTCGGAACTGCGATCGAATGGTACGACTTTTACATCTTCGGCACCGCCGCCGCCCTGGTATTCGGCCGCGTCTTCTATCCGGACGTGTCTCCGGGAGCCGCACTAATTGCCTCCTTCGCGACCTTCTGGGTTGGCTTCCTCGCGCGCCCCATCGGCGGCATCATCTTCAGTCACTTCGGTGACCGCTACGGACGGAAGAACACGCTCGTCGTCACGCTGCTCCTGATGGGAGTGGGCACCACCGCAATCGGGCTTCTGCCGGGCTACGCACAAATCGGCATGGCAGCGCCCATCCTTCTGGTCGTGCTTCGGGCAGTCCAGGGCCTCGCCGTCGGCGGCGAATGGGGCGGGGCAGTCGTGCTCGCGACCGAAAACGCCACCGAGGGCAAGCGCGGGATGGCCGGAACCTGGGTCCAGCAGGGCTCCCCGGCCGGGTCCATCCTGGCCACCGTGATGTTCCTCATCGTCGGCACCCTCCCCGATGAGGCCTTCTTGTCCTGGGGCTGGCGAATCCCGTTCCTGCTGTCCGCCGCGCTGGTCATCGTCGCCCTCGTGATCCGGCTCAAGGTCGAGGAATCCGAAGACTTCACGAACATTCAGGCCACGGAAAAGGTCGCGAAAATCCCGCTCGTCGAGCTGTTCCGATCCTCCGGCTGGCTCGTGCTCTTCGGCATTCTGGCGTCGATTATCGGTATCGCTATGGCCTACTTCACCAACACCTTCCTCCTCGCATGGACCACGGGTGAGCTGGCCCTCGACCGGACCGCGATCCTGAACGTGCTGCTGATGACCGCAATCTTCCAATTCCTCTGGCAGCCCGTCGCGGCCCTCATCGCTCAGCGATTCGGCGAACAACGCGTCATGCTCGGCGGTCTCCTCTGGCTCGTCGCGGCCTCGCCCTTCCTCTTCTGGGCAATCCAGTCCGGGAGCATCCCGTGGATCGGAGTCACCCTCATCCTGACCACCATGGGAGGGAGCACCTACTACGCCCTGCTGGCGAGCACCCTGTCCGGAGCCTTCCCGGCCCGAGTCCGCTACACCGGAGTTTCCGTGGCGTACCAGGTCTGTGCCACGATCTTCGGCGGTTCGACCCCCCTGCTCGCGCAGTGGGTACTCACGTCATCCGGCGGGAGCGCCTGGGCGGTCATGGCGCTGTTCCTGGCGCTGATCGCTGCCACGATCTTCGGCGTTCTCGCCCTCGCATCCGCGCAGCGCCGCGCTCCCGCCGACGCGAGTCACTCGGCACCCGCTGAGGAGGTGTCCGCATAATGCGCGTGGACAGCATTTGGCACGGCGGTGCCTTCTGGACCGGCAACCCCGAACAGCCGGAGGCCGACGCGCTCGCCGTATGGCGGGGCCGTATTGTCGCCGTGGGAGACGTGTCCGGCCTGAGCGCGCCCGTCACCGTCGACCTGGGCGGAGCCCGCGTGGTCCCCGGTTTCCACGATGCTCACCACCACCTCGCGTTCACCGGCGCCCGCCTGGCCTCCCTCAATCTGCGGCCACACCTGGTCCGGACGCTGGACGAACTGTACGCGGCGGTCGAGGCCTTCGCCCGGGACCTGCCCGCGGACGCAATCGTGCGAGCCAGCGGCTATGACCAAAACGCGCTCGGCAGCCATCCGACCGCCGCGGGACTCGATCGGGTCACCGGCGGCCGCGCCGCAATCCTCGATCACGTTTCCGGGCACATGCTGGTCGCGAACACGGCCGCCTTCGCCCTCGCCGGGTTTCCCAATCGGCGCGGCGTCCCGGAGTTCCCGGGCGGCCGCGTCGCCCGCGACGCCGAGGGCGTCGCCGAAGGCCTGCTGGAAGAGACCGCGATGAACCCCCTCCAGGAGGCGACCGCGACGGTCACCCCCGATGAGATTCGACACCGGCTGGCCCTTGCCGCGGCTCAGGCGGCGTCCTATGGGATCACAAGCGTCACCGAGCCCGGTGTCATCGCTTCCGGCTCGCTCGCGACCCCGGGCGTTGACCTGTTCTATTATCAGCAGGCTCTCCGGGCTGGCCAGCAGCTGCCCCGGCTGACGGTCATGCCCCTCCACCACGCCCTGCACGGCGGCGAGCGCTTCCCCGAGGGCTGGCGAACGCTGGACTGGGGTCTGCACACGGGCTTCGGAGACGACCGGCTCCGGCTCGGGCCGGTGAAGATCATTTCCGATGGCTCCCTCATTGGCACCTCCGCTGCCATGCACGAGTGCTACTGCGGGCAGCCCGACAACACCGGAGTGATGCAGCTGTCCCCCGAGGACCTGCACGAGGCCGTCCTGGCCTTTCACCGGGCGGGCTGGAGCATCGCCACGCACGCGATTGGGGACCGCGCCATCGATCACGTCCTTGACGCATTCGACGCGGCACAGCGCGAGGACCCCCGTCCGACCCGGCATCGGATCGAGCACTTTGCGGTCGCCTCGGATGCTCAGGTGGCCCGGGCTGCCGCGTTGGGTATCATTCCCGTTCCGCAGGGGGTGTTCCTCTCAGACTTCGGGGACGGTATTCTCCGAGCTCTCGGGGCGGATCGGGCGGCCGGAACCTATCGCATGCGTTCGCTGCTCGATGCGGGGATGATCGTGCCCGGGTCGAGCGACTCGCCCGTCTCCGATGCGAACCCGCTCGTGAGCATGCACGATCTGGTCAATCGACGAACGGCCTCCGGGGTGCCATTCGCCCCGGAGGAGCGGGTCACCGTCACGGAGGCCCTGTCCGCGTACACCCACGGCTCAGCCTATGCGGCGGGCGTTGAGGCCGACCGAGGCCGCCTCATGCCCGGTATGCTCGCCGATTTCGCGGTGCTGAGCGAGGACGTACTCGCCGTGGAGCCGGAACGAATCCGGGAGGTCCGGGTGCTGCGCACGGTGCAGGATGGTCGAACGGTCTTCCACGCGGAGGCCGGAGCATGAGCACGATGACCCACGCCACCCCGCTCACCGAGGACCAACAACGTCGGATTGAGGCGGCGGTCGAACGGAATTTTCCTCGCCAGATCGCGCGGACGCAAGCATTGGTCTCGACGCCTTCGCTGCGCGGCCAGGAGCGAGCCGGGCACGATCTCCTCGCCGAGGAGTTCCAGGCGCTGGGCCTGGCGACGGACCGGTGGATCATCGATCGTGCGGCCGTTTCCCGGCACCCTGGCGCTGGGGTCGTTCCCTCGGATCTGCCCGAGCAAGAGTGCCTCGTCGGCTCCCTCGGGACACCCGCCGCGGATGGCACACATCGGCTCATCCTGAACGGGCACATCGATGTGGTGCCGACGGGATCTGCCCGGCTCTGGAGCCGTGATCCCTTTGACGCCGTGGTCGAAGACGGCTGGTTGTACGGACGCGGCTCCGGTGACATGAAGGCCGGGTTGCTGGCGAATGCCTTCGCGTTGCGGGCGGTGCTGGACGCCGGGCTCACCCCGGTCGGGAGCGTGCAGCTCCAGTGCGTCCCGGAGGAGGAGAGCACGGGGAACGGAACCCTCGCCGCGTTGTTGCGCGGTCACCGCGCCGACGCCGTCCTGATTCCGGAACCGATCCCGGAGCAGCTCGTTCGCGCTCAGGTCGGCGTGTTCTGGGCGAGCATCACGGTGCGCACGGTTGCGGCGCATGCCGCATACCGTTCCGAGGGGGTGAACGCAATCGACGCCGCGGTGACGGTCATCACCGCGCTTCGGGGGCTGGAGGAGCGGTGGAATCGGGTGTGGGCGGACGAAGAGCATTTCTCCGACCTCGATCACCCCTTCAACCTGAATGTGGGCACGATGCACTCCGGGGACTGGCCGTCCAGCGTTCCAGACGAGTGTGTGCTGGGCATCCGGGCCGCGTTCCCGCCGACGGTGTCTGCGGAGTCCGCCTTCGCTGAGTTGGCGCACACGGTCCGTGCCGCGGTGTCCGCGCTGCCAGACACGAGCGTCGAGTGTGAGCGTGCTGGCTTTTTCTCCGACGGCTATGTGTTAGCGCCCGGCTCAGCGGCCGAGGCTTTGCTCGCCTCCGTGCACGAGCGGGTCTCCGGAGCCTCACTCGAGAGAAACACCTCGACGGGGTACATCGATTCGCGCTGCTACGGGACGTACGCGGGGACGCCTGCTCTGGTCTACGGTCCTCTTGCAGAGCGGGTCCACGGGGCTGATGAACGGGTCAGCCTGGCGTCGGTCCAGCGGGTCACGACGGCGCTTGCGTTGTTCCTCGCCGAGTGGTGCGGGGTTCGGGAAGCCGGGTAGCACCGTTCCCGTGCGGCGGACTAGTCTGGGGCCATGACCGCTGAGCTCACCCCTGACGAGTCCGCCGCGATCGAACGGTTCCGCACGCTGCTGCGTTTCCGCACCGAATCGCCGCCCGAGGCCGCGGACACGAACTGGGCCGAGTTCGAGGCCTTCCGCGCGGCGGTCGCCGAGCTGTACCCCGCGCTGAGCGCCGCGCTGGAGCTCGAGCTCGTGGACGGGCACAGCATGGTCTTCCGCTGGCCCGGCCGTGCCGAGGGCGAGCCCGCGGTGCTCATGGCGCACTACGACGTCGTGCCCGCGAGCGACGAGGGCTGGGTGTACCCGCCCTTCGCCGCCGAGATGGTCGGCACGGGGGCCGACCGGACGATCTGGTCCCGCGGCACCCTCGACGACAAGGGCGCGCTCGTCACGATCCTGGAGGCCGTCGAGCGGCGCGTTGCCGCGGGCTTCGTGCCCGAGCACGAGGTCCTGCTGTGCTTCGGGCACAACGAGGAGGTCTTCGGCAGCGGCGCGGACGAGATCGTCCGCGTGCTCGGCGAGCGCGGCGTGCGTCCCCGCTTCGTTCTCGACGAGGGCGGGGCCGTCGTGCGCGGCGTCTTCCCGGGCGTCGAGCAGCCCATCGCGGTCGTCGGGGTCAGCGAGAAGGGCATCATGACCGTGGAGCTCGTCGTCGAGCAGGCGGGCGGGCACGCCTCGACTCCGCCCGCGATGACCGCGACCGCCCGGCTCGCCCGCGCGATCGACCGGATCCGGCGCAACCCCTTCCCCGTCTCCCTCAGCGAGACCAACCGCGAGATGGTCCGCACGCTCGGCGCGCACGCGAGCGGCCCGATCCGCTGGGCCGCGGACAACCTGGACAAGACCGGCGGCATCCTCGCCCGCGTCTTCGGCCAGCTCGGCGACGAGACGAGCGCGATGGTCCGCACGACCGCCGCGGTCACGATGCTCTCCGGCTCGATGGCGGCAAACGCCCTCGCCGAGCGGGCAACCGCCACCGTGAACGTGCGCATCGCCGTTGGGTCCTCGGTGGCCGAGACGATCACGCACCTCACCCGCGCTGTGCGGGACGACCAGGTCCGCATCGTCGTGGTCGAGGCGAACGAGCCCTCCCCCACCTCGCCGACCCACGGCCCCGCCTGGGAGCTGCTGAGCCGGACGATCGAGGAAACCTTCGCCGACACGATCGTCACGCCGTACATCATGCTCGGCGCAAGCGACGCCCGGAAGTACACCCGGATCAGCGAGCACGTGTACCGCTTCAGCCCCTTCGACATGTCGGGCGACGAGCGGGCCACCCTGCACGCGGTGAACGAGCGGATTCGGGTCTCGACCTACCTGCGCGGCATCACCTTCTACGAGGCGCTGATCGGCGGGCTGTGAGACGGGCCGGCGTTAGCCGGTCAGGCCGAGCAGCTCGCGGGTCAGGACGACGTCCGCGTCCATCTGCTCGATGAGCGCGGGCACGCCCGCGTAGGCGACCATGTCGCGGAGCCGGTGCGTGAACTCCACGCGGAGGCGCTCCCCGTAGAGGTCGAGGGACGCATCGAGCAGGAAGGCCTCGACGCGGGACTGCCCGGACACGCGGAACGTGGGGTTGATGCCGACCGAGATCGCCGCGGGGTAGCGGGTGTGACCGTGCCAGGCCCACCCGGCGTAGACGCCGTCCCCGGGGACGAAGCCGCTCATCTCGCCGCCCAGATTCGCGGTGGGAAAGCCGAGCTCGCGCCCGCGGGCGTCGCCGTGCACGACCTCCCCGATCACCTCGGCGGGGCGGCCGAGCATCCCGGCGGCGTCCTCGACGCGGCCCTCGGTGAGCGCCTGGCGGATCCGGGTCGAGGAGATGCGTTCCCCGCCCGCGTCGAGCACCTCGCGGACGGCCTCGACCGTGAAGCCGAGCTCCGGGCCGAGCTGGCGGAGCAGCTCGACGTTGCCCGCGGCCCGGTGACCGAAGCGGAAGTCCTCCCCCACGATGATGTGCCGGGCGTTGAGCTGGCCCGCGAGCACCTCGCGAGCGTAGACCTCGGCGGGAATCTGGGAGAAGTCCAGATCGAAGGGCACCATCACGATCTCGTCGGGGCCGAGCGCCTCGATGAGATCGGCGCGACGCTCAGCGCCCATCAGGTTCATGGGCGTGGATTCCGGGCGGATCGTGCGCTGCGGGTTGTCTTCGAAGGTGAAAACCACGGCGGCGAGATCGTTCGCCCGAGCGTGCCGCACGAGCCCGCCGATCACATCGGCGTGACCCAGGTGGATACCGTCAAATTTCCCGATGGCAACCGCAGCTGCCGGGTGCGGCACGGCGAGCTCCCCCAGGGCCCGACAGATCCGGCTCAT
>NZ_JAPFRB010000004.1:329045-329400 GCF_035726885.1 Leucobacter sp. M11 | reverse complement strand
TCTTTGCCGAGCCAGATGAGCCCGAGCACGGGGAGCACGAGGGGGATGTAGCCGTAGCCCTGGCCGAAGTTCGACCAGACCGAGGCGTGCCCGAACCACTCGGGCACCGTGATGCTCAGCACGCCGACGGTGAGGACGCCGACCAGCTCGAAGCTGATCGCGACCCAGGCGATCTTCCGCCAGACGCCGGTGCGCTTGATGAGCGCGATCGTGGCCAGGACGTAGACCAGGGCCGCGACCGCGGACAGGGAGTAGGCAACGGGGGCCTCGTCGAAGCGGCGGATGATCTGGAAGATGGAGCGGAACGTGGCCGCGATCGCGAGGATCACGTAGACGGCGATCAGCACCTTCCCGA
>NZ_JAPFRB010000004.1:328153-329020 GCF_035726885.1 Leucobacter sp. M11 | reverse complement strand
GGGCGGCGCAGCCGCACCGGGTGAGGACGGCGACGGGGACTGGGGCGGGTTGAGATCGGACACGCCCCCAGTCTACCCGCGCCAGACGCCCGGGTTCAGCGCCTGTTCGGCCACGCTGAACCCCGCCCCACCCGGCAGCGCGACCCCGCCGACACGCGGGGGCCCCGCGCGTCGCGCCGGGGCCCCGCGCAACGGTGTTTAGCGGGAGAGGTACTCGATTCCCGCGGCGGCCAGGTCCTCGGTGAAACTGCCGAGGTTCGTCGCGGTCACGCCGCCGTCCACGGGGAGGACGACGCCCGTGACAAACTCGGACAGGTCGCTCGCGAGGAACACCGCGGCCTTCGCGATGTCCTCGGGGGTGCCGACCCGGCCGCTTGGCTGCGTGGGGCCAAGCTTCTCGGCGAGGTACGCGATGAACTCCTCCGCGTTCTCGTCGGGGATCCCGAATCCGCGCGACATGATCGGGGTCATGATGATGCCCGGGGCGATCGCGTTCGAGCGGATGCCGAGCGGTGCGAGCTCGGAGACCGCCTGCCGGACGACGCCGACCACCCCGTGCTTGGCGACGGTGTAGGCGGCCATCGACCAGCCGCCGTGCAGCGCCGCGGCGGAGGCTGTCGAAATGATCGAGCCACCCCCGCCCTGCGCCTGGAACTGGCGGGCGGCGTACTTGTGCCCGAACAGGACCGAACTCGTCAGCAGAGTGAGGGTCTTCTCGAAACCTTCCTGTCCGATCTCGAGCATCGAGGCCGCATCACCCTGGGCCCCGGCGTTGTTGACCATCACATCGAGTCGGCCGAAGCGCTCGACCGTGGCCGCGACGAGGGCCTCAATCATGGGCTCCTGGGTCACGTCGGTGTGCGTGTA
>NZ_JAPFRB010000004.1:324762-328107 GCF_035726885.1 Leucobacter sp. M11 | reverse complement strand
TCCTGGATGTCGGCGATCATCACCTTCGCGCCCTCGGCGACGAATCGCTCCACGGTCGCGAGCCCGATGCCGCTGGTGCCGCCCGTCACGATGGCGACCTTGTCGGTCAGTAACTGAGTCATAGCTGTCTCCTTGCGAGGCCCACTGCTGATCGGTCACGCTCCGGTGAGCCTGCTCGGAACGAGCCAGCGCTCCGAAGTGTTCCGGGGCGCGCGTTCACGCGGGGAAGACACCGGGCGAACGCCAGCGCAGGGGGATACAGCCGCTCCACCCGGAGCCAGCTCCTGGCGAATCGCTGCTCTCACCTTAACCGCGCCGCCCGCTGCTGCCAAGAGCCTGTTGTTCCGGCCAGGGCCGGGAGCGGCAGGCTTGCCTCGTCCTCGCGTGGTCCTCCGGCTCGCAGGAGCCGCCGGGGAGCCGGACGCTCGCAGCGTCACGCTCGACCCGGGGCCTCGGCGATCTCGGGGACACACCCTCAGGGTACCGCAGGAAAAAACGCCTGGCCAGGGGCCAGTTTCTCAGAGAGTCCTGCTACGTGCCCTGCACAAACCAAATTTCGAGCATTCGCAGCACCATGACCGCGATTGCCGCGTTCAGCACCGCGAGCACGAGGGTGCTCCACCGGGTGCGATCCAGGAGCGCCCACACCCCGCCGCCGATGGGCAGCGCGATGGCAACGATCAGGTACAACCAGAACTCCAGGAGGTCACCCGTCGGGGCGTTCCCCACGAGCGGGCCGACGATGGCGAGCACGGCGTGCACGATGAGCAGCAGCGTCGCGAGGAGCGTCCCGCCCAGGGTGTAGTCGTTCGGCCCCTGCTTGCGGAAGAAGAACCAGAGGCACAGGACCGCGGTTGCCAGGGCGACAACGACGGTGACGTTCGCGAACCAACTAACCACGGTCGCCCCCCGCCGGGATCGCCGCGGCCCCCCGGCCGCTGGGGAAGTTCACGAGGACGCGGGTTTTGCCCGCCCGGATGCGGACGAGGCCGACGAGGCTGCCCGCTGGGGCAATCGCCGCCGCGATCTCGGCGTCGGGGGCATCGGGCACGTCCAGCTTTTTACCCTGGCCGAGGTCGATCGCCTGCTGCTCGCTCAGTTCCAGCGCCGGGAAGAGCCCGCGGGCCACCTCGGCCGGGTCGAGGAGGAAGCTTGCCGGGTCCGCGGCGACGTCGCCCGCCGCGGGGTTCGCCGCCGCGTCCAGGTCCTCGATGCTCCGGGCATCGGTCACCTGGAACGGGCCGACCCTCGTGCGCCGCAGGGAGATCAGGTGCCCGCCGACGCCGAGCGCGGCGCCGAGGTCGCGGGCCAACGCCCGGATGTAGGTTCCCGAGGAGCAGCGCACGCGGGCCGGGATGTCGACGACCGTGACGGCGTCGCTCAGCCGCTCCACGCGCATCTCGCCCAGTTCGAACTCGTGCACGGTCACGGGTCGCTTCGGCAGCTCCACGTCCTCCCCGGCCCGAACCCGGTCGTAGGCGCGGCGGCCATCCACCTTAATCGCGCTCACCGCGCTCGGGGCCTGCTGGATGTCGCCCGTCAGCTTCGCGGCCTCCGCCGCAATCGCGGCCGGGCTCAGCTTCGCGATCAGGTAGGGGTCGCCCACCGCGGTGGCCGTGCCCTCCCGGTCGTCCGTCACGGTCGAGATGCCGAGCCGGATCACGGTCTCGTACTCCTTGTCGAGGCCGACGAGGTAGGTCAGCAACCGGGTCGAGCTCTCCGCGCCGAGCACGAGCAGGCCCGTTGCCATGGGGTCGAGCGTGCCCGCGTGGCCGACCTTGCGAGTGCCGAGGAAGCGCCGGGTCCGGGCGACGGCGTCGTGGCTCGTCCACCCCTCGCTCTTGTCGATGAGCAGAATCCCGCTCTGGGCCACCCGGCACCCCTTTCACGTCCGTGCGATTCCCCGAATCCGGGGCGCCGCGGGCGCGGCGGGCACCCTTCGAGCCTACTGGATCTCGTCTGCATAGACTGGTCGGGTGTCTGTCCCCGCTGCCCCCCTGAACGCCTGGTTCCGCGCCAATGCCCGCCCCCTCCCCTGGCGCGCCGAAGGCTTCGGCGCCTGGGGCGTCCTCGTCTCCGAGTTCATGCTCCAGCAGACCCAGGTCGAGCGGGTCATCCCCCGCCTGGAGGCCTGGCTGGAGCGCTGGCCGAGCCCCGCCGCCCTGGCCGCGGACGCCCCGGGCGAGGCCGTGCGCGCCTGGGACCGCCTCGGCTATCCCCGCCGCGCGCTGTGGCTGCACCGGGCGGCGGAGCAGATCGCGGCGGAGCACGGGGACCGGGTGCCCGAGACGGTGCCCGAGTTGCTCGCGCTCACCGGAATCGGGGACTACACGGCGCGGGCCGTCTCCGTCTTCGCCTACGGGCAGCGCCACCCGGTCGTGGACACCAACACGCGCCGGGTCATCGCCCGGGCCGTGCACGGGCTGGCGGCCGCGGGCGTGCCCCGGCCCTCCGACCTCGAGGACATGGCGGCGCTGCTCCCGGCGGACGACGCGGAAGCGGCCGTGTTCAACGCGGCCGCGATGGAGCTGGGCCAGGTGATCTGCACCGCCAAGAACCCGGGATGCTCCGTGTGTCCCATCGCCGAGTGGTGCGAGTGGCGCGGGGCGGGCTTCCCCGACAACGCGCCGAAGGCCCCGCCGAAGCAGGCCCGTTTCGCCGGGAGCGACCGCGAGGCCCGGGGGCTCATCATGGCCCTCGCCCGGCGCAGCGAGGCCGAGCGGCCGGAGGCGGAGCTGCTCGCCGAGGTGCCGGAGCCGGAACGGGCCGAGCGCGCCCTCCGCTCCCTGCTCGCCGACGGCCTGCTCGTGCCCCGCGGCGACGGCTACGCCCTGCCCTAGTCAAACCGGGGCTGCCCCGGACGCGCACAGCGCCCGGGCCGACGGCCCGCCGGGGAAGACGATTCCCCCGGCGGGCCGCCAGCGCGGACGCGGCTGCGGCGGACGCCCTAGTGCTCGGTCGCGGGCTCCGCGCCGTGCCCGGTGAGCGAGCGCACCTCCATCTCGGCGGCGAGCGCCGGATCCTCCCGCTTCGAGGCGGTGACGGAGCCGAGCCACCCGAGGAAGAAGCCGAGCGGGATCGACACGATGCCGGGGTTTGACAGCGGGAAGATCGCGAAGTCCACGCCCTCGCCGAGCATCGAGGTCGGCGTGCCGCTCATCACGGGCGAGAGCACGATCAGGATGATCGCCGCGCTGAGGCCGCCGACCATACTCCAGACCGCGCCGCGGGTGTTGAACTTGCGCCAGTACAGGGAGTACAGGATCGTGGGCAGGTTCGCGCTGGCCGCGACGGCAAAGGCGAGGGCCACGAGGAAGGCGATGTTTTGCCCCTGCACCCCGATAC
>NZ_JAPFRB010000004.1:319385-324727 GCF_035726885.1 Leucobacter sp. M11 | reverse complement strand
GTGCGGCGGGCGATCTTCATCTCCGTGCCGGGCTCGGCCTTCCCCTTCTTGATCACGTTCGAGTACACGTCGTGGGCGAAGGAGGCGGCCGCGGTGATCGTGAGCCCGGCGACGACCGCGAGGATCGTGGCGAAGGCGATCGCGGAGACGAAGCCGAGCAAGAGCGGCCCGCCGAGCACCTGCGCGAGCAGGGGCGCGGCGGAGTTCACGCCGCCCGGGGAGTTCTGGATCGTCTCGGAGCCGACGAGCGCCGCGGCGCCGTAGCCGAGGACGAGCGTCAGCAGGTAGAAGCCGCCGATGAGCCAGATCGCCCAGACGACCGAGCGGCGGGCCTCCTTGGCCGTTGGCACGGTGTAGAAGCGCATGAGCACGTGGGGCAGCCCCGCCGTGCCGAGCACGAGGGCCAGGGCGAGGGAGATGAAGTCCAGCGGGTTCGCCCCGTACTGGAGCCCCGGCGTGAGGATCGCTTCCGGCGGGGTGGAGACGGAGTTCTCGACCGCGCTGGCGAGCACCGCGGAGAGGTTGAAGCCGTTCATTGCGAGCACCCAGACCGTCATGGCCGCGGCCGCGCCGATCAGCAGGAACGCCTTAATGATCTGCACCCAGGTGGTGCCCTTCATGCCGCCGATGAGCACGTAGACGATCATGAGCACGCCGACGACGGCGATCACGAGGGACTGCCCGATCCTGCTGTCGATGCCGAGCAGCAGGGAGACGAGGCCGCCCGCGCCCGCCATCTGCGCGAGCAGGTAGAAGAAGCAAACGGCGAGCGTCGTGAGCGCCGCGGCCATCCGAACCGGGCGCTGCTTGAGCCGGAACGACAGCACATCGGCCATCGTGAACTTCCCCGTGTTGCGCATGAGCTCGGCCACGAGCAGCAGCGCAATGAGCCAGGCGACGAGGAAACCGATGGAATACAGAAAACCGTCGTAGCCGTTGATCGCGATCGCCCCGACGATGCCGAGGAAGGAAGCGGCGGAAAGATAGTCGCCAGAAATCGCGAAGCCGTTCTGCGGGCCGGTGAACGATCGCCCACCCGCGTAGTAATCGGCCTCGGAGACGTTCGTCCGGCTGGCCCGGATGACGATGAACAGGGTCACCGCGACGAAGGCGAGAAAAATCGAGATGTTCAGCACCGGGTTGTTTTCGGCGCTGAGGTCCCGAACCTCGGCGGGGAACATCCCCGGTCCGGGGCGGAGCATGGCGTCGATCATGCGCTGGCCTCCTTTTCAGCGAGATCCGCGCGAATCTGCTCGGCGATCGGATCGAGACGGCGGTTCGCATAGGACACGTAGGCCATCGTGATCGCGAAGGTGCTCACGAACTGGGCCAGGCCGAATAGCAGCCCGACGTTGATGTCGCCCCAGACCGGCTGAGACATGAAGTCGTGCGCGTAGGCGGCGAGCAGCACATAGGTGAAGTACCAGACGAAAAAGGCAATGGCGAGTGGGAACACGAACGCGCGGTGGCGTTTTTTCAGGGTGTGGAAGGCGGCTGAGGCCTCCTCAGCCGGGTAGTCGATTCCGGGCTCGGACTCCTGGCGGACCGAGCCGCTGGACGCGTGTTGATCGTGCACGATGGGTCTCCGTTCGTTGAGCGGGTGGGTGAGCCCCCGACCGCCGTCGAGCGGTCGAGGTGGCCGGTTGGCAGGTCCGTACCGGCCGATCGCGTGCCTCGGCGAGCCCCGAGCATCGCCCGGAATCTCGTGCGGCTGCGGCACTGGGGCATCAGTTTTCACCATCAATTTCGTCGCTGAAATCGCGGTTGCTTTCGCATCGTTTTCGTGCTGGCACCCCGTGTTACGCTCACCATATTCGGGGCGAAAACCGGAAACCACCCCCGAAAGTTTGGAGTCCGGATGGACGATCCACACCCCCCGACGGAGCAGGTGCTCGTGCAGCGCGCCGTGGATCGCGTGGCGGAGAGCACCGGGTTCTCGCTCTCCTTTGCCGGCTTCGTGACGGAGCACGAGATCCAGGTGAGCGCCTTCGCGGGCACCCGGACCCGGAGCCTGATGGGGCTGCGCGTGCGCGAGGCCCGTGGCCTCGGCGGCCTCGTCATGCTCGAGGGCCGCCCGCGCATCACGAAGGACTACGGGTCCTCACAAAAGATCACTCACGACTACGACCGCGCCGTCCTCGGCGAGGGCGTCGCCTCGCTCTTCGCGGTGCCCGTCCCGCTCGGGGGCCGCGTCCACGCGGTGCTCTACGGCGGCGCGCACGGGCTCACCTCGCCCGAGACGCTCGCGACCGGCCCGGTGCTCAGGATCGCCCAGGAGCTGGCCACCGAGTTCCGGGTGCACGACCTGCTCGTGCGCGAGTTCAACCGCCTGGGGATGATCCTCCCCGCGGAGCAGCGGGCGGAGGCGAGCCGGGCGGGGGAGGCCTCCCCCGAGCTGTCCTCCTACGCCCTGGAGGAGATCCGGGCAAGCTACGCGGAGCTGCGAGGGATCCGCGCCCGGGTGGAGGACGCGCAGCTGCGGGGCCGGATTCAGCAGCTCGGCGATCGGCTCGCGGCCCTCGCCGTGGAGGACGGAGCGCCCGTCGATCCGGGCGTGCTCCTGTCACCTCGGGAGCGGGATGTGCTGTCCTGGGCGAGCATCGGGCACACGAATGCGCAGATTAGCCGCACGCTCGGGCTTCGGGAAAACACGGTGAAGAGCTACCTGAGCACCGCCATGAACAAGCTGAACACGCGCACCCGCTACGCCGCGGTCTCGACCGCGCGACGCCTGCACATCATTCCGTGACCGGGTCGCCCGCCGCGGGTGCTGCGCCAAGCCCGCCCAGGAGCACTCGAAGCGCCAACTCCGCGAAGGCTCCTTCGCCTGGGCTGAGCACGCGGCCGCTGGCGATCTCGGGATCCGATGCCTCGGCGTGCTGGGCGCGGTCCCGCTCCGCGTTCGGCAGCGCCTGAATCAGCCGGAACACGAGCGGCCGCATCTCGGCCAGGTGCTCCGGGTGCCGGGTGGCGAACAGGATCGCCTCCGTCGTCAGCCGGGTGGCCGAGGCGATCTCCTGGGCGCTGAGCGGGGCGCCCGCGTCCGGCCCGGAGCCGAGCTGCGCCTCGACGCGCTCCGCGACGTCTCGGACGGCGGCGAGGAACACCTGTTCTTTCGAGCCAAAGTGCGTGTAGACCGCGCCCTTCGTGAAGCCAGCGGCCTGCGCAATGTCCTCCAGGGAGACGCCGGAGTAGCCCCGCTCGGCGAAGAGTTCCCCGGCGCGGCGCAGGAGCTGCTCCCGGGTACTCAGGGGTCGCGCGCGCTCCTCAACCCAGGACTTTGCCTGGGCGAGGGCCTCGGCTGCGGCGAGCAGCCCCTTGGCCACGCCCTGCTCCGCCTGCGCGCTGCCCGCCGCGCCGAGGCTCTGGCCGAGCTTGCCCGCGGCGTCCGCGAGAGCCCGGGCGGCGTCGCGCAGCTTCTGCTCGGCCGAGGTTTCTCGGCCCGCGCCCTCGGGGTCGGGGCTTCCCGCGTCTGCGCCTCGCGATGTCATGCCCCCAGCATACCGCCGGATACCGGAAAGAATGGAGCTTGCGCCGATCCATACCCAAGGGTATGTTCATACCGTCAAGTATTCGCCCGGGTGGCCTTCCTCCGGGCGTTCCCCCAAACCGCACAGAACAGGAGGTCCCCGTGACCCAAGAGGTGCTCGCCGTAAGCGAGCTGGTGAAGACCTATTCCGGCCGAGGACGCAACCGGGCCAACGACGGGATCAGCATGACCGCGTCCGCCGGTCGGGTCCTCGGGGTGCTCGGCCACAACGGCGCGGGGAAGACCACCCTCGTCAATCAGATCGTTGGCCTGCTCCGGCCCGATTCCGGCTCCATCAGCCTCGCCGGGATCGACGCAATCGCGCACCCGGCCCGGGCCCGCGAGCTCGCGTCGGTGCAGGCCCAGGCAAACGTGCCGATCACGGGGCTGACGCCGCGCCGCGCCATCGAGCTGGTGGCCCGCATCCGCGGGACCCAGCGGCGCGAGGCCGCGGCGCGCGCCGCCGCACTGATCGAGACCCTCGATCTGGCCCCCTGGGCCGACACCCCGGCGGAGAAGATCTCGGGGGGCGTGGCCCGGCTCACCGCCTTCGGCATGGCCGCGGTCGCCCCGGGCCCCCTCGTCATCCTCGACGAGCCCACCAACGACGTTGACCCGGCCCGCCGCCGCCTGCTCTGGTCGGCCATCCGCGGGGTCGCCGATGCCGGCGCCGCGGTGCTCCTCGTCACCCACAACGTCCGCGAGGCCGAGCACACGGTGGACGACCTCGTCATCCTCGACCGCGGGCGGGTGATCGCCGCCGGCACTCCCGCGCAGCTCACCGCCCACCTGCGCGACACCCTCACGCTGGAGCTGGACGCCGCCCGGGTGCCCGAGCTCCCCGCGGGGATGCGCGCCCAGGTGGTCGGCCCCGCGCAGGCCGCCGTGACCGTCCCCGCGAGCCGGGGTGCCGAGACCGTCGCCTGGGCACAGGCCGCCGTGGACCGGGGCGACATCGAGCGCTTCTCGCTCACCGCCGCCTCCCTCGAGGACGTCTACCTCGACCTCGTCGGCTCCGAGCAGGGAGCGGCAGCGTGAGCGCGGCGAGCGCCCTGCGGGGCACCGGCCTCATGGTGCAGTGGCAGCTGCGCCGCCAGGCCCAGTTCCTGCCCCTGCTGATGGTGGTGCAGTCCGCGCTGGCCGTGTCCACCGTGCTCGGCTACGGGATCCTCATCGGCGATGTCTCCCCCGAGGCCGCCCTCTACCTGGCCACCGGGGCCCCCACGATCACGCTGATCGTGGTCGGCCTCGTGATGACCCCCCAGCAGATGGCGCAGGCGAAGACCGAGGGCAGCGCGGAGTGGCTGCGCACGCTCCCCCTGCCGCGGGCGGCGTTCCTCGTCGCGGACCTCGCCCTGTGGACGCTGCTCGCCCTGCCCGGGCTCGTGCTCGGGGTGATTGTGGGCGCGCTGCGCTACGACATCGACTACCAGATCTCTGCCTGGCTCGTGCCCATCGCCCTGCTCGTCTCGCTCACCGCCGCGGCCGTCGGCTACGCCATCGCGGTGCTGTTCCCGCCGCTCGTGGCCCAGCTCGTCTCGCAGCTGCTCGTCTTCCTGTTGCTCCTGTTTTCCCCCGTGAGCTTCCCCGCCTCGAATATGCCCGGCTGGCTGCAGCGGGCACACGAGGTGCTCCCCATCGAGCCCATGTCGAACCTCATTCGGGCCGGCCTGGTGGGCCAGCAGTTCGAGGCCCAGCCCCGGGACCTCGCGCTCGTGCTCGTCTGGTGCGCCGCCGCGGTCACCCTGGCGCTGTTCGCCCTGCGCCGCCGCGGCTGAGCCGTGCGCTCGGGGCGGGGGCGGGACCGCGCGTT
>NZ_JAPFRB010000004.1:317985-319344 GCF_035726885.1 Leucobacter sp. M11 | reverse complement strand
AATGCGGGCCGTCCCCCGCCGGTTATAGTGTTCACGCGGACACCGCCGCGCTGACGAAAGGGGACGCGGATGACCGCGAACGCAGTGGCCTTCGGTCTGGACACCTTCGGGGACATGACCGTGGACGAGGCCGGGAAGGCACAGAGCGCCGCCGCGGTGCTCCGCGAGGTGCTCGCGCAGGGCGAGCTGGCCGATCAGGTCGGCGTGGACGCCTTCAGCGTGGGCGAGCACCACCGCGACGACTTCGCCATCTCCGCCCCCGACATGGTCCTCGCGGCCCTCGCGACCCGCACGGAGCGCATCCTGCTCGGCACCGCCGTCGTGGTGCTCTCCAGCGACGACCCCGTTCGCGTCCAGGAGCGCTTCGCGACGCTCGACGCCGTCAGCAACGGGCGGGCCGAGATCACGCTGGGCCGCGGCTCCTTCACCGAGTCGTTTCCGCTCTACGGCTTTGACCTCGCCGACTACGAGACGCTCTTTTCCGAGAAGCTCGACCTGTTCACGAAGCTCCGCGAGGAGGGGCCCGTGACCTGGTCGGGCACCTACCGCACGCCGCTCGACAACCAGGAGGTCTTCCCGAAGACCGAGGGCGGCAAGATCCCGGCGTGGATCGGCGTCGGCGGCAGCCCGGAGTCCGTCGTGCGCTCGGTGCAGAGCCGGATCCCGATGATGCTCGCGATCATCGGCGGCGACCCCGCCCGGTTCCTGCCCTATGTTCGCCTGTACGAGCGGGCCACGGAGCAGCTCGGCTACGAGCCCATGCCGCTCGGCGCGCACTCCCCCGGCCACGTCGCCGACACCGACGAGCGTGCCCGCGAGCAGCTCTGGCCGCACTTCCGGGAGAACCGGAACCGGATCGGCGCCGAGCGCGGCTGGCCGGAGACCACCCGCGCTGAGTTCGAGCACGAGATCGAGGCGGGCTCGCTCTACGTCGGCTCCCCCGAGACCGTCGCCCGCCGCATCGCGCAGACGGTGCGCACGCTCGGCCTGGACCGCTTTGACCTGAAGTACGCGAACGGCCCTATGCCGCACGCGCAGCTCCTGCGCAGCATCGAGCTCTACGGCACCCGGGTCATCCCCCGGGTCCGGGAACTCCTGGCCGAAGCCGAGGAGCCCCCGCACGCGGGCTAAGCCCCAGCCACCGAGCGGCACCACTCGCGGGCACAGCTTCACTCGCCGATCGGGTTCCGGAGCCGTCGCCGGAGCGCCAGGATCAGCCCGGTCAGGACGAGGGCCGTGGCGGCCGCGATCCCGAGGGCCGGAGCCGAGCCACCCGTGTCGACGATCCGTTCGGGCTGGGCCGTGCCCGTTGCGCTCGGCGGTTGCCCGCTCGGCCCGAGCGTGCTCGTGGGGCTCACC
>NZ_JAPFRB010000004.1:313633-317864 GCF_035726885.1 Leucobacter sp. M11 | reverse complement strand
TGGGCCGCGGCTCTGCGACGGTGAACCCCACCGTGTCCGCGTCGCCCCGCCCGGCCTCGTTCCAGGGGGTCACCCGGGCCGTCCAGTCGCCCGGAGCGAGCCCGCGCACGGTTGCGGTTGCCGCGATGCTCGCTTCCCGCTCGACGACCGTCCAGGTCGCGCCCCCGTCATCCGAGAGCTCGATGACCCGGTCCAGGAGGGGTGCCTGGCCGATTTCCTCGACGGCGGCGTCCCAGCCCAGCGCCACGTCCGCGGTGACCGGGTCGACCGCGGCGCGCAGCCCGGTGAGCGGGCTGGGGCTGAGGGCGAGCAGCCGGATGCTGCGGTTCCCGCGCGCGGTCATCGTGAGCCAGCCCTCCTCGGTCACCGCGATGTCGCGGGTGGCGAGGGTGAGCAGGCCCGGGGTGTTCAGCGTGCCGAGCCGCTCGCCCGTCCGGGAGACGCGCATGATGTTGCCCGTCTGCGGCACGACGTACACCTCGCCGGTTGCCGGATTCGGCACCGCCCGGTAAATCTTCGTGCCGGGGAACGAGATCCGCCCGCCCGCGCCGAAGCTCTCGTCCAGAGCCCAGCTCTCGGTCTCCGGGTCGGGGAGCCAGCGCTGCACGCCGCCCCCGCCCCGGTTGTCGCCCAGGTCGGTCACGAGCAGCCCCGACCCGTCGACGGTCGCCCCGTACGCGTCGTCGAGGGTGCCCGCCGCCCAGCCAATTTCGGGGAGCGGGCGGTTCGGGCGATTCCCCGCGGTTTGCCCGGTCCCCGTCAGCCGAAACTGCGGGGCTCCCGTGGCCAGGTCAAAGACGCTGACCACGTTGCAGGTTTCGACGGGCAGGTAGAGCCGGCCGTCGAGCTCGGCGACGTAGGGGCCCCAGGGGGCCTCGCCGTCCGCGAGGAACTGACAGCCCTGGTCCCGGGCGTAGCTCGCCGTGCTCAGCACGCCGTCGTGCTGCGGTCCGTAGCGGAGCACGGTGCCCACGGGGGTGTTGACGATTCCATTCGTGTCGTTCACGGCGATCCCGCCGTCGGGGAGCGCCACGATCCCTCGGGGCTCGGCCCACGGCTCCTCGCCGACCTCCGGGGCACGCCGGGTGCTGTCCCGGAAGCGATACACGCGCGGCTCGTCGAAGGCGGCGGAGAGGTAGCCGGTCCCCCCGGCTGCGAAGCGGCCCCCGCCAAGGTAGTCCCCGCCAGCGGGGTCAAACTGCCGCCGGGGATACTCGGTGATGCCCTGAGCGGTGCCCCCGCTCGTGGCGACCCAGAGCGCCCCGCTCGCGTCCAGGTCGAGCCCGTAGCGATCAACATTCCAGTCTTGGGTCCCGCCGATGATGCCGTACTGCCCGCTCCCGCGGGCCTTGCCGCTCTCGTCCGGGATGGCAAGGGGCTCTGGCGGCGGGGCCTCCGCCCCGAGGAGGCCGGGGAGCACGCCGACGACGGCGAGCACCGGGGCGAGGCGAGTGATGAGGCGAGTGCGCATAGTGATCTCTCGGTCCGTGGCCCCAGCCGAAAAATATATTTGCACACTCCGGTGCGCCTCGCACCAGCAAAATGCGGTGTAAAAGCCACATTTCATCTGCTGTGCCGATGCAGCTTCCGCGCCCCCCGCGCACGAAGCACCCCTCCGTGCGGTGACGTGACCGTCGGGATCTCGGGTGAAATCCTGCGGAATCGGTCACCTCGCGGAGGGGTGCTGGGTGGGAAGGCTACTCGTCCTCGTCCTCGCGCGGCTTCACATAGGGGTCCTCGTCGCCGGCGTAGCTCGCCGTCGCCGAAAGCTCCGTGGACGCCTGGTCGCGGGAGCGGGCCTCGCGCAGGAGCGCGTCGATCTGCTGGGCGTTCTCGGGAACGCCGTCCGCGATGAACTCGAGGCTCGGGGTGAGCCGGATGCTCAGGTTCTTGCCGACCTCGGTGCGGAGCATCCCGGTCGCGGCCTTGAGGGCGGCGGCCGAATCCGCCCGTTCCTCGTCGGTGCCGTACACCGTGTAGAAGATGCTCGCGTGCTGGAGATCACCGGTCACCTGGACGTCGGTGATCGTCACGAAGCCGAGGCGCTCGTCGCGCAGGCCCTTTTCGAGTCGTCGCGCGATGATCTGCTGGATGCGCTCGGCAACCTTTGCTGCTCTGGGGTTCGCCATGAGGTCCTCTTTCTCAGTGGTGCCGGTGGTGCCGGCGACGCGGCTCGCGCGGCGCCGCCGGTGCGTGGGTGAGGCTCTGCCTCGGTGAGACGGCGACGCCGGCCCGGGCGAACCCGGACCGGCGTGCCATCAGTACCAGATTGGCACTGGGGATCTGCCCCGTCAATCAGATCGGCATTGGCCGACCGTCAGGAGGGTGTGACGCCCTAGTCGCGCGGCTTCTCCACCATCTCGGTGGTCTCGATCTCGTCGCCGACCTGGATGTCGTTGAACTTGCCGAGGCCGATGCCCGCCTCGAAGTCCGTGCGGACCTCGGTGACGTCATCCTTGAAGCGACGCAGGGACTCGATGGCCAGGCCATCGGCCAGCACGATGCCGTCGCGGATAACCCGCGCCTTGGCGTTTCGCGTGATCGTGCCGCTGCGGACGATAACACCGGCGATGTTGCCGAACTTGGAGGAGCGGAACACCTCGCGGATCTCGGCCACACCGGACTGCTTCTCTTCGTACTCCGGCTTGAGCATGCCCTTGAGCGAGCTCTCGATGTCGTCGATCGCGTTGTAGATGACCGAGTAGAACCGGACGTCCACGCCCTCGCGGGCCGCGCGCTCGCGGGCCTTCGTGTCGGGGCGGACGTTGAAGCCCACGATGATCGCGTTGTCGATCGTCGCCAGGTTCACGTCGGACTCGGTGATCGCGCCCACGCCGCGGTGGATGATGCGCAGCTGCACGCTGTCGTCCACCTCGATCTTGAGCAGCGACTCCTCCAGCGCCTCAACGGCACCGGACACGTCACCCTTGATGATGAGGTTGAGCGCCTCGACCTTGCCGTCCTCGAGGGCCTTGGTGAAGTCCTCCAGGCTGATGCGCTTGCGAGCCTTGGCGAGCAGAGCGTTGCGCTCGGCTGCCTCGCGCTTCTCGGCGATCTGGCGGGCGGTGCGGTCCTCCTCGGTGACGATGAAGTTGTCACCGGCGCGGGGCACGGAGCTCAGACCCTGGACGAGCACGGGGCGAGACGGGGTCGCCTCGGTCACGTTCTCGCCGTTCTCGTCGAGCATCGCCCGGACGCGGCCGTAGGCCGTTCCCGCGACGATCGCGTCGCCGACGCGGAGCGTTCCGGACTGCACGAGGACGGTGGCCACGGAACCGCGGCCCTTGTCCAGGTGCGCCTCAATGGCAACACCGCGGGCGTCCTTGTTCGGGTTCGCGCGCATGTCGAGTCCGGCGTCAGCGGTGAGCAGCACGGCGTCAAGCAGTTCCTTGATACCCATGTTGTTCTTCGCGGACACGTCGACGAACATGACGTCGCCACCGTACTCCTCGGCCACCAGGTTGTACTCGGTGAGCTGCTGGCGGACCTTTGCGGGGTTCGCCTCTTCCTTGTCCACCTTGTTCACCGCGACGACGATCGGCACGCCGGCCGCCTGCGCGTGGTTCAGGGCCTCAATGGTCTGCGGCATGATGCCGTCGTCAGCCGCGACCACGAGGATCGCGATGTCGGTGACCTGCGCACCACGGGCACGCATGGCGGTGAACGCCTCGTGACCGGGGGTGTCAATGAAGGTGATCTTGCGCTCGATGCCCTCGTGCTCGGCGGAGACCTGGTAGGCACCGATGTGCTGGGTGATGCCACCGGCTTCGCCCTGGCCAACGTTCGCCTTCCGGATCGCGTCCAGCAGGCGGGTCTTACCGTGGTCAACGTGACCCATGACGGTGACCACCGGCGGGCGGGCCTCAAGGACGTCGTCGCCTTCCTCGTCCAGCTCGGCATCGAGGTCGATGTCGAAGCCTTCGAGCAGCTCGCGGTCCTCGTCCTCGGGGGAAACCACCTGGATCTTGTAGCCCAGCTCGTCACCGAGGATCGTGAAGGTCGCCTCGTCGAGGGACTCGGTCGCCGTCGCCATCTCACCGAGGTGGAACAGCACGGTCACCAGGTTGCCCGGGCTCGCGTTGATCTTGTCGGCGAAGTCCGCGATGGACGCGCCGCGGCGCAGCCGGACGACCGTGTTGCCGTCGCCGCGGGGAACGCTCACGCCGCCCAGCGACGGCGCCTCGCGCAGCTCAAACTCTTGCCGCTTCGTCCGCTTCGACTTGCGGGACTT
>NZ_JAPFRB010000004.1:305170-313564 GCF_035726885.1 Leucobacter sp. M11 | reverse complement strand
ACCGGGACGGGGGAAGCCACCCGCGCCGGGACGCGGGGCACCTGCGCCGCCGGCACCGCCGGGACGCTGGAAGCCACCGGCCGCCGGAGCACCGGGGCGGGGCGCACCCGGGCGCGGAGCGCCGGGACGCGGAGCACCCGGGCGGGGAGCGCCGGGACGCGCAGCGGCTCCGGGAGCCGGGCGCGGGGGACGCGGGATGTTCCCGGGGTTCGGGCCGCGGCCCATGCCCTGGGTCTGCCCGAAGGGGTTGTTGCCGGGGCGCGGCGGGCGCGGAACGCCCATGCCCTGGCTGGAGGCGAAGGGGTTGTTCCCGGGACGCGGGACATCCGCCTTC
Source organism: Leucobacter sp. M11 (assembly GCF_035726885.1). Classification (NCBI taxonomy): domain Bacteria; kingdom Bacillati; phylum Actinomycetota; class Actinomycetes; order Micrococcales; family Microbacteriaceae; genus Leucobacter; species Leucobacter sp. M11. The sequence goes on along the minus strand of NZ_JAPFRB010000004.1, from coordinate 313,230 downwards.
GGCGCGCGGGGGCCCGGGGTCGGGCCGTCCTTCTTCGCGGGGGCCGCGGGAGCCGCAGGCGCGGCGGGGGTCGCCGCTGCCGGGGCGGCGGGTGCGGCGGGGGCCTCAGCCGCGGGGGCGGCCGGGGCAGCGGGTGCGGCGGGAGCCGGAGCGGCGGGAGCCGCCTCGGGCTCGGGCTTGGCCGCGGGCTTCGGGCCGGGGCGCGGGCCGGGCTTCTGAGCGCCGGGCTTTGCCGCGGGCTTCGGGGAAGCGGACGCTCCCTCGGCCGCGGGCGCGGCGGCGCTGGTCACGCCATCCGCCTCAAGCGCAGCGCGAAGCTTGCGCGCGACGGGCGGGGCGATGCTGGACGAGGACGCCTTGACGAACTCGCCCATTTCCTTCAGTTTTGCAAGTGCGACCTTGCTGTCGACGCCAAGCTCGGCGGCGATCTCGTGTACGCGGGGGTTAGCCACTTTTCTCCTGTCTGGGTTCACGCCAGACAGGCGAGAACCAAAATTATCGGACGGGTCTCATTTCGAGCCGCTCATTAGTTGTCCATGGGTGATTTCAGCCTGTTCTCTAAAAGGGCCGTGTCGAGCTGAGTCGACACTCGCAGCGCACGCGGAAAAGCCCGACGCGTTACTGCGATTTCCAAACACGACTGCGTGGGGTGAAACCAAGCACCCCGTCCCGGCAGAACCGCGCGCTGATCAGGAATGAGCTGACCGTCACGATGAACTACCCGAAGGAGCGCCGCGCGTGAATCGCGCTTTCGGCATCCCACACAGGTTCGGACCGAATCCATCTTATCAGTTTCCTTCCGAGCGCATCTCCGAAGGGGCGAACACACAGGCTCGCCCCTCCGGAGCACCGGTCGTTTCTAGGCGTCCATCACCGAATCGGGCTGGATGTCGATCTTCGCGCCGGTGAGCTTCGCGGCGAGGCGGGCGTTCTGGCCCTCCTTGCCGATCGCGAGCGAGAGCTGGAAGTCGGGCACCAGGGCGCGCACCTGCTTCAGCTCCGCGTCGATCACGAAGGCGCTCGTCACCTTGGCGGGTGACAGCGCGTTCGAGACGAAGGTGGGCAGATCGGGCGAGTAATCGACGATGTCGATCTTCTCCTCGCCGAGCTCGCTCATCACGGCGCGCACGCGGCGGCCGAGCTCGCCGATGCAGGTGCCCTTCGCGTTGATGCTCGGGTCGTTCGCGCGCACGGCCACCTTCGAGCGGTGACCGGCCTCGCGGGCGATCGACACGATCTCGACGATGCCGGAGGCGATCTCGGGCACCTCGAGCGCGAAGAGCTTGCGCACGAGCCCGGGGTGGGTCCGCGACGCCACCACCTGCGGGCCCTTCAGGCCCTTCGACACGGAGGTGATGAACACCCGAATGCGGGTGCCGTGCGCGTAGTTCTCGCCGGGCACCTGCTCCTCGGGCGGAATGATCGCCTCGATGGAGCCGAGGTCGACGTGCACCATGCGCGGGTTCGGGCCCTGCTGGACGACGCCGGAGAGGATGTCGCCCTCCTTGCCCTTGAACTCGCCCAGGACATGGTCGTCCTGGATATCGCGCATGCGCTGGTTGATGACCTGCTTGGCCGCGTGTGCGGCGATTCGACCGAACTCGTCGGTGGACTCCTCGGCCTCGCCGATGACGTTGCCGTCTTCGTCCAGCTCGGGAACCAGGACGGCGATGTGGCCGGTCTTGCGGTTCAGGGTGACGCGAGCCTCGGGCTCGGGTGCGTCGTCTGCGCTGCGCTCGCTAGCGTGCTTCAGGTAGGCCGTGTGGATGGCCTGCTCGATAATTTCGGCGAGTTCCTCGAACGGGATCTCCTTCTCGCGCTCCAACATGCGCAGAATGCTGAGATCAATATCCAACGGGGGCCTCCTCGATATTCAGATGTTATGCGGAAAGGACGCTTCCGCAAAGGATCAGTTTAGCCGAAAACGTTTCGTTCCACGATCCCCGCGCGTCGCCCTCCCCCGCAAGCCGGGTTTTCGGCAGAAATGCCGCCAGGCGCGACGAATCGGGTGAGATTCGTCGCGCCTGGCGGCGGAACCGGAATGCAGACCTAGCCGAGGTGCGTCACCAGGTCGGCGATGGCCACCTTGTCCTTGGTGCCCGCCGCGCGGTCCCAGACCTCGGCGAAGCCCTCCGCCGCGTCCCGGCCGATCACGACCACCTTGGGCACCCCAATGAGCTCGGCGTCGCCGAACTTGACGCCCGGGGAAACCTTGGGGCGATCGTCAAAGATCACGTCGAAGCGCGCGTCGGTCAGCGTCGCGGCGACCGTCTCGGCGATCTCCAGCACGGCGGGGTCCTTGCCCGTGGCGACGAGGTGCACGTCGTAGGGGGCGACGGCTGCGGGCCACACGAGGCCGCGGTCATCGTGGTGCAGCTCGGCCAGCACCGCGAGGATGCGGGTCACGCCGATGCCATAGGACCCCATCGTGACCGTGACGAGCTTGCCGTTCTCGTCGAGGACCTTGAGGCCGAGGGCCTCGGCGTACTTCCGGCCGAGCTGGAAGACGTGGCCGATCTCCATACCGCGGGCGGTCTCGATCGGGCCGGAGCCGTCGGGGGCGGGGTCGCCGACGCGGACGTTCGCGACCTCGACGGTGCCGTCGAAGCCGAGCGCGCCGTCCTCGCCCGCGATCGCGAAGTCGCGGCCCGCGACGAGGCTGAGCACGTGCTGCTCGTGCGCGTTCGCGCCGGTGACCCAGGCGGTGCCGGAGACCACGCGCGGGTCGAGCAGGTAGCGCACGCCCGTGCTGCCGTGCGAGCCCAGGACGGGGGCGTCGGCGGTGCCGGGCCCCATGTAGCCGGGGACGAGGCCGGGGTGCTTCTTGAGGTCGTCTGCGGTGGCGGGCTCGACCTGGCAGCCGGGGAAGGCCACCTCGGCGCGCTTCGGGTCGACCTCGCGGTCGCCGGGGATGCCGACGACGACGATCTCGCGGGTCCCGGCGAGGTCGGTCACGGCGAGCACGACGTTCTTCAGGGTGTCCGCGGCGGTCCACTCGCGGGAGTCCGCGCGGGGCTGCTGCGCGTTCAGGTGCGCGACGAGCGTCTCGATCGTGTTCGTCGCGGGTGAGTCGAAGACGAGCGCCTCCGGCTGACCGGCGATGGGCAGACTCTCGGGCACGGGCGTCTCGTAGGCCTCGACGTTGGCCGCGTAGCCGCCGGCGGAGCGCACAAAGGTGTCCTCGCCGATTGCGGTGGGCAGCAGGAACTCCTCGGAGCGGGAGCCGCCCATCGCCCCGGCGTCGGCGGAGACGATGACGTACTCCAGGCCGAGGCGGGAGAAAATACGCTCGTAGGCGTCGCGCTGGGCCTGGTAGCTCGCGTCGAGCCCGGCGTCGGTGTGGTCGAAGGAGTAGGCGTCCTTCATCGTGAACTCGCGGCCGCGCAGGAGGCCAGCGCGCGGGCGGACCTCGTCGCGGTACTTGTCCTGGATCTGGAAGATCGTGAGCGGCAGGTCCTTGTAGGACGAGGTGAGGTCCTTCACGATCAGCGTGAAGACCTCCTCGTGGGTGGGGGCGAGGAGCATGTCCGCGCCGTGGCGGTCCTGCAACCGGAAGAGGTCGTCGCCGTACTCGTCCCAGCGCCCGGAGATCTCGTAGGGCTCGCGGGGCAGGAGCGCCGGGAAGTGCACCTCGTGCGCGCCCGCGGCGGTCATCTCCTCGCGGATAATCTGCTCGAGCTTGCTCTTGACGCGCAGGCCGAGCGGCAGCCAGGCGAACACGCCCGGAGCCTGGCGGCGGATGTATCCGGCACGCACCAGCAGTTTGTGGCTCGCGACCTCCGCCTCGGCGGGGTCCTCACGCAGGGTCTTCAGGAAAAAGTTACTCAGACGGGTCAGCACCCGTCCATGTTACCGCCGTTTGGGATCCCAGCGTCCGCCTGCGCCGGGAGGCCCGGCCGCAGGCGGCCGTTTTCGGCCGCCGTCCCGCGCACGCGCGGGGTCGCGGGTCGCTGGGCGGGGGGGGCCTGGGCGCGGGTTACTTCGCGCGGGTTACTTCGCGCCGACGGAGACCGTCGGGGCGCCGAGGCCCTGCTCGTCCTGGGGCATCGCCGCGGCGATCCGGTTCGCCTCCTCGATCAGCGTGGGCACGATGAGCGCCTCCGGCACGGTCTTGATGACCTCGCCCTTCACGAAGATCTGGCCCTTGCCGTTCCCGCTCGCGACGCCGAGGTCGGCCTCGCGGGCCTCGCCGGGGCCGTTCACGACGCAGCCCATGACGGCCACGCGCAGCGGCACGGTCATGCCCTCCAGCCCCTTGGTGACCTCGTCGGCGAGCGTGTACACGTCCACCTGCGCGCGGCCACAGCTCGGGCAAGACACGATCTCAAGTTTGCGCTGCTTCAGATTCAGCGATTGCAGGATCTGCTCGCCGACCTTGATCTCCTCGACGGGCGGTGCGGACAGCGACACCCGAATCGTGTCGCCGATGCCCTCCGAGAGCAGGATCCCGAAGGCGGTCGCCGACTTGATCGTGCCCTGGAACGCGGGCCCGGCCTCGGTCACCCCGAGGTGCAGGGGCCAGTCGCCGCGCTCGGCGAGCATCCGATACGCCTTCACCATCACGATCGGGTCGTTGTGCTTGACCGAGATCTTGAAGTCGTGGAAGTCGTGCTCCTCGAAAAGGGACGCCTCCCAGACGGCGCTCTCCACGAGCGCCTCCGGGGTGGCCTTGCCGTACTTCTGCAGCAGGCGCGGGTCAAGCGAGCCCGCGTTGACCCCGATCCGGAGCGAGACCCCGGCGGCCTTGGCGCGCTTGGCGATCTCGCCGACCTGGTCGTCGAACTTGCGAATGTTGCCCGGGTTCACCCGCACCGCGGCGCAGCCGGCGTCGATCGCGGCGTAGACGTAGTTGGGCTGGAAGTGGATGTCCGCGATCACGGGGATCTGGCTCTTCATCGCGATGATCGGGAGCGCCTCGGCGTCGTCGCGGCTCGGCACGGCGACGCGCACGATGTCGCATCCGGAGGCCGTGAGCTCGGCGATCTGCTGCAGGGTCGCGTTGATATCGGTCGTCGGAGTCGTCGTCATCGATTGGATCGAGACGGGCGAGTCGCTGCCGACCCCCACCGAACCGACCTTGATCTGACGGGTCTTTCGACGGGGTGCGAGAATCTCAGGAACCTTGGGAAGACCCAAATTAATAGCTGCCACGACGCATATTCTACTCAAGTGAACTGACCGAGCGCCGAGTGTCGGCGCGTCCGGGCCGCCGGGGCCCTCGGGAGGCGGGCTCGCTCGGGCGCAGACCGCGTGAGCCGTTCCCTATTCGACGGGGCTGTCGCCCTCGGGAAGGTGCTCGGCGGGCCGGACGCGGATCGCGGCGAAGAAGCCGACGAGACCGACCGCGAGGAACCCCCAGCCGACGGCCGGGGACCCGAAGACGCCCTGGAACGCGCCGAGCGCGAGCACCAGCATCAGAATCTGGAGCGTGAGCGCGGAGCCGCGGGCCCAGGCACGGCGACGGAAGACGCCCACGCTCGTGACGAGCACCCAGGCGGAGGCAACCAGGCCGACGATCAGGATCGAGAGCACGGGGCCGAGCGGTTCGTCGACCGCGCCGAAGGCGCCGACGACCGTCACGACGGCCAGCGCGAGCGCGCCGAGGGCCTCCGCGGCGAGCACGACGGAGAGCAAACGCCACCCCGCTGTTGAACGGTTCGAAGCATCGGGTGAACGTTCAGACACGGGACTCCCTCGCAGAGATAGACAAATGACTATTGATTTGCCGTAACTTCCATGAAACCATATAACCTGTCGAGTTTCGCGCACACAGTCGTGGGCAACACTCTGCCTCAAGTTTACCTCAGGCGCGAGTTCCGACATCTCCCTCCCCCGGGGGTTTTGTTCGCGCGCCAAAACCAGCACACACCCCCGAATGGAGCACAAACATGGACTGGCGCGAACAGGCTGCGTGTCTTACCGTTGACCCCGAGCTGTTTTTCCCTGTGGGAAACACCGGCCCGGCCGTCGATCAGATTGAGCGGGCCAAGTCGGTCTGCGCACGCTGCACCGTCACCGAGGTCTGCCTGCAGTACGCGATGGACACCGGTCAGGACTCCGGCGTCTGGGGCGGCCTCAGCGAGGACGAGCGCCGCGCCCTCAAGCGCCGCGCCGCTCGCGCACGTCGCGCCTCCTAAAGACCTGAGCTCCAGCAGATGCGCCCCGCGGTTCGCCGCGGGGCGCATTTCTGTGCCCGCGGCGCCTAGGGCTGGGCGGCGATCCAGCGGAGTGGGATCGCGATGCTGACGGTGGTGCCGCCGCCCTCGCGAGCACCCCAGGAGATCGATCCGCCGAGCTCGCCCTGAATCAGGGTGCGCACGATCTGGGTGCCGAGGCCGTCGCCAACCGCGCCGCCCGGCAGACCCGCGCCGGTGTCGGTGACGAGCACCCGCAGCTCGCTCTCCGTGCGGCCGGCGTCGATGATGACCTCGCCCTCGCGGCCCGCGAGGCCGTGCTCGACGGCGTTGGTCACGACCTCGGTGAGCGCGAGCGCGAGCGGCGTTGCGTACTCGCTGGGCAGCTGGCCGAACTCGCCGTGCTTCTTCGGGTGCACCGTCGTGTTGTGGATGCTCGCGACCTCGGTCACCAGGAGCAACACCCGATCAAAGACATCGTCGAAATCGACAATCTGGGAAAGCCCCGTGGAGAGCGTGTCGTGGACGACCGCGATGGCCGCCACGCGGCGCATGGCCTGGCTCAGCGCCTCCTTCGCGTCCTCGGTCCGGGCCCGACGGGCCTGCATGCGCAGCAGCGAGGCCACCGTCTGGAGGTTGTTCTTCACCCGGTGGTGGATCTCGCGGATCGTCGCGTCCTTGGTCAGCAGCTCCTGCTCCTGCTGACGCAGCTCCGTGATATCCCGGGTCAGGATGAGCGCTCCCGTGCGCTCGCCATCGTGAGAGGTGATGATCGATCGCAGCGTCACCGTGCGGCCCCGCGCCTCAATGTCCGCCCGGCGCGACGACTTGCCCTCGGTGATGAGCGGCAGCGACTCGTCGGTGTCCTGCTGGCTGCCAACGACCTCGGTGACGACGTCGCTCAGGCGCTCGCCCTCCATCTCGTCTCGGTACCCGATGAGCGTGAAGGTGGTCTGCGTGTTGGGGCTCGCGAAGGTGATCTCGCCCGTGGTGTCGAGGCGGATCAGCCCGTCCGAGGCGCGGGGCGCGCCACGCTGGTGGCCGCGGGTCGCCCCGGGCACCGGGAAGGCGCCCTGGCCGATCATGTCGAAGAGGTCTCCGGCGCTCTCCGTGGAGGCCGCCTCAATGCGCGACGCCGAGCGGTTGTCCGTGGGGTTCGCGTGGTGTGTGACCACGGCGATCGGGCCGAGGCGCTGCTGGGTCTCGGGGTCGTGCCGGAACACGGGGTACGCGACGAGCTTCATCGGCACCTCTTCGTACCAGGCGGGCGAGGTGGACTCCACGGCCTTTTCGGTCTCGATCGCGGCGTCGACGAGGGGCCGCCAGTCTTCCCGAAGGAAGTCGCCGATCACGTCCCGGTAGAACAGTGTCGCCGCGCTCGACGGGCGGGAGTGCGCGACCGCGATGTAGCCCTCGTCCGTGGTCGGGGCCCACAGGACCACGTCGCCGAAGGACAGGTCCGCGAGGAGCGGCCAGTCGGCAACAAGCAGCTCGAGCCACTCGACATCAGCGTCGGAGAGCTTGCCGTAATTTTTCACCAGGTTTCGCAGCGTGGACACGATCCCAGCTTAGTGCCCCCTCGGTGCCGGATTCGTGCATGACGCTCCCCGAGCAGGAGCACGCTCAGCCGTCGGGGCCGGACCCACGGCGGCACCGTCTCCGCCAACGGAAGCGCCTCAGCCGCGGCCCGCCCGCGCGGGCCCCAGACGATGCCCACCGTCCGGATCCCGGCCCGGTCACCGGCCGCGAGGGCCGCGACGTCCCGGCCTGTACCGCCTGGGGCCGGGCGCAGCCAGCGGAGGGCCGCGACCGGCCGCTCCCCCGGGAGCGCGGGAACGCACCTCCCGGCCCGCACGAGCCACCGTGCCCAGCGCAACCGCCCCTCGCTCGCCCCCGACACCGCGATGCGCGGCAGGCAGCGCGCTC
>NZ_JAPFRB010000004.1:304728-305105 GCF_035726885.1 Leucobacter sp. M11 | reverse complement strand
GATATCTGGGAAACGGGTTCGTGTGTCATGCCTTCAGCCTGCGCCCACGCAGTTTCGGAGGGGACAGCCCGAGCGAATCTGTGGATAATTCCGCCGCTCATGAGACCGTGCGAGTGGCTCTCGCACCTGCGGTTTATGCGCCACTGTTCAGGCCGGGCCGGAGGTTTTATGGTGGGTCACACACCGCAGGAGGGCCCCGCCCCGGGAACCCGATGCACCCGGTTCGCGTTCGCTCACACCGGGCGGGGCCCTCCTCCGCGGGCGGCGCGCTGCTCCATCGCGTGGTGGTGCGCCGCGCCGCGGCTCCCGGGCAAAGCACCAGCGCCCGTTCCCCTCGAACACGACGGATGACGACACACCAGCGGCGCTCCCCCGGG
>NZ_JAPFRB010000004.1:304195-304644 GCF_035726885.1 Leucobacter sp. M11 | reverse complement strand
GTAGTTCCGTCCGCAGGTCTCAGCGCCCCCGCTTTTCCCGATGTCATTGGGGCTCCGGGTGGCCCGGGACTTCCGCCGCCGCACCGCCACCGAAACACCGGCATACAGAGCCACCAGTATCCAGAGTCACCGGCCCCCAGCGCCACCCGCATCATGAGTCCCCGGTATCCAGCACCACCCGGGTCCGAGCCCCGGCACACCCCGGATCCGCGCCCGCAACACCGAACCTCGCCGACCCAAGCCACTCACCCCATGCCCCGCGTCCAGCACCACACGTCCCGCAGCCCCTCGTGCACCACCGCTGCCCGAGTAACAGCGCAGCCCAGCAGCGCAGCCCCACCCGCACAGCCCCAGTAGCGCTCCCCCTTCAGGCCAGCACCGCCGGCAGAGACCCAGCAACACAGCAGTACCGCACGATCAGCACATCCCCTTCAGCACAGGCCCTAGCA
>NZ_JAPFRB010000004.1:303899-304135 GCF_035726885.1 Leucobacter sp. M11 | reverse complement strand
GCGCAGCTGCCCGTCATCCGCATCAACCCGTCATCCGCATCACCCCGTCATCCGCACGGTTCCGCACACTCATCCCCAGGAGGTTGCCCATGCCCGTCCCACCGCAGGAGGAACGGCGGCTCCGGCTGGTCCGCGATCGCAGCGCTCCCCCCGGTGCGCCTCGCGCCGACAGCTCCCTCGCCGCCCGATCCGGGCCAGCCACTGCCAGCGTCCCGGACGCACCCGATGGCCCCGCT
>NZ_JAPFRB010000004.1:303125-303851 GCF_035726885.1 Leucobacter sp. M11 | reverse complement strand
AAGAAACCGCCGGGATCCCCGGAGCTGGCGGGGCGGGAGCCTGCGAGGCACCCCGTCACCCCGGGGCGGCAGTTCCTCGCCGCTCCCCGCCGCACCGGCACCGCGGGGTTACCCGATCCGCTCCGGCTCTCCCGGCACCTGGCCCTCGCGGCGATCGAGGTTGTCGAGGGGCTCCGCCCGCTCGAACAGCTCTCCGCGTGGATCTCCGGCCCCGTGGCCCGCGCCCTCGCGGTGCGCCGGGAACTCCGGGAACAGCGTCGGGTGGTCTACGGGGACACCAGGCGCGCCCCGCACGCCCTCGGGCGGGCGCGGGTCACCCACCCCTGCGACGGGATCGTCGAGGCGGTCGTCGTCGTGCACTCGAAAGCGCGCAGTCTCGCGGTGACCGTGCGGCTGGAGAGTATCGACCATCGCTGGCGGGCGACCGATCTGACCGTGCTGTGACCCCGATGTTCTCGGGCCAGTCCCCTCCGGCCCGGCGAGGGTGCGGCCTCCCCCTGCGAATCCCGAGCCGGCCCGCGACCGGTGGCGAGTCGAGCCGGGTCAGCGTGAGCCGAGCCAGGGGAAGCCGGGTGGCTCTGGCGCGTCAGGCGTCCGAGGGGGCCGGCGGCTTAGCGGCCGTCGTCGCTCGCGTCGCCGCGAATGATCGGGATCGCGCTCGTTCCGGTGACGATGCGGGCCCCGTGGGTCGGCCCCGTGGCGGTAATGGCCTGAATGCCCTCGGCT
>NZ_JAPFRB010000004.1:276107-303089 GCF_035726885.1 Leucobacter sp. M11 | reverse complement strand
TCCTCCGCGAGGAAGGCGATCGTGGGACCGGAGCCGGAGACGATCCCGGCGAGCGCGCCCAGGCGCTCCCCGAGTTCCAGGACGTCGACGAGGGCCGGGGCGAGCTTCAGTGCGGCGACCTGCAGGTCGTTCAGCATGGCCTCGGCGAGCAGCTGCGGGTCGCAGGAGCGGACCGCCTGGAGCACCGCGGAGTCCACGGCGGGCTCCGCTGGCGCGGGGTTCATCCGGTGCAGCGGGTCCTCGCGGTGTAGATCCAGCTCGCGGTAGACGACGGGCGTGCTCAGGCCGTGCTCCGACAGCGCGAGCACCCAGTGGAAGGTGCCGGTGCTGAGCGCCTGGCTCAGCTCGTCGCCGCGCCCGGTGCCGACCGCGGTGCCGCCCTTAAGGGCGAAGGGAACGTCCGCGCCCAGGACCGCGGCGAGCTCGTGGAGGCGTTCCCGCCCCACGTTCGTGTTCCAGAGCGCATCGCAGGCGATGAGGGTCGCCGCGGCATCGGCGGAGCCGCCGCCCATGCCACCGGCGATGGGCACCTGCTTCGTGATGGTCAGCCGGACCCCGCCCGGGTACCCGGTCTCCTCGGCGAGCAGGCGGGCGGCCTGGATCGCGAGATTCCGGCCGTCAACCGGGAGCCCGCTGCCGTCGATTGGCCCGGCAAAGCTGACCGAGAAGGTGTCCGCGTGCTCGGCCCGGACCTCCTCGACGAGCGAGACGGCCTGATAAAGCGAGGCCACCCGGTGGTAGCCATCCGGTTCCAGGGCCCCGACCCGGAAGAAAATGTTGATCTTTCCGGGCGCGCGAGCGACCACGGCTTCGGAATTCTCCCTTTCGGTCATGACAACAATCTATCCCAGTTCACCCGGGCCGATTTGCCATGCGCCCCGGGCCGCGGAGCGACACGCGGGGACCGGGCGATTAGGCCTCGGCGCCGGGCGCCTGCCGGGCGATGGCGAGGAAGTCGGTCACCGAAAGCTGCTCGGCGCGGAGCTGGGAATCGATCCCCGCCGCGTCCAACACCGCGACCGTCTCGGCAAGGCTGCCGAGCACGGGCTGCAGGGATTGCCGGAGCATCTTGCGGCGCTGGGCGAAGCCCGCGTTCGCGAGCGCGAAGGTCCGCTGCCGCTCGGCCTCGGTGCCGGGCAGTTCGTCCGCCCGTTCGAAGCCGATCAGCACGGAGTCCACGTTCGGCACCGGCCAAAAGATCTGGCGGCTGACCTGACCGGCCAAGCGCCACGAGCCGTACCAGGCGGCCTTCACGCTCGGGGAGCCGTAGACCTTCGACCCCGGCCCGGCGATCACGCGGTGGCCGACCTCGGCCTGCACCATGACGACCCCGGAGGAAAGCGTCGGGAAGCGCTCCAGCAGGTGGAGCAGGATCGGCACCGAGACGTTATAGGGCAGGTTCGCGACGAGGACCTCGGGCTCCGCGGGGAGCTCCGTCACCTCGAGCGCGTCGCTCAGCACGACCCGCAGGGTGGCCTCCGGCTGCAACTGGGCGACGGTCTTTGGCAGCTGCTCGGCGAGACGCGGGTCGATCTCGATTGCCGTGACCTTCGCGCCGGTCTCGGTCAGCCCGAGGGTGAGCGATCCCAGTCCGGGCCCGACCTCGACGACCTCGCTCCCGGCGGTGACCCCGGCGGTGCGGACGATGCGGCGCACCGTATTCGCGTCGATGACAAAGTTCTGACCGAGCTTCTTCGTCGGAGTGACCCCGATCAGCTCCGCCAGGTCTCGGATTTCCGCGGGCCCGAGCAGCCCGCCCTCGGCGCTCACGCGACACCCACCGCATCGGCGGCACCGGTGTCGGTGTCCCAGGAGCCGTACACGGCCTCGGTGTTTCGCGCAATCGCCGCGGCCAGCTCGTCCTCGGGAATCTCCAGGGTCTCGGCCATCAGCCGGAGCGTGTGCGGCACCAGATAGGGGGCGTTGGGACGACCGCGGAAGGGGGCCGGGGTCAGGAACGGGGCATCGGTCTCCAGCAGGATCCGATCGCGCGGGGCAACCCGGAGCGCGTCGCGGAGGCCGCCCGCGTTTTTAAAGGTCACCGTGCCCGCGAAGGACAGGTACCAGCCGTGCTCCGCGCAGATCTCGGCGAGCGCTGTGTCCCCGGAGAAACAGTGGAAAACGGTCCGCTCGGGCGCGCCCACCCGGAGCAGGGTCTCCACGACCGCGTCGTGGGCGTCCCGGTCGTGGATTTGCAGGGCGATCCCGTGCTCCTTGGCGATCTCGATGTGCGTCTCGAAGGATTCCAGCTGGGCGTCCCGGCCGTCCTCCCCGGTGCGGAAAAAGTCGAGCCCGGTCTCGCCGACCGCGCGAACCCGCGGCTGGGCCGCGAGCCGGGCGATCTCGGAGAGGTGTTCCCCGAGCAGCCCGCGATCCGCGAGGCGCGGGGCCTCGTTCGGGTGCAGGGCGACCGCGGCGAGGACCCGGGGGTCCCGGGCCGCGAGCTCGGCGGACCAGCGGCTGGTCTCCAGATCGGTGCCGACCTGGACCACGCCGCGCACGCCGACCGACGCCGCGAGGTCGAGGCTCTCCTCCGGGGTCATCGGCGTGAGGCCGTCCTCAAACTCCAGGTGGGTGTGGTTGTCGTACACCGGGACGCGCAGCGGCTCCGGGGCGGGGGGCCGCTCCAGGTTCCGCTCGGGATGCGCCTCCCGTTTCCGGACGGGTTCCGTCGCTGACATTCGGGCCTATTCCGCCGTTTCGATTCGGGGGAAGAGCGCGTCGAGCTGCCCCAGCTTGGTCCCGGCGGGCAGCAGCCCCCAGGCACCGGCCTCGCGCAGGTTCTGCGCGCGCAGCTCGCCGAGCGCGACATCCGCGCCGAGGGCAACCCAGAGCTTCTGCGTGGCCTCGGTGAGCACGGGCGACAACAGCACGGCGAGGGCGCGCAGGCCCTCGGTTGCGGTGGCGAGCACCGTGCCGAGCCGGGCCCGGGTCTCCTCGCTCTTCGCGAGCACCCAGGGCTCCTGGTCCGTGATGTAGCCGTTCAGCGCATCCACGATCTCCCAGATCGAGGCCAGCGCCTCGTGCACGGCGAGGCGCTCCATCTGCTCGTCCGCGGCGACCGCGGCGCGGGCCACGAGCTCGCGGATCGCGGCGTCCGCCTCCGTCTCCTCGGCGGCGGCCGGCACGACCCCGTCGAAGTACTTCACGTTCATCGCGAGCACGCGGCTCGCGAGGTTCCCGAAGCCGTTGGCCAGCTCCGCCTGGTAGCGGCTCGCCAGGTCCTCCCAGCTGAAGGAGCCGTCGTGGCCGAAGCTCACGGCGCGCGAGAAGTAGTAGCGGAACGCGTCGGAGCCGAAGACGTCCGTGATCTCGTTCGGGGCGATGCCCGTGAGCTTGGACTTGCTCATCTTCTCGCCGCCGACGAGCAGCCAGCCGTGCGCGAAGACCTGCTTGGGCACCTCGATGCCCGCGGCCATGAGCATTGCGGGCCAGATCACCGCGTGGAAGCGGAGGATGTCCTTGCCCACGACGTGGGTCGCGGGCCAGCGCTCGTCGAACTTCGCCTCGTCGGAGCCGTAGCCCGCGGCCGTGATGTAGTTGAGCAGCGCGTCAAACCAGACATAGGTGACGTGGCTGGAGTCCCACGGGATCGGGATGCCCCAGTCGAAGGAGCTCCGCGAGATCGAGAGGTCGTCGAGTCCCTGCTGCACGAAGGCGATGACCTCGTTGCGCGCGCTCGGGGGCTGGACGAAGTCGGGGCGCTCCTCGTAGAGGGCGAGCAGCCGGTCCTGGAAGGCGCTCATCCGGAAGAAGTAGTTCTTCTCCTGGAGCAGCTCCAGCGGCTTGGAGTGGATGATGCAGACCTTTTCGCCCTCGAAGGCACCGGTGCCGTCGACGATCTCGCTCTTGGGCTTGAACTCCTCACAGCCGACGCAGTAGAGGGCCTCGAACTCGCCGTCGTAGACGTGCCCGTCGTCGTAGAGCTTCTGCAGGAACTTCTGCACGTTCTCCTCGTGACGGGGCTCCGTGGTGCGGATGAAGTCGTCGTTCGAGATGTCGATGGTTTCGAGCAGGGGCAGCCACGCGCTCTTCACGAGCTGGTCCGCCCACTCCTTCGGGGTCACCCCGTTCGCGGTCGCGGTGCGGAGGATCTTCTGACCGTGCTCATCGGTGCCGGTGAGGAACCAGGTGTCGTCGCCGGACTGCCGGTGCCAGCGCGCGAGCACATCGGCTGCGACCTGGGTGTAGGCGTGACCGATGTGCGGGACATCGTTGACGTAGAAGATCGGGGTGGTAATCGAAAAAGACGAGGGCGTAGCCATAGTGACCATCCTAAAGGTTCCCCACCGGGAAATTCCCTCTATGACGGGCGAGCGGGTGCGCTCAGCTCCCGCTGAGATCCGCCTCCGGCTCCCGAGCTTCGCCCGCGCCGCGTTCGGGGATCGGCGGCCGGGGCCGCGCGACCCGCACGAGCGGTCGGTGCGCGATCGGAAAGTTCACGGAGTTCGCGATGAAGCAGTGTTCCGCCGCCTCCGCGTGCGCGTCGATTGCCTCCCCGATCATCCACTCCTCGGCAACGGTCACCACGGGGCGCAGCGTGGCCTCGCGGAAGCTCCCGCCCAGCCCCCGCTGCACGAGCACCCCGCTCGCCTGGTCCTCGTAGGCCGTGACGATGATGCTGCGCTTGACCGCGACGTGCAGATAGGACAGCATGTGGCATTGGCTGATGGCCCCGAGCAGCATTTCCTCGGGGTTCCACCGTTCCCGGTCGCCGTGAAAGGTCCGATCGGCGGAGCCCGCGATCAGGTGTTTTCCGGCGGCGAAAACGGTGTGCTGGCGGCTGTATTCGCGATAGCCGCTGGTTCCGGTGCCCAGGTTCCCCTGCCACTCAACCCGGACGGCGTAGTCGTGTTCAGCGTTCATGCGGCACACCCTAGCAACGCTCGCTGAGAGGACGCGCACGGTTTCTCGACCGTGCCGCGGGGCCGGTTCGCCCCCCGCGGGGCCGCGGGATTGGCGGCGAATTCCCGGGTAGGCTCGGCGTATGAGCGAGAACTCCGAGCCCCAGACTCCCGTCGGCGCGCACCCGGCCCCGACAGCAACCCGCAACCGCGTCGCGAGCGCCCTCGCGAGCGTGCGCGCATGAGCCGGGGCACCGCCACCGTCAGCCAGGCGGTCGAGCTCGCCACCGTGTCGAGAAACGGCTTCGTCGAGTCCCGGCACGCGGGCTCCGCGGTCGTCCTGAGCTCGGACGGCGAGGTGATTCGGGAGCTCGGCGCTCCGGAGGAGATCATCTTCACCCGCTCCGCGCTGAAGCCGCTGCAGTCCCTCGCGATGCAGACGAACGGTCTGGTGCTCGGCGACACCGAGGAGATCGCGATCTCCCTCGCCAGCCACACCGGCACCCCCGGGCACATCGCCATCGTGGAGCGGATGCTCTCCTCGGGCGGCCTCGTCGAGGATCAGCTGCTCTGCCCCGCCGACTGGCCGATGGATCAGGTCCCCCGCGACGCGGTCATCGCGGCGGGTGGGACGCGCCGCCGGGCCGCGATGTGCTGCTCCGGCAAGCACGCCGCGATGCTCCTGACGTGCGTCGCGAACGACTGGTCCATCGACGACTACACGAACCCCGAGCACCCGCTCCAGCAGGCGATCCGCGACACCGTGCAGCGCTTCACCGGGGAGCGGCCGGCCCCCATCGGCGTCGACGGCTGCGGGGCGCCTGTGCTCGGGCTGAGCCTCACGGGCCTTGCCCGCGGCGTCCGCCGCATTGCGACCTCGGAGCTGTCCTCGCCCTTCCCCCTGCACCGGACGGCGGCCACCATCATCGCCGCGGCCCGCCAGCACCCCTGGGTCGTCGAGGGACCGGGACGCACCGACACGATCGTCTCCGAGCAGCTCGGGGTCTTCGCGAAGTTCGGCGCGGAGGGCATCAGCGTCATGACGGCCCCGAACGGCGTCACGGTCGCCGTGAAGGTGCTCGACGGCGCGAGCCGCGCGGCCTCGATCGCCGCGCTGGAACTGCTCGTCCAGGCCGAGGCGCTCGACCGCGCCGCGGTCGAGCAGCTCCTCCCCAGCCTGCGCACCACGGTGCTCGGCGGCGGCGCCCCCGTCGGCGAGATCCGCGCCTCTTTCTAGCGGTCCCGCTCGTCGTTGCCCCCGCCGATCGGTGCGGGGGCTCACCCGCCGACCCGTTCGAGGATCAGGGCCGTCCCCTGCCCGACCCCGACGCACATCGTGGCCAGGCCGTAGCGTTGCCGCTCACGCTCCAAGCGCCCCAGCAGGGTCACCACGATTCGGGAGCCGCTTGAGCCAAGCGGGTGCCCCAACGCGATGGCGCCGCCGAGCGCGTTCACCCGCCCCGGGTCCAGGCCCAGCTCGCGGAGGCAGGCGAGGGACTGGGTGGCGAAGGCCTCGTTCAGCTCCACCGCGCCCAGGTCGGCAACCGTGAGCCCGGCCCGCTCCAGCGCGAGTCGCGTGGCCGGGATGGGGCCGAGACCCATCGTCTCCGGCGCGACGCCGACGGAGGCCTGGGCCAGGACCCGGGCGCGCGGCTGCAGCCCGTGTCGCAGCACCGCGGCGCCGCTGACCACGAGCAGGGCGGAGGCCCCGTCGTTGAGCGGGCTCGAATTGCCCGCGGTCACGACGCCCCCGCCCGGCACGATGGCGGGCAGCGCGGCGAGCGCCTCCGGTGTCGTCCCGGGCCGGGGAGCCTCGTCGACGGCGACGACCCCGTGCGCCGTCGGCACGGGCACCGTCTCCGCGGCAAAGACCCCGGCATCGAGGGCCCGCCCGGCGCGGCGCTGGGATTCGAGCGCATACGCGTCCGCGTCGGCTCGCGTGATCCCGCGCACCCGGGCGACCTCCTCGGCGGTCTCCGGCATGCTGAACGTCGTCTTGCCGCGGGCCGTGAGCTTGGGGTTCGTGAATCGCCACCCGATTGCCGAGTCCGCGATCTCCCCGGGCCGGGCAAAGGCCCGGGGCGGTTTCTCCTGCACCCAGGGGGCCCGGCTCATGGATTCGACCCCGCCCGCGAGCACGGCTCCGGCGTCGCCGGCCCGAATCATCTGGGCGGCGAGGATCACCGCGGACAGCCCCGAGGCGCAGAGCCGGTTCACGGTGATCGCGGGGATGCGCTCGGGGAGCCCGGCGAGGAGGACGGCCATCCGGGCCACGTTTCGGTTGTCCTCTCCCGCCTGGTTCGCGGTGCCCAGGATCACCTCGTCCAGATGCTCGGGGTCGAGCCCGCTGCGCGCGAGGGCCTCCCCGAGGACGAGCGCCGCGAGGTCATCCGGCCGGACGCCGGAGAGCGCGCCGCCGTATCGGCCCACCGGGGTTCGCACCCCGCCGACGAGGTAGGCGGCCGCCGGATCGATCCCGCCGGGGGTGGCTCCGGAGATGGCTCCGGGGGTCACGGTGCGCTCCTGATGCTGTTGCCGGGGTTGCCGGGGATTGGGGGGCCGCCCGGAGGGTGTTCGGGGCCGGACTCGGTCCCCGCGGCCGGGATGAGCAGGGTCACCGTGGTCACCACGGCGAGGGTCTCCCCGGACTCGGCGAGGCGCAGCGTGTGCTCGCAGCTCAGCCGCTGCCCCTCGGGGCGCTCCGTGAGCGCGCCGAGAACGATGTCGTCATAGAAGCGTTCCCCGGTGCGCAGCGCTCGCACGAAACGGACCCGGTCGAGCCCCAGATTGATTGCCGTCCCGCGCTCTTGCAAGGCCAAGACCGGGGCCGAGAGCGCCGGGATGAGCGCGAGAATCAGGTAGCCGTGCGCGACCGGGGCCCCGTAGGGACCGGCCGCCGCGCGAACGGGATCCGTGTGCAGCCATTGCCGGTCCCCCGTCAGCTCCGCAAAGCGATCGATCTGCGCCTGCGAAAACGCGTACGCTGCCGAGCGTCCCAGGGTGGTGCCGACCTGCTCCGGCCGAAAGCCTCCAGAGAACTGCGCGGCGGTCATCAGCGTGCACCGCCGTTCAAATAGAGGGTCTGACCGTTAATGTATGACGCATCATCCGAGGCCAAGAACAGGATCGCCGCCGCGATCTCTTCCGGCTCGGCGACCCGACCCAGAGGAATCCGAGCCGCGGCATCGGCCCGATACTCCTCCGGCGACCGGCCAGTCCGAGATGCGGTCGCATCCGTCATTCCCGTACGGACGAACCCGGGAGCTACGGCGTTGACGGTGATATTGAAGGGTCCGAGTTCAAGCGCCAGGGTCGCGGTGAATCCCTGAACCCCGGCCTTCGCCGCGGCGTAGTTCGCCTGCCCCCGGTTCCCGAGCGCAGAGCGGCTCGAAACATTCACGATCCGCCCGCTCCCCTGTGCCACCATCGTCCGTTGGACAGCCCGGGAGCACAGGAACATGCTTGTCAGGTTGGTGTCGAGCACCCTGCCCCAATCGGCCAGCGTCATCCGGAAGATGAGGTTATCCCGGGTGATCCCGGCGTTATTGACGAGAATGTCTATCCCGCCCTCTGCAGAGACAAATCCCGCCACCGCGGTCTCGACCGCATCCTCATCGGTGACGTCGACGGCGAGCGCCCGCGCGCTTCCCCCTCGCTCACTGACGAACGCTGACGCTGCGATTTGCCGAGCGGCGTGTTCGGCGTCCGGTCCGCGGACGTCGAGCACCCCGACGCTGGCTCCTTCTTCGGCCAGCCGTTGGGCAGTCGCGAACCCGATCCCACCCGCTGCGCCGGTGACGATGGCCCGGCGCCCCGCAAAGCGGGTCACGAGGCAGGGCCGTTCGCAGGCGTCGCAGAATCCGAGCTTCGCCTCCTGCGGTGACGGCTGAACGCCGAGATTCCGGTGAGGTGTCTGCCGATGAGCAAGGTCTGGATTGACTCCGTGCCTTCGTAGGTGTGGTTAATTTCGCTGTCCGTGAGATGCCGAGCGACGTGTCGTTCGAGGAGAATCCCGTTTCCGGCGAGCAGGTCCCTGGCGGCACGACAGACTTCCCGAGAGGCGTTCGCGGTGTGCATCTTCAGCAAGGAGGTCATCGGCCCGGTCGCTTCGCCTCGCTCAGCGAGCTCGGTGATGCGGAAGCAGAGTGCGTACATCGATGTGATTCGGGTCAGCATCTGCACAAGCTGTTGCTGCACGAGTTGATAGCTGGCGATCGGAGCACCGAACTGTTCCCGCTCGGTCGCGTATTCCAGGGCTATTTCGAACGCGGCCGTTGCATGCCCGAGCGCAGACCACCCAACGTTCAGTCGTGTGCGATCCAGTGCTCGGACGACGTCGCTGAAGTCGTGGGACCCCGATAAGAGCTGGTCTTCTGGGATGAACAGGTCGGTGAGCACCAGATCCGCCTGTTCCACGGCGCGTTTCCCAATTTTTCCGGTGATCGGCGTCGCATGGTAGCCCTCTGGGTAGTCCTGACCGGGTTCACGGGTCATGACAAAGGCTTTGATGTGCTCGTCTGCTCGATCTCTTGCCCAGATGATAACGACGTCAGCCGTCGCTCCGTTCCCGATCCAGCGTTTTCGCCCGTTGAGCACGTAGCCGGAACCGCGTTTCTCGGCATACGTCTCCAGCGCTACTGCGTCTGAGCCGTGCTCCGGTTCGGTCAGGGCGAAAGCACCGGTCTGTTCGAGGCGGGACATACGGGGCAGCCACCGCTGCTGCTGGGCTTCGGACCCCAGGTCGTGGATCGTCCCCATCGTGAGCCCCGAGTGCACCGCCAGGAACGTGTTGAGAGAGCCGTCCCCTCGGGAGAGCTCAAACGCCGTGAGCCCTTGCTCCCGCAGGGTCATGCCCGGGGCTTCATACCCGTTGATGGTGGTCCCGACGATGCCCAGTTCCCGAATCGCCGGAAGGAGTTCCCGGGGAAACTCGGCCCGTTCCCATGCCTCGTTGATCACGGGCAGCACCCGTTCGTTGACAAAAGCGCGGATTTTGCTGCTCAATGCGTGCTCTTGGGGGGTGAGTTTCTCACGCATCAGAAAGAAATCGCTGGGGTCGTTGGCGTGGGTCATGAGACGCTCGTTTCTCCGGGCGGCTTCGTCGTCCGCTCGGTTGCTTTGGGGGTCTCCCCAGGATGGGCCCGAGCCGAAGTCCTGCCAATACAGAAGAAACATGACATGATTCGTCGAAGGCATCATCGTCAGCCTGGGGGCCATATCGGGGCGGAGCACAGCAGTGTTCCGTGAGGAGGCACTCGTGGAGTTCTCACACATTGTGGCGTTTCTCACCCTGTCGGAAGAGCTCCACTTCGGTCGAGCAGCGCAACGGCTGTTTACGTCCCAGCCCACGCTCAGCCGTGCGATCAGTCGTCTGGAACAGGAACTCGGTGTTCGGCTCTTCGACCGGACGAATCGGAATGTTGCGCTGACCGCCGCAGGGCTCGCGTTCCTGCGCCCCGCAACCGAGATTCGAGAGGCGCACGAACGAGCGGTCTCGAGCGTGACCCCGGCTGCGGTCGGGGTCGGGGGTACCGTTCGGCTCGCGTTCACGGGACCCTCCTCGTATCGCTTGGTGAGCCGTCTCACCGCGATCGTCGCTCGACGATTCCCCCAGGTGACCCTGGAGCTTGTCGGAGCCAGTTTCGCCGGTGAGGGCCTGCACCGCTTAGTCGATCAGAACGTCGATGCGGCTCTGGGACGTTGGACCACGGTGCCAGATCATCTGTCACGGAAGCCGCTCTCGAAAGAAGGATTCGTTCTGGCGGTGCCGAGTACGCACCCCCTCGCTGAGCGAACGAGCATCAGCTTCGAGGAGGTTCTGGACGAGCATTTTGTTGGGCTGATTGAGCGTCGTCCCTCGGTCCTCCGACAGCGCCTCGAAGAGCTCAGCGAACGGTACCGGGCACCGCTCGACATCCAGTGGTCCGCCCCCGACAGCTGGACCGCGCTCGCGCTCGTCGGCTCTGGGATTGGCGTCACCTTCACCCTGACCTCGGTGCGGGACAACACGAATACCCCCGGAGTACGTTTCCTGGAGCTCGAGGACCGGCTAGACCCGACCTGGCTGAGCCTGGCCTGGCCGACGCGCATTGAGAACCCAGCGCTCCTCTCGGTCCTCCGCTGCACCGAAGAGCCCGATTTCATCGACGGCTAAGCAGCTCCAGGTCTTCATCGGGCCTCGGGTCCCGGTGCAATACCTGAATCTTCAGTATGCGAGCAACGCATCATCCGGGCTGCTCAATGTTGACAGGATGAGCCCACACGGACCGCCCCCGCTCCGTGCTCCCCGTGAAAGGACCCCATGTCTGCAGTCAGTCCCAGTCCCCTGCGCAACGCAGCGCCGCTCCCACCCGAAATGACGATGCCAGATACCCGTGGCGTGAACTTCTACGAGATCGACGACGATCTCAAACGCCTGCTGCGGGCAACGCTCACCGCGGCAGAGTTTGCCCAGGCCGAACCCCATCTTCACGAGCTCGGCTCACTGGTCGGTGGCCGGCTCGATGAGCTGTCTCGCTCGAGTGACCGTCACCCCCCGGAGTTGCGAGGAACTGACCAGCGCGGCGTCCTCATCAACGCGGTCGATGCGCACCCCGATACCGTGGAGCTGACGCGAATCGGGGTTGAGCAATTCGCCCTGGTGGCGATGTCGCACCGGCCCGTCCTCGGATTCAGCGCACCACTGTCGCACACGCTGAAGTATGCCTTCTGGTATCTCTTCGTCCAGGGGGAGTTTTCCCTGGCCTGCCCCATGAGCATGACCGACGCGGCTGTCCGCGTGCTGCGGCGATACGCCAGCCAGGAACTCAACGATGCCTATGTCGCTCCGATGCTTCGCACCGATGCTGGGTATCAATCCGGGGCGCAATTTATGACGGAAAAGCAGGGCGGCTCCGATGTCGGCGCGAACCTGCTCCGTGCTGAGCCAGTCGAAAACGGCTGGCGGCTCTGGGGAGACAAGTGGTTCTGCTCGAACGTCTCGGCAGATGTTGCGCTTGTCCTCGCCCGCCCTGACGGAGCCGCACCGGGGACCGCTGGTCTCGCCATGTTTCTGATGCCCCGCGTCCTCCCTGACGGATCCATGAATCACTTCCGTGTCACTCGGTTGAAAGACAAGCTGGGCACCCGGGGACTGGCCTCGGGCGAGATCGTTTTCGAGGGCGCAGTCGGCTACCCGGTCGGAGCGCTTGACGACGGTTTCCGGCAAATGATGTCGATGGTGAACGCTTCCCGCCTCTCCAATGCGGTCCGGTCAAGTGCGTTAATGCGACGCAGTCTCGTCGAGGCAACCACAGCGGCAAACGGGCGGGACGCTTTCGGTGGACCGCTCGCAGAGAAACCACTGATGCGAGACACCCTTTTCCGGATGCTCGTTGAGACGGAAGCAGCCGCGGTCATGGTATTCCACACCGCCGGGATTTACGAGCGGGCCGACGCCGCCGTCGCGGAGGCAGCCGCACACAGTGAGCTTCCGAGTACGGCGAGCGTGCCACCCGACGCAGACTCTCGGTTGCTCCGCCTCCTCACTCCCCTGGTGAAGGGAGTGGTGTGTAAACGCGCCCGGCAGGTCGTTGCGGAGGGGATGGAGGCCCGAGGCGGCAACGGATACATTGACGAATGGGTGGACGGCAAGTTGCTCCGCGACGCCCAGTTGGGCTCCATCTGGGAGGGCACGACCAGCATTGTTGCGCTCGACGTGCAGCGGGCCCTCCTGCGCAACCGCGCAGGAGCACCGTTTTTCACAGACATCAGAGCACGGCTCGACCGAGTGAGCGCCCATCCCGAGCTCGGTGCGCTTTCGTCAGCGCTGTCCACGTGGGCTCGTGAGCTTGAAGAGGCCGTCTCCGAGTTGCCCGAGTTGCCAGAGCAATCCCGAGAGCTCGGAGCGATTACCCTGATGAACCGCATGTACGATCTCTGCGCAGCCAGCCTGCTCCTCGCTCAGGCGGAGGCTCAGATTCGCGATTCGCGTGATTACCGGAAGGTTGCGGTGTTACTCGGGTTCCTCGGGGTGCACCGTCCCGCGCTGAGTCCCCCAGGCGCAGAACCGTCCAGTGTGCTTCTGGGCGGGGCCGCTCTCGAAATTCTCGGCTCCGGACACGTGTCCCTGGCAGCGGTCCGTCCCAGCCTAGAGGGAATCCGGCCGGAGTCTGCCCGACCGGGAACTCCCGAGCGCGCGGCGGGCCCGCAGTGACCGCGGCGCCCACGGCCGGGGCGCTCAACGGTCTTCGCGTCTTGGACCTCAGCCGCGTCGTCGCCGGGCCCCTGTGTGCCAGTCTGCTCGGTGACCTCGGTGCGGACGTCATCAAGGTTGAGGGGCCGAGGAACCCTGACGAATCGCGAAGCTGGTTTCCACCCGATGTCGAGCAGATCAGTGTGTACTTCGCGACCGTCAACCGAAGTAAACGGGCGATCACCGTCGACCTTGCGAGCGAAGCCGGGCGAGACATCATCCGGAACCTCGTTCGTGTCAGCGATGTTGTGATCGAGAACTTCACCACCGGAACCTTGGCACGCATGGGTCTCGACTATGAGTCACTGAGCCAGATCAACCCGAGAATCGTCCTCTGCTCGATCACGGGCTTTGGCCAGTCGGGACCCTACCGTCACCTTCCCGGATACGACTTCGTTGCTCAGGCGATGAGCGGTTTCGTCAGCCAGAACGGTGCCCCCGGAGAGGAAGCGACAAAGGCACCGATCGCACTCGCGGATATGCTGACCGGGTTACACGCGATGATCAGCGTGCTCGCCGCCCTGCAGTCCCGAGCAGTCACGGGGGTCGGCCAACACTGCGATCTTTCACTGCTCGATTCGATGACGTTCTCGCTCCTCAATCTCGGCACCACGTTCCTCAACACCGGGGCGACGCCCCCTCGGTACGGCAACCAGCATCAAACCCTGGTGCCCTATCAGCCGTTCAGCACGGCAGACCAGGATGTCGTGATCGCGGTCGGGAACAACGCACAATTCGGCCAGCTGTGTACCCTGCTCGGCATTCCCGAGCTCACGACAGACCCGAGATACGCCGAGGTGACCGCGCGCATTCTGAACCGCGACTCTCTCGTGCCCATCGTCCAGCGCGTCGTCCTCGGGTGGAACGCCGCGGACCTCATTCGCGAGTTGCGGGCGCACCGTGTGCCCTGCGGCCCAGTCAATACTGTTGCCCAGCTGTTTGACGACCCGCACGTCCGTGCCAGAGGGGCCGTGCAGACCGTGGCTCACCCCACGGCAGGGGCATTGCACCTGCTCGCTGCCCCGTTCGGGCTGCTCGGAACACCAACCGAGGTCAGCCATGCCCCACCGCTGTTCTCCGAGCACACCGACGAGGTGCTCACCGAACTCGGGTATTCAGCCGAGCGCAGAGCCGTCCTCCGTGAGCAGGGCGTCGTCGCTCCGCCCACCCCGGCGCGGTTTCCCGCACCTCCCAGTTCATCCACTGATGTGTGACGAGGAGATCTCGTGAAGAAAAAGCTGTTGCGCCCCAAGACTATTTGGATCGCCGTCTTCGTCTCCTGTTTCCTGGGGTTGTACGTCGATGGATTCGATCTCCAGGTCCTGTCCCTCACGCTGCCCAGCCTCCGCGAGGAGTGGGGTCTCAGCAACACCCAAGCGGGGCTGCTCGGCACCGCTTCGCTCGCAGGAATGGGCGTCGGGGGGATCTTCGGAGGCTGGCTCGCAGACCGCTACGGAAGAGTCCGGATGGCGGCACTGATGATTGTGCTGTTCTCCGTTGGGTCGTTCCTGCTCGGCTTCACCCAAGACCCCTGGCAGTTTATGGTGGTGCGTTTTCTCACCGGGCTCGGGCTGGGAGCCGAATACACCATCTGCATGATGCTGATGGCGGAGTACACGAAGGCCAAACGCAGAGGGCTCACGATGGGGGTCCTGATGACTTCCTACTCGCTGGGGTATCTCACCGCCGCGCTGCTCTCCGGGGCCATTATCCCCCTTCACGGCTGGCGATGGATGTATTGGATCGCGATCGTTCCCGTCATTCTTGCGATCTTTATCCGCAGGTACATTCCAGAACCGCCTGGCTGGCAAGAACGCCGCGCACGCGTGCTCAGCGACGAGTGGAACGCCGCTTCCAGAAATCAGTGGCGTCACATCTGGCAGAACCGGGTGGCCCGGAAACTGTTCCTGCTCTGGACCGCGGCCTCCATCTGTCTGCAGTTTGGCTACTACGGTGTCAATACCTGGCTCCCCTCCTATGTCGCCGGGGATCTCGGCGTTGATTTCTCGGCGATGACGGCCTACGTAGCGGGCACCTACGGGGCGGGGATGCTCAGTCGGTTGCTCGGCGGATGGCTCGCTGATCGCTGGGGACGGCGCATGGTGTTCTCCGTCGGGTCGCTCGTCACCGCGGCGCTGCTCCCGGTGATCTACGTCTACCAAAACCCGCAAAATATCGTGTTCTTCTTGCTCATCCTCGGGTTCATGTACGGCTGGCCCTACGCGGTCAACGGAGCGTATATGAGCGAGAGCTTCCCCACAGAATTTCGGGGGACGGCAACCGGCCTCGCCTATAACCTCGGTCGCATCGGGGCGCTGCTCGCGCCGTTGACCATCGGAATCATTGCCGACTCCTTCAGCGTCGGCTTGGGCATGGCCGTGCTCGGAATCGGGTATGCGTTGGCAGCAGCCATCACATTCTTCTTCATCCGCGATCGGCTCTACGATCCCGCGCGGGCCGAAACAGATCAGATCCAGCAGCAAATCGCCCTCGACAGCGGTACGCGGCCAAGACGCATCCGGAATCGTCCGGGTGAGTGAGGGGTGAGACCCCGGGCTCGTTCGAGGACTCGCGTACGCGGAGCCTGGAACGAGCCCGTCGCGTTAGAGGATCTCGGCGGTGTCGAAGAGCATCTCGCTCGTGTCGCGGGAGCCGCCGACCGCGTGCACGTCGATCACGACGACCGTGACGTTGTCGCGGCCCGAGTTTTGCAGGGCGCGGGAGACGAGCGTGCGCGCGGCCTCCTCGGCGGTCTTCGTCTCCGCGAGGAAGTGCTGGATGCCGAGCTCCGTGAGCTCCTTCGTGAGGCCGTCCGAGCAGAGCAGCAGGCGCTGCCCGGGCACGAGGGCGAGGCCGACGTAGTCGGGGATCGGGGCCTCGTTAAAGCCCACCGCGCGGGTGATCACGTTCGCGTGCGGGTGCACCTCGGCCTCCTGCTCCGTGATTGCCCCGGAGTCGATGAGGTGCTGCACCACCGAGTGGTCCACGGTGATCTGGCTGAGCGCGCCCTTGAAGAACTGGTACACCCGGGAGTCGCCGATGTTGAAGCACTGCCAGATGATGTCGCCGTCCACCTCGCCGAGGGCGAGCCCGGTCACGGTGGTGCCCGCGCCCAGCTCGGTCTCCCCCGCGTTCAGCTCGATGTCGTCCACGGCGTCCGCGAGGGCCCCGTCGATGTCCTGCTGGGTGACGAGGCGGTCGCCGCCGAGCTCGGCCAGGCGGCGCACCACGGCGGCCGAGGCGATCTCGCCCGCGGAGTGCCCTCCCATGCCGTCGGCGACGGCGAAGATCGGCGGGGTCACCACAAAGCTGTCCTGGTTGTTTTCCCGCCGGTTGCCGACATCGGTCAGGGCGAACCACGAGAGCTCAACCTCGAGCTCTCGTCCCCCGGGGAGGCGCAGGGATCGCCTCGTGGCGTTCTCGCCGTGCGTCGTCATTCCAGCCTCACCTCAGTCGTCCTCACAAAGCGTAGCGCGCCGGGCCCGCTCGCGGCAGTCATCCGAGCGGATCCGCGGAAATCTCGATGTCGATTCCCGCCTCGGTGTGTGCAACGCCGTGGCCGCGGGCCTCGGCCCAGCCCAGAAAGTCCGTGAGGCTGCTCAGCTCTGGCCGGTCCAGGGCCAGCTCGCGCACGAGGCGGCCCTTCCCGGCCTTGTTAAAGTGGTTCAGGGGGCGCAGCACGCCGTCCGCATCGCGGCCGACGACGTTCAGGAACGCGGCCTCGTCGCCGAGCGTTCCGGGGTGCAGCGCGACGTAGTCCTTGGAGCGCAGGTCGAGGACGGGGCCGGAAGCAGACAGGCCCGGGGCGTCGAGGGCCGCGTGCGCGGCCTTCCAGTGCGCCTTGAGCGACACGGCACGCCCGTTCGGGGCCGTGAGCCCGGGGAGCCTCGAGGAGGCCGAGAGTCGGTAGGCGGGGATCTCGTCGAGCGCGCCGATCAGGCCGAAGACCGCCGACTGGATGAGCAAACGCTCCCCCAGCCAGGCACGGGCCTGGGCGTCGAGCGAGCCCGCGTCGATGGCGTCGTAGAGCACCCCGGTGTAGCGGTCGAGCGCCGGCAAGGTCCCGGAGGAGCGCAGCTGCCGGTTCCGGTCAATTTCCCCGCGCAGGCTCGGCCCCAGCTTCAGCGCCTGGGCGGCGGCGGCCGCATCGGCCGAGAGCGCCACGAGGGCGTCGATGACGGCCGCTCGGGCGGCGCCAAGTTCCGGATGAGCAAGTGTTTCCGGGGAGAACGCGACGCTGCCGCCGCCCGGTCGTTTGGACTCGGACGGCGGCAGCAGCACGCGCATGAGGGCGATGATTCTTGTCGTTACGCGACGAGCGCGGCGCGACCGGCAACGACCTGAACGGCGTTGCTGTCCACGGAGAAGAATCCGTCCTCTGCGTCAACGGTGATCTTCTCACCGGTCGGCGTGGTCACGCGGACCTCGCCGGTGGCGAGGAGTGCGAGCATCGGCTCGTGGCCGGGCAGCACACCAATCTCGCCCTCGACCGTTCTGGCGACGACCATCGATGCTTCGCCGGTCCACACCTCACGATCGGCAGAGACGACGCTGACGTTGAGTACAGCCATGATTAGCCGTTCTCCTTCTGGATCTGTGCCCACTTCTCTTCGACGTCGGAGATGCCACCGACGTTGAAGAATGCCTGCTCGGCGACGTGGTCGAACTCGCCCTTTGCGATCGCGTCGAAGGACTCGACGGTCTCCTTCAGCGGCACCGTGGAGCCCTCGACACCGGTGAACTTCTTCGCCATGTAGGTGTTCTGGGACAGGAACTGCTGGATGCGGCGTGCGCGCGATACCGTGATCTTGTCCTCTTCGGAGAGCTCGTCAACACCGAGGATCGCGATGATCTCCTGGAGTTCCTTGTTCTTCTGGAGGATCTGCTTGACCGTGGTGGCAACGCGGTAGTGGTCGGCGCCCAAGTAACGGGGGTCGAGGATACGCGAGGTCGAGGTCAGCGGGTCCACGGCGGGGTAGAGACCCTGCGACGCGATCTCACGCGACAGCTCCGTGGTGGCGTCGAGGTGGGCGAAGGTGGTCGCCGGGGCCGGGTCGGTGTAGTCATCGGCGGGCACGTAGATGGCCTGCAGGGACGTGATCGAGTGGCCACGGGTCGAGGTGATGCGCTCCTGGAGCACACCCATCTCGTCGGCAAGGTTCGGCTGGTAACCCACGGCGGAGGGCATGCGGCCCAGCAGCGTGGAGACCTCGGAACCGGCCTGGGTGAAGCGGAAGATGTTGTCGATGAAGAGCAGCACGTCCTGCTTCTGCACGTCACGGAAGTACTCGGCCATCGTCAGGGCCGAGAGCGCGACGCGCAGACGCGTCCCGGGCGGCTCGTCCATCTGGCCGAAGACGAGGGCGGTCTTGTCGAAGACGCCAGCCTCTTCCATCTCGTGGATCAGGTCGTTGCCCTCACGGGTGCGCTCGCCAACACCGGCGAACACGGACACACCACCGTGGTCCTGGGCCACACGCTGGATCATCTCCTGGATGAGGACGGTCTTACCGACACCGGCACCACCGAAGAGACCAATCTTTCCACCCTGGACGTAGGGGGTCAGCAGGTCGATGACCTTGATGCCGGTCTCGAAGAGCTCGGTCTTGGACTCAAGCTGGTCGAAGGCCGGGGGCGTGCGGTGGATGGACCAGCGCTCGTTGACCTCGATCTGCTCGCCCTTGGGGAGGTTCAGCACATCGCCGGTCACGTTGAAGACCTTGCCCTTGGTGATGTCACCGACGGGCACGGTGATGGACTCACCGGTGTCAACGACCTCCTGGCCGCGGACGAGACCGTCGGTCGGCTTCAGGGCGATCGCGCGGACCAGGTTGTCGCCGAGGTGCTGGGCAACCTCGAGGACCAGCTTCATGGGCTCAGAGCCGTCGCCGAAGTCGACGGTGGTCTGCAGCGCGTTGTAGACGCCGGGAATCGCGTCGTGGGGGAACTCAATGTCGACGACGGGGCCGGTGACGCGGGCGATACGCCCAACGACCTTCTGGCCGGCCGCGGTCGCCGGAGTGGCGGTTTCGGTCATAGTTCTCTCTTTTCTGGGCCGTGGCTAGTTGGCCAGCGCGTCAGCGCCGCCAACAATCTCGGAAATCTGCTGGGTAATCTCGGACTGACGGGCGTTGTTCGCGAGGCGGGTGTAGTCCCGGATCAGCGTGTCCGCGTTGTCGCTCGCGGACTTCATCGCCTTCTGCGTCGCCGCGTGCTTCGCCGCAGCAGACTCGAGCATTGCGTTGAAAATGCGCGACTCGATGTAGACCGGCAGCAGCCGGTCGAGGACGGTCTCGGCGTCGGGCTCGAAAGCGTAGAGCGGGTCGAGGGTGACCTCGGTCTCCGCCTCACCCTCAACGACCTCGAGCGGGAGCAGCCGCGTCACGACGGGCACCTGGCTGACCATGCTGACGAGGCGGTTGTAGACGAGGTGAATCTCGTCAACGCCGCCCTCGGCCGCGTCCGTGTTGAACGCGGTGAGCAGTGCCTGGCTGACCTCTTTGGCGGTCTCGAACTCGGGGTTCTCGGTGCCACCGATCCAGGTGCGCTCGGAGGAGCGGTTCCGGAAGGTGAAGTAGCCCTGTGCCTTGCGGCCGATCAGGTAGTACGACACCTGCTTGCCCTCGGAGCGCAGCAGCTCGGAGAGCTCCTCGGCTTCCCGGAGCACCTGCGAGTTGAACGCGCCGGCGAGGCCGCGGTCCGAGGTGTAGATGACGACCGCTGCGCGCTCGATGGTCTCCGGCTCGGTCGTGAGCGGGTGAGCCGTGTCCGAGTTGTTTGCGACGGCCGACACCGCACGGGTGATGGCCCGGGCGTAGGGCGTCGATGCTTCGACGCGTGCCTTCGCCTTCTGAATGCGAGAGGCCGCGATCAGCTCCATCGCACGCGTGATCTTCTTGGTCGTTTTGGCAGAGCTAATTTTCTGCCGGTAGACCCGAAGTTGCGCTCCCATGTCTCTCCTGTGTCCTAGATGTGAGTCGTGATGGTCGGTGCCAGAGGTGGCGGTGTGGTGGGGCGGCCGAGGGCCGCCCCACCGGTGCCGCTACTTCTTCTTGACGACAATCTGCTCCTGGTTGATCTCTTCCTCGGGCAGCTTGTCGAACTGCTCGGCAAGGGACTTGCCCTCGGAGGTGCGGAACTCCTTCTTGAAGACCTCGATGGTCTTCACGAGCTCCGCCACAACGTCGTCGCTGAGGAGGTTGGTGTCGCGCAGGGTGTTGAGCGCCTCGGAGTTGCGGCCCAGGTAGTCGAGGTACTCGCGCTCGAAGCGGAGAATGTCGACCACGGGGACGTCGTCCAGGTAGCCCTTGGTGCCGGCCCAGATGGACACGGTCTGCTCCTCGACGGGGAACGGCGAGTACTGGGGCTGCTTGAGCAGCTCCGTCAGACGCGCGCCGCGCTCCAGCTGGCGACGGCTGGCCGCGTCCAGGTCGGAAGCGAACATTGCGAAGGCCTCGAGCGAGCGGTACTGAGCCAGCTCGAGCTTCAGGGTCCCGGAGACCTTCTTGATCGACTTGACCTGAGCGTCACCGCCGACTCGCGACACCGAGATACCCACGTCGACCGCGGGACGCTGGTTGGCGTTGAAGAGGTCGGACTGCAGGAAGATCTGGCCGTCGGTGATCGAGATCACGTTGGTCGGAATGTACGCCGAGACGTCGTTGGCCTTGGTCTCGATGATGGGCAGGCCCGTCATCGAACCGGCGCCGAGCTCGTCGGACAGCTTCGCGCAACGCTCCAGCAGGCGGGAGTGCAAGTAGAAGACGTCACCGGGGTATGCCTCGCGCCCCGGGGGACGACGCAGCAGCAGCGACACGGCACGGTAGGCCTCAGCCTGCTTCGACAGGTCATCGAAGATGATGAGGACGTGCTTGCCGCCGTACATCCAGTGCTGACCGATCGCGGAACCCGTGTAGGGGGCGAGGTACTTGAAGCCGGCGGGGTCGGAGGCGGGGGAAGCCACGATGGTCGTGTACTCCATCGCGCCAGCGTCCTCGAGGGCACCCTTCACCGAAGCGATGGTGGAGCCCTTCTGGCCGATGGCGACGTAGATGCAGCGCACCTGCTTGTTGACGTCGCCGGACTCCCAGTTGGCCTTCTGGTTGATGATCGTGTCGATCGCCAGGGCGGTCTTCCCGGTCTGGCGGTCACCGATGATGAGCTGACGCTGGCCACGGCCAACGGGGATCATCGCGTCGATGGCCTTCATGCCGGTCTGCAGCGGCTCGTGCACGGACTTGCGGTCCATGACGCCGGGGGCCTGCAGCTCGAGGGCGCGGCGACCCTCGGAAGCGATCTCGCCGAGGCCGTCGATCGGGGTACCCAGCGGGTTCACCACGCGGCCCAGGTAGGCGTCGCCAACCGGAACGGACAGCACCTCACCCGTGCGGGTGACTTCCTGGCCCTCTTCGATGCCGGTGAACTCGCCAAGGACGACGACACCGATCTCGTTCTCGTCGAGGTTCTGGGCCAGGCCCAGGGTGCCGTCAGCGAAGCGAACGAGCTCGTTCGCCATCACGCCGGGGAGACCCTCGACGTGTGCAATGCCGTCGGCGGCGTCAACGACGTAGCCAACCTCGGTCTTGGACGCCTTGCCGGGCTCGTAGGAGGCCGCAAAGTCTTTCAGCGCGTCGCGGATCTCGTCCGGGCTGATTGAGAGTTCTGCCATGAGTTTTCCTCTGTCTGTTTCGGAGGCGGCGGCCTCCGAGGTGGAGTGGGGTTCGCTAGCTCGCGAGTTGCTGTCGAAGGTCGTTCAGTCGAGCGGACACGCTGCCGTCGATGACGTTGTCACCGATACGCACGTGCATCCCGCCGAGGAGGGCGGGGTCGACCACGAAGGTGAGCTTGACGGGGCGTCCGACGGTTGCGCTCAGCGTTGCGCTGAGTCGCTCCTGACGGGCGGCGTCGAGCGGCGCGGAGACGGTCACGGTCGCGAGCGACTTCCCGGCCTGGTCTGCGACCAGTTCGGCAGCGTTCGTCAGCAGCGCACCGATCCGGCGGCCGCGGGCGTTCCGCACGATGTGCGCAACGATCCGGGCGGCGGGCTCGGAAATCTTGCTTCCGAAAACGCGCTCGGCCAGGGCAACCTTGGCATCCGCGTCGCCGAGCTTCGAGCCCAGCGTCAGCTCCAGCTCGTGGTTTCCGCCGATGAGGACGTTGACCGCGAGCAGTTCGTCGTCGAGCGAGTCGGATCCGGCGGCGTGGGCCTCGGCACGGATGCCGAGCTCCTCGATACCGGTCACGAGCTCGTCGGCGTTGGACCAGCGCGCCTGCGCGACGCCTGCCAGCAGCTGCTGCGTCGCCGGGGTGAACCCGCCGAACAGTTTGCCGATCAGGGCCCGCTTGGGCTCGGCCTCGACCGCGGGATCCACGATCGCGGCACGAAGGCCCGGAGCATCCGCGATAACCGCGGAGGCGTTCAGCAACTCAGTTCCCACCTGTGCGGTGGCCTGGGCACCGAGGGCCGCGAGGGCCTTCGTTGACTGTGCCAGCGCTTCGCGCGACGCACTCCCCATTACTTCGCTGCCTTCTCGGATTCCTCGAGCTCAGCGAGGAACCGGTCCACCAGAGCGGTAGCCTTTGCGTCGTCAGAGAGGGACTCCCCAATGACACCAGAGGCCAGGTCGATCGCGAGCGAGCCGACCTCCTTGCGGAGGGAGACCACGGCGCTCTGCCGCTCAGCCTCGATCTGCGTCTGAGCCGACTGGGCGATGCGCGCGGCCTCAACCACGGCGTCGTCCTTGGCCTTGCCGACGATCTTGGAGGCGTCGAGACGAGCGCTCTCGCGAATCTCGCCAGCTTCCTGGCGGGCGCTCGCGAGCTGGGCGGTGTATTCCTGCAGAGCTGCCTCTGCCTTTGCCTGGGCCTCATCGGCCTTGGCGATATTGCCCTCGATCGCTTCGGCGCGTGCGTCAAGCATCACCTGCACCTTTGGGAGGAAGACCTTCCAGAACGCGACGAGGATAATGAGGAACGCGATCGCCGACCAGACGATATCGTACGTCGCCGGGAGCAGCGGGTTCTGCGTCGTGCTCTCTGCAGCGGACAGTACTGCGTAATTCATCTTGCCTCCCTTTCGAGACTAGTGAAAGGTGACTGGATTAGACGAAGATGAAGTACGTGGCAACACCGATGAGCGCGAGCATCTCGGTGAAGGCGATACCGATCCACATCATGCCCTGGAGCTTGCCGGCCAGCTCGGGCTGGCGGGCGGTGCTTTCGATGGTCTTGCCGACGACGATGGCAACGCCGATGGCGGGGCCAATCGCTGCGAGGCCGTAGCCGACGGTTGCGATGTTGCCGGAGATAGCAGCGAGAACAGACACGGTATGTGTTTCCTTCCGTAGCTGGGCGAGGCGGGAGCCGCGCCCAAGGGGTTTATTTAGTGCTCGTCAGCCAGCGCGAGCTGAATGTAGAGCGAGGTGAGCAAAGTAAAGACGTAGGCCTGGAGGCCCGACACGAACAGCTCGAAGAGGGTGAACGCGAAGCCACCCGCGAAGGTCGCGGCGCCGAGCGCGGGGAAGATCCCGCCCGCCTCAAGGATGAAGAAGTTCGTCGCGGCCCAGAGCAGCACGAGGATCATGTGCCCCACGAGCATGTTCATGAGCAGTCGCAGCGCGAGGGTGATCGGCCGCATGACAAACGTCGAGAGGAACTCGACGGGGGTCACGAGCAGGTACATGGGCCACGGCACCCCGGCGGGGAACAGCGAGTTCTTGAGGAACTTGCCCGGGTGCTTCTTGATGCCCGCGTAGATGAACGACACGTAGGCAACGACAGCCATGACGATCGGGAATCCGACGACCGAGGACACGGCGATGTTCATCCCGGGGATGATGCCCGTGATGTTGAACACGAAGACGAGGAAGAACACCGTCATCAGCAGCGGCTGGAAACGACGACCGTCCTTTACGCCCAGCTGGTCCTCGATTGCGTTCTTGCGCACGAAGTCGAGCGCGAACTCGAAGACACCCTGCCAGCGGCCGGGGATGACGCGCATCTTGCGGGTTCCCAGCCAGAACATCAGCAGGAGCAGGGCGACCATGACCATGCGAATGATCATGATGCGGTTCATCTCGAACGGCGTTCCCTCGAAGAAGATCGCCGGCGGGAAGAAGTCGTCGAGGGTTGGGCCGTGGAATCCGCCCTCATCGGTGCGGACAAGTCCGGGGGCAACGAGTTGCATAGCGTTAGCGAACAGGCCAGTCTCCTGATTCGGGGCACGGCTTTCGCCGCACGGCTTCGAACGATGGTTGTTCCCCTCGCAGGCGGGCACTCAGAAATAGCGCCACATTGCTGGGAACAGACTTATCCTAACAAGGTTTCACTCCGAGCGAAACTCGGGACCCCCCTGTCAGGGCGTGGATTTTGGCCCCTGCTGGGAATTTGCCCCCCAGAGGTCCTTGAATTAGGGCAGCTCCGTGTCGTATGGTACGCGAGCTTTTGCGACAATCACCACGTCGATGATGATCGAGACGAGGATGGTTGCCACGAGCGAGATGAACAGGATCTTCGGGTCCAGCCAGGGCTGATCGCGCAGGAGCAGGGCCGCGACCACAAAGCCGACGAGCTTCAACACCCACGTGCCGAGGACGATTCCCATAAACACCTGCAGGTACATCGGGTGGCGCACGAAGCGGTTCCCAAACGCGATGCTGCCCACGGTGGCGAGGAGCATCGCCCCGCCGATCGCCGCCCCGATGAGGCCGCCCAGGAGACCTCGGCTGTCGCTCACGAGGAACCCAATCACGGCGAAGACGATCATGGCCGCGACGGTCGCGATGATGCCCCAGCGGACCCCGCGCATCAGCATCGGCTGAGACGAGGGCATCGGGTAGTCACCGGCGCCGGAGTTCGTCGGCTCGACCCCGGAGGGGTGTGGCGAATCGGGCTGCACGGGAGTGCTCACTCGGAGGTCCTTTCGGTTGGCACACCTGCGGGGCAGCGGGCGCGTCAGAGGCGTCGACGGGTGCGCCCGCCGATCTAACAGTATCAAGCGGTCGTGCGTGCATCCTGCACGCGGCCGCGCGCCCGCGCTAGTCGGCCGGGGGCAGGGCGGGCTCGGGGTCTGCCGCCTCGCGGAGCGCCGCACGCCGCGCGCGGATCGGCGCGATGGGGATCACGGTGGCGAGCACGCAGAGCAGGGCCCCCACGGAGATGATGAGCACGGGAATCTGGAAGGAGTCGAGGACGAAGATGAGCAGGCAACCGACGGAGATCGTCGCCGTCCACAGGTAAAAGATCGTGACGGCCTGCACGTGTGAGTGCCCCATGTCGAGCAGGCGGTGGTGCAGGTGCTTGCGGTCGGCGGAGAACGGGCTCTTGCCCGCCTGCACCCGGCGGATGACGGCGAGGGTGAAGTCGGCGAGCGGCACCACGAGCACCGCGATCGGCAGAATGATCGGGATGTAGCTCGCGATGACCATCTTCTGGTCGAGGGTGCCGGGGCTCAGCTGGCCGGTGACCGAGATCGTGGAGGTCGCCATGAGCAGGCCGATCAGCATAGAGCCGGTGTCGCCCATGAAGAGCTTGGCGCGGTGCCAGTTCCAGGGCAGGAACCCCGCGCACAGGCCGATGAGCACGGCGGCGATCAGGCTGGCGAGCGAGACCTGGTTCAGCGGGCCCGACTGCGAGGAGAGGATCAGGGTGTAGCCGAAGAACACGAGGTTCGCGATGAGGGCGACGCCGGCGACGAGGCCGTCGAGGCCGTCGATGAAGTTCATCGCGTTCATGACGAGGGTGATCACGAGCACCGTGAGCACAAAGTTCACGACGGGCGAGCCCACGATGAGGGTGTCACCGAAGGGCAGGGACACGATCTGGACGCCCTGCCAGGCGAGCAGGCCCGCGGCGAGCAGCTGTGCGGCGAGCTTCACCATCCAGTCCAGGTCGAGGATGTCGTCGAGCACCCCCACGATCACGATGAGGGTGCACGCGCCGAGGATCGCCCAGATCTGCGCGCCGTTCGAGAACGCCGGGGCGAGGCCGCCCTGGAGGCTCGCGACGAAGAAGGCGGCGAGCAGGCCGAGGAACATCGCGATGCCGCCGAGCCGGGGCGTCGGCGTGGCGTGCACATCGCGGTCGCGCAGCTCGGGGGCAAGGCGGAAGCGGTTGCTCAGCCAGATGACCAGCCGACACGCGACGAAGGTGACCAGCGCGGCGACCGCCGCGACGATCAGGGTTTCGGCCACGGACCCTCCTCCACGGTGATCTGGGGCAGGAGCGAGCGGATCTGCTCGGCGCTCACGCCGCCCGGGCGAAGGACGCGGATCGTGCCCCCGGCCTCGGTGACGCTGCGGGCGTCGATGATCGTGGACGAGGCCCCGTCGGCGGAGGACTCCCCCGCGTCGAGGTACACGGACACGGCGTCGCCGAGCATGCCCTGCGCGTCGCCCGCGTTCGTGGCGGCGGGCTGGCCGGTGAGGTTCGCGGAGGACACCGCGAGCGGGCCGGTCTCGCGGAGCAGCTCCAGGGTGAGGTCGTGGGCGGGCATCCGGAGGGCGACGGTGCCGCCCGTGTCCCCGAGGTCCCAGCTCAGCGAGGGCTGCGCGGGCAGGATCACGGTGAGGGGGCCGGGCCAGAAGCGCTCAACGAGGGCGAGCACGGGGCCGGGAACGGCGGCGGCGAGGGCCGAGAGGGTCTGCAGGTTCGGGACCAGCACGGGGGGCGGGGACTGCCGGCCGCGGCCCTTCGCGGCGAGCAGGCGCGCGACGGCCGCCGGGTTGAAGGCGTCGGCGGCGACCCCGTAGACGGTGTCTGTGGGCACGACCGCCAGCTCGCCCCGCCCCAGGGCGGTCCGGGCCTCGCGGGTCCCGGTCAGCAGCTGGGCGGTGTCGGAGCAGTCGTATACGTGAGCCATGGTCCCCTATTCTACGCCCGCTCACCTGGGACGGGCCGCTTGCCTGG
>NZ_JAPFRB010000004.1:275907-275992 GCF_035726885.1 Leucobacter sp. M11 | reverse complement strand
AGGGTAGGGGGGGGATCTGCTGGTGTGGGAGTGATGCGGCCCGGGGCGGTGCGGGGTAAGCGTGTATGTGTGTGGGGGCATGGAC
>NZ_JAPFRB010000004.1:273832-275831 GCF_035726885.1 Leucobacter sp. M11 | reverse complement strand
TTTTGAGTCCGCCAGAGTTGGGTTTTGCTGTCAAGGATTGCGGTGAAAACGCGCCATATTTTCTTGCGATGATCCGGGGCTGGGGCATATCGTTTTCGATCGGAAATGAGGCGTGAACAGCGCTTTTCTTCGGGGCACTTCGGGTAAAATTGGGGCATGGTCACTTTCACTCCCGTCGCACCCCGCGACACCGCAACCCGCACACCGCGGGGCGGTGCGTTTGCGCGCGTGCCGGGCACGGGGACGGTGACCGGGGCGAGCGCCGCGAAGATCGCGGCGCGGATCGCCGCCGATGCTTTTGCCGCGTCCCGGGTGACCCCGGATGATCAGCGCGAGCATCCCCTTGCCGCTCGCCGAATCGAAGCCAGAACTGCCCGCGCGCACCTCACCGCCGAGGAACTGCGCGCACGCGAGGCGGAGCTGAGCGAGGCGATCTCCGAGGCCACCCGGGAGAAGAACCGAGTGGAGGCGAAGCGGGCCAGGCTCATTGCCGAGCTGGCCGACCTCAACGAGGAGCGCTTTGCGCGGGAGACCAAGGAAGACGCCGCGCGGGTGCTCGCTTCGACCGGGCAGGTCATCGAGCAGACCGTGACCGGCGAGGACCGGGCGCAGCGGATGGGCCAGCTGGGCGAAGAGATCGCGTTCGCGGTCACCGTGGGGAAGCCCACCGGAGCGCGGCTCTTGAACGACGCGCTCGCGGTTTCCGAGGAGCTTCCTCACGTGTGGGAGGCGTTCTCGTCCGGTGCGCTCGACCAGGCTCGCGTGTCCGCGATTGTGCGGGTCACCGCGGACGCGCCGCCCGTGGCCCGCACCATTCTCGATGAGCAGTTGGCCGAGGTTGCCCCGACGCTCACTCCTGCGAAGCTGTTGCGCGTGGCCGAGGATCTTCGGAACCGGGTGGACCCCGTGTCTCCCGAGGCGCGGCACGCGGATGCGTTCCAGCGTCGCGGGGCGTGGAACGAGCCCGCCCGCAACGGGATGATGGAGCTGACGATCCGGCACTCCGCCGTGGAACTGACCGCGGCGTATGACCGGAGCGACGCGCTGGCGAAACAGCTCGCGATCATGGAGAAGCAAGACCACCAGGAGCGCGTGGACGCGCTGAAGGACGCGCACACCGGCACCGAGGAGGAGCTTGCCGCGGCCATTGCCGCGCTCCCGCTCCCCCGCGGCATCGCCCAGCTCCGCGCGGACGTGCTCGTAGACCTGATCTCGCTCGGCGAGATCGACACGGAAACACCTGAAACCCTCAGCGCCTCCGAGGGCGACACGGCTCCCCGGGCCACCACGGCCCCACCCCGCGGGGTGCGCGGACAGGTCCTCGTGACCGTGCCCACCCGCATCCTGGCCGGGCTCACCGACGATCTCGGCCCCGAGGCCAGCGCCGAGGCGATCCTCGGCAAGGAATTCGCCCACCTGGACGGCTACGGGGCCCTCGACGACGAGACCGCGGAGCGGGTCGCCCTCGGGGTTGGTTCCTTCCGGGCGCTGTTCACCGACGACCGTGGCGCGATCCTCAACGTGGGCCGCGACAGCTACGCACCGCCAAAGGCCCTCCGCAGATTCACTGAGATTCGGGACCAGCACTGTCGCTTTCCCGGCTGTGAACGGGCGGCGGTCCGGTGCGACCTCGATCACTCGGTGCCCTGGGACTCGGGTGGGGAAACCTGTCACGACAATCTCGCATTTCTCTGCCGGACCCATCACACGATGAAAGGCCGCGGCGACCCCGGGACGACCGGGCCGGGCAAGACCCACAAAGGCTGGACGCTGCTCGACAACGTCAACGGGGTGCTGGAGTGGGAGACCCTGACCGGACGGCGCATCACAACCCATCCCGAACGACCATCGGCCGCGCCGAGGTCCGACTGACGCGATCCGGGGAGAACCTGTGTCGGCCCTCGCCGCCGCCTCAGAAAGCGTCAGCCGTCCGCCTCGGCCGGGGGTGAGGCCCTGGCTCGCTACGGGCGGTGTCCTGGGGCAGTGCGCGGCGAGGGAA
>NZ_JAPFRB010000004.1:271521-273730 GCF_035726885.1 Leucobacter sp. M11 | reverse complement strand
CCCCCTGGAGCTCGCCGTGTTCCAGCACGAGCAGGCCCCCCGGCGCGACAAAGCGGAGCCCGATCTTGCTGATGTCGCGGATGATGTCGAGCCCGTCTTCCCCGCCGTAGAGGGCCAGCGCCGGGTCGTGCAAGCGAACCTCGGGGTCGCGCGGGATCGCGGCGTCCGGGACATAGGGCGGGTTCGAGATGAGCACCTGGAGCTTGCCCGCGTAGGGCGCAAGCGCCTCGGCGACCGCGCTGTGCCCGCCACCCGCGCTGTGCCCGCCACCTGCGCCGGGCAGCAGCTCCTGCAACTCCCCCGCGAGCAACGTCAGGTTCTCGGCCCCCTGCTCCGCGATGTTTCGCTCGGTCCAGACCCGGGCCTCCGGGCTCTTCTCGACCGCGAAGACGCGAGCCCGGGGCACCTCCGTGGCCATCGCGAGCGCGATGGCCCCGCTGCCCGTGCCGAGGTCAACCGCGACGGGCTCCGGCAGCGGGCTCGCCTCCAGCGCATCGATCGCGAACTGGACGACGCCCTCGGTCTCGGGCCGCGGCACGAACACCCCGGGCCCGACCCGCAGCTGCATCGACCGGAACGGGGCCTGCCCCGTAAGGTGCTGCAGCGGCACCCGCTCGGCCCGCTTCGCGATCATCGCCTGCGCGGCCTCGGCCTGCGGGTCCCCAATGCGCTCCCCCATCACGGCGAGCGCCTGCACCCGCCCCCGGCTCACCCCGAGGTGATGGGCCAGGATCAGCTCGGCGTCCACCTCCGGATCGGGCACGCCCGCCGCGGCGAGGCGCTCGCTGGCGGAGCGGAGCAGGGAGCGAAGATCGACGGGCACGGCCCACCTGGCCTTTCGGGATTGCTCTGCAACAGAGCAGGTCTGAGATTCGAGAGAAACGGGGATACGAGAAAACGGGTCTGGGCTCGAAGCCGTCTGGACTCGAAGCGGTCGGTAACAAAGCGTAAGTTAGGCTAATGGCAGGGATAACCTGTTGGCATGGGCGGCCTCGCACGAGGACGCCCCGACCATCGGCCAGATGCACGCTCACGGATTTGAGACACTATGACACGCACATTCGACAACATTACCCAAGCCTTCGGCAACACCCCCCTGGTTCGGCTGAACCGCGTCACCGAGGGCAGCGCCGCCACGGTGCTCGCCAAGCTCGAATTCTACAACCCGGGCGGCAGCGTCAAGGACCGCCTCGGCATCGCGATCGTTGACGCCGCCGAGCAAAGCGGCGAGCTCGCCGCCGGAGGCACCATCATCGAGGCGACCAGCGGCAACACCGGCATCGCCCTCGCCCTCGTCGGCGCGGCCCGCGGCTACCGCGTGATCCTCACGATGCCCGAGACCATGAGCGTCGAGCGCCGCCTGCTCGCGCGCGCCTACGGGGCCGAGATCGTGCTCACCGAGGGCCCCCTCGGCATGCGCGGCGCGGTCGAGAAGGCCGAGCAGCTCGCCGCCGAGACCCCCGGCGCCGTGCTCGCACGCCAGTTCCAGAACCCCGCGAACCCCGCGATCCACCGGGCGACGACCGCCGAGGAGATCTGGGCCGACACGGACGGCGCCGTGGACATCGTCGTCGCCGGCATCGGCACCGGCGGCACGATCACCGGCATCGGCCAGGCGCTGAAGGAAAAGAAGCCCGGCCTGAGCGTCGTCGCCGTCGAGCCCATCGACTCCCCCCTGCTCAGCGAGGGGAAGGCGGGCCCGCACAAGATCCAGGGCATCGGCGCGAACTTCGTGCCGGAGGTCCTGGACACCGAGGTCTACGACGAGGTCTTCGATGTGACCCTGGAGGACTCCCTGCGCACCGCGCGCGCCCTGGCCGCGCAGGAGGGCATCCTCGCCGGGATCTCCTCCGGGGCCGCGGTGCACGCCGCGCTCGAGGTGGCCAAGCGCCCCGAGAACGCGGGGAAGACCGTCGTCGTCATCGTGCCGGACTTCGGCGAGCGATACCTCTCCACCGCGCTGTACGAAGACCTGAAGGACTAGCTTGTCGCTGTTTGCCCGAGTGCGCGAGGATATCGCCGCCGCGAAGCTCCGCGACCCCGCGGCCCGGGGCTCCCTGGAGATCTTCCTCGTGTACTCGGGCCTGCACGCCGTGTGGTGGCACCGGGCCAGCCACGGCCTCTGGCGGCGGGGCCTGCGCACCCTGCCCCGGCTGCTCTCCCAGCTCACCCGTTTCTTCACGGGCATCGAGATCCACCCGGGCGCGAC
>NZ_JAPFRB010000004.1:270993-271473 GCF_035726885.1 Leucobacter sp. M11 | reverse complement strand
GGAGACCGCGGTCGTCGGCGATGACGTGCACCTCTATCACGGGGTCACGCTCGGCGGGACGAGCTCGGAGCCGGTGAAGCGGCACCCCACGATCGGCGACCGCGTGATCCTCGGGGCCGGGGCGAAGCTCCTCGGCGACATCGAGATCGGCCCGGACAGCGCGGTCGGCGCAAACGCCGTCGTCGTGCGCTCCGCCCCCGCCTGGTCCACCCTCGTCGGCATCCCGGCGCAGATTCGCCCGCGGCGCGGGGCCCCCGGTGCGGCTCCGGCCGCGGGGAGCGAGAGCCGTGGTGACGAGAGCCGTGGTGACGAGAGCGGCGCGGATGTCAGTGGCGTGGATGACAGCGGCGTGAATGACAGCGGCGTGGGCGCAGGCCGCGACGACGAGAACCGCGGCGACGAGGGCCACGATCCCGCCTACTACGTGATCTAGGCACGGCGCGGTGCCCACGGGAGTCGTGGGCACCGCGCCGGTGGCAG
>NZ_JAPFRB010000004.1:270764-270940 GCF_035726885.1 Leucobacter sp. M11 | reverse complement strand
AATGAATGTGCGAACGCGTGAAGCCCCTAGCGCGTGACGAGGCTCGTCACGACCGGGGTCGGGTTCTGGAACAGGTCCAGAATCGGGCAGTGCGCGTCCACGATGTCCTTGAGCTCCTCGTAGCGCTCGGCGCTCTCGGGGCCGGTGATCGTGATCGAGGCCCGGATCTCGGAGAA
>NZ_JAPFRB010000004.1:269006-270744 GCF_035726885.1 Leucobacter sp. M11 | reverse complement strand
GGAGACCGAGCAGGGTGCGCACATCCACGTCGCCGTCGGCCTTGCCGGAGATCTCGTCGATCTGGATGCCGAGCGCCTCGGCGTAGAGCCGGTACACGACGACGTGGCAGCCGATCAGGGCCGACAGCGCCAGCTCGACCGGGTTCGCGCCCGTGTTCTGGCCGCCGAGGCCGGCCGGCTCGTCGATGACGAGCTCGTGCCCACCGGTGCGGATCTGGGTGCTGACCCCGGCTCCGCCGACGCCGCGGGCGCTCGGTCGGATCAGCGCGTTGCGCGGGTCGGCCGCGATGCGCTCCGTCCACGCCGCACCGGCTGCCCGGAGGGCTGCGGAACGCTCGGCGATGGTCTCGGCGGACTCGGACGTGGGGGCGATGGTGCTCGCGAGTGAGGAGGTCATGCCACGACGATAAACGCCCGCGGCGCGACCCCGCCAGCGCGGCCGTCACCCCCGGTCACACACCGTCACGGTGCGTCATCTGCCCCCGGCGGAGCCCCGGCGTAGGGTGGGGGTATGTCCGTGATCGAGTGGCACGATGACCTCCTGGCAACCGCCCTGCGCGCGCCCCGGCCCGAGGACGACAAGTACTCGCGCGGCGTGCTGGGCATCGTGACCGGCTCCGCGAAGTACCCGGGGGCCGCGGTGCTCGGCGTCGAGGCCGCGCTGCGCACGGGGCCGGGCATGGTCCGCTTCCTCGGCGACGCGGAGACCGCGCGGGCGGTCTTGGCGAGACGGCCAGAGGCCGTGACCGCGGACGGCCGCGTGCAGGCGCTCCTCGTTGGCTCCGGCACGGACGCCACGACCCGCTCCCCCGGGCTGAGCCGCCGCGTGCGCGACGCGCACCGGGACGGGGTGCCCCTCGTTCTCGACGCCGGGGCCCTCGGCCTCGTGCGCGAGCTGGCGGCCGAGGAGGCCCGGCCGCGCACTCCGGTGATCCTCACCCCGCACGCCCGTGAGCTGTCCCGGCTCCTGGCCGCGGCGGACGACCCCGGCGGAACCGGCGAGGACGCCTGGCTCGCGACCGTCCTCGCCGATCCGGCGCGAGCCGCGCAGCGGGCCGCCGAGCGCTTCGGGGCGATCGTGCTCCTCAAGGGCTCGCGGACGATCGTGGCCGCGCCGGGCATCGCCGCCCGCCGGCTGCCCGCCGCCACCCCGTGGCTGGCGAGCGCGGGCACGGGCGATGTGCTCGCCGGAATCCTCGGGACGCTCCTCGCCGGGGCGCAGGCGGATGCTGAGGCGGATGCCGAGGCGGCCGGGACCGTCCTCGCCCTAGAACGGCTTCGCGACCTCGCGGGGGCGGCCGCCCGGGTGCACGCGCTCACGGCGGAGCGCGTCTCCGGCGGCGGGCCGCTCCTCGCGCTGGAACTCGCCGAAGGTGTCTCCCGGACGATTGCGGCGGTCGCCCCGGGGCGGTGTTGATTCAGCGGAGTTGATTCAGCGGAGTTGATTGATGCGGCGCTGAATGATGCGGCGCGGGACGTTACGCGCGCGGCTCCGGGTCGGTGCCTGTTTCCGGGTCGGTGCCTGTTTCCGGGTCGGTGCCTGATTCCGGGGCGGTGCCCGATTCCGGGGCGGGAACGCTCGTCGGGGTCTCCCCCGCGCTCGCGCCGCCGGGCTGCTGCGGCACGATGCGGCGGTCCTTTGGCTGCCGGATTGCGCCGGTCGGCGGGTTCTCCGAGACCACCGCGATGGGCATCGTCGTCGTCGGCACGGGCATGTGCGGGCGGAAGCGTTCCTGCT
>NZ_JAPFRB010000004.1:267233-268974 GCF_035726885.1 Leucobacter sp. M11 | reverse complement strand
TCACGCTGCCCGTCGTGGGTGATCATCAGTCGCCACGCGGAATCCGGCTTGAGTCGGATCCGGAGCTGATGGGCCACGACGAGCCAGGCGATCGCGATCGCGCAGGCGAGGAGCCCCGCGACCGCCGCGACGCCGAGCCCCCAGCGCGGGCCGAGCGTGTTCGCGACCCAGCCGACAACGGGCGCGCCGAGCGGGGTGCCGCCCATGAGGATGGCCATGTAGATCGCCATGACGCGCCCGCGCACATCCGCGGAGGTCGTCGTCTGCACGTAGCCGTTCGCGGTCGTCAGGAGCGTGACGGCGCTGAAGCCGATGAGCACGAGCGAGATCGCGAAGGTCCAGAAGGTCGGCATCACCGCGGACACCGCGGAGGCGATGCCGAGCATCCCCGAGGCGATCACGATGACGCTGAAGCGGGCGCGCTCCCGGCGGGCCGCCATGAGCGCCCCCGTCAGCGAACCGATCGCGAGAATCGAGGACAGCAGCCCGTACTCCCCCGCCCCGCGGCCGAACTCGACCGCCATCGTCGAGGAGACGATCGGGAAGTTCATCGCAAAGGCGCCGATGAGGAAGACGATCACG
Source organism: Leucobacter sp. M11 (assembly GCF_035726885.1). Classification (NCBI taxonomy): domain Bacteria; kingdom Bacillati; phylum Actinomycetota; class Actinomycetes; order Micrococcales; family Microbacteriaceae; genus Leucobacter; species Leucobacter sp. M11. Next base: position 268,392 of record NZ_JAPFRB010000004.1, on the reverse strand, counting down.
AAGACGACGAGCAGGTCCGGGCGACTCCACGCGTAGCGGAAACCCTCGACGAGCTGCCCGCCCGCCCGTTTCGTGCTGCGCGGGCCACCGCGGTGGTTCGGCTTGATCATCGACAGCGCGATAAGCACCGCGATGAAGGTGAAGGCGTTCACGACAAAGACCCAGCCGGAGCCGATCAGCACGATCAGGAAGCCGGCGACGGCGGGGCCGATCATGCGGGCCCCGTTGAAGGAGGCCGAGTTCAGGGCGACCGCGTTCGCCATGTTCTCCTCGGAGACGAGGTCCGAGACGAAGGTCTGCCGGGCCGGGCCGTCGATCGCGTTCACGATGCCGAGCAGCAGGGCGAAGAGGTACAGGTGCCACAGTTCCGCGTGGCCGAGGATGAGCAGCAGCCCGAGGCTGAAGCCGAGCAGCATGAGGCAGCTCTGCGTGACGAAGAGGATCTTGCGCCGGTCGAAGCGGTCCGCGACCCACCCCGAGATCGGCACGAGCAGCAGCTGCGGCCCAAACTGCAGCGCCATCGTGATCCCAACCGCGACCGCGTCGTTGTCGGTGAGCATGGTGAGCACGACCCAGTTCTGGGTCGTGGCCTGCATCCAGGCCCCGATGTTGGAGACCAGGGCCCCGATGAACCAGACCCGGTAGTTAACACTCGACAACGAGCGGAACATGGAACTCACTGAGCTGCGATACCTTTCATCAGATCGGCCGCCTGGGCCAGGATCGCGCGTTGCTCGACCGTGAGCTCCCGCATGCGACGCTCCAGCCAGGCGTCCCGGATTTCTATCGTGTCGATGACGAAGGCGGTGCCCTCTGGCGTCAGGACGATGTCGGTCTTGCGCCGATCCAGCTCGTTTGCCCGCCGCCGCAGGTAGCCGAGCTCCTCCAGGAAGTTCACCGTGCGGTTCATCGAGGGCGGCGAGACGTGATCCCGCTCGGCGAGCTGCCCGAGGGTCAGGACCTCGCTCAGGTGTAGCCAGGCGAGCACCGAGAACTGGGCGTCGCTCAGGTCCTCGCTCGCCTTCTCCGCGCGGAGCCGCCGCGCCAGGCGCAGCGTGGCCATCCGCAGGTGCGTGCTCTGTTCGGGAACCGGGGTCGTCATCAATTCATTAGCTTAGCTCATTAGCTTTGCTAACGAAAGTCCGACGCGTGTCGGTCC
>NZ_JAPFRB010000004.1:260351-267173 GCF_035726885.1 Leucobacter sp. M11 | reverse complement strand
ACGAACTCGACGAGGATCATCGTGAGCCCGAGCGCCCAGAACGGGAGCTGCACGGCGAACGCCCAGCGGAACGCGTCGAGCGAGTAGAACTCCGGGGAGCCCGCCCCCTGCAGGTCGAGGGCGAGGCCGACGAGCAGGATGCACAGGAGCGACGCGGTGAAGCCGCCCGTGTTCACGAGCCCGGTGGCCACGCCCAGCTGGCGACTGGGCGCGTGGGTGCGCACGATTTCGAAGGCGATCATGGAGGTCGGGCCGCCGAAGGCGACGAGGATCATCAGGACGATCACGAGGCCCGTGGCGGGCACCCCCGAGCCGAAGATGACCACGGACCACAGCAGCGCGATCGAGAGGGTCACCCCAAAGACCACCCAGATGCGCTGGTTCACGAAGCGCGAGGTGATCGGGCCGATCAACAGCCCCGCGATCATCGAGGCCACGACCGCGATGCTCAGGATCCCCGCCGATTCCGAGCGGCTGAGGCCGATGCCGCCCGTGAGGAAGGGGGTGCCCCAGAGCAGCACGAAAACGTTGATCGCGAACGGGGGCGTGAAGTGCGCCCAGAATGCGAGGCGCACCCCGGGGATGCGGAGCAGGCCGAAGATGCGCGGGATGATGTCCCGGGAGCGCTGCGGCTGCCCAATCGGGCCCGTCGCGGTGATGATCGGGATCGAGTCCGTGAGCACCGAGGAATAGCTCACCATCGGCTCCGCCCCCGCGGTGGCGCGGCCCCGGCGGCCCGTGAGACGCTCCAGGGCGGTGCCGGAGCCCGGGCGGTCCCGGAGCGTCACGACGGCCAGGAGCAGCGAGAGCAGGCCAACCGCGGCGATGCCGAGGAAGCCCTTCGTCCAGCCGAAGGCGGCGACCGCGAGCGCCAGGGGCGTCACCGCGACCAGCTGCCCCGCCTGCCCGAGGAGCGCCGTGATTTGGCTCACCACCGGCAGCTGGCGCAGCGGAAACCAGTCCCCCAGGATCCGCATGACGCTGATAAAGGTGCCCGCGTCGCCCGCGCCCACGAGGATTCGGGCGAGCACCACGAACGGCAGGTCCACCATCGTGGCCATGAGCGTCTGCCCGACGACCATGAGCGCGGAGCCCGAGAGGATAATGACGGTCGCGCCGAAGCGGTCAACGAGCAGCCCGACCGGGATCTGCATGAGCGCGTAGACGCCGAGCTGGAGCACGGCGAAGCTGGACAGGGTCGTCGCCCCGATCGCGAAGTGCTCCTGCGCCGCGGGACCGAGCGCGGCGAGCGAGGTCCGGTTGATGATCGCCACCGCGTAGAGGAGCACGGCAACCGCCCAGACCACCCACACGAGGATGGGTTTCTTGGCGGTCATTCTCCCAGCTTAGCGAGCGGGAGTCACCCGGCGCTCCGGCAGGGGCGGCCCCTCGGGGAAGTCCCTGCGGGTGATGTCGAGGAGCAGGCCGTCGTCGAGCTCGCCGTTCGGGCGGAGCTGATAGTCGCGCAGCACGCCGACCGTCTGGAAGCCGAGCCGGTGGTAGCTGCGGATCACGCCCTCGTTCTTGACGTTCGGGTCGAGGGTGACCCGGCTGATCCCGGAGGCGAACTCGTGCCGGATCGCGAGGGCGAGCGCCTCCGCGCCGATCTGGCGACCGCGCCACCGGGTCGCGATGAACAGGTGCATGACCGTGGTCGGGTACTCGGCGTCGTCGCCGCGCATGACGTACAGTGCGCCGGCGGTCTGGCCCTCCACCTCGATGACGCGCGTGATGTCCGGGCGCTCCAGAAACTCCTCGCGGACCCGCTTGGCGGTGTACCCCACCCACCACTCGGCGACCTCGGGCTCGTGCAGGGCGGCGAGGAGCGGGGCCTGGTCGGCGGCGGTCACCCGACGAAGCGTGACGAGGGGGCCGACGAGGCGGGGCACAATTGGGGCTGCGGTCATGGGCTTCATCGTATCCCCCGGAGCACGAAAAACCCCTGCGCGAGCTGACAGCTTGTGCGCGTTTCCCGGGGAAAACTGTGCAGCAGCGGTCACCCCGCGCAGGGGTTCTGGGAGCGGCAGTTAGGCCTGGGTGTCCCCCACCTCGGCCAGGCGGGCCTCCTCGTCGGCGTGGATGCAGGAGTCGATGACGGGGCCGAGGGCGCCGTTCATGACGTGATCCAGGTTGTATGCCTTGTAGCCGGTGCGGTGGTCCGCGATCCGGTTCTCGGGGAAGTTGTAGGTGCGGATGCGCTCGGAGCGGTCCATCGTGCGGATCTGGCTCTTGCGGTACTTGCTGGCCTCCGCGGCCTTCTCCTCCTGCTGACGCGCCAGGAGGCGGGCGCGCAGCACGCGCATCCCGGCCTCGCGGTTTTGCAGCTGGCTCTTCTCGTTCTGCATCGCCACGACGATCCCCGTGGGGATGTGGGTGATGCGCACCGCGGAGTCCGTCGTGTTCACGGACTGGCCGCCGGGGCCGGAGGAACGGTACACGTCGATCTTCAGGTCGTTCTGGCTGATGTCGACCTCCTCGGGCTCGTCCGCCTCGGGGTAGACGAGCACGCCCGTCGTCGAGGTGTGGATGCGCCCCTGCGACTCGGTCACGGGCACGCGCTGCACGCGGTGCACGCCGCCCTCGTACTTCAGGTGCGCCCAGGCGCCCTGCGAGGGGTCAGAGGCGTTGGTCTTGATCGCGACCTGCACGTTCTTGTACCCGCCCAGGTCGGACTCGTCGGACTCGAGCATCTCGCTCTTCCAGCCCTTGGACTCGGCGTAGTGCAGGTACATCCGCAGCAGGTCGGCCGCGAAGAGCGCGGACTCCGCGCCGCCCTCGCCGCCCTTGATCTCGAGGATCACGTCGCGGGCGTCATCGGGGTCGCGCGGGATGAGCAGGCGACGAACCTTCTCCTGCGCGGTCGCGAGGGACTCCTCCAGGCCGGGGATCTCGGCCGCGAAGTCGTCGTCCTCCTTCGCGAGCTCCTTGGCGGCGACGAGGTCTTCTCCGAGCTGCAGCCAGTTCTCGTAGGCGGTTTTGATCTGGTTCAGCTCGGCGTAGCGCCGGTTGACCTTCTTGGCGCGCGCGGCGTCGGCGTGCAGCGCCGGGTCGGCGAGCTGCTCCTGCAGATCCTCGTGTTCGACGAGGAGGGTTTTGACGGATTCAAACATGGGGGTTCCCTTGGGTGCGGTGAAGGTGTCGGCGCGGGCGGGTGGCCCGCTGGAACAGGGATCGGCCCGGCGAGCGCCGGGCCGATCCGCGTTCCCGGCTAGGACAGGCCGGAGGACTTCTGCATCAGCATCAGGAACTCCACGTTCGAGGAGGTCTCCTTCAGCTTGCCGAGCACGAGCTCGAGCGCCTGCTGCTGGTCCAGGCTGCCGAGCGCGCGGCGCAGCTTCCAGGTGACCTTGACCTCGTCGGGGCCCATCAGCATCTCCTCGCGGCGGGTGCTGGACGCGTTCAGGTCCACCGCCGGGAAGATCCGCTTGTCGGCGAGCTGGCGGCTCAGGCGCAGCTCCATGTTGCCGGTGCCCTTGAACTCCTCGAAGATCACCTCGTCCATCTTGGAACCGGTCTCCACGAGCGCGGTCGCGAGAATGGTCAGCGAGCCGCCGTTCTCGATGTTGCGCGCGGCGCCGAAGAAGCGCTTGGGCGGGTACAGCGCGGAGGCGTCAACGCCGCCGGAGAGCACCCGGCCGGAGGTGGGCGAGGCCAGGTTGTAGGCGCGGCCGAGGCGGGTGATCGAGTCCAGCAGCACGACCACGTCGTGGCCCAGCTCCACGAGGCGCTTCGCGCGCTCGATGGCGAGCTCGGCGACCGTGGTGTGGTCCTCGGCGGGACGGTCGAAGGTCGAGGCGATGACCTCGCCCTTCACCGTGCGCTGCATGTCGGTGACCTCTTCGGGGCGCTCGTCCACCAGGACGACCATGAGGTGCACCTCGGGGTTGTTCTTCGCGATCGCGTCGGCGATCTGCTGCAGCACGATCGTCTTCCCGGCCTTCGGGGGCGCGACGATGAGGCCGCGCTGGCCCTTGCCGATCGGGGCGATCAGGTCGATGACGCGCTGGGTCAGCTTCTCCTGGCCGGTCTCCAGGCGCAGGCGCTCCTGGGGGTACAGCGGCGTGAGGTCGGCGAAGTCGACGCGCGTCTCGTTCTCGTCGAGGGCGTTGCCGTTGACCGTGTCAATCCGGACGATCGCGTTGTACTTCTGGCGGCCGCCCTGGTCGCCCTCGCGGGGCTGGCGGATCGCGCCGACGATGGCGTCGCCCTTGCGGAGGTTGTACTTCTTGACCTGGCCGAGGGAGACGTAGACGTCGTTGGTGCCGGGCAGGTATCCGCTCGTGCGCACGAAGGCGTAGTTCTCGAGGACGTCGAGGATGCCCGCGATGGGCAGCAGCACGTCGTCGTCGCCGATCTCGGGCTCAAGGTCGTCGCTCTGGCCGCGGCGCTTGCGGTCCCGCTGGCGGGTCCGGCTCGACCGGGACGAGCCCTCGTCCTGCGGGCCGCGGTTCTGCTCGCCACGCCCCTGGCCGTCGTTCTTCTGGCCGTCGTTCTTCTGGCCGTCGTTCTTCTGACCGTCGTTCTTCTGGCCGTCCTGCTTGTGCTGGTCGCGACCGTTCTGGCCGTCGCGGCTGTTCTGGCCGTCGCGGCCGTTCTGCTGCCCGTCCTGACGGTCCCCGCGGTTGCGCTGGCGGCCGCGGCCCTGGCGCTCGGCGCGGGGCTCGTCCTCGGCGTTCGTGTCGCCGTCGCCGGTGGCCTCGGCGTTCGCCGCGGCGGGCTCGGCGGACTCCGCCGGGGTGTCGTTCTTCGCGGCGCGACCGCGGCCGCGGCCACGGCCGCTGCCCTGCGGGGCCTCGCTCGCGGGCTGCTCGGCCGCGGGGGCCTCGGTCGCAGCGGCCTCGCTCGCGGTGGCCTCGGCGGCGGCCGCCTCGGTCGCGGCGGGCTCGGCCGTCTCGGCCTGGGCGGCGGCCTTCGCGGCTGCGCTCTTCGCGGAGCTCGCGCGGCGGCTCGTGGTCTTCGGTGCGCTCGGCTCGCTCGGCTCCCCGGACGGAGCTGCCGCGGCGCTGCTGGCGTCGGCGGCGCCGGCCTCGGCGGCGTCCTCGGTGGCCTTGGGCTTGCGGGCGCGGCTCGCGCGGGCCGGCTTCTTCTCGGCCGGGGCCTCAGCGGCGTCGGCCGCGGGCTCCGCAGCGGGCTCGGCCGGAGCGGGTGCCTCGGTCGGCGCCTGCTCCTTCTTGACCCGGCGCGTCGCCCGAACGGGCTTTTCGGCGGCGGGCTCGGCGGCCGCGGGCTCGGCGGCCGCGGGCTCGGCGGGGCTCGCCTCGGCGGCGGCCTCCTCCGTGGCCTTGGGCTTGCGGGCGCGGCTCGCGCGCACCGGCTTCTTCTCGGCCGGGGCGTCGCTGTCGGACGCGCTCGTGGCCGGGCTGTCAGCCGCGGCGTCGGCGCTCGCGGCGGGGGCCTCGACCGTCTTGGCGGCGGTGCTGACCCGGCGGCTCACGCGCTTCTTGGGCGCGGCCTCCGCCTCGGGGGCGTCGGGGGTGATGTTCTCGGTGGCGTCGTTGGAGGTGTTCTCCACGGGTTTCCTTTCGGGGTCTGGCGCCGCGGGCAACGTGTGAGAGCCGAACTCTCGAACGCAGTAAACAGGCCTGCGGAACCGCACGAGTGTGCTGGTGATCACGGAGACGGTGTCAGGGCCTCACGCGAAGAAAAGAGCATCCCGGTCACGGCGCAGATCGCGTCGCAGTTACTCGGGAGCCGTTCCCACTGTAGCACCTTTGATATCGACGGCAAGCATCAACTCCTGCCAATCTGCTCCGCCAATCGTCCCGGCCAGTTCGGCGGCAGCCAGCCGTTCGCCCGGGTCGCTGCAGAGGACGAGCACCGAGGGCCCGGCGCCGGACACGACGGCGGCGTACCCGGCGGCCCGAAGCCCGGCGACCATGTCGCGCGTGCGCGGCATTGCGGAGCCGCGGTAGTTCTGGTGCAGCCGGTCCTCGGTCGCCTCGAAGAGCAGCTCGGGGCTCTGCGTGAGCGCGGCGATGAGCAGGGCGGAGCGGGACACGTTGAACACGGCGTCCTCGTGCGGCACCTGCTCGGGCTGCAGCGAGCGGGCCAGCTCGGTGGACATCGTGAAGTTCGGCACGAGCACCAGCGGCGAGACCCCTCGGTGCACGCTGAGCTTCTTGTGCTTCGGGCCCTCGGCCGAGGTCCAGGCAATCGTCAGCCCGCCGAAGAGCGCGGGGGCCACGTTGTCCGGGTGGCCCTCCAGCTCGGTCGCGAGCGCGAGCAGGCGGTCCGCGTCGAAGTCGACCACGCCGGCGAGCAGACCGCTCGCGGCCATGACGCCGGAGACGATCGCGGAGCCAGAGGACCCCATGCCCCGGCCGTGCGGGATGCGGTTCTGAGCCTCGATGCGCAGCCCGGGGAAGGGCTGCCCGACCCGGTCAAAGACGTGCCGGATCGACCGCGCGACGAGGTTCGTCTCGTCGGTGGCCACCTCCCCGGCACCAACGCCCGTCACCGAGACGGTCACGCCGGGGGCGTCCGTCACGGTGACGACGGTCTCGTCGCTGTAGGCCAGCGCCAGCCCGAGGGTGTCGAAGCCGGGGCCCAGGTTCGCGCTCGTCGCGGGAACTCGGACGCGGACGCTCAATCCGTGTGCAATCATCAGGCTCTCCCAGTGAGGCCGAGCACCGAGGGGCGAGGGGCCGCATCGGTGACAGTGGTCGGTGTGTCTGTGCTACTGAACTCGCGTGTGCGCTCGGGGATGAGCTCGCACGGGTGTTCGCGGGCGGAGGGGCGATCAGCGTTTCCGCGGCTCGCCCCCCGGCACGGCTTCGGTTATGAGTTTCCCTCAACGCGCAGGACGCTCGTGACCGCGGTGAC
>NZ_JAPFRB010000004.1:258185-260296 GCF_035726885.1 Leucobacter sp. M11 | reverse complement strand
GTGTGGGTGCCGAGCACCAGCGTAGCCGTTCCGGCGGTGTCCCGAGGCACCGATTGCTCGACGCTGGCCACGGAGACGCCCTGCTCCGCGAGCACGGTCGCGACCTGGGCGAGCACGCCCGGCTCGTCGGTGACCTCGAGCATGATCTGGTACTGCGTGAGCACCTCGTCGATGCTCAGGATCGGCAGGTTGGCGTGCGTGGACCCGGGGATACCGGGACCGCCGACGACGTGGCGGCGGGCGGCCGAGACGACGTCGCCGAGCACCGCAGAGGCGGTCTCCTTGCCGCCTGCGCCCGCGCCGTAGAACATCAGGCTCCCGGCGGCCTCCGCCTCAACGAAGATCGCGTTCTTGCCCTCGTGCACGGTGGCAAGGGGGTGCTGCCGCTCGATGAGCGCCGGGTACACGCGGGCGGAAACGCCCTCGACGCCGTCCTGGTCGACGACCCGCTCGGCGATCGCGAGCAGCTTGATGACGAAGCCCGCGGCGCGCGCGGCCTCGATCTGGGCCGCGGTGATCTGCGTGATGCCCTCGCGGTGCACCCGCTCGACCGGGACGTTCGTGTGAAAGGCGATCCCGGCGAGGATCGCGGCCTTCTGCTGTGCGTCATAGCCCTCGACGTCGAGCGTCGGGTCGGCCTCCAGGAAGCCGAGATCGCTGGCGACGCGGGCGGCGTCCTCCGCGCTGTCGCCGAAGCGGTCCATCCGGTCCAGGATGTAGTTCGTTGAGCCGTTCACGATGCCCATCACGCGGGTGATGTGGTCGCCCGCGAGGCTCTCGCGGAGCGGGCGGATGATGGGGATCGCCCCGGCCACGGCGGCCTCGTAGTAGAGCTGCGCGCCGACCTGCTCGGCCGCCTCGGCGAGCTCGCTGCCGTGCGCGGCAATCAGGGCTTTGTTCGCGGTGACCACGTCGGCCCCCGCGCCGATGGAGCGCACGATGAGCTCGCGCGCGGGCTCGATGCCGCCCATCAGCTCGACGACGATGTCCGCGCCGAGCACGAGCTGTTCCGCGTCGGTCGTGAACAGCTCCTGCGGCAGCTCGACATCGCGGGGCGCGCTCGTGTCGCGCACCGCGATCCCGGTGAGCTCCAGGCGGGCGCCGATGCGCAGCGCGAGCTCGTCCCCGTGCTCGCGGAGCAGCCGCGCGACCTGCGCGCCAACCGATCCACAGCCGAGCAGGGCAACCTTGAGATTGCGGTACCCGTTCACTTATTTACTCCATTCGACGTTGCGGGCGAGGAGGTCGGCCTCGGTCTCGCCACGGACAATCACGCGGGCCTGGCCGTCGAAAACGGCGACGACCGGGGGACGCGGGACGTAGTTGTAGTTGCTGGACAGGGACCAGCAGTAGGCGCCCGTCGCGGGCACCGCGAGCAGGTCCCCCGGGGTCACGTCGGCGGGCAGGTGGTCGCGGTCCACGACGATGTCGCCGGACTCGCAGTGCTTCCCCACCACGCGCACGAGCTGTGCCCCGGCGTCTGAGCGCCGGTTCGCGAGCCGCACCTGGTACTGGGCGTCGTAGAGCGCGGTCCGAGCGTTATCGCTCATCCCGCCGTCCACGCTGACGTAGAGGCGGGTCTCGCCCTCGTCGATGGCGACCGGCTTGGTGGTGCCGACCGTGTAGAGCGTGAGGCCCGCCGGGCCGATGATGGCCCGGCCGGGCTCGAAGGCCACCTTGGGCAGGGCGATCCCGTACTCGTCGGCGGTTTCCTTCACGATGTCCGCGAGCTGCGCCGCGACCTCGTCGATCACGGGGGGCTCATCGCCCGAGACGTAGGCGATGCCGAAGCCGCCGCCGAGGTTCAGCTCGGGCACGGGCCCGCCCTCGGCGAGCTCGGCGTAGACGCTCATCAGGCGACGCGCGGACTCGCGGAAGCCGTCGGTCGCGTAAATCTGGGAGCCGATGTGGCAGTGCAGGCCGACAAAGTCCAGGGAGTCGTGCGCGCGAATCTTCCCGGCGAGCTCGACGGCGCGGCCGAGCGGCAGGCCAAACTTCTGGTCCTCGTGCGAGGTGGCGAGGAAGTCGTGGGTGCTCGCGTGCACGCCGCTGTTGACCCGGAAGCGCACCCGCTGGCGCACCCCGGCGGCGCTCGCGGCGGCCGCGACGCG
>NZ_JAPFRB010000004.1:258074-258154 GCF_035726885.1 Leucobacter sp. M11 | reverse complement strand
GTGCCGACCCCGCCGGCGACCGCCCGCTCGATCTCGGAAACGGATTTGTTATTGCCGTGGAAGCCGATCGTGGCGGGGTT
>NZ_JAPFRB010000004.1:256633-258012 GCF_035726885.1 Leucobacter sp. M11 | reverse complement strand
GCTCCGTCATCCAGCGCGCCACCTCGATACAGAGGAAGGCCTTGCCCGCGTAGTACACGGTGGCTTCCGCCCCGACGCGGGCGAATTCGCGCTGGAAGGCGGCAAGGATCTCGGCGGCGCGCGACTTCGCGTCCGCCTCGTCAATCACGTAGAGGGGCGAGCCGAACTCGGCGATGAGTTCGGAGGCGCGCTTCTCGCCAACCTTCAGCTCGCCGCAGTCGCGCCCGCGGCGAACGGTGCGGGAGAAAACGGCCGGATCAAGCTCGTTCAGCTCCGCGGGGGTATCGGCGGGGGCTGCGGCGGTGTCGGTCATAGCAGGGGCCTTCGCATCGGTTTCGGGGTGGGGGCGCTCGCTGAGGCGAGCGGACCCGGATTGGCCCCTGAAGCCGTGCGAACGAGAGCGGATGCCCCACGGTCGGACGAGTTTTATCCTAGCGGGTTCGGGATACCACGCGTTGAATGTGACAGCGCCGGATGCGCGCCCGGTTATTTCCCGCAGGTGCCCTTCTCGCGCATCGCCGCATCGAGGACAATCTTCGGGTCGGCGGCGAAGCTGGCCACGGCCTTCCCGGAGCTCGTGATGTCGATGTCGGTCAGGGTCAGGCCGACCGGCAGGCGATCCAGGATGCAGACCTCGCGCGGTTCGAGGAGCGGGGCGAGCATTTGGGCGGGGCCCTCCGAGAGCTGCTCGCTCGTGATCTCCAGGCCGCCCGCCTTGGCCCGGCTCGGGGTGATGAGCACGTTCCCCTCCGGGCTGGCCGCGAGGGTCACGCCGAGCTCCAGCGGCACCTGGGCCCCGAAGAGCGGGATGCTGCTCTTGATCTGCATCTCGCCGTCCTCGAGGCTCACCTCCCCGGCCAGGCCGACGGTCGCGCTCGACAGCAGGGGCTGCAACTGCTCCGGCGTGAGCGTGACCGAGCCGGTCGCCGCGGTCAGGGGGCCGGTCGTCGGGTTCAGGGGCACGCGGTAGGCGCGGAGCGAGATCTCGCCGCGCAGATCGCCGAGCGGGGCGTCGGGCACCCGCAGGGTCACGTCGCGGTAGCCGCCCGTCAGGGTTTGCCACAGCACGGAGGTGCCGCCAACGGTCGCCTCGACCTCGTGGTCGGCGCTCAGGGAGAGCTGTTTCCGGGCGGCGGACTCCATCACCTCTGGCACGGTCTGCCGGAGCGTGAACTCGGCGATGACGGCCCCGATGCCGAGGAGCAGCGCAAGCACCACGAGCACGATGGTGAGCCGGCGGCCCCAGCGCGATTTCTTCCGCGCGGGCTGCTGCCCGTCCGGGACGCCGGCGCTTCCCGCGTCGCCGCTCCCCGGGAAGAGTTCGGGCAGGGGCACGGTGGGCTGGTGCGCGGCATCGGAGCTCATTCCGTCAGACTACC
>NZ_JAPFRB010000004.1:254091-256578 GCF_035726885.1 Leucobacter sp. M11 | reverse complement strand
CGCGGGCGCACCGCCCCCGGCGTCGACCCCCACCCCGCAGTCCTCGGCGAGCCGCGTGACGAGCAGGGAGGACGCCGCCAGGAACTCGTCGGAGAACCCGGTCGTGGTGACCTCGGCCAGCGCCCGCTTCTGTTCCTCGCTGAGCTGGAGCGCATCGATGTCGGCGGGCAGCATGCTGCCGGTGATGCCGAGATCGCGGACCGCCTGCTCCGTCTCCGCGTAGACCCCGCGCATGAGGCTCGCGGCCTCCGCGGTTTCCGGCGGCGCGACCTCGGCCAGCGCCCCGACCGCGTCGCCCATCTTGCCGATGAACTCGACCGTTGGGTCCATGTTCTCCGGCAGGCTGAGGGCGTACATCGCTTCCCCGGCCGCGCAGTATTCGGCGTGTGACGCGTCCCCGGGCTGCGCTGTCGCCTCGGGCGCGCCAGGGTCGGCCGCCGGGGCCGAGCACGCCGCGAGCAGCGGCAGGCCGGCGAGCACGGCGAGCAGGGCCAGCGGGCGGAGCACGGGCCGGGTCAGGGACGTCTGCACAGCACCTCCAGGGCGGGGCGGTCGGCCGAGCGCTACAGGCGCTCGGGGGCGGTGACGCCGAGCAGGTCGAGGCCGTTCCGGATGACCTGGCCGACCGCGTCGTTCACCCAGAGCCGGGTGCGGTGCAGGTCACCGATGGGCTCGTCGCCGAGGGGCAGCACGCGGGTGTTGTCGTACCAGCGGTGGAAGTGCGCGGCGAGCTCCTCCAGGTAGCGGGCGATCCGGTGCGGCTCGCGCAGCTCGGCGGCGCGGGCCACCATCCGCGGGAACTCCTGCAGGGCACCGAGCAGCTCCGTCTCGGACTCGTGCGTGAGCAGCTCGGGCGCGAAGGAGGAGCGGTCCACCCCGGCCGCGGCGGCGTTGCGGCCAACCGCGCAGGTGCGGGCGTGGGCGTACTGCACGTAGAAGACGGGGTTGTCGTTCGAGCGGCTGCGCAGCTTCTCCCCCTCGAGGGAGAGCGGGGAGTCCGCGGGGTAGCGGCCAAGCCAGTAGCGCAGCGCGTCCGCGCCGAGCCATTCGAGCAGGTCGTCCAGCTCGACGATGTTTCCGGCGCGCTTGGACAGCTTCGCGCCGTCGAGGTTCACCATCTGGCCGATGAGGACCGTGATGTCGGTCTCGGGGTTGTCCCCGGCGGCCCCGGCGATTGCCGTCAGGCGGCCGATGTAGCCGTGGTGGTCCGCGCCGAGCATGTAGATCTTCTCGGTGAAGCCGCGGTCCATCTTGTTCAGGTAGTAGGCGGCGTCCGCGGCAAAGTAGGTGAAGATGCCGTTGCCGCGGGTGAAGACGCGGTCCTTATCGTCGCCGAAGTCGGTGGTGCGCACCCAGATTGCGTCGTCGGCCTCGAAGACGTGACCCTGCTCGCGGAGGCGGTCGATGGAGGCCTCAATCGGGCTCGGCTCACCGTTCGGACCGGCCGCGTGCAGGGTGCGCTCGGAGAAGAACACGTCGAAGTGCACGTTGAAGTTTTCGAGCGAGCGCTGGATCTCGGCGAGCTGGATCTCGTAGGCGACCTCGGTGGTCTGAGCGAGGGCCTCGGCGCGGTCCAGTTCGGCGAGGTTCGGGATGCGTGCGCGCACCTTCTCGCCGAGCACGGCGATGTACGCGCCCGGGTAGGCGTCCTCGGGGGCGGGCTCTTCGAGGGCGGCGGCCAGCACGGAGCGGCCAAACTTGTCCATCTGCGCGCCGGCGTCGTTGATGTAGTACTCGTTGGTGACCTCGGCCCCGGCGGCGCGCAGCACGCGGGCCGTGGAGTCGCCGAGGGCGGCCCAGCGGGTGTGGCCGAGGTGCAGGGGCCCGGTCGGGTTCGCGGAGACGAACTCCATGTTGATCCGCTGGCCCGCGAGGGAGTCGTTCGTGCCGTAGGCCTCGCCCGCCTCGACGATCTGGCGGGCGACCTCGCCCGCGCTGGCGGCGTCCAGGGTGATGTTGATGAAGCCGGGGCCGGCCACGTCGACCGTCGCGATCCCGGGCGTCTCGGCGAGCTTCGCCGCGATCTCCTGCGCAAAGTCGCGGGGGTTGGTGCCGAGCCGCTTGGCGAACTTCATCGCGATGTTCGAGGCCCAGTCCCCGTGCTCTCGGCTTCGGGGTCGCTCCAGCACGGTGTCGGCCTCGGTGACCGACAGGTCGGTGTTCTCTCGGGCCGCGATGAGACCGGAGACGATGGCGTGAAGGATGCTGGAGAGTTCTGCTGGAGTCACGCGAGAGAGTCTACCGGCCTGGGGTGCGGCGTGTCGCCCGGCCGGACGCTCGGCCCAGCTTTTCGTGACGCGGGAGCCCCCGAAGATGCGCTACGCTAGATGAGTCGCCTCCGTAGCTCAGGGGATAGAGCGCCGGTTTCCGGTACCGTAGGTCGGGAGTTCGAATCTCTCCGGGGGCACGACAGAAAAGGTCTTCACCGTCACGGCGGTGAAGACCTTTTGTCGTTTCGGCAGCGCTCGCGGACATCCTGCTCTGGGT
>NZ_JAPFRB010000004.1:246336-254050 GCF_035726885.1 Leucobacter sp. M11 | reverse complement strand
TCACGGGGATCTCCCGAGTTCCCGGCCCGCCCAGCCCGTAGCGTGAGGCACAGGAGCGTCAGGCACAGGAGCGTCAGGCAAAAGGGATCGCGTCACCGCACCCGAGCCCCCAGAGCTTTCCAGAGCCTTCCAGAACAGCCAAGGAGCCAGCATGCGGATCGTCATTGTCGGAGCGAGCACCGGGCTCGGCCGTGCCTTTCTCGATGGGCTCGGCGACCCGGGCGATGAGCTCGTCGGGGTCTCCCGCGGGGTTCCGGACCCGCTGCCGGCCCGAGCCGGGATCACGACCCGCTGGATCAGCGCCGACCTCGCGGACCCTCCGCTCGCCGCCGAGTCCCTGGCCACGGAGCTGCCCGGGGCGATCGACGTGCTCGTGATGAACGTGGGGCTCTGGGAGCCCGCGGCGTTCACGGCCGACTACGACTTTCTTGCGGACGATCCGGCGCAGCTCGCCCGGATGGTGGACGTGAACATCACCGCGACGGCCATCGTTCTCCAGCGGCTGCTCCCCCGCGTGCTCGCCGCGCCGCGCCCCCAGGTCGTCCTCACCGGGTCGACGTCCGCCCTGCCCGGGAACGGGCGGCCCGAGGTGGTCTTCGGCGCGAGTAAGCACGCGCTGACCGGCATCGCGGAGGCGCTGCGCGAGGGGGCCAGGGACGAGCGCCTCGCGGTCACGGTGCTCCACCTTGGCGACCTCAACACCGAGGACCCGCTCGCGACGCCCCGGGAGGATGCCGCCGCCCGCGGGGCGGGCGCGCTCATCCCGGTGCACGACGTGGTGACCATGACGCGCGCCCTGCTCTCGCTGTCCCCGGCCAGCTACGTGCGCAGCCTCGTCCTCCCGGCGGTCGCAGACCCGCGTTTCTGAGCCGCGGGCAGGAACCACCCGGCAGGGACCCCCGCGTCCGCCGACTGACGCGGGATCGGGCATGATGGAGGGATGAGCACGAACCGTCTCGAAGCCCCGGCGCCGACGCCGCAGTCCCTCGCCCTGCGGGAAAGCACCCGCGAACGCCTCGTGAGCGCGGCCCGGGCCCGACTCGCCTCCGGCGAGGAGGCCACCCCGCGCCTCGTCGAGGAGCTGTGCCGAGACACCGGGGTGCGCCCGGCGTCCTTCCGGGCCCTCTTCCCGGGCCCCGAGGGGCTGCTGGACGCGGTCAACGACCAGCTCGTCGAGGAGTGCGCGAGTCGCTTGCGCCTCGCGGTGACCGACTTCGTGCCGACCCCCGGCGCCTCGGGCGAGGCCGCCCTCGTCGAGGCCGCCGCCGCGATGGGCGCCGCGCGCCCCCTCGACCGGAGCAGCCTGGTCATCCGGCAGACCCGACGCAGCCAGGCCCTGCGCCTCGGCGTCGGCAGCGCGGGCGCGGCCCAGGCCGAACGCCGCTTTGTGGGCGCCCTCAGCGACGCCTTCGAATCGCTCTTCGCCGCCCAGGGCCGTCGCTTCAGCTGGCCGCCCGTGCTCGCGGTCCGGATCATCCTGGACACTTACGAGCGCTCCTTCGAGGCCTGGCTCCTCGACGGCAACGCCGAGGGCGACTTCGTCAACGCCCCCTACATCTCCCGGAGCCTGCCCGATCTGCTCGCGCGGCTGAGCGAGCCCGCCGGCCCCGCTGCGCCGGCGGAGCCCAAGCTCGCCGAGTAGCCCGAGCCCGCCTCGGCTCCGCCCAGAGACAGCGACGCGGGCGCGAGAGCACCCGGAGGTGGTCCCGCGCCCGCGTCGGCAGAGCTGCTGCGTTCCGGAGCCGCTCGGCTAGGGAGCTTCGGTCTCCGTGGGAGCCTCGTCCTCGGCCGGGGCGTCCTCGGTGTTCTGGTCTTCGGGCGTCACGTCGACGGCCGCGGCCTGCTCGTCGGGCAGGGTGTCCAGCAGCGCCAGGTCGAATCCGCACTGCTCCATCTCCTGCTTGAGCTGCTTCGTGAGTCGGTCCTTGCCCGCCTCGTGCGCGGCGGCGACGGGGCCGGAGAAGATCTGGCCGTCCTTCGACTCCAGGTTCACGGCCTTCGCGGTCTCGCAGAGGTGGAAGACCTTGCCCGACTTCGTCCAGGTCACCTTGTCTTCGCCGGTCAGGTGGACGACGGTCGCCTGCTCGTTTGCGTACTGCTCGACCGACGGCGGCGTGTAATCCGCGGCGAGCAGGCCCACCGCGATCATCACGGCGATCGCGATGCCGCCCGCGATGCCCTTCTGCTTGCCGTCCATGTTCTTGTTCAGGAACACGAGGATGATCAGCGGCAGGAAGGCGACGATCGTCATGATCGCGCCGAGCTGGTTCTGCACGAAGAAGCGCACCTTGTCGCGCTCCGAGGCCGGGTCGAGGCGGTTCGCCTTCTTCCAGAGCTGGGCCGCAATCAGGGCCAACGCGCCAATGACCACGATGAGGCCGATGAGCAGCCACATGTTGACGGTGATCTGCTTCAGCACCCAGAAGATCGCGAAGGCCTCGCCCGCGATCGCCAGCGCCCAGAGAATCCAGGAGATCAGCCGGAGCTTCCCGGCCTGCGCCTTCGCTTCCGGGGTCGGCGTCCAGGCCGGGTCCACCCGCTCCCGCTTCGGTGCCTTCGATGCGGTTGGCGCACCACTCGCGGTGCCGGCGCCCCCCGCCGAGTTCTGGGTGGTCTTCGCGGAGGGTGCCTCCACGTTGACAACCTTCTTCTTCGGCTGCTCTGCCACGGTGTTTCCTTTCGGCTCAGTTCGCCTCTGAGCATAACGGACCCCCGGCCCGGGCCGCGGAAATCCGCCGCAGCCGATCCGGCGCCCCGGGTGCGCGGGGTGGTGCGTCCGCCGAGCGGCGCGGCGAGGGTCGCGCGGCCTGCTCGCCAATGCGGGCGCACCGGGCGGGCCAAGTGCTACGATCCCAATCACTCGGACCCGCCTGGGGACGCTTGCTGTGAGGGGGACCCATGACCGTCGACCGAGAATCGCACCCGGGCCGATACGCGGGCGCGTCCTCCCCCGAGCCAGCCGGCACCCACGTCGAAACCACGATCACCGCCGGGACCGTGGTCGGGGTCGCCCAGCACGGCGTGGCCCGCTTCCTCGGCATCCCCTACGCGGCGGCCCCGGTCGGCGCGCACCGCTTCCGGGACCCAGCCCCGGCCCCCGAGTGGGCCGAGCCTCGCGACGCCCGCCGTCCGGGCCCCACCGCCCCGCAGACGCCCTACCCCGGTGCCCTCGGTGAGGTCCTGCCCTCCGTCGAGATCCCGGGCGAGGAATTCCTGAACGCGAACGTCTGGGCTCCCGCCCGGCCGACCGCGAACGGGCACCCCGTGGTCTTCTGGGTGCACGGCGGGGCCTTCAGCCGGGGGTCCAACGCGCTCGGGGTGTACGACGGCGAGGCCTTCGCCCGCGACGGGGTGGTGCTCATCGCGGTGAACTACCGGCTCGGAGCCGAGGGCTTCAGCGTCCTGGACGGGGTCCCCCGCAACCTCGGCCTGCGGGACCTGCGCTTCGCGCTGGACTGGGCGATCCGGGAGGCCCCGGCCTTCGGGGGCGACCCCACCCGAATCACGCTCATGGGCGAGTCCGCCGGGGGCACCGCCGTCGCGGCGCTCCTCGCGATGCCGGGCGTCGCCGAACGGGTAGCCGGGGCGATCATCCAGTCCGGGCCGCTGGAGGCCCTGCCCGCCGAGCGGGCCGGGCGAATCACCCGCGCCCAGGCCAAACACCTGGGCGTGCCAGCGACCGCTGCGGCCTTCGCCGAGCAGACCCCGGCGCAGCTCCTCGAGGCGCACAGCGCGGTCAGCGCGGGGAGCAACCCGGTCCTCGGCGGCCCCGGGTTCGGCCTCGTGCTCGATCCCGAGACGGTTCCCGTGTCGCCCGCCGAATCGTTGCCCGGGCTCGCGGATCGGGTGCCCCTGCTCATCGGCACGACCGAGGAGGAATACCGGCTCTGGTTCGTCCCGGGCGGGCTCATCACTCGCCTGACCCGCCTGCACCTCTTCCTCGCGCGCCGGAAGGTCGGGGTCTCCGCGAACGCGGTCCGCCTCTTCCACGCGCACCGACCCGGGGCGAGCGCCGGGGAACTGCTCGGCGCGATCGCCACCGATGTGTTGCTCCGGGTCCCCGCGCTCCGCCTGGCCGAGCGGCGTCGGGCGGCGGGAGCCCGCAGCTTCCTCTTCGAGTTCGGCTGGAAGACCCCCGTGCAGCACCTGGGCGCGGCGCACTCGCTCGAGCTGGGCTTCGTCTTCGATACCCTGGCCGCCCCGGACGTGCGCGCGATGACGGGGGAATTCGCCCCGCAAGCGCTCGCGGACGAGATGCACGCCGCTTGGGTGGCCTTCGCGGCAAGCGGCGACCCGGGCTGGCCCGCGTGGAGCGAACGCCACCCGGTCCGAGTCTTCGGCGGCGCCGGGGAGGGGCTCGCGAGCGACCTGCGCGGGGACGAGGCCCGAGCGATCGCCCCGGATCTGTCCCTCCCCGCCCGGTGAGGGACGCGAGCGAGGCGGCCACCGCCGAGGCGGTCCTGGCGGCAGAGCGGGAGCGGCTCGTCCGCGTCGCCTACCGGATGCTGGGCTCCCTGAGCGACGCCGAGGACGTCGTGCAGGGGGTGTCGGTGGAGTTCCTGCGCGCCCCCGAGCCCGAGAACCCGGAGGGCTGGCTGACCACCGTCACCGTGCGGCGCGCGATCGACGCCCTCCGCGTCCGGCAGCGGGAGCAGAGCTACCGGGGCCCCTGGCTCCCCGAGCCGCTCCTCGCGGATCGGGCACCGGGCCACGCGCAGCGGGGGCATGGCGATCCCGCGGCGCTCGCGGAGCGCCTGGACACCCTGAGCACCGGCTTCCTCGTGCTCGCCGAGACGCTGACGCCGCCGCAGCGGGCCGTGGTCGTGCTGCGCTCGCTGGAGCACAGCCACGCCGAGATCGCGGAGGCGCTCGGCATCAGCGTCGCGGCGTCCCGGCAGCTGGACCGCCGGGCGCGGGCTCGGCTGGCCGAGCGCGAGCCGGTCGGGGAGCCCGGCGACGCAGCCGCCGAGCGCACGCTCCTGACCGCGTTTCTTTCCGCGGCCCGGGACGGCGACGTGGCCGGGCTGACCGCCCTGCTGCACGCGGAGGTCATCGCCTTCAACGACGGCGGCGGACGGACCCGGGCCGCGCGCCGCCCGCTCCTGGGACCGGACCGGGTGGCGCGGTTCGCCGCGGGGGTCTCGGGACTGCACGACAGCCAGGCCGCGCGGCCCGTCTGGGCGAACGGCCGCCCCGCCGCGGTCGTCACCCTCTCGGGGGTCGCGCACCTCGTCACGGTCGAGGTGCGCGATGGACGCATCGCCCGAATCACGGATCTGAGCGACCCCGGGAAGCTGGGCGGGCTCCCCGAGGCCGGGCCGATTAACCGGCCAGGGACTCCCGCGCGACGCCGTCCCGCTCCGGAGTCGGCCCACCCGGGCGGAGACGGCTCGCGACCCCGATCCGGTTGAGCAGCGCCATCGTGCCAGCGGCGAGCACCACGTTCGCCACCTCCGCGTCGCTCAGGTGCTCGCGCGCCTCCGCCCAGCTCGGGTCGGCGATGCCCAGCCGGTCGGGGGCGGTCTCCGGGTCGGCGCCCGGGGCCGTCAGCTCCTCGGCGATGCGGAGCGCGGCCCGCTCCCGCGGGGAGAACCAGGCGCTCTCGCGCCACGCCTGAACCGCGTTGATGACGCGCCACGGCAGCCCGAGCGCCTCGAGCCCGCCGCTGTGCAGGTCGATGCAGTACGCGCAGCCGTTCATCTGCGACACCCGCAGGAACACGAGGTCCACGAGGACGGGGTCCAGCGCCTCCCGGACCGTGGCTTCGAGCGCCTGCACGGCGCGGTACCCCTCGGGGGCGTGAACGGGGATGCTGAGACGGGACACGGGTACTCCTGACGTTGGGTCGCCCCCGCCGGAGCCCGGCGGGGTGAGCGCGATGGCACTCACCCCATTGTCGAGCGGGGCCGCCGAAACGTGACCGCGGCGCGAATCCTCACCCGCGGGCGGCGCCGTCCCCGGCCTCGTCGGGGGCCGGGGTGACCGCCGTGACCGCGCGAAGCCAGGACACGAGGTCGCTCGGGGCGACCCCGAGTCGGGCCTCGGCTCCGGTCGCCGGGTCGAAGGTGAAGTCCGGCTCGACCGAGAGGGCCGAATACAGCCCCGCGACGCCCGCCGCCGGACCCTCGCCGAGCAGCGGGGCGATCTGCCGCCCAAACTCCTCCGGGGTGACCGGCTCAAAGACCACGGCCCGCCCCAGGGCCGCGGCGAAGGCGTCCGCCAGCTCCGGACCGGTCACGGGCGGCACCGCCCCCACCCCGAGGACCCCGGTCACGCTGGGGTCCCCGAGGAGCGCCACGATCACCTCGGCAACATCGCGGTGCGAGGCCCAGGACACGGCGAAGTCGGGGCGTACCGGGTAGCGCAGCGCGCCCGCCTCGCGGACGCCCGCCTGCACGTGCGGCAGGAGCAGGTTCTCCAGAAACAACCGCGGCGCGACGACCGCCGTGGGGATGCCGGAGGCGGTCGCCCCGGCAATCAGGGTGGCCAGTGCCGACTCGGGAGCCACCTGCAACGCGGTGCCGGGGGCATCCACGATCGCCCCGCTCGTCGAGATGACCACGCGCCCCGGGCGGGCCGACGTGAGCGCCGCGATCACGGCGTGAGCCAGCTCAAGCCGGGTGTCTTCTGCGCCGAGGGGCAGGTGCACGAACACGGCGTCGGCCCCGCGGTAGGCCGCGGTCAGCTGCTCGGCCGAGCTCGCATCGACGGCGAGGCTCCGCGCCCCGGGGATCGGCGCACCGCCGCGGCTCAGGGCGACGGGGGTGTGGCCGCGCGCGATCAGCGCGGCGAGGACGGGGGCTCCTTGGGCGCCGGTGGCGCCGTGAATTACAGAGGTCATACCTCAATAGTGCTGCCAACGCACCAGTTACATCAACTGCACTTTTGGGATATTCTGAACCTCATGACCTCCGACCTTCCCGAGTGCGGCGTTGCCCGCTTTCTCGCCCTGCTTGAGGGCCCCTGGGCCACGCTGATCGTGCGCGAACTCCTCCGGGGGCCGCTGCGCTTCGGCGAACTGCGCGAGGCCCTCCCCGGGATCAGCCCGCACACGCTGACGAGCCGACTCCGACAGTTCGCCGCGCACGGGCTCGTGATCCGGACCGCCTACGCCGAGGTCCCCCCGCGAGTGGAGTACGAGTTGACCCCGCTCGGGCGCGAACTGCGCACCGTGTTGGACGCGATGAGCACCTGGGCGCTGGCCGTCCCGACGGAGCGTTCCTAAGAGGTGGAGGCGGGATTCGAACCTGCGTACACGACCTTGCGGGCCGCGACCTTCCAATCGGTCACTCCACCGAGGCAGGAGCCAGGCTCCCGCTCGTTCCCGCCCAGCCTATCGAGAAGAGGCCGGCGGCGCTGGTTCGCGCGGCAGTCCTGCGGCGAGCGCCCGCGTCCTCGGCGACGGGGACGGCACCGTCAGGTCCGATTCTCGCCAGCGACCGGGCGCATGAGCGCGCACAATAGAGGAGTGACCCAGACGATCCCCGCCCCAGAGCTCCAGGATGACCGCGCCGCCGACGGGCTCCCCGCCGCGGGCGCCCCGGGCCAGGGGGTGCCCGCGCTCGGCCTGGATTTCGCGGCCTGCTACCGAACGATCGCGGGGCGCGAGACGCGCTGGGATGGTCGGCTCTACCTGGGGGTCGCCAGCACCGGCATCTACTGCCGGCCCTCGTGCCCGGCCCGGAAGCCGCTCCCGCAGAACTGCCGCTTCTTC
>NZ_JAPFRB010000004.1:245228-246310 GCF_035726885.1 Leucobacter sp. M11 | reverse complement strand
CGGGTTCCGCGCCTGCAAGCGGTGCCGACCGGACGCGCTCCCCGGCACCCGGGACGACAACGTCCGGGGCGAGCTGGTCGGCCGTGCGGTGCGCCTGATCCGCGACGGCGCGGTGGATGACGCCGGGGTGCCGGGGTTGGCGGAGCGGCTCGCCGTGAGCGAGCGGCACCTGCGCCGGGTGCTCGTCGAGGAGATCGGGGCGTCCCCGCAGCAGTTGAACCGGACGCGGCGGGCGCACGCCGCCCGGACCCTGATCGAGCAGACCACGATGCCGCTCTCGGAGGTGGCCTTCGCGGCGGGGTTTGGCAGCGTGCGGCAGTTCAACGGGGTGATGCTCGCCGAGTTCGGGACGCAGCCCTCGGCGTTGCCGCGGGGCCGGACCCCGCAACGCGGGCCGGGACCGGACGAGCCCGCCTCTGATCAGCCGCCCACGATCACGCTGCGGCTCCGGCACCGTGCCCCCTACGCCACGGGGCCGATGCGGGCCTTTCTGAGCAATCACGCGGTGCCCGGCCGGGAGGTCGCGGCTCCGGGCGGGGAACACCTGACCCGTGCGCTGTCGGCCCCGGGCGGACCGGCCCTCGCGACGGTGCGCTGGGGCGACGACCCCGAGCACCTGACCGCGGAGTTGCGGCTGAGCCGCCTGGACGACCTCATGCCGGTCATCGCGGGGCTCCGGCGCTGGCTCGACCTGGACGCGGACCCGCTCGCGGTGTCCGAGGCCCTCGGCACGGACCCGGTGCTCGCGCCCCTGTTCGCGAAGCGCCCCGGGATCCGCATCCCGGGCAGCGTGGACGGGGCCGAGCTGGCCCTGAACACCGTGCTCGGTCAGCAGGTGTCGATCCCGGCGGCTCGCACCCTGCAGGGCCGCCTGGTTGCGGCCTTCGGGACGGAGATCGCGCTCGGCGCGGGGGCCGAGGGGGCGGGGCCGACCCCGTTTCGCTCCGCGCCGGACCCGGCCCGGATCGCCGCGAGCGACCCGGAGCGGCTGCGCGAGATCCTCCGGATTACCTCGTCCCGCGCACGAACCGTGCACGCCCTGGCCGAGGCGATCGCGGGCGGGCTCCGCCTCGACCCCGGGG
>NZ_JAPFRB010000004.1:244950-245172 GCF_035726885.1 Leucobacter sp. M11 | reverse complement strand
ACGACCGAGGTCGTCGCCCTGCGCGCGCTCGGTGACCCGGACGCCTTCCCCGCCGGGGACCTCGTGCTGCGCCGGGCGCTCGGCTCACCCCCCGCTCGCGAGGTGCTCGCGCTCGCCGAGCGCTGGCGTCCCTGGCGCGGCTCCGCCCTCATGCAGCTCTGGACGGAGGCGGCGCACCAGTGATCCGCACCGCCCGCACCGCCAACACCGCCCCGTTCCCCG
>NZ_JAPFRB010000004.1:244437-244904 GCF_035726885.1 Leucobacter sp. M11 | reverse complement strand
CGGCCAACCGAAAGGACCCCGATCATGACCCGCACCCAGGCCTCGCCCGCGCGCACCGCGGCGGCGCGCAAACGCGCCGCGGCGAACCCCCTCGACCCGGCCAGCCTCGTGATTGCCTCCGTGCCCATCGCGGGCGACCGCTTTCACGCCGTGTACTCGCCCGCGGACCACGTGATCCGCGCCGGGGGCTTCGGCGACCCGGAGGCGCTGCTCGACCGGCTGCTCGGCCCGGCCCCGGAGCGCGAGCCCGGCAGCGTCAGCAGCGGCGACGCAGGCAGCACCACGCGGGTGCGCGCCCAGGCGGACGAGGACGAGGTGACCCGGGCTCTTCGCGCCTACGCGGCCGGGGACCGGGCCGCCCTCGACGCCCTTCGGGTTGAGCAACCCGGCACCGAGTTCCGCCACGCGGTCTGGCAGGCGTTGCGCGCGGTCCCCGCCGGGGAGACCGTGAGCTACACGGAGCTCGC
>NZ_JAPFRB010000004.1:242849-244385 GCF_035726885.1 Leucobacter sp. M11 | reverse complement strand
ACGAACCTCGTGGCCCTCATCGTGCCCTGCCACCGGATCGTGCGCCGCGATGGCGCCCTCGGCGGCTACCTCTTCGGCGTTCCCCTCAAGGAGCGGCTCCTCGCCGAGGAAGCCGCCACGCGGTGAGCGTGGGGCCCGCATTCGCGGAGCTCGCCGATTTCGCCGCCACCGCCCTCACGCCCGCGGGGATCGCGCTGGGGGCCGTGACTCCGGAACCCGAGGCGGCGGGCTACGCGGGTGGGCTCGTCCGGGTCGGCGCGCGGCAGCTCCGGATCCGCACGGCTCGGCTCACCCCGAAAAAGACGGGCCTCTTTGTGGCGATCTGGACCCGGCGGGCCGACGGTTCCTCCGGCCCCGTGCCGGGGGACGACCCGAGCGACGGCGTGCTGCTCTTCGTCGCGGAGGGCGAGCACCGCGGCGCCTTTCTCGTCCCGGGGCGGGGGCCAGACCCCCTCGGCCTGCGGGCGAACCTGGACGGCTCCGGGGGCAAGCGCGGCGTCCGGCTCTACCCGCCCTGGTCCCAGGCGGAGAGCGCTCAGGCGGGGCGCAGTCAGCACGCTCAGGCCCCGTTCTTTGTGCCCGCAGGCCCGCTCGACCCGAGGACGGCCGCCTGGCTCCGCACCCGGGACCGGTGACGACGCGGGCCGTCCGCGAAGCCGGGCAGCCTCGATCTGTTCTGCAGAAAAACCGTGCGCGTGCGCACCCCGCCGCCTAGGCTGAGGGCACCATCAGCGGCCCCGCACGTCCGCGATCGGCCGCGACCCGATGGCCCGCACCACCGAGGGAGCCAGAATATGTCACGCACCACTGTTGTCACCGGATCCGCCTCCGGCATCGGCCAGGCCACCGCGCAGCTCCTCCGCGAGCGCGGCGACACCGTCATCGGGGTCGACCTGCGCGACGCCGAGGTCACCGCCGATCTCTCCACCGCCGAGGGCCGGGCGGCCGCAGTCGCCGCCATCACCGCCCAGTCCGGCGGCACGGTGGACGGCGTGGTCGCGGCGGCCGGGATCTCCGCGCCGAAATCGCTCACGGTCGCCGTGAACTTCTTCGGGGTGACCGCCCTGCTTGAGGGCATGCTCCCCCTGCTCGGGCAGAGCCGGGCCCCGCGCGCCGTCGCCATCAGCTCGATGGCGACCCTGCAGCCGAACTCCCCGGATCTCGTCAACGCGATGCTTGCCGGGCACGAGACCGAGGCGCTGCGCCTCGGCGATGCGCTCGCCGAGCAGGGTCCGGAGACGGGCTACCTCAACTACCCGTCCAGCAAGCGGGCACTCTCGCGCTGGATCCGTCGCGAGTCGATCACCCCGGCCTGGGCCGGTGCCGGCATCCCGCTCAACGCGGTCGCCCCCGGCACCGTCACGAGCCCCATGACGCAGGAGCTGCTCGCCACCGAGGAGGGACGACGGCTGGTCGACGCGAGCGTGCCGATGCCGCTCAACGGACACTCGGACCCCGTCGTGATCGCCCGCCTGCTCGCCTGGCTCGTCAGCGAGGAAAACAGTCACCTCGCGGGGCAGACCATCTACATCGACG
>NZ_JAPFRB010000004.1:240108-242822 GCF_035726885.1 Leucobacter sp. M11 | reverse complement strand
ACAACATCTGGGGCGACTAGCCCCAGCAACACCCCAGCGAACGGGGTCCCCGCGGGAGCGGAGTCGGGGTTGACAGGGGTACCCCCCATGGGTATATAGTGAGTCCCGCGGGTACCCCCGGAGGGTATCCGATCCGAAGGAAAGGACTCCCCCATGACCACCACCGATTACACCGTCACCGGCATGACCTGCGGCCACTGCGAGGGCTCCGTGCGCACCGAGGTTGGCCAGCTCGACGGCGTCACCGACATCGCCGTGTCCGCCGCCGACGGCACCCTGCGCATCCAGAGCGAGGCTCCCCTCGACGACGCCGCCGTGATCGCGGCCGTCGACGAGGCCGGCTACGTCGCCGTGCGGGCCTAACCATGCGCCCCGCCGTCACCCTGAGCCTCTACGCCGTCGGCCTCGTCGCGATCTTCGCGGTCGCCTACGTCGCCGGGCAGGCCTTCATCCCCGAGTCCCTGGTGCACGGCTGGCTGGAGCGGGCGACCGGCCACTAGCCGTCGCCCGTTCCGCGCCCCCCAGCCCGAACGCCAGCCACACTCCCCCCGACGCCGCCCGCGCCGGACCGGCCCACCGCCACGCAGGACGCCCGGACCCCGTGCCACCGCACGAGGACCACGCACCCGCCACGGCCCCAGCACCACCGGTCCCGCCCCGCGGCCTCGGCGCGTCACCCGCTCCGCCCGCCCGAGCCGCACGCCGCCACCCTTTTCCCCCTCGATGCAAGAGGAGAC
Organism: Leucobacter sp. M11; assembly: GCF_035726885.1. Classification (NCBI taxonomy): domain Bacteria; kingdom Bacillati; phylum Actinomycetota; class Actinomycetes; order Micrococcales; family Microbacteriaceae; genus Leucobacter; species Leucobacter sp. M11. The sequence continues at coordinate 242,085 of NZ_JAPFRB010000004.1, read as the reverse complement.
TCCCATGAGCCAAACCACAGATATCACCGACCAGCGCGTTGAGCTGAACATCGGGGGCATGACCTGTGCCTCCTGCGCGAATCGGATCGAGAAGAAGCTGAACAAGCTGGACGGCGTCGAGGCCACGGTGAACTACGCCACCGAAAAGGCCACGATCACCGCGCTGCCCGGGATCGACGTCGCCGATCTGATCGCCGAGGTCGAGAAGACCGGGTACACCGCCGCCCGGCCCGCCCCGCCGCGCACCGCGGGCTCCCCCGAGCCCGAGGGCGAGAGCGCCGAGGACCGCGAGCTCACGACGCTGCGCCACCGCCTCATCGGCGCGGTCGTCCTCAGCGTGCCGGTCATCCTAATGGCGATGATCCCCGCCCTGCAGTTCACCTACTGGCAGTGGGCGAGCCTCGCGCTCGCCGCGCCCGTCATCGTCTGGGCCGCCTGGCCCTTCCACCGCGCTGCCTGGCTGAACCTCAAGCAGGGCGCGGCCACGATGGACACCCTGATCTCCCTCGGCACGAGCGCGGCCTTCATCTGGTCGATCTACGCGCTGTTCTTCGGCACCGCGGGCGAGGCGGGGATGACCCACGCCTTCAGCTTCGCGGTCGCCCCGAGCGACGGCGCGAACAACATCTACCTGGAGGTTGCCGCGGGCGTCACGATGTTCGTGCTCGCCGGTCGCTACTTCGAGAAGCGGTCCAAGCGCACCGCCGGCGCCGCCCTGCGCGCCCTGATGGAGCTGGGCGCAAAAGAGGTCACGGTCCTGCGTGACGGCGTCGAGACGCTGATCCCCGTCGAGGAGCTCGCCGTTGGCGACACCTTCGTCGTGCGCCCCGGGGAGAAGATCGCCACGGACGGCATCGTGCGCGAGGGCAACTCCGCGGTCGACGCCAGCATGATCACGGGTGAGTCGGTGCCCGTCGAGGTCGGCGTGGACGACCGCGTTGTCGGCGCGACCGTGAACGAGGGCGGACGCCTGCTCGTCGAGGCCACCCGCGTCGGCGGCGACACCCAGCTCGCGCAGATGGCGCGCCTGGTGGAGGACGCCCAGTCCGGCAAGGCCGATGTGCAGCGCCTCGCCGACCGCGTCTCGGGCATCTTCGTGCCGATCGCCATCGCGATCGCCGTCGCGAGCCTGGGTGCCTGGCTCGGCGCGGGCTTCCCGATGTCCGCGGCCTTCACCGCGGCCGTCGCCGTGCTCGTGATCGCCTGCCCCTGCGCCCTGGGCCTGGCCACCCCGACGGCCCTGCTCGTCGGCACCGGCCGCGGCGCGCAGCTCGGCATCCTGATCAAGGGACCCGAGGTGCTGGAGTCCACGCGCAAGGTGGACACGATCGTCCTGGACAAGACCGGCACCGTCACGAGCGGCGAAATGTCTCTCGCGACCGTCGTCACCGCACCGGGCACTGAGCGCGCCGAGCTGCTCCGCATCGGCGGCGGCCTGGAGCACGCCTCCGAGCACCCCATTGCGCGAGCCATCGCGACCGGGGCCGCCGCAGAGGCCGGGCAGCTGCCCGCGACGGAGTCCTTCCAGAACGTCGCCGGGAAGGGCGTGACCGGGATCGTGGACGGCCACGCCGTGCTCGTCGGCCGGGACACCCTGCTCGCGGACTGGGCGGTCGCCGTCCCCGCGGAGCTCGCCGAGGCGAAGGCCCAGGCCGAGCGCCGCGGCGAGACGGCCGTGCTCGTGGCCTGGGACGGGGAGGCGCGCGGCGTCCTCTCCGTCGCGGACACGATCAAGCCGACCAGCAAGCGCGCCATCACCGAGCTGATCGCGCTCGGCCTCACCCCGATCCTGCTGACGGGCGATAACCGCACCGTGGCCGAGCAGGTCGCGGCCGAGGTCGGCATCGACCAGGTCATCGCCGAGGTCCTCCCCCAGGACAAGGCGGAGGTCGTGGCGAAGCTGCAGGCCGAGGGCAAGACCGTGGCGATGGTGGGCGACGGCGTGAACGACGCCGCGGCCCTCGCGCAGGCCGATCT
>NZ_JAPFRB010000004.1:239181-240066 GCF_035726885.1 Leucobacter sp. M11 | reverse complement strand
CGCCGACATCACGCTCGTGCGCGGCGACCTCATGCAGGCCGTTGACGCGATCCGGCTGGCCCGGCGCACGCTCGGCACGATCAAGACGAACCTGTTCTGGGCCTTCGCCTACAACACCGCCGCGATCCCGCTGGCCGCGCTTGGCCTGCTGAACCCGATGCTCGCGGGGGCCGCGATGGCCTTCTCCAGTGTGTTCGTGGTCGGCAACAGCCTGCTGCTGCGCACCTTCCGCTCGCACGACCCGGCCACGGCGCGCTAAGCGCCCGGCGGCTCACCCCAGGAACGCGCGACGCCCCGGGACCTCAGGGTCCCGGGGCGTCGCGCGTTGTGCGGTGAACTGTGGAACGGAGCGTTAGGCGCCCTTCGCCGCCGCGACAAAGGCCGCGATCTTCGCGTGGTCTTTGACCCCCGGGGCGGATTCGACGCCGCTGGACACATCGACCCCGCCGGGGCGCGCCGCCGCGATCGCGGCCGCGACGTTCTCCGGGTTCAGGCCGCCCGCGAGCAGCCACGGGCCCTCGGGGCGGGCCGCGCCCAGCTCGCCGAGATCCCAGCGCGAGCCAGAGCCCGGCACGGGAGAGTCCAGGAGGAGGAGTTCCTCGCCGAGCGCGCCGACCGTGAGCGTCGGCTCATCGCGCAGCGAGACGGCCCGCCAGAGCCGGGGCATGATCCCGGCCGCGGCCGCGTAGTCCTCGGCGCTGAAGTGTCCCCCGTGCAGCTGCAGCGCGGCCACCCCGCTGTCCCGGGCGATCGTTGCCGCCTCCGCCGCGGAGCGGTCGTGCGCGACAAGCACCGTGTCGACCCCGTCCGGCACGAGGGCCGCGAGCCGGGCGATCTCCGTCGGGGCGAGCGCCCGCGGGCTCGTCTCGCTCAGGACAAAGCCCA
>NZ_JAPFRB010000004.1:238338-239138 GCF_035726885.1 Leucobacter sp. M11 | reverse complement strand
GGTGCGGAGTCCGCACACCTTCACGAACACCCGCGGCTGCGGGCAGTCCTGGGCGTCGCCCTCCGGGGCAGCGTGCTTGGCCATACGTTCCTTCCGGTTCCGGCCGGGTCCCGGCCGGGTTCCATTATCCCGGCCGGGACGGCCGCCCGCTGACCCGGCTCAGCGACGCCGGGCGGGGACCTGCGGTTCGCCGAGGGAGAGCATCAACCGGTTCGCCCAGTTGAAGAAGGCCGCCCCCGAGAGCACGTCGGCGATCTCGACGTCGTCCAGGCCCCGCTCGCGCAGCGCCAGGATCTCGTCCCGTCCGAGGTGGGCCGGGGTCGCCGTGAGCGCCGTCGCGGCCGCGATCACGGCGTCCCAGCGCGGATCCAAGCGAACCCCGGGCCCCTCGTCGAGGAGGCGCTGCACCTCGGCCTCGCGGCCCGAGTGCTGGCTCGCGAGCCGGGCGTGCACGGAGGCGCAAAACACGCAGCCGTTCAGCCGCGAGGTGGCCGCGGCGGCGAGCTCGCGTTCGGCCCGCGGGGCCCCGCCCGCCGTGTTGGTGAAGATGTCGAAGTCGCTCAGGGTTCGGGCGAGGAGGATCTCGGGGTCCCGAGCCAGCAGCGCGAAGTAGGGCATCTTGGCCCGCTCGCGCTGCACGATGCCATCCCAGTGCCGCTGCGTGAACTCATCCTCCGGGAGCGGGGCAAGCCACGGGACCCAGCCCAGCGCGGCCTGGGTGAAGCGATCGGGGCGTTCGATCTCCGGCTCGGGGAGCGTCTGCCGCGGGCCGGGCGGGGTCGCCTCGCTCGGGGCCCCCC
>NZ_JAPFRB010000004.1:237782-238292 GCF_035726885.1 Leucobacter sp. M11 | reverse complement strand
GTGAGCCCCGGGCACCCCCGCCCCCGGGTGCTCGCCGAGCGCGCCGAGGCCGATCACGAGGCGGAGCTGGAAGGTGACGAAGGCGATCAGCTGGGAGAGCGTGACGACGCCCGTCGTGGACCACCCCGCGTCGAGCAGGCGCTGGAGCGCCGCGGCCGAGGCCTCGCGGGGCCGGAAGACGAGCAGGTGCGCGTGTTCCAGGGCGGCCGTCAGCCGCGGGCCGAGCACGGCTGCCCGGGCCGCGTCGATCCTGAGCCGCTCCCCCGCGGTGGACTCGCCCGCGAGCCCGGGCTCTCGATAGTCCCCGAAGGGGCCGCTGGCCAGGTCCTCCGCGATCAGTTTGTCCAGCTCGGCGGCGAGCGCGGCGAAGCCGTGCTCGCCTGCCGCCCCCGCCCGGTACCAGTCCGTGAGCCGCGGCTCCCCGGAGAGCCCGGCGACGAACTGGGCGATCAGGTACCGCTCAGCGAGGCCGACCTGGCTCGGATCAACGGGGCGAAACAGTGCCTCGTA
>NZ_JAPFRB010000004.1:237527-237739 GCF_035726885.1 Leucobacter sp. M11 | reverse complement strand
ACCGCGTCGAGGGCTTCGCCGGGGAGGATGGCGAGCAGTTCGTCGATGAGGTCGCCGCGGGCGAGCTCCGGGTCGGGGGCTGAGGCGTGGTTCACAGCAGTTTCCTTTGGGTCGTGGCCAGTGCGGTTGCGGCCAATGCGGTCGCGGCCAATGCGGTCGCGGCCAATGCGGTCATGGCCAGTGCGGTCATGGCCAGTGCGGTCGGGAACAAA
>NZ_JAPFRB010000004.1:237034-237486 GCF_035726885.1 Leucobacter sp. M11 | reverse complement strand
CTCCCGCCAGCCGAGCCGCGGGGCGACCTCGGTGGCGAGCAGTTCCAGGGAGCGCAGGATGAGCGCGGGCTCCGGATCGACGGAGTGCACCTGGAAGGACAGTTGCGTGGCCCGCGGCAGCGCGGTGTCCGCGGCGAGCGAGGCGACCACGGTGTCCACGTCGCCCACGTGCACGTCGAGGCGGTCGAAGAGGTCCTCCCGGCTGAGCCGGTCGAGCTCGTCGCCGAGGGTGCGCCGGGCGAGGGGCGAGACCCGGTAGCGCTGTTCGGCGCGCTCCCTCATGGCCTCGCCGTCATCGGCGACGACGACCGTGCGCGCGAGGGAGACCCGCGGAGCCACGCCCTCGGGCAGGGCGCGCTCGTAGGCATCGATGATCGGGTGTTGCACGTCCCAGAGCGGCAGGGTGGGCTGGGCTGCGGGCCGCGGCTGGGTGCGCGACAGCTGCAGGCCGT
>NZ_JAPFRB010000004.1:236484-237009 GCF_035726885.1 Leucobacter sp. M11 | reverse complement strand
GAGGGGCTCGGAGAAGGTTGCGAACCAGAGCCGCTCGGCGAGCCGGGGGGCGGGCGGGTAGAGCCGGTTCTCGCCGGGCCCGATGGGCTCACCCGCGAGTGCGCCGAGGAAGGCGTCGAGGTTCTGGTCAAAGGCGCTGTGCCGCTCGGCGAAGTCGAGGCCGAAGGCGGGGAAGGAGCTCGGGCTGCCGCCCGAGCCGAAGCCGAGTTCCAGCCGTCCCCCCGTGAGCGCGTCGAGCACGGCCGCGTCCTCGACCAGGCGCACGGGGTGCTCCATGCCGAGGGTGATGATGCCCGTGCCGAGGGCGATGCGCTCGGTGACCGCGGCGGCGTGCGCGAGGAAGACGAGGGGCGCGGGGAGGCCCCCCTCGGCCCCGTTGAAGTGGTGCTGGGCGACCCAGGCGCTGTCGAAGCCGAGCGATTCGGCGGCCCGGATCTGTTCGAGGGCGTGCGCGTAGCGTTCGGCGGGCGGGGCGTCGTCGAGAATGCGGGAGAAGAAGGCGAGTTCGGGCATCAGGGCTCCTGA
>NZ_JAPFRB010000004.1:234720-236421 GCF_035726885.1 Leucobacter sp. M11 | reverse complement strand
CACGGCGGGGAGGTCAGATGAGGAAGGTGCCCGCGCGGGCGGCGCGGCGGCCGGGGATGGCGTCGATGAGCCCCCGGGTCACCGGGTGCTGCGGGGCGTCGAAGACGGCCGCGGTGGCACCGGATTCCACGACCCGGCCCGCGCTCATCACCGAGACGGTGTGCGAGAGCTGCCGGACGACCGCGAGGTCGTGGGAGATGAACAGGTAGCTGACCCCGGTCTCGCGCTGGAGCTCCCCGAGCAGGGCAAGGATCTGGGCCTGCACCGTGACGTCGAGCGCGGAGACGGCCTCGTCGAGCACGACGAGGCCCGGCTCGAGGATGAGCGCGCGGGCGATGGAGACCCGCTGGCGCTGCCCGCCGGACAGCTCCCCGGGGAGCCGGGTCAGGACGCTCGCGGGGAGCGCGACCCGGTCCAGCATGGCGGCGGTGCGGGTCCGTCGCGCGGCCGCCGAGTCCGTGCCGTAGTTCCGGAGGGGCTCGGCGATGATCTCCCCGATCCGCTGGCGGGGGTCGAGGGAGCCGAAGGGATTCTGCGACACCATCTGCACGGAGCGCCGCAGCTCGCGCCTGGCCGCGCCGCGCAGGGTCGTCATCTCCTGCCCGAGTATCCGGACGCTGCCCGCGGTCGGGCGTTGCAGCCCGAGCACGATCCGGGCGGCGGTGGTCTTTCCCGAGCCGGACTCCCCCACGATGGCGTGGGTGCTCCCCGCGGCGACCCGGAAGGACACGTCGTCCACCGCGAGCTGCCGCGCGCGCGGGCGGCCGAATTCCTGGCGCAGCCCGGTCGCGAGCAGCACCTCCGCCGCGCCCTCGGCCACGGGGGCGGGCCCGTCGACCGGGGCCGCGTCGCGCACCCGGATCGTGGCGATGGCGGGGGCGTCGCGAAGCAGTCGATCCGTGTAGGGATTCGCCGGATTCAGCAGCACGTCCTGGGTCGGCCCGGACTCCTGGACGACGCCGTCCTTCAGGACGAGGAGCCGATCTGAGCGGTCCGCGGCAACCGCGAGGTCGTGCGTGATCATGAGCACTGCGGTGCCCGAGTCGCGGCGCAGCTCATCGATCAGGTCCAGGATCGTCTGCTGCACCGTCACGTCAAGCGCGCTCGTGGCCTCGTCCGCGATGAGCAGGGCGGGCTTCAGCGCGATGGCCCCGGCGATCAGGACGCGCTGCTTCATCCCGCCGGAGAGCTGGTGCGGGAACTGGCCCGCTCGCAGCTCGGGGTCGGGGATCCCGACGTACTCGAGCAGTTCGAGTACCCGGCGACGACGCGCGGTCCGGTCGCCCCAGCGGTGGATGCGCAGCACCTCGGCCACGGACTCGCCGATGCGTTTGACCGGGTTCAGCGAGGCGTTGGGGTCCTGCGGAATCCAGCCGATGCCGGTGCCGCGCACCGCGCGGAAGCGGCGCTCGTCCCAGTCGGTGACGTCGAGCTCGCCGAGGCGGACCCGGCCCGCCGTGATCCGCCCGTTGGCGGCGAGGAGCCCGGTGGCGGCCTGGGCCGCGGTGGTCTTTCCGGAGCCGGACTCCCCGACGACGGCGAGCACCTCGCCCGCCGCCAGGGTGAGGGAGAGCCCCCGCACCGCGTCGACTCGGTCCCGGCCGAGCGCGTAGGAAACCCGGAGGTCGTCGATCGTGAGGATGCTCATGCGGTGCGCCCCTGTCCGGCGATGACGGCGCTCAGCCGGTTCGCGCTCATCAC
>NZ_JAPFRB010000004.1:233346-234665 GCF_035726885.1 Leucobacter sp. M11 | reverse complement strand
TAGGTGCGGCCCTCGGCGATGAGCAGGCCCCACTCCGGGGTGGGCGGCGGCGCGCCGTAGCCGAGGAAGCCGAGGGTCGAGATGGCGAGCACGGCGCTGCCGAACTGCAGGGCGGCCAGCGCGAACACCGCGGTGAGCGAGTTTGGCAGCACGTGGCGCAGGAGCACGGGCCAGAAGCGCCCCCCGCTCGCGAAGGCCGCCTCGACGTAGTCGCTGCCCCGCACCCGCACCACCTCGGACCGCGCCAGCCGGGCAAAGGCCGCAACGCTCGCGATCCCGACCGCGACGGCGACCTGCGCCGTGCCAAAGCCCAGGATGATGATGATCGACAGCGAGAGCAGCAGCGAGGGGATCGCGAGGAGCACGTCCACGACGCGCATCAGGATCTCGTCCAGCGCGCCCCGCACGGAGCCCGCGAGCACCCCGATCGCAGTGCCGAGGACGAAACCGACGGTCACGGCGATCAGCGCACCGCTGAGCGAGTACCGGGCCCCGTGGATGACCCGGGCGAGCATGTCCCGGCCGGTGGCGTCCGTGCCGAAGGGGTGTGCCCCGCTCGGCGACAGGAGCGCCCGGGCGGGGTTCCCGGCGACGGGGTCCAGCGGGGTGAACCAGCCGGGGACCAGCGCCCAGGCGAGGGCGATGAGGAGCACCAGGCCGGAGAGCACGACGCTCGGGCGCAGGCGGGCAAGCGCCCCCGTCCGGGGCACCCGGCGCGCGGGGGCTTCGCTGAGAGCGGTCATGAGCGGGCTCCTGTCGAGCGGGCGAGTCGGGGGTCGAGCACGGGGTAGAGCAGATCGACGATCAGGTTGATCAGCACGAAGGCGGCCGCGGAGACGATCACCACGGCCAGGAGCACCGGGGTGTCCTGGTTGCTGACCGCCTGCTCGGCGAGCCGGCCGATGCCCGCGCGGCCGAAGACGGTCTCCGTGACGACCGCGCCGCCGATGAGTTCCCCGAAGAGCACACCCGCCATCGTGAGCGTGGGCAGCACGGCGTTCCGGGCGATGTTCCGGCTGAGCAGCCACCACTCGGAGGCACCCCGGGCCCGCACGACCGTCACGAAGGGCTGGCGGCGCACCGAGTCGATGGACCGGATCAGGATCTGCGCGAGCGGCGCCGAGATCGGGGCGGCGAGGGTGAGCACGGGGAGGATCAGCCCCTCGACGGGCCCGGGGTTCACCACGGAGACCAGCCCGAGCTGGAAGGAAAACACCTGGATGAGCACGATGCCGAGCCAGAACACCGGCACCGCGACGAACAGGGAGGGCAGGGCCCGCAGGCCGTCGCCGATCCGGCTGAGACCAGGCAGGTGCGCC
>NZ_JAPFRB010000004.1:227436-233282 GCF_035726885.1 Leucobacter sp. M11 | reverse complement strand
TGCCCGGCAGGGCCGCCCCCACCAAATCCCGCACGGGCGCCCCGCTCTGCACCGAGGTGCCCCAGGAGCCGCCAAGAAAGCCGGAGAGGGCGTGCGCGAACTGCGCGAGGAGCGGGGTGTCCGCGCCGTAGCTCTCCCGGAGCGAGGCGATCTGCTTGGGCGAGAGCCCCAGCTCGGGGTTCTCGAAGCGGATCATCACGGCGTCCCCCGGCATCGCCTGCAGGAGCAGGAAGGCAGCGGTGAAGGCGGCGAGGAGGACGAGCGCCGCCTGGCCGACGCGGCCGAGCACGTACCTCATCCCCGGCCCCCGGTCCCGCGTGCGGGACGGCCGGTGCGCTGCGGCCGCCTCATCGCTCGAGCCAGACCCCGGCGAAGGACGGCCGGGCGACCGATTCCGTGCCGAAGCCGTGCACCTCGGGGGCCGCGGCGTAGACCTGCGGTTCCTCGAAGAGCGGGATCACATAGGCCTGATCGAGCAGATAGTCCTGCACGGCCCCGCTCGCGGCAATCCGCGCCTCGGGGTCGGCGGTGCCCGCCACCCGGTCAAGCAGCGTTTCCAGCTCCGGGTCCGCGATGACGCCGTCCCGGTCCCGGTTGAGGAGCACGTTCCGGTTCTCCCCCGCGTACTGGCTCTTGATCACGTCAAGATCCGCACGGCCCACCATCGAGTGGTAGAGCTGGACCTGGTCCGGGTCCAGCTGGGCCTCGGCCGCGGTGCCGCTGTCGGCGCGCAGGATGCTCAGGTCGACGCCGATCTTCCGGAGCTGCTGGCTGACGAGAGTCATGGCTTCGAAGGAGCGGGGCTGGGGCAGCGCCTCGTTGACGACCAGGCGAAGCGGGGTGCCGTCCTTCGCGCGGATGCCGTCCGCGCCGGGGGCCCAACCCGCCTCGTCCAGCAGGCGGGCGGCCCGCTTCGGGTCGAAGCCCAGGGCGTCGCCGGCGTCCCGGTAGCCGAGGGCCCCGCTGCTGAGCACGGAGGTCGCCAGCGGGTAGTGCTCGGTGAAGATCGTGTCCACGACCTCCTGCCGGTCGATCCCGGCGGCGAGCGCCTGGCGGACCCGGATATCGCTCAGGATCTTGTTGCGGAAGCGGAGATTGAGCCCGTTGTTCACGCCGTTGGTTTGGGGGGCGAGCACGGTGAAGCCCGCCTCCTGCACGCGGGCCTCGTCCTGGGCCCCGAGCTGGCGGATGAGCCCGGCCTGGCCGGAGGTGAGCGCGCCGACGCGGACGCTGTCCTCCGGGGTGACGGTGATCTGCACGGCGTCGAGGTAGGGGCGGCCCTGGTTTTCCCAGCTGGCCGGGGCCCAGGCGTAGTCCTCGCGGGCGCGCAGCTCGAGGCTCGTGCCGATCTGTTCGCTGTCGACCGTGAAGGGACCCGATCCGATGACCTTCGCCGCGTTGCCCGGGCCGAACTCCTCGAGGCCGAAGTCGAGTGTGGCGGAGGAGAGCAGCCCCGAGTTGATGGTGGAGGCTGCCTGGAGGAAGCCGGGCGCGGGGGCGGAGAAGAAGAAGCGCACGGTGTGCTCGTCGAGCACCTCGCTGCGCTCGTAGTTGTTGATCGCTTCGGAGGCGGGGAGCGCGCGCTCGGCGTCGCCCCGGCCGAAGAGGTCGAAATTCTTGGCGACGACCGCGGCGTCGAGCGCGGAGCCGTCAGAGAAGGTGACCCCGTCCCGGATCGTGAACGTGATCTCGGTGGCATCCGCGTTGCTCTCCCACTCGGAGGCGACCCAGGGCTCGAACTCCAGCGTCTCCGGGTCCTGGAAGACCAGCCGGTCGGTGATGTTGTTGACGATGCCGCCGTTCGGGTAGAACCCGGCGGTGGGCGGGTAGAGGCCGGTGTGCGCCTGCTGTTCGAGGTACACGAGGGTGCCCCCGGTGACCGGAGCGCCCTCGGCCCCGGATTCGGCGGCGGGCGCGGCCTGGGCGCAGCCCACCAGCAGCAGGGCTGCGGCGAGCACGGCGGCTCCGGACAGGGCGGGGCGGAAGCGGGTCATGGGTGAGCTCCAGGGGGACGTTCCCGCGCCTCGGTCGCGGACGGCGACCGTGGCTCAGGTTATGGGTGAAATTAGCTGTTGTTATCAATCACGCTAGCCAGATTTCTTCCCGGAGTCGCCAACATTGCGAATTATGAAGCGCGCCGCCGCCCCAGCCGGGGCGGGTCGCCGGGCGGCAGGAACCAGGCAAGGACGAAGGAGCTCACGACCAGCGCGATCCCCGCGATGCCGAGAGGGGTGCGAAACACCCAGGCCATGCGACCAAACCAGGGCACCCAGGCCAGGGCAACGCCCACGCTGTCCACGCGATAGGGCCACGGGTCGTCCGCTCGGTTCGCGTCGCCCCGCAGCGTCATCGACCAGAGCGCCCCGTCCTGTTCGCTCGCCACGAGCCGGTGGGTGACCAGGCCGCCGCCCTGCGGTCGCTCCGTGGTCACCACGTCCCCGACGGAGGCCTCCGCCGCGGGGACCTCCCGGGTCAGGAGGAGCGAGCCCACGGGAATCGCGGGCTCCATCGAGCCGGAGACCACGACGAGGGCCTGCACCCCGAACAGCTGCGTGGCCGCGAAGCCGAGGATGCAGGCCGCCCCGATGATGGCCGCGCCGGTCAGATAGGCGGAGCGGAGCAGTCGGAGCGCCGGCACGAGCCCCCAGCGCCGGACCGGCCGGTGGTGCCGAACGGGCCGGTGGTGCCGGGGCGGCACCGGGCTAGCGGCTTTGCGCGTCGAAGCGGAGACTCAGCGCGGCCTGACCGCCGTTGTACTGCTCCGTCTCCGGCACATCGAGGTAGTGGATCGACAGGGCGAGATTCCGGGCGGAGCCGTCCGCGCCGGGAACGAAGGGCTCCCCCTCCCGCAGCTCGTCCACGCCTCGCGCGGGGATCGCGTCCAGCACCCGCGTGGCCTCCGCGAGGGCCACCCCGGCGGCGGGGTTCTCCGGGTCGCCGAACAGCACCGTCTCGCTGTCCAGGTCAACGGCCGAAAACAGCAGGAATCGGGTGATGTTTGGCGCGTCTCCCACGGAGCCGTCGCCGACCGTGTTCAGGCTCAGGGTGACATCGGCGGGGATCGTTTTGGCGTTGTTGAAGACCGTGACCTCGGTGCGGACGGTGTGCCCGGGCACGAACACATCCGCGGCCGGGATCGGCCAGCTGAGGCCCTCCTCCGTATCCGCCTGCGCCACGGCCCCCTCCGGGTCGATGACCGCGATATCGAACTTCGAGGAGGAGCCGAGCCCGCCCTCCCCGCCGAGCGTAAGCTTGGCGAAGTCGGTGAAGATGGCGGCGGTCGCGATCACGCCAACGCCGACGAGGCTCCCGAGCGCGATCATCGCCCGGGCGCGGCCGCTTCGCTTCGCGCGTGCCCGCGGGCGGGCCAAGGCAGTTCTGATCATGTCTCTCGTGCTCCTTCTGTGTCAACGGCTCTGTGTCGCGCGGCGACCCCGGACACCTCGCGGCCCCGCACCGCCCGGCAGCGCATCGCTAGGGCCCCAGCTCGGTGATCCGGATGCCGGGCAACGCCAGCGGGGCGAAGCTCTGGCGGGGTCGCTCCTGGCCCGGAATCGCGCCCAGACGCCCGTCTCCCCAGCCGATCAGCACGGAGTCGTTCCGGGTGGCGTAGCTGGTGTCCCGGGAACCGCCGACGGCGACGAGCCCCCGCAACGGCAGCCGGAAGGGAACCTCCGCGTTCCTCGTGCCCTGGCCGAGGCTCCCGTCCTGGCGAACGTTGCCGGTCGCGGCCCACTGCGAGTTATCCCCCCACCCCCAGGCCTCGCCCGCCTCGGTGAGCGCGGTGAAGTGGTAGTTCCCCGCGGAAACCTGGGTGACGGGGCCGCCGATCGCCACGGGCAGCACCTGGAGGCGCGCCCCACCGCGCCCCACCTGCCCGCGCTCGGTCGATCCGAAGGTGCGCAGCTCGCCGGTGTCGAGCAGCATCGCCCCGGCCCAGCGCGAGGAGGTGATCGCCCGGATCGAGCAGGCGTTGCTCGGGTCATACTCGGCCACCGCCGGGCCCTCGCAGCCCCGCGCGAAGGCCGTGAGGGGCGGGAGGGCGGTCGGCCGCGACCGGTTGGTCGTCGTGCCCGTGCCGTTGCCCGCCTCCCCCGTGTAGCTGCGCCCCCACCAGAACACCTCGTTGTCCCGAGTCACGACCCAGGTCACGCGCTGCCCGACGTGCATGGAGTGGACGTTGCTGACGACCAGGAAGGGGCGGTTCGGACCGTCCCCCGCGGAGGATTGCCCGTTGCCCGCCTGCCCGTACTGCCCGGACCCCCAGGTGTACACGTCGCCGTTCTCGGTGAGCACCGCGATCGTGGCGCGCATCGAGCCGATGTCAATCACGCGCGACCCGTCCGGCATGGTGACCCGCTGCGGGGTCGATCGGAAATCCGATGCCCCGGAGGGCCTGCCGATGCCCAGCCGCCCGTACTGGTTCGCGCCCCAGGTGTAGACCTCGCCCGACGCCGTGAGCGCCCCGAAGGTGCCGTAGGTATCGTTCAGATCGGAGGCGCCGACCACCTTCGTCACCGCGGGGAGCCCGTAGACCGGATCCGGGGATGGGTCGCGCTGATCGGCGACGCCGTTGCCCCCCATGCCCCGCCCCTTCGTCCCCCAAATCCATACCCAGCCATCGGAGAGCGCGACCGAGGTCGAGGCAAACTGGGTGGAGACCGCGGTGTATTCCGCCGGCGTCGTGTAGCTTTCTGCCTGCGCGACGGCGGTGTCCAGGTACGCGGCCTCGGTCACCCGCACCGCGCCCGCTCCCGCCGCGAACAGGGCGATCAGGGCCACGGCCGCGCCGAGGAGGCGAAACACCCGCCGCATCATCGCGCCGCCCCCGAGAAGGCGAGGCCAAACCGCAGGTCCTTGCCGTAGTAGTACGGGGTGCCCAGATTCGAGCGATAGACCAGCTCGACCCGGAGGGTTCGCCCCTCGCCGGGGAGCCAGCCAGAAAACTCCAGCGCGAGCTCCGCCGCGGCAACCCCGTCCGCGAGCAGCGTGCCGTCCTCATCCCAGACCGAGACCAGCAACACGGTGAAGGGGTCCCGGCTGACCCCGTCGGAGTCGGGCGGCGGCGGCGGCAGCAGGGTCTTCGCGGTGAGCGACACCGGCCCGCTCGGGGCCTGCGAAACGTTCTGGATCTGCACCTCGAAGCGGTGCGCCTGATCGCTGCCCTGCTCCCCGACGGGGCCGTTCTCGGCGGTGCTGACCTCGTACACCTCGGGGTTGCCCTGCTGGATCTCGCCCCGCTCATCGATGAACGCGAGGTCGAAGAGACCGCGGAGCGGCTCGAGTGCGAGGGTGGCCCGGTCCAGGTAGGCCGCGGCGGTCACCCCGATGCCGAGCGCCAGCAGGGACCCCCCGGCCAGCCAGATCCGAATTCGGTCCCACCGGGTCCGCAGCCTACGGCCCGACCGTGCCACGTCTGATTCGCTCATCCCGTCGCTCCCCTCGCCGTGCTCGTGTGCGCTGCACACCGAAGCCGGACGGCTTCTGCGTATTGCATACCGTTCGCGACTGGTCGTAACCATAACCGACAACCCCACCCCTGTCCACAGGCGGATTGCCCGGCCGGGGGGCCGACCTCAGCTGCTCCCCGGCACCGCGACCGCGCCGCCCCCGCGGAAACGGGGGCGGCGCGGTCACACCGGAGCGCGAGCGGGGCTAGATGATGCTGCGGCCCTCTCGCTTGGCCTCGCGCAGCTCGCGGAAGAAGGCGCGGCAGATCACGAAGAGCGTGCCGGCCACGAGCACGGGCCAGATGAGGACGTACAGGGTCAGAAACACGGTGCTCCAGGTCATCGAAGCGCTCCTTCCGCCGGGGCTCCCGGCTCATCGGCCAGGGGGGTCTCCCG
>NZ_JAPFRB010000004.1:223337-227387 GCF_035726885.1 Leucobacter sp. M11 | reverse complement strand
CCGGCGGCGGGCTGGGGCTGGGCGGGCAGCGCGAGCGCGCCGCCGTCCCCCGCGTCGTCCTCGTCGAAGTTCCCGGTGCGCTCCTTGATCAGCGCGAAGTCGAAGCGCCGCTTGTTGCCCAGGGTGATCAGCGTGCACAGCAGCGCGCTGACCGCGTATCCCACGAGCGACCCCGAGAGAACCGGGTAGTCCCGCAGAAACCCAAACACGAAGGGGATCGAGGCGAGGGAGGCGACCGAGCCGACGATCAGGGCCACCCGGGTGCCGAAGAACCCGAAGGCCATGAGGCCCAGCACCACGCCAATTCCGATCACCGACAGGCCCTCGATCAGGAACCCGACCACCCCGTCCACGGGGACCCAGGAGAAGCGCACGGGCAAGAACACCGCGAGCGCCGCAACGACCGAGATCGTGAACGCCATGTTGGTGACGCGGTCCCAGTAGAAGCTCGCGATCACGGGGAACACGAGGCAGCCCCAGAGCGCGCCGACGAAGACGAGCAGATCGAGAATGTTCATCTGCCCGCTGGCGAGCACGAGCGCCGCCGCCATCGCGACGATCATCGTGATCCGGCCGATCAGCAGCATCGTGCGCGGGTTCGCCTTCGCCTTGCCCGCCACGTTCTGCCCGTAGATATCGGTCATCACAATCGAGGACAGCGCGGTCAGGTCGGAGTCCGCCGTGGAGGACAGCGAGCCGATGATCATGATGAAGAACAGGCAGAGCAGGATCGGGCCGAGGTAGGTGGAGGCCATCTGCGGGATGAGGTTGTTCACATCGCCGCCGAGCGGGGTGATGCCCAGGTACAGGGCGAGCACGCCGAACATGCCGATACCGATGATCGTCGCGCCGTAGCCGATCGTCGCGGTGACGAAGGTGGGCTTGATCAGGTCCTCGCGCACCGCGAAGAGCCGCTGGGCAATCGTCTGGTTGCCGATCGCGTAGGCGAGCACCGCGGCGATATAGGGCGCGCCCTGGTTCAGGAAGGCGTCAGAGGAGAAGAAGCTGCTCTGCTGCGGGGTCAGGTTCCCCGCCCCGGTTTCGAAGATCGAGGGCCCGCCCGCCGCGAAGAACACGACCGGGATGATGATGATCACGGCGCCGAGCATCGCGATCACCTGCGCGAAGTCCGTGAGCACCGAGGCCCGGAAGCCGGACCAGAGCGTGTAGAGCAGCACCCCGCCCGCGATCACGATGATGCCCTGCCGGAAGCTAAACGGGGAGAGCATCGCCACGAGCGCCCCGCCCGCGATCAGGTTGGAGGTCAGGCTGATCATGCTGCCGAGCACGTTGGAGCCCGCGAGCATCAGCTGGCTGGACCGGCCGTGCCGGGCGTACATGACCTCCGCGATCGTGTGGGCGCGGGGGGCGACCTTGCGAATCCGACGCCCGAAGGGGTAGATCAGCAGGATCATCAGCGCGCCCCAGAGCCCGTAGTGGATTGGGCCGGAGAGCCCGTAGAGGTACCCGGAGGTCGCCGAGGCGTACATGGAGGAGGCCCAGATCCAGGTCGCGGTCATCGAGGCCGCGGAGATCCCGAAGCCGATCTTGTTCCCGGCGGTCATGTAGGCATCGGCGTTCTCACGCTTCTTCCCGATGCGGAGCGACATGATGAAGCTGCCGCCGAAGAACAGAACAAGCAGGCCGATCACCACCGCTCCCGGGAGCTGCTGAAGTTGGTCCATCTGGTTCGTTTCCTCCGTCGTCTGCGCGCGTGATTTCCGGGGTCGCCGAACGCCGTGGGGCGTGCGGGGACCCGTTCCGGGCAGACCGCAGGCCGGGCGCCGCCGTGGCGTCTCCGGCCCGGGCACACGTCCCGAAACTCGGGCCGCTTCCGGGCGGGAGCCCGTGAGCGGCGGAGGCCGGCGATCCATCGCCCGCGGTGATCGTTCACCGGGCGTCGTTCGCCTGCCTGTATTCCAAACCTAGTCGTTTCGTCGGCATCCGGCTGCCAAGATCGGCGAAATTCCGGCCTTCTCGGGCCATCGGAGGGGGCGCTCGACCAGCCCTCGCCCCGCGGTGGGAGGTGTTATGCCTTTGTTACTTTACGACCGTGTCGGGGGCGACCCGGGGTGCCGCGTCGAACTCGGAGCGGGCCAGGGCGAGCACCGCGCCGAACACGATGCACAGCTGCGCGCCGATGTATCCCACCATGATCACGAAGTCGACCTGCCAGAGCGGGAAGTCGGGGACGAAGCGGTTCGCGCCGAGGATGGAGTCGGAGAACACGAAGAGGGCCCCGCCGATCCCGGCGAACACGTTCACGGTGCTCGAGACGATGCCGGTGAGGGCCAGCACGAGGCCGTAGAGGGCGACGGGGCCGAGCAGCAGCTGGGTCTCGGGGCCGAGCACCGCGAGCAGCACGAGGAACCAGATCAGGTACACGAGCACGATCCAGCCGCGCGGCTTCCGACTGCCGGGCAGCCGGAAGAACGCAAAAACGTAAGCGAGGTGCGCGATCAGGAACGCGCCGAGGCCGGTCAGGAAGCCCGTCGTGTCGTCGTAGAGCAGGGAGGTGTCCCCGATCCAGGAGAAGCCGATGCCCGCCACGAGCGCGAGCACCGCGGGCAGCAGGCGGGTCACGGGGGTCCGCTCCCAGCGCACGGAGCCGATGAAGGCCGCGAGCAGGGTGACCATGAGCCAGCCCTTCGTCCAGTGCGGAATGGGCCGGTTGCCGAGGAAGAGCGCGACCAGGTGGGTCGCGCTCACGGCAATGAACGGGAGGAACCAGAGGGTCCTCCGCAGGGCGGGACGCATGATCTCATCGTATCCGACCGCGCCCGCCCGGCCGCGCCATCCCGCTTGGTAGGCTAGGTCGGCTATGACCCAAGACGAACGCGGCACCACCCTGATCCGGGAGACGGGCTTCGGGTACTTCCCGCTGGCCCTCGTCGCCCGGCTCCCCTACGCCATGATGATTGTCGGCGTGCTCACCCTGGTGGTCGCCGGTCGAGGCTCCCTGCAACTGGGCGGGCTGACCTCCGCCGCGGTCGGCATCGGCACCGCGATCTTCGGCTCCCTGATCGGGGCCGCCGCGGACCGCTTCGGGCAGCGTCCCGTGCTGCTGCTCGTGGCCGCGGCCAACAGCGCGGCCCTCGCGGGGCTCGCCCTGATCGTCTACAGCGACCTGCCGGACTGGTCGATGCTCCTCGTGGCGTTCTCGGTCGGGGCGACCGCGCCGCAGATTGCGCCGCTGTCCCGCACCCGGCTCGTCGCCATCGTCAAGGAGAAGCTGCCCGCGTCGCGGCGGCCGAAGGTGCTGAACAGCACCATGTCCTACGAGTCCACGGCCGACGAGGTCATCTTCATCTTCGGGCCCGTGATCGTGGGGGTGCTCGCGACCACGATGGCTCCGTGGGCCCCGATCGCGGGGGCCTCGCTGCTCACGCTGATCTTCGTGACCGCCTTCGCTCTGCACCCGACGAGCCGACCGGCCATCTCGCAGGCGCAGCGCGCGGAGACGCTCGCGCCCAGCCGGGAGCTGTTCCGGGTGCGGCTGCTCGTCGTGATCGCGGGCATCTTCGGCGTCGGCCTGTTCTTCGGCGCGATGCTCACCTCGCTGACCGCGTTCATGGGCGAGCTCGGCTCGTCCGAGAGCGCGGGCCTGCTCTACGGCGTGATGGGGGTCGGCTCCGCGATCCTCGCGCTCAGCGTGACCCTGTTCCCGCCCGCCTTTCGCCAGCGGGCCCGGTGGCTCGTGTTCGGCGCGGTGCTGCTGCTCGGCACGGGCGGCCTGTTCCTCGTGGACACGATCGCGGGCGTCGCCGTGGCGCTCGTCGTCGCGGGCATCGGCATCGGGCCGACCCTCGTGACGCTCTACAGCATCGCGGCGGACCGTTCGCCCGAGGGCCGCGGGGCGACCGTGATGACGATGCTCGGCAGCTCGCTCGTGCTCGGGCAGTCGCTCAGCGCGGCGGTGACGGGCACGATCGGCGAGCAGTTCGGCGCGACCGCGGCCCTCATGGTGCCCGCCGTCGCCGCTGCGGTGGTGCTGTTCTTCGCCATCGTCAACTGGTTCCTGAGCGCCCCGAAGCGCTGAGCTGGGGTCCG
>NZ_JAPFRB010000004.1:220786-223187 GCF_035726885.1 Leucobacter sp. M11 | reverse complement strand
TTTTGAGCCCGCCAGAGTTGGGTTTTGCTGTCAAGTATTGCGGTGAAAACGCGCCATATTTTGTTGCGATGATCCGGGCCTGGTACATATCGTTTTCGATCAGAAATGAGGCTTGAACAGCATTTTTCCTCGGGTCACTTCGGGTAAAATTGGGGCATGGTCACTTTCACTCCCGTCGCACCCCGCGACACCGCAACCCGCACACCGCGGGCCGGTGCGTTCGCGCGCGTGCCGGGCACGGGGACGGTGACCGGGGCGAGCGCCGCGAAGATCGCGGCGCGGATCGCCGCCGATGCTTTTGCCGCGTCCCGGGTGACCCCGGCTGATCAACGCGAGCATCACCTTGCCGCTCGCCGAATCGAAGCCAGAAATACTCGCGCGCACCTCAACGCCGAGGAACTGCGCGCGCGTGAGGCCGCACTGAGCGAGGCAATCTCCGAGGCGACGCGGGAGAAGAACCGGGTCGAGGCCCGTCGCGCTCGCTTGATCGCGGAACTCGCAGACCTCAACGAGGAGCGCTTTGCCCGGGAGACCGCGGAGGACGCCGCACGGGTGCTCGCTTCGTCCGGCCAGGTCATCGGCCAGACCGTGACCGGCGAGGACCGAGCGCAGCGGATGGGGCAGCTCGCCGAAGAGATTGCGTTCGCGGTCACCGTCGGGAAGCCCACCGGTGCGCGGCTCTTGAACGATGCACTCGCGCTTTCCGAGGATCTGCCCCACGTGTGGGAGGCCTTCTCATCCGGCGCGCTCGACCAGGCTCGCGTGTCCGCGATTGTCCGCGTCACCGCTGATGCGCCGCCCGTGGCCCGCGCCATTCTCGACGAGCAGCTTGCCGAGGTTGCCCCGACGTTGACTCCCGCGAAGCTGTTGCGGGTGGCCGAGGATCTTCGGAACAGGGTCGATCCCGTTTCTCCCGAGGCCAGGCACGCGGATGCGTTCCAGCGTCGCGGGGCCTGGAACGAGCCCGCCCGCAACGGGATGATGGAGCTCACGATCCGGCACTCCGCGGTGGAACTGACCGCGGCGTATGACCGGAGCGACGCCCTCGCGAAACAGCTCGCCGTCATGGAGAAGCAGGACCACCAGGACCGCGTGGACGCGTTGAAGGACGCGCACACGGGTAGCGAGGAGGAGCTGGCTGCGGCCCTTGCAGCCCTCCCGCTCCCCCGTGGCATCGCGCAGCTCCGCGCCGACGTACTCGTGGATCTGATCTCGCTCGGCGAAATCGACACGGAAGCGCCAGCCGAGGGCGACACGGCCCCCCAGGCCAGCACCGCCCCACCCCGCGGCGTCCGCGGGCAGGTCCTCGTCACCGTGCCCACGCGCATCCTGGCCGGGCTCACCGACGACCTGGGACCCGAGGCCAGCGCCGAGGCGATCCTCGGCAAGGAATTCGCCCACCTGGACGGCTACGGCGCGCTCGATGACGAGACCGCGGAGCGGGTCGCCTTCGGGATTGGCTCCTTCCGAGCGCTGTTCACCGACGACCGCGGCGCGATCCTCAACGTCGGCCGCGACAGTTACTCGCCGCCGAAAGCCCTTCGCAGATTCACCGAAATTCGGGACCAGCACTGTCGCTTCCCCGGGTGTGAACGGGCCGCGGTCCGGTGTGATCTTGATCACTCGGTGCCGTGGGATGCGGGCGGGGAAACCCGTCACGATAATCTCGCGTTTCTCTGCCGCACCCACCACACGATGAAGGGCCGCGGCGACCCCGGGACGACCGGGCCGGGCAAGACGCACCGGGGCTGGACCCTGCTCGACAACGTGAACGGGGTGCTGGAGTGGGAGACCCTGACCGGGCGACGGGTCACGACCTCCCCCGAACGAGCATCGGGCGCACCGGACACAGCCTGACCCAGATCCGGACACTGCCTGACCCAGATCCGGACACCGCCTGACCCAGCTTTGGGCGCTGCATTCCCAGCGCTTCGCGCTCTCTGCTTGGTGGCCCGGGATCTGCCCCGTTCGTGGACCGTGCCCTCGGCTCAGTCCCGGAAAGGAATGGGCTCCTGCCCGGGCCGCTCCGCCGAGGTGAGTTCGGCGATGAGGTCGTCCGACACGTCTTCGAGCCGCTCCGGGTGCCAGGCCGGGGCGTTGTCCTTGTCGACGATCCGGGCGCGGACCCCCTCGGCAAAGTCGGGCCGCGCGATCAGCTGCCGGGCGGTCCAGAGGTCCTGCTCCAACACCTCAGCGAGGCTCGGCCGCTCGTCGCGGATGCGCTGGATCAGCCGGAAGCTGGCGGCGACCGCCGCGGGGCACTGCGCCCGGATCAGGGCCGCGGCGGCGAGCGCCTCCGGCTCCTCGCGCGCCTCCAGGGCACGCACCGCGGCAAGCGCGTCCGGCGCGTCGAACGCGACATCGACCCACCCCCGGAGGGCGGTCAGCGGGGCCTCCGGGG
>NZ_JAPFRB010000004.1:219698-220667 GCF_035726885.1 Leucobacter sp. M11 | reverse complement strand
TCGGCCCCCGTCATGCTCTCGCCGGTCAGGGCGAGGTACTCGCCGAGCCGCCCCGGGGCGCGCGCGAGCAGCAGGTGTCCCGCGACATCCGGGGCGAGCCCGATCCGCACCTCGGGCATCGCGAGTCGGCTGCGCTCGGTGACGACCCGGATCGGGGCGTGCCCCGTCAGCCCGATGCCGCCGCCCATCGTGATCCCGTCCATGATGCCGACGACGGGGATGCCGAGGGTCGCGGTCAGGTGGTCCATCGCGTACTCGGAGCGCAGGAAAGCCTCGACGGCCTCCGGCTCGCCCCCCGCAAGCTCGCGGATGTCGCCGCCGCCCGAGAGGCCGCGCTCCCCCGCGCCGTCGATCACGACGGCGGAGCTTCCGTCCTGTTCGGCCGCGAGCAGCGCCGCGCGGATCCCCTCGGTCATCTCCCGAGTGATCGCGTTCAGCTTCGCCGGTCGGTTCAGCGTGATCCTCGTGAGGTGGCCGGCACGCCGTACCAGCACGGTCGCTTCGGTCATCGATGCTCCTTTGTCCGTCTCGCCGCCGAGTCTGGCGGGGTCTCCTCGCCCGTCAGGGCCGCGGGTCCTGGGCGTCGTAGCCCCGGAAGCCACGGTACACCCGGGCAAGCGTCACCATGAGGGCGACGATGACGAGCCCGCCGAGCAGCGGCGGGAACCACAGCGCGACCGCCGTGGCGAACACCCCGGCGTAGAGGTCGCCGAGGCGGGGCCCGCCCGTGACGACGACCGTGAATACGCCCTGGAGCCGCCCGCGCATCGCGTCGGGCACCGCGGTTTGCAGGATCGTGGTGCGGAAGATCGCGCTCACGTTGTCGCTGGCCCCGGCGAGGGCGAGCGCGAGCGCCGCGAGGACAAGCGCCGGGAGGTGGGCCTGCGCCGCGGTGATGCCCGCGGGTCCGACGAGCACCGTCTGCGCGAGCAAGACCGCCCCGAACAGGGCGATGCTGATGCCGTAGGC
>NZ_JAPFRB010000004.1:216976-219642 GCF_035726885.1 Leucobacter sp. M11 | reverse complement strand
AGAGCAGGCTGCACACGAGCGCCCCGATCGCGTAGGCGGCGGTGAGCACGCCGACGGTGACGGGGCCGCCGCCGATCACGAGCGCGCCGACCGCGGGGAACACGGCGCGCGGGGTGCCGAAGGTCATCGCGATGATGTCCACCACGAAGGTGGCCCGGACGTTCGGGGCGCTGCGCAGGAAGCGCATCCCCTCGGCGAGCGACTTCAGCCCCGGCCGGGCCGCCGTGCCCTCGGGGACGATCCTCGGCAGGGTGGCGACCCCGAGGAAGGCGGCGCTGAACAGCACCACGTCAACGAGGTAGGTCCAGCCGTAGCCGACAACAGCGACGAGCACGCCGGCCACCGCGGGCCCGACCGTGACCATGAGGCCCATGCTGATCCCGCTGAGGGCCGCCGCGGCGGGCAGCAGCGCGGGCGGCAGCAGCCGGGGCAGGATTGCGGCCCGGGTCGTGCCCAGGATCGTCGCGGAGGCCGCGTTGATCGCGGTGAGCAGATACAGCGGCCAGGTGGCCTCGTTGCCCAGCAGCGTGATGAGGGTGAGCACGGCGATGCTCAGCCACGACCCGGTCGCGGCGAGCAGGGCGACCCGCCGCCGGTCAAAGGCATCGGCGAGCATGCCGCCCCAGAGCCCCGCGGCGATCATCGGGATGAGCGACCACAGCGCGACGAGGGAGACTGCGAGGGTGGACTCGGTCAGGTGGTAGAGGTGCAGGCCCACCGCGACCACGGTGACCTGCGCGCCGATGCCCGCGAGGGCGCTGCCCGCCCAGAGCCGGGCGAACGCGGGGCTCTGCCGCAGCGGGGTCAGATCGACCATGAGGGAGCGGCGACGCCGCCCGGGAGATTCATCCATAGGCTCCCCATTCTGCCCGACGCGCCCGGGCTCGCGGGCCCTCCCCCGCCGAGCGCTCCCGCCGCGTAGCATCGAGGGCGTGAACGATGATCGGTACTCAGGCGATGTCCTCCGCGATTTCGGCAAGCGCCGACCCGTGGTCCGCGAGCGCGTGGCCGCCGACCCCGGCGTCGTGATCGAGCACACCGAATCCGAGTGGTGCGGTGCCGTGGTCAGCTACCGGCAGGGCGTGGTCGAGCTGGAAGACTACCGCGGCCGGGTCCGCGGCTTCCCCGTCACGGACGGCTTCCTCGTCGACGGCGTGCCCGTCGAGATCGGCCCGCCCACCCCGAAGCCCGCCTCCTCCGCGAAGACGCGCACCGCCTCCGGTTCCTTCGCCGTGGAGCAGCAGCGGGCCCGCGTCGCGATGCCGAGCCGGATCTTCGTCGAGGGCAAGCACGACGCGGAACTCGTGGAGAAGGTGTGGGGGGACGACCTCCGCGTCGAGGGCGTCGTCGTCGAGCTGTTGCAGGGCGTCGATCACCTCGCGGACGTGCTCGCCGACTTTGGCCCCGGGCGGGGCCGCCGGGCCGGGGTGCTCGTCGACCACCTCGTCCGCGGGAGCAAGGAGAGCCGACTGATCGAGGCCGCGGTGCCCCCCGCGATGCGCCAGCACGTCCTCGTCGTCGGCCACCCCTATGTGGATGTCTGGCAGGCGGTCCGCCCCGAGCGGATCGGCCTGAGCGAGTGGCCCGTGGTGCCCCGCACGATCGAGTGGAAACGCGGCATCTGCCAGCACCTCGGGTGGCCCGCCGAGAGCCAGGCGGACATCGCGCGCGCCTGGCAGCGGATCCTCGGCCGGGTGCGTTCCTTCCGAGACCTGGAGCCGAGCCTGCTCGGCCGGGTCGAGGAGCTGATCGACTTCGTCACGGATCCCGAGGACCGCGCGCGCTAGATCGTGTTCGCTCCCGGCAGGGCGCAAACCGGGTGCGGTTCAGCCGCGACCCAGCCGCTCCGCCCCCGCGCCGCGTAGCATGAGGGTACCTGTCCGACCGAGTCTGCTGTGAGGACCCCCTATGCCCGAGAACGCCGTCCGCTTCTTCCTGGTGCCCGAGTGGCAGGGCTCGCCCTCGTCCCGGGCGATGCGCCTCATCGACGGCGCCGAGGCGCTCCGCGAGGACCTGCCGCCCTCGGCCACGGTCCAGGTGCCGGTGCCGATGGAGGCGGGCGATTCCCTGGGCACCCCCGTGCAGCGGCTCGGTAGCGTGCTCCGCGTCCGAGACGCCCTCACCACGGCCCTGCGCGGCTCGGACGGCCCGGCGATCATCGTCGGCGGCGACTGCGCCGCTGACCTGGCCGGGCTGGCCCACGCCGCCGAGCGGCACGGCCCCGAGCAGCTCGCGGTGCTCTGGCTCGACGCGCACCCCGATTTCCAGCACCCCGCGACCTCCCCGTCCGGTTCGGCCTCGGGGATGGTGCTCCGCGCGGCGATCGGCGACGGCGAGCCCGAGATGATCCCCGCCCACACGATCGACCCCGCCCGCGTCGTGCTCGCGGGCACGCGCGAGGCCGACGCCGAGGAACTCGTCGAGCTGGCGAACGCCGGGATCGAACCGCTTTCCCCCCAGGCCACCCCCGCCCAGATCCGGGACGCCCTGCTCGCGACGGGGGCCACCCGGCTCTACGTCCACGTCGACCTGGATGTGCTCGACCCCGCCGAGTTCGGCGCGGTGCACGCGCCCGTGCCCTTCGGGCTGAGCCTCGCGCAGCTGCTCGACACGATCCGGGCCGCGGTCGCCGCGCTGCCCCTCGCCGGGGCGGCGATCTGCGAGTT
>NZ_JAPFRB010000004.1:209819-216944 GCF_035726885.1 Leucobacter sp. M11 | reverse complement strand
AGCGGCCCACCGTGCTTCGCGTCCTCGGCGCGCTCACGAGCGCCCCCGGCGGGGCCGCGTGAGCGCGGGGCGCGGGCTCGTCCGCGCGATGACCTGGCTCGGCTACGCCTACGCGACCCTCGTCGGCCTGGCCTGGGGGTCGATCTGGTCCACGGGCCGGGTCGAGCGGCGCAACGGCCTGTTCGTGTTTCGCGGGATGCCCCGCTGGACCTTCGGCCGCGGCGGCAGCTGCGTCGGGGCCTGCTACCTCACGGATCAGAACGTCACGCCCGACGTGCTCGAACACGAGGCCGTGCACCATGAGCAGTGGAAGCGGCACGGCCTGATGCTGCCGGTCCGCTACGCGCTGGCGGGTCGAAACCCGCTCACGAACCGCTTCGAGATCGAGGCGGGGCTGGAGCTGGGCGGCTACGTCCGGCGGCGGCCAGCCGCGGCTCGGGCTGCCGAACGCGGTTAGGCGAACAGGAAGGTGTCCTCGGCGAGGCCGTAGTCCTCGGCGAGCACGCGGGTGATCGCGGCGCGGAACTCGGCGTCGCCCAGGATCCACACGCTCCGACCGGGGCGGGCGGTGTTGACGCTGCCGGTATTGACGCTGCCTTCGGCCGGGCCCCGAACGTCGTCTTCGCAGAGCATCTCGCTCGCCCAGGCGCGTACGGCGCCCTCGGCGGCCCGGTGCCGGGTCAGGCCCAGGCGGGCGGGCAGCTCCACGAGGGGCAGCTCGGCCTCCGCGGGGGCCTCGACGATGACGCGACCGTGCGCGCACAGCGGCAGGATGGAGGTCGCGAGCCGGAGCTCGTCGAGACGATCAGCCTGCGCGACGATGAGATAGCTCGGCGTGGCGCGCGTGCGGGCGCGACGCTGACGGCGGAGGGAAACGGTCATGGTCCCCCCAGTATAGGACAGCCTTACCTATCTCAGCCAGCCCTGCGCGCGAAAAAGCGCACGGGCACAGCGGGCACTCAGCGTGCGCGAAGCCGGCGCTCCTCGGCGTCCGCGGGAATCAGCGGGAGCGCCGCCGCCGGAGCAAGCGCGGTCAGCGCGAAGGCGAGCGGGTAGCCGAGCGCCCCGATCAGGAGCCCGACGACCGGGCCGACGGCGGCCGCCGCGATGAACTGCCCGGTATTCTGCACGCCGAGCGCGCGCCCCGACCAGCCCGGCCCGGCCACCTCGGCGACCGAGGTGAAGGCGAGCCCGTTGTCCGCCACCGAGATCGTCGTCGCGACGAGCAGGAGCACGGCGGCGGCCGCGCCCCAGTCCGCCCAGTCCGCGCCCCCGAGGGCGAGCATCGCCGCGCCCGCGGCGACCGAGACCCAGCGGATCGGCCGCACCCGACTGCCGAGCCGATCGCTCAGGTGCCCCACCGCGATCCGGCCGAGCGCGCCAAGGAACTGGGCCGCGCCCACGAGCACCCCGGCGGCCAGGTCCGGCCAGCCGCGGCCCGAGATCAGCCAGACCAGGCCGAACGTGGACAGCGTGTACTGCGGAATCACCAGGAGCACGGACACCGCGTGAATGCGCCAGAGGAACCAGCTCCCCCGGTACGGGTTCCCGCTCGCGGCCGGAACCGCGCCGGAGGCGCGCGCGGGCCGGGCGGCGGGCCGGGGCGGGTTCTCGATCCCGAGCCAGCACGCGACCGCGAAGACCGCGCAGGAGATCGCGGGCAGCATGAGCGCCGCCCCGATGCCGAAGCTGGCCGCGAGGCCGGGGATGGTCAGGGCCGCGACGGTCGTGCCGAGCGGCTGAGACATTTGCCGTACCCCCATCGCGAGTCCGCGCCGATCCGGCGGAAACCAGCCAACGACGACCCGACCGGTCGCCGAGTTCGTGCTGCCCGCGGCCATGCCGCCGAGCACGAGGAACAGCCCGAGCGTCCCGTAGCCGGGGGCGAGGACCGCCGCGCCCGCCGCCAGGGCCGTGAGGGTGAGCCCCGCGGTCATGGCCCAGCGCTCGCCGAGCCGATCCACGAGCGCACCCCAGGCGATCAGGGTGAGCACGAGACCGAGGGTCGGGGCCGCGGCGAGGAGCCCCGCCTGCGCCAGGCTCAGCCCCCGCTCGCTGTGCAGCAGCGGGATCAGGAAGGCCGGAGCCGCCACAAAAACGGTGCTCGCGGTGTGCGCGGCGGTGCCGATGGCGAGCATCCGCCAGGCCCGCGCCGACGTGGAGTTCCGTGCGGTCACGCGATTCTCCTTCCCGGGCAGGGCAGCTGCCCCGGCGCATCGGTGGCATTTCGGGTCGATCCGGCGTCATTCCCGGGCCGTCCAGCTGGGATACCAGTGTGGCACACCAAGGCGGGGTGCCGACTCGGCACGCCGGGCTGGCACCCCTCACACCCGCTTTCGGCCCAGCCCTGATACAAAGGAGCTATGGAGACCACCTCTCAGACCGAGCAGCTCACCCAGCGCCTGCGGGCCGCCATCCTCAGCCTAGACATCGTGCCCGGTGAGCGCGTCACCGAACGGGGCCTGGAAGCACGCTTCCAAGCCTCCCGAACCCCGGCCCGGGCAGCGCTGCTCCGGCTGGAGAGCGAGGGCCTCGTGCGCCGCGCCGGGCGAGGCTGGCAGGTGACCCCCATCGACCTCGCCGAGATTCAGCAGCTCGCCCAGTACCGCGAGGCGGTCGAGACGGCCGCCGTCCGGATCGCGGCCGCCCAGGCGAGCCAGGCAGCCATCGACGCCGTGCGCGCGCCGCTCGACTCCCCCGAGCCGGTCCGCAGCGAGGCCGAGGGCGTGCGGGCGGGCGGCGACTTCCACACCCGCGTCGCGGAGCTGTCCGGAAACCCCTTCCTCGCCGAGGCGGTCCGGGGCGCGCTGCTGCGCCTGGAGCGCACCCGCTGGCTGGAGGTGCGCACCCCGGAGGCCCGGGCGCAGGCCGTCGCCGAGCACCACGCCCTGCTCGACGCGATCGCGGCCCGCGACGCGGACCTCGCCGCCGAGCTCGCCGCGAAGCACATCCGCGAGACCAACGAGCGCCTGACCCGCTCGCTCACCGATCAGCACCTGACGCTCCGCGCCCGCGGGGTCGCGGTGCTCGCGGACCCCGCGAGCGACGCCCGGCCGGAGGAGTTCTCCTTCCTGGCGGGCGATCTTGCTCGCGTGGGCGGCTCCGGCCCCCTGCCGGAGGCGGTCCGGATCGGGCTGCCCACCCCGGACGGCGAGGTGAGCGCCCTGCGCTTCGGCTCCGCGGCCCCCGCGGTGACCTTCCTGCACGGCGCGGGGCTCAACGCACACACCTTCGACCCCACCGTGCTCGCGCTCGGCCTGCCCGCGGTGTCGCTTGACCTGCCCGGCCACGGCCGCTCCGCCTGGCGCGAGGACGCCGACTATCGCCCCGAGACGATCGCCCCGGCCGTCCGCGAGGCGCTCGCCGGGCTCCGCCCGGACGGGGCCCCGCTCGCCCCGCAAATCCTGGTCGGCCAGTCGCTCGGCGGGCTGACCGCGGCGCTCGTCGCGCAGGCCGCGCCCGAGCTCGTCCGCGAGCTCGTCATCATCGACATCACCCCCGGGGTCACCCCCGACGACGGCGGGGCCGCGATCACCGAGTTCATCACCGGGGTGCCCCACTTCGCTTCGGTGGACGAGATCGTGGACCGGGCCATCGCGTTCGGCATCGGTCACGACCGAGTCGCTCTCACCCGCGGGGTGACCCTGAACACCCGCGTGCGCCCCGACGGGCGGATCGAGTTCGCGCACCACTTCGCGCACCTGTCGCCCGCCGCCGCGGCGGAGATGCCCGCCGACCGCCTCGCGGGCGTCTGGGCCGCGCTCGAGGCCGTGCGCGCGCCAATCACCCTGATCCGCGCCTCGCAGGGCATGGTGTCGCCCGAGCAAGAGGCGCAGTGGCGCGAGCGACTGCCGCACAGCCGGGTCATCACCCTCGAGGCCGGACACAACGTCCAGGAGCACGCTCCCGCGGCGCTGGCTGCGGTCCTGGCCGAGCTCGCCCAAGCGCCGGGGAATGCACTGGCCTAGCCATTCAATTACCCCCGGTCAGATCACGGAAAAGCAACGATGACTGCCTCGTGTTGCACCCCGTCTTCCGGCGCAATACGATTGGCCCAACTCGTTCACCGTGCAAGGGCGCGCGAATCGAACGAGCGCAGCTCAACCCTGCGCACGCGCCCGCACGATTCGGCCCGCTGCGCGTCAATGAAAGGACCGCACCTTGGCTGATCAGCAGCGTGGCTCCGCCACCGTCCCCCCGGCGGGTCGCCCCCAGTACGAGAAGCGGAGCGGCGGCAAGCGGTCCCTGATCACCTGGCTCGCGGTGCTCGTCGCCCTCGCCGTGATCGGAACGCTGATTTTCGTGCTCACCCGCCCCGATGACGGGGCGAACACCGGCACGCCCGGCGAGGCTAGCGGCAGCCTCACCGTCGGCCTGACCCTGGAGCCCAGTAACCTGAACGTGCGGACCACCCCCGGCGTCGCGCTCGATCAGGTCCTCATCGACAACGTGTATCAGGGGCTCGTGGGCCTCACCCCCGGCACCCTCGACGTGGTGCCCGTGCTCGCCGAGCGCTACGAGGTATCCGAGGACGGCCTCGACTACCGTTTCGAGCTGCGCGACGGGGTGCGCTTCCACTCCGGCACGGAGCTGAACGCCGAGGACGTGGTCACCTCGCTGACCGAGACCCTGGGCGACACCATCACCGCGCAGGCCCCCGACGAGCGCACGGTGACCATCGCGCTGGAGCAGCCCAACAGCCGGCTGCTCACCCTGCTCGCCAGCCGCGAGGGGCTCATCCTGGAGGCCGGGGCCGACAACGATCTGAACACCTCCGCGAACGGCACCGGGCCGTACACCCTCGCCTCGTGGAAGCAGGGCGACAGCATCACCCTGCGGCAAAGCGCCGACTACTGGGGGGATCCCGCCACCCTCGACACCGTCGTGTTCCGGTACATCCCGGACGGCAACGCCGCGGTCAACGCCACGCTGAGCGGGGACGTCGACGTGCAAACCGCCGTGCTCCCCGAGCTGAGCGGCCAGTTCGACGGCAACGAGGACTTCACGCTGCACCTCGTGGAGAGCACCGATGTGTTCACCCTCGCCTACAACAACCAGCGCGCGCCGCTCGACGACCTCACGGTCCGGCAGGCGCTCAGCATGGCCATCGACCAGGACGCGCTCATCGCGGCGCTCAACGGCCAGGGCAAGCCCCTCGGCTCCCCCATCACCGAGCTGGAGCCCGGCTACCGGGACCTGACGGCTACGAACGGTTACGATCCCGTGCGAGCCCGTGAGCTGCTCTGGGAGGCCGGACACGAGATCTTGACCCTCACGCTCACGATCCCGAACCACTACCCGCCGGCGGTGTCGGACCTGCTCGTGAGCCAGTTCGCCGCCATCGGCGTCACGCTCGAGGTCGACCAGGTGGAGTTCCCCTCCTGGATCGAGGACGTGCACGCGAACCACAACTTCGAGCTGAGCTTCGTCGACCACGCGGAGGCGGGCGACTTCGGCAACTACGCCGACCCGGACTACTACTTCGGCTACGACAGCGCCCGGGTGCAGGAGCTCTACGCGCAGGCCCTCGCCGCCACCGACCCGGCGCAGATGGACGACCTGCTCGGCCAGGCGGCAACCCAGGTCGCCGACGACGCGGTTGCGAAGTGGCTCTACAACTACACCCCCGCGACCGCGGTGCGCTCCGGCGTCGAGGGCTTCCCGATGAGCAACACGAACGCACGCATCAACCTCGCCGGCGTGACCGTCGCTGAGTGAGCCGCTTCCTGGTGGTTCGCACGCTGACCCTCCTGCTGGGGCTCGGCGTCGCAAGCGTGATCATTTTCCTGTCCCTCCGCCTGCTGCCCGGCGACGTGGCGCAGGTCATCGCGGGGCTCCAGGCGAGCCCTGAGCGGGTGGCCGCGCTGCGCGAGCAGCTCGGCCTGAACGCCCCGCTGCCCCAGCAGTACCTGAGCTGGATCGGCGGGGTGCTCACCTTCGATCTCGGAAATTCGGTCGTGACGGGGAGCCCGGTGGCCGGGCAGATCCTCGAAAAGATGCAGGTGACCCTGCCCCTCGTGGCGCTGTCGATGCTCGTCGGCGCGACGATCGCCCTTCCCCTCGGCGTCTTCACCGCCGTCCGGCACGGCCGCCGCGACAGCCGGGCGCTGTCCGCCCTCGGGATCCTCGCCGCGGCCGTGCCCATCGTCTGGGCGGGGCTCCTCGCGATCATCGTCTTCTCGAACTGGCTCGGCTGGTTTCCCTCGCAGGGCTTCCCCCGGGAGGGCTGGGCCGCCCCCGGGCGCGCCCTGCTCAGCCTCGCCCTGCCCGCGATCACGATCGGGATCGTCGAGGGGGCCGTGCTGATGCGCTTCGTGCGCAGCGCCACCCTGAGCGCCCTGAACGCCGAGCACGTCCGCAGCGCCATGAGCCGCGGGCACACCCGGCTGCGGGCGCTGATCCTGCACGGCCTGCCCGGCGTCGGCCTCTCCATCGTCTCCCTGCTCGGGATCCAGATCGCTGGCCTGATCGTCGGGGCCGTGGTCATCGAGCAGCTGTTCAATCTGCCGGGCCTCGGCCGGATGCTCGTCGCCGATGTCGGTCAGCGGGACCTGCTCAAGGTGCAGAGCGTGCTCCTCGTGCTCACGGGGATCATCCTCGTGATCGGCGCGGCCGTGGACGTGCTGCACCGACTCATCGATCCCCGGATGCGGACGGCGACCGCATGAGCGCCGCGCCCACGCCCCAGCGCCCGGACCGCCGCTCACGCCCGCTGCGCGCGCTCTGGTCGACCGGCACCGGGGCCTTCGCCCTGAGCGTGCTCACCGTGCTCACCCTCGCGGCCGTGGTGTCCTTCTTCTGGTTGCCCCACAACCCGGCCGCGGCCGATGCCTACCGGGCCTGGCAGCCGCCGAACACGGAGTTCTGGCTCGGCACCGACGGCTCCGGGCGAGACATCTTCTCCCGGCTCGTCTTCGGCTCCCGGATCACCCTGCTCATCGCGGTGGGCGCGGGCCTGCTCGCCGGGCTCATTGGGCTCGTCCTCGCCACCGCCGGGGGCCTGGGGGGACGCTGGGTCCGCGAGCCCATCGCCGTGCTCATCGACGTGCTCGTCGCCTTCCCGACCCTGATCATCGCGATGATGCTCTCGGCCGCCTTCGGCAGCGGGATCCCGGTGCTCATCGC
>NZ_JAPFRB010000004.1:206243-209785 GCF_035726885.1 Leucobacter sp. M11 | reverse complement strand
CGGGTGATCCGCGCTGAAATTCGCCAGGCCGCGACGAGCGACTTCGTGATGGCGGCCCGCGCCTTCGGGGTGTCCCCCGGTCGCGTCTTCCTCCGGCACATCCTGCCGAATGTGTCCCCGGTGTTCATCGTGCAGCTGTCGCTCACGATGGGGCTCGCGGTCCTGGCGGAGGCCGGGCTGAGCTACCTCGGCTTCGGCGCCCCGCAGTCGATGCCCTCCTGGGGCCGGATGCTCGGCGAGATGCAGGTCTACGTCTCGTCGCACCCCGTCTCCGTGCTCTGGCCCGGGCTCGCCATCACGCTCGTGGTGCTCGCCTTCAACCTGCTTGGCGACGCGCTCCGCGATGTCCTCGACCCGTCCATCGTCCGGTTGCCCAAGCGGGACAGCCGCCCGAACCCGGGAGCGCTGGCCCGATGACCCTCTCCGTTGAGCAACTCTCCGTGTCGATCAACGACCGCCCGGTGCTCCGGGACCTCACGTTCGCGCTGGCCGACGGCGAGCGCCTCGGCGTGATCGGCGGCTCGGGAAGCGGGAAGACCCTCACCGCCCTCGCCGTGCAGGGCCTGCTGCCCCGGGGCGCGACGGTGTCGGGGCGGATCCTGCTCGACGGCGTTGACGTGCTCGCCCTGGACGATGCCGAACTCGCGAAGCTGCGCGGGGACCGGGTCGGGATGGTCTTTCAGGAGCCGAAGACGGCGCTGAATCCGCTGCATCGGCTGGGGCGGCAAATGACCGAGTCCCTGCACCTGCACTACCGGCTGAGCCGGGGCCAGCGCCGCGAGGCGGCCGAGGAGCTCGCCCGGCGGGTGGGGCTCGACGACTCCGCACGGATGCTGCGCTCGTACCCGCACCAGGTGTCCGGGGGCCAGCGTCAGCGAGCGGCGATCGCCGCGGCAATCGCCGCGAACCCGACGCTGCTCATCGCTGACGAGCCGACCACGGCCCTCGACGTGACGGTGCAACAGGGGGTGCTCCGGCTGTTCCTGGAGCTGTCGGAGACCCAGGGGCAGGCCCTGCTGTTTATCAGCCACGACCTCGCGGTCGTCGCCGAGGTTGCGGAGCGGGTGATCGTGCTGGACCGGGGCGAGCTCGTCGAGGAGGGGCGCATCGAGGACATCCTCGCGACGCCCCGGCATCCCGTGACGCGGGCCCTGATCGAGGCGGCGGACGGGAGGCCAGCGTGAGCGAGCAGGGTACGGAGCGGCGCGACCCGGTGCTGTTGGAGGGGCGCGCGCTCGTGAAGCGGTATCGGCAGCCGAGCGAGCGCCTGTTCCGTCGGGAGCCCGAGACGGTGGCGCTGAACCGGGTGAGCCTCGCGGTGCGCGAGGGCGAGTCGGTCGCGATTGTGGGCGAGTCCGGCTCCGGGAAGACGACCCTGCTCAAGCAGCTCCTGGGCCTGGAGACCCCCGACGCGGGCGAGGTGCGCTTCGCGGGCACGCCCGTCGTTCCCCGCCGGGGAGACCGGATGCTCTGGCTGCGCCGAAACACGGGGATCGTGTTCCAGGACCCCTATTCCTCGCTGAATCCGCGGATGCCCGTCGGGGCGATTGTGGCGGAACCGCTCGGCGCGCTCGACCTGCCGGGGGATCACCGGGCCCTGGTCATCGAGATGCTGGAGCGGGTGGGCTTGCCCGCGGACACGGCGGAGCGCTACCCGAACGAGTTCTCCGGGGGCCAGCGCCAGCGGATCGCCCTCGCCCGGGCCCTCGTGCACGGGCCTCGGCTGCTCGTCGGGGATGAGCCGGTGAGCGCGCTCGATGTGCTGGTGCGCCAGCGCATCCTGGCCCAGCTCACCGAGCTGCGCCAGGAGATGGGGCTGACCCTGCTCACGGTGACCCACGACCTCGGCATCGTTCGCCAGCTCGCGGAGCGCCTCGTGGTGATGCGTCGGGGCGAGATCGTGGAGGCGGGCCCCATCGAGGACGTGCTCACGCGCCCCGAGCACCCCTATACCCAACAGCTCATCGCCGCCGTCCCCACGCTGCCCCGCCGCTGAGCCGAGCGCGGCTCCGGGCGGTGCGTGTTCGCGCTGCTCTGTCGTTTCTCCGCTCCCCCTGACAGACTGGCGCTATGACCGAGACCACGCGAACCCTGACCGTAGACGGCCTCTTCAATCTCCGCGACCTTGGCGGGCTTCGGGCGGGCGACCGCACCGTGCTGCCGGGCCGCGTGTTGCGCTCCGACGGCCTGTTTCGGCTGACGGACACGGGGCGCGAACAGCTCGACGCGCTCGGGGTCGCCACCGCGCTGGATCTCCGCGACGATGCGGAGCGCGCCCACCAGCCCTCGCTCGTCAGCGACGCCGTCACGGTCGTCCCCACCCCCATTTTCCAGGGCGCGGCGCAGTCGGTGCGCGACGGCATCAGCCTGGAGGCGCTCTACCGCGACCTGCTCGACGGCTTCGGCGAGAACTACGCGGTCGCGGTGCGCCGGCTGGCGACCCACGACGAGCGCCCCGTGCTCGTGCACTGCACGGCGGGGAAGGACCGCACGGGCACGGTCATCGCGCTCGCGCTCAGCGCCATCGGCGTGGACCGGGACGAGATCATCGCCGACTACGCCCTGACCGAGCAGAACCTCGCGGGCCAGTGGGTGGACGCCCACATTGACATGCTCGACCGCTTCGGGGTCGCGATCACCCCGGAGCTGATGCGCCTCGTGGGCGGGAGCCCGGCCTCCGCGATGGCCGAGACGCTCGACTACGTGGCGGAACGCTACGGCTCCGCCCGAGCGTACCTGCTCGGCAACGGGGTGACGGAGGCAGAGCTCGCGGCGCTGGAGCTGCGGCTGCTCGGGGAGGCCTAAGCGTCGCGTCTGGGATTCCAGACGCGACACCGCCCGGGTGGATTGTTCCCGCCGCCGCGGTGGGGTGGGATGGGGGTATTACCCAGGAGAGGCAGGCCCACGATGGCGTTACCAGGAGCCCGGCCCGTGCGCGCCGCACGGGGCACCGAGATCACCGCGAAGAACTGGCAGACCGAGGCGGCGCTTCGGATGCTGCACAACAACCTTGACCCCGAGGTCGCCGAGCGCCCCGACGACCTCGTCGTCTATGGCGGCACCGGACGTGCGGCCCGCGACTGGGCGAGCTTCGACGCGATCAGCGCGACCCTCGCCGATCTGGACGAGGACGAAACCCTGCTCGTGCAGTCCGGTAAGCCCGTCGGCGTGTTCCGCACGAACGTGTGGGCCCCCCGCGTGCTGCTCGCGAACTCGAACCTCGTCGGCGACTGGGCGAACTGGCCCGAGTTCCGCCGCCTCGAGGCCGAGGGGCTCATGATGTATGGCCAGATGACCGCGGGGTCCTGGATCTACATCGGCACCCAGGGCATCCTGCAGGGCACCTACGAGACCTTCGCCGCGATCGCGAAGAAGCGCTTCGGCGGCTCCCTCGCGGGCACCCTGACCCTCACGGGCGGCTGCGGCGGCATGGGCGGCGCGCAGCCGCTCTCCGTCACCCTGAACGGGGGCGTCTGCCTGATCGTGGATGTGGACCGCAGCCGGCTCGAGCGGCGCGCGGGCAAGCGCTACCTGGACGAGGT
>NZ_JAPFRB010000004.1:203974-206200 GCF_035726885.1 Leucobacter sp. M11 | reverse complement strand
AAGGCCGAGGGCCGCGCCCGGTCCATCGGCATCGTCGGCAACGCCGCCGAGGTCTTCCCCGAGCTGCTGCGCCGCGGCGTGCCAATCGACATCGTGACCGACCAGACGAGCGCGCACGACCCGCTCAGCTACCTGCCCATCGGCGTCTCGGTCGAGGACTGGCACGAGACGGCCGCCGCCGACCCCGAGGCCTTCACGGTGGCCGCGCGGGCCGCGATGGCCGCCCAGGTCGAGGCGATGGTCGGCTTCCTCGACGCGGGCGCTGAGGTCTTCGACTACGGCAACTCGATCCGCGACGAGGCCCGGCACGCGGGCTACGACCGCGCCTTCGCCTTCCCCGGCTTCGTGCCCGCGTACATTCGGCCCCTGTTCTGCGAGGGCCTCGGCCCGTTCCGCTGGGTGGCGCTCTCGGGCGACCCCGAGGACATCCGCGTCACGGACGAGGCCATCCTGGAGCTGTTCCCCGAGGACGAGCACCTGCACCGGTGGATCCGGGCCGCACAGGAGCACGTTGAGTTCGAGGGCCTCCCCGCACGCATCTGCTGGCTGGGCTACGGCGACCGGGCGAAGGCCGCGGTGCGCTTCAACGAGCTCGTCGCGGAGGGCAGGCTGAAAGCGCCCATCGTGATCGGCCGCGATCACCTCGACTCTGGCTCGGTCGCCTCGCCCTACCGGGAGACCGAGGCAATGGCGGACGGCTCGGACGCGATCGCGGACTGGCCGCTGCTGAACGCCCTGACCGCGGCGTCCTCCGGGGCGACCTGGGTGTCCATCCACCACGGCGGCGGCGTCGGCATCGGCCGCTCGATCCACGCGGGTCAGGTCTCGGTTGCGGACGGCACCCCGCTGGCCGCCGAGAAGCTCGCCCGCCTGCTCACGAACGACCCCGGAATGGGCGTCATCCGGCACGTGGACGCGGGCTACCAGCGCGCGGCGGACGTGGCGCGCGAGCGCGGCGTCCGGGTGCCGATGGAGCCGACCATCCGGCACGAGTAGCACCCCGCCGCACCGCTGCGGCAACTCGCCCGGGGAGCGCAGCGCTCCCCGGGCGTTCCCCGTATCATCAGCAGCACCCACCCGTCGAGGAGACCCCATGAGCACCCTGATCACCAACATCGGCGAGCTGACCACGAATGCGGCGGCGGACGGCGGGCGACGCCACGACGCGGCCGTCGTCCTGGACGGCGGGCTCGTGGCCTGGGTCGGCGACGCGTCCGTTGCCCCCGCCGCGGATGAGCGTTTCGACGCGGCGGGCCGGGCCGCGCTCCCCGGCTGGGTGGACTCGCACAGCCACATGGTGTTCGCGGGCGATCGCACCGCGGAGTTCGAGGCCCGGATGGCGGGCGAGTCCTATGCCGCCGGGGGCATCAACGTCACCGTGAACGCGACGCGGGCCGCCTCGGACGCCGAGCTCGCCCAGAACCTCGCGCGCCTCGTGGGCGAGGCCCGGCGCGGCGGCACCACCACGATCGAGACCAAGACGGGGTACGGGCTCACCGTGGCGGACGAGGTGCGCAGCGCGCTCATCGCGGCTGAGCACGCGGACGCCGTCACATTCCTGGGTGCGCATGTGGTCCCGGAGGGCACCGACAGGGCCGCCTATCTGGACCTCGTCACGGGCGAGATGCTCGACGCGGTCGCCCCGCACGTGAGCGCGGTGGACGTGTTCTGCGAGACGGGGGCCTTCGACGAGGCCGAGACCCGCCGGGTCCTGACGACCGCCGCCGAGCGGGGGCTCGCGACCCGCGTGCACGGCAATCAGCTGGGACACGGCCCGGGCGTCCGCCTCGCCGTGGAGCACGGCTCGCTCAGCGTCGACCACCTCGGCTTCCTGACCGACGAGGACATCGCCCTGCTCGGGCAGTCGACGACCGTCGCCACGGTGCTCCCAGCCTGCGATCTGTCCACCCGGATGCCGCTCGCCCCGGCCCGGGCCCTGCTGGACGCGGGCGCGACCGTCGCCATCGCCTCGAACTGCAACCCCGGCACCTCGTACACCTCGTCGATGGCGTTCGCGGTCGCGACCGCGGTGTTGCAGATGCGACTGACCGTCGTGGAGGCAGTGCGGGCGGCGACGCTCGGCGGCGCAATCGCGCTCGACCGGCACGAGGACCGGGCGGGCCTCCCCCGCGTTGGCCTGATCGAAGTCGGTGCGCGCGCGGACCTGCACCTCCTCGACGCCCCCTCGGTGACCCACCTCGCCTACCGGCCCGGCATGCCGCTCAC
>NZ_JAPFRB010000004.1:201339-203952 GCF_035726885.1 Leucobacter sp. M11 | reverse complement strand
AAGCGCCTCAGCTAGGTCGCCTCACCCGCGGAGCCCGCGATCTCGCGCAGGGCGCGCACGTGCGCGTCGAAGGCGGCGTGTCCGGCGGCCGTCAGGGCGAGCCAGGTGACCCGGCGCGCGTCCGAGCGCTCCCGCGAGGCGGCCTTGTTCGAGACCACGTAGCCGGCGTCGGTCAGGGTTTTCAGGTGCTTCGAGAGCGTGGCGTCGGAGACGTCGAGCGCGTCGCGCAGCACCGCGAAGTCGAGCTCCTCAACCGGGCGCAGCAGGCCACAGATCCGCAACCGCATCGGCGCGTGGATGAGTTCGTCGAAGCGGGCCTCAGCCACGGCCGATCCGCTCGGCCGCCGAGCGATAGGCGAGCCCGGCCAGCCAGGTGGTGATGCCGAAGGCGGCGAGCGCGGTCAGCGATACCGCCCAGGTGGCCCCGAGCGACACGAGCCCGAGCGAGACGCTGAACAGCAGCAGGCAGATTGCGAGGATGCCCAGCAGCGCCCACGTCGCGGTGGCCCCCATGCCCCGGAACCGCACCCCCACCTCCCGCTGCACGAGGTGGGCAATCAAGAGCACGGCCACGAGCCCGAGCCAGCCGGTCGTGGGGGCGTGAAAGTCCTCCCCCGGGGTGGTCCCCGCCGCGGCGGAGACCCACCAGGCAGCCACCCCGCCGAACGCGGCGAGCAGCGGCCAGGGCACACGAATCCCCTCCGCCATCCGCTCCCGGTCATCGCCGAGCGTGTGCAGGGCTCGAGCCGCCTCCTCCGCGGAGGGAGCGTCATCGGGTCGGTTCACAAAGTTACTTTCCATGACGGAAACTCTATCAGGCGCGTACTGATCAGGCACGTACCGATCAGGCGCGTTCCGATCAGGAACATCGCTCCGTGACCGGTCAGCCCCGCCTCCCCGAGAGGCGTTGGGAGAGCGTTCCCGTCGTGGCCCGCACCGCGGAGACCAGCTCCGCGACCCGCTCGGGCGTCGCCCCCTCGCTCGCGTAGGTGACCGCGATCGCCGCGACCGGCCAGTCCCGGTGGTCCGTCACCGGCAGCGCGATCGAGGACAGCCCCTCGGTGATCAGGCCAATCTCCTCCGAGTAGCCGCGGATCTGGCACTCGGTCAGCTCCGCTCGCAGCCGGGAATAGCGGTCCACCGGGTGATCGTTCCGGTGCCGCTGCACGAAGGCGGAACGATCCGGGAACAGCGCGCGCACCTGCGCCTTTGGCATCGCCGCGAGGATCGCCAGGCCGGAGGCCGTGAGCTGGGCGGGCAGGCGAACATCCACGTCGGTGATGAGGGAGGGCGCGTTTCGCGCCCGCTCCTCGACCACGTAGAGCACGTCACGCCCGTGCAGCACCGCGAGGTGGGCGCTCACCCCGATCCGGTCCACGAGCGCGGCGAGCGCGGGCCGACCGAGCCGGGCGAGCGGCTCCTGGCGCGAGTACGCCGAGCTCAGCTCGACCGCCCCGAGCCCCAGCCCGTAGCGGCGCTCCTCCGGCAGGTGCATCACGAACCCGTGGGCCACGAGCACGCCGAGCAGGTGGTACACGGTCGAGCGCGGCAGCTCCAGCTGCGAGGCGATCATCGACGCGGGCATCGGGCCGCGGGAGGTGGCGAGCAGGCTGAGGATCTGCAGGGTCTGCGCGGCGGCGGGCACCTGGGAGGCCTTCGACATGCGGCACCTCCCTGTGGTGAGCTCCCGAGAGCGAGCCCGTGCGTCTCGGGTGGCCCGCGCCGGGGCCACCCTCAGATTAGTCCAGCTCGCCGATGGCCTCGGTCACGGCGTCGAGGACCGCGCCCGAGGTCACCAACTGGACGGCGGCCTCGATCTGCGGCGACAGGAACTCGTCCGTTCCGGGAGCCGGCACTCGCGTGCGCATGAGCGCGTGCACGGCGGCGGTGGCCGCCCCGGGGGTGCGCTCGGGTGCCTCGGCGAGGCGGAAGTCCAGGGCGCGGGTCGAGGCGAGCAGCTCAATCGCGATCACGCGGCCGAGGCCGTCGATGGCGCGGCGGAGCTTGCGGGCAGCGGCCCAGCCCATCGAGACGTGGTCCTCCTGCATCGCCGAAGACGGGATCGAGTCAACCGAGGCGGGCACCGCGAGGCGCTTCAGCTCGGAGACGATGCCCGCCGCCGTGTACTGGGCGATCATCAGGCCGGAGTCGAGACCCGGGTCTGCGGCGAGGAAGGGCGGCAGGCCGTGGTTCCGAGCTGTGTCGAGGAAGCGGTCGGTGCGCCGCTCCGAGATACTCGCGAGATCGGCAACGGCGATGGCGAGGAAGTCGAGCACGTAGCCGACGGGGGCCCCGTGGAAGTTTCCGTTGGATTCGACCCGGCCGTCGGGCGTGACGACGGGGTTGTCCACGGCGGAGCTGAGCTCGATGCCCGCGACGGACGCGGCGTGCGCCATCGTGGCGCGCACCGCCCCGTGCACCTGCGGGGAGCAGCGCAGCGAGTACGCGTCCTGCACGCGGGTGAACTGCCCCTCGGTCGGGCGCTGGATCAGGCGGGAGTCCGCGAGCACGCGGCGCAGGTTTGCGGCGGAATCACGCTGGCCGGGGTGCGGGCGCAGCTCGTGCAGGTCCGGGGCGAAGACGGTGTCGGTGCCGGTGAGCGCCTCGATGCTC
>NZ_JAPFRB010000004.1:200764-201312 GCF_035726885.1 Leucobacter sp. M11 | reverse complement strand
ACGAGCCCGGCGAGGTCGTGCAGGGCGAGCGAGAGCATGCCGAGCATGCCGTCGGTGCCGTTGATGAGCGCGAGGCCCTCCTTTTCGGCGAGCACGACGGGGGTGATGCCCGCGGCGGCGAGCGCCTCGGCCGCGGGCTGCTCCTCCCCGTCCGGGGTGCGCACCGTGCCCTCGCCCATGAGCGCGAGCGCGCAGTGCGCGAGCGGGGACAGATCACCGGAGCAGCCGAGGGAGCCGTACTCGTGGACGACGGGGGTGATCCCCGCGTTCAGGATCCGCAGGTAGGTCTCGACGGTGGAGCGGCGCGCGCCGGTCCGCCCCGAGGCGAGCGTGTTGATGCGCAGCAGCATGAGGCCCCGGACGACCTCGCGCTCGACCTCGGGCCCGGAGCCGGCGGCGTGGGAGCGGACGAGGCTGCGCTGGAGCTGGGCCCGCTTCTCCGCGGGGATCTGGACGTTGGCGAGGGCGCCAAAGCCCGTGGACACCCCGTAGTGGGGGCGCTCGTCATCGGCGAGGCGCTCGATCACGGCGCGGCTCTCCTCGACCCG
>NZ_JAPFRB010000004.1:186130-200686 GCF_035726885.1 Leucobacter sp. M11 | reverse complement strand
ATCGCCGAGGACAACGGGGGTCTGAGTACTCATGCTTCGATTTGACTCTATTTCGGGTTCAGACACCATCGGA
This sequence comes from Leucobacter sp. M11, assembly GCF_035726885.1. NCBI lineage: Bacteria > Bacillati > Actinomycetota > Actinomycetes > Micrococcales > Microbacteriaceae > Leucobacter > Leucobacter sp. M11. Next base: position 200,613 of record NZ_JAPFRB010000004.1, on the reverse strand, counting down.
GACGGCAGGGTGTTGTCTGGGATTCCAGACATGGAGTCCGGCGCGCCGCCTTCCCGCGTCTGGGCGTCCAGACAGCAACCCGCGCCCCCCTCGTTCTGTTCGGCCCCCCGCGCTTGGTACCGTCGGAGCATGACCTCTTCTCCCCTCCCACACGACCCGCTCTGGCCTCGCGCCGGAGACTGGCCGGTCGATGACGGCAGCGAGGCCGTCGATCTGATGCTGGTCGGCGTCCCCACGAGCCGCACGTCCCTGTCCGCAACCCAGGCGCACACGACGCCGGCGGCGATCCGCGCGGCCCTCCGCCGCTATTCCGAGCACAGCGTCTCGCTCGACGGCGTCGCCGACACCGTGCTCGGGGAGGCGCTGCGCCTGCGCGACGCGGGCGATGTGCCCGACCCCGACACCCCGGACGGCGAGGTCGCCGCGACGGCGACGATTGCGGCGCTGCACGCGCGCAGCGCCCTCGTGGTCGCCCTTGGCGGCGATAACGCGGCGACCATACCCGCGGCGCTCGGCGGCTTCGGGCCGGACCTGGCCACCGCCGGGCTCATCACCTTCGACGCGCACCACGACCTCCGCGACGGGGTCAGCAACGGCTCCCCCGTGCGCCGCCTCGTCGAGGCGGGGCTGGACCCGCGGCGGATCGTGCAGGTCGGCATCGCGGACTTCGCGAACTCCGCCCCGTACCGCCAGCGCGCCCGGGACCTCGGCATCACCGTGATCCACCGGGACGCGTTCTTCGACCGCCCCCTCGCGGACATCGTGGGCGACGCCCTTGAGATCGCGGGCGCGGGCGGGGGCCCCGTCCACGTGGACATCGACGTGGACGTGTGCGACCGGGCCGTCGTGCCCGCGTGCCCGGCCTCCGTCCCCGGCGGCCTGAGCGCCGCAGAGCTGCGCCGCTCGGTGCGGCTGCTCGCGGGGGACGCCCGCGTGCGCTCCCTCGACCTGACCGAGATCGACGCGGCCGCCGACACCCCGGACGGGCGCACCGTGCGGCTGGCGGCGTTGCTCGTCCTGGAGGCCGCCACCGGTCTCGCCCACCGCCTCGGCGGCGACGCGCTCGGCCGGACCCGATGAGCGGCGCGCTGCGCCGCGGGCTCACCGCGCGACACATCCGCTTCATGGCGCTCGGCTCCGCGATCGGCACCGGGCTCTTTTACGGCTCCGCGGGGGCCATCCAGACCGCCGGCCCGAGCGTCCTCCTCGCGTATATGATCGGCGGCGCGGCCGTGTTCATGGTGATGCGTGCCCTGGGCGAGATGGCCGTGCGCCACCCCGTGTCGGGCTCCTTCGGCCAGTACGCCTCGCGCTACCTCGGTCCGTTCGCCGGGTTCCTGACCGGCTGGACCTACACCTTCGAGATGTTCGTGGTCGCCCTCGCCGATGTCACGGCCTTCGGCGTCTACATGGGCTTCTGGTTCCCGGATGTGGATCGCTGGATCTGGATTCTCGCCCTCGTCTTGTTCATCGCCGCGATCAACCTGATCAGCGTCAAGGTCTTCGGCGAGCTCGAATTCTGGCTCTCGCTCATCAAGATCACCGCGATCATCGCGATGATCGCGGGCGGGATCGCGATCATCATCTTCGGCCTCGGCAACCAGAGCGAGGGCGCGGCCGGGCTGAACAACCTCTTCGAGCACGGTGGCCTGTTCCCGAACGGCCTCGTCGGTTTCCTCGCCTGCTTCACCATCGTGATGTTCGCCTTTGGCGGGATCGAGGTCATCGGCATCACCGCGGGCGAGGCGCAGAACCCGAAGCGGGTCATCCCGAAGGCCATCAACTCGGTGCCCGTGCGCATCCTGCTGTTCTACGTCCTCACGCTCGGCGTCATCATGTCCATCCAGCCGTGGAACACGATCGACGGCCAGGCGAGCCCGTTCGTCTCGATCTTTGACAGCCTGGGGCTGACCGGGGCCGCGCACATTCTCAACGCGGTCGTCATCACGGCGGCGGTGTCCGCGATCAACGCCGACATCTTCGGCGCCTGCCGGATGATGCACGGCCTCGCCGAGCAGGGCCAGGCCCCGAAGGCCTTCACCCGGATCTCCCGGAACGGCGTGCCGTACCTCACGGTGCTGACGATGGTGGGGGCGCTCCTGATCGGCGTGCTCCTGAACGTCTGGTTCCAGGACCAGATCTTCTTCCTGATCGCCGCGCTCGCCACCTTCGCGACGGTCGTGGTCTGGCTCATGATCCTCTGCTCACACATCGCGATGAAGCGCGAAATCGCCCGCGAGAACCGGTTGCCGAGCGAGTTCCCCGTGCCCCTGTGGCCCGGGGCCTCGTATCTGACCGTCGCCTTCATCATCTTTGTTGTGGTGATGATCGGCGCGGTCGAGGCCACCCGTCCGGCGCTCGTGGTCGGGCTGATCTGGCTCGCCCTGCTCGCGCTGGCCTACCGATTCCTGGTGCGCGGGAGCGGGCGGAAACGCTTCGAGCTCGTCGACGAGACGGCCGCGATCCCCGTGATCGCCTCGCCCCGGTCGGACGCCGAGCGCTAGGGCCGCGGATCCTGGGGCGCGCCGGCAATCAGGCCCGGCCGCGCTCCTCGATCGGGCGGGCGCGAGACGGTCGCCAGGCGGCGAGCAGTTCCTCGCGGGAGCCCCCGGGGCGGTCCCGGTTCCCGAGCCTAGGCCGGGGTGTGCTTCTCGCGGAGGTTTTCGAGGATCACCTCGCGCAGGCTCGGCGGGGCGGGCTCGCGGCAGGCGCGCTGCACGGCCTCCCTGAGCCGCTCGGCGACCCGCTGCTCGTCGGAGCAGTCGGGGCAGATCTCCAGGTGCGCCCGGATCTCGCCGATTTGCACATCATCGAGCTCGTTCCGGATGAACTCTTCGAGCGCGTCGCGCGCGCTGTCGCAACCGCAGTCGCTCATCGTTTTTCCTCCTTCACGCCGACGCCCTGCTCAGCCGCGTAGTCCGCGAGCAGGCCGCGCAACAGCTTCCGACCGCGGTGTAGTCGGCTCATCACCGTCCCGGTCGGGGTGTTCATAATGTCGGCGATCTCCTGGTAGGAGAAGCCTTCCACGTCCGCCAGGTACACGGCGAGACGGAAATCTTCGGGGATCGAGTTCAGCGCATCCGTCACCACCGAGGCGGGCATCTGATCGATCGCCTCGGCCTCGGCGGAGCGCGAGGACATCGCGGTCGTCGACTCCGCGCCGCCCATCTGCCAGTCCTCCAGCTCCTCGACGACCCCGAGGTAGGGCTCGCGTTGGCGCTTGCGGTAGGTGTTGATGTAGCTGTTGGTCATGATCCGGTACAGCCAGGCCTTCAGGTTCGTGCCCTCGGTGAAGGACGAAAATGCGGAGTACGCCTTCAAGAAGGTCTCCTGGATGAGGTCCTGGGCATCGGCCGGGTTCCGCGTCATTTTCATGGCGGCCCCGTAGAGCTGGTCCAGGTACGGCAAGGCGTCACGCTCAAAGCGCGCGTCGATCGAGTCCTCAGTGTGAGCCATACTCAGCAATCCTAGGCCTGCGGTCAGCACGGGATCCGCGAACGCGCTGATCGTAGCCGGCATGGGATCGGGTTCCTTACTCTTCGGGGCATCGGTTGCGGGAGGTGTCGCGGGGGTTTCTCGGGCCGGATGGGGGGAACTCCGGTATGGTTAGGAACCAATGTTCACCGCGAAATATTCCCGTAAAGACGATGAGGATCCGGCTGGCAACGCAGCCGGGGATCCCGAGCGCCCCGCAGCCTGGCCCGCCCCCGTCGCGGCCGGCCCCCTGAACGCGACCCTGCAACTGCCGGGCTCGAAGTCGCTCACCAATCGCGAACTCGTCCTCGCCGCCCTCGCGGACGGCCCCGGCCTGCTGCGTCGCCCCCTGCACTCCCGGGACAGCCAGCTCATGGTGGAGGCCCTCCGCGCTCTCGGCGTGGGCATCGAGGAGGTGCCGGGTGACGGCGCCTTCGGCCCGGACTGGCTCGTCACCCCCGCCGAGGAACTGCTCGGGTCCACGAGCATCGCCTGCGGCCTCGCGGGCACCGTCATGCGCTTCGTGCCCTCCGTGGCCGCGCTCGCCCTCGGCCCCACCGCCTTCGACGGCGACGAGTCCGCCCGCCGTCGCCCCATGCGCGCGATCCTCGACGCCCTGCGAGAGCTGGGGGCCGACATCGCCGACGAGGGCCGCGGCAAGCTGCCGTTCACGGTGCACGGCACGGGCACGATGCGCGGCGGTCGCGTCGAGCTCGACGCCTCGCTCTCCAGCCAGTTCGTGTCCGGCCTGCTGCTGTCCGCGCCCCGCTTCGCGGAGGGCGTGCACGTCGTGCACACCGGGGAGCGCCTGCCGAGCGTGCCGCACATCGAGATGACCCTCGACACCCTGCGCCGCCGCGGCGTGGCCTGTTCTTCCCCCGCCCCCGGCGAGTGGGTCGTGGAGCCCGGCCCGATCCGGGCCGAGACCCGCGACATCGAGCCCGATCTCTCGAACGCTGCCCCCTTCCTCGCCGCGGCGGTCGTCGCGGGCGGCCGCGTCACGATCACCGGCTGGCCGAGCGACACGACGCAGGTGGGCGACCACCTGCGCGAGATCCTCCCCGCCTTCGGCGGCGCGGTCAGCCTCGACGGCGACGCGCTCACGGTCACCGGCACGGGCGTGGTCCGGGGCACTCGCCTCGACCTCGGCGCGGCCGGGGAGCTGTCCCCCACCGCGATCGGCCTCGCGGCGCTCGCGGAGGGCCCCGCCGAGATCAGCGGCATCGGCCACATCCGGCACCACGAGACCGACCGGATCGCCGCGCTCGCGACCGAGCTCGACCGGATCGGCTCCGCCGTCACCGAGCTGCCCGAGGGGATCCGGACCGAGCCCGCCGAGCTGCGCGGCGCGCGCTGGCTGAGCTACGAGGATCACCGGATGGCCACGACGGGCGCCCTGATCGGGCTGCGCGTGCCCGGCGTCACGGTGGACGACGTGGAGACCACGGCGAAGACCCTGCCGCAGTTCACGGAGCTCTGGGCCACGATGGTCGCCACGGCCTCGCCCGAGCCGGCCCCGAGCGCTGAGGCGACCCCCGACGCATGAGCTGGTGGAGCGACGAGGCGGAGCCCGACGAGCCCTACGGCGACTATGACGAATCGCAGATCCGGTCCCGCCCGAACCCGAAGGCGAACCGGCCGCGCACGAAGCGCCGCCCGGACCACGCGGACTCGGTGACCGGGATGATCACGGGCGTGGATCGGGGCCGCTACAGCGTGCTCGTGGCCGCGGGCGTGCCCGAATCGGCCGACCCCGAACGGCAGGTCACCGCCGCCCGGGCCCGGGAGCTCACCAAGACCTCGATCGTGACGGGTGACCGCGTGCAACTCGTCGGCGACACCTCGGGAGACGCAGGGAGCCTCGCCCGCATCGTCTCGATCGACGATCGGACGACCCTGCTCCGGCGCAGCGCCGACGACAGCGATCGCGTGGAGCGGGTCATCGTCGCGAACGCGGATCAGATGCTCATCGTCGTGGCCGCGGCGAACCCCGAGCCGCGGGTGCGCCTCGTGGACCGCTACCTCGTGGCCGCCTACGACGCGGGCCTGCAGCCCCTGCTGTGCGTCACCAAGACCGACCTCGCGGACCCCAGCGAGTTCCTGGCCCACTTCGCGGCCCTCGACGTCCCCACCTTCCTGAGCGCGCAGGGCGCGGAGCCCGTCGAGGCCATCGGCCGGGCCCTCGTCGGCCACGAGACCGTGTTCGTCGGGCACTCCGGCGTGGGCAAGTCCACCCTGATCAACGCGCTCGTGCCCGAAGCGGATCGGGCGACGGGGCACGTGAACGTGGTCACGGGGCGGGGACGGCACACGTCCTCCTCGACCGTGAGCCTGCGCCTGGACACCCCGAAGGGCAACGGCTGGGTCATCGATACCCCGGGCGTGCGCTCCTTTGGCCTCGGGCATGTCACCCCCGAGGGCATCCTGAAGGGCTTCCGCGAACTGGAGGAGGTCATGCGCGGCTGCCCGCGCGGCTGCACCCACCTGAGCGATGCCCCGAACTGTGCCCTGGACGAGGCGATCCGCTCCGGTGCCCTCGACGTGACCGGCGCCGGCCGGGTCGAGTCCCTGCGCCGCCTCCTGGAGGACCGCGACTAGCCGGGTGCGGATCCTCCAGGTCCGCCGGTCCGCGAGTCGGCGGGTCGGCGGTTCGGGCGCGGTCAGCGGTGCCCGGCTAGGCTGGGAGCATGACCGATCGCACCCTCCTCACCGCCGGTGACCCGGCCCCCGACTTCACCCTGACCGACCAGAACGGCACGACGCACACGCTCAGCGAGCTGCGCGGCACCGGCGTGGTGCTGTTCTTCTACCCCGCGGCAATGACCCCGGGATGCACGACCGAGGCCTGCGATTTCCGCGACTCCGTCGCGGGCTTCGCCGAGGCCGGGTACCGCGTCTTCGGGATCTCGAAGGACACCGTCGAGAAGCAGCTGCGGTTCGCCGAGCGCGACAGCCTGGACTACCCCCTGCTGAGCGACCCCGAGCTGGGCACCCACATCGCCTACGGCGCATACGGCGACAAGATGAACTACGGGAAGGTCGTGCAGGGCGTCATCCGCTCCACCTTCGTGATCGGCGCCGACGGCGCGATCGAGCACGCGCTCTACAACATCAAGGCGACCGGCCACGTGGCCCGGGTCAAGAAGCTCCTCGGCATCGGCGCGTAGCGTTCGCTCGCGGGGCCGCTCACCCGTGCGGGGCGGCCCCGGTGAGGCGCAGGGCAGGCCAGTGGGCCACGTCGCGGAGGAGCTGGCGGTCGTGCGTGCTCAGCACCACGGCGGCTTCGGTCGCGGCGAGGGCTTCGGCGAGCTCGTCCACCAGGGCAACCGAGAGGTGGTTCGTCGGCTCATCGAGGAGGAGCACCTGCGGCCGCGCGGCCAACACCATCGCCAGCCCGAGGCGGCGTTGCTGCCCGGTCGACAGCTCGCCCACGCGCTTCCCGGTTTCCCGGGCGCTGAGCAGGCCGAGCGCGGCGAGGCCAACCGCGTCGGCCTCGGGCAAGACCCCCGCCGCGACGAGCGCGTCACGGTGCGCGGCGAAGAGCGCGCTGGCCCGTGCCTCGGGCGGGAGCGCCGTCTCCTGACGGAGCATCCCCAGCCGGATCCCCGGGGTGAGCCGTACCCGGCCCTGGTCCGGAGTGAGCTCCCCCGCGAGCAGGGCGAGCAGCGTGGATTTACCCGCCCCGTTCGGCCCCGTCACCGTGAGGCGGCTCCCCCGTACCAGGTCGATTTCGGCGACCGGCGCCAGCCGGCCCGCAACGCTCACCCCCTCGGCCCGGAGCAGGCTCAGCCCGCCCCGGACGCTCACCTCGGGAAATCGGAAGCGGAGCGGAGGCTCGGGCACCGTCACCGCGTGCGCGTCGAGCTGATCCTGCCGACGGTGCACGCTCTGCACGAGCCCGCCCGCGCGGGTTGCCCGCCCGTGCTTGTTCGTGCCCTTCTCCGGCCGCCATCCGGACACGAGGCGGTTCTGCGCGGCGCTCAGGCTGTCCTGCAGGCGGGCCTGCTCGGCCCGCTGCCGCTCGAACTCCTGCTCCCAGCGTTCCCGTTCCGCGGCCCGCCCCGCCCGATACCCGGCGTAGCCGCCCCCGAAGGCGCGCGGGCGTCCGTCCGGCGAGGGGTCCAGGTCGAAAAACGTCTCCGCGACGTCGCTCAGCAACGCCCGGTCATGGCTCACGACGACGACCCCGCCCGGCCGCGCCCGGAGCCGCGCCGTCAGAAAGTCAAGCCCGCCCCGATCGAGGTGGTTCGTGGGCTCGTCGAGCAGCAGCATGTCGTCCTCGGCCCCGAGCAGGCAGGCCAGGCGCACCCGGGAGCGCTGCCCAACGGAGAGCTCGCGGAGGAGCCGTTCCGGCGCGGTTTCCGCGTCGAGGGCTTCGAGGGCGATCCGCACGCGCCGCTCGGCGTCCCAGGCGTCGAGGGCTTCCGCGTCGGCCAGCGCGGCGGCGTAGCGCTCGTCCGCGCCCGGCGAGGCACTCGCGAGCCCGGCCGCGGCGGCGTCGAGGGCGTGCAACGCCGCGAGCGCCGGGGCGATCGCCTCGGCCACCGCGTGCCCGACCGAGCGCTCGCCGCGCACGGAGACCTCCTGCTCCGCGAGGCCGAGGGTGCCGATGCGCCGCACCGTGCCGGAGTCGGGGGTCAGCCTGCCCGCGAGCACGTGCAGCAGGGTGCTCTTGCCGCGGCCGTTCTCGCCGACGACGGCAATGCGCGAGCCGGGGACGACGGTCAGGTCCACCTCGGTGAGGACGGCACGCCCGCCGCGGTGCACGCTCACCCCCGCGGCGGTCAGTTGCGCGCGCTGTCGCGCCGGGAGGCGCTGAGCCAGAGGGAGGAGCGGTTCCGCTGACGAGCGGGGGTGCCCAACGGCGGGGGCGGGTCCGTGGTCGACACGGGGATCGGCAGCGGGATCAACACGGGGATCAACACGGGGATCGGCACGCCGAGCGGTGCGCGGCGTTTCTGCTGGGGTGCGATGGGAACGCATGGATCTCTTTCTTCACGGCGCACCGAGGCTCGAAAACCAGGCGGCGCCGCCCGGGAAAATCCCGGCCGGCAGCGCTGCATCCCGCGGGGATCGGGGTACTGGGATCACCCGCGCGTCGAGCTCACGGCGCAGAAAACGGCGGCCCCGAGGGGCCAGGAACACGTGGCCGACGCCGCTCGGACTGGTCCGCGAGCGCGTTCGGCCGGTTCAGCCGTTAGATGAAGAAGGGAAAGAATCTCACGGACCCAGGGTACGGGGCGTCCCGGGTGAGCGCAAGCGAGCGCTGCTCACCCGCCGTGGCGTTCGGAGCGGAGCACAACCGGCCAGCGGGAGCCGAGCCGATGCGTGATGCGCCACGTGGGGACCTCGGCCAGGGCCGCGACGGCGGGGAGCGCCGCCTCGGCGACGGCGTGCGCGGCGCGCGGATCGTCCGCGAGGAAGCGAACCGTGAGCTCGGCCGCTCCCCGGCGGATGCCCACCTCGGCGTGCTCGACGAGCGCGTGCGCGGCCACCGCCTCGCGGGCCGCGGGGAGGAGCGTCTCGGGGCGCACGCCCGCTCGCAGCGCCCCGATGTTCAGGATCAGCCGGTACGAGGGCATGTCTTCGCGCCCCGGCTACCCGAAGAACTGAACGGGCTTGACGAGGTCCGCGTAGACGAGGAGCAGCGTCATCGCACCCATGAGCACCACAACGACGAGGGTGACGGGAACCATCTTCGCGCTGTCCACGGGTCCGGGGTCCGGCTTGCCGCGGATCTTCGCGATCCGGCGCTTGATCGACTCGTAGATCGCGCCCGCGATGTGCCCGCCATCGAGCGGCATGAGCGGGAGCAGGTTGAACACGAACAGGGCAACGTTCAGGGAGGCGAGCAGCCCGAACATGGTTTGTGCCTTGTCGGCGACCGGGATCGTGTCCGTGGAGACGAGCTCGCCAGCCACCCGGCCGACGCCGACCACGCTGATCGGGCCGTTCGCATCGCGCGCCTCGGAGCCGAAGGCTGCCTGCCAAATGTCCACCATGCGCTGGGGCAGGTGCAGAATCATGTTGCCCACGGCCGCGACGTTCTCGCCGACCTGGGCGGGCACCGCGGTGATGGGCTGGCGCACCATCTCCTGCGCCGGGGTGAGCCCCACCATGCCGACCTCGGCGGTGAGCGGGGTGCCGCTGGCGTCCGTGAGCACGGTGCCCTGCGCGTCCGTCTGATAGCGCTCGGTGAGTCGCGGGGTGAGGCTGACCGGCGTCTCGACCCCGTCGCGCTCCACAACGACGGCGAGCGGTTCGCCGGGGGCGTCCGCGACCGCGAGGCGGAAGTCATCCCACTCGGTCACGGGTGCGCCGTTGAGCGAGATCAGGCGGTCACCGGGCAGGATCCCCGCCGCGGCGCCGGGGGCGAGTTCGTCGCTCGGCGCGCACTCGCTGCGATCGCTGGACGCGGGCAACACGCACTCGCTCACGCTCCCGATCGTGGTGCTGAGCTGGGGCGTCCCGAAGCCCACGAGCACGATGGCGTAGAAGACGAAGGCGAGGAGCAGGTTCATGAGCGGGCCGCCGAGCATCACGATGATGCGCTTCCAGGCGGGCAGCCGGTAGAAGGCGCGGTCCTCGTCACCCGCGGTGATCGTCTCCGCGCTCGCGGCGCGGGCGTCCTCGATGAGCCCGGCCATGCCGCCGGACTGGGGGGCGTCCGACTCGGGCGTCAGGTCGGTGCTCTGATCGATGCTCAGATCGGTGCTCAGGTCGGTACCAGGGTGCGCGTCGCCCGCCTGGTCCGGCGCGGCTCCGGGGCGCTTCGCGGCGGGGCGGGTGCCCTCCTCGACCACCGAGTTCAGGAAGCCGGTGGAGGAGGCCCGAGCGGCCTCGCCGGGCTTCGTGGGCGGGTACATCCCGATCATGGCGACGTAGCCGCCGAGCGGCAGCAGCTTCACGCCGTACTCGGTCTCGCCCTTCTTACGCGACCAGAGGGTCTTGCCGAAGCCCACCATGTACTGGGTGACCTTGACCCGAAACAGCTTGGCGGGCAGGAGGTGGCCGATCTCGTGCAGCCCGATCGAGACGGCAAGGCCAACGACAATGATGCCAATGCCGAGCAGGTACAGCAGGATATCTTCCACGCAGTGATGCTACCGATATTCGCTGGATGCCCGCTGGTGCCCGACCGATCACTCGCAGACCCGCCGAGCCGGGGAACGATCAGCTGCCCCGGTAGCGATGCTCCGGCCGCCCCGCCTGTCCGTAGCGCGGCGTCAGCTCCGCGTCGCCGATCGCGACGAGGAACTCCAGGTAGCGCCGCACGCTCACCCGGCTCATCCCGACGATCAGCGCGAGCTCCGCCGCGGAGGCATCGGGCGCGGCCCCCTGGCCTGGCGCTCCGAGCTCGCGCAGGGCGGCACGCACGCGATCGAGCGACACCGCGCTCAGCCCCTTCGGCAGCGGGCTCACCGCGGTGGGCGACACCGTCCGGATGCCGCCGGTGAGCATCGCGTCCACCTCGCTCTGCGCGAGCCCCGTCGTCGGGGCCTGGCGTTGCTCCGCCCGGTGCGCGGCGACCTCGTCGAGGCGGCTGCGCAATTCCCGGGCGGAGAAGGGCTTCACGAGGTAGTGCCGCACCCCGTTCAGGCGGGCGAAACGCACGCTCTCCAGGTCGCGGGCCGCCGTGACCGCGATCACCTCGACGGTCCCGAGCCCCGAGGAGCGCACGCGGCGCAGCACCTCGCGCCCGTCAATGTCGGGTAGCCCAAAGTCGAGCAGGATCAGCTCCGGACGGTGCCGAGCGACCGCGTCGAGGGCATCCTGTCCGCTGTGCGCCGTCGCCAGCACCCGGAACCCGTCGTGCGCGGCCACGAAGCGAGCGTGTACCTCGGCGATGGCCCGGTCGTCGTCCACGATGACCGTGCCGATGGGACCCGCGCCGCTCATCGTCCCGCCTCGGTGTTCGCCCCGGGCCCCGTGCCCGGACTCGGACGCGCCGCCGGATCGACGCAGGCCACGTCGACCCGGGCCCCGCCGAGGGCGCTGACGCCGATCGTTGCGTCCCCGCCGAGTCGGCGGGCCACCCGGCGCACGAGCGTGAGGCCGAGGCCCCGGACCCCGCCAGCGCCCTTGCTGCTCACCCCGCGCAGAAACACCCGCTCGCGTTCCTCCGGGTTGACCCCGGGCCCGCTGTCCTCGGCCACGATCCGCACCCGCCCCGCGCCCCGGCTGAGCCCCAGTCGGACCGCACCGCCGGGGCCCGCGGCCTCGATCGCGTTGTCGAGCAGGTTCCCCACCACGGTGAGGGCGTCGTCCCGGAGCGGGTCCTCCCCGCGGGGCGCGAGCCAGCGCTGCTCGGGGTCGAGGTCGAGGCGCACCCCGAGTTCCAGGGCCCGGGCTCGCTTGGCCAGCAGCAGCGCCGTGAGCTCCCCGCCGAGCGCCTCGGCCTCGCCGAGAGTGACGAGGAGCCCGTCGGTGCTCACCCGCCCGACGTAGTCGAGCGCGGCCTCCGCCTCGCCCAGCTCCAGGAGTCCCCCAATCACGTGCAGGCGGTTCGCGAACTCGTGCGCCTGCGCACGCATCCCCTCGGCCAGCGAGTTCGCGCCCTCCAGCTCCGCGAGCGTCTCGTGGAGCGCGGTGTGGTCCCGGAGCGTGAGCGCGGTGCCGATCGGGCCGCTCGGCCCGGAAACGGCGTCGCTGCGGGCGATGAGTCGGCGTTCCCCGGCCAACACGAGGTGCTCGTCGCCGTCACCGGCCACGGCAAGCCGGGCCAGCTCGGGCTCCAGGACGTCGGCGGCCAGCCGCCCCTCCGCGCCCGAGGGGTCCGCCAGGCCGAGCAGGGTCCCCGCGGCATCGTTGGCGAGCAGCACCCGACCCCGGTCATCGAAGGCGATCAGCCCCTCCTGCGTGCCGTGCAGGATCGCCTCCCGGCCCTCCAGCAGCCCAGCGATCTGCTCGGGTTCCAGCCCGTGAATACGGCGCCGGATGAGCCGAGTCACCCAGGCCGCCCCGAGCCCGCCCGCGATTGCCGCGACGACGAGGGCGACCACGAGCCAGCCGATCTCCTCCCGCAAATCCGCGCTGAGGTCGGACTCCAGGATGCCGACCGAGACCTGTCCGATCACCTCGTCCGGGTCCTCGGGCGAGAAGATCGGCACCTTCGCCCGCCAGGAATCCCCGAGCGTCCCCGTCTCGGTGCCCACGAAGACGCGGCCCGAGAGCGCGACCCCCGGGTCCGTCGAGACCCGCTCGCCGATGCGACCGGGGGTCGGGTGCGAAAAGCGGATCCCGTCGCGGTCGGTCACCACGACATACGTGACCTTCGAAGCCTCGCGGATCACCTCGGCGATGGGCTGGATCGCGGCGGAGGGGTCCGGATCGTCGAAGGCGTCGGTGATCGCAGGCAGGTTCGCGACCGAGCGTGCGACGCCGAGCATCCGGTCCAGGTAGGCATCCCGGAGCTGGCGCTCCTGCAGCGTGCCCGCGACGATGCCCGTGGCCACGACCGTCACGAGGATGATCGCCACCTGGCAGAGCAGGAGCTGCGCGCGCAACGACATCGTTTTGGCCATGCCCTCATTCTGCCGGAGCCGGGGCCCCGCGCACCCCGCGGGGCCGATCTCGCTCGCGACCAATATGACCGAAACGTCCACTATGAACGAAACCCCGGTGTGGCCGCCCACCTCACCTAGCCTCGGAGTCCTGCGGGCCTTCCGGCCCGCGTCTTCGGCCGATTGGCCCGCTCAATGAGGAGTCTCCATGCGAATCCCGTCCCGTTTCCGCGCGCCCGCAGGCGGTGCCCGCCTCGCCACCGGCGTCCTGGCCGCCGCGGCCGTGCTCTCGCTCGCGGCCTGTTCCGCTGGCCCGACGGCCGAGGCCCCGGCCGGCTCCGCCGAGCCCCTCGCCCAGGTCCAGGTCATCGCCCCCGCCGACCCGGGCGGCGGATGGGACCAGACCGCCCGCGCCATCGTGCAGGTCGGGGTGGCCGAGGGCCTCGTCAAGAAGGCCCCGGTGACGAACATCTCCGGCGCTGGCGGCACCGTCGGCCTGGCGTCCCTGGCCACCGAGAACGACCCGGCGACGCTCATGGTGACCGGCCTCGTGATGGTCGGAGCCGTCGAGACGAACGCGACCGATGTCCGGCTCGAAGACACGACTCCGATCGCCCGGCTCACCGAGGAGGCGCTCGTGGTCGTCGTCCCGAAGGATTCCCCGTACACCACCCTGCAGGAGCTCGTCGACGCGATCGTGCAGGACGGCCCGAAGATCGCCGTCACGGGTGGCTCCGCGGGCGGGGCCGACCACATCCTCGCGGCCCAGCTCCTCACGGAGTCCGGCGTGCCCGCTGAGAAGATCCCCGGCACCCTGAACTACATCGCGAACTCCGGCGGCGGCGAGGCCGTGACCATGCTGCTCGGTGGCACCGTCCAGGCCGGGATCTCCGGGGTCGGCGAGTTTGCCGAGCAGGTCGAGGCCGGGGGCCTGCGCGCCCTCGCCGTGTCCTCCGCGGAGCCCGTGGCCGCCCTCCCCGAGGTCCCGACCATTCAGGACGAGGGCATCGACCTGACGCTGACCAACTGGCGGGGCCTCATCGCGCCCGGTGGCCTCGACGAGGCCGAGACCGCCACGCTCGTCGACTTCGCCGAGCAGTTGCAGGCCTCGGCGGGCTGGCAGGCCGAGCTGAAGACCCGCGGCTGGGACGATGCGTATCTCTCCGGGGCGGACTTCGAAGAGTTCCTGACCGAGAACATTGCGGAGGTCACCGAGACGCTCGGCGCGATCGGGCTGACCGAGTAATGTCCGCCCCGTACTCCGCGGCCCCGGCGTCCGAGGACGCCGGGGCCGCCCGCTCCGGCGGCGCCCCGGCGCGGCGATTGCCCGTCGGCGAGTTCGTGTTCGCGGGCGGGGCGCTCCTGATCGGCGTCTGTGTCCTGCTGGGCGCGGCCGCGATTCGGGTCCCCGCCGGGTCGAGCAACGTGCTCGGCCCCCGCGTGTTCCCCTACGCGGTTGGCGCGCTGCTCGTCGCGGCGGCGGTCGCCGTCCTCGTGCAGGTGCTC
>NZ_JAPFRB010000004.1:185925-186070 GCF_035726885.1 Leucobacter sp. M11 | reverse complement strand
TGGCTCACGGTCGTGAAGATCAGCGCGCTGTTTCTCTCGCTCATGGTGCTGATCGAGCCGGCCGGTTGGCCCGTCGCGGTCACCGTGCTGTTCCTCGGCGCCGCGCTCTCCCTCGGCGCCTCCCGCTGGTGGAGCGCCGCCCTGA
>NZ_JAPFRB010000004.1:185345-185884 GCF_035726885.1 Leucobacter sp. M11 | reverse complement strand
GGTCTGCTCGGGTTGTCGCTGCCCGCCGGTCCGCTGTTCTCCTGGATCGGGTTCCTCAATGGATAATCTCCCCCACCTGCTGGAGGGCTTTGCCACCGCGTTGCAGCCCCTCTACCTGCTCTACGCCCTGCTCGGCGTCTTCGTCGGGACCGCCGTTGGGGTGCTCCCCGGGATCGGCCCGGCCATGACCGTGGCGCTGCTGCTCCCCCTGACCTATTCCCTCGATCCCACGGGCGCGATCATTCTCTTCGCCGGGATCTACTACGGGGGCATGTACGGCGGGTCGACGACCTCGATCCTGCTGAACACCCCGGGTGAGTCCTCGTCGATTGTGACGGCGCTCGAGGGCAACCGGATGGCGAAGGCGGGCCGCGGCGCCGCCGCGCTGGCCACCGCCGCGATTGGCTCCTTCGTGGCGGGGACGATCGCCACCGTTGGGCTCACCTTCCTCGCCCCGACCCTCGCGTCCTTCGCGGTCTCGCTGGGACCGGCGGACTACTTCGCCCTCATCGTGGTGGCCTTCCTCACCGTCGGGGCGT
>NZ_JAPFRB010000004.1:183879-185288 GCF_035726885.1 Leucobacter sp. M11 | reverse complement strand
GCCTCATCGGCACCGAGGTCCTCACGGGCCAGCAGCGCTACACGGTTGGGGTTCCCCAGTTGGCGGACGGCATCGACACCGTGATCGTCGCCGTCGGCCTCTTCGCGGTCGGCGAGACCCTGTACGTGGCCTCCCGCATGCGCCGGGGCCGGGTCCAGACCATTCCGATCACGGGGGGCTGGCGCAACTGGATGAAGCGCGAGGACTGGCGACGATCCTGGAAGCCGTGGCTGCGCGGATCGGCGATCGGGTTCCCCATCGGCACGATTCCCGCCGGTGGCGCCGATGTGGCCACGTTCCTGTCCTATGCCGCCGAGCGCAAGCTCGCGAAGGGCCGCGCCAAAGGACAGTTCGGGCACGGGGCGATCGAGGGGGTCGCGGGCCCGGAGGCCGCCAACAACGCCGCAGCCGCCGGGGTCCTCGTGCCCCTGCTCACGCTCGGCCTGCCCACCACAGCGACCGCGGCCATCATCATCTCCGCGTTCCAGTCCTACGGGATCCGCCCCGGCCCGATGCTCTTCGAGAATCAATCGGGGCTCGTCTGGGCGCTCATCGCGAGCCTCTACATCGGCAATGTGATGCTCCTCATCCTGAACCTGCCCCTCGTGGGCATGTGGGTGCGGGTCCTGCAGATCCCCCGGCACTACCTGTACGCGGGCATTCTGGTGTTCGCGGGGCTCGGGGCCTACGCGCTGAACTTCACGGTGTTCGACATCGGCGCGATCCTCGTGATCGGGCTGATCGGCTTCATGATGCGTCGGCACGGCTACCCCGTGGCTCCGATGGTCGTGGGCTCCATCCTCGGGCCAATGGCAGAGGAACAACTGCGCAAGGCGATGGCGATCAGCCAGGGCGACCCGGCCTATCTCGTGCACTCCACCTTCGCGATCGCCACCTATTCGGCCCTCGCCCTGATCGTGTTGCTCGGGCTCTGGCTCAAGCGCCGCCAGCGCCGCCTCGAATCCCTCGCGATCGATCCGCTCACGACGCCGCTCACGGTCGCGGCGGCCCAGGCCGAGGACGGCCGCTAGCCCACTCCGGCCGGTGGGGCGGCGGGTCCGGACCGCTCAGCGGCTGAGGAAGTCGCGGGTCTCGGCGGCGAAGCGTTCCGGGTCCTGGAACATGATGCCGTGGCGGCCAGCCGCCCAGGTCACCGTGTCCAGGTTCGGGTGTGCCGCGGCCGCGGCCGCCATCCCGTCGCGCACCGCCGCGGGCTCTCGCTCGCCCCACCAGAGCCGGGTGGGGCGAGCGTGCGCGAGCACGGGCTCGGGAGCCCGGAAGCTCAGGTTCGCCCGGAGCACTTCGCGGAGCGTCTCCCGCTGCGCGTGCCGGGACTGCTCCAGATAGGCGGGAAACATCGCATCGGGGAGCAGCAGCTCCTTGGCCTGCGCCTGCGCGAACTTCGGGTT
>NZ_JAPFRB010000004.1:171714-183815 GCF_035726885.1 Leucobacter sp. M11 | reverse complement strand
AGCACCGAGCTGACGATGGCCAGCCGCCGCACCCGGTTGGGGAAGCGGTCCGCGAAGCGCAGCGCGGTCTGCCCGCCGAGCGAGAAGCCCAGCAGGGTGATCTCCCCGGAGAGCGAGTCCAGGCCGAGCTGCTCGGCGACGCAGGTCACCGCGTGCTCGTGATCGCGAAAGCGGCCGGAGCCCGTCTGCGTGTGCCCGGGGAGGGTGGGGGTGTGCACGGTGACCTCGTCGCCGAGGCGGCGGGCCACGTCCTGCCACATCCAGGGCCCCACGCCGCCGCCGTGCAGCAGGACGAGGTGTCCGCGGGCTCCGCTCATCGAGCGGTCTCGATGATGCGATTGGCCCGCTCGCGGGCCCAGCGCTCGGCCTCGGCGAGGCTCTCCAGGGTCAGCTGCTCCGGGGCGTCATGGCCGTCCACCACGGCGCGGATCGTGGCCACGATGCCGGGGAAGCTCAGCCGCCCCTCGTGGAAGGCATCGACCGCTTCCTCGTTCGCGGCGTTGAACACCGCGGGGAAGGTGCCCCGCGACCGGCCCACCTCCTTCGCGAGCGCGACGGCGGGGAAAACGGCGTGGTCCAGCGGCTCGAACTCCCAGCTGGAGGCGGTGGACCAGTCGAGGGGGCGCCCCACCCCCGCGATCCGCCTCGGCCAATCCAGCCCGAGCGCGATCGGCAGCTTCATGTCCGGCGGCGAGGCCTGCGCGATCGTCGAGCCGTCCACGAACTCGACCATCGAGTGCACGATCGACTGGGGGTGCACCACGACCTCGATGTCCCCGTAGGGCACGCCGAACAGGAGGTGCGCCTCGATCACCTCGAGGCCCTTGTTCACGAGCGTCGCGGAGTTAGTCGTGACGACGCGGCCCATGTCCCAGGTCGGGTGCGCGAGCGCCTGCGCGGGGGTCACCGCGGCGAGCTGCTCGGCGCTCCAGCCCCGGAAGGGGCCGCCGGAGGCGGTCACGACGAGTCGGCGCACCTCCCCGGCGGTGCCGGAGCGCAGCGCTTGGGCGAGCGCCGAATGCTCGGAGTCAACGGGAACGATTTGCCCTGGGGCTGCGAGTCCGGTCACCAGGTCGCCGCCGACGATGAGCGATTCCTTGTTGGCCAGCGCCAGCGTGCGCCCGGCCTTGAGCGCGGCGATGGTCGGGCCGAGGCCGACCGAGCCCGTGATGCCGTTCAGGACCACGTCCGCGTCCACGCTCTCGATGAGTTGCACGGCGGCGTCGGCGCCGAGCCCCGTGTCGTCCACGCTGAACTCGTCCGCCTGCTCGGCGAGGCGCGTCGCGTTCGTGCCGGCGATCAGGCCGACCACCTGGAACTGCTCCGGGTTCGCCCGGATCACGTCCAGCGCCTGCTCGCCGATCGACCCCGTGGACCCCAGCACAATAATTCGCTTCATGCCCCCCAGTCTGACGCAGAACGGCCCCCGGCGCACGCGCGCCGGGGGCCGTTGGCCGGGAGAACCCGACGGGGCTACTGCTTCGGCGGCGTCGAGGCGTCGACGATGTCCAGGACGAACACCATCGTGTCGTCCTTCTGGTGACCCATCTCGACGAGCTTGTCCTCGGGGTAGCCGCCCTGGGCCTCGCCCGCGGGGACGATCGAAACGACCTGGGAGCCGACGGTCTGACCGACGAGCGCGTCGCTGAAGCCGCCGATCACGCCGTTCGTGTTAAAGGGTGCGATCGAGCCCCGGTCCCAGCTGGAATCGAAGGTCTCGCCCGTGCGCCAGATCACGCCGCGGTACTGCACGGAGACGTTATCCCCCGCCTTGACGACGGGGCCATCGCCCTTAATGCGGGTCGCGATCTCGGGCTTGCCGGAGGGGGTGACGCCCTCGGGGATCGTGATCGTGGGGTCGCCGTCCTTGCCGAGGCTGACCTCGGGGAAGCCCTCGGGGAGCTCCTGCTCTTCGCCGACCGCGCGCGGCTCGACGATCTGCTTGAGATCCAGGACCACGAGCACGCTGTCGCTCGCCTCGACGCCGAAGTCCTGACCGCCCTGGGGGAAGATCGTCGCTGCGGGCGCCGTGGTGACGACGCGGTCGCCCTCGGAGGAGCACTTCAGGGACTGGATGACCCAGGGGGCCATCGACTGCTCGTCCAGGGACAGCAGGGCGTCCTCGGAGGCGACCTGGGTGCCGTCGCTGCCGGTGAACATCGACATGTGTGCCTTGACCATGTCCGTGTCGGTGAGCTGCTCGCCCTCCCCCTCGATCGCGACGCTGCGCTGCAGATCAACGGAGTCGATCGGGGTCTTCGAGGTCAGCTTCAGCTGTTCGCCGAACTTTCCCTCGAGCTTCACGGCCTTGCTGGCCGAACCCGGGGCGACCGGCTCACACCCGGATGCCGCATCGGTGGTCGAACACCCGACCAGCATCGTTGCGGCCAGAATGACTACCGGGAGTGCGGCAAGTGTGCGCTTCACAGGGGTGTGGTCCTCTCGTTGGGAATGTTCGTGTCCATTCTGGCCTATCTCGCTATCCATCGGCTGTGGATTTCCGGCTTCCGCGCCGCAGCGCGGCGACGAACGCGGCGAAGCCGCCGCCACCCCAGGGTGACGGCGGCTTCGGAGCTGCGTCCGATTACCGGGTGTCGGCGTCCTCCCCCTCGACCGCGTCCCGGCGCTTGGCCTGCGTGCGCAGGGTCCGGGCCAGGAACACCCCACCGAGCAGCAGCAGCCCGGCAGCGCCGATCAGCCACGGCAGCGGGCTCTGGCCACCCGTGTCCGAGAGCCCGGGCGTCTTGCCCCCGGGAACGCTCGGCGTCGGATCCGGAGTCGGCTGGGGGCCGGGGCCGGTCGGCTTCTCGAACTCGTTGACCACGGTCAGCGTGACGCTCGCCTCGCCGACGGTGAGCACGCCGACTAACGGGTCACCCGCGTTCGGGGTGATCGTGGTCTTCGCGGCCCCGCCGGTCTCGGTCTCGACCAGCTCGCACGCAGCCCCGAGCGGGAGCCCGGCGTAGCTCGCCGTCAGGCCGGTTTTCGCCGAGAGCTCGCGCTCGGCCCCGTCCGGCACCGCAACCGGCTGCTTGCTGCCCTCGGGGTCGACCACGCAGCTCAGGGACACCGTGAACGTCTTGTCCTTCGCGGTCTCGGCCGCCGGCCCCGCGAGCTGCTTCTCGACGATGAGCTCGCCGCCAGAGGCGAAGGTGTTCACCGCCGTGAACACGAGCGGTTCCTCCGGCGTGCCCACCGTGATCGGGGCCGCGCTGGTGTCCGGAGTCAGGGTGGACTCCGTTGCCCCGGCGGCTCCGGTCTCGGTCACGGCGCACTCGGCGCCGGCCGGCAGCGTGTCGACGCGGATGCGTTCCCCGTCGGCGATCTGCTGCTTGGTGAGCGTCTGCTCGCCGTCCCAGACCGTCTGCTCCTCGAAGGTGCAGACGAGGCGGAAGGTAAACGTCGTGTCCGGGGCCAGCGCCTGGGCACCGGTTCCGTCCAGCTCCTTGACGATCTCGATCGCGCCGAGCGGGAAGGTGTTGGTGACGAGCACCGCGACCGTGTGCTTTCCCTCGGCGAGGCGGCTGAGCGTGAAGGTCTCCCCCTGCGGCTCACCGTTGACGGTGATGACGGACTCGCCGCCGTTCGCCTCGGTCTCCGTCACGGAGCAGTCCGCGTTCACCGGGAGCCCGGTCAGGGTCCAGGTTTCCCCGTCGACGATCGCCTTCGTCATCGGGTGCTCAGCGTCGAAGCCCTCGGCAAAGACGGGCTCCCCGAGGAACGAGCAGCTGGCCGCCACCGTGAAGCTGCCGTAGTCGATGGCCTCGCCGTCCTGGTTCACGGCGCCGACCACCTGCTTGCTGACGTCAAAGCCGGTCAGCTCGTAGAGGTTGTCGAGCGTCACGAGGGGCAGCGGGTCGGTGTCCCGACCGATCGTCGCCGTGGCCTGCTCGGCGTTGACCTCGGTCTCGCCGTTGGCTCCGGCGACCTCCGTCAGCGTGCACTCGGCCCCGAAGGGCAGCTGCTCCGGCAGGGTGAGCTTCTCCCCAGAGGTCAGGGTGAGTGAGATCGGGTCGAGCGTGACGGCTGCGCCGCCGTCCGGGTGCGGCACCACGCAGCTCAGCGCCAGCTGGAACGTCTCCGGCGCAAACGCAGCGCCGTTGCCGCTCACGGTCTTCTCCACCGAGAGCGGGCCGGTCGCGAGAGCAACGCCGACGCGGCGACCCTCCGTGGCGAGTACCTGGCCGAGCTTGCGCTCGCCGGCCTCCTCGATCACGGTCTCGGCCCCGATCGCGATGGTGTTCCACGCGACCGAGTCCGTCGTCATCTTCGGGGCCGTCGCCGGCGTCCGGGTCTGGAAGGAGTAGCCGAGCAGGTCACCGGGGGCGAACAGCGCGTCGTCCTCGAAGGTAAACACCGTCTTGATGTTCGTGATCGAGCGGGCAAGCTCGGACGCCGGGTCCAGATCCTTCGGCAGCGGTTGCCAGGCCGCGGGCCCCGTGCTCGGGCACTCGTCGGCCTCCGCCGGGTGCAGGTCCGCGATGCACGGGTCAACGGAGGTGGAGTAGAACAGCTCCGGCTCCTTCGCGAAGTCACTGCGGTAGCCCTCGCTGGCGGTGGCCTGGAAGCCGCCCTCCCACGTGGGGCGCCACTCGGAACCGCGCGGCAGCATCACGATCGCGCCGAGGTCGTTCGGGGTGGGCAGCCGGTCGACGGTGATCACGCGGTCCATAGGCAGCGTCCCCGTGTTCTGGATCCGCTCACGCCAGGTCTCGGTGTGCAGCGGCTTCGTGATCGGCACGCAGTCCCCCGCGTAGAATTCGTCGAGGCTCGGCGCACAGCTCGCGGCGGGGTTCGTGACGTTGGTGACCCCAAGCTCGGTGTCATCGGCCTTCACGAACTTCTTGCCGCTCAGCGCGCCCACCGCGGTCGGGTAGACCTGGGTGTCGGCCAGACAATCGACAATTTCCATCCCGGATTCCGGGGCGCTCTCGTTGCAGGACTCGAAGGGCTTATCGGCGCTCACACCCACCGTGTTCGTCACCTCGTTGGCGACCCCGGCGTGCATCCCCGGGCGGAACATCATGTTCACCGTGATCGTGTAGACATCACCCGGCATGAGGGCGGTGCCCTCCTTGAAGGAGAAGTTGATCGTGGTCGGCTCGCCGTCCGCGTTCGTGTCATAGCCGACCGTCACCCGCTTCGGGTCGACGGGCATCGGCAGGTCGCTGCCCGTCGCCGCGAGCGGCCCGGGACTGAACTCGTACTCGAAGCGGGGCGTGTCGCTCTCGGGGTCAAAGATCAGCATCGGCTTGCCATCGATGACCGGCAGCAGATCCTGGATCTTCGGGTTCGAGATCGCCTGCGCCACCCCGCCCGTCGCCGGGTTCGTGATGATCAGTTGGAACGGGATCAACTTGCCAGCGGGCTGTGCGCCCACCGGGGTCTTTTTCACGTTCACCTGGATGCCGCCGGCGACGTACTGGATCTGCGCGGTCGCGTCGTCCTCGGCCGTCAGCGGTGCGCCGCCGAGCCCGTTCGTGGCGCTTATCACCGTGGTTTCGACGGTGTTCGTGTACCGGCCGCCGCTGGAGGACAGGGGCTCGCCCGGAGCCGAAACGTCCTCGTCGGTCGGGGTCGCAATCTTGTCGCCGTTCGCGTCGAGGCTGCGGAGATAGCCGAGGCGCTTCATCGTGATCGGGATGACCTGCTTCGGGTTTGCCGGGTTCTCCCACTGAGAGCCGTCGGTGCGCGTGAAGGTAAACCGCAGCCCCTGCACGTCACCCGTGTCCACCCCGGCTGGGAGCTGCGGGGTGGTGGCGAATTCGCCCTCCACCCAGTTGCCGCCCACCACCTCAAGCGTGTTTCCCGGTTCCGTCACCGTGAAGGTCCCGCCCACGTACGCGTCAACGCGCACCTGCTGAATCGGGCTGGCGAGCGAGAAGCTCGGGTCGAAGCCCAAAAACTCGTAGGCATTCCAGAAGCTCGGCGTCTGGTCGGTGACCGTCATCTCTGCCGGTCGCGCCGATCCCTTCGGCTGGGCGGTCAGGGTCATCGTGACCGGTTCCCACTGCGCCGTCTCGTATTCTGGGGTGCCAACCGGCCAGTCGCGGTACTGCAGCATCGGATCGAAGTGCTTCGTCGTGGTGACCCCAATGTTCAGGGCCTGCAGGGCGATGGCGGCGTCATCCGTGTCCGTGGCCGTGTGCGTGTGCTCCGGGAACTTGTCCAGGTCGGAGACGGAGCCCTGCGCCGTGTTGCGCACCGGGGAGTCGACCGTTGTGATCTTCTCGCCGCTGGTGCGGTCCGTTGCCCGGAGCCGAAGGTCCATCACGAGCGTGGACTTCGAACCGGAAACGATGCGTCCCTCGTAGCTGACCTTCACCGCGGTGACGTCGGCAAGCTCGGCCTCGGTCAGTGCCCGGGCGGCACCCGGGGCGTAGCTGCGCCAGGTGCCCGCGTGGTTGAGCTGCACGGTGGTCTTGTCCGGGTTTGCGCCGACGACGTCGTTGTTGATCGCGACGATCCGGCGCAGGTCGAAGACGTCGAACGGTGAGCGCTCGCCCTCGGCGAGAATCGGGTCCTCGATGGTCAGCGAGTCCACGTTGGCCTGCGAGGCGTTCGAGGCGCTGATCGTGATCCGGCCGCTCGGGTACTGCTCCGGCGCGGTGCCCTCCGGCGGAATGCCGAGCGGGCCGCCCGTCCAGCCCTTGGTGACGCTGACGTTCAGCGGTCGGTCCAGGATCGAAAGAATGTCGCTGTCGGTGTCGTGCCCAACGACCTGACCGCCGGTCTGCGCGGTCGCACTGGCAATGTTGTTCACATCGCCCTCGGTCGTCGTATTGAAGATCTCGGAACCGATGACGGGTCCGCCGTTGCTCCGGCGCTCGTCGCGCAGCTGCCAGACGAGATCGATCTTGCGGTCGTTGTTCGCGTTGGAACGGCTCACGCCGGTGCCCGGTTGCGGCGCATCCGGGTCGTTGCTGGCCTCGCGAGCCTCGCGGTCCTCCTCAAAGACGAGGCGGACGGCGGTCGTGCTCTGCTGCTCGGCGGTGGTCAGCGAAATGTCCGGGGTCTGTCCGCGGTAGGGCAGGCCCGTGGCGTTCGTCGCGGTGACCCAGTCGGTGCCGTTCCAGAGCTGGACGTCGCGCACGAGGTCCCAGGCGAGGTACGGGTCCATCTCCGGGGTGATCGCCCTGATCTTCATCAGGTTCAAGGCCTCGTAGGTGGTCTGCGAGACGTCGTCCGCGGGTCCGGCGTTCGCGGGCGTGTTCTTCACCCGGGTGTCGGCGATCACCATCTGCTCGTAGGTGCTGAAGCCGCCGGTGTCCCAGTTCAGCCGGGACGTGGCGTAGTCACCGCTGCGAGCGTCAACGAGCTGGTCGCCCGGCTCGATCCACTCCTTCCAGAGGAAGTCCCACTCGCCGGGAACCGGCGCCTGGATGTCGATCGTCGGGCAGGGCTTCTCCACGCTCGCCTGACCCGGGGTGACGCCCTCGGCGCCGGAGGCGGAGGCGGCGGAGCAGTTCTCCACCGTGATGTCGGAGCCCTCGGGCTTCGGCTTCAGGTTCTCTTTCAGCTCCGTCGTGATGTTCGGCTGCACCTCGGTGCCGGGCGGGAATCCGTCGCCGTCGTTCGTGAACACGAACTGCAGGCCGCCGATCTGGTCGCGCAGCTCCTCGGGAATCTCCATCGTGAAGGAGCCATCGACGCCGACGGCCCCGGGCAGGTCTTTCCACGCCCCAGCTGCCGTGTCCCAGTAGCGCACCGTGAGGGTCGCGCCGACGGGGACGTCGGTCTTGTTGATCGCGGTGGGCCGGAAGTGCTCCCACCAGTCGGAGTCTGCGGGGCTGCCGTCGGCGTTCAGCTCGGGGTCGGAGACCACGATCTCGTGCGCGTTCCCGGTCGAAGACTCGGAGACCTTCGTGGGGAGCTGGACCGTGGCCTTCTCGCCCTCGAAACCCCAAATCTGGCCGGGGCTGATCTTCTTCTTCGTCTCGAGGTCGATGTGCTCCTCGTCGATCACGAGCGTGTCATCGGCGACGTCGCTGACGGTGTTCCCGCCGGCGGAACCGGTCACGCCGACATGGTTCGGAATCTCGACGTCCTTCTCGAGGTCGGGCTTCGCCGTCGCCCCGAACTCGATCGTGGCCTCGGCCCCGGAGATGATGCGTTCGCCGGTGGTGTCCTCGTAGGTCACCTCGAAGTACTGCAGGCTGCCGAAATCGTCGGGCAGCGCGGGGAAGGCGTCGCCGTCGCCGAGGCCCTCCACGGTCAGCGTCTGTTCGTCGCCGTTCTTGTCCAGGTACACGAGTTTCAGGCTCGCCGTGTCCGCGCCCTGCGGGAGATGGACCGGGGCGGTGAAGCCGGTGAACTCCAGGCGGGGGTCGAAGATGCCTGTGCCTGGGTTCTTGCTGGGCTCACGGATCGTGAGCTCGGTCAGCGAAATCTCGCCGTTGTTCTTGCCGGAGAGCGAGACGACGGTGTCCTCGCCGGGCAGAATCTTGTTCGGGGTAAAGCTCTTGCCCGCTTCGACCGAGGGCTTCTCGGTCGTCATGGTGTAGTCGGCGTCGTCCGTGGCCGTGGCGTGCTCCTCGCCGAGGACGACCTCGCTCTGCGCGTCATTGTCCACGACGGTCGTCTCGATCAGCTCGGCGACGTTCGCTCGCTGCTCCAGGGTGAGGTCAAGGCCGCCGGTCGCGCCGGCGAGAATCTTCTCGCCGGCGGAGCTGGTGAAGGTCACGCGAATGCCCTGCGCGTCGGCGGGGGGCGCGTTCGGCGCTCCCGGCTTCTGGGCCACACCGGCCTCGACCCAGGCGGTGCCGTTCCAGTACTCCAGCGTCGCGGTGTCGGCGTTGGCCGGGTAGGTGATCCCCGCGATGCCGGTCACGCCCAGGTAGGTGAAGGGATTGGGCTGCTTGGTGGGGTCAACGGGGTCGGTGATCGTGAGCGACTCGACGCCGGCGTTCGAGGTGTTCGAGGCGGTGAGCCCGAGGGTCGTCTCGGTCCCCGGGGCGATCTCGCTGACTGCCGGATTGAAGCTCTTCTCCACGCTGGTGCCGAGCTTCAGCGGGATCTCCGGGGTGACGGTTGCCGTCGACTCCTTCTCGAGCGCGTTATCGGCGACCACCGAGGCGGTGTTCGGGATCGGCACCCCGTTCTTTTCGTAGGGCAGGTCCTCGCGGAGGCGCACCGTGATGGTCACGGTGCCGTCCTTGTTTTCCACGAGCCCGGCGGTGCCGTCGCCCAGGTCCTCGTTGAACTGCACGGTGACGGTCTGGCCGTCGATGACCGGGTCCAGGTGCGGGGCGTTCGTCACGTCAACGGAGACGATCTCGAACTCGGCGGGGATCTCGTCGGTGAAGATCGCGTTGCGGCAGCCCACGTCAGTGATCGCGGAGCACGAGACGTCGATCGTGTAGGTCATCGTCTCGCCCGCGACGAGCGCCGGGTCCGAGGCTTCCTTTTTGATGTCCAGCTGCGCGGTCGTCTCGTCCGCGAGCGCGGGCCCTGCGCCGGTCAGCGGTAATCCCGCCCCGAGCGTCAGCGCCGCGAGCGCGAACGCCCGCCGCCGCCATCCCTGCGTGTTCCGTTGTTTTCCGCCGCCGTTGACGCGCACGTGTTACTCCTCGTTGACACACGGAACGCTCGACGGGTCGGAACGACCCGGCAAAAGTCGTCCCCCCGACACTTTTGCGGTGCCCTCGCTGGCACACCGTTAGCTCTCAACATAAGGGACGCCGGGGTGCTGGGCAAGCCTCAGTTTCCGGCGACTGCTCAGCCGCTCCGGGTCCCCGATGCGCTAGGTTGGTCGTAACTCCCTTCTCACGGTGTTCGGGCAGGTCCACCGAGGAAGGGAGTTTTTTGCGCCGCGCAGGCCGGTCCCGCTCGGCGCATCGCGCGGAGCGGGACCGGCCTGCCCGGGCGGGCTGCCTAGCGCTCGACCTGGAAGGTAAAGATTCCGGCGTCGAAGCCCGCGTAGCCCTCGTAATCCACGAGCTCGTAGAGATCGGCGCGGTGCTGCATCTGATCGAGCTGGCTCTCGAGATTCCCCTCGGCCGTGATCGTGTCGAGCGCGCGACCCGCGGCCCCCATCGCCATGCGCAGCAGGGAAACGGGGAAGATCACGAGATTGATCCCCACGGATTCGAGCTGGGTCGTCGTAAACAGCTCGCTCTTGCCAAACTCGGTCATGTTCGCGAGCACCGGCACATCGACCGCGGCCCGGATCGCGGCGAACTCCTCGAGCGTGGCCATCGCCTCGGGGAAGATCGCGTCCGCGCCAGCGTCAACGAGCGCCTTGGCCCGGTTCACGGCGGCGTCCAGCCCGTCGATGGCGCGCACATCGGTGCGGGCCATGATCAGGAAGTTTGGATCGCGACGGCCCTCGACGGCGGCCTTGATGCGCTTCGCGGCGGTGTCCACGTCAACGACGGCCTTGCCGTCGAGGTGGCCGCACCGCTTCGGGTTCACCTGGTCCTCGATGTGCATGCCGCTGATGCCGGCGTCCTCCATCTCCTGGACGGTGCGCGCCACGTTCATCGGCTCCCCGAAGCCCGTGTCCGCGTCGATCAGCGTGGGCAGATCCGTCATCCGGGCGATCTGCTTGCCGCGCCCGGCGACCTCGGTGAGGGTCGTCAGGCCGATGTCGGGCAGGCCGAGGTCGGCGGAGAGCACCGCGCCGGAGATGTAGACCCCGTCGAAGCCCTTCTGCTCGATGAGGCGCGCGCTCAACGGGTTGAAGGCGCCGGGGACTTTCTGGAGGGTTCCGCTCGCGAGCTTGGCGCGGAAGTCCTCGCGCTTCTGGGCTGCGGTGAGCTTGCTATACAGCATGAGGTCTCCTTAGAAGATGCCGCGGGTCGCGGGGACAGCGTCGAGCAGGCCGGGCTTGGCCTGGATGGTGAGGCCGCGAAGCTCATCGGCGCTCAGCTCGGGCAGGCGCTGCACGAGGTCAAGGAAACGCTCGATCTCGGCGGGCTCCAGCACGTCCTCGGCGAGGGTGCGGAACTTCGCAAGGTACTGCTCGCGGGCGAAGGGGCGTGCGCCGAGCGGGTGCGCGTCGGCCACGGCGATCTCGTCGCGGACCTCGGTGCCGTCGGTCAGGGTGATGACCACGGCGCCGCCGAAGGCCTTCTCGGCGATGTCGAGCGAGTGGTACCGGCGGGTCCACTCGGCGTCCTCGACCGTGGTCACCTTCTGCCACAGCTCGACCGTGTCGGGTCGTCCGGCCCGCTCGGGGGCGTAGGAGCGCTCGTGGTGCCACTCGCCGTCCTGCAGGGCGACCGCGAAGATGTACGGGATCGAGTGGTCGAGCGTTTCGCGGCTCGCGGTGGGGTCGTACTTCTGCGGGTCGTTTGCGCCGGAGCCGATGACGTAGTGCGTGTGGTGGCTCGTGTGAATCACGATGCTCGCAACGTTTTTCGGGTCCACGAGCGCGGGGTGCTCGCCGTGCAGCTTCCGGGCGAGGTCGATCCAGGCCTGCGCCTGGTACTCGGCCGAGTGCTCCTTCGTGTAGGTGTCCATGATGGCGCGCTTGGCCTCGCCCGGGGCGGGCAGCGGCACCTCGTAGGAGGCGTCCTTGCCGTCGAGCATCCAGGCGATGACGCCGTCCTCGCCCTCGTAGATCGGGGTGGGGCTCGTCTCGCCGCGCATGGCCCGGTCCACGGCCTCGACCGCGACCTTCCCCGCGAGGGCCGGGGCGTGCGCCTTCCAGCTGGAGATCTCGCCCTTGCGCGACTGGCGCGTGGCGGTCGTCGTGTGCAGGGCCTGCCCGACGGCCTGGAAGATCGTCTCGGTGTCGAGGCCGAGGAGCGTGCCGATGCCCGCGGCGGCCGAGGGGCCGAGGTGAGCGACGTGGTCGATCTTGTGCTCGTGCAGGCAAATCGCCTTCACGAGGTCGACCTGGATCTCGTATCCGGTCGCGATGGCGCGCACGAGCGCCTGGCCGTCGAGGCCGCGCTCGGCCCCGAGGTGCTGCGCGACCGCGAGGATCGCGGGGATGTTGTCGCCGGGGTGCGAGTAGTCGGCGGCGAGGAAGGTGTCGTGGTAGTCGAGCTCGCGCACGGCGACGCCGTTGGCCCACGCGGCCCACTCGGGCGAGTGGGTGTCGTCGGCAGCAAGGCCGAAGACGTTCGCCCCCGCGCCGTTGACGCTGGCCGGGT
>NZ_JAPFRB010000004.1:171226-171646 GCF_035726885.1 Leucobacter sp. M11 | reverse complement strand
TTGTCGATGATCCGGTTGATCACCATGTCCACGACCTCGTCGGTGACGGCGACGGG
The DNA here is from genome assembly GCF_035726885.1 of Leucobacter sp. M11. Taxonomy (NCBI): domain Bacteria; kingdom Bacillati; phylum Actinomycetota; class Actinomycetes; order Micrococcales; family Microbacteriaceae; genus Leucobacter; species Leucobacter sp. M11. Next base: position 171,590 of record NZ_JAPFRB010000004.1, on the reverse strand, counting down.
GTCGGCGGCGACCTCGGCGATCTTCCAGGCGAGCTGTTCGGTCCGGGGCAGGTTCTCGTCGCTGCGGTAAACGCGCACGTGGTGGTTGACGGTCATCGTGGTCCTCTTCTCTGCGGTGCTGCGGGGCTGATCAGTGCTGATCAGTGCGGTTCGGTTTGGGTCGGTGTTGGTCTGTGTTGGTCTGTGTTGGCCGGTGTTGGCCGGTGTGCTGCGGTTGTTCTGCTCGCCCGGTGCGCTACCGGGGCATTCGGCGACGCGGCGTCAGGAACTCAGCCGGGTGTCGGCGGGTTCTCGACTCAGGGCGCTGAGCACGTGCTGCAGGCTGTGGTGCAGGTGGAGCTGGGTTGCGCTCGCGGCGAGATCC
>NZ_JAPFRB010000004.1:167953-171160 GCF_035726885.1 Leucobacter sp. M11 | reverse complement strand
TTGTCGTCCTTCGCCAGGCGACGGATCCGGGCCAGGTGGGTGCGCACGCTCGCGAGCGCCTGCACGAGCGGCGCGTTCTGCACGGCGGCGTCGGTCGCGGCGTCCAGCTCCCGGACCAGGGCGTAATACCCGGTGCGCTCGGCGTCGTCCTGATCGAGCTGGGTGGGCACCGCCGCAAAGCGCTCGGCGAGGGCCCGAAACACCTCCGGGTCGGCGCGGCGGGCGGCGAGCCGGGCCGCCTGCTGGTCGAGTGCCTGGCGCAGCTCGAAGAGCTGGCGGACCTGGCCGGAGTCGACGGGGGCGATGACCTGGCCGCGTCCGCCCTCCTGGACGAGCAGCCCATCGGCCGCGAGCCGGGAGAGCGCCTCGCGGAGGGGGGTGCGGGACACCCCGATTCGGGCCGCGGTCTCCACCTCGGGCAGGAGCTGCCCGGGGGCAAGCCGCAGGGTGAGGATCTCCGACCGGAGCACCTCGTAGGCCCGGTCACTCGCGCGCTCTGCCATGAACCCGCCCCTTCCTCCTGGTGTCCCAGAATTCGCGTTGATGTATACATTGTGACACTAATCGCAGAATATTGCGAGCCATTCCGCCCCCTGTGTATACACCACCCCCGCGCCCTGGGGGATCTCCCGGCGTCCCGCCCGTCCTCCAGCCGCCCCAATTCCGCGGGGATAGGCTGGGGAGATGACGACTGAGACAGCGAACGAGCGATGCAGCGAGCGGGACCTGAGCTTCCTCAGCCGCTGCGTCGCGCTGGCGCGCGAGGCACGCGCCCGCGGCGACCACCCCTTCGGCTCCGTGGTCGTGGCCGCCGACGGCCGCGCCTTCGAGGGCCTCAACACGGTCGTGAGCGAGCGAAACGTGATCGGCCACGCCGAGACGGCGGCCGCGCGGCTGGCCGGCGAGAGCCTCAGCCGCGCGGAGCTCGCGGCGAGCACGCTCTACACGAGCGCCGAACCCTGCATCATGTGCGCCGGGGCGATCCACTGGGCGGGCATCGGCCGCGTCGTTTCGGCCCTGTCCGAACCCCAGCTCGCCGCCCTCGTCAGCCACCAGGAGGGCGCGGCGACCCTGAACATCCCCTCCCGCGAGGTTTTTGAGCGGGCCGGGGCCGAGGTGATCTCCGTCGGCCCCGTCGACGTCGCGGGCGCCGCCGAGGTGCACGCGGGCTTCTGGGACGCTCCCCGCGGGGCCCCCGACCCCGCCTAGGCCGGCCGGGGAGGCGCGGCCTCTTCCGGCAGCGGGAAGCGCACGGTGAGACCGATCGGCTGCCCCTGCTCGTCCAGGCGACCCTCGGTGCGGATACCTTCGAGCGTGGCGGCCTCCTCGCCCAGCTCCTGCGCGACCGCGTCAAAGAGCGCCAGCTGACCCGGCGGGATCGTCACCTCCGGCGGCGTCATCCCGTGCGGGATCTCCACGGACAGCTCGGTCGCGGCGGGCAAGACCCCGAGGCGCACGCCCCCGCCCAGCTCGTCGGTGTCCCCGGGGCCTCCGAGGTCGCCCGCGATCGGCCAGGCGCAGCGCAGCGTCATCGGGGCGGTCTCCGGGTCGCCCGTCTCGCTGGGGCGGTGCTGGAACCACCAGGGCCCGGTAATCTCGCCCCCGGCGGCCCGCACCGCCTCGAAGATCCGCGCGAACAGCGCGTTCGCCCGCTCGGTGTCCGCCGCGTCCTGCGCGGCCCGCTCCTCGTCGCTCGCGTGCTCCGGCAGCTCGGGGTGCCCGAGCAGCTCCGCGTAGGCGAAGCGCTGCTCTCCCCGTTCCTCGCGGCGCACCTCCGCGACGCCGCCCTGTTCGAGCAGCCACTCGGCGGCCGCGAGCGCGGCGTCCTGCGCCCGGCGCTCCTCGACGAGGCGTTCCCGCACCCGGGCCAGCGTGCTGGCGGGCTCCGCCGCGGACATCGTCTCGGCGACAACGGCGAGCGGGAGCTCGGCGGCCCGGAGCACGGCGATCAGGCCTGCCTCGCGGAGCTGGCCGAGCGCGTAGCCCCGGTAGCCGCTGCGCGGATCCACCGAGGCGGGACTGAGCAAGCCCTTCGCGTCGTAGTGCCGGAGCGCCTTCGGGGTGAGGCCGGTCAGGAGGGCGAACTCGCCGATGGTCATCATAGGTTCCTCGTTTCCGCGGCCGACGGCCGCTCACCCCCAGCGTGGGCGTTCCCCCAGGGGGAGGGTCAACTCCCGGCGGAACGCGGCGGCCTCACGCCACTTCCGGCCGGGGCGCGAGTCGCCGAGCCGCGAGCACGATGAGCGCGATGAGCAGCCCCATCGTCGTCACGTCCGCGACGATGTAGACGTAGTGCCAGGGCGACTGCCCCGGGTTGGCCCCGGCGAGCACGAGGTCGGTGCGCGCGTTCAGCGGCGGGCGAATCAGGAGGATCTTCGCGAGGTACACCGCGGCGACGGCCGCGAGGACGCCGAGCTGGGCCCGGCCCGCGCGCAGGCGGGGTGCGATGCGGGGCCACAGGGTCACCGCGATGAGCGCCACCAGGATCAGGCCCTCGGCGACGTTCAGCGCGAAGAAGACCAGGCGGCCGATGCCGAGCCCGAGCGGGATCGTGATGCCGGGGGCCTGGAACTTGAGCGGGGCCTCCAGGAACGAGATCGCGGCGACCATCCCGAACCACAGCACCGGCAGGATCAGTCGCCAGATCGGCAGCGTCGCTCCGCGCGTCGTGGGGGTCGTCATGGGGTCCTCCGTTGGGTGCATCGGCTGGGTGGGCGTGGGTCGGCCATCGGGTTCCGTCTCGTCGGGTGGGTCAGCGCCTCGCGGCGAGGGCGAGCTGGTACAGCTCACGCCCGGACAACCCGGCCGCCGCCGCGACCTCGCGGCTCGCGTCCTTGAGCCGGGCTCCCGCCGCGACCTGGGCGAGGACCTCGGCAAGCGCGTCCTCGGAGGAGACCGTGCGCTCCGGGGCCCCCTCGATGACCAGGGCGATCTCGCCGCGTACCCCGCCCTCGGCCCACTCGGCGAGCTCCGCGAGGCTCCCCCGGCGCACCTCCTCGAACTTCTTGGTCAGCTCCCGACACACGGCGGCGCGGCGGTCCGCGCCGAAGCCGGTGCCGAGGTCGCCGAGGCTCTGCGCGAGCCGGGCCGGGGACTCGAAGAACACCATCGTGCGCCGCTCGGTGGCGAGCTCGGCGGCGAGCGCCCGGCGCTCCCCCGGCTTGCGGGGCAGGAAGCCCTCGAAGCTGAAGCGGTCGGTGGGGAGCC
>NZ_JAPFRB010000004.1:167110-167878 GCF_035726885.1 Leucobacter sp. M11 | reverse complement strand
GCTGGACGAGGTGATACCCGGGGTCGGAGACGGCCGGCATTCCGGCGTCGGAGACGAGCACGATGTCCTCGGTTTTTGCGCGCTCAACGAGCTGGGCGGCGCGGTCGCGCTCGTTGTGTTCATGGAGGCTGACGAGCTCGGGCCGGTTGTCGATCTCGAGCAGGCGGAGCAGCTGGCCCGTGGTCCGGGTGTCCTCGGCGGCGATCACGGTGGCCTGTTCAAAGGTGTCGCGCAGCCGGGGGGAGGCGTCCCCGAGGTTGCCGATCGGAGTGGCCGCGAGAATGATCATGGTCCCAGCCTAACGAAGCCGGGCGGCGCGGGGGCGGCGGGGTTTCGCGCCCGGTTTCCCGCGCGTCGGGGCCGGCGGGCGGATATGAGGGCCGCCCGGGGAGGACGGGAGGGGGCCCGCGACACTAGTCTGGGGGTCGTGAGCCAGATCTCTGCCCCGTCGCGCACCGCCCCGCGGTTCGTCGATCGGCTGCGGCGTCTGCCGTGGCTGCTTCCGTCGCTCGTGTTGGCCCTGGCCGCCGCGGTTCGGCTGTGGCGGCTGGATCATCCGAACACACTGGTCTTTGATGAGCTGTACTACGTTCGGGATGCGGCGAGCCAGCTCGTGCACGGGTTTCCGACGACGTGGCCCGATGACCTGGGCGCGGCGCTCGGCGCGGCACAGCTCGCGGAGATGAGCGGGGACGCCTCGAATGCCGTGCATCCGCCGCTCGGCAAGTGGCTGATCGGGCTCGGGATGCTCGCCTTTGGCTCCGACAA
>NZ_JAPFRB010000004.1:162468-167049 GCF_035726885.1 Leucobacter sp. M11 | reverse complement strand
CTGATCGCGCACCGGCTCTTCGGGCGGATGACGATCACGGCGCTCGCCGGGTTCCTGCTCGCGATCGACGGGGTGCACATCGTGCTGACCCGGGTGGGCCTGCTCGATGGCTTCCTGGCGCTGTTTACGACGCTGGGCGCGTGGTGTTTCCTGATGGATCACGCGTGGCTGGCCGGGCGGTGGCGGGCGTGGGCGCGCACCCCGGCTGGGCGGGATCGGGCCGGGGTGGGGCCGGTGTTCTGGTGGCGGCCGTGGCTGCTCGCCGGGGCGGTGACGCTGGGGCTCGCGGCGAGCATCAAGTGGTCGGGGCTGTACGTGCTCGCCGCGTTCCTGCTGCTGTCGGTGGCGAGCGATCTGATTGTGCGGGCTCGGTTGCGGGTGCCGCGCTGGGCGGTGGGCGGGCTGCTCGCGCAGGCTCCCGCGACGGGGCTCATCGCCCTGCCCACGGCGTTCCTGGCGTACCTCGCGACCTGGGCGGGGTGGATCGCGACGTCGGGCGGGTGGCTCCGGCAGTGGTCGGCGGAGCACCCGGCGACGGGGCTTGCCGGGCTGGTGCCGGACTGGGCGCGGTCCCTGTGGCGCTATCACGTGGATATGTACGGCTGGCACAGCACCCTGCAGGCCCCGCACCCCTACAGCTCGCACCCGCTGACGTGGCCGCTGGGCCTGCGGCCGACGAGCATGTACTACCTGGGGTCGGAGACGGGCGAGAACGGGTGCCTGCTCGATCGGTGCTCCGAGGCGATCACTCCGATCCCGAACGTGTTGCTGCTCTGGGGCGGGCTCGCCGCGCTGCTCGTGCTGGCGGGCTGGCTGCTGGTCCGTGCGGTGCTTGGCGGGACGCAGCACCGGCTGACCCTTGCCGCCGCGTTCATCGTGACCGGCTACCTCGCGGGCTATCTGCCCTGGCTCCTGATGCCCTCGCGCAGCGCGGTGTTCCAGTTCTACACGGTCGTGCTGACGCCGTTTCTCGCGCTCGCCCTCGCGGCGGTGATCTGGTGGTTCCTGCAACCGCGCCGGGGGCTCGGCGCGCTCGACCGGCGGATGCGCCGGATCACAGTGCTCATCTTCGTGCTGGCCGCGGCGCTCGTCAGCGCGTACTTCCTCCCGCTCTGGCTGGGTACGCAGACCTCCTTCGGGTTCTGGAGCCTGCACATGTGGCTCCCCGGCTGGCGCTAACCCGGCGGGAAGCAGCGAGCAGGCCCGTGCTGCGCGGTCCGGGGGCTCCGGGCAGCACGCGCCCGCTCACGAGCGGGCTACGGGGTGGACCGCTCCCGGGCGGCCGAGCCCGCGCGCCAGGTGAGAAAGCCCCCGTCGAGGTTCGACACGTCGTGCCCGAGCTGGCGCAGCAGCGCCGCGGCGGTGTGACCGCGCTGACCCACCTGGCAGTGCACAATCAGCGGCGCATCGGGCAGTTCCCCCGCGCGCTCCCGGATCTCGTCGAGGGGCAGGTTGATCGAACCGGGGATGGCCCCCGCGGCGAATTCCCCGGGCGAGCGCACGTCGAGCAGCACCGCGCCCGCGTCTCGAAGCGCGGGCATCTCGTGCCACTGGACGCTCCGGGACTCGGCGGCGAGGTTCTCGTTCACGTAGCCGATCAGGTTGATCGGGTCCTTTGCCGAGCCGAACTGCGGCGCGTAGGCCAGCTCCAGCTGGGTGAGCTGGGTCGCGGTGAGCCCGGCGAACATCGCGGTCGCGATCACGTCGATCCGCTTGTCCACGCCGTCGCGGCCGACGGCCTGCGCCCCGAGGATCAGATCCGTCTCGGGGTCCACCATCAGCTTGAGCGCGATCTGCTCCGCGCCCGGGTAGTAGCCCGCGTGCGAGAGCGGGTGCGTGTGGATCACGCGGTGCGCGCGCCCGTCCGCCCGCAGCCGGGTCTCGGAGTGCCCAACGACCGCGGCCTGCAGGCCGAACAGCCCGATGATCGAGGTGCCGAGCGCGGGGGTCGCCTCGACCGGAAGCCCCGCGATCGCGTCCGCGGCCGCGCGGCCGTGCCGGTTCGCGAGCCCCGCCATCGTGACGAGCCCGCGGGAGCCGTCCACCGCGTCCGTCTTCTCGACGGCGTCGCCGACCGCGAAGATGTTCGGGTCGTTCGTGCGGTGCGCGCCGTCCACGGCGATGCCGCCGGAGTCCCCGAGGACGATGCCCGCCGCGCGGGCGGGGCCGATGGCCGGGACCACGCCGCGCGCGTCGATGATGAGCGCGGGCCGCACGGCGCTGCCGTCGCTCAGCCGCACGTCCCCGTCCCGGGACTCGGCTTCGACCGCGGTGGTGTTGAGCCGCACCTCGACGCCGTGTTCGAGCATCGTGTCGTGCAGCCGAGTGCTCATCTCCGGGTCAAGGACGCGGAAGAGCTGCCCCGAGTGCTGGAGCAGGAGCACCGTCGCCCCGCGGAGCGCGAGGTTCTCGGCCGCCTCCAGGCCGATGAAGCCGCCGCCCAGGACGAGCGCGAGCGGGGCGTCACCCGCGTCGGCGAGGGCGGCATGAATGGCGTCGACGTCCTCGACGCTGCGCAGGGAGTGCGTCGGAATGCCCGCGATCGTCTGCCGCTCCCGCAGCTCGGCGCCTGGCGCGAGGATGAGGCGGTCGTAGCGCTCCTCGTGCTCGGCCCCGGAGTCGAGGTCGCGCACGGTCACCGTCTGCGCGGCGCGGTCGATCCGGATCGCCTCGGTGCGCACGCGCACATCGAGGCGGAACCGGGAGCTCAGCCCCTCTGGGCTCTGCAGGAGCAGCTTCGCCCGATCCTCGATGACGCCGCCGATGTGGTACGGCAGGCCGCAGTTCGCGAAGGACACGTAGCCCCCGCGCTCAAGGACCACGATCTCGGCGGTCTCGTCGAGGCGGCGCAGCCGGGTCGCGGCGGACATGCCCCCGGCGACGCCGCCAATGATCACGGTGCGCAGGCCGCGGATGCGTGCCGTCTCGCCCTCGCTCGGAACGGTCTGGGTGTGCTGGGTCGTCATGGTGTGCGTCTCTCCCTGGATTCGTTTCAGCCTAGCCGCGCCCGAAGAGGCGGGACCAGAACCCCGTGGCCGGTTCCCCCTGGTGCCCGGCGCAGCGGTCGCTCTTGGGCACACCGGCGAGCACCTGGTTCACGTGCTGACCGCAGCCAGCCCAGGTCATCTTTCCGCAGGTTCGACACACGACAGCACGGCACACAGGAACTCCGATCGTTGGCGGGGGCGACTCCCCTCGCCACCAAGATACCCCCGGGGGTATTTTGAAGCCTGAGAGCGCGCCGACCGCGGGCCGGGCCCGCGTCAGAGCAGCTTGCGGCTGAGCGCCCAGGCGGTGAGCTCGTGCCGGTTGGAGAGCTGGAGCTTGCGAAGCACCTTCGACACGTGCGTCTCGACCGTCTTCACGGAGAGGAACAGCTCCGCGGCGACCTCCTTGTAGGCGTAGCCGCGAGCGATCAGCCGCATGACCTCCTGCTCGCGTGCGGAGAGCCGGTCGAGCTCGTCATCGGCAACCGCGGTCTCCCCGCCCACAACGCCGAAGGCGTCGAGCACGAACCCCGCCAGCCGGGGGGAAAACACCGCGTCGCCGCCGTGGACGCGGGCCGCCGCCTGCGAGACCTCGGCCCCCGACGCGCTCTTCGTGAGGTAGCCGCGGGCCCCGGCCCGGATCACGCTCACCACGTCCTCGGCCGCGTCCGAGACGCTCAGGGCAAGGAAGGTGCTCGGCGTCCCCGATTCGGCGACCCGGCGGATCACCTCAGCGCCGCCGCCGCCCGCGCCCCCGGGCAGGTGCACGTCGAGGAGCACGACGTCGGGGGCCGTGCCCTGGATGACGGTGACGGCCTCGTCCACGCTGCCCGCCTCCCCCACCACGTCCAGGTTCGGGCTCAGGTCGGCGCGCAGTCCCGAGCGGAAAATGGAGTGGTCATCGACGATGACCACGCGCAGACCCTGCCGGGTCGGCTCGGCCGGGGATACATCGGTCACGGGGTGGCTCCTTCGGTCGCGGGCGGGGTTGGGTTCTGGCTGTGGGTCGGGCTGTGGGTTGCGTTCGGGGGCGCGCCCGGCGGCGAGGCCTCGGCGGCGGCCCGGGGCACGGACAGCCGGACGCTCGTGCCCGTCCCGCCGGGGCCGGGCACGATCCGGGCGGAACCGCCCGCGCGCTCCATCCGGCCGAGGATCGATTCGCGCACCCCCATCCGGCCCTCCGGCACCGCGTCGAGGTCGATGCCCGGGCCGCGGTCCGTGATGTCCACCGCGAGCGCCGCCGCCGAGGCCTCCGCAAAGACGGTGACGTCGCCGCCCGCGTGCCGGGCCGCGTTCAGCATCGCCTCGCGGGCCGCGGCGATCAGCGCCTCCGGCGCGAGCACCTGGCCCGCGCCGACCGAGACGATTTCGAAGCGCACGGCAAAGTCGCGCTCCAGGGCCGCGGCCTGCTCCCGCAGGCCAGCCTCGAGGTTGAGCGCGCCGTCCTCGGCGTCCCCGGGGCCGCGGAACAGCCACTCGCGCAGGTCGCGCTCCTGCCCCCGGGCCAGGCGGGAGACCTCACTGCCCGGCTCCGACTTCTGCTGGATCAGGGCCAACGTCTGCAACACGGAGTCGTGGAGGTGCGCGGCGATCT
>NZ_JAPFRB010000004.1:161191-162430 GCF_035726885.1 Leucobacter sp. M11 | reverse complement strand
GCGATCAGCTCGCGGTTCATCCGTAACAGCCACGGGGTCAGGGCGACCCCCACCCCGGCCAGCACCGCCGCCGCAGCGGCGATGATCGTCCACGCGTTTGGCTCCCTGGCCGTGATGAAGAACATCAGGACTCCGGCGGCGACCAGCACGAGCGCGCCGAGGATGCGCGGCAGCATGCCCCCGGAGGCGGCGGCGTCCCCGGAGAACTGCCGCCAGGCCAGGGCGATACCCGCGAGGACCACGGTCGTCGGCAACACCACCGCGAGCGGGACCTCCACGCCAGCCTGGAACAGGATCAGGGCGACGCCGATGATCAGCAGGCACACGCCAAGGAGCAGCTCCGTGAGGGGAAAGCCTCGGCCGGGGGGTCGGCGGGGGCCGTCCCCGCCGGGGGCCGTCGGCTCGGGCGCGGGGGCGAGGGGCAGCGCCGCCCCGGCCGCCGGGGCCTGCGGGGCCGGGAACGACGGGGCGGGGAACCCGGGGCCGGGGGCGCTCGGGTACGGGCCCGGCTGCGGCTGGGCGCTCGGCTTCGTGAGAACGTGCTTGAGCGGGACCTCGGCCTGGGCCTCGGCGGGGACGGTCGCCCACAGCCAGGCGTAGAAGAGCACCCCGGAACCGCCGAACAGGGCGAAAACCACCATGACGAGACGGACGAGCGCGACGGGCGCGCCCAGGTGCGCGGCCAGCCCGGCGCACACCCCGCCCAGGATCCGGTCCGCGCTTCGCGTCATGGTTGCTGATCTCACCCCACCATCACAGCACACCGGGGCCCACACCGGGGACCGGATGGGGGTCCCGGGGGTCGGGTTCAGGGTCCACTCAGGGAGAACCCCCATAGCGATGCCCCGCACCGCGCGGGCACACTCGAACTATGAACGACTTCCGTGATCCCCAGCAACCCGCCGGACCGCCGCCCTCCGGCCCCGCCGAGCCCGGCTTCTTCGGCTGGCTGCGTGGCCTCGGCCTCGCCCGCTCCGAGGAGCGCTGGGTCGGCGGCGTCGCCGGGGGGATCGCGGAGCGCACCCGGCTCGATCCGCTCATCTTCCGCGGGCTGTTCATCGTGCTCACGATCTTCGGCGGCCCCGGCATCCTGCTCTACCTCCTCGGCTGGCTGTTCCTCCCCGAGCGCTCGGGCCGGATTCAGGCCCAGGAACTGCTCCGGGGCCGGGGCAGCACCGCCGCCTATGTCATCCTCACGGTGCTGGGGGCGCTCTTCGTGCTGCCCGTGCTGTTCCAGGG
>NZ_JAPFRB010000004.1:155465-161136 GCF_035726885.1 Leucobacter sp. M11 | reverse complement strand
GAGGGCTCCTTCCTCCCCGGCTGGCTCCGGGTACTCCTCGGGATCGTGTGGACCCTGGCGATCATCGGCCTCGCGATCTGGCTGCTGGTGACGATCCTGAACCGGCAGAAGCGCCCCCGCAGCGGCCCGGCCGCCCCCGGTGGCCCCGGCGCTCCGGGTGGCCCCGGCGCTCCGGGAGCCCCGAACTCCGGCGCCCCGCACCGCGGCGCGCCCCAGGCCACGTGGGCCCCGGCCCCCAACGCCGGGCCCGCTCCGGCTCCCACGCCCACGTGGGCACCGGCACCGGACGCGACGACCGCACCCCCGGTGCTCCCGGGGAGCAGCGCCGCGCCCACGGTGGCGCTCCCGGAGGACAGCCGAGCGGCGTCCTTCGCCCAGACCGCGCCGCTGGGCGGCCCTGCGGCGGAGCCCCGACCGACCGCGCAGGGGCCGCACCGCTGGGACGAGCAGGTCTCCGCCGGGACCGCCCGCTTCACCGAGCAGGTCTCCGCCGGGGCCGCGCAGTTCGGGGAGCAGGCCTCCGAGGCGGCGCACCGGCTCGGCAAGGAGGCGAGTGACTGGTCCGCGCAGATCGCCGAGAAGCACCAGCGCCGCACCCTGGATGCCGGGCACACCGTCATCACGCTCGGCCTCGGGCTGATCCTCGGCGCGCTGGCCGCCCTCTGTGTGGCCACCATCGGCTACCCGGAGCACGCCCTCGTCGGTGGGATCACGGTCGCCCTCGGCATCCTCGGGCTCTCGATCATCATCGCCGGGATCCGGGGCCGTACCTCGGGCTGGCTCGGCTTCGCCTCCGTCGTCGCGATCGGCACGCTCCTGGTGACGACGGTGTTCCCCGCGGGCACCCAGTTCTCCCTTGTCGGGGCGCGCACCGTCTTCACGGTGGAGCGCACGCTCGCGGAGCACCCGAACCAGGCGGTCATCGTCGGCAACGCGCGAATGGATCTGCGCGAGCTGGATCGTCCCGGCGCCGAGCTCGGCGGGGAATACACCCTCTGGCTGGGCGCGGGCAACGGCACGGTCGCCCTCCCCGAGCGAGTCCCGGTCGAGGTGCGCGTGCACGGCCTCGCGGGTCGAATCGGCACCGAGCTGAACGACGAAGACCGCACCATCGGCGGCCCCTTCATCACGCACACCGCTTCCAGCACCCCCGGCCGGGGTGCCACCCTGCCGACCACCGTCGTGAACGTGTGGTTCCTCGGCGGGAACGTCGACCTGGTCCAGGGCGACGACGACCTATTCGACCTGGAGGACTTCTGATCATGACCAGCGACCACCCCACCCCGCAGCACCCGGAGTTCCCGGTGACCCCAGCGGGCGCACCGGCTGCACCGGCCACACCGCCCACGGAACCCGCGAGCGCGCAGCCGGCCGACGCCACGCAGCCAGCCGATGCCACACAGCCAGCCGACGCCACACAGCCCGTGGACCCAGCACTGCTGCCCCCGAACGCTGCGCAGCCGACCACGGTGTTCCCGCGTCTGGACGACCCCGTCCTCCCGGTCGCGCCCACCACGGTGATCCCCGAGTGGGCCGAGCAGGGCGGTGCCCCAGCGCGTCACCCCGGCGAGCGCGCCCAGCCCGGGGAGCAGCCCGCGACGTGGGAGCAGCCCGCGGCTTGGGAGCAGCCCGCGGCGGCCGGCGTCGCCCCGCCGCCCCGCGCGGGCACCGCCGCGCCCGCCGGCCCCGCGCGGGACCCCTGGGCCACGCCGACGAACGAGCCCCGCCGCCCGCTCACCGGCACGATTATCTGGGGCTGCCTGATCCTCGCGTTCTGCGGCTTCATCGCCCAGCGGGTGCTTGCCCCGGGCACGATCCAGCCCGCGGTCTGGGTCACCGCGGTCGTGCTGTTCCTCGGGGTCGCCCTCGTGGGCGCGGGCATCGCCGCGATTGTGCGGCAGACCCGCAGCCGCTAGTCCCGGGCGGCCCCGCCCCCGGGGCCGCCGAGCTGGCTCGCCGCCGCCTCGTCTAAGAACCAGTGCACGTTCGGGTGCTCGCGCAGGATGCTCGCGGGCACCGCTGCGGTGACCGGGCCCTCAAGCGCGGCCGCGACCGCCTCGGCCTTCTCCGGGCCGATCGCGATCACGAGCAGCTCGCGGGCTTCGAGAATCGTGCCGAGGCCCTGCGTCACGCTGCGCGTGGGGACCCGGCTCACCTCGCCGCCGAAGAAGCGGGCGTTATCGGCCACCGTGCGCTCCGCGAGCGCGACGACGCGCGTGCGCGATCGGGCATCGGCTCCGGGCTCGTTAAAACCGAGGTGCCCGTTGCCGCCGACGCCGAGCACCTGCGCCGCGATCCCGCCCGCCGCCCGGATCGCGGCCTCGAAATCGGCCGCCTCGCGCTCCGGGTCACCCACGCCGGAGGGCACCCGGACCCGCTCGGGGTCCAGCCCGACCGGCTCGGTCACCGTGCGGTGGATCGTCGTGTGATAGCTCTGCTCGTCCTCGGGATCGAGGCCCAGGTACTCGTCCAGGGCGAAGCCGCGCACGGCGGACACGTCGATCCCCGCCTCGCGGACCCGACGCGCCCAGGCCGCGTAGGCGGTCAGCGGCGAGGACCCGGTCGCCAGGCCGATGGCCGCGCTGGGGTTCGCGTCGATAATGCGCAGCAGGCGGTCTGCGACCGCCTCGCCCAGCGCCTCGGTGCTCTCAAATACGGTGATGGGCATGCGGTGTTGCCTTTCTCGAAGGGGCGCGTGCGGTGCCGGGAGGCGGCTGCGCGGTCAGGGTCGGGGATCGGCCACTCGGGCGTACCGGCAGCCGTCGCGGTCCGCGCCTGCCGCGCGGCCGTCGATGATCGGGCCGAAGCGGATTCGCTCGGGGAGCCACGGCTCGGCGCCGATCCGGTAGCCGCCGTCCGGGAGCCGCACGAGCGGGGTGTCCTCCCCGGGGGCCTCGACACCGCCGGGCGCGCGCAGGACGGGCTGCCCCGCGACAACGAGCACCCGGAAAACGGGGAACCAGGGCGAGTAGGAGCGGTAGCTGCCGACGATGGCCCGGAGTTCTTCGTCCCGCGGCTCCTCTCCCGCGGGGCGGGTCTCGGCCGGGCACCAGGACGCCGGGGTGGTCTCGCCAACGGGCTCGGCCGGGCTCGGCCCCGCGCCGGAGCCGAGCACGCCGAGCGCCCGAGCGTGCAGGTCCCGGGCGAAGAGTTCGGCCACGGGCTGCTCCCCCGGGGCGCTCAGCTGCACGGCGACGCCGATCCCGGCGGCCTCGTCGGCGAGCAGGAACGCGCCGTAGCCCACCATGCCGCCGCCGTGGCTGAGCACGCGCCCGTGCGGGGCGGGCTCCACGTTCACGCCGAGGCCGTAGCGGTCGCCCACGATCGCGATTCGACGCCCGCGGTCGAGGATGCCCTCCCCGCCCGGGGCGAGGCGGCTCCACAGCCGCTCGCGCACGCCGACGCCGAGCCGGGCGGCGGCCAGCTCCGGGGAGGCGAGCGTTTCCGCGAGAATGGCGAAATCCTCGATGGTGCAGGCGACGTGCCCGTCCGCGCCGGCCGGTTCCAGCCAGGTCGCCTCGGCAAGCGGCTCCCCCGGCTGCCAGGGCACGTCGTCGCGGAGGGGGACGGTGCCCGGGCAGAGCCGGGGCCGCTCCGCGCCCGCGACGGCGGCGAGCGCGCCCGTCATGCCGAGCGGCGCCGTGACGGTGCGTTCGGTGAGCGCGGCGAGGCTCGCCCCGCCGGCCCGGGCGAGGACGAGCCCGAGCACCACGTAGCCGAGGTTCGAGTAGTGGAAGCGTTCGCCGGGGGCGCTGCCGGCCGCGGTGTCCCCGAGGGTGAGCGCCTGGGCCAGCTCTCCCGGCACGGCGTCGTTGCCGCTGATCCAGCCGGTCGTGTGCGTGAGCAGGTGGGCGACGGTGACCGGGGAGCCGCCCGCGGGCAGGCGCAGCCAGGGCAGCCAGCCCTGCACATCGTCGTCCAGGCCGAGGGCCCCCTCGCCGACGAGCACGCTCGTGACGAGCGCGGCGATCGTCTTCGAGACCGAGCCGATCTCGAAGCGGTCCTCCGGCCCGACCGCGCGGTCTCCGCGCGGTCCCGCGGTGCCGAAGCGGTGGCTGAGCCGGGTGCCGTCCGGCAGGGTCACGGCTGCGGCCCCGCCGGAGACGGGTCCGTAGCGCAGCGCCTGCGCGCCGAGATCGCGGAGCGCGTTCGTCAGCCCGGCGTCGCGCGCGGCGGTCACGGGAGCGTCCGAACCGCGTGAAGCGCCGCCTCGTGCGCCGCGGCCCGCGCGACCCAGGCGGCCGCGGTGCCGGGGTCCGGCCGCACGGGGGTTGCCCCGCTGTCGGGCCGGACGGCGGTGATGCCCAGGGCTGCCGCGGCCACGAGGGCGGCCCCGATCGCCGAGTGATCGCGCTCCTCCGGGGCGCTCAGCACCTCGCGGCCGGTGGCGTCCGCGAGGTCTTGGAGGAAGACGGGGGAACCGGCGGAGGAGCCGGTGACCAGGAGTCGGCCGGCCTCGGGCCAGCCCGGGGTGCTGAGCAACGCGCCGACGCAGCGCCGCGATTCCAGCACGAGTCCCGTGAGGAGGCCGCGGGCGAGCTCGGCCGGGGTGCTGGCCAGGGTCAGCCCGAGCACCGAGCCGTTCAGCGCGGGGTCCCAGCGCACGCCCTGTTCCCCCGGGCCGAGGAAGGGCAGCACGAGGGGGGCGTCATCCGGGTCGATCGCCGCGGCCTCGGCGACGAGGGCTGCGGCGTCGGCGCGGCCCGTGAACCCGGCGAGCCAGGCCAGCGCGGAGCCGGTCGCGACGAGGTCGAGCTCCAGGCCCGTGCCGGGCCCGGCGAGCGGGGTGACCAGGGCCAGCCCGCGCTCGGGAATGCCCGCGTCGTGGCTGATCCCGAGGATCACGGTGCTCGTGCCCGCCACGTAGGCGATGTCGCCGGGGGCCTCGGCCCCGAGCCCGAGCGCGCCGAGCACGGAGTCCGCGGCGCCGAGCACGATCGGGAGCCCGGCGGGCAGGCCCAGCACGCGGGCGAAGCCGGGGTCGAGGGGCCGGGCCGTGTCGCTGGGCAGCACCGCGGGCAGGGCGACCCCCTCCGGGAGCGCGCCCCACGCCCCGGCGCTGAGGTCGTAGCCGCCGAAGCCCGCGGCCGTGCTGGGGTCCGTGCACAGCTCCCCGGTGAGCAGCCGAAACAGGTAGTCCTTCGCGCCGACGAGGGTGCGGGTCCGCGCGGCGCGCTCGGGCTCCGCGCGGCGGAGCCGCTCGAACATGGGGAGCAGGTATCGACCGTCCAGGTGCTGGCCGGTCTGGGCGTAGCCGAGGGCGTGCCCGGTCGGTCCGGCGAGCAGTTCCCGGGCCTCCGGCTCGGCCCTGGTGTCCTCCCACACGATCGCCGAGCCGATCGGCTCGCCCTGCGCGTCCAGGCAGACGAGCGTGGGCAGCATCGCGGAGAGGCCGATCCCCGCCCAGCGCTCCGCGGGCACGATCCCGGCGAGTTCGCCGAGCGCCCCGACGATGCCGCTCACCCAGTCGGCCGGGGCCTGCTCGGCGGCGCCCGGCTCGGGGCGGGCCGTCGGGTAGCTCCGGCGCACCCGGCCGAGGACCCGCCCGTCCGCGTCGAGCGCGAGGGCCTTCACGCTCGAGGTACCGAGATCGAGGCCGATCAGGACGGGTGCGGTCATCTGGGATCCTCCGGGGTGCGGCTGCGGTGCCGGGCAGCCGGATACCGGCTGC
>NZ_JAPFRB010000004.1:153901-155408 GCF_035726885.1 Leucobacter sp. M11 | reverse complement strand
ACGGCCCGTAGCCCCCCACCGGCGGGGATCGACGCTCGCTCGGAGCGCCGACCCCTCTCGGTGATGAGCCTACTTGCGACCGAACTCGCTCGCGAGTACTTTCATCGAGTCGGCGGCCGCGTTCAGGGTGTCGTCGATGTCGCGGTCGTCGTGCACGAGGGACACGAACAGGTTCTCGAACTGGAGCGGGTGGAAGAGCACGCCGCGCACGACCATCTCCTCGTACCAGCGGGTGAACTCGCCCTCGCGGGTCTGGGCGACGGCGTCGCGCCAGTTCTTCACGGGGCCGTCGGCGAACCAGAGCTGGAACACGGTGCCGAGCCCCGTGACGTAGGCGTCGATGCCGTTGTCGTTCGCGATGCCCTCGAGGCCGGTCGCGAGGCGCTCGCCGAGGGCGCGCTGCCGCTCGTAGAGGCCGGGCTCCGCGAGAAGATCCATCGTGGCCGAGACCGCGGCGCACTGCACCACGTTCGCGTTGTAGGTGCCGGAGTGCGAGTAGGTGCCGTCGGCGATGAGGCGCATGGCCTCCTTCGTGCCGCCGATCGCGGCGACGGGGAAGCCGCCCCCGATCCCCTTGGCATAGGTGGTGAGGTCGGGGATCACGCCGTAGTACTCGTGCGCGCCGCCCCGGGCGATGCGGAAGCCCGTGATGACCTCGTCGAAGATCAGCATCGCGCCGGCCTTCTCGGTCTCGGACCGCAGCAGCTCCAGGTAGCCCGGCTCCGGCAGAATGCACCCCGTGTTCAGCACGGCGGGCTCGGTGATGACCGCCGCGATCTCCTCGCCGCGCTCGCGCATCAGCGCGGAGAAGCTGTCGAAGTCGTTCCAGGTGAGCACGATGAGGGTGTCGCCGAGCTCGGCGGGCACGCCGAGGCCCATCGCGACGGGGCGGGGGCGATCGGCCGGGCCCGCCCGGTCGAGGTCGACGTGGTTGGACCAGTACACGCTGTCCTGCCAGCCGTGGTACAGGCCCTCGAAGCGGACGATCAGGCGGCGGCCGGTCGTGGCGCGGGCCAGGCGCACGGCCTGTCCGACGGCCTCGGAGCCGGAGTTCGCAAAGCGGACCTGCTCGACCCCGGGGACGGCCGCCACGACCTTCTCCGAGGCCTCGATCTCCAGTTCGTAGGGCAGGCCGAAGCTCGTGCCGTGCTCCTGGATGGCGCGGACGACGGCGTCCGTGACGGTGGGGTTGCGGTGGCCGAGGATGCCCGGGCCCAGGCCCAGCAGGTAGTCGACGTACTCGTTGCCGTCGACGTCCGTGATGCGCGAGCCCTGGCCCTGCTCCATGAACAGCGGGTACGGGTTCCAGCCGTTGCGGGGCATGCGGGCGGTGCTCCCGGCGCCTCCGGGAATGGTCAGCTTGGCGCGCTCGAACAGCGCCTTGGAGCGCTGGGTGCGCTTCGGGAACTCGGATGCGAAGGTGACAGACACTGCGGCTCCATTCAGAGGGAAGAAGTGATACTACTTAGTATACTAAGCATAAAGAGATGCGCGGGTCAAGGCTCTC
>NZ_JAPFRB010000004.1:153307-153859 GCF_035726885.1 Leucobacter sp. M11 | reverse complement strand
TTACGCCTCCCGGTCGATGAGGAAGCGACGCAGGGCCCGCACGGGCGAGCCCGTCGCACCCGTTGGCCACGGCCCGAGCTCCACCTCCAGGTAGGCGCTCGATCCGATGTCCAGGTGCAGCCAGGGCGTGTCCCCCGCGAAGCGCCGCAGGTACTCGGCGGCCACCTGACCGATATCCGGCCGGTCCAGGGGCATATTGCGCAGGTCCGCGACGGGCGAGTCCAGGGCCCCGCGGTAGCGGTCGTGCAGCGGGAGCAGCCAGCCGGGTTCCCCCGCCGCCGCGCCCGCCGCGAGCACGGCGTCCGCGAGGGAGCGATCGGTGCCCCAGGCCCCCCAGAGCGCCCCGCCGACGCCGCCGCCGTCGGTCAGCGTGCCCGCGTCCACGAGGCACGCGACCCCCTGCCCGCGAAGCCAGGCCAGGCCGTCGGCGATCACGAGGCGACCCTCGGCGTCGGTGTCCGTCACCTCGGTGCGCGTCCCGTCCGGGTGCACGATCACGTCCCCGGGCTTCTGCGCGCTCCCGGAGGGCAGGTTCTCGGCCAGCGGCAAAAA
>NZ_JAPFRB010000004.1:152918-153234 GCF_035726885.1 Leucobacter sp. M11 | reverse complement strand
ATGTCGGCCTTCATCCAGGAGATCTCCTGGCCGTTTTGCTTCACGTTCATGCCGCCCGCGTCGAAGGTAATGCCTTTGCCGACCAGGCCGACGACGGGGCCGTCCGCCGCCCCGATCAGTTCAACGGCCACGGCCGGCCGAGCGCTGCCCGCGGCCACGCCGAGCAGTCCCCCGAAGCCGGCCTCGGCAAGCTCCGCCTCCGACCAGACCCGCACGGCGAGCCCGCTCCCCTCGGCCCGGGCGACAATCGCCGCGGCCATTTCCTCGGGCCCGAGCCGGTTCGGCGGCTCCTCGACGAGCCGACGCACCCAGGCAA
>NZ_JAPFRB010000004.1:151746-152869 GCF_035726885.1 Leucobacter sp. M11 | reverse complement strand
GTCCCCGACCGGAATCGTGTAGACCGCCGCGGCGGTCTCGGCCGCCGCCGGGTCGACGCGGTGCGCACCGATCAGGAGCCCCTCCACGACGGCGGCGAGCTCCCCGGGGTCCAGGTCGGCCGCCCAGGCCAGGTGACCGCCGTCCGGCGCGGCCTGCGCGAGGGCCATCCCGGCCTCGGTCAGGGCCTCGCGGCGGCCCGCGGAGCTGATCGCCGTGCTCGCGGGGGGCGGGCTCGCGACCGCGACCAGCAGGCGCGGCCCGCCGGGAAGGGCGACCAGGAGCCGACTCGTCTCCGCCTCCCCGGCGGCGAAACGGGGATCGGCGTTGGCCACGCCGGACGGGTCGATGCCCGTGTCCGCCGCAACGGCCGCCGCGGCGACCGGGGGCCGCGGGGCATCCGCGCCGGCGTCCCCGCGCCGGGGCACGGCGAGCAGCTCGGCGGTGCCGGGCTCTGGCCGGTAGTCGGCCTCGACCGCCTCCGCCCGGATCACTCGGCACCGTCCTTGTGCACCTCGCGGAGCGTCAGCGTGGAGAGGTTATTGATGGAGCCCACGAGCGGGGAGAGCACGAAGCCCTGCCACGCCGGGTCGTGCGCCTCGATCACGCGGGGGTAGGTCAGCACGATGTAGGGGCGGTCGTCGAACAGGATCTGCTGCATCTGATCGATCGTCGCGCCGCGCTCGGCCTCGTCGAGCTGCGTGCCCTGCTTGAGGTACAGCGCATCAAACTCGGGGTTGCAGTACCCGCTATCGGAGTTGTGCCCGAAGGACCCGCAGGTCATGGCGCTCAGGATGAAGTCGGGATCGACCGGCGGGGTCCAGTTCCACATGGCGAGATCGAAGTCGAGGTACTGATTCTCCGGGGCCGTGATCGCGTCCCACGCGGCGTCCGGGTCCATCTTGCGCTGGACCACCCGCACGCCCGCGTCTTCGAGGCCGCGCTGGATCGTCTGGAAGGCGCGGTCCCCCGAGCCGTTCTCCTCCGTGGGGAACACGAGCTCGTAGTCCATCCGTTCGCCGTCGGCGACGCGGATGCCGTCGCTGCCCCGGGCGTAGCCCAGGCCGTCGAGGATCTCGTTCGCCTTCGCCAGGTCGAAGGGCAGCCCCTCGATCGCCTCGTTGT
>NZ_JAPFRB010000004.1:144931-151696 GCF_035726885.1 Leucobacter sp. M11 | reverse complement strand
AGCCAGGTGTTCTCCACGATCTCGGTGCGGTCGATCGCGTACTCAATGGCCTTGCGCACCTCGGGGTTGAGCAGTTCGCGGTGCGCGGTCTTCTTCGGGTTGGTGTTGATGATCAGGTTCTTAATGGTCACGCTCGGCCCGGTCAACACCTTCTTCCCCGCTGCTTCCAGCGTCGCCACCGCGGTGGGCGGGGTCTGCTGCCCGATCATGTCGACCTGCCCGGTCTTGAGCGCGGTCACCATCGCATCGTCGTTGGCGAAGAACTGGAAGCCGAAGCCCGTGATCTTCGGGGCCTCGCCCCACCACTCGGCGTTGCGCGAGAACACCATCGTCTGGTCCTTCTCGTAGGTGTCCAGCGTGAAGGGCCCGCCGCCCACGAGGGGCGCGGCGTTCTCGAAGCTCGTGATCTGCTGCCCGTCACCCGCCGCAAGGGGCTCCCAGACGTGCTTCGGCAGGATCGGCAGGGCCTGCATCTGGGTGAGCACGTTGCCGACCGGGTTCTCATAGGTGAGCTGCAGCGTGTTGGGGTCCGTGGCAACCGCGGATTCCAGGTGCGCGACCCAGCCCGCGAGGATACCCGTCGGGCCCTCCCGGTGCTCAAGGATCATGGACATCGTGAAGGCGGCGTCCTCCGCGGTGAGGGGTTCCCCGTCCGACCAGGCGGCATCCGGCTGCGTGTGGAAGGTCCAGACCGTGCCGTCCTCGGAGGCCTCCCAGTCGGTGGCGAAGGCGGGCACAATCTCGAGTTCGGCATCGTACTCCGTCAGGTGCGGGTACACGTACTGATAGATGACGCTCGAGTAATCAGAATCCGATACGAAGGGGTTCAGCGAGTCCACCAGGGACGTGGTGCCCACCCGGAGGAAGCTGTCGCTCGCCGACCCACCCGGAGCCCCGCAGGCGCTGAGCACCCCGGCCAGCGCGATCGCAACGACGGCGCCGAGCGCCCGTTTCACTCTGTTCACGTTCTCTCCTCGGGTTCCTGGCCCGCCGCGTTGCGGGCTCAGGGCTGGGGCGCGTCCGGCCGAGATTGCCGGGTCTCACAATCGGTTTCGATTCCCGCTTGTTGTCGCACTCCTGTTACTTATACTATCTCATTAGACTAAGTATGGTAGGTGAAATTTTGCCACCGTTCTCGATGAGGAGAGGCCCGGATGAACCGAACGAGCTACCTATGGAAACGCACGGCCTTTGCGATCATCACCATTTTCGTGGCCGTCAGCCTGAACTTCGTGCTGTTCCGGATTCTGCCCGGCTCCGCGGTCACGAGGATCTCCCGGGTGCCCAACGCCTCCCCGGAGCTCAAGGCCTCGCTCGAAGCCCAGTTCGGCCTCGACAAATCGCTCTGGGAGCAGTACTGGCTGTACCTGAAGGGGCTCCTCAGCGGCAACCTCGGCGTCTCCTACGCCAACCGGCTCCCCGTCGCCGATAACCTGGGCACCGCCTTCGCGAACACGCTCCCCCTCGTGCTCACGGGCACGGTCATCGCGATCCTGCTCGGCATCCTGATCGGCGTCGTTGCCGCCGTTCGCCGGGGCGGGGCCTTCGACCACATCTCCACGAACGTCTCCGTGCTGTTCTACGCCTTCCCCACCCAGTTCCTCGGCATGATGCTGCTGATCTTCTTCGCGGGGGTGCTGCCCAGCGCGGGCACGAGCGACCCCTTCGCGCTCGCCCTGACCCCCTGGGAACAGTTCCTCGACCGGGGCAGACACCTCGTCCTCCCCGTGACGACGCTGGTGCTCACCCTCTTCGCGGAGAACGTGCTCATTATGCGCTCCTCCGTGCTGGAAACCCTCGGCGAGGACTACATTCTGACCGCGAAGGCCAAGGGGCTGCCCCGCGGGCGCATCGTGCGTTCCTACGCGGTGCGCAACGCCATGCTGCCCACGATCACGATGATCGCCCTCGCCCTCGGCACGGTCGTCGGCGGCGCGATCCTCATCGAGGTGATCTACTCCTGGCCCGGGATCGGGCGCGCCCTCTACGAGGCGGTCCTGAAGCGCGACTATCCCATGCTGCAGGGCGGCTTCCTCGTGATCACCGTCGTCGTGGTCGTGCTCAACTACCTCGCCGACCTCATCTACTTCACGCTCGACCCGCGCGTCACCGACTAAGGAAGGGAGCAGACCATGACCTACCCAGCCACAACCCCCGTCTCGCTCACCAAGAAGAAGCGCAGCCGCTCGCAGACCACGACGACCCTGCTCCAGGCCCTCCGGCAACCCTCCGCGATCGTCGGGCTCGTGCTGCTCGGACTCTTCCTCGCGATGAGCCTCCTCGCGCCCGTCCTGAAGCCCTACTCGACCACCCGGGCCAGCTGCGGGGTCTTCGAGGCCCCGTCCGCCGCGCACTGGTTCGGCTGCGACGACGGCGGGATCGACGTGCTCAGCCTCGTCATCGACGGCGGGCGGGTGTCCATCTTCGTCGGCTTCACCGCCGCCGCGATCGCGATCCTCATCGGCGCGAGCGTCGGCATCGCCTCCGGCTACTTCGGCGGCTGGGTCGACACCGTGCTCATGCGGATCACCGACTACTTCCTCGTGATCCCGCAGATCGTGCTGATGATCGTCATCGCCGCGGTTTGGGGGCCGAGCCTCGACCACGTGATCCTCGTGATCGGCGGGCTGATGTGGACGAGCACGGCGCGCATCGTGCGGTCCCAGGTGAAGACCCTCCGCGAGCGCGTCTATGTCCGCCGGGTCGAGTCCCTCGGCGCGGGTCACCTGCGCATCATCACCCGGCACATTCTGCCGCAGCTCGGCCCGCTGCTCGTCGCGAGCGCCGTGCTCGCGATCACCGTCGCGATCTTCAACGAGACCGCGCTGGCCTTCCTCGGGCTCTCCGATCCGAACGCGATCACCTGGGGCACGATCATGGAGCACGCCTTCAACCGGGCCGCGGTCAGCACGGGGGCCTGGTGGGCCATCGTGCCCGCTGGCGTCGCGGTCGCCCTGCTCGTGCTCGGCTGCTACCTGCTCGGCCGCTCCATCGAGGACTCCCTGAACCCCCGACTCAAGATCACCCACCTCTCGGCCCGGACCTGGTCACTGCGACCGCTCGTCGGCCGTGGAAAGGACGCCCTGTGAACGCGCCAACCGCCGCAGCAGCCACCCCGGTGCTGGAACTGCGCTCGCTGAATGTCTGGTTCTCCGCCGAGGGAACCGGGGACGCGCACACCGTCCGCGACCTGAAACTCTCGGTCGCCCCCGGCGAGCGCGTCGGCCTCGTCGGCGAGTCCGGCTGCGGGAAGACCACCACGATTCTTGCCGCCCTCGGGCTGCTCCCGGCGAACGCCAGCGTCGGCGGCGAGGTCCTGCTCGACGGGGTGAATATCATCTCCGGCGGCGACGCCAGTATCGCCCCGCACCGCTGGACCGACATCGCGATGGTCTTCCAGGGGGCCATGAGCGCCTTCAACCCGGTCAAGACGATCGGCTGGCAGATCCGGGAGGCGCTCGCCGTGCACCGGATCGCGAGCGGCCCCGCGGCGGCGGCCCGGGTCCGGGAGCTGCTCGACCTCGTCGGGCTGCCGGAGGGCACCGAGGACCGCTTCCCCCACGAGCTGTCCGGGGGGATGAAGCAGCGCGCCGTGATCGCGATGGCGCTCAGCTGCGAACCCAAGGTGCTGCTCGCGGACGAGCCGACCACCGCGCTCGACGTGGTCGTGCAGGATCAGATCCTGCGGCTGCTCGTCGACCTGTCCGAGCGGCTCGGCCTCGGCCTCATCCTCGTCACCCACGACCTCGGCGCGGTGGCCCGGAGCTGCACGCGGGCCGCCGTGATGCTCGGCGGGGAAATCATCGAGCAGGGCACCGTCGAACAGCTCTACAGCGCTCCCCGCGAGGACTACACCCGGCAGCTGTTCGCGGCCACGCCGAACATCGCCGACCTCGTTCCCCGGCCCGCGCGCACGGAGCCGGACGAGGCCGCGCCCCTGCTCCGCGTGCGCGAGCTCACGGTGCGGCACGCGGGCGGGCGGCGACGGCGCGGCGAGCCCGCCCCGGCCCCCGCCGTGAGCGGGGTCTCGTTCGAGGTGCGCCCGGGCGAGCTCGTCGCCCTCGTCGGGCAGTCGGGCTGCGGGAAGACGACGACGCTGCAGGCGATCATGGGGATGCTTCCCGAGGTGCGCGGCTCGATCGCCGTGGACGGCGAGGAGACCGTCGGGGTCAGCGGGCGGGCGCGGCGGGCGCTCCGCCGCAACGCGCAGATGATCTACCAGGACCCCTACGAGTCGCTCGACGTGCGCTTCCGCATCCGGGACACCCTCGAGGAGCCCCTGCTCATTCACCGCGTGGGGGCCACGAAGGCCGAGCGGCTGGAGCGGTGCCGCCGGGCGCTCGAGGAGGTGGGGCTGACCCCGACCGAGCGCTACCTGGACCGGTTCCCGCACGAGCTCTCGGGCGGACAGCGCCAGCGCGTGGCGATCGCCACGGGGCTCGTCCTGCGGCCCGCGCTCCTCCTCGCCGACGAGCCCGTGTCCATGTTGGACGTCTCGGTGCGCGCGGGGGTGCTGGCCCTGCTCAGCGAACTGAAAACGGAGCACCGGATGGGCATCCTGATGATCACGCACGACCTCTCGACCGCCGCCGAGTACGCGGACCGGATCATCGTGATGCGCGAGGGGCGGATCGTGGAGCAGGGCCCCGCGCTCGACCTCGTGCGGAACCCGCGCGAGGAGTACACCCGGCTGCTGCTCGACAGCGTGCCGAGCCCGGACCCCGCCGTCAGCCGCGTCGCCTAGAACGAACGGCAGCCCCGGGTCCCGCCGCGGCGGGACCCGGGGCTGCCGGGCGTTCTGGCCGCGTCAGCGGGTCCGGATCAGGGCGTGCCGAGCGCCTTGACCGACCAGCGACCGCTGTCGGAGGGCTCGATCAGGCGCGGGGCCTGACTGCCGGAGACGTAGAAGAGGAAGTCCTTCGCCCGGTACGTCTGCTGGTAGGAATCGTAGGGCACCTCGTCCGCGGAGAAGGACACGCCGCGCACCCGCACGACCGCCTCCTGCTCGGTCACGCCCAGGTGCTCCTGCTCCCAGCGGCTTGGCTGATCCACCTGGAAGAACTGCTCGACGAAGGCGTCCGTGAGGCCGTACTTCTCTTCGAGGAAGCCGTAGAGGGAGTCCCCGGCTTCGAGGCGTTCCTGGTCGAGCGCGGGCACCAGGCTCAGGGGGATCGTGGCCTTCTCCACCACCTTGGACTCGCCGCCGAGGCGGCGCACCCGGCTGATCTCCCACACCGGCTGCCCCTCGTCGAGGCCGAGGGCGTCCACGTGGTTGCGGCTCGGCAGGCCGACGGTCAGCGCGAGCAGCTCCGTCCGGAAGGCCTCGTGCTCGTACTCGCCCGTGATCGTGTCCAGCAGCGCACCGGAGCGGGCGGGTTGGCTCACCATGCGCCGGGGCGCGACGAAGGTGCCAACGCCCTGGTGCCGGACGATGATCCCGGCGTGCGAGAGCTCGTCGAGGGCGCGACGGACGGAGATCACGCTGACGTCCGCGAGCTTCGCCAGCTCCGCGGTGCTCGGCAGCTTGTCGCCCTCGCCGAGCCCCCGCTCCTCGATCATGGCCACGACGAGGTCGTAGACGTGCTGGTAGCGGAGGGCGCGGCCCTTGCCCGCGCCAGCGCCCCCCGCCTGCGCGTTCGCGGTCGTCGGCTCGTCTCGGTCCGGAGCGGTCATCAGTCCTCAACAATGCATGGTTGGTATAACAACGTATCTCGCTTCACTGTAGCAAGTTTCAACCAAGTCGTGCAGAGTTTTGGCCGCGCTCAGGGGACGAGCGTTTCTCGTCGTGCGCGCGCACGTGCGCCGCGATCTCCTCCATAAACGGGGCCACGAGGGTGGCCGAGACTCGACAGTCAAGCACGAACAGCCCCGAGGCCCCGGCGGCGACCCACTCGTCAAGCGCAGCAAGGTCCGCGTGCCGGCGAATCACCGCGCCGGAGCCGCCCACCCCCCGCGCAAGCTGCGCGAAGTCCGCTTCCTTGAGCAGCATCGGCCCGGGGTCCAGCCCCTGGGTCGCGTACTGGTGGACCTCCGCGCCGTAGGCGCCGTCGTTGTAAACGACGACCACGCAGCTGGGGGCGGTCCTCGCGAGTGTGTCCAGGTCGGCGAGCGCCATGAGGGCGCTACCGTCCCCCGTGCCGAGGACCACCGTGCCCGCGGCCGCACCGGCTTGGGCAACCCCGATCGCCCCGAGCACCCCCAGGCCGATTGACTGGAACGCCGTCCCCATGAACACGGTCGGCGCTCCCGCGGGCAGGCTGAGGTACATGGGCGCCCAGCCGATGCTGTGACCGATGTCCTGGACGAGGCTCCGCGTCGCCGGGAGTCGCCGATCGAGCTCGGTCACGAGCGAGCGCGGATCGAGCCGACCATCCTCCGCAAGCTCAGCCCCGGGGTCGCGAAGCCGCGCCTCGCGGCCGTCCCCGGCGAGCGCCGTCGAGCGCCATGCGTTGCCCAAGCCGCTCGGGGTGGGGCCGAGGGCCGCCAGGAGCGCCTCAGCGAGGTCCCGGGCGTCGCCGACCAGGGTCTGCCCGACCGGGACCTGCGTCGGACCGGGCTCGATGTCCACCCGGATGACGTGCGCCTCGGGGCCGAAGACCGCCCCGAACCGGCTCGTGAACGGATTGAGTCCCGCGCCGACGACGAGTACGACATCAGCGGCGCTGATCAGTTCCGTGGCGGCAACGGTGGCGAAGCCCCCCGCGATACCGAGGTCCCAGGGTGAGCCCCGGAACACATCGCGAGCGAGGACCGTCGTGGCGGTCG
>NZ_JAPFRB010000004.1:143154-144793 GCF_035726885.1 Leucobacter sp. M11 | reverse complement strand
GCGTGACCTCCCGCGCTGTGGGAGTTGCCGGGCCCTCGGCGGAACTTGGGCCGTTCGCGGGACTCGTCGCGACATCGTAGGGCAGGGCGATCACCACGGGACGCCGTTCGCTCAGGCTGCGGCGACTCGCCTCCGCAACCGTCGCTTCGATCCCGTCCGCGCTCAGGGTCACGGTGGGGACCCCGAGCGCCTCGGCAAGCGCCGGTTGATCCACGTCCCAGGGCCGCGGCCCCGTGCTCGGTGCCGCGCCGATGACCACGAGCATCGGGGTGCGTGCCTGGGCAGCTTCGGCGAGCGGGGTGAGGGCGTTGGTGTAGCCGGGACCGTAGGTCACGGTGGCCACGGCGAGGCTCCCCGTGGCGCGCCAGAAACCGTCCGCAGCGCCGACAGCCCCGGCCTCGTGCCGAGTGGCGAGGTAGCGACACTCGGTGCGCAGAAGCGCGTCAATCACATGCGCGTTGCCATTTCCCATGACCCCGAAGGCGATCCGGCTGTGGCGAGCGAGGGCGCGGGCGAGACGTTCCGCGCAGGTGTCAGGGCGCTGGGTCATGCGGAGCGCTCCCATCGTGCTTGGCCGTCGAGGTAGGTCGCGAGCACGGGGATTTCCCCGATGCCGGCGGGTTCGACCTCGCCGGGATCGGCCCCGAGCAGGGTGAAATCGGCGAGCTTGCCCGGGGCCAGCGACCCCAGGCGCTCCTCCCAACCGGCGGCCCAGGCGGCGTCACGGGTGAAGGCCCGGATCGCCTCATCCACGCTCACCGCTTCCTCGGGTCCCATCGCGAGGCCACGATCCGAGCGGCGCTCCACGAGCACCTGCATCGCACGGAGCGGGGTTCCGGGCAGGGGGCGGTCCGTGGATCCGACGAGGCGCACCCCGGCATCCAACAGCGACCGACCGCGGTAGAGGCCACGAGCGCGCTCCGGACCGACCACCCGGGTGAAGTCGTCGCCGCTCCCCCAGAGGAAGCAGGGCTGGGAGGCGATGGCGATGCCCAGTGCGCCGAGCCGGGCGACCTGGTCGTCTCGCACATACCCGCCGTGCTCGATCCGGTGCCGGAGGTCCGGCCGGGGTGTGTCTCGCTGGGCCCGTTCGAACGCCTCAATGGCCACGTCAATGGCGCGGTCGCCAATCGCGTGCGCGGCAACCTGCCACCCGGAGCGGTGCGCCTGCAGGACCCGGTCGATGAGCGTCTCGGGTTCCTCCGCGAGCAGGCCGAGGTCGTCTGTGCCCTCGTAGGGCTCGGTAAACGCAGCCGACCGGGCCATCATGCCCCCGTCGAACCAGAGTTTCACGGCGCCCAGGGAGAGCCAGTCATCTCCAAAACCCTGGGTGAGGCCCAAATCCAGGCCCACCGAGACGCCGTCCCGCTCGTGCCCGGCGAGGGGGTGGAGCACCCCGTGGAACGGCATGAGCTGCACGCGAACCGGGAGCTTTCCACGGGCACGAAGCCGAGCGAATGCGGCCAGGTCCAGCGCGCTCAGAGATTCGATGCCCGCGCCGATTCCGGCGTCGACGCAGGCGGTGATGCCCTCGGTCAGGCACTGAGCCCCGGCCTGCGCGATCGCGTCTTCCACGGTGTCGAGCGGGTAGGGCAACCGTTGCCCGGTGACGAGCTCCTGCTCGTCTTCGAGCAGGAGG
>NZ_JAPFRB010000004.1:132532-143119 GCF_035726885.1 Leucobacter sp. M11 | reverse complement strand
GTCGGGATGGGCGTCGAGCACCGCTGTGCTGACAACGGAGGCGTGATTCGAGAGATGCTTCGCCCAAACCGGGCGGCCACCCCCGGCCACGTCCAGCTCCGCCGCGGTGAGGTGTTCCCCGCCCAGGGCTCGCTGGTCGTAGCCGACAACGTCGATCCAGGCGTCCGGGGCAAGATCCGCCGCGGCCTCCGCGATGCGGTCGAGCACCGCCTGCCGATGGGGCAACCCGCCCACGTCCAGGGCAATGCTCAACAGCCCGGTCGTCCCCAGGTGCGTGTGCCCATCAATGAGCCCGGGGAGCACGGTGGCCCCGCCGGCGTCGAGGGTTTCCCGGGCTGTCAGCCCGGCGATGTCCTCATCGAGGCCGAGAATCTGCCCGCGCCAGACCGCCAGTCGGCTCGCCCGGGGGCGGGCATCGTCCACGGTTCGAATCCGGGCGTTCTCCACAATCAGGTCGGCGATCATGCGCGCTCCTCCCCAGTCAGCTCGCGCTCTCGTTCCGGGACGGGAACGGTCTCGATGGAACCGGTGACGATGCGAGCGGCGATCCGCGCACGGTCACGTTCCACACCCGAGCGAATCATCGGGGTCTGCATCGCGAGGACGCAGACGAGAGTCACCACAGCGGTGCCGCCGAGGAAGATCGCGACGGAGAGCCAGCTGCCCGTCGCGAGGAACAGTCCGGTCACCATGGCGGGGGCAAAACCGCTGAAGATTCCGACGAGGTTGAAGCCGAGGGAAATGCCCGAGTAGCGAATGCGGCTGTCGAAGAGGTCTCCGAAGAGCGTCGGGTAGGCCGCGAAGGGCATCGAGATGATCGGGAACCAGAGCAGCATGGCCAGGATAATCGACCAGGCCTCGTTGATGTTGATGAGCAGGAAGAACGGAATAACGTACGCGATCCCCAGCGCCACGGCCCAGTAAATCAGGCTCTTCGGGCGAATCTTCAACATGAGCACGGCGAACACGGGAAGGGTGATGAGTTCCGCGACGCCGCCCCAAATCACGGCGGTCATCACCTGCCCCTTGTCGCCCTGCAGGGTGCCGGACACATAGCTGACCACGAACACGGTTGCCACCGTGAAGCCCGTGAGCTCGAAGACACGGGAGCCGGCCACGAGGAGAATTCTTCCCCACGCGGAGGCCACCGCCTCCTTGACCGGGTGCTTCGCGATGCCGTGCTCGGCAACCGCTTCCTTGTATCCCTCGGTCTCGTCCATGGTGCGACGGATGACGTACCCAAGGACGATCAGCACCGCGCTGACGAGGAAGGGAACCCGCCATCCCCAGGCGTACATGTCGTCCTCGGGCAGCAGGGCTACCAGGATAAAGGCACCGTTCGAGAGGATGGTGCCCATCGGGCTGCCCAGCTGGGGGACGACCCCGAAGAATGCCCGCCATTTCGGCGGCGCGTTTTCGGTCATGACGAGCACGGCGCCGCCCCACTCGCCGCCGACGCCGATGCCCTGCACGATGCGGACGGTGACGAGGAGCACGGCTGCGAAGCCGCCGATCTGATGGGAACTGGGCAGGAGGCCGATGGCGACGGTGGCGATCCCCATCACCAGCAGCGACGAGGTGAAGGCCCGCTTGCGACCGTAGCGGTCGCCGATGTGGCCGAAGATCACCGCGCCTAAGGGCCGGGCGAGGAAGCCAACCGCGAAGGTGAGCATGCTGAGCAGGGTGCCCAGCGCGGGATCTACCTGTTC
Organism: Leucobacter sp. M11; assembly: GCF_035726885.1. Lineage (NCBI taxonomy): Bacteria > Bacillati > Actinomycetota > Actinomycetes > Micrococcales > Microbacteriaceae > Leucobacter > Leucobacter sp. M11. The sequence continues at coordinate 141,410 of NZ_JAPFRB010000004.1, read as the reverse complement.
GAAGAAGACCCGATTGAAGATCAGGGCTGAGGCGGTGCCGTAGATAAAGAAGTCGTACCACTCGATCGTGCTGCCGAGGAATGCCCCGACACTCGCTTTCGTCAACGTTGACTTCACGGTGAATCCTTTCAGAGGGGGTTCGTCGTTGAACCCGGTGGGAATGGTGCGGTACAGCGGTGCAGCAACGCGCCTGTTTTCCGCGGCGCGGCGTTTCGGTGCGGCTGTGCGCCGGATCCGCGCACGCACCCGGCGGCTCAGGGCCGGGGTCGCTGCACAGGATCCAGGCGCGTGAGGTGGCCGGCCCGGCCCGCACATCGGGCGGCCTGCGTGGAGTTTCAGACGCGCGGGTCCGGGAGGGGGGCGAGTGCGCGGCTAGCCCTCCCCCGACTCCGCGGCGAGGCGGCGCATCATCGCGGAGATCTCTGGCCGGTCACCAGAGCCGGAAGCGAGCTGCTCCGCGACGGTTTCGTTCTCTTCGGGGGTGCGGTTTTGGCCGATCTTGGTCTTCACCTCCAGCCGATCGATCGCGATCGCGAAGCCGACGATCTGCGGCAGCAGCTCCTCGAGTCGAGCGTTCGCCGCCGCGTCCAGGTGCCAGGCCGGGCAGCCAGCCGGAGTCTGCTCACGCTCGTGCGCGGCGATCAGGTCAATCAGATGCGCGCGAAGCTCGCCCTCATCGAGCCGCCTCGTGCGTCCGGTGACGTGCACCGGTGCGTAGTTGTAGGTCGGGAGCCCGGCCCCGCGGTACCAGGTCGGGGTGACGTAGGCAGCGGGGCCGGGAAACACGGCGGTGAGGGGAACCCCCTCGGGGATGGCCCGACTGATCGGGTCGGCGAGCGGGAGATGCCCGATGAGCGCGTCTCCCTCGCCGTCCCTCCGCCAGAGCACCGGCATATGCGCGATGCGGAGGGGATCTGGGGCGATCAGCGTCGCCAGGGGACGGCGTTCTATCAGCGCTTTCGCGGTTGCCTCCGGGGCGTCCGGGGCGTAACGGGGGTTGATCCACATTGACCGATACCAACTTTACTAATACAGTTTGAAACTGTGCTAACTGAGAAACTTGCGGGGCTAGAGTACACACACGAGCTGGTGAGCGCAATCACCCGGCAGATTCGAGACGGTGATCTTGCGCCGGGCCAGGCGTTGCCCTCCATTCGGCGGCTCGCCCAGCTCACCGGGCTCAGCCCCGGGACGTGCGCCACGGCGTTGCGCACCCTCGCGCAGCGTGGGCTGATCGTCTCGGGCCAGGGTCGGCGCAGCACAGTCGCCGAGCTGAGCCGACTGCCCGGGGTCAGCCGGGGGAACGCGCATCCGGGCCTGACCGATCTCAGCAAAATTGAACCGGACGCCGCCCTCCTCCCAGACGTTGCCGGATACCTGACGACTGACGCCTACGTGGCGAGCATGTATGACGCGACCAATGTGCTCCCCGAGTTGGAACGCACCATGCGCGAGCGCTTTGCCCGGGACGGCGCCTCCGGGCCGCTGACGATCACGAACGGCGCCCTCGACGCGATCGAGCGCGTCTGCCAGGCCCGTTTGCACCCCGGGGACACCGTCGTCGTTGAGGATCCCTGTTGGTCCACCCTGCGCACACTCCTGCGAGTACTCGGGCTCGACGCGATCGGCGTCCCCGTCGACGACGACGGCCTGGATCCCATCGCGCTCGCCGAGGCGCTCGCCGGCAGGCGCTGCGCCGCGCTAATCCTGACGCCGCGGGGGCACAACCCGACCGGGGCGAGCACCTCGCTGCCGCGGCGCGACGCGCTGCGCGCCGTGCTCGACCGGCACCCCGAGCTGCTGATCATCGAGGACGATCACCTCGCGGAGATCACGCCCGGCCCGTACCCCGGGCTGACCGCGGGCCGCCAACACTTCGCCGTGATCCGTTCCTTCAGTAAGGTGATCGGCCCCGATCTGCGCGTGGCCGCCTGCTGCATGGACCCCGACACGACCGACCAGGTGCAGATGCGCCAGCTGCTCGGGCCGGGCTGGGTCAGCCACGTTCTCCAGCGGATCGTCGCCCGGGTGCTGACCGATCCGGTCTCCCTCGACCGGATCGACCGGGCCGCCGCCGTGTACCGCGAGCGCCGCGACCTCCTCATCGACGCCCTCGCCGGGGCGGATATCGCGGCGCGGGGGGCCTCCGGCTTCACCGTGTTCGTTCCCGTCGCCGAGGAGGCAGAGGTCACGATGGGCCTCGCCCAGCGCGGCTGGGCCGTGCAGGCGGGCGGCCCCTACCGCTTCGCGAGCGAGCCCTTCATCCGGGTCTGCGTCTCGACGCTGCCGCCCACCGAGATCCTGCGCTTCGCGAGGGACCTGATCGCGGTGCTCGGCCCGGCCTCCCGCGCCGCCCTGCGCACCCGCCGCTGAGCCCGGGGCTAGGAAAAACGCCGCAGCCCCGCACACCGGAGGGTGTGCGGGGCTGCGGCGTGTCTGCGGACGGTCTCTCCGCGGCCCGAGTCGCTCGGGCCGGAGGGGCCTAGTCGGTGCCGGAGTCGAAGGCCGCGCCCTCGACGAGGGCGTCGGTGGCCCGGTCCAGGTCGCTCGAGTCAACGGCGCCAACGATCTCGTCCGCGCCGCCCTCCTCCAGCTGACCGACGAGCTCGGCGGTCGCGCCGCCGACGAGGCCGAGGCGCGCGTACTGCTCCAGGCGCGCACGCGAGTCCGCGATGTCGAGGTTGCGCATCGTGAGCTGGCCGATCCGGTCCTCGGGCCCGAAGGCCGAGTCGCCGACGCGCTCCATCGAGAGCTTCTCGGGCTGGTAGCTCAGCGAGGGGCCCGTCGTGTTCAGGATCGTGTAGTCGTCGCCGCGGCGCAGGCGCAGGGTGACCTCGCCCGTGATCGCGGAGCCGACCCAGCGCTGCAGCGACTCGCGCAGCATCAGGGACTGCGGGTCGAGCCAGCGGCCCTCGTACATGAGGCGGCCGAGGCGGCGGCCCTCGTTGTGGTAGCTGGCGAGGGTGTCCTCGTTGTGGATCGCGTTCACGAGGCGCTCGTAGACGATGTGCAGCAGCGCCATGCCCGGGGCCTCGTAGATGCCGCGGGACTTCGCCTCGATGATGCGGTTCTCGATCTGGTCGGAGACGCCGAGGCCGTGGCGGCCACCGATCGTGTTGGCCTCCAGGACCAGGGCGACGGGATCGGAGTACTCGACGCCGTTGATCGCGACGGGCCGGCCCGCCTCGAAGCGCACCGAGACCTCCTCGGTGGCGACCTCGACGTCGTCGCGCCAGGCGGCGACGCCCATGATCGGGGTCACGATGTCGAGGCCGGCGTCGAGGAACTCGAGCTTCTTGGCCTCGTGGGTGGCGCCCCAGATGTTGGCGTCCGTGGAGTACGCCTTCTCGGCGGAGTCGCGGTAGGGGAAGCCGCGCTCGACGAGCCACTCGCTCATCTCGTGACGGCCGCCGAGCTCGTTGACGAAGTCAGCGTCGAGCCAGGGCTTGTAGATGCGCAGGCGGGGGTTGGCCATCAGCCCGTAGCGGTAGAACCGCTCGATGTCGTTGCCCTTGTAGGTGGAGCCGTCGCCCCAGATGTCGACGCCGTCCTCCTTCATGGCGCGGACCAGCATGGTGCCGGTCACGGCGCGGCCGAGGGGCGTCGTGTTGAAGTAGGTCTTGCCGCCGGAGCGAACGTTGAACGCGCCGCACTGGAGGGCGACGAGGCCCTCCTCGACGAGGGCCGACTTCGCGTCGACGAGGCGGGCGATCTCCGCGCCGTACTCGTTCGCGCGGGCGGCAACGCCGTCGATGTCGGGCTCGTCGTACTGGCCGATGTCGGCGGTGTACGTGCAGGGCACAGCGCCCTTTTCACGCATCCACGCGACCGCGCAGGACGTATCGAGACCACCGGAGAAGGCGATACCGACGCGTTCGCCAACAGGGAGAGAGGAGAGGACCTTAGACATGCCCTCCATTCTAGGCTCACGCGCGGGGTGCTCCGTGCCCCTGGTATCCCAATTCGCCGCTTTCGCGGGGTGTTTTCGCGTGTGTTCCCGCGAAAGCGGCGCTCCGGGACCGCCGAATTACATGTCGCGCGGGTTCGTGGAGTAGTTCCGGCCTGCCTCCAGCGCCGTGAGGACCGCGTGCTCGGTCTCGCTCAGCTCGAAGTCGAACAGCGCGGCGTTCTCCTCCATGCGCTCGCGGCGCGTGGTCTTCGGGAAGACGATCGTGCCGTTCTCGATGTGCCAGCGCAGCACGACCTGCGCGGCGCTCTTGTCGTGCGCCGCACCGATCTCCTGGATCTGCGGCAGGGTGAGCAGGTCGCTCTTGCCCTGCGCGAGGGGGCCCCACGCCTCGATCGCGATGCCGTTCGCGCGGCAGAAGGCCGTCAGCTCCTGGCGCTGGTGCTCCGGGTGCAGCTCGATCTGGTTCACGGCGGGGAACTCGCCGGTGGCCTCGATGATACGCTCCAGGTGCTCCAGCTCGTGGTTGGAAACGCCCGCGGTCGTGGTCAGCCCGGCCTCGCGGAGGTCGAGCACCTGCTCCCAGGCGGAGACGAAGGTGTCCTGGCTCGGCACGGGCCAGTGCACGAGGTAGAGGTCGACGCGGTCCAGGCCCAGCTTGTCCAGGCTCTCGGACAGGGCGGCCTTCGCGTCGCCCTGGCGGTCGTTCCAGAGCTTCGTGGTGACGTAGATCTCCTCGCGCGGGATGCCGCTCTTCGCGATCGCGGCGCCCACCTCGGCCTCGTTTCCGTAGATCGCGGCGGTGTCGATGTGGCGGTAGCCGACCTCGAGGGCGTCGCTGACGATCCGCTCGGTCTCGCCGGGATCGACCTTGAACACGCCCAGGCCCAGCTGGGGGATCTCGGTCTCGTCGTTCAGGGTGATCGTGGGAATGTTGAGCGCGTTCATCGCGTCCTCTCGTCGTGGGCGGTGCCCCGATTCTATGCCTCGGCCCCGGGAATCGACAGGGGGGTTGCGCCGCCCGCGCACCCGGATTGACCCGGGCGGGTGCGTCCCCCAGGAAACACCGGGATAATGGGGAGGTTATGTCGATTCCCACGCCCCAGATCCAGTTCCCGCCGGAGCTGCCCGTCAGCCAGATGCGCGACGAGCTCGCCGAGGCGATCGAGGCGAACCAGGTCGTCATCGTCGCGGGCGAGACCGGCTCCGGGAAAACGACCCAGCTGCCGAAGATCGCGCTGAGCCTCGGCCGCACCCGGATCGCGCACACGCAGCCGCGCCGGATCGCGGCCCGCACGATCGCCGAGCGCATCGCGGAGGAGCTCGGCGACGAGCTGGGCGGCATCGTCGGCTACCAGGTGCGGTTCACCGATCAGGTCTCCGAGCGCACCCAGATCAAGCTCATGACGGACGGCATCCTGCTCAACGAGATTCACCGGGACCGGGACCTCAAGAAGTACGACACGATCATCATCGACGAGGCCCACGAGCGCAGCCTCAACATCGACTTCCTGCTCGGCTACCTCAAGACCCTGCTGCCGCGCCGTCCGGACCTCAAGGTGATCATCACCTCGGCCACGATCGACCCGGTGTCGTTCTCGAAGCACTTCAACGACGCCCCCGTGATCGAGGTCTCTGGCCGCACCTTCCCCGTGGAAATTCGCTACCGCCCGCTCGTCACCGAGACGACGACCGGCGCCCCGCCGAACGAGAAAATCCGCCGCGAGGAAACAGACCTCTTCGAGGGCATCGTGCAGGCCGTGGGCGAGCTCGCCCGCGAGGAGCCGGGCGATGTGCTCGTGTTCCTCTCCGGCGAGGCCGAGATCAAGGACGCCGCCGACGCGCTCGGCGGGCACCTGCGCGCCACGAGCCGGGCCGCGCGCACCGAGGTGTTGCCGCTCTACGGGCGGCTGACCGCGGCCGAACAACACCGGGTGTTCGAGAAGCACCGCGCCCCGGGCATCCGCCGCATCGTGCTCGCGACGAACGTGGCCGAGACGAGCCTCACAGTGCCGGGCATCCGCTACGTCGTGGACGCGGGCACCGCCCGCATCTCGCGCTACAGCGCCCGCTCGAAGGTGCAGCGCCTGCCCATCGAGGCGATCTCGCAGGCCTCCGCGAATCAGCGCTCGGGCCGCAGCGGCCGCACGAGCCCCGGCATCGCGATCCGGCTCTACGCGGAGGAGGACTACGAGTCCCGCCCCGTGTTCACGGAGCCCGAGATCCTGCGCACGGGCCTCGCCTCGGTCATCCTGCAGATGCTGAGCCTGGGGCTCGGCGACATCAACGCCTTCCCGTTCCTGACCAAGCCCGACTCCCGCGGGGTCTCCGACGGCCTGCAACTGCTCACCGAGCTGGGCGCGGTCACCGAGCCGCCCAAGGGCAGGAAGGGCGAGGCCGCGAAGCTGCACCAGATCACGAAGATCGGCCGGGACCTCTCCCGGCTGCCCATCGAGCCGCGCTTCGGGCGCATGGTGCTCGAGTCCCGCACGCACGGCGTCACCCGCGAGGTGCTCGCGCTCGTCGCCGGGCTCACGATCCAGGACGTGCGCGAGCGCCCCGAGGCCCAGCGTGGCAAGGCCGATGAGCTGCACCGGCGCTTCGCGGACCCCACCGGCGACCTGATCACGCTCGTCAACCTGTGGAACTATCTCCAGGAGCAGCAGGCCGAGCTGAGTAGCTCCGCCTTCCGCCGCCTCTGCAAGGCCGAGTTCTTGAACTTCCTCCGGGTGCGCGAGTGGATGGACCTGTATCGCCAGCTCAGCCGGCTGACGAAGTCGCTCCGGCTGACGATCAACGAGCCGTCCCAGGACGGCGACGCGATTCACCGCTCCGTCTTGGCGGGGCTGCTCTCGCACCTCGGCGCGCTCAACGAGCAGCAGGACCGCCGCGCGGCCCCCGGCAAGCGCAAGCCCGCCGCCGAGTACGTCGGCTCCCGGGGCTCGAAGTTCGTGCTCTACCCCGGCTCGACCCTCGCGAAGAACCCGCCGGACACCGTCATGAGCATCGAACTCGTGGAGACGAGCCGCCTGTTCGCCCGCGGCAACGCCGCCATCGACCCGGAGTGGGCCGAGGAGCTGGCCGGTCCGCTCGCCAAACGGAGCGTGAGCGAGCCGCACTGGGAGAAGCGCCAGGGCGCCGCCGTCGCCTACGAGCGCGTCACCCTGTACGGGGTGCCGCTCGTGGAGCGCCGCCGCATCCAGTACGCCCGGGTCGACCAGGCGCACGCCCGCGAGCTGTTCCTCCGGCACGCGCTCGTCGAGGGCGAGTGGGATTCCCCGCAGGCCTTCGACCGCGCGAACCGGCAGCTGCGCCGCGAGCTGGAGCAGCTGGAGGAGCGCACGCGCCGCCGCGACATCCTCTCGGACGACGACGCGATCTATGCCTTCTACGACGCCCGCGTCCCCGCCGAGGTGGTGTCCACGCGCACCTTCGAGGGCTGGTGGAAGCAGACCCGGTTGACAAACCCGGATCTGCTCACGCTGAAGCGCGACGACCTGCTCGCCGAGGACGAGGCGGACGCGGTTGACGAGGCGGCGTTCCCGAAGCAGTGGCAGCACGGGGACCAGACGCTCAAACTGCGCTACCGCTTCGACCCGACGGCGGAGGACGACGGCGTGACCGTCGCCGTGCCGTTGCCCCTGCTGCCGCGCCTGAAGCCCGAGGACTTCGGGCGGCTCGTGCCGGGGCTCCGGCTGGAACTGGTCACCCAGCTCATCAAGCTCCTGCCGAAGGCGATCCGGAAGAACGTGGTGCCCGCGGCCGACTGGGCGAAGCGGCTGCTCACCAACCTGAGCGAGGCCCTGGACGACCCGAAGCTCGCGGACGAGTCGCTGCCCGCGCTCCTGGCCGCCGAGATCCGCCGCCAGACGAGTGTGCCCGTGACCGCGGCCGACTTTGACGTGGCCCGGCTGCCCGCGCACCTCACGCCGACCTTCCGGGTCGTCGACGAGCGCGGCCGCGCCATCGGGGTCTCCAAGGACCTCGCGGAACTGCAGACCGCGCACCAGGATTCCTCGCGCTCCGTCGTGGCGAAGGTCGCCGCGGCGAGCCTGCCGAAGAGCGACCTGGAGCGCAAGAACGTCACCGCCTGGGACTTCGGCGACCTGCCGCAGTTCGTCGACACGAAGCACGGGGGCGGCGTCGTACGCGCCTACCCGGCCATCGTGGACCGGCGCAGCTCGGTCGAGATCGTCCTCGTGGCCGACGAGCGCGAACAGGAGCGGCTGAGTCGCCGCGGCGTGCGCCGCCTCGTGGCGCTGTCGAGCCCCTCCCCCGCGAGTTACGTCCGCGAGCACCTCAACAACCAGGAGAAGCTGCTGCTGTCCGCGGGGCCCTACCGCGGCCTCGACGCCGCGCTCGCGGACATCAGCCTGGCCGTGGCCGAGCGGATCATCGGCCGGCATTCGCGGGACGGGCTCGTCTGGCAGGCGCACGTCTTCGAGGCGATCGCGAACGAGTACGCGTCCAAGCTGATCGACGAGATCTACGCGGCCGTCGCGCTCACCGCGCAGGTCCTCGACGGGCTGCGCACCGCGCGCAAGGCCATTGACCGGGCGAAGGCGCTGAACGTGCTCAGCCAGGTCGCGGACGCGGCGGGGCAGGTGGATGCCCTCGTCTTCGACGGCTTCGTGTCCCGCACGGGCCTCGACCGGCTGGCCCGGCTCCCCGTGTACCTGCGCGCGGTCGCCGAGCGGATGCCGAAACTGACCGAGAACCCGGGCCGGGACCGCGCCTGGCAAAACGAGGTGGAGCGCGTCACCGCGGCCTATGAGCAGGCCGGGGGCGAGTTCCCGACGAAGCCGGATGCCCCGGCGCACCTCGTCAAGGCCCGCTGGCTCATCGAGGAACTGCGCGTCAGCCTGTTCGCCCAGCACCTGCGCACCGCCGAGCCCGTCTCCGCCCAGCGCATCGCCAAGCTCCTCCGCGACGGCTAAGCCGGCCGCCGCCACCCCGGACAGCGGTTCCGCA
>NZ_JAPFRB010000004.1:130207-132501 GCF_035726885.1 Leucobacter sp. M11 | reverse complement strand
TACGCTGGGGCCATGAACCAGCCAGCCGCCAGAACGCAACGGGTCGCGATCGGGATTGACGTCGGCGGCACCGGGATTAAGGGCGGCGCGCTCGACCTCGCGAGCGGTGAGCTGCTCACCCCGCGCGTCAAGCGGCCCACCCCGGCGGGCGGGGCCCCCGCGGCCATCGCCGACACCGTCGCGGACATCCTGGCGCGCGTCCGCGGCGAGCTCGCCGAGTCGAACGCCGGGCTCGCCGAATCGAGCCCCGTCGGCGTCTGCCTCCCCGCGGTGGTCCGGCAGGGCGTGACCCTGAGCGCCGCGAACATTGACCCGGGCTGGATCGGGCTCGACGCGCGCGCCCTGCTCACCGAGCGCCTGGGCGCCCCGGTCGCGGTGCTGAACGACGCGGATGCGGCGGGGGTCGCCGAGGCCCGGCTGGGCGCCGCCGCGGGGCTGCCCGGGACGACGATCGTGACCACCTTCGGCACCGGGATCGGCAGCGCGCTGCTGCACGACGGCGTCCTGTTCCCGAACGCGGAGCTGGGGCACCTGGATCTGCCGGGCTATCCGGACATCGAGCGCTTCGCCTCGGGCAAGGCGGTCAGCCGGGACGGGCTGAGCTTCCGGGTGTGGGCCGAGCACCTGAGCCGCTTCTTCGGCAAGCTCGAGGTGTTGTTCTCCCCGGACCGCTTCGTGTTCGGCGGCGGGATCAGCCGGGAGGCGGATGCCTTCCTCCCCCTGGTCGCGGTCGACACCCCGATCCTGGTGGCTCGCTTCCGGAACAGCGCGGGGCTCATCGGCGCGGCGCTTGCGGCCCGCGACCGCCCGGCGGCGAGCGCGGGATAAACTCGAAGCGTCTGCGGACGGGCACCGGTCCTCCCGGTCCCCCCGACGCTCGGAAGGACAGCATGACAGACAGCCCCCTGATCGAGGCCCTCGCGGCAGCCGTTGCGGCGGCCCCGGAGCACGCGCCGTTGCGACTGCACCTGGCCGAGTTGCTGGCGGCGGAGCGCCGTTTCCCGGAGGCGCTCGGGCACGTCACCCGGGTCTTGCAGGCCGAGCCGGAGCACGCGGCCGCCCTGGCGCAGCTGTCCGCGATCAGCGCGGCGCTGTCGGCCGGTCCGGTCGGCACCCCGGCTGCGACGAGAGCCGAGCCGAGCGTGTCCGGCGAATCGGGCGACTCCGACGACTCCGACGACTCCGACGGCTCCGGGGACTCCGACGGCTCCGGCGACTCCGACGGCTCCGGCGACGCGGGGAGGGCCGAGGAGGCGAGCGGCTACGACTGGTCGCAGGCCGAGCGCGATCTCGGGGTCTCCGTGCCCCCGGCCTTCGTCTCCCCCGCCCGCGCCGAGCCGCTGCGCGGGGTGATCGGCGAGGCCGAGGACGCGGAGGTGCCCCCGATCCTGTCCGGCTCCCCGGCCGCCCCGCCCGTGACCCTCGACGACGTCGGCGGTCTGGACCCCGTCAAGACCAGGATCAACGAGTCATTTCTCATCCCGATGCGCAATGCGGCCATTGCCCAGGCCTTCGGCAAGTCCTTGCGCGGCGGGCTGCTGCTGTACGGGCCGCCCGGCTGCGGCAAGACCTACATCGCCCGCGCCATCGCCGGGGAGCTGGGCGCCCGCTTCCTGACGGTGACCATGACCGATGTGCTCTCCCAATTTATCGGCGAGACCGAGAAAAACCTGAAGGGCATCTTCGACGAGGCCCGGGCGACGACCCCGACCGTGCTGTTCATCGACGAGATCGACGCGCTCGGGATGAAGCGCTCCGCGCTGCAAGGCTCGGCGGCCTGGCTGCGGCAGATGGTGAACCAGCTGCTGCTGGAGCTGGACTCGATGGCGGGGAATAACGACGGCCTCTACGTGCTCGCGGCCACGAATCACCCCTGGGACCTCGACGAGGCGCTGCTGCGCCCCGGGCGCCTGGATCGCACGGTGCTGGTCACGCCGCCGGACGCGGACGCCCGGGCGGCGATCCTCCGCACGCACCTGGCCAGGCGTCCCCTCGCGGGCATCGACGTCGCCCAGCTCGCGCAGCAGACCGTCGGCTTTTCCGGCGCGGACCTCCAGCACCTCACGGAGACGGCGGCGGAGAAGGCCATGCTGGATTCGATCGCGGCCGGGGAGGTGCAGCCCATCACGATGGCGCACCTGGCCCTCGCCCGCGCCGAGGTGGAGCCGTCGACCGGTCCCTGGCTGGACGCCGCTCGGAACGTCGTGCGCTTCAGCAACGCCTCCGGCCGCTACAACGACCTCGCCGCGTACCTGGCTGAGCGGCGGTAGCCCTCGATGGGTGCGGTCTCCCCG